>JANSXP010000141.1 GCA_024742875.1 Planctomycetaceae bacterium | reverse complement strand
CCCATGCGAACTCCAAAGATGCTGACATCCAGTGAGCGTATAAGCACATGTCGAAGGACACGTTGTGTTTCTTGTGGCCGAGTGGACTTCGCAGCCTCAGATTGATGAAAGTCAGTGAACGATTTGAACGTCTGGCTTAAAGCAAGAAAGCCGAGTCGGGACTGCCCCCACTCGGCTTCACTGATCGAACTCAACCAATCGCCTACTCAGCGGCAAGCTTCTTTCGTCGGCGGTACCGGACTGCCCCGAAGCCAGCGAGGCCGAGTCCGAAAATGGCGAATGATGTAGGTTCAGGTACAGGTGTAGTTGTTGCTGGAAGGTTGCCATACTCCAGATTGGCTAGCCCCTCATTCGCTCCACCACCCGACTGAAAACTGATGCTGTTGATGACCTCCCCCCCGCTTGCAATAAACCCATAGAAAAAACCAGGACCTGCGGTCGGGATACTGGGTGTTGTGAAGTTACGGGTTCCCATGTTGGTCAAGACTGTGAGGTTAAACGCACGAGGTGGATTGCCATTTGTAAATCCGATCAAGCCCAGCCCCACTGCCGAGACTGCTTGGAAATCGAGCCGCATCGTCGCATTACTGCCATTGGTGTAGATAGACTTTGCGGAATTGCCAATCGTGTTGACACCGGCCACATAGATTTGATTTCCGACTGCGGTACTCCCAGATGATGAGATGGTAAGACCAGGTTTTATCTCATTCGGTTTGAAGATTGCATTGTCTGTGAACTGGTTTAGCGGCCCCGTAACCAACGCGTCAGCACCGTTCATGACGCGTGCGACTGCGAAGTCTTGCATCGTCAAGCCAGGCGCCAAAGACTGAAATTGTGAACGCGAGGTGTAGGTCATCAATCCGCCGAACAAATCGACGGATGTTGACAAGACGAGAACGACCGAGAAGCAGACTTTTTTCATAGGACCCCCCTTGAGAAAGAACTGGATGCCGCCAGTCCAACACCAAGCAGCAATGAGTCAACGTGTCGTTATGCCGTTTGTGTGCTAATCCCCATTGTTACGGAATGACAGGCATGCGCTGCTATACATTCGTCAACTGTCGCAGAGGTTTCCGACGCTCACACGCGGATTTGCTTGGCACTGTGCACCTGCACTCATTCCACAAACTGCGATAGTAAATCGTGACGACTCAGCCGTTTTGCTCGTTTCCTTGAAATCTATGCTCCGGTTGTCTCAACATTCTCGTGTGGTGGCTGAACAGAAGGCGGAGGGCTCGGACATGCGAAGACTGAGGGCACTTACCGTGACGATCAGCCTCAGGGTCTTCCTCGTGCTGACGATCGCGATTTGGCTGGTATCTCGCACACATGAAGCCAGGGTCTATTTTTCAAACGGAGACGTAGGATTCCACCAGTTCAGTGTTTGCGTCTTTGCTTCGACTGACAGCACCACCCCCGTATCGCGGATTTCATTCACGGAGCGAAGCCGAGCGGCATACATCTACTATCGAGAAACGTGGTACAACCCCACTGCATTTCCAGGTCAGCGCGGCTGGTGCCTAGGCGGATTTGTTTTGAAATACAAATTTTCATCCAAAGGTCTTCGCTACGTTATTGTCGCTGCCGCTCATGAAACGCTGTTCACAGTCGCAGTAACGGCCAACGTCCTCCACTGGCTGTACCGTCGCCGCAAATCAAAGGCAGTCCCATGCGACGATTGACCGGACTCGCCATTCGTATCACGGCCAGCGTTCTGTTGCTCCTGACGATTTCCGCGTGGGCTGTTTCACGCTTTCAACATGTGACCATCGTAGCTGAGTGGGTCTATCTTGAGGTCTCGCCGCTGGGAGTGGTTGTGATTGGTCGTGACTGGAGTGAAATGAGTGTGTCAATCAAGGAACGTAACGCCAAGTTAGATGAAACGTATGCACTGCCCTTCGACTATCCCAGACAGTCCGAACCGTACGAATTTGCCTGGTGGTTTCCAGGCGGCTGGGTTAGCAAGTACTACGTTGGCTACCAGCTAGTCATCGAGCACGTCGCGTTGATCGGCTACGCGGCATTGTTGAATATCGTGGTCTACAGAATCTGGTGGCGACGCAGACTAAAGGGCAGCCCCGGATGACTGACCTGACCAAGCTCACCGGCAAAGAACTACTGACGATGCTGGACACCGCATCGGTTCGCTTCGATGAGATCACGGCAACGCTGCAGGAAAACGAATTCGTCGCGATGGCATTGAACGCTCTGGCAACAGATGAAGATATCGTCACAGGCGTCGAGGCAATGATTTCGGAAAGCCCTGAGATTGCCGAGGCTTATCTGCGTCTGACCACGGACCTGGCTTCAGCCGTGAGAACACTGGCATTGGTCAGAGGGGAGTTGAAGCGTCGAGCGGACAGCAACTGACGCGCAGGAACGGCTTCTAAGCGACTTGAAGCTCGGCCCCTACAAGATTCGAGCAACGTGAAACAGGCCCTGAGGCGGCCCAGGACGGGCTCACCGGGCAGCCCCGAGGCATGAAGCAGGCAGTCGGCTATTTGACCTGAAACTTTCGCAGGGCAGTGACAGCCGCACTCAATTTCTCGAGACCACCAAACTTGGCGGCGAAGTCTGCGGCAGTCTGCAGGTCTTCAACACTGACGTCAACGGCACTGCCAATCTTGCGACGCACAACCTTTTTCTTAGCGGCTTTCTTCTTCGCACGCTTTTTGGCAGGCTTCTTACCTTTCGAGAGGCTGCTCTTGATCACGTAGAAGTACTGAGCATTGATGCCGTGCTTTTTGAGGGCGGCTTCGGCCTCTTTGCCCTTAGCGTTGGGATTAGCTGCCAGATACTCTTTGATAATGTCTGTCTTGGTTTTCGCCACTTGATAGCTCCTGTTAAGAAAGTTAAGCGGCGTAGAGTATCGATGAATCCTGCGATGCCAACCTTAGGGGAAGGCCGACGCGGGCTTCTTAGTGTGTTATTGCCTTAACTCAGCGATCGGACGGTTTGTTGAGTACGTCAGCCCTAATCGGATGGGCGTGAAGCTGGATATGCAGCAGGTGTAGGGACGAGAGTGCAGGGGCCTTAGTTGTCTGGAGGCCCGTCTGGCCGAAGCTTCAGGGGGCAAGCTTGAGCATGTCTGAAAGGATGTTGCTACTGAGGTCGACGCCCCTCAGGTCAAACGATGTTTTCCAACGCCACACCTGTTCTTGGTTGTTTCTTATCCGCGTTTTATCGAATCCTGTGCAACTTCCCCTAGCTGGAAACCACCTTCCGGGTGACATCTCAACGAACTTATCGATCGATGCTATGCGCGACGGAATTTTGTTCGAATCCCTGATTGAGTAGGTGACGACCCGAACAGGGAAGTAGTTTCGATCTTCAGCCAGGAAGAACTCCCGAACGATCTCAATCTCACCCGTTTCGCTCTGCTCTTCAACTCTCAGTTGATGACACTGGAGTCCACTGACTGTGTGTGTTCCGAGGTGACTAACCCTCGCTTGGCCTAGATGGTGTTTACCTGCAATGTATTCGCTGAGGGGTAAATTGCCAGAACCTGACCGGAGGACAATTGAGTGGGGGTACACGAAGTGTCGTCCGCGGCCCCGATACTTCTTCGCGACCTTCCCGGTGGTAGCACTACTAATCCTTGTGGTGCCGTTACTGTGTGACTCAACGAGCGCAGAGAGTTGGCGTTCGCCCTGAGCAGAAGGCGAGCGTCCAGTCAGTTCAAGACGATACTCATCAAGTGACGCCACTTGCCAGAGGCGTTCACTATGCCAAGACAGCACACCATCAGGGACTATGAAATCATCATTGGTTTCGTACGCAAAATCGATACGCATCGCGATGTCATTGTACGCGTGCTCGCTACGTCTTAGCTGGAACAACGTCTTTGCAGCCCCATCTAGCGATGCAACAAACAGGATTGCTGTTACTGAGGCGATTGCCATGTGTCTTCCTTACTGCAAGCGGGTCCTTCCAGAGACGGCTCGACTTCTTCGCGGTTGCACCACCGCGTGAAAATCGCGTGCGTAAATTTCATTTTCAGAGCGTTCCGTTCCGCTACTCCAATTCCATTCGGCGACAACGTTGGCTACTGCTCGGCGACCTGTCTCTCGAGCCACATTCGAGCATCGTCCTTTGACAGCGTTACGAATGATCCTGTGACTTCCCAGTCATTTAGGGTGAACCACCAAGGCCCAAAATCGTCGGGGCTGGCAAGAGACTGAGACACGTTTATCGGTTTCAAGCTGGGGTCCACAGCAATTATGCCGACAGTTCTTCCACTGGCTTTGCAGAAGCTATTCGCCACGGTGATTGCTTCGATATGCGTGGACCACTTGGGGGTCAGAACGACAACAAATTCCGGCGACTCCCCGAGGCCAAATTCATCGATTCTCAACGCTCTCAGATTCTCGGCTTCGCTTTCGAAACGCAGGTAGCATTTACGCAACGGCCTATCTGCAGCTGCCCACACACTTATCCCGTCTGGGCCTCTTTCGTACAGAGAATGCCAGACCAACCAAGCGGGGAGTGCTCGAGCTCTCGTTCCGTCTCGAAAAAAGAGGGAACCCACAATTGCCATCAGAACCAGGACGACACAAATGGCCACTTGGACTCGCGAGATTTTGCCCGATTCCACTGGCATGTGCCACTCCTGTTCTTTGCGTAAGAACTGACAGGTAGTGCCTTCCCCGAAAACACTGCCAAAACACGAAGGACACGCGTCCCACGGCAGTTTATCCCATGCCGTTCCGCCCAACTATAACCGGAGTTCAACATGAAGGCACTCACAGCTGAAGTCCTTGGCGACCTGGCAGACTGCGATGAATGCTCAGGAGTCACGAAAGCGGTCGCCCGCAAGAGAATTAGTAAGTACGCAACTGTTCAGTATCGAAAGTGCCCCGAATGCGGGGCCACCAAGGTCATCAACACACTGGAGATTGAGAATGAAACAAGAGTCTATTCCACCTGACTTCAGAATCGAGAAGCGGTCCTGCATGGTCCTGCTCGGCAAAGCCATTCGGGCAGGCTGGCCGATGAGCACTGAGACAAGGGAGAGCATCGTCCAACAGCTGAGTGACATTCTGAAGATGAAGGACAAGCCTCGCTGGGTGCTCAGGGCGACTGAGCTGATGCTGCTCATGGATAAGCAGAACAAGGCAAGGGCGATCTGATGGAGTTCAAAGTGATGGCAGGGCATGCCCTCCAGCGTCGCGATTCCGTAACAGCTTGACCGTGATAAAACCGCATTATTGCCATTTGGCCAGGCGGGTTAAGAGCAACGTTATGCCACAACAGCGCTGCAGCAGTCATGGGCACTGACATCCACGCATTCATCGAATTCGACTACTCCGATAATCGCGAGCCGTTTTCTGACGCTAATTTCATCCGACCGTTCAACATGGGCGAACTCTTCTGGTGGCGATGCTATAGCCTATTCGATGCACTTGGAGATGGCCGCAACTACCATTTCCATGAAGCGGACGTCGAAAAACACTGCCTTCACCCACCGCGTGGCCTCCCGCCGTAATACGGCTCGGCCGTCTTGAACCGCTTCTTCTACGTCGCTGACGACCACGACTACCGTGACCATTTCGAACCGTCACTTGGAACGATAACCAATCAGAAGGCCGACGAGCTGATTGAATCGGGCAAATCATTTCTTGGGCCACCATTGGAAATTTCTCGCTACAAGCTTGGCTCACAGGCACTTCGCCGTGTGTCCAACCCAACATGGCATTCACCAAGCTGGCTGCGACTTGATGAAATCCACGAATCACTCGCACACTTTGACTATCCACTTTCAAAAGCAACTCCCGAAGTCCAGACCGCATTCAGTGCTATGGCAACACTCGACACTCATCACGGCAAAGGGCATTCACGTCTCGTCTTCTGGTTTGACAACTGACGAACAAGTGGCATAACAATCTGTTGCACCGGAGCCGCGGGCCGCGCGGCTATTGCATAGGAAATTCGTTCGCCGCGGCCCGGTGAACAGGGGCGTTAGCTGGCAAAGTAGAATGCATGGCTTGGGTACGCGTCAAAATCCACGACACTTCCCAGCTTACGTTTCCAGCCGAATGCCCGAACTGCATGGAACAACCGGCCACGACGCCAACACCACTTGTGCGGTCTGCTGGCGTTCCGTTTGCCGTTTCGATTACGACTCACGGTAATTGGATGTTTTGCCAAAGATGCTCTGATTGGCACGCTCGCCCGAACCGTTGGAAAAAATGGGCAGGCATCGTTCCCGGTGCGATACTCGCGGCGCTCGCCCTCTACTTTGCATGGTCATCACTCGACAATCCCGCCGGCATGAGTCCCGCCGCAGGTTGGTGCTTACTGGGCGCGATCGTAGCCGCAATAGGCGGATGCACAATCGCCCACTTCACTCATATGTTCGCACCGCTGCCTGAGAAATGCATTTCAAACTTTCCAACTGTCAAACCAATTCGCGGTGGCACTGCCATGCTGTCACGCAAATCCTTCGCAATCGTGGACTTCAAAAATCCACTTTATGTTGACTCTCTACTCGCTGCTAATCCCGGCGACAATGTACAATGCTCGGACAAGGCGCTGGCAAAGGCCCGATCTAAGTTCCACGCGAAATGGCCCAACACAGCCAGCTAACAAAACCGTGAACCGGAGCACTCATTCACGCGTCAACTGAAATCCAAGTCTTCCGTTCGTGCCCGGTTACGGTAGACGTTATTTGGCAAAGGCTGGAGGCGCAGATCACCGACGGCCAAAAACGAAAGCGATTCGGAAAGCAGACGATTGTCGCGGCTGGCGTTGTGTGCGCGATGATCGCGGGGTTCGCCTACCGCACATACCGATATCGTCAAATCTGCAGCCACATCGAGGCTCAATACGACACGGAAATCAAGACCTTGATCACCGCCTGTCACGAATGGCCGGACCCAACTTTTCCGGCTCCAGACGACTTTAGAACATCGGAAAATATGAAGAGGGAATTGGCACGGCTGTTTGACGCCGCAGTGTTTTTTGACGTCGATTGGTCATACGATAGTCACCACGGACTACGCTCAATCAAGCACCTGCCAGAAGGTTTCCGGTACGAAAAATTTTCAAGATACCGCGTCAACGATTACACAACTCTGCGTTTCGCAACCTCAGATAGCGGCACCAAGCTGGTCTTATACGAACGATGGGTCGATGGCGGGCAAACGATGAGACATTTCAGTTTCTCGTTCCGCCGTAAACTCCTGTACGAGCAAATGCGGAACTCGGCCGAATAACAACAGCGTGAACCGGAGTGGCGATTCACGTCGAAATTGAAATCAACATCAACCGTCGCCACCCGGTTACGCTAAACGACTATGAAGCCGTGTTGTTTTCAAGTTGGAAATTGCTGTGTTTGTCAGGCTGGTCTTTCTGTCAGCGCAGCGTGACGGGTGACCGGCCAGTCGGTCGTTGGTTGTTGTGTTCCTGACACACCCGTGGCTTCAGTCGACTATTCGAGGTGTCCGCAGTTTCCTGCGGTCTCAGTCATCCATGCGTGGATACCATTGGTGATCCCGTCGCGCAGCTCATTCGTTAGAACACGCTTGGTGCGTAGCCCCACATTCGATGCTTGCGCGGTTTCGCTTCAGGGGAAGCGGTGTGTGTCAGGTGTTGTCTTTCGCGCGAGTGCTCGCCGTTTACGCTGAGCTTGTCGCTGTTGGTGTGGTTCGTTCCGGCCTTTTCCAGTCAGTCTCATCCCTGAGCATCGCCCAGCAACGGACCAACATGCGGCGAGACATCGCCACGACTGCCTGCTTGCGTCTGGTCTTTTGTCCTTTCGATATCCGTTCCACCGTTTCTGCCGCCCACGAGTTGTAGCGAATCAACAGCCAGCCACACTCGACCACCGCCTTTCGCAAAAGCCGAGATCCTCGTTTCGTGATGCGGCCGCGTCGGTCACTCTGACCTGACTGATACTGCACAGGAACCATGCCGGCATAGCTGGAGACCTGACGTCCGTTCTGAAAACGTTTGGGTTTATCCAGATACGCGACGATGATTTCCGCTGTCACTCGACCAACGCCGGGAATCGTCAGCAGACGCTG
>JANSXP010000116.1 GCA_024742875.1 Planctomycetaceae bacterium | reverse complement strand
GTGGGGGGCATGACGTGTGAGGTTTGGGGCGGTACGGTTCGTGTCTTCGAGGAAGGAGAATTCAAATGACGCGTGTGTTGTTGCTGTCGGTGGGTTGCTGGCTGGCTGTGGGGCAGAGTTTGGTTGGTCAGGAGAAGGCGCAGATGGGTCGATTGACGGATGCCCAGGTGACGGCGTTTGCAAAGCTGGCGTTGAAGGGGATTCCGCAGGAGTATCCCAATAAGCCGTCGAACGTGATGAATTCAGGCGCGGACGTGCGTTCGCCGAAGGAGATGCATCCCGCGTTTTACGGCAATTTTGACTGGCATTCTTCGGTGCACGGTCACTGGATGCTGGTGCGGTTGCTGCGTGATTATCCGAAGACGGAGCGGGCGAGCGAGATTCGGGCGATGCTCAATGCGCAGTTGACGCTGGAAAAGATGCAGGTGGAGGCGAAGTATTTTGAGGCGTCTTATAACAAGAGCTTTGAGCGGATGTACGGCTGGGCGTGGCTGCTGCAGTTGGTGCGGGAAACGCACACGTGGGAAGATGCGGACGCGGCGAAGTGGCGTGAGAATCTGAAGCCGCTGGAAGCGATTATTGTGAAGCGGATCAATGAGTACCTGCCGAAGCTTACGTTTCCGATTCGTGTGGGCACGCATACCGATACGTCGTTTGCGCTGTCGATGATTCTGGATTACGCCCGCACGCTGAAGGAGGAATCTCTGGAGGCCCTTGTTGTGGCCAAGGCAAAGCAGTTCTATGCGGGTGATCGAAACTATCCGGCGCATTATGAGCCGTCGGGGCACGATTTTTTCTCGTCCGGTTTTAATGAGGCGGACCTGATGCGACGGATTCTGCCGGCCGATGAGTTTTCTGTGTGGCTGGATCAGTTCCTGCCGCAGTTGAAGGCGGACGATATGGGCAGCATGATGGAGCCTGTGGAGGTTTCGGATGTGACGGACGGCCATTTGGTGCATCTGGCTGGCCTGGATCTGGCGCGTGCGTGGACGATGAACGGGGTTGCTCAGTCACTGCCGAAAGGTGATCCGCGTCGGACACGGCTGGAGGCGAGTGTTGCGGCGCATGCGAAAATCGGCCTCACTTATGTGACGAGTGGGCACTACGAGGGCGAGCACTGGCTGGCCACGTTTGCCGTGTATCATTTGACACAGGCCGGACTGGAAGTTGGGCGGCGTTAGAGGTTGATGGCGGGAAGTGAGCGGCAGTGAATGTCGTTTGGGGCAGACGGCAGGTTTTTTGTTGGGCGGAAAGAACTCGGGACCTATGCTTGAATTGAGAAATCCGCACAGCATTTTGGCGGCGCTGGATGTGCGTCCCAAAGCCGTGCGGTCGATCCAGCTGAACCGTCAGAATCCGGCGGCACCGTGGGATACCGTGCTGGAGGCGGCCGCGCGTCGTGGCGTGCCCGTGCGGACGGGGCGGAAGGATCGACCGCAGCAGGGCCGTCGTCGGGAGACCGAGCGTTTTGGCGCGGGATCGGCGACCGTTGAGCCGCCTTCTCCGGTGCCGGTGGGCAATCTGTGGAAGAAGAAGCAGGACGGGGAGTGCGGTCTGTGGCTGGCCCTGGATCAGGTGCAGGACCCGCAGAATCTGGGCGCGATTTTTCGGCTGGCGGGATTTTTTGGTGTGCGTGGAATCCTCATGACGAAAGACAACAGCGCGCCGATGAATGCGACCGTCTGCGATGTGGCGACCGGGGGTGTGGAGTACACGCCGTATGCCATTGTGACCAATCTGACGCAGGCGCTGCAGAAGGCGCAGAAGTCTGATCTGTGGGTGCTGGGAACGTGTGAACGGGCGGAAGAGTCGATTCGTACGGTGGACCGGGGTCGCAACTGGATTCTGGTGATGGGCAACGAGGGCGACGGACTGCGTCGTCTGACGCGGGACACATGTGACACGCTGGTGTCGCTGCCGCCGCTTGGACAGGTGCCTTCCCTGAATGTGGCGGCGGCCACCAGCGCCTGCTTAACGGCGTTGACGATGGACTCTTAGACGACACAATATCCCGTGCGGGCCGCTGCGGCGGTCCTCCGCGTTCCTCCATTTTTGATTGTGCCCGCCATGTCCACCGACGCACCAAAGTTTGATATTACGCCTGATGAAGACGCTCTGCAGTCCATCGAACGCGATTTGAAATTCCATCCGGCCGCCAGCACATCGCCGCAGTGCCTTACAGCGAAGCAAATTGAAAGCTACAACACGTCGGGCTACATCCGTCCGCTGGATGCGTTTGACACGGCGGAAATCGACGACATCCGGGCGTATTTTGACAAGCTGCTCGCAGACACCATTGCGGCCGGCGGCAACAGCTATTCCATCAGCACGGCCCATATGAAGCATGGCCGGGTTTACGACATTTTGACGCACCCCAAGCTGGTCGGTTATGTGGCCGATCTGCTGGGCGACGATGTGGTGGCCTGGGGCTCGCACTTTTTCTGCAAGATGCCCGGAGATGGCAAAGAGGTGGCGTGGCATCAGGATGCCAGCTACTGGCCCCTGTCACCTTCCAAAGCGGTGACGGTGTGGCTGGCGATTGACGATGCCGATCTGGAGAACGGCTGCATGAAGTTTATCGCGGGCAGCCAGACTTCCGGTCATTTGACCTATCGGGAAAGCAGCCCGGAAGACCACAGTGTGCTGGGGCAGACGGTGGAGAACCCCGAGCAGTATGGCGAGGTTGTGATTGATGACCTGAAGGCCGGACAGATTTCGATCCACAGTGATCTGCTGCTGCATGGCTCGGATGCCAATAACTCGACGCGCCGTCGATGTGGTCTCACACTGCGGTATGCGGCCGGGGAAGTGCGTGCTCAGATGGGCTGGAACGCCAAAGGGGTGGTGGTCAAAGGCAGTGATCCGAGCGGACACTGGGCCAATCCGCCACGTCCGTGACGGCAGCAGCAGGCTCGCTTGTGGTCGGCGCGAATCTGGTCGGCGCGAACCTTGTCCGCCGAACGTAAGGGAAGCGAACCGGGATAACGTGACCGGCGCCAGCATGCCGACGAACACGTTGCCGACGGACGTTCACCCGTCGAGTTCTTCCCACCGTAAAAAGCAGGCGTCCAGTTCCTCGGCCAGGCGGGTGGCTTCGGCCTGAACCTCGGCAATAACAGAGCCATCGCTTTTGTAAAAATCGGGCGCGGCCATTTGCTCGTTCAGCTCGGCCTGACGTGATTCGAGAGCGGCGATGCGGTCCGGCAGTTCTTCCAGTTCTCGCTGATCTTTGTAACTGAGCTTTTTGGGTTTGGCGACGACCTCTGCTGTTGAGGCGACTGCGGTGTTGGGAGATGGCTGCGGTTTGGTGGACTTCGTTTGCTTCGTCCGGCCGGATGGAGCCGGTCGATTGTTGCGGACCCGCAGCCAGTCGTCGTAGCCGCCGTCGTGTTCGGTGATGACGCCATCGCCTTCAAACACGATGGTGCTGCTGACCACGTTGTTCAAAATGGCCCGGTCGTGGCTGACCAGCAGAATGGTGCCGCCGTAGTCCTGCAGGGTTTCTTCCAGCAGTTCGAGGGTCTCGGCGTCCAGATCATTGGTTGGTTCGTCCAGCACAAGAATGTTGGCCGGTTTTGTGAGCAGTTTGGCCAGCAGCAGGCGATTGCGTTCGCCGCCGCTGAGAAACTCTACGCGGGTGTGAGCCCGATCCGGCGTGAACAAAAAGTCCTGCAGGTACCCCATCACGTGGCGTTTGTTGCCGTTGATCAGAATCTGATCGCTGCCTTCCCCGATGTTCTCGCGGGCGTTTTTTTGCGGGTCCAGTTGACCACGCAATTGATCAAAATACGCCACAGACAGGTTGGTCCCCTGACGCACGTCGCCTTCCTGCGGCCGCAGTTCGCCCAGCAGGATTTTCAGCAGGGTGGACTTGCCGATGCCGTTGGGGCCAATGATGCCAATGCGATCGCCGCGGAACACGGTGGTGCTGAAGTTGTCAATCAGCAGCGGACCGCCAAAGCCATGGCTGACGTTCGCAATTTTGGCCACCAGCCGTCCCGACTTTTCGACGTCCTGCAGCTGCAGTTTGGCGGTGCCCAGTTGCTCGCGGCGTTCTTTGCGTTCCTGCCGCATCTTTTTGAGAGCCCGCACGCGGCCTTCGTTGCGGGTGCGGCGTGCCTTGATCCCCTGGCGAATCCACACTTCTTCTTCGGCCAGTTTGCGATCAAACTGCTCGGCCGCCGCCTGTTCGGCAGCCAGCAGGTCTTCACGACGTTTGAGAAACGTTTGATAGTCGCACGTCCAGTCAAACAGTCGGCCGCGTTCCACTTCCACAATGCGACGTGCGACGTCCTGCAGAAACACGCGGTCGTGCGTGATGAAAATCAGGGTGCCGGAAAACCGGGACAGAAATTCCTGCAGCCAGACAATCGAATCGATATCCAGATGGTTGGTGGGTTCGTCCAGCAGCAGAATGTCGGGACGACTGGCCATCGCTCCGGCCAGCAGGACGCGGCGCTTCATGCCGGCGGACAGGTCACAAAACCGACCATCGACGGGAATCTGCATTTCCGTCATCAGGTTTTCCAGGCGATCGCCCAGGTCCCACGCGTCAGCGTCAGCCAGTTGTTCGCTGGCCGTGTTGTAGGCCTGCTGGTCGATATCGCTGAGCGTTTCGCCCGCCTGCATCAGCACATTGCAGCGACGGAAATCGCCCACCGCTTTGCCCAGTTCGCCCAGACGCATGGCGGCGGTGGCAAAACTGCTTTCCTCATCCGCGTCGGGCACTTCCTGATCGAGCACGGCGATGTGAATGTCGGGGCCGGTTTCCACGGTGCCGTTATCCGGCGGCAATACGCCGGCAATAATCTTCAGCAGCGTTGACTTGCCGGCGCCGTTGCGGCCCACCAGACCAATACGTTCACCGGCCTCCACGCGCAGGTCAATGTTCTCCAACAGCGGAGGGTGCGAGTAGGTAAACGACAGATTGTTCAGACTCAGGATTGCCATGCCGGGGACTGTACGCTGCCCTGGTGCCCGGTACCAGAGAGTGCCGGCTGGAAGACGGCAATTGATCGGAAGGCAGGGGACGATCGCAGTGGCAGGCAGTCTCTTTGACCGGGAGGTTTCGTTCGCCGCAACACGTGTTGTTGGATGGGCGGCCTCAGGGGCTTGCCGGCGGCACAAAGGTACTGTCGTCTCCCGAGTTTTTGCCGATGATAATCGCCGCCACAGCAGCAGCTGTGACGGTGGTTGCCAAAGCGGCCGGCGCCACATTGGGAAACAGGGGGCCTGGCACAGGACCATACTGCCCTCGCACGGCTGTTCCTCCCAGGACAAAGGCAGGATTTGCCAGGGCCGTCGGCGGCGCGGTTCGTGCCGTCCACAGCCGACAGTTCAGTTGCTGACGGCCAACCTGAATCAGGTGCAGACCGGGTCGCAAGCCTCTGATCAGGACCTGCCCCTGAGGCGACGTTTGCGATCTGGCGATTTCTTTGCCCTCATGCTGGATGCTGACGATCTGGCGGGCAATGGGCTGACCGGCGGGGCTGACTACCTGGAGCCTGAGCTGCCCGCCGTCTCCCAGGCGAATATCTCGAAACCCCATTCCGCCGGTGTTCGGTGCGGGCGGGGCGGCAGAGACAGTGGACATCAATGCTGAGAATGTCAGCAGACACAGCAGGCGGACAGGCAGGGTAATGAGGGGGCGGGGAGTGTTCACAGTTTCGGCCTCAACGAAAACACAGGCGTGGTGGAACGGGGGCGCTGACACGCTGGCGGGCAACAGGCGGAATCTGCCTGTGAGAGCCTGGTACGTGCGAACTGCGCCGGAGCCTAGCGTAGTGAAAAGCGAAATCTGCGGAAATACGAACCTACACGGCTAAGGACAGGTGGGTCGTGTTGCGTGACCCATTCGCTGAACCGGCCGGGCGCTTCTCCGGCAGAAATCGCCGCCAGGTAGCCGGTCAGCTGTGATCGTGAGGCGTCTGACTCATGAATCAGATAATGAACCCAGGCCCACGAGTTGCGGTAATCGTCGGAGTCCATGGAGGCGGCATCCGGTATGCGTTCCAGATCCGACAGTCCCGGTTTCCAGCCGGTGCGGCATTTCCACCGCATCGCGCGCAGTCGACTGGAACCGCTGCGTGCCGCAGGTATTTCTTCAAAATACTCGGCCAGTCCTTCGTCAATCCACAGCGGCACAAAAGGCAGCGACTGGTGCAGCAGCGCGTGCGTGTATTCATGCCGTAGGTCGGTCAGCAGGTCCGAATGACGAAACGTGTAAATCTGATACAGCTCGCCGTTCTTGTAGAAGATCGCGCGGCGGTTGGCGGCTTCGGGGATTTGCTGCCCGATGTAGCTGCGATAGCTGTTTCTAGAGGAAAACACGACGACTTGAACCGTTGCGTTGCTGCCATCGATCTGCAGACGTGATTTTAATTCGGCCCGGACGCTGTTGAGTTGCTGCTGGATCACATCGGCGTTGAGTTGCACCTCCCCAAAGATCTCCAGTTTATCCATCTTCTCCTGTGTGACCCAGCGTTGGCAAAATCCCTCCCTGGGCAGCACAACAGAACAGGCAAGGATCACCCACACCCGCAGGAAAAGGATGCTGAAACGAAGAGCACTCATGGACAAACCGTGTTAGTTTTTAGGAGGATGTTCCGTCAACACCCTAGGAGCCTGAACATGATCACATGCAGTCATTTGCCATGAGGAGGTGAATTACATGGAATCCCGTCTCTGATCCATCCGATGGCAGTCAGTTGCTGAGAACTCGACGTGATCGCGGTGTGGAATTCAAGTGAACTTGCTCACTCGACGAGTTGATCAACCTGCCTCGCGAATGCGGTGTAACTGATGTCGACGGGATCGGTCAACATCAGAGATGCGGCCAGAATTGGTAGTTAGGCATGTGCTACCCTGCAGTGCGTTTTGCATACATACGTGAGGGATGGCGGATAATCCTGTTCTGTGTCGCTAAATGCTGTGGAAAACTCCAGATAGGCGCACTAAGAAGCAACACCAGATACTGTAAACGGGGCCAATTGCCGGTGGCGGAATAGTGAACAGGTGTGCATAATGTTGGGAGTTGGTGAGAAATATTCAGATAATGCGTACTGAATAGCCCTAAAAAGCCTCACCTCATTCTCAGCAGTTTGTATTCACACGAGTGACGCTGTACTTTCACCGCTTCTTAACTGAAACCGGGGCAATCACATTTACCACCTTAGATCTGGGGGTTAACCCATGCTACAGAAACGGGGGCGCATCACCCGCCGTAAGAAGAAAGCTCCACCTCCGACGGAGTTTAGTAATCCTAAGAAGCGAAAGGATTTCGCCGTCTTTCTGGTCGAAGACGATCAGGCCATCCGCGCGTCGATGAAAGAAGCGCTCGAAGACGAAAAAGTAGAAGTTCACGACTACATGACCGCGATGGAATTCTATCGTGATTACCGTGAGCTTCGTCCCGGTGTATTGATTCTGGACATCCGCCTGCCGGGCATGTCAGGAATTGATCTTCAGGAGAAACTGGCGGAAGAAGATTTTCCTCTGCCAATCGTCATGATCTCAGGACATGCCGATGTTCCCATGGCCGTTCGTGCCATGAAGAACGGTGCCTTTGATTTCATGTGCAAGCCTGTGAAGGTGGATGACCTGGTGGAAGCGGTCGAGCGATCGTACAACTTCTACTACGACATCGACATCGATCTGACTGACGAACTGGACGAAACCGAAGACAGTCTGAATCGTCTGACGTCTCGTGAGCGTGAAGTTCTTGATCACGTGGTGGACGGATTGTCCAGCCGTGAGATTGCCGACACGCTGGCTGTCAGCACCAAGACCGTAGAAGCTCATCGTGCCCGCATCAACGATAAGATGCGTGCCGACAATGTGGCACATCTGATTCGCATGTGCTTCAACTTCAATGCGTCAGAAGAGGTGTAGGGAGCGTTCCTGGAGCGTTAACAGGCAAGAACCAATTAGCCGGAGAAAAACGCCGCACGTTTTTACGTGCGGCGTTTTTTTGCTTATTCCGCAGCGGCTGGGTTACAATGCCCATCCCGCCCCTGATTCCGTCGCCTCGTCCTGCCAATCGGTTTCCCCATGTCTGCCATCTCTGCTTCCTCCCCCGCCGGTGATTCGCTGCCTGTTGGTCGGGACCTGACCAGTGTGGGACTCGTCTTGCTGTTGGTGGCCGTGGCTGGCTGGTCCATTCTCAACAGTGTGCCGCTGCAAAGTGCCAACGATCGATCCCGCTGGTGCACCGTCTGGTCGCTGGTTGAACGCGGCACCTATCAGATTGACGAAATCGACACGGATTCTCGCTGGCACACGATCGACAAAGTTCGCTTCCGCCACTCTGAATCCGAGCCGTGGCATTTCTACTCCTCCAAGCCGCCCCTGTTTTCCACGATGGTGGCCGGTGTCTACTGGCTGCAGAAACAGCTGACCGGTGATGATCTGCTCTCAACACCAGGTCTGGTCAGTCGCCGCATTCTGCTGATTGTCAATCTGCTGCCCTGGGCACTGGCGCTGTTTTCGTTTCGCAGGACTTTGCGGCTCCTTCAGGTTCAGGGGATCGCCCTGTGGCTGCTGCTGGTCATTGCCGGCCTGTGCACGATGCTGAACCCCTATTTGAACACGCTGAACAATCACACGCCCGCTGCCGTGTGTCTGATCTTCTGCTTGTCTGCCATGGTGCGGATTCGTATGGCCACCGCACCTGCCGGTCGTGACTTTGCCATCGTTGGTGTGACGGCCGCACTGACAACCTGCTTTGAACTTCCGGCAGCGCTGTTTGGGATTCTTTCGTTTGTGTTCGTCGTCACCACCGACGTCCGCCGCACGCTGACTCACTACGTGCCGGCCGCTTTGCTGCCACTGATTGCGTTTTTTGTGACCAACTACATCGTGACCGGAGGTATCAAGCCGTTCTATGCCTACTACGGAAAAGAGCCGTATGTCTATGTGCACGAAGGGGTGCCCAGTTACTGGTCGTCTCCGCGTGGTATCGATGCCAACACGGAAAGCCCACTGATTTATTTTGTGCACTGCACCGTGGGGCACCACGGGCTGCTGTCTTTGACACCCGTGTTTGTGCTGTCGCTGCTGGGCTGGCTGGGGTGGGGGCAGTCGGAGTCTTCCCGCAGTTATCGTGTTGTTCGCTGGATGGGGGCGTTCCTGGCGTGTGCCGTGCTGGCGTTTTATCTGACCCGCACGCAAAACTATAACTACGGCGGCAACTCCGCGGCGCTGCGATGGATGCTGTGGCTGGGACCGTTTTTCTGGTATGCCATGATTGCCCCCGTACAACGACTCACTCAGTCCCGCGTCGGGACGCTGTGCGTGCTGGTTCTTTCCGCTGCCGCAGGCTACTCGTCTGTCGAGGCGCGAGCCAATCCATGGAAGCCGGGCTGGCTTTATCGTCGTATGGAGACCGCCGGCTGGATCGACTATTCCACCAAAGTGCGTCCGTTCGATCCGTCCCGTTTCAGCGTGCTGTCCCTCGTGGAGGAGGACAGCACGGGCATCTGGAAAGCGACGACCGGTCAAACACTGCGGTTGCAGTCATCGTCTGCCGTTCGCATAGATCAGGCTGTGATGATTCCCCTGCAGGTGACACTCACCTCGGCCGAAGGCGATCAGCAGCAGGCGGCCGTCGTCGTTCTGCAGGAACCTTTCGAAAGCGGTCAGCGGCCGGAACGCTGGCTGGCGGCGCGGCCCTCCTCGTGGCCGGACGGCCCGATTTCTGCTGACGAATCAGAACTGTCGCTGCCGCGCAAAGCGGCTCCGAAATGGGTCACGACACTGCTGCGTGGTTTGCCGTCCAGCCGACCGTTCAATGCCGAAGGGCCGATCCATTTTCGCTACCTGAAAAGTGATGGCAGTCGCTGGGCGATCGAAACGCAGCGCGGAGCGGCTCGCGTGAAACTGACCGCTGATGACTCCACGGATGACCTGGCGACCTACCAGCGGTGTGACGTTCGCTACGCCAAAGAAATGCCGTTTGGTGTGGTGACCTGGCTGATTCGCACGCAGGATGCCTCATCACGCACGCTGACGTCTGTTCGCTGGACGGCTTCGGAGTTACCTCAGTGATGTGTCCCGTCTTCAGAATTGCGTTCACGCTGTGCGTTTTGCCAGCGCTGACGGCCGACGAGCCGTCGAGCGTGTTTACGTCGGGGGACTTTGTTGTGCTGCGATCCGACGTCCGATCTTCGCGAATCAGCGGACGCATTGAAGACATCAAGGGAGAGACCGTCACGCTGTTGCGCAGCAATCGGGCCAAAGTGGAGGTCTTCCGCTGCCGGGATCTGGCTCAGCTGCATTTTGGTCGACCGCTCGACTGGGCCCGAGGCCGCGAGCAGTGGGAGGCTGGAAACCAGCGGCGCGGTCTGGAGCTGTTTGATCGGGCCATCAATTCCGAACTGCGCCCCTGGGCTCGCAACGAACTGCTGGCAGAATCCGCGCGCTTCTGTCTGCAGGCCGGAAAATTCGAACAGGCCCTGCAGCGAATCGAACGGGTGTTCGCCAAAGACCCGCAGACCCGACACGTCGCACTGCTGCCACTGGTCTGGGACGAACGGCTGCCGGACAGCGAACGTATCAGTGTTCCCCGGAATGACATCGACAGTGACTCGGTCGTTCGTCAACTGGTGGCCTGTTCCGTGTGGCTGCACAGCAGCGATCACCGAGAGGCGGTCGTGTCGCGGCTGACCTCGCTGCGCCGCACGAGCGGCAATTCACGACTGAGCGAACTGGCGGGCACCCAGTTGTGGCGTGATGGCCTGCTGCACCAGTCTTCGGATTTGACGGTTCCCGATCACTACCGCGACATCGTCAGCCAGCTTCCGGCCGACGCCCGGGGAGGAGCCGCCTTTGTGCTGGGGCGGCTGCTGGCGCGGCGGCATCAGTACGATGACGCGGCGCTGCTGCTGATGTGGATGCCGCTGATGTCTCACAACGACCGGGCACTGGCGGCCGCCTCACTGGCTGAGAGCATTCGCTGCCTGCGTCTGGGCGGACGACTGCCTGAAGCCGCTCGACTGCAGCAGGACCTGCAGTCGCGATTCCCCGGGACCTCGGCCGCACAGGCTGCGGAGTCCGGGCCTGACGGCTAGGCGGCCTTTTTCAGGAACTCGGTCGTGGCCGGCATCTCCAAATCGGCCGGTTTGGCTTCGGGAAATTTGAGGACCGTCAGACCGTACTGCTGCATCTGCAGCTTGTTGCTGTAAATGGGGCTGTGCCAGTCGCCCACGACTCCGTTTCGAACAGCGTCCACCATTTCCAGCACACCTTCGGAAACATCGATGCTGGCCTGGAAGCCGAGCACCGTGCGGATCTTCTCGAACGAAACGCGATAGCTGCGAGGGTCACTGTCGTCTGCCTGTTCCACGACGCTGGTTCCGGGAACGTGCCCGGCCACCATCTGACCCAGCTCGCTGATGGTGTAGTTCTGACTTTGATCACCCACATTGAAGATTTCATTGCCCACCAGATGCAGGGGGGCTTCCAGGCACATGTGGCACGCCCGTGCCATGTCTCGAACGTGGATGAAGGGGCGAGCATAATGGCCGTTGAAGACGGAAATCTCACCGTCGGTGACAGCCTTGGCGCTGAACAGATTAGCGACCAGGTCAAAACGTGGTCGGTGCGACAGGCCGTAGGCGGTGCCAAAACGCAGCAGTGTCGGCTGGAAGCATTCGTCTGCAGTTTCCAGCAGCGCCTTTTCTGCGTCAATCTTGGTCGTGGCGTACAGGGAGACAGGATTGAGAGTGCCCTGTTCGCTGATTTCGCCCTTGCCGTCCGAGGCGCCGTAAACGCTGCACGTGGAGGCGAAAACAAACCGTGAGATTCCATTGGCACGCGCCATCTGTGCCATCATGCGGGCCGCCTGATAGTTGACGGCAATTGTCGTGTCTTCATCGATCGCACACGCGGGGTCGCCAACGATGGCGGCCAGGTGAATGACGGCGTCCATATCCCGCAGGGCGCGGGTGACATGTTCGATGTTGCGGAAGTCTCCCTTCTGGACTTCGAGTCGCTTGTTGGCCAGCAGTTCCTGAAGTGGTTCGAGTCCAAACATCTGCAGGTCGAGGACACGCACGCGATAACCGGAGTTCAGCAGCTGACGGACCAGCTGGGAGCCGACATAGCCAGCCCCGCCCACCACGAGGACAGATTCCACATGGCTCACGCCCCGCACCTCAGAACGCGGAATCAGCGTGAAGTAAGAGCTGAAGGAGCGTCGAGAGACGCGAGTGAGCGCCAGTCCGACAAACGTGATGGCCCAGGCGGGGACACCCAGTTCCAGGGCAGGCAGCGGTCGTCCCAGTGCCAGCGTGCCAAACAGCAGCTGCAGCACAAAGCCGGCCACACACGTTTTGGCAGCGGCAATCAGTCGATCATTCAGTCGTCCGGTTGGCAGCGGGCGATAAAAACCCGTGATGGCCAGCAGCGCCACGGCCGTAACGCCAAACCAGACTGCATTCACCAGATACGTTGCGTTGACTCTCTGGGCAACGGATGCGATGGGATCAGCGGCTGACAGCTGGCGACTGGTCATCAACCGACACAGGCAGGCGGCAATGAGCGCGAGATTGGCGATCGCGAAGTCAACGGCCATGCGAGAAGCGACAGCCTTCCAGTCGGCGGCACCGAAAAGACGAAATCGCATCGGTCGACCGATCGGTTCCGTCAGGGCGTTCGTCTGTTTGCCCACAGAATCATCCTTGAATCGAGGGGCTCGACAACCGGCAGGAGAGAAAGAGAGAACCAGCTGGCGAGCGGAGTTTGAGAGGAGAGGCCGACCGTGCCTCGTGCACCATCGACGCCGGAACATAAAGAGATTTCCGGATTTGGTGCAGGCCATTTCCTCACTCAGACGTGGATCCGGCCGCAAATTGGTTTCCAACCCGCTGTTTTTGCCGAAAAACACTCTCTCCCCATGAACCGCACGGCAGATTCTGCCGCCGTTGTCGGGGAATCCTGTGGACGGCGACCGGTTGCCTCACGGTTCTCCCGGGCACCCGACGTCGGAATTGGACGCCGGCGACCGTCTCGAGTCTTCGCGATTCGTCGTGTTGTGGCAGCAAAGCCCCCTGTTCTGCGGTTTGCCCCAGCGGCTCCGCAACTCCCGCCACGAGCGGCGAACGTCCGTCTGGCGCCGGACAAATCGTGGCCGCCACATAGCGACGAGCGCAGCAAAAACGCCGCGAACAGTCGGTTCGCGGCGCTGACTGTGAGGTCGATTGCTCTAGCGGGATTTTGGCGTGGGCCGGAAATTCCATTCCGGAGACCCTTTGGGGTCCGGCATGTGAGGCGACTTGCCCAGAGCAAAATCGGACGGCTTTAAGTTGGCATCTTTCCAGTAGTTCTTTTCACGAATGAAACCGTAAAAACTGGGGTAAAACGGATCGACGAAATCGACGTCCGCTTTTTCGGGGACGTCCCGCCCAGTCAGGTGGTAGGCCGCATTCACGATCATGCGCCGCAGGTCTTCGGAAACGAAATCGACAGAGGCGCCAGCCGTCGTGCAGAACGACTTGCCGTCAGTGCCATTGGGGGCGACATAAGGATGAATCCAGGCCAGCGCCTGCATGGGATCGTTCTTGCCGCCCACGACGGCCGGAGATGCCGGATCAAGGGTTTCCGTGACAGCGCCCCGCATCAGGACTTCATCGTCGTCCGTCAGATGAATGACGCCATACACATCGCTGGGAGCAAACACATCACTGACGCTGTTGAGGATCGGGTGCTCGGCTTTGCCATCCACAATGACACCCCGGCAGCCTTCTTTTTTGTGGCGACCGTGGTGGCTCACCCACTGTTCGCCCAGGATTTTTCGTCCAAACTCGCCGTAGCGAATTCCTCCGAAATCGCCGTCACCGTTGAAGGCATGTGTGGACGTACGAATGCCGATGATCGGCTTGCCGGCGTTCAGAAAGGCCGTGATGTATGCGGCCCCCTCTTTGTCGGGCTTGCGAAACCGAGTGCCAATGATCATCAGGTCGGCATTTTCAAGGGCCGCCAGTCCCCGCAGTCCCTGCTGATTGTTGGAGTCGATGTAGTCGGCATCGCCGGGGCCAAAGGCAAACAGAACCGTGCAGTGAAAACCGTGTTTCTGACTGAGGATCTTCGCCAGCATGGGCATGGATTCTTCCGTGCGATATTCCTCGTCGCCGGAAATCAGCACCACGTGAGGCGCGTCATCGCCCGCGTTTTGCGCGGCGAATTCCAGTGTGTCCTGGGCGGCGGCCGTCAGCGACGACAGCCCCAACAGGCAGATGAACAGAATCTGAAACAACACAGTCTTCATGAATCTTCCCCTGGGTGCTGGGAGGTGGGTTTGAGAGTGGAGCATGGAACGTGGAGCGTGGGACCGTCAGAGATCCGCCGGCGGAGTCCCAGGGCCGTTCGACAGAAGACAGCATAACGGCTGGGAGCCCGCAAGTAACCTACTGCGCGGTCAGATATTCCAGCCGTCGTTTCACGGTGTCGTCTTTGTGAAACGCGGCGGGCACGGATGCGGGAGTGATGTCAAAGTCATAGCCCGGTTCCCCATCACGCAACTGCGTCAGTGAATTGAGAATCAGCCCCGCTTCCAGTGCCGACGTACTTTCTTTGAGTGCTTCTCGGTAGACGTCCTGAGGCGACTGGGCTTTGACCAGCGCCAGAAATTGAGCCGCACGCACGCGGACCAGCGGTTTCGGATCGCTGGCGGCAATGTCTTTGGCTTTCTCGACCATGCCCTTCTGCGCCTTGCCAAAGCTGCTGGCCACAATTAACGCCCAGTAACGCACGGACGGATCTGTCGACGAGAGCGCTTTGAACAGTGGCTTTCGGGCCTGTTCAAAGTCCAGTACAGCCAGATTGGCGATATCAATCAGCTCCGCGGCATTGGCCTGAATGGTCTGGCCAAACTTCACCGGATTGTCGAAGGCAAACTCCGCCAGCACGCTTTCGGGGTACATGCTCAGATCGGGCATCGATATCATCCACGCCGTGGTCCGACCTCGCATGTCCTGCAGCACGTCCGCGTACTGAGGATCGTCTGCCAGGTTCTTCGTTTCGTACGGATCGGCTTCGATGTCATACAACTGCTCCGCAGGTCGTGGGCGGAAGAACTCGCTTTGCAGGTCGTTCAGTTCGCCAGCTTCGTACAATTGCCGCCACTGCTGATAGGCCAGCATTTTGTAGCGGTAGTTGTTTTGCAGGCCGTCAAAGTTGAAAGGCTGGAAGTTGCGAACGTATTCGAAGCGACCTTTGCGCATGGTCCGCACCAGGTCATATTTCTCATCAAAGCGATCGGCATAGCCAAATGCTTCGTCGCGTTCGCCCAGCTCCTGCTGGGTGATGCCAGGTCCCAGAAATGGCCGTCCATCCACGCCGGCCGGGACTTCAACGCCGGCCAGATTCAGCACGGTGGGGCCAAAGTCGATGAAGCTGACAAACCCTTTCTGCCGCGAGCCAATTTTGGCATCGACCAGGTGCTTCCACT
>JANSXP010000041.1 GCA_024742875.1 Planctomycetaceae bacterium | reverse complement strand
GCTGAGGAAGCCCCCCTGCCCCGGCGAAGAGCCCGGTGGATCGGTTCGCTGCTGGTCAGGATTATTGGACTCCGGGCTGCCGCTCGGTCCACCGGCACCGGAAACTCCCGGTGGTCCATTCCCGGGCTGTCCGGGAACGCCGGGAGCCTGCTGCAGTTGTTCCGCTGGTCCTGTGTTGCCGTCGCCGCCCGGCTGGCCACCGGGGCGACCCGGGACACTGCCCGCGTTCTGTGCAGGGGGCCGCGTGGGCAGCGTGAGGATGCTGCCGGCATGCTGTCGGGTTTTGGATTTGATCATTTCGTCGATGCGGGCAAAACGCTGCATGATCCGCTGTGTGGCGTCTGTCAGCCCATCCGGCAGTTCTTTGAATCGCGCCGCCAGATCATCACGGGCGATGAACAGCAGTTCCTGTTTGATGTGGTCCTGGGAACTGGCGGTCGACTCCAGGCGTTTCACCAGCGTAGAAAGTTCGGATTCGATCTGTTCCTGAAGTGCGAGCCAGTCATTGGGCGCCATGCCGGTGGAGTTGCCGGTGGTGATCCGCATGTTGACGTCCATCAGCGTCTGCATGTCCTCCTGATCCTGTGCGAAGCTTTCACCAAAGAACAGAAACCAGCACAGCACGCCCAGTACGGCAACCAGCGCTCCACCGATCAGCTTCAGGTTGGACTCCACCATTCCGATCAGGCGATCGACCAGACCTTCGTCCTCATCCCACTCTTCATCGTCCTCCCAGTCGTCATCCTCATTGTCGTCGTCGTCGTCGTCGTCGTCGTCCTCGTCAAGAACGGCCGTTCGGCCTTTGGATTTTGACCGCGATTTGCGATGTGGGGAAGGTTCGTCGTCGTCGTCATCAAACGGTGAGCCACCGCCACGAAACGGCGAGTCTTCGTAATCCTCGTCGTCATCGCGACCGCGGCGACGCCTGGACCCAAACAGCTCCGGGAACTCTTCGGCCGGCAGCCACTCTTTTTTGTCCAGCGAGACGTGGAAGTGTCGACTGAATCGTCCGCGTCGCAGCAACCCCTGAATCCGGTCCAGCGTGAATGGCCCCTGAACCCGACCTCGATTTCGAATCCAATAAGTTGACAACGATCAGACTCCCAGTCGACGTGCAATGACCTGGACACGGTGGCCATGGCGGGCCACCATCCGTGAGTGTACTTTGAGGGGGCACCTGTCACAATCAGAGGCTCGCAGAACAGGGCATTCGGACTGCTCAAAACCGCAAAAGACAACACAAGTGGTGCCGGCCAAACTAAAAATTACCCGACTCGAAGCGTTCCAGGTGCCCATACCTTTGAAGAGCCCGGTGCAACACGCGTCGTTTACACGCACTCACAACGATACGCTGATTGTGCGCTGTGAGCTTTCGGATGGATCGGTCGGCTGGGGCGAAGGCCTGCCGCGTACCTACGTCACCGGTGAATCCATTGAGAGCGTCTGGCGGCACCTGGAAGCCACCGACTTTCAGCCGCTGTGCGGGCCGGTGCTGGGCGCACCGGCGGACGTTGTGCGCCTGCTGGACGATTTTCAACTCGCGGAAGTGGCGGCTGACGAAGGTGTGACGCCGCGAGAGTGCTTCGGCAATGCGGTGCGCTGTGGTCTCGAACTGTCTTTGCTTGATGCCACAGGTCACAGCTGGCAGTCGTCGGTGGGCGAATTGATCGCCCGGTTGCCCCAGGCCGAAGGGCTGACCCAGCGACGTTCCCACGTTCGCTACAGCGGAGTGGCGACGGCCTCAACGGGTCTGCGGCAGTGGAGGACGGCCATGAAAATGCGGCTCTACGGATTTCATCAGGTGAAGGTGAAAGTGGGCACGGACGGGGTGGACGACGTGCAGTTCTGTCGTCGCCTGCGACGTGTCGTGGGGGCCGGCGTCGATTTAAGGCTGGATGTCAACGAAGCCTGGTCACCAGATGACGTGGTGGAGCGTCTGCGATTGCTTTCTTGCTTTCAGATTACCAGCGTCGAGCAGCCGGTGTGTCACCAGCACGTGGATCGACTGGCCGAAATTCGGCCGCAAACGAGTGTGCCCATCATGCTGGACGAGTCGCTGTGCAGTCTCGAGGATGCGCGTCGCGCAATCCTGGTGGGCAGCTGTGATTTGTTCAACCTAAGAGTCTCCAAGTGTGGCGGGCTGATCACCTGCCTGCGTCTGGCCGCGCTGGCCCGGCAGCATCAACTGGGGATCCAACTGGGCTGTCAGGTAGGCGAAACGGGCATTCTGTCGGCGGCAGGACGGCAGTTTGCGTGCACAGTCGGCAATCTTCGATATCTTGAGGGCAGCTACGACGGATTTCTGGTGAAGGAACGACTGACCCGGCAGAACCTGACCATCCAGTATGGAGGTCGGGCTCCGCAGTTGACAGGCTGTGGACTGGGGGTCACGGTGGACGAGAGGCGTGTGCGGCAGCTGGCAGAGTCCCGCCTTCGTCTGATTTGAACGAAGAAAGGCCAGTGGAATGAGTAATGACCGTGAATCCCGTGACAGCATTCTGCAGCGGCTGCGGCTGAAAATCTCTCGGGGCCTGCCAGTCATTGGAGGTGGGGCGGGCACCGGCATCAGCGCCAGATGTGAAGAAGCGGGCGGCATCGATCTGATTGTCATTTACAACTCGGGCCGCTATCGCATGGCGGGGCGAGGTTCTCTGGCGGGACTGATGCCCTATGGCAATGCCAATGAGATTGTCCGGGACATGGGGCGGGAAGTGCTCACGGCCGTGACGTACACTCCAGTGCTTGCAGGCGTGTGCGGAACGGACCCGTTTCTGCTGCGTGGCCGGTTTCTGGCTGAGCTGAAGGATATGGGCTTTTCCGGGATTCAGAACTTTCCAACCGTCGGACTGATCGACGGCGTCTTTCGGGCCAACCTGGAAGAAACGGGGATGGGCTTTGACAAAGAAATCGCCTGCATTGCGGCGGCTCACGAACTGGACCTGCTGACCACGCCGTATGCGTTCGATGCCGAACAGTCGCGCCTGCTCACCGAAGCTGGAGCGGATGTCATTGTGGCTCATATGGGCCTGACGACCAGTGGCACGATTGGCGCAGCAACGGCACTGACGCTGGAGGAATGCGTACCCCGCGTCAGGCAGATCGCTGACTCCGCCCGCAGTGTTCGGGATGATGTTATTGTCCTGTGTCACGGCGGGCCGATTGCCATGCCGTCCGATGCCGCCTTCATGATGCAGCAGCTGCCCGAGATCGACGGGTTTTATGGGGCCAGCAGCATGGAACGTCTGCCAGTGGAAATCGCTCTGACCGCACGCGTGAAAGAATTCATGGAGATTCGTCGCGGCGACGCACTCTAGCTGAGCCTTGCTGATCTTCGCGCCCTGATCCTAACCAGTGGGAAACAGCGACAGATGCCTTACATCAGACAAATTGAAATCGACGAAGCCGAAGGCGAACTCAAACAGCTGTATGACTCCTGTCTGCAGAGAGCCGGATATGTGGCCGGCATTTTGAAGGTGCAGAGTCTGACGCCCGTGGTCCTGCGGGAGTCGCTGCGATTCTACGTGCACTTAATGAAGTCGCCCAACGCACTGTCGGCCGCACGACGGGAAATGCTGGCGGCGGTCGTCAGCAATGTGAATGACTGCTTTTACTGAACCTACTCTCATGCACGCGACTTCGGTCTGGAGTCGGGAGATCAGGCGGCGGCGGACGCACTGGTGTTTGACTATCGCACAGCCAGTCTGTCGTCGGAAGACAGAATGCTGTGTGAGTATGCCGTCAAGCTCACGCTGACGCCGGGAAAGGTGGGGCAGGCCGACGTCGACCGGCTGCACAAAGCTGGCTTTGCAGACGATCAAATCAGCATTGCCGCTCAGGTCATTGGCTACTTCAATTACATCAACAGAATCGCCGACGGCCTGGGCGTGACGCCAGAGTCATGGATGCCCGAAGATGCTTCCCTCTGGCATCAGCGCAAAGCGTCAGACTATGCGGTGGACAATGCGTGAGGCGCTCATGGCTGACGGATGGCGGCAGCCGGTTACTCCGGGTAGCAGACGGCCCGACCCCAGAAACCGACCAGATGCTGCAACTGCTGTGTGAAGGCATCGAGTTCCAGCTGCTTGCTCAGGTAGCACGTCGCCTGTAGGTCCCAGGCGCGTTGAATGTCATTCGGTGCCGTTGAGGTGGTCAGAATGATGACCGGCAGCGATTTCAGTCGGTCGTCACTGCGGATGGCTTTGAGTGTGTCCAGTCCGTTCAGCCGGGGCATGTTGATGTCCAGCAGAAGAAAGTGCGGCAGTGGTGGGCCGGTTTTGTGTCCCCGCTGCTGCAGAAATTCGAGCGCCTGCTGTCCATCGCTCACATCATCAATCTGCAGCCCCTCGTCGAACAGCGACAGCGCTTGCCGCGCCAGAAACACGTCGGCCGGATCGTCATCCACAATCAGCAGTCTGCGGCATGGCACCACAGTGGGGGCCGACGCGGCAGGCAGCGAGATGGCAGGGGCTGCCGAGGCAGGCGACACGCAGACTGGCGGCTTCATGAAGACCATCCTGTCCGACTGCGGGAGACTGTCTGCCACAGACGGTTCCGGGGCGTGGTAAGCGATTCGAGAATGAGCTGCATGGCGAAATCCGCTGGGTGTCGGGCAACGGTTGCAGAATGGGTCCGGAAAGGCATTCGTCAAACGCTTTGCCGCCGTTCACGAGGGTTTTGTGGCGGCTGGCTGTTTTCCCACAGCGGAAGGCCGATCAATCGGATTTCATGGATGGGTGAAATCCCTCTAAGTGCTGGCTCTGGCGAGGTTTCCGCGGGACGTGTTGCTCGGCACTTTGCCCGAAAAAGGGGCGTCCGCGCAATCGTCTGCGGGGTAACCTTAGGGATGGCCAACTGAGCCGTACGGGGCAGCCCGCAAATCACAGGGGAGGCTGGAAGTGGAATTGACTGACGAAGATCTCGAGTCGCTGGCAGAGATTGTCAATATTGGAGTGGGGCGTGCCGCTTCGTCGCTGAGCATTCTGCTGGGCTCCGCCATCGAACTGAAGGTGCCTAAAGTTCGCGTCATTGCGGCCAGTGACCGTGTCCTCGATCAGGTGGACGGCATTTCTGTCAAGCAGCAGTTCACCGGTGCGGTTGCCGGCAAGGCACTGCTGCAGTTTCCCACACAGACGGGGCGACAGCTGGCCTGTCTGCTCACCGGCTACGATGAGCTGGATGAGATTCCGGAATTTGAAATCTCGGGCGTGCTGGCGGAGGTCGGCAACATTGTGCTCAACGGAGTTCTGGGTTCTTTGGCCAATATCACGTCCAGCCACCTGGATTATACGGTTCCCGAGTTTTACGTGGGGCGGGCCGTATCCGACCTGATTGGCTCAGCCGTGCCATCATCCCGTTCAGGCAGCGTGCTGATTGCTGATACCGACTTTTGTGTTTCGAGTGAAGGCATCCACGGCTCCATCATGATCGCATTTGAGATTGGGGCTCTGGAAAGTCTTGTGGAGTATCTGCAGCAACTGGTTGCCTGACTGCCCGTCTGAATCCTCCGGCACACGGTGCGGAATGTCAGCGCTGGCTGCATGTCCGGTGACCGAGGTCGACAGAGATTCGGTTGTTGCTTTATCGTCTGTGTGTGAAAAAGGGACTGCGTGCCTGTTTCTGCTGTGGAAAACGTGATGAACGATGATTCCCGGATTTCATCCGGCGAAGACCGGTTGCTGGATTTGCTGCCTGTGGGCGCCTTTCTGATTCGTGAGGACTTCGTTGTTGTCCGATGGAATCGCACGGTCGAGGAATGGACGGGCATGACCGCAGCCGATGCTGTTGGTCAGCCACTAACCGACCTGTTTCCCAATGTGGCCGATGGTCGCTACGCCGAACGTCTCCGTCAGGTTTTTTCCACTGGCATGCCGGCCACCTATTCGCCCGCGTTTCACAAACACTTTCTGCCGGTCCCTGCGCGGCATGGGCTGGAAGATCAGCTGATGGTGCAGCAAACGGAGGTTCGTTTGTTTTCACGTGAACCGGCTCTGGCGCTGGTGACGATCGCGGATGTGTCGCTGCAGTATGTGCAGCTGGGCCTGCTGCGGGCCGAGCGAGCGGAGCTTGTCAAAACGCGGGACGAACTGAAGGCCGCCGTGCAGGGACTGGAAGCATCGAACCGCGAGCTGGACGACTTCAATTATATCGCCAGTCATGATCTGCAGGAGCCGCTGCGAAAAATCGTTTCCTTCAGCGCCCTGCTGGAGAAGCAGTGTGCCGAGCAGTTGCCGGACAGCGGGATACAGTACCTGGGCTTCATGAGCGATGCGGCCCGCCGCATGAAGAATCTGATTTCCGATCTGCTCAGCTTGTCGCGGACCAGTCGCGCCCAGCTGGAACCGGCCGAACTGGATTTGAATCAGTGTGTGGATGATGTCCTGCAGCTATTGGGACACCGGCTGGAATCCACCGGGGCGCAGCTGCAGGTGCCCGCACTGCCAGCGGTTTCCGGTGACCGGCGTCTGATTGCACAGCTGTATCAGAACCTGATTGGCAATGCGCTGAAATTTGTCACGGACGAAACACCACGTGTGGAACTGACGGCCGAACGTGGCGAGGGGGAGTGGATTCTGGGTGTTCTGGATAACGGCATCGGTATCAGCGAAGACGCGGCAGCTCGCATCTTTCAGCCCTTTCAGCGTCTGCATGGCCGTGACGAGTACGAAGGTACGGGTATCGGCCTGTCGATTTGCCGCAAGGCCGTACAGCGACACAATGGCCGCATCTGGGTGGAGTCTCGCCCCGGCGAAGGAGCCCATTTCCGCTTCACGCTGCCTGATCGGCCAGCCACTGGCACCGCAGCGGACTTGGGATAATCCGCTGTTTCGTTGGCAGAGCTCCGGCACGCACCCACAAAAAAAGGCCTCCACCACACAATTGTGCCGTGGAGGCCTTTGTCATTTTGATGTGACTAGCGACGTGCCTTACGAATCGGTGGATGCCGAGTCAGACGCCTGATCCGTGGACGGTGCATCGCCTTCGTCACTGGCCGACCCTTCCTGCTCCGTCTGGATGTACGACCGCTCCTTGTAGAAGTAGCCGACCGGTACGAACAGCACAGACGTCACGAGAATGGTGTATGTCCAGAACCAGAAATACTCCTGACCTTCCAGCGTGTCCTGGCCGCCGACGGTGATGTCATTGGAGATTTCCGTGGAGGCGATTTCACCACGAGCGGCATCCACTTCTTTCCTGCCGTTTTCCGGATCCGCATCAATCTTCCGCTGTTCCAGCCACGTGTAGGGTGCCGTCTTTGCATCGGGGTCACTCACTTCAGCACGACTGACAGAGCCCTTTAAAATGACGTCCCAGCGCGTCTGCGGTTCACCGTCCGGCCCCATGGAAGTAATGCGGAATTTGTCGCGGGACAGCTGTTTGTAAGTCAGTGGATTGCCATAACTGTCTTTCAGGTCGGCCAGCAGCGTGGTTGCCTCTTCTTCCAGTGGCAGCGTCTTTTTGGCGTCATCCGCGTCGGACGCCATAAACTGTTTCTCGATGAGAGCTGACGCTTCTTTCAGGACAGCGTCTTCGCTGGTGGCCACGCTCTTTTTGGTGCCGTAGCTGTCGAACTCCATGGTGATGTCATCAGCCGTGCCAAACTCCCCGTCGTAGCCGCTGATGGTGATGATCTTGCCCGGACCTTCTTCACCTTCCTGCTGTTCCCGCTCGGCCGTTTTGAACGTCCAGTCATTTTCAGAACCTTCAGTGCCGACTTCCTGAGATTTGACAACAGCGGCAACCTGCGTGATGCCATCCACCTGGATCTGGTTGTTGACGATACTCGTGAAAATATTGCCCAGCGAGACGGAGAACAGCCAGACGGCCATGATCACTGACTTCATCGTTTTGGGAGCCTGCGTATAAGAAAACTCCAGTCCCGTGATGGAGATCATCACTTCGCCGGCAGTCAGCAGGACGTAAGCCAGCAACTGCCAGACAATTGACGGTGTTTCGCCACGGTCAATCATTCCCTGGGCAAAGGCCACGACCGCAAAACTGCCTGTGGTCAGGAAAAAGCCGATGGAGATCTTGCGAATGGACGTCAGCTTGAAAATCGGATCCACGGCCGGATAGACGACCAGCTGGAACAGAGGAATCAAAATCAACACGAGGATCGGGTTGAGCACCTGAATCTGTGACTGCAGCCACTCCACACCAAGAAAATTGCGGTCCATGTTTTCGGCCTGAATGACCCATGACGATCCGGTCTGATCAAACAGTCCCCAGAAGACAGCGACAAACGCATAGATGGTCGACAGTTTCAGCAGGGCCGACACGCCTTCGCGGCTGAAGGTTTCTTCGAAGAATTTTGGTCCACCCGCCGGCACGTGAATGAACACTTTGCGGCCCATCCAGAAGGTGATAGTGGCAATCGCCATCAGCACGCCCGGTACACCAAAGGCGACATGAGGTCCGTACCATTTGAGCAGGATGGGCGTGACCCAGGTGGAGGCGGTGGAACCAAAGTTGATCGAGAAATAGAACCACTGGAAGACCTTGGTCATCATGTGGCTGTTCTTTTTGCCGAACTGGTCACCCACGTGGGCAGACACGCAGGGCTTGATGCCACCACTGCCGACAGCGATCAGGACCAGCCCAATCACCAGCCAGCTGTCTGGCTCCATGCCGGCGCCACCCATCAGGGCCAATGCGCCGTGCCCCAGACAGTAGACAATCGACAGCCACAGGATCGTGAGGTACTTGCCAAAGACCACATCCGACAGCAGCGAGCCCAGCACCGGGAAGAAGTAGGTGGCCGCCACAAACAAGTGATAATACTCATTGGCCTTGGCGTCACTCATCTCCGTGCCCACACCACTATCGGCCATGTAGTGCAGGTACTTGGTCATAAAGACAACCAGGATGGTCCTCATGCCGTAGAAGCTGAACCGTTCGGCCGCTTCGTTGCCGATGATGTACTTGATGCCTCTGGGCAGCCCGGTCGTCTCTTCAGGTGTGGATCGGTAGCTTTCGCCGGCCATGGATGCTGACTTTCGATGGAATAAAAACGGGAGTCCCGACAGCCTAACCCAGAGGCCAGGCGTCGCCGAGACATTCCTTCTGGATTGCCGTGAGTTGTTCAATGCCGTGCTGCGCTAAACGCAGCTGTTCCTGCAGAGTGGCCATGTCAAAAGGTTCCCCTTCGGCCGTGCCCTGCACTTCAATGAATTTGCCGCTACCGGTCATGATGACGTTCATGTCTACTTCGGCCGTGCTGTCTTCCGGATAGTCCAGGTCCAGCACGGGTGCTCCATCGCACACGCCCACACTGATGGCCGCGACATTGTCTTTGATGATCGGCCGGTCAGACTGCAGAGAGTGGACAGCTTCCGCCAGAGCGATGAAGCCGCCGGTGATGCTCAGCGTTCGCGTGCCGCCGTCCGCCTGCAGCACATCACAGTCGATCATGATCGTGTGCTCGCCCAGTGCTTCAAAATCCACGGCCGCCCGCAGACTGCGGCCGATCAGACGCTGGATTTCCGTGGTGCGCCCATCCACCTTTTTGCGATCCCGCTGTTTTCGGGGCGACGTGCTGCCCGGCAGCATGTTGTATTCGGCCGTCACCCAGCCCAGCGGCTGACCGTCTTCGTCACGCGGCATCCGAAAAGGGGGAACCTTGTTTTCCAGGCTGGCCGTACACAGGACCATGGTGTTGCCTGCTTCGATCAGGACGCTGGAGATCGATGTTTTGGTAAAACCTCGTTTGACAGAAATCGGGCGAAGTTGGTCAGACGCTCTGCCGTCGTGGCGTGACATTCGGTAGTCTTTCAGGTGGTTGGGGGCGTCGGAGAATTGCTGCCTGGAATTCTTTTCACAAGTCCAGCCTTCGTTGACGTTCGTCGTTTTTTCCACCATGCAGCCACGAATCGCAACCGAAACTGAAGACTTCCCACTCGGTAATTTCATGATCGTTCAAATCGCATCCTTTGGTGCTGTTTCCTGCCCTGCTCTGATGACGAGGCTCGGCTGATGCGTGTGCTGCTGCTGGAATATCTTCACGCTCAGTCTGACGCCTGGATGCAGGCTTCCGCGAGCATGAAGGCGGAAGGCAGAGCAATGCTGACCGCCGTTATTGAAGATCTGCACGGCCAGGCTGATGTCGAGGTCACAGTGGCCGCCTGTCAGGCCGCACAGCTCGATGGTGAATTGTGTCACGTTCTGCAGATTGCGGACGGTCCGGAGTTTGAATTCCCCGAACTGCTGATGGCCGCCATTGGCCGATCGTCGTTTGATCGCGTGCTGGTCATTGCTCCGGAAACCGCCGGAATTCTCAGACGTGTCGTGCAGCGGCTGCGACATGGTCGCCAGCACGTTGTGGCCCCCAGCCTGCAGGCCATATCGCTGTGCACCGATAAACTGGCGACCTGCCAGTTCCTGCAGCGACATCGTCTGCCCGCCATCGCGTCCGTGCCGCTGTCACAGTTTTCACGACTGGGACTGACGGCCGAACAGCAGGTCGTGATCAAGCAGATTGACGGGGCTGGCAGTGAAAATGTGACTCGCCTGACGGTCGACCAGTTTCAGGCCAGTGTCCTGTCGACCGTGCAGGCCACTGTCGCTTCGCTGCGCAGCGAACGAGCGATTGACCAGGCCTGCGACGAACCGGATTATCTGCGGGTGCCTCAAAACTATCTGGTGCAGCCGTTCGTTGCCGGACGATCCTTTTCGGTGGCCGCCATCGGCCGCGGCGAACACCTGGCTCCCCTGCTGCTTCCGGTCTGTGAACAGTCCGTGGTCTGGCACAATGATGCCTGTCGCTACGATGGTGGAGTTGTGCAGCCTGAGCTCGCAGAACCACTCATCGAACAGCTGCAGACGCTCACGTTTCGTATCTGCCAGGCCATTAATCTGCGTCAGGGGTATCTGGGCGTTGATTTTGTGATTGACGAATCTTCTCCGGATCCCGCACAGAACGTGTACATCGCTGAGGTCAATCCCCGGCTGTGCACCAGTTATGCCGGGTATCGCCAGCTGGCGGGCGATAATCTGGCCCGCGCGCTGCTGCAGATTGACCAGATCGAACGGCTGTCGTTTCGGTCTGGACAGCACACGTTTGCGGTGACGCCATCAGCTGAGTGAGACAGCCGGCAGCGCTTACCATTTGGAAACCGGACCGGACGGGACAGGAATGTGGGCATCGGTCAGCACGCCCGATCGATTGCCGCCGACTGGGCCTTCGGCGCGAATTCGGGCCAGCGCTTTTTGAAATTCGTCTTTGGTTTTCACGTATTGAAAATCGCCCCGCAGCTTTTTGCGGATCCGCATGCCCTTCAGATACCAGTGCGCCATCTTGCGAAACAGGATGATGGCGCGTTCGGTGGGATGCTGCTGCTCCACATATTCAAACTGGGTGAGCATCAGGTTCAGACGCTCTTCAAAGGTGCCGGCCGGCGAGTACTGTCCGGTTCGTTCCCACTCGTCCAGCTGGCGGAAAATCCACGGATTGGCCAGTGCGGCGCGACCAATCGAGACCGCATGGCAGCCCGTTTCGCGAATCATGACCGCCGCATCTTCCACACTGCGGACGTCGCCGTTGCCCACCACCGGAATGTTCTCGACCGCCTCGACGACTTTGCGAATTCCAGGACGCGATACCGATCCGCTGAAGCCCTGTTCCCTCGTGCGACCGTGAATGGCGATGGCACACACGCCCACCTGTTCGAATTCGCGGGCAAAAAACGGAGCCGTCAGATTGTCCTCGTCCCAACCCAGTCGCATTTTCACGCTGACGGGAATCCTGACAGAATCCACCACCTGCCGCACCAGTTCGATGGTGCTGGTGGTGGAGCACATCATGCCAGCCCCGGAACCAGCTCCGGCAATTCGGTTCACAGGGCAGCCCATGTTGATGTCGATGGTGGCAACGTCCCGCGCTTCCAGATACTGAGCCGCCTGAACCATGAATTCCGGTTCGCTGCCGAAAATCTGCACGGCAAACGGTTGGTCTTCGGCGTGGGTTTCAATCATCTGCATCGTCCGCGCGTTTTGACTCAGCAGTGCGCGGCAATTCACAAGGTCTGTTGTTGCCAGCCCCACACCGCCAATGTTGCGGACAATCCGGCGAAACGGCAGCGTAGTGAATCCCGCCAGAGGAGAGAGCAGATATCGCGTCGGCAGTGGCAGCGTTCCGTAGTGCACCGGGCCACGAAACTCGGGCCGCTCGACGGACGTTTTGGCCGGGACCGTCCCCGACGGGGCAGGCTGGCGGAAGGCATCGGGAATGGCACTTTTCATCGGACCAACGTGGCTCTTATCTCGCGATTAGGAAACGCGGGAATTCTAACAGGCCGTCACGCCATGGGCACAATCTTCCTGTTGTTTGTGGACGATTCTGATCGGTTACCGGTTGCCTGTCGTCCAGGAAGGGCTCATTTCCGGCTGGGCGCACGTCTTAGGGTGTGAGCCATCGCTTATGGCGGCAGTTGGTCCTCGATGGTGGCCGCGGGGGCCCGATTGATGTAGCCCGTCGGCGTGAGCACGTCTTCGAGAAACCAATCGGGAGCCTCTGGCTGGACTTCGACTGCCACGCCCCGGCCGCTGAACGCGTTCAGAAGGTGCACGGCGTCATCCGTCGTGAGCCGCACGCCGCCACACGATAATCGATGATGGGGTTCTCCCGTGAGCTGAAACTGAAGTACTGGCAGTGTGCCCTGAGGTATGTCGTTATCCGTTCGATTGCCAAACTCCTGGAAGACGTCTACAGACAGATGCTTGCGCAGCAGCCGTTCGTCTGCGACTTCTCCTTTGATGTTTCGGGCTCCACTAAAAACAGAGCTGAATCCCCCAGCCATCTGAACGACGACACTTTTGGCCTGATCATCTTCCTGATATCGCTGCACTCCGTCGATGAGGATATGTTCCAGCTCAACAGCCGTGTATTGTCGGGAACGTCGGGCCAGCGAGCGAAACTCAGTTCTGGCGACCATTCTTCGCAGTTCCGCTGCTGCGGGAGTCTCGCCGTTGCGTGACACGCTGAAGTCCTGATCCAGCTGTTCCGGATAAGGGACGTATTTCCAGTGGCCGGCAGCCGCCACGTTGACGGCAAGATTCAGCACAGACCGACCGCTGCGCCCGACAAAACGGTTGCTGCCCAGCAGTTGCCGCAGTTGCTGGCTTTGCACTGTCAACTCGTTCTGCTGCTGCTGCAGTTCCTGCTCCATCTGCTGAAAGTCGGGCGTGTTGATGACGGACAGCCGAATCTTAAGTCGGTCTCGTTCCTGTTCCGCCTGCTGCAACTGTTGTTGCAGCGCTGTGACGTCAACCACCGGGCCAACTGGCTGTTGTTCGTGTGGTTCATTCTCCGCAGTGACCTGTTTGTCGACACTGATCGCCAGGGCCAGAAACAGCAGAATGAACAGCACGAGTGTGCAGAAGATAAGGTCACTGAATGACTCATAAAATGACGCACTGCTTTCGGTGCGGATGATGTGCATCAGCGGCCTCCGCGGCGCTGCGCTGAGGTCCGAATGGTGGGCAGAATGTAGACCTCCGTCAGTTCGGCAATGTGACTGATGAGTGCATCGGTACTGCTGACGACAATCGTGTTGAGCACTCGCATCACCACGCCACCGAGAACAGAACCCAGCAGTGTGGTGTAGAAGGCGGTTCCCATCCCCCCCAGTGTGCTGCGAAAGCCGGTCAGCAATTGCTGACGGTCCTCGCCCACATTCTCCAGTACCACGCCAATGCCCGAAAAGGAACTAATCAGGCCCACGATGGTTCCCACCAGACCGATAGTTACCAGCACGCCGCTGGCAATTTCCGTAAGGCGAATGCGGGCATGCAGCCGACTTTGCAGCAGCACCACGAGATTGTCCTGGCTGATTTCCGTGGAACGCTTCGAAATCTCGTAGAGGTTGGTGATATGGTCGCGCATCAGGCTGTCCTCACACTGCTCGAGCAGCGTGCGGATGCGACCGCCCTTGACCAGAGTCAGGACCTGTCGTCTGGCCTTTAAGGTTTGCCGGCTGATGTGCAGGATGTCCCAGAAACTGCGGCTCAGCGCGACGGCATAACAGGAGACCAGGATCAGGCTGATTGCTGATGTATCTGAGACGATGGCGATGACAACCGTCCGACCAATCAGCACGCCCACGATCGCATGCACTGTGATGGCCACGATCAGCCACCGCCGCAGCGGTGTCCAGAACCTCTGGGTCTGGGCGCCGCGTACCCGTTCTCGCGCATCTTCCAGAGTGTGAACGCTGGCAGAGAATTCGACCTGCAGTCCGCAGTTGGGGCAGCTGTCAAAGCGTTCTTCCAGTGAGACCAGCGGCCGGTGGCAGCCGGGGCATGTGAATGAGCGTTTGGGCTGACCATCCGCCGTGGAAGTCAGTCGATAGTCTTTTACCAGCAAAGCCACGCCGGAAGGCTCCGGAGCACGGATTTCAGTGTCCGCTCCCTGCCCCAGGAACTCGTCAACTGGCTGTTCCTGACCATCGCAGAAGACCGCCCAGCGGCCGTCGATCCTGCCTGAGTTCCTGGCTGATCGCACCGCGTCCACAGATTTTGCCGGGTACCGCCGGCGGTCCGGAGCAACAAGTTCCAGCATGTGATTTCGATCTGACAGAGCTATGACGACGAGGTGAGTGAAGGAATGAGCCCAGCTCATGAAATGCCAGCGAGAAGAACGGGCCAGCGAGAATAAAGGGCCGGCGCGGATGGGAGGACGTTCAAGATGACAGAATGCGTGAGATGACAGAATGCGTGAGAGTCCCGACCAGAGCAGTACGATGGGGCGCCGCTAAGGGTCGGGCGTGTTTTTGATTCGTTCCTCCATGGCTTCCCGCTCCCGTTTGCGTTCCAGATTGATGCGGCCGATGTACATCAGGTCGTCACGGTTCATTTTGTTGGCCGGATACCAGGCCAGCTGATACATCCCCTGTTCGTTGATCACCGCGAAGTAGACGTCGTACTTGCGACTGCAGCGAATGCGTTCCAGGTATTCCGCTTCTCCGAATGAAAATTGGTGAGGGCGTTTGAGTTTTGCCTTCACGGGAGGTGGAGCGGAGTAGGACACGGGATGAAACTTCCCACTCACGTATTCTCCAGGATCGGCAGCGCGCTGAGGCAGCAGTGCCTCATCAATTTCTGCCACTGGCGGTTTGCACAGCACGCAGTACGCACGACTGGTCTTTACCTCATGCGAAAATGCCTGTTGACCGCCCGCGGCAAATGGACACAGACCGTTCTGGTGATAGACGGTGGCGTCTGCCCAGACGCGGACATCCATTTCCTCCAGCTTTTTCCAGTAGGCCGCTTCTGTCTGCAGATGGACAATCTTTTTTTCGCCATGCTCTCGAGCGCGAATGTCCTCCTGAGTGGTGAAGTCTTTCAGTCGTCTTTCTTCGGAAGCCTCCCAGTTGAGACGACTGGTCTCATGGCTGTCAACTCGCAGTTGCAACAGTTCCTCGTTCATCTGTTTGACCGTTTCTCCCATTGTCGTCACGCGGGGGCGATCGGTCCGCGCGTAGTCGTGCAATGGAGGTTTGTTCCTGTATTGCTCAGCCAGTTGCCGTCGCATCTGTTGAAACCTGGCGCGGCTGGCGTCTGTGTAGGCTTTGAGTTTGGCAGACTGCTGTGCACGCAGCTTGTCTGCTTCTGCCTTGGCGCGAGCGTGGAATCGCTGGGCCGCTTCGGCGCTGCTTTGTCCGTATGCGGGTGTGATCAGCAGAAGCAGAGAGATCGTGGCGGTAAAAACGACGGACATCATGACGTGGGGACTTTAAGCGTAATGGACAGGGCGGAGAGCCGCGTCAGCAACTCGACACGCAGCTGTTCCGTTTCTTCTTTGAAGGCGCCCAGGGTGCCGCGGGGCACTTCACACGCATTGGTGACACCCAGATCAAACATGGAGAAAATCTCTGCCAGGTCATCGTGCCATTGTTTGTGAGTGTCGTCGGTGCTGTAGCGGCCCAGATCCTGCAGGCGAGTCTGCACGTCACTGACAGACTCCTGCAGTTTCTTCAAACGTGCGTCCGGGTCGTTCTTGTGCATCCAGTTGATGGCGATCGTGAGCTTGTTGGCCCGCTTCTGTTTGATCGCAAAATCCCAGACCTCAGCGATTTCGTCCCTCAGCGCGATCAAGTCCTGAGTCCTCATTTCCAATTCATCAGCACAGCGGATGTATTCTGACTGGAGCTGCTGGACACTCATGCGATTGCAGCCGGACAACGTGAGCATGACCGCGGCTGCGACCAGCAGGTGGCAGAAGAAAAGATAAGGACGTTGCGGCGACGCAGGCCGACTGACCAGAATCCCGAAGTGAAACGGGCGTGCGGACAGACGGACGCGGGCGATGGGGGCCGTGTGATCAGGTGGCGCAGACATAGTGGAGTCGTCTGAAGTTGACGCGAAATAACGTGTGGGGCCCGATGATCGTCTGCTCGCTTTGCAAAATTCACACTGATGCAGGCGATGCACAGACGCAGAGAATGCCAGCACGCAGAGAATGCCAGCACGCGGGCGATACACAGAAACAGAGAATGCGACCAAAGCGGCTAAGGCACTGCGACAGCGCGACGCTCGCGTGCCGCAAAAGTTAGAGGGTGCCGGAGACAGGTTGTGTCCCACCAGTCGGCTCGGCTGACATTTTCTCAGAAGTCTCCGTCAGGGATTTCCATGATGGCTGCTGGTTATCCGGCAGTTGCCACACGCCCCGCTGAAGTCGACGAGCGGCCGCTTCCGCGCTGCGCAATGTCGGTGACTTTCGCGTCCGCGGGTCATACCAGACAGCGCCGCTGCGAATCAGGCGTTCGTTGATGTTGATGCTTTTGTGATACAGCACCACCAGCGTGTGCTGCCGTGCTTCGCCCACGATCCTGACCTTTAACGTGCGGCCCAGCGCCAGGTCCTGAAAAGCGTTTCGCGCCTGCTGGGCAGAGGTGCGGGGTGTCGACGGTGCGGTGAGGCCAGCCAGACGAACACGCACCTTGTCCGGTCCCAGTTTCAACACGGCCACATCACCGGATTCGAACGTCGTCACGCGGGCATCCGGCAGCCGTTCAAACGCCCGACGCTCTGACAATGCGGTGACGTCCAGTTGCAGATCCTCGACGGGATTGGGTGGCGGGTACTTTTTGCCGTCCACCATGCTGACCCAGATCTCGACGGCACCGCTGAGCTGACAGGAAGCCGGCACGGGAAAATGGAACCGTCGCTTTTTTCCCGGCAGCAGGCCCTCGTCGATCAGAAAAGTCTTCGTACAGGTCCGCTTGCCCCGGACGGTGATCTCGATTTTCCCCACGCTGCTGTTCCCGACATTTTTCACCCAGGCGAAGACCGTATTGCCACGGGCAGACGCCAGAATGTCCAGCTCAGAATCCTCAGCATGCACCCATCCAGCATTTATGCTCAAATCGCGCGGCGGCACATGGCCGTAAGCCGAAGGGCAGGCTGTGACCAGCAGCAGGGAAAGCAACAGCGCAGGCAACAGTGGAGAACGCAGGCTTTGGTGAAAGGACGGACGTCGTGGAAGTAATCGATGAGAGTCGGGCACGGCGAGAGCAGACAGATTCTCAGGTTAGGCCCGCCTGAGCCGGCGATGCTAGCGGCCGCGATTTCTCAAGCAATACGGGATCCACGTATTGGCTGGACAATTTTTTTGTCACAGTTTGCGTCAGCCGATGATGGCCAGCTCCGCAAAATACTCCCCCTCCTCATCACGCAGGATGAGGAGTTGGGTCGTCGCACTGTCTGACCAGGATTCACGGAACTGATGGTTTGGCCGCCAGACTGAAAAGTGCCGGCCTGCATGGACGTGTATTGCAGGTGGGTCACGGCGTCGGGATGATCCAGAAAGGGGTACGGTGTGTCAGATGGCACAACAGGCAGGACGGATGCCACGATGGTGCCTGCAGACATCGGAGAGGAGCTCCCTCCAAACGGTGCTCGGCCGATTTGCGTTGCCAGACAGTTCAGTGTGGTCTCTGGCGAATAGGGCATCTCTGTGAGCTCTTCCGGTAGATCTTCATACCGGGGGTGCAGAAAATTTTCAGTCCGCCAGCGTTTCCCCGCAAAGCAGGACAGCGGAGATTCCACTTCCGGCTGCGGAATCAGTGGGCGATCGGAGGGGTGAGTCCAGATCAGCTCATATTCAAAGTCTTCCAGGTCGGCCGGGATGTCGGCGAAGATCAGCAGCACAGAGCCGGGCAGTTCAAAGTCGAACAGATCCTGAGACTGCGAAAAGTTCAACTGCGCAACAAAGGGCAGCGGTTCCTCCCATTCGGCTCCCGGCCACTCCTCGTCTTCTGCCAGGTACGGCAGTCCACCGATCTTCGTCTCCGATCTGTCTGCCGGCTCTCCCAGAGAAAAAACGAAGACGTCCGCCGGGACTGATTCCGACAGCTGCGCGCCCCCTGCGGTCAGCTGCTGGCGACTGCTCAATAGATCGAGCGCGTCCACAGGCCCGACGATTGACCCCACCGCAGTGGAACGGGAAGTCACACCGGTCTGGCCAGACCATTGCTGTGGTTGAAAAAACAGCCGAGCTCATGTCATTCATTTTCGTTGTTCTGCGGATATCGCTAACATGACAGATGAATCCTGGCAACGTACCACAGCGGTTGGCCGCCGACTTTGAAGGGCACGACTGTTCAGATGGAAGCGTCGGCTGGGTCTACCGAATGGCGGATCGCTACGAACACGTGGGTATCAGCTCGCGAACGCCAAACGTGTTCATGACGATTGTCCTCGACCTGCACGAACGCCGTGTGCATGGGCACCGACTGATGAACTTCAACACGTTGTATGGTCTGCAGACTCCGCAGGCTGGTGAGTGATGAGCACGCCTGAGGCCGGCAAGATCCTTTGCCCACAATGTGTGGAAACACGTGAGCGTGAAAACGTGAGCGTTAGGACGTGAGCGTTAGGACGTGAGCGTAGAACCAAAGTCTCGATGACACCATCGCTCACAGCCACGCCGCCGGACAGTAGAGAATTCAGCCACCGAACAATCTCGATGCTCACTGCAGGGCTTACGTCAGCAGCATGTCGATCACCCCGACATCGCCAGCCCGTTTGTGTGGCCGCCTTGGATCCGCGGAACGTCCACGATTTTCGTTTCCCGGCCGTCTTCGTGGATGATGTGGGGAGATTGCTCCATGCCGCCATTCTCATTTGGGGCAATTCCGCGCGAGGGGAGTGCAACGGTACGATTCCATCGCGGAAGTCCTTAAGCTGGAGGATAAGACTTCACGGTCGATTGGTCAGTCCATTGTCGTGACTGCGACCGGCGAGATTCCGCAGACTCTGCACAGCACAATGACATCACACTTCAATTCAGAATACCCGTCGATTGAGCACCTTCGCGCGAAGGCCAAATCGCGGATGCCCGGTTTTGCCTACGACTATCTGGCGGCTGGTTGTTTTTCGGAAGTCAATCTGGCCCGCAACGCCAGCGATATTCGCAAAGTGCAGCTGAAGCCGTGGTATCTGCGGGACTTTGCCGGAGCCGATCAAACCACTGAGTTGTTTGGTGAAACCTATGACGCGCCATTCGGCATCGCGCCGGTTGGTCTGCAGGGACTGATGTGGCCCAAAGCGTGCGAGTTTCTGGCGCAGGCTGCCGTGGATCACAACGTGCCCTTCACGCTTTCGACTGTCAGCACGGCCAGTATTGAAGACGTCAGCAAAATCACGAACGGTCGATTCTGGTTTCAGTTGTATCACCCGGCGGAAGACGACCTGCGCGACAAACTGCTGGAACGTGCGTGGGAGGCTGGCTGCCGCACGCTGGTGATCCTGGCCGACACGCCCACGTTTGCGTATCGCCCCAAAGAAATTCGCAACGGCCTGTCGATTCCCCCGCAGATGACACTGCGGAACATCGTGCAGATGTTTATGAGCCCCAGTTGGGCGATGGGGCAACTGGCTGCCGGCAAGCCCGAGTTCAAAACCATGAAGCAGTACATCCCCAAAGGCTTAAGCATGAAGCATCTGGGACTGTTCATGAACAAGACGTTTTCCGGCCGACTGACGGAAGCCAAGATTGCTCCGATCCGCGAAAAGTGGAAAGGCAACCTGGTGGTCAAAGGCATCGTCAACCCGGAAGACGCGGAAGTGGCCATCAAGCATGGTCTGGATGGCATGATTGTCTCCAACCACGGCGGTCGCCAGCTGGACCGCGGTCAGTCCACCATAGTGCCGCTCTCCAGACTGGCACCGGAGTTTGGCGACAAAATCAAAGTGATGATTGACGGCGGGATGTACTCCGGGGCCGACATCGCCGCCTGCCTGGCGTGTGGGGCGGACTTCACATTTATGGGGCGCTCGCCCATGTTTGGGGTCTGCGCGCTGGGCCGCTACGGCGGTCAGCACACTCTGGAGATGCTCAAAAAACAGCTGCAGCAGGTGATGGAACAGGTAGGTTGCTCCCAGGTGTCCCGCCTGCCCGAGCACCTGATCGCCGAAAGTGTGCCCGGCTGACAAGTGTGCCCGGCTGGCCGGCCGCCCCGCGTCAGCCTGCCAGCACCCGCCCGTCGTTTGGCTGCCACACGTGCCACACGCGGAGTACTTGCAGCGCGTGCGATACGTGCTGCGTCTGCGGCACGCGCTGCGTCTGCAGCACGCGCGTCTGCCGATGATGAACTTTCCCACGGAAGTTGATCAGTTCGCTCGATCACCGAATCGATCAGTTGAATACGCGGAAGCTGCGGTAACAATGTCAGCAGACGAAATCTCCAGCGGCCGTCAGCCGCTTCGCTTTTTGAAGGTGAAACATGAAATTTGCAACTCTGCTCGCAGCCGCAGCGTGCCTGCTGAATCCGACGTTTGCTCAGGACGAGGCCAAATCAGACAAACTGGCCAAAGAGGTCAAGACCACGGATGTGAAGGTGAAGGACCTTGTGCTGAAAGTGCCGGAGACCTGGAAAAAGGAACGCAGCACCAGTTCGATGCGACTGGCCACCTACTCCACCCCGATGGCCGGTGATGACAAAGAACGCGGCGAACTGACCATCTTCAGTTTCCCCGGCGGTGGTGGCGAAGTGGGCGCCAATCTGCAGCGGTGGGTGCAGCAGTTTTCGTCGGAAGGTCGCAAGGCCAAGATGGTCAAAGGCAAAGCGGGCGACAATGAGTACTATCTGGCGGATGTGACCGGTACGTTCAACAAATCTGTTGGCCCGCCCATCATGCGGAAAACGGAAGCCAAAGAGGGCTACCGGATGCTGGGTGTGATTCTGGTGCTGGAAGGCAAAGGTGTTTACTACCTGAAATTGTCCGGCCCCGACGCTTCAATCAAAGCTCAGGCCAAAGCGTTTCGCACCAGTTTTGGAGGCAGTGCCGACTCTGAAGAGGCATACGGCATCTAGGACGGCCGTCCGTTTGGATGCGGTCCCTGTTGAAATACGGCCTGCTGGGCGTGCCGGGTCTGTGCAGGCTGTGTGGGACGCTGTTCGATTGAGATTTTCAGTCAATCCGGACTGGGGATCTGTAGCCGGGTGGCCAGTCTAAATGCAAGAATACGGCGACGCATGCTCAGGCAGGTGTCGCCGTTTTTTCTGCACCTTTTTCAAGCTACAACCGTCGGGCCGACGTCACGGATGCTGTTCGCCAGAATCTCTTTTGTTCCCAACAACGATCACGAAGAAGCCGAGCTGGTTTCTGCGGCGGAGCATTTTTTGTCGGCCCTGTATCGAAACGGGCAGATCGTGGGTGACTACGTGACCGGCTGGTACGACGGCGTTTTTGATGCGGTCGTGCACGCGTCGCACCGGGACGCACTGCAACCCCGTTACCATTCGCGGTGGGTGAAGGAAGCGCTGGTGGAGATCCACGCCAGTTTTGGTGGCGATCCGATTTGCGAAGTGATCGATGACAACGTTTCGGTGCCCGTGCCGACGCTGAAGTCGGCCGCGTCCTTGTTTCTGTACTGCGACAGTGTGTCTCGCACGAGTCCCGTCCGGCACGGAAATCGGGGCACGCCGATCGCCGTGCCGCTGTTGCCAATCAGTGACGAACTGCGGGACGAAATCTGTGACTGGACGACGGCCTGGTGCAGTCACGATCGCCTGTTCTTTGGTGGCGGGCCTCTGGAAATTGCGGCCTACCATCAGCTGGCTGATCCGTTTAGCGAGCTGATGAGCGAAGGGCGGCGGCTGTCAGCGGCAATCGAACAGGCCGTGGGGGTGATGGTGTACTGCTATGTACTGCGTCACTGGGGGCTGTCGGAAGGTGAGAACTCTCGCATCTGTCCGGGATGTGGTCAGCCGTGGTCGGCGGCCGGCAGTCCGTTTCCCTCACGGGAGCCTTTCCAGCGTTTTCATTTTCGCTGTGACGCGTGTCGCCTGGTGTCTCATGCGGCGGCGACCGGTGAAGACGAAGAACTGGCACGCATTGGCGAGTTTGATCCGGCCAAAACGATATCACCCCGGCCGGCCCCCGCCGGACCGGAACTGGCTCGCGTCAGAGACAGTGAAACCGTCGATGAAGAGCGGGGAGCCGTCACCGTCAACCAGTCTGCCGGGACCCCCGGACCTTCTGCCGAAACCTCCGATTCTTCGGCTCCTGCCACCGCCGCAGCAGGCGTGTCCTCGGCCGACTTACCAGCTGCGCCGCCGCTCGCTGTTGACCGGCCGGAGTCAGACCGGGACAATGATGACACGTCCGCATCGGCAGACGTTGTTCCCGGTCGCTGAATACAGGTCCGCCTGAGACAGGTCCGCCTGAGACAGGTGCGGCACGGATCTTTCAGACCAGATCATTTTGAGTAACCACGGATGGTGAGCATGAAAATCTTTTTTTCCGCCGGAGAACCCAGTGGCGATCAGCATGCCGCTCATCTGATGTCTGAGCTGCGATCTCGTCATGGCGACATCCAGTTCGAAGGCTTCGGTGGTCCGAAGATGCAGGCGGATGGCTGCCAGTTGCTGTTTGAACTGACGCAGATGGCCGTGATGGGCTTTCTCCGTGTGGTGCCGCTGCTGGCGAAGTTTCGTCGGCTCGTGATTCAGGCCGAACAGCATTTCGATCAGTCCGCACCGGACGCCGTAGTGCTGGTGGATTTTCCCGGCTTCAACTGGTGGATTGCCAAAGCCGCGAAGAAACGCGGGATCCCCGTCTATTATTACATGCCGCCGCAGTTGTGGGGCTGGGCTCCGTGGCGGATTCGCCGAGTCCGCAAATGGGTGGACCACGTCTTTTGTGCCCTGCCATTCGAATACGACTGGTACAGTGAACGTGGTGTGAAGGCCAGCTGGGTGGGGCATCCGTTTTTTGATGAGGTCGCCAGCCACGAGATGGATCAGCCACTCGTGGACGCCATTCGATCGGCGGCCGCCGGTCATACGGTTGCCGTCCTGCCGGGCTCCCGCGACCACGAAGTGGAACGAAATTTTCCCGTGATGCTGGAGGCGATTGCCCGCGCGGCTGCACGCAATCCCGGCACACAGTGGGTGGTCGGCAACTACAAAAGCGAACACGAAACCCGCTGCAAACAACTGGCCGCGTCCGCGGGTGTCGATGTGCCGCTGCAGTATCACGTCGGGCGGACTTCGGAAGTCATCGAAGCGGCGGACTGTTGCTATATGGTGTCCGGTTCCATCAGCCTGGAGCTGCTGGCCCGGCATACGCCCGGCATGGTGCTGTATCGTGTGCCGAAGATTGGGCACATCGCCTCCAAAGTGCTGATGACGTGTGACTATATTACGCTGACCAACCTGGTGGCCGGCCGGGACATCATGCCGGAGTTTATTTCCAGCGGTGACCCGGCGGATGATATTCAGGGGATGGCTGACCAGCTGGATGAGTGGCTGGGATCTCCGGAAAGCCTGCAGCGGGTGACCGCGGAAATGGCCGACGTGGCTTCCACCACCGTTTCGACGGGAGCCACGGCGCAGACGGCCGACATTCTGCTCCATGATCTGCTGCCTGACACAGCTGCCGCCCGAGCCGCCTAAGTCGTCAGCAACGTGCCGTCTGCCCAGCTTCGTCTGCCCAGCTTCGTCTGCGCCACCGATACCGTGCCCGTCCCGCAAAGACGAAATCCGCTGTGTTTGCGGACATCGCGGTCGTTGTTCCGTCTTGCCGCTCAATGGTCGTTCTTCGCTGACCGATTCACCGTCGGCATCAAATAGCCGGTTGGCGCACCGTGGACCGAGGGGATAATGGCGGCGGACTGGTCTGGCAATCAGAAAGGCAACTTATGCTGCGGGGCGGAATGTGGGGATTGTGGAGTTGGTGTGTACTGACGGCCGTCAGTTGGGGAGATGATCTGCCGCCGGGTGTGCAGGACACGCAGAATCCGGCTGATGTCTCGCTGACGCCAGCAGAATCTCTGGCTCGCATAGAAGTGCCGGACGGATTTCAGGTGACGCAGTTCGCCGCCGAGCCGGACATCAGGCGGCCGATAGCCTTTGACTTCGACGACCGTGATCGGCTGTGGGTGGTGGAGAACTATTCGCACCCGAAATGGAAAGAAGGGCCGGGCGTCGACCGCGTTGTCATTCTCGAAGACACCAACGGCGATGGGCAGCGTGACAAACGCACCGTGTTCTACGACAGGGGCCGCTACCTGACGGGTATTGCCTATGGCTTTGGCGGGATCTGGCTGGCCAACACGCCGGAGCTGGTCTTCATTCCGGATGCCGACGGCGATGATGTGCCGGATGGCCCGGAGCGCGTGATGCTGGACGGATTCCAGATTTCCACCAACAACGTGCTCAACAACCTGCACTGGGGGCCGGACGGCTGGCTGTACGGCGCCATCGGCCTGTCGACCAAATCACTGGTGGGGGCACCTGGCACTCCCGATGAACAGCGCACGCAGATCACACGCGGCATCTGGCGGTTCCATCCCACACGCCATGTGTTTGAGAAAGTGGCCGAAGGCATGGTCAACCCATGGGGCGCCGATTTCAATGAGTATGGCGATCTGATGACCGCCAACACGGTCCTGGCCCATTTGTGGCACATCGTGCCCGGGATGTATGCCGAGCGCCGCGCCAACGAACGCGACAACCCTTATGCCTACCAGCGGATCCAGACCATTGCCAATCATCTGCACTGGGGGGGAGGTGGCTGGCAGTCGTCGCGCAATCCCAGCAGCCGCAAGGGCAAAAACCGTGCAACGGCAGATCACGCGAACGACGAACAGTACCAGCAGCATTCTGTCGCCGGCGGCGGACACGCTCACTGCGGGGCCATGATTTATCTGGGTGACAACTGGCCGGACGAGTATCGCGGAGCGTTCTTCACCAACAATCTGCACGGCAACCGCGTCAATCGTGATTTGCTCCGCCCCAGCCGCTCTTCTTACACGGGCGTGCATGCTGCCGATTTGTTTCCCGCCAACGACCCGTGGTTTCGTGGCATGAACATCAAATATGGCTTTGACGGCGGCGTTTACATTTCTGACTGGCATGACTTTGGAGAGTGTCATGACAGCGATGGCAGTCATCGTTCCAGCGGTCGGATCTATAAGTTTACCTGGGGCGATCCGCAGCGGGTCACCGTGGACCTTGCAGCAGCCAGCGATGAACGTCTGGTGGACTGCCTGACCCATCGCAACGCCAGGTTCGCCCGACATGCTGCGCGGCTGCTGCAGGAACGTTCGGCACAGCACAGCCTGGCGGCGGTCGCGGTGCAGAAAATGAAACGTGGCCTGCAGTCTGACGCTGCCGAGACCGACCGCCTGCAGATGCTGTGGGCCCTGTTTCGCAGCGGCGAAATGACGGACGCCGATCTGACTTTGCTGACTTCTGACAGCTCACCGCATGTGCGTCGCTGGGCCATTCGGCTGCTGACCGACAAGTTGCCGTGTGACATGGCCCGGGTCCGTATGGCCGATCGGCAGACCCCCGAGGCTCTCACAAAGACGCTGCGGAAAACGGCCCGGGACCCATCCGCCAAAGTACGACTGGAAACGGCCTGCTGTCTGCAGCGGCTCAGCTTTCAGGCTCGCCTCGACATCGCCAGCGAGCTGGTGCAGCACGCACAGGACGAACTGGATCCGTATCTTCCCCTGCTGATCTGGTATGGCGTGGAGCCGGCAGTGGCCGCGTTTCCGACAGAAGGTGTCGCTTTGGCGGCCAGCTCGCAGCTGTCGCTGATCCCTCGCTTTGTGGCCCGTCGCCTGATGGAACTGGAGTCTCCAGAGACGCGCCGTGTGCTGGAGCTGGTGAGGGGATCGCGCAGCGTTCGCCTTACCCGGCAGCTGCTGCTGGGTATGCAGGAAGGCCTGGCCGACCGCGGCAGTCAGTCGACTCCGGCCAACTGGACGACAGCTTCCGCCGCCGCCGCAGAACTCGACGATGAGCAAATTTCTACGTCGCTGCTGCAGCTGGCAACCACATTTGGTGATGCTGCGGCGCTGCGGCGTGTGCGCGTGACCATGAAGAATCCGGCGCAGCCTCTGAGTCGTCGCCGCGCCGCCATGCAGACGCTTCTGGCTCTGGACAATGGGCTGACCACTGCAGATCTGCACCGTCTGGTGACCAGCGGCAGTGAGCTTTGTGAGCCGGCGCTCAAAGCGCTGGTTTCCCGCAGCGACCAGCAGACGGCTGACGTGCTGCTGGGGCGCTATCCGCAGCTGAGCGGTCCGCAGCGGCAGCTTGCGGTGGGAGTGCTCGTCACGCGTGTGACGTTTGCATTGCAGCTGCTGGATGCGATCGACGCAGGTCGGATCGACTCGGCCGATGTCACGTCCTGGTCACTGCAGCAGCTGCGGTCCATTCGTGACAGTCGTGTTCAGCAGCGAGTTGCTTCCCTCTGGTCTCGGGAATCTGACGAGGGCAGACGAGTGGCCGAGATCGACCGTCTGCTGGGGCTGATGACGGCATCTCACGTGGCCGGCGGCAACGCGCAAACAGGACGGGCCATCTTTGATCGCACCTGCGCGAAGTGCCATCGTCTGTTTGGTGAGGGAGGCACGATCGCGCCGGACCTGACCGGTTCCGGCCGCAAGAAAGCCGATTATGTGATTCGCAATCTGGTCGATCCCAGTGCTGAGATCGACGCCGCCTATCGACTGACGACTGTCGTGACCGCGGATGGCCGCGTGATCAACGGCTTCATCATCAAACAGGATGATCGCCACATCACCATTCGCAATCAGGACGCTACTGTGCGGTTGAACATGAATGATGTCGATGAGGTCCTCACTTCGGACGTTTCGATGATGCCCGAGGGCATGCTCAAGACGCTCACTGATGAGCAGTTTCGAGATTTGCTGCGATATCTGGCCAGTGACGGGCAGGTGGACGGCTAACCGCCACTGCCAGCGTGCGGTACCGCGTGGGCGTCGAGATGATCCAGCAGCGGCCAGCTGCCAACCTGCGACATCAATTCATCGAGCAGCCGTGTGTCGTTCCCGACTGGCTGATCGGGCGTTGATGGTGCACGGGACGTCCCGTCTGTTGTGACGGGCGAATTCGCCCAGTCGGTGTTGGCCGGCTTCGTGATGTCTTGTGTCTGCCGCAAGTGGGCGAGCCGCTGCTGCAGCCAGTCGGACGACTCGAGCCAGTCGGACGACTCGAGCCAGTCGTCGGCTTCGCCCGCCGGGTGGTGGGCAACTGTGAAGTCCTGCTGAATGCTCCAGGGCGAAGGGGGGCCGTCATCACGCAGGGCCCGCACCCAGACGCGGTAGCTGGCCGCGTCAAACGATTCGGCAGGCGACCAACTGGTACCCGTGAGCTGCTCAGACACCACTCCCGTTGCGCCGCTGGTGAGATTGTCGACGTGCAGAATGTAGCCCGTCGCGCCCGCCACCGGCGTCCATTCGAACAGTGGTTGCAGAGAGACGCTGCCAATCGGGGCAAACACGTGTGGTCGAGCCGAGGTGTCCACAGAGGCGAATGCCCACGGCCCTACGCCGTCGTTCGTGCGAGCACGAACGGCCCACTGCCACGGACCGGCCGTCAGATCGGTCGTTGGTGTCCAGCTGGCGGATGTGAGCCTCTCCTGAACGATGGTCTCGCTTTCATTCCACAGCTGCAGGTCATAACTGCCGGCAGGGCCGTCTGCATCCCAGGAAAACGTGGGCGTTCGATCAAAGGTGGGACCCAGCGGTCCCAGCGGGATAGTCGACACCGCGACCGTCGCCGCCTGAACGCTGACGTTCTGTGCTCGACTCCAGATCGCCGGATTGTTGTCAGCATCGTACGCCCGCACCCAGAAACGGTAGTCATCATCCGGCACAGCAAATGAAGTCCACTGCGTCGCGGTCAGACCTGTGGCCCGATGAACGATCTGCCGCGTGTTTACGTTGTAGAAGTAGACCTCATAACTGGCCGCACCATCGACGGGCGTCCAGGTGAATGTCGGACTGCCCGTGTTGTCTGCGGCGATGGGCGAAAGCACGAGCGGCTGACCACCGACGTGGACTTCAGCTGCCGGACTCCATCGCCCCACATTTCCGGACGTATGTGTCGGCTGCAGCCACCAGCGATGCCGACCGGGATCCAGATCGAACGGAAGTGTGAACTGGTCACCGTTGAGCCCTCGGGCATCCAGCACCACGCCGCCCGGGCCGGTCACATAAAGGCGAACGCTCGCGGTGTCTGGCACAGTCTGCCAGGTCAGCGTGGGACGCACGTTGATGGTCGATGTGAGGGCGTTCGTTGGTGTCGGGCCAATGAAATAGTCTTCAAATGATGACCACGCCTGAAACCCACTGCCCATGGCCTGCACCCAGAACCGATGATGTCCCAGTCCCAGGTCAGACGCTGGCGCGTAGGACGTTGCGGTGGTGATCTCATCGATGGTGCCCTGCTCACCGGACGTCAGATTGCTGCTGTAAACGCGGTAACCGGATGCGCCGGGCACAGGATCCCACTGCAGCTCAGGCCGCAGCCCGTTGTTTTCGATGGGCTGCAGTTGCGGCCGCAGGCTGACCACAAATGTGGCCTGATCCCACGAGGTACGTGAGCCGCCTGGCAGGTTGGTTCGCACCCACGTGCGATAGCGCCCACCAGGCAGATCTTCAGGCAGAAGATACGACGTCCCTGTGATGGTGGGATTGGCCACCGGGTTGTTCGCGCCGCCGAGGCTTTCCAGCCAGATTTCGTATGACTCGGCGCCGGGGAACTCTGTTATCGTGATTGTCGGACGCGGCGTGTGAATGATGCCTGTGGGGCTTTGCACGCGCGACAGGTCGTTGTCTTTGGCCAGCACGTGGATGAAGTGGTCGCCCAGTTCATCAAAAGCATCGTCGGTCGCGGCGGGATTGACGCTCAGTGTAACCGTGGCATTCTGATTGCCGTCGTTGATGCCGTCAGCGACCGGCTGCAAAGAAATGGCCCGCGGAACATTCCAGTTACCTGGCAGAAAGTTGATGGCGGTCGGCTGAACGATCACTTCGCTGGTGTCCGAAGAGGACAGAACCAGCACCACGTTGGACCGCGGCTGGCTGGTCAGTGAAACAAACACGGTTTCACTGCCGCCCGCTTCGTCCACGGTGACATTTGTGCGAGTGACGATCAGATCGGCTCGGTCGTCATCGATGTTTTTGACGCGGACGGTCTGGTCGGGCACCTCGGTAAATGCGGGCGTACTCAGGTGGTCTTCGATGCTCAGCAGAATGTCCGACGTAACATCACCGTCGATGAAGAAGTCGTTCTGGCCGGTGACGGTGACAGTCTGGGGAATGTTCCAGTTGCCAGGAGAAAACGTGAGCCGTCGCCGACTGATGGCTGCCTCGGTGCCGTCTGTTGCCAAAACACCAATCGAGACGTCTGTTTCCGGCTTACCCGTCAGCTCGACGGTGAATGAGTCGGTGACGCCGAATTCTGACGTGGTGGTGTTGCCGCCAGTGTGCGAATAGCGAAATCCGGGCTCGTCGCTGTTGGTGACGGTGACACTGACTTCCTGACTGGCCAGCGGAGTAAACTGCGGGTCGCTGGCGTCGTCATCGATATTCAAACTGATCGTGACTGTCTGTGGACTGTCGACAACCAGGTCGGCCACGCCCGTGATGGTAACAACGTGCGGTATGCCCCAGTTTTCCGGAGTGAAGACCAGCTGCGAAGGTGAGACTGTGGCTTCACCCGCATCATTGGTGCTGACGCTGATCACCACGTCTTCCACCGGGGCACTGGCGAGAATCACAGACACCTGGGTGGAGTCCTGTTCTGAAATCGTGACGTTGCGATTGTTGATGACAAATCCTGGCTCATCGTCGTCCGTGGTCTCGACGGTAAAGAGCTGATCCGCCACGTCGTCATAAAAGTCGTCACTGTTGGCATCATCCACGGACAGCTGAATCTGACTGGTGTTTGTGCCATCCACAAACACGTCATCCACAGCGACAACGTCCACGGAAACGCCCGTGTTCCAGGTAGTGGGAGTGAGCAGCACGGTGTCGGCGGAGACCGTGGCGTTTGTTTCATCCACAGAAGAAACGAAGATTCGCACGTTGGCCACCGGCTGGGTGGTCAGCCGAATCAGAAACGAGTCGGGTGTGCCGGACTCCCGCGACGATGTCGTACCGTCTGACTGCACGACCACCAGTCCGGGGACGTCGTCGTCCGCATTGGTCACGTCAATCTGCAGGTCAGCAACATCATCGTACTGATTGTCCGATGCCAGTGGATTCACGCGGATTGTGACGGGTACCAGCTGGTTGCCGTCAGTGTTGAAGTCGTCCTTCCCCAGAAATTCCAGTGTTTGGGGCACCAGCCAGTTCAGCGGTGTGAATGTCAGCTCGGCTGGGGAAACATCAACTTCGTCCGGATCGCCGCTGGCGACATTCAGAACCACATCAGAGGCGGGCTCGCTGTTGAGAACCACGGTAATGACATCCGTGGTGCCGGATTCGGAAACCAGCGCCTGTGATTTGCTCACGCTGATTCCCAGTGTGTCGTTGTCCGTGACAATCACGGGAACAGACTTGTCCGCCCGCGCGGCATAGCGACCATCCGTCGTCTGGCTGTTGACCGCAATCGTCACAAAGGCCACCTGATCGCCGTCGTCCCGCAGTTCGTCAATGGCCGAAACCGTCACGATCTGCGGAATGTCCCAGTCGGCCGGTGTGAACGTCAGTGTCGATTTATCCAGCCTCGCCTCACCAGGCAGATCCACAGACAGATCCAGCACGACGGCAGATTCTGGCTGTACGGTCAGCACGACGCTGAACGTGTCGGTCAGGCCCGACTCGCTGACCAGAGTGTTGATGCCCGTTTGGGTCACTTCAAAATCTCCGTTGAGACTTTGAAACGCCAACGCCACGACGGCATCGATGTCCGCCCCGGCCGTGTCTCCATTACGGTTGCCCTGATCGGGGCGGTCAATCAGCTGCACGGCGTCAAAGACCAAAGCGCCCGCGGCAAAACCGGGAAAGACGGCGTCCAGGTCCACATAACTGAGTCCACCGGCAACAGTTCCGACGTCCAGATAGCCGTCGCCATCGGGATCCGGATAATCGGCCAGCAGCGGACGCGTGGCGGCCGTGGGACGCACAGCCACACGGGTGGCCTCGGCTTCCGGGTCGGCCTCATAAATCTGCAGATCAAACTGACGATCTCCGGTGTTCAGCAGCCGGTTGTCAATGAATTCCACGTTCAGCAGCCCGCCGGCTCCCAGAGCCACACTGCCCGGCAGACCAGCATCCCCGCTGGCCGGATAGTTGGGCGCTTCCAGGGCGTCATCGGGGTTGGTGAAAGCCGGGTGTGTGGGCAGACCGCCGGACGAGTCCGCCGCAGAGAACCCGATGTTGTTGAAGTCAACTTCGCCGTTGCTGCCGCTCAGCAGCACGCTGGCGTATCTCACGGGGGCTTCCAGAGACAGGTCAAAGTTTTCTGCCGCAACGGGATTGCTGCCACTGCCGCCCCGACGCGGTGAGAATTCAAACGCCCCGCCCACCGGATTGCGACCTTCGTCGAAGAACTGCAGCGTGATGCTGTCGACATCGAATGATTCGTCGAAGTCGTTCCAGAAATGAAACGTGGTCAACAGAAACTCGCCCCGCAGGTCAAAGTCCAGCGCCAGATCACGTCCGCTGACCCACACGTTTGTCTGCGGCGTATCGTCTTCGAGGGCACGAGCGGACGGGGCATCGATGATGCTCGCCAGTGAATCGGCCGTGGTGCGATTTTGAAACGGCTCTGCCGGCATTCCGGGGCCCAGCAGGACGTCAGCATTGGTGTGGTTGAAATAGACCACGCGGGAGATGTCAGTTGGGTCGTAGCTGATGACCGCGTCGGCAAAGGGATCGGAGGGGTCCACCGGCCGGGCGCGGGAGAATTCGGACGTATTGCCGTCCGGGTCGGTGGTCGTGGCAGAAATCACATCGCTGTCTGTCAGTCCGGCAAAGTCATAGTCAAATGCGCCGGTCCCCCCTGCGTTTGTAGTGGTCGTCAGCGTTGTTAAATAGTGCCGCCCTTCCCCGAAGCCGGAGCCGTCCGCCGTCGGACTGCGAAACAGTTCGATGGAGTAGGTGGTCGCGGGCAGCGCCTGAATAATCCCGCGAACGTAGGTTCGTCCGTCAAGCTCCACAACGGATGTGATCCACGGATAGTTGGTCAGATCGTTCGTGCCACTGTCGGAGTCATCAAAATCGTTGAGTGAAATACCTTCGGGACCAAGATCGATCCCCAGACTTCCGTTGGCAAAAATGGCGTTGCCCGAGATCCGATTGCCAATAGCATCCGCAGAGGCGATGCGAATCCCCGCCATGGCGTTGTAAGCGATCACATTGGTGGCATCAGCAGCAGGCCCGCCAATCGTCAGAGCGGCCGCGCCTGCGGAGCCGGAAATAATGGACAGCGCGGCGTCCCGCAGTTCATCGGTGGAGGTCACCTGCACGGCCTCTGCATCAATAATCTGCATCGTCGCCAGATTTGATCGCGCGCCCACAGCAATCCCCCGGCGGCGGACGTTCATGGCTTCCAGGTCGGCCAGTGCCGTGCGGTTGACGCCGATGTAGCCGTCTGAGACCACCACCAGATTGCCGTTTCCAGCCGGCACGTTGAGTGTTGTGAAAAAGTCGACCGCTTTGGCCAGATTGGGATGGAACGGGTCATAGCGAATGCCGTCGACGGTGGTGTTCAGGCGCCGCAGAATGTCTATCACATCCGACACGCCGTTGTTGTTGGTATCAGCAGACGGGAATGTGGTCAGCTGTGTGCCCGGCGTGACCAGGTCCATGTCGAAGTTTTCGATCCCCACCGCCACTGACGAACCGCGGCCCTGCGCGATTAACCGCTCGACGGCCGCCGTCAGACCGGCAATGGAGGCATCGATGATGGTGTTGGACAGGCCATCGTTGTTCAGATCACCCACCGGAGAACCGGAAAACTGGGCCGTCACACTGCCGGACGTGTCCACCAGAAACATGAGCACCGGGTTGTCGCCCTGCAGTGCGCCGGATTCCAGCAGGATGCCATGTCCAGCGTTGCCTGCGGCCGTCACGCCGTCAGCATCCAGCCCAATGTGATTGCCCAGCAGCCGCACGTTGTTCGCGTCGCGGACCTGAATGCCGTTTCCTGCAAAGTCCGTGATGCCCAGTCCCCGAATCACACTGCCCGATGCCTGGATGTTCAGGCCATCGCCGCTGCCCGCCATGGCGCCGCTGATAAAAATTCGCGGAGCATCCACATAGCCCGTCTGGCTGGTGCCATCAATCACAACTGTGTCGCGGACCGCTGGCAGGGGAGATTGCAGGGCGATCACGTGCGGACCGGTCCCGGGAATCTGAAACGTGATGGTGTCGTCCTCGATGGCAGACGCATTGGACGCGTCGATGGCTGCTCGCAGAGAACCGGCACCGCTGTCGTCCGTGTTGGTGACCGTCAGCGTCGCCAGCAGGGCGCGGTCTTCCAGAGATTCTGCGGACGCATCACAGGGGGCTAAGCGACGGTAGCGACGTCGCAGGTGATGTTGACGAGGCCGGCGTTGAGGGTGAATTCGGCGTTGGCGGAGCCAGTCCACAAGTCGCATGGTGGGGCCTTGTTCCGGGGGACAGAACGCTTGAACAGTTTCTGGACGCTGCAGTCAGACGAATGGCGGGACCAAACCTCAGGGGGCTCAGCGAGCAGCACCAGGCGGGAGTCCAACCGCAACGCTGCAGTCTCGCTGCTGCCGTGTGGGAATGCAACGTTTGACGGCGAAAACTGACAACCGACGGGCATCCCCTGCGTCTGCTGACGAGACGCTGTACACTGTGTCCGTCAGGATCGGAACGGTTCAGCGTGAAGAACGCCTGTTGGAATCCATTATGGAATACAAGTCTGTCAGCCACAGCGTGGCAGGACGCGAAATCACACTGCGGATTCCCGCCGACCCGGAACAGGTTCTGTCGGCTGCTGTGGATGCCGGCCAGGAAGATCAGGGGGCGTCTGATCCGTACTGGTGTCTTGTTTGGGCGGCGGCACCCCATACGGCCGAACTGATTGTCGCTCACGAATGGCCGTCCCCAACGACAGCACTGGAAATCGGCTGTGGGGTGGGCCTGCCGGGAATCGCGGCCGAACTGCACGGCCTGAATGTCACATACAGCGACTATTCTGAGCCGGCGGTGGCGCAGGCGCTGGCGAACGCACGTCGCAATGGCATCGACGATCCGCAGGGGCTGGTCCTGGACTGGAAAGCGCCGTCGGATCAGTCGTTCGATCTGATCTTTGGCAGTGATGTTCTCTACGATCGCAACAACCACCAGCCGGTGCTGGATACGCTCAGCCGGATGCTGGCTGATGACGGGCAGGCGTGGCTGGGCGACATGGGACGCTACGCGCTGGAAGGCTTCGTAAAACTGGCGACAGACAGTGGCTGGCAGCTGACAATTGTCGACGAAAAAGGGGACCAGTTGCCTGGTCCCCGTCATCAGTCGTTCCAGTTGCTGAAGCTGACGCGATAGCGTCTGTCCGGTCTGCCGCTTTACACCGCCCCCGTGTTTCAGCATCGCGTCGTTCAGCCGCCCGTTTTTAGGCGGCCCGTCGTTGTGACGTTTGATCGACATCCGGCAGTTTGAGTGTCGTGATTTCGGCCGTGGCATCCTGCAGGACGTTTACCACTCGCTGCAGTTGAGCATCGGTTAGTTCTGAGAAGATGGGCAGCGACAGCACCTCGGCAGATGCTCGTGTGCTTTCCGGATAGTCTTCTGCCCGGCAGCCCAGATAGGAAAAGCATTCCTGCATGTGCAGCGAAATCGGATAGTAAACGGCACAACCCACGCCTTCGCCGCGAAGGTACTTCATGACCTGATCGCGACGGCCACCTTTGATTCGCAGTGTGTACTGGTTGTAAACATGAACCTGATCGGCGGCGACAGCCGGAGCATCGACGGCGCTGAGCAGATCGGCTTCCCGCAGCAGTTCGTTGTAGCGTTTGGCATTACGACGACGGGCGTCGGACCAGCTATCCAGATGCTGCAGTTTCACACGCAGCACGGCGGCCTGCAGGGCATCCAGGCGGCTGTTGAATCCGACCTCGACGTGCGTGTAGCCACCCACGTCTCCATGCACACGCAGACGCTTCAGTCGCGCGGCCACTTCGGCGTCATCGGTCGTGATAATGCCGCCGTCTCCCGCACCACCCAGATTTTTGGTGGGGAAGAAGCTGAAGCAGCCAACTGTTCCGAGCACACCCGCGCGACGACCGCGATACTCGGCACCAATGGCCTGGCAGGCGTCTTCCACGATGGGCAGGTTGTGACGTACCGAAATCCGCCACAGTGATTCCATGTCGGCACACTGACCGAAGATGTGGACGGGAATGATGGCTTTGGTTTTTTCGTTGATCGCCTCTTCCACCAGCTCCGCGTTCAGGTTGTACGTGACTGGTTCAATGTCAACGAAACGGGGCACAGCGCCCACCCGATGGATCGCACCGGCGGTGGCGAAAAAGGTGAAGGGGCTGGTGATCACTTCATCGCCGGGACCGACACCCAGAGCCAGCAGTGACAGGACCAGAGCGTCCGTACCTGAGGCGCAGCCAATGGCGTACCGGGCATCGCAGTACTGGGCGATCTCTTCTTCCAGCAGGCGCACTTCATCGCCGAGGACAAACTGCTGGGTTTCAAAGACCTGGTCGACGGCACGCCGCACCTGGTCTTTGATGGTGTGGTACTGGGCAACCAGATCGATAAACGGGACCGGGGGCTGGTCCGAATGTGTTGAGGCAACTGCCATCGAGCGACTCCATTCGCTTCACGGATCTGTCGGGGGACAGGCCGACGAGGCTATTTGAATGAGAATTTCCTGTCAAGACGTGTGTTGGGCGACCGCTGCACCTAACTCATTGCCAGACAGGAAGTTTCCGCCACCAACCACGGAACCCGTGGCGGCTGAGGTAACAGAATTATCGACCGTTGACAGATCCGGTCCGTAACGACTGCTCCGATTTTTCCGGCGCGTTCAGGCATTCGCTGTGTGGGTCGGCGGATATCGACCTTTTGCCGATTTTCACATTTTGTGTCCTGCTGAACGGATAAGCACAGCCGCGCCTGAATCCGGCAACAACGCGAAACATCCACGATGAGTGAAAGGGAATTGTTGAATTTACAACTCGATTGACCAGCGAAAATACTGGGTTTTGCGCGAACTGCCGCCGTCTAGCCGCTTTCCAGGGGCATTTCGGCGCGCTGCTTGCTTTCAAGGCGACCGACGACGTTCTGAAAGTGACGAACGCAAGTAATTCATCTGCAGAGTCGGAAAGAATCCGGAGGACAGGCGAACATGAAATCAATGAGTTCTTTTAAGGGACTAAGCTGGCTGCTGCCGCTGGCACTTGTCCTGATGGTGATGGGCAGTACTCAGGCGGTCGCATTTGATGAAGTGCCGGCCGACGATACGCAGGAAGCTGCGGCACCTGAGGGCGAAGAAGCCGAAGAAGCCGAAGAAGCGGCTGCTGCTCCCGAGTACTACGAAAAGGCCGAGCTGGACTACACGATCAACTCACTGATCATGCTCATCTGCGCCGTGCTGGTTCTGTTCATGCAGGCCGGTTTCGCGATGGTTGAGGTTGGCTTCAACGCTTCCAAGAATGCCGTCAACATTCTGTTTAAGAATGTGATGGACCTGGGAATCGGCGTTATCCTCTATTTGTTTGTTGGCTGGGGACTGATGTACCCAGGTGGCGACTACGAAGGTGCCTGGTTTGGCTACGCGGGTCCCTGGGTGGCTCGTGACACCACGCCTGACCTGGCCTATGGCTGGAGTGCCAGTGCCGACTTCATGTTCCAGGTGGCCTTCGCTGCGACTGCTGCCACCATCGTTTCCGGTGCTGTGGCCGGTCGAATGAAGTTCTCTGGATACCTGTTCTACAGTGCCGTTCTGACGGGTCTGGTTTATCCGATCAGCGGTATGTGGAAGTGGGGCGGCGGTGTTCTGGCGTCCTGGGGTTTCGCTGACTTCGCTGGTTCTGTCGTTGTTCACGCGGTCGGTGGTTTTGCCGGCCTGGCCGGTGCCATGGTGCTGGGACCAAGAATTGGACGTTATTCCAAAGACGGAAAATCTCAGCCGATGCTGGGACACAACATGCCACTGGCTGCTCTTGGCGTCTTCATCCTGTGGGTGGGTTGGTACGGATTTAACCCCGGAAGCCAGCTGACTTACTCAGGTGCTGCCAACGCAGAAGCGACCACCTACATTGCTCTTACTACCACGCTGTCTGCCGCTGTTGGTGCCGTTGTCTCCATGATCCTGTCCTGGATCATGTTCAAGAAGCCTGATCTGTCCATGGCACTCAACGGTGCTCTGGCTGGTCTGGTCGGCATCACGGCCAACTGTGACCAGGTGACTCAGGGCAGTGCTCTGATCATCGGAGCTGTCTCTGGCGTGCTGGTCTTCAGCGGCATCCTGCTGCTCGACAAACTGAAAATCGACGACCCGGTGGGTGCGTTCCCAGTACACGGCATCTGCGGTGTGTGGGGCGGTATTGCCACGGGAATCTTTGGAACTTCAATGCCTGTCATCGCTGGAGCTGATGGTGCTGAGATCACACTGACACGCATGGAATACATCATGGTGCAGGTGCAGTCGACCGCCATCATCTGTGCCTGGGCATTCGTCACGATGTTTGCACTCTTCATCGCCCTTAAGGCATGCGGTTTGCTGCGAGTATCGGAAGCAGAAGAAATTGAAGGATTGGACATGGTTGAGCACGGTATGCCTGCCTATCCATCGGGCACTGGTGTCGCTCCTGTAGCCGCCACCGTCAATCCTTAGAGTCTCGCCTGTTCCCGCTCACATGGGTGTGTAGCCCGAGCGGGAAGCTCCTGCCGTGAGTCTGCTTTTGCAGAAATCGGCGGAAGGTGGGAAGGACTTGTCCTTCCCACCTTTTTTCATGCGCGGATATTGGGCGACAACGCCCATTTGCGGGGCGTTGCTGTTGAATGCCGGTTGTGGCCTCGACGATTGCCGACGAATCGTGTTTTTCCGCCTAACACGCACTTTTTCGCAGTTTAGGACGGCTGGGCAAAGATATCCGATGGCGTCGGGTCGTTCGGATGTTTAGGTTAGGCAGCCCGCATTGGCACCCATTTGTTCAAGTCGTTGGTGGACCTCGACTTGTTACAAACTCCCCCACCCGGAAGCGTCGATGGGGCCAATACGTGAAATCCGATATCGCTTGTTGAACGGTCGCTTCGTCAGGATCTCGAACGCATCTTTTGTGATCCGTTCGGAGGAAGAACATGAGTACGCTTGGGAAAGTCTGTCTGGTCCTGACCACACTGCTGCTGCTGCTCGCCATGGTGCCCATTCCCGGCCCATATGGCGGATGGTCTCCCAAGCTGCTGATCATTCACAACGAATGGTCGGAGAAGTTCCGTGATGCTCGCGAAAAAACGAGTGCCGCCATCCGCGCCAACAGTGTCGCCCGACAGGAATTGAGCAAGGCCACTGCCGATATCGAGGGTTTGAATGTTGGCTGGGATCAATTCTGGGTGGTGAATGCACGGGGACCTAACAACGGTCCCAACAGCCCCCAGGTCAACGTGATGCCTGATGGCCGGCTGCAGCTGGTGAACCTGGGACTGAATGCGGGATTGAAACCCCGGCCTTATACGGATGACGACAACTCTCAGAAAACCATGAATCCGACCGTGCATGCTTTTGTGGGGGCTGCCGAGGGGTTCATCTATGCCGGCGAGTATGTTGCTGAAGACATCCAGGCCTCCCGAGCCGTTCTGAGCCCCGTTCATATTCTTGATGGCAGCCGCATGCAGGCTGTTCGTCAGAACCAGGGCAATGTCTGGCGACTGCGAACGCTGGTACCGGTATCGCAGCGAAAGCAGAACGACGAGCTGAATGCCCAGCTGCGGCGCATTGGTGAAATGCGAGGTCGTACGGAAGCCAACATCACGCGTCAGCAGGAGCTGAAGAAGGCGGCGGAAGTCGCTTACAACATTCGCCGCGGCGAACTGCTGGGTGACGACACACGCGAAGAGGTCCAGGGGCGCCCGGAATTCACGGCTGGCCTGCTGAATGTCATCGAAGACACAGAAGAACAGCGTAACCAGCTACAGCTGGACATTGATGCTCTGCGACGTCGCATCAAGGCGACCATTGAAGAGCAGCAGGACTTCCTGGATTCGCTGAACAACAAAGTCAGCAGTCGTCCGCAGTCGATCGCACTGGAAGACAAATCGTCAAACCAGTAATCGCGAATCGACCACGCTTTTTTTTGACTGCCAGCAGCCCCGAGCGAGCGATTGTCACAACTGGCACCCGCCTGGGATTTCTCGGCAGGAATTGCCGAACTGTACCGCTGTTGCTCACAACACGACCGGCATACGGTCGATGACCCGCATATACGCTGGCGATCGCTGAGGTGGCGTCGCGCGTTCCGGTCTGAATGCTGGGTCTTGACGAATATGGGGTTGCACAACCAACAGCACTTCAACGCGGCCAATCGGGAGAAGTCCGGCTCCACAGCCAATCCCCGACGGCCCACTGTGGTCAACGCACTGATCATGGCGACGGTTGCCGTTTACGCCATCCAGATGCTCACCCGTCAGTCACCGGGAACCAATTCGCTCGCGTTCCAGTGGCTCGCCCTGGAACAGAATCTTGTTCTGGCCGCCGGTCAGGGCTGGCGAATTCTCACCTACGCATTCTGTCACAGTGAAGAATCGCTCACGCACATTGCGTTCAACATGCTGGCCCTGTTCTTTTTGGGGCGGGTGGTCGCACACACGCTGGGCGACCGCGAGTTTCTGTGGATGTATCTGTCGGCCGCGTTTTTCGCGGGCATCATTCAGCTGACTTCCATGGTTCTGGTCCCCAACTCCGCGGCCGACTGGGCGCTGGGAGCCTCGGGGGCCGTCAGTGCCGTGTTTGTTATTTTTGCGTTTCACTATCCGCGGCTGAAACTGCATTTGTTCGGCATGATTCCCGTGCAGGCCCGCTTTCTGCTGCTGGCCGTCGTGGCCTGGGACATCCTCGGGTTTGTTGATGTGCTGCCGTCCGTCTTTGTGCCCGACGGTTCCAAGGTGGGACACGCGGCTCACCTGGGGGGCATGATCTTTGGTTACTTCTATTTTCGCTGGGACATGCGAATCACACGCTGGTGGGACATTTTTGCCCGTCGGGTGAAGAGCGTGGAATTGCCCAAAACCGAACTGCGTGTCTTCAATCCTGCAGATCAGCCCGAGGTTGATTACAGCGACAAAGTGGACGTGCTGCTGCAGAAGATTTCTATCCATGGCGAAGAAAGCCTGACGTCCCGCGAACGACGTGTCCTCAGTCAGGCCAGTGAGCACCTGAAGAACAGTCGCACGTAAGACGGTGGCCGTTTCGCAAGAAGGCAATGGTGCGTGTAGTGACCATCGGTGGCACGGTCGGGCCAGGCGAGCAGGCGAGCAGGCGGGTGGACGTTGCGGGCCTCAAGTTGACCTTGAGGACACTCACGATTCACAGTGCTGGGCGGGAGGACGCTGGTCAACGACCGATCGGCATGGTTAAACTGGAAGATCTCGCCTCGCGACCTCCCCGTGGATCTTCTGATGACGACTCACCACTGCGGCCGATTCCGACGTCTCTGCAATCGACGAGACATGCTCACCAGCTCCGCAACCGGTTTTGGAGCGGTGGCACTGTCCGCCATGGCCTCGGGAGCAACACGGCCGGGGCTGGCTCAGCAAGAGAAGAACGCCCTGCGCCCGCAACCGACGCATTTTGATGCCAAAGCGCGCAGCGTCATTTTTCTGTACATGGACGGCGGTGTATCTCAGGTGGATTCCTTTGATCCCAAGCCGCGGCTGGACAAAGACAACGGGAAGCCGTTTCCCACGGCCATTGAGCCTACTCAGTTCAACAACATTGGCAACACTCTCGCCAGCCCGTGGAAGTTTCAGCATTACGGTGAATGCGGCACCCAGGTCAGTGACTTGTTTCCGCATGTGGCTCAGCATGTGGATGACATGACCGTCGTGCGATCGATGGTGAACAAATTTCCCGAGCACACGAACGCCAACTACTTTCTGCATTCCGGACACGGACAGCAGGGGCGTCCCGGCATGGGGGCCTGGTTCGGTTATGGACTGGGAACGGAGTGCCAGGATTTGCCCCACTATGTGATTCTCAATGGTGGTCTGATTCCCCCGGGCGGTCTGGATAATTTTGGCAGTGGATTCCTGCCGGCCAGCTATCAGGGTTCCGTCTTTGCCAACTCGGACCCGCCGGTGGCCGATATCCGTCGTCGGGAAAAGACGGCCGAGATGCAGCGGCGGAAGCTGGATCTGATACGACAGCTCGATCAGAAAACACTCGAACGCTATCAGCACGACGACCAGATTGAGTCTGCCATTGCCAATTACGAACTGGCGGCCCGCATGCAGCTGGCTGTGCCGGAACTGATGGACCTGAGCGAAGAGTCAAAACAGACTCAGGACGCCTACGGCATGTCGGCCGAGTTTCGCAACACGCAGACTTTTGGTCGGCAATGTCTGATTGCTCGTCGGCTGGTGGAACGCGGCGTGCGGTTCATTCAGCTGACCTGTCCGGGCGGCAACGGTGATCGCTGGGACCAGCATGGCGGTCTGGTTGACGGACACTCCAAAAACGCGCGGAGTGTGGATCAGCCGATTGGCGCGCTGCTGGGCGATCTGAAGGAACGTGGCCTGCTGGATTCCACGCTTGTGGTCTGGAGCGGTGAGTTCGGCCGCACGCCGTTTGCTCAGGGGCGGGATGGCCGCGATCACAATCCTCAGGGATTCTCGCTGTGGATGGCTGGAGGAGGCGTCAAGGGGGGCCTCACCTATGGCGCTACAGATGAGTTCGGCTACAAGGCGGTCGAAAACAAAGTGGAGATTCACGATCTGCATGCCACGATGCTGCACCTGTTTGGCATGGATCATGAACGACTCACCTATCGATTCAGTGGTCGCGACATGCGCCTGACTGATGTGCACGGCCACGTCCTGCACGATATCCTGGCGTAGCGTCCACAGACACGCGGTCGGTTACTGCATCCGTTGTCCCTGGCTGTACGGCAGCGACACGACCGTACGCGATGAGGCGTCGGACACGCCCAGTTCCGTGAGCAGCTGAATGACGTGCTGCCGTCGCGCCAGGTCCAGCTGCATGGCGGTGTCGTGAGGTTCCGGCTCCACCAGCACGGGAAACGGCACGCTGGGCATACGAGCGGCGATCTCCATAACGTGGCTGCGGCCCAGCGCAGTCAGCATCGACGAATGCCGGACAAATTCACTGCGATGAATGACAAAGTCGCTCGCTTCGGCGTTGGTCTCCATCGTGTGCCAGTGCGCCGCACTGAGGCTTCCCAGCGGCCACACGTCGGGAACCGCGGGATCGGCAGGCGCGTGCCACACAGCCGACGTGCACCCCACGAGCCCCATCAGCATGATCAGCGACATCACTGTCTTCATCGCTGTCTCCCGGGGGACGGCATGGCTGCGGCTGGTGAGAAGTGTCGATCGGGAACTGTTAGCACGGGGGCGGCAGGCAGTGGGCCTCGGGTTGTCGGCATGGCCGACTGTGGGAAAGCAGATTGTGAGGGGGCACTGAGTATGTGCCGGGGCGCCGACATGTCGCTGAGACTGTATCCCAGTGGCAGGCCGGGCATCTGGCCGGAACCGAATGTCCACCGCTGACGCGGCTGACTGTCGGGGGGGCCTTCGGTACGGCCGTAATAGAACAGGTCGTGATCGCTGGGCTGCGTGATGAAGTCTCCCGGCAGGGGCGGCACTTCATCCGGCTCCATGCCACGAACAATTTCCGGCGTCACCAGCACCAGCAGTTCCACTTCTTCTTCGGACGCCCGCTTGTTCTGCAGCGCACGACCAATCAGCGGAATGCGGCTCAGCAGTGGAGGGCGACTCACCTCAGCCTGTGTGCGGCGGGAGATCAGCCCGGCCAGCGCCAGCGTCTGGCCTTCCCGCAGTTCCACGGTGGTGTGCACACGTTTGACGGAGGTGCCCGGCACGCCGTTCACATGCGTGCCATCCAGGGCGCTGAATTCGGGCTCGATCTTCAGACGAATCAGGTCTCGCTCGGTCACCGTGGGAGTGACCAGCATACTCGTGCCCACACCGCGAAATGAGGTCGTCTGTCCGCCATCGAGTCCCAGCACGGTTGGCACGGCAAATTCCCCGCCCGCCAGCAGGCTGGCTGAATGCCCGCTCATGCAGACGATGGTTGGTTCGGCCAGCAGCGTGACCGACTTGTTGGTTTTCAGCCAGCGGACAAACGCGCTGAGTTCTCCCCGATTGAAGATGCCGCTCAGTGAGCATTGAGTTGGTCCGCCAATCGAAGCCCCGACGCCCTGACTGGCGCTGTTGAATGTCACATTCAGGCTGTGGCCCATGTCCCGCAGCTGTGTGCGGCTGACTTCGGCAATGATGACCCGCATGCGGACGTTGAATTCTCCCGGGACTTCCAGCAGGTTCACGACCGGATCGGACGGTCCTGCGGCGTCGGTCACTTTCTGTGGTGATGACGTATGGCTGACGCGGACAACAGCGCCTGTTGCGGTCGCCCGTGGGACGGGGCCCGTGATGCGATGGACCTCGGCCCGCACGATTTTCAGAATCTGCTGTGCCTCATGGGCGTCGAAAGCCTGTCCCTTCAGAATCACCTGATTGCCGATGGGAATCAGGCTGACCTGTGAGCGGGGAAACAGCTGGGAAATGCCGGCCTGCAGGACGCCCAGCCTGCGACCGTGCTGCTGCTCCAGATTGTCATCCGGCACCACACTCACTTCGTAGATGGCCGGGCTGGTCTGTCCCTGAAACCAAATCATCAGATCGGTCGTTCCGGTCCCCAGTCCAACCACGGCCACTTCGGTTGGGCTGTACTGATAATAGTTGCAGATGGAAGAATCCGTGACGGCCAGTCGGCGTACCGGCAGGCGGGTGACCAGCAGCTGACTGTGGCGCTGGCGGACCGTCAGGCGGTAGCGCGGCTGCATCACGGCTTCGACCACAGGACTGTGCGGGGCAGACATGGAGGGAGTCGTCAGCAACTGGCCGCCCGGTGGCAGTTGCACATCAGACGGCTGCACCTGTGGGTAGCGAGCCTGTCCCAGGCAGGATCTCAAGAACAGGAGCTGACACAGCGCGCAGGTCACCATGAGCACCACGTGTCGCCGCTGGCGAGTGGGGCAGTATGGCCAGAGTGTCGGATTGTCGTGCCTTGCGGACTCCATGGGCCTGTTCCGTTGCCGTGCGGTCCTGTTGCGCGGCCCGCTGTGTTGCTTGGCTGATCGACCACACAGCGAATCCAACTTTCCCATCGTCTCTGCTTCCGACAATTTCGACTGGAAAGTCTTTACCGGCTGCCCAGGTTCGGCACTTGTGGGGGAATGGGGGATGCTCAGGCGACGTCCCTGTGTTGCGTCAGCGTGAACCGGCAGAAACTGCCGCCGCCTGTCAGCCAGGGCCGACCACGACATGTCAGTCGATTGCCAGCCGGAGTACGACCACCGGTCAAGACCCTCGCATCGACGTCCGATGACAGAGGGTGGGCCGTATTTGACGGTCGCACTGCCCAAAAGAACGGGAGACGAGAGTGTCCACAATTCGATGGCAATCCGCGTTTCTTCACCTGACGCGGCAGGCTGCGTTTCTGCTTTTGCTGACAGCCGCCTCGCTGCAGGCGCAGTTGGTCACAACCCCAGCGGGGTGTGGCGATGTCGGTTGCACGGTGAGTGTGCCGTTCGGTCATTCTCTGCCACGGCCGTTCGACAGTCCCGAAGTCTGGATGCACGGACATCACCAGCGACCCTCCTCGTACGCCGGCTACAGCGCGTTTCGTCCCTACAACTATCGTCATGTGGCTGCCCAGGCCCGGCTCACATCAGCCTGGCCAGTCGCGCACGGCGCCCCTTATGCGCTCTCCCGGCCGGCCGTTTCTGTGTCGTTTCAGCAGGCCGATCGACGCGGCCTGCTGCAGCGACTTTCCGATCCCGCAGCAGTGTCGTCGCCAGCCGGATTTGCCAGTGCGTCACGTTCAGGAGTCCACCGATCGCCGGCTGTTGCGCTGCGACCCGCTTCGCGCCATGCGCTGCGACCTGTTCCCGCTGCAAACGATCTCCCCGTGCACGTGTTCCCCAGGCTGTCAGCCGCAGACAGTATTCAGACGCCGGGCCGGCGCTGAACGATGATCAGGGCAGCCCGTTGAGTTTGCGGACGACCCACTCCAGTGTGAGCACGATGAAGAACAGGAGCATGACGGGCCATTTGTCCCACAGCGTTTCGGTTCGCAGTTCTGTGGATGACATGTTCTCGGGACGCACCAGATCCGGCAGTGAGGATAGTTCCCAGGGATCCAGCAGGACGCCGTCGGACGCGTCGGCAATCTGCTGCAGCAGGTCGCGGTTGCAACTCACGTTGGCCAGCTCGCTGGAGGTTTTCTGCTGGATGATCAGTTCAGAGGAAATCTGCTGTTCCAGCTGGATGTCGGCGTTCTCTAATTCCACGCTCACATCGTACGTGCCGGCGGGCAGCGGTGGCAGATCGGCCGAATAGCGTTCCGGTGCCGATTCTGTTGGCTGCAGCGGCACCGTCTGTGGTGGAGGCAACTGATCCATGGCGCCTTCCGGACCTGCCTGTGCGGTGATGACAACGCTGACTTTGGCGTTCTGCAGGCGGTTGACCAGCTTTGGGTCCCAGCGAACGGAGGCCGTGACAGACTCTGATTCCTCGGCCACCACTTCGGACAGCGAAAAGCGGACCTGGTCATTTCCGGATGCTGCTTTGTTCTGCGCGGCCCACCGCACGAGCTGTCCCCAGAAGCGGTGGTGCCAGCGATCCCCCGCACGACGTCGCCACCGCCACGTGCTGTCAATGCCCAGCCAGACGGTCTGTCCGAAGCCGTAATACTGGTGCACGACCCCTGCCAGTTCATTCGACAGTTGACGCGAGGGCAGTTTCAAGGTCGCCCAGACGGTCGCGCCTGGTTTGGGGGTACCCGTGTAGGCCCAGGGATGTCCGGGGAGACGGTCTATGGTCATCGGACGATCGGCTCCCGGCGACGTCAGTCGGAACAGCGTCAGGTCGCTGGCTGCCGGAGTGGGCGCCATGCGAAACGTGGACTGAGGTCCGCCGGGCCGCGTTCGCTCCAGTTTGTCGGCCACCTGCTGTCGCGGGTCGGTCACCGGCAGCAGATCTTTCATCAATGGCGACTGATAGGTGTGCGGCAGGTGTTGTTTCCCGGGAACAAACAGCAGTGTCAACCCGTTGGACACGGCCCCTTCGATGGCCCGCCACGAAGCGTCAGGAATGGTGTCCGCTGGAATGTCGCCCAGAATCAGGATGTCGGCTGTGCGCAGCTGCTGCTCGATCGTGTCGGTGTCCGGAAACTGATTGTCGATGAAGGGGCGGTTCAGCAGTTTCAGGTAAGGCGGGTTCAGCAGAATGACGGACAGGTCGACACGCTTGTCCCGCTCCAGCGCACTTTTCAGGTAGCGAAACTCCCAGCGAGGGTCGCCTTCCACGAGAATGACGCGGGACTTGTTGTCGACCACTGAAACGGTGAATTCCCGCTCGTTGTTGTCCTCCCGCAGTTCACCGGGGCGGACGGCCGTTTCGACGCGGTAGACGGCGCTGCCCGCCTCGTCGGCCGCAATGGCGAAGTTCACATCGAAATAGTCGGCGGCCACCGTCACCGTACGTTCGTCGACTGGCACGCCTTCTTTCGTTAGCACGACAGTCACTTCCTCGCCCGCGTAACCTGTGGACGTGATCGTGGCACGGACTTCGGCCGTGTCCTCGAGGAACACGGTTTCGGGATATTCCAGCGAAGCGATCGACAGATCACGCGGCAGCAAACGGGAGCCAATCGGCACCGTGTAAACGGGAATGCCTAGCTGCTTCAGACGTGCTGCCTCCGCTGCGAAGTCCGCGGACTCCGTCTGCCGCCCGTCAGTCAGCAGGACAACGCCCTGCACCACGTCCGTGTCCGATTCGGTCACGACACTGGCCAGCACGGCAGCCGCGTCGGTGGCCCCGGGGCGAATCTCCAGGCGACTGGACTTCAGCAACTCAGGAATCTGCGACTCGGTCACCGTCATCTCATCCCCACCAAAGGCCCGCAGATCAACCGGCTGGATGTCTCCCAGTTTCTTCAACAGATCATTGGGGCTGGCCAGCAGCAGACGCCGGACGAATTCCGTTCGCGGCATGCGGGCGATTTCCGCAAACACACCGTCCAGCTGTTCCCGGCGGATGCGTCCAAGCTGACGATCTCCCTGGCCGAAATCCGGAGTGCGTCCGGCGTCCCAGGCCTGGGACCATTCGTCCAGCATCGCCTGTGTCCCGGCGTTCCCCAGCATGCCCAGTGCCTGTCCCCATCGCAGCATTTCCGCCGGCGACGCGTGCCGATCCGACGTGTCCATGCTGTGGGAGACATCAACGGCCACCACCAGTCGGGACTGACGGTCGGTGTCCCATTGCTCGGTGAGAACCGGTTGCAGCAGCACCAGCACCAGCATCGTCAGCAGCAGCAGTCGCAGTGCCAGCAGTGTGCGGCTGATGCCCGGTGTCACCAGCCGGGTTTCGTATTTTCGCAGGGTCAGAAACAGAAACAGCGCAAGGGCGATGGCGGCCGCAACTGCAACAGTCCAGCCCCACGACTGGATTCCGATGAAGACAACCCGCCAGGACATGCGGGAATCGTACCGTCACCGTCCGCAAATTGTAACGAACGGCGATTCCCCGTTTTCTCAGGCCAGTTCGGGAACCTGATCGACTTTCTGCAGCAGGTTGAACTGTGTGGAGCGGCACATATCCATCAGTTCGCCGGCCATCTGCATGACCTCGATTTCGTCGTGCTCGTCCTGCAGTGTGTCGTTGAGCTGTTTTGCTTCTTTGGCAATATCCAACAGGCCGTGCGTGGTCGCTGTGATCTGCAGCGATTCGGTAATGTCGACCAGCTGTTCCCGATCCTGGTCGTCCAGTGCGGCGATCAGTTTCTCCAGCAACAGCCCGATCGACAGGGCCGATTCCCGGGTGACGACATCACGGGAGCCTTCGTGCCCGTAGTGTCGTGACTTCACCGCGCCGATGAATCGCTCCACCAGTTCCGGATCAAACTGCGTGCCTGCGCAGCTGCGCAGTTCCGCGAAGGCCTCTGACCGACTCATTTTGCGGCGGTAAGAAAGGTCGGACACCATGGTGTCGTAGGCGTTGGCAATGTTCAGAATGCGTGCCGCCACAGAGGGGCGATGTCCTCGTCCTGAGCCCCGCGCCGCGTTGGTCAGGTCATAATGAACGACGTGATTTTCCACGATCTCTGTCAGGACTGAAGCGCCAAAGGAGCCGCGCACCATATCCACACCGAGGCGATTGTACTGGTGCACGACGTCGAGCTCTTCAACGGTCAGCGGGCCTGGCTTGCGGAGGATGGTATCCGGAATGCCGATCTTGCCAATGTCGTGCAGCAGTGCGGCGATTTCCAGCACGTAACACTCCCGCAGCGACAGCAGGCCTTCTGCTGTGGTCACACACAAATCGGCCACCCGGCGAGAGTGAATGGCGGTTTCCTGATCTCGGTGTGACAGCGCGGTGGTCAGCGCGGCGACCGCATGAAACGGAATGGCGGACGCTTTTTTGTTTTTCTGTTCTTCTTCACGAGTGGGAGCGGTGGATTCAGACAGCTCGGCGATTTGCTGTTGAGCCTTGTCATAACGCACGACCTGATTTCGGCCGTGACGTTTGGCGACATACAGGCATTTGTCGGCCTGGTCGAGCAACTCCTGCGGGCTGTCGGGCTGCTGACACAATGCCGAGACTCCCAGGCTGGCCGTCACTTTCAGTTTGGGAAACTCGAGGGCCTGCACGGCCAGACGGCACTTTTCCGCCAGGACTTCCGCCTTGTCGATACTGGTGCCGGGAAACAAAACGGTGAATTCTTCACCGCCGTAACGACACACCAGGTCGGTTTCGCGAACCGTCTCCATCACGGTGCGGGAAACAACCCTCAGCACCTCATCTCCCATACCGTGACCGTGGTTGTCATTGATCGCCTTGAAAAAGTCGATGTCGACCATCATGCCGGACATGGGAGTGCCGCGAGATGTCGCATCGTCCCAGTGCTTTTCATAATCGCGAAAGAAGCTGCGACGATTCAGGCAGCCGGTGAGCGTGTCACGTGTCGCCAGCCATTCCAGTTCACGGTTCTGCTTTTTGATTTCGTCGGTCGAGCCCTTCAGTGACGTGAGCGCGTCTTTGAGCTGCTGCTGTTTTTTCTGCAGCTGCGTCACATCCTCAAAGCTGGCCACCACGCCTCGGGCCCGGTTCCGCGCATCTTTGACGGGAGACGTACTCACGGACCATGTTTTCTGCTGCTCACCCTCCCCGGATGTCAGCAGCACCCCTTTGACGGGTTCTGCACTCGACGCTGTATGCTCCCAGGGAAGCATGTGATTGCCCTGACCGTCCGCCATTTGAAACCCGAAGACGTCCGGTTTCCTGCCGATCAGAGATTCCTGTCCCTGACCGGTGGCCGAGGCAAAAGAATCATTGGCCAGCACAATGGACTGCCGGCTGTCGAGCACCAGCAGGCCTTCGGCGAGCGCATTCAGGGCGTCCCGCACGCGGGAAGGAACAACGCGAGACGGGCTGATGTGTTTGAGCACTTTGCCCAGGTAAAAAGAGAAGGCCACAAACGACAGCACACCCACAAAAGCGGCCAGACCCAGTTCCGGTCGCAGCGGCGTGCCCATCACGGCCAGACCACTGACCGGCTTCCAGCAAATTTCCAGTCGTCCCCAGCGGGAACCGTTCGCAGAAATTGGCACGGCCGTTTGTGTCACACCCGCTGTTTCCTGCTGAGCCACCCAGAGGTCTGTGTGGGGCCCGCTGTCCAGCAGCAGACTGTTGTCGGTCTGGCGAATGCCGATCGAGCAAATGTCCGAGTTGCGAAAACGGATCTGGTCCAGCGTGGCCTGAACCTCTTCGGTGCTCATCCGCGAGGCCAGGGCCATGAAGCTGACGGCCGTCGATTCCGCATAGGACTTGCGGGACTGCTGCTGCTGAGGCACTGGATTGGGAATCAGTCCCAGCAGACCGGCCACCAGCAGAACACTGACGGACAGACCGACGAGTCCAATGACGATACGGTGAATGGATGACAGACGGGGCATTGTCGGATCAGTCGATGGAGGGGAGATTCCGGCGGCGGTCGACCCGTTTGCGGCTGCAAAACAGGCGGTCGTCGGTACGGACGGTCCCATAAGCCTAGCTCGCCGTTGCCGGCGGACCGTTGCGGGAAAGCAAAGCTGCCGTGATTCCCGCACGGCACATTCGGGACAGTCCATCTAATCGTCACCAGAAGCTCGAATCACGTCTTCGCTTTCCCACGAGAGCGGCTGCGATTAGGGTTTGTCGAGCCTGCACGAGGATCTGGGGGCGTCCCGGGATTTTTCGGCGCCAATTTCTCGGGAGAACCTGTCACATGAAGTCTGTTGTTTCCGTCACGCTGCTGGCTGCTCTCGCGATATCCCGTTTTTCGCACCCGGCTGCGGCGGCCGACCGTCCCCACGTGATTGTGATTTACACGGACGATCAGGGCTTTGGTGATGCTGGCTGTCTGAATGCAGAGGCAAAGTTTGCGACCCCGCATCTGGATTCACTGGCACGGGAAGGGCTCAGTTTTGTCGACGCGCACTGCAGTGACACGGTTTGTACGCCGTCCCGCTATGGGCTGCTGACCGGACGTTACAACTGGCGGACGGTCCTCAAGAAGGGCGTCTTCAATGCAGAGCGGGAATGTCTGATTGTCGATGATCGTATGACGCTGGCGACACTGTTTCGTGATCAGGGCTACCACACGGCCATGGTGGGCAAATGGCATCTGGGGATGGATTTTCCCGGCACACCCCAGACACGTGACTGGTCACAGCCTGTGCAGGATATGCCGCTGGATAAAGGGTTTGACTATTTCTTTGGGATCCCCGCCTCCCTGAACTACGGCATTCTGGCGTGGTTTGAGGGACGCTATGCCAAAGTGCCGCCCACTTTGTTTACCGCCAAGAAGCCCAATCGGATGGCCATTGATGACTATCGCATCAAGCCACCGTATCAGGAGTCGCCCGCCGCGACGCGGCAGACGCTGGGCAAAGCGGGGTTTGAGATAGCCAGTGATTTTGAGGATGCGGACTGCCTGCTGCGATTCACCAATCAGGCGATCGCGCACATGACCGCCCACCTGCGGGAGCATCCTGAACGGCCCTTCTTTCTGTATCTGCCCTACACGTCTCCTCATAAGCCCGTAATTCCGCGTGAGGAATTCCGTGGCCGGGGACGGGCGGGAGCCTACGGCGAATTCATGATTGAGACCGACCATCGGGTGGGGCAGATCCTCGCGTTCCTGAAGTCGGCCGGAATCGATGACAACACGCTCATCTTTTACTCCAGCGACAACGGACCTGAGACGACCTGGAAAAAACGCATCCCCCGTTTTGGCCATCACAGCAACGGCATTTATCGCGAGGGCAAACGTTCCATTTACGAAGGCGGCCATCGCGTGCCGTTTTTCGTCCGCTGGCCGGGTGGCATTAATCAGCCAGGACGCACGATTCCGCAAACGATCTGTCAGACTGACGTGCTGGCCACATGCGCCGATCTTCTGGGGACAGACCTGCCGGATTCCGCAGCGGAAGACAGCCACAGCTTTCTGCCGCTGCTGAAAAATGATGGCTCCTATGCTGCTCGGCCGGCAACCATTCACCACGCGTCGAACGGTCAATTTGCGGTCCGTGACGGAGACTGGAAACTGATTTTGCCGCACGGAAAAAAGACGCGGGAGCTGTACAACCTGGCGAGCGATCCCGGTGAGCAGAGCAACGTCATTGCTGCGCATCCGGACGTGGCTGAGCGACTGCAGCAGCAGGCTACTCGCATCGTTTGTCGGGGGCGCTCCACCAGCGGTGCAATTCAGCCCAACGACACGCCGTGGTGGAGTGACCTGAGCTGGGTTGATGCCGAACACTATGCCGATGTGCAGCCCGTGCGTCAGGGGCCCGTACGTTAGGAGCCCCAGCTTTGTGAGGCCCAGCCACAATTGCCCATCAGTCTGATGAAATGCCGCTGCAAACGTGCAACACGTCAATAACGGCGTCCACACTGATCTGCACGGGAGTCATAGTGGAGGCCAGCTCATTGCGAACGGCGGCAGACGCAATTCGAGGAATGTCATCGGCGACAATGCCCATCTCCTGCAGTGACGCTGGCAGATGGAGAGTGGCGCGCAGCTGCCGCAGGCAGTCAGCAATGGCGTCTGTCGCCTCCGCCAGATCGTCGTGCTGCAGTCCGGCGGTCTGCAGTCGGGGCACAATAGTGCGGGCGATTCGCAGGACGCGATCCGGGCAGTTGGGGCTGAGCAGTCGAATCACTTCGGGCAGCACAATCAGCACCACATCGCCCATAACGATGTCAGCGCGAGCATTCATGATGGCCAGCGTGATCGCCGTGGCCATGCTGTAGCCGCTGTTGGTCAGGGCGGCCCCCGCCAGACTGGCGCCGAGGCTGACCATCGACCGTGCTCTCAGGTCCTGGGGATGCTCGAAGGTGGCCACAAGGTGCTGGCTGATCAATTCCGTGGCGTGCGCCGCCAGCATATCGGACAAAGGATTGTTGCCTTCAAACGGCAGGCCTTCCAGTGGTTCGTGGAGCTGGTCAAAACGAATACCGAGTGCTGCCTCCACGGCATTGGACAGGGCGATCGCCCCGCTGCGGGCGGTCACCTGCGGCGAACAGCTGAGGACCAGTGACGGGTCGACCAGAGCGTGGTCCGGTCGCAGCGTGGGACTGATGCATTCGCCCAGACGCCATGAGTCTGCGTCGCGAATGAACGCACGGTGTGAAACATCACTGCCACTGCCAGCAGTCGTCGGCACGCAGGTCAGTGGAGCCATGGGCTGAGAAACCTGATGCACGCCAAACAGTTCGCGGCCTTCACAGTCCATGGTGGCCGCCGCACAGGCGGCTTTGGCAAGATCCAGTGTGCTGCCACCGCCGACCGCAACAATCAGGTCGGGTTCAAAACAGGCCGCGACAGCCGCCGCGTCATCCACCTGATTGGTGGTGGGATTGATATGCGGGTCCAGAAAAACGTCAAACAGGCAATACGGCTGGCTCAGGACACGTTTGATGTCTGCCAGCCGGCCATGGTCCTCCAGTTCCGGATCTGCAATCAGCAGCACCCGCCGTGCCTGCTGACGGTGGATCAGGGAGGCCAGCGCCCGATGAGCGCCGGGCCCAAAAGTGAACTGATTTCCGGTGTGGAAATTCCAGGCAGATCGCCCATCAGAACCCGTCAATGCACTGGTTGCCTGCAAAGAGTTGGCTGTCACTTGTCAGTATTTGATTGGTAATTACCCGCAGGGAGCCGTTGGCCCTCTCTCCTGGGGAGCCTAAACACAGAAACGATTTCTCGCGACGGGAATCGGCACGAAACCCAGTGTTTTCCCGGGCCTGAAAAAATGTGTCACAAATTCCACCCCTTTTCGCTGAGGTAATTGGCGAGTCAATCGCCCGTCTTTCAAACACTCAACGGAAATGGTGCTGTGATGAATGTCTTCTCCAAAACTCTCTGTGTCAAAACTGTCGTATTTCTGTCGGCGATCATCGCCGCCACGTCTGTCTGTCGGGCGGACGTGGAAGTTTACAACGAAACTCTTAAGTCCACCGCCTGGGTGCTGGCCAAGTCGGATGGTTCCACATCCAGCGGCACCGGCGTGCTGGTCGACGCTGAACGCAAACTGCTGGTCACAAACTTTCATGTCGTGGGCAACGCCCGGGCGGCCGTCATCTTTTTTCCGGAGCTGAAAAACGGCAAGCCGGTCGTCGAACGCAGCAGCTACCTGAAAAACGTGAAAAAACTGGGCGTGCGGGGACGCGTGCTGGGTGTCGATCGCAAGCGGGATCTGGCTCTGATTGAACTGGATCGTCTGCCGGAAGGCGTGCAGGCCATCACCATGGCGGACAGCAGTGCGGGCCCTGGTGAAGAAGTGCAGTCCATCGGCAACTCCGGATCGACCGAAGCGTTGTGGGTGTTCACGTCAGGTGACGTTCGCAGCGTCTACCAGAAACAGTTCCGCACGGGAGCCGGTGAGCACGATTTTCTGGTCTGCGAAACACAGTCTCCGATCAATCCTGGTGACAGTGGTGGCCCCGTTGTGAACGCGAAAGGCGAACTGGTGGCCATCTGTCAGTCTCTGTCGCCCAAAGCTCGCCTGATCACCTACTGTGTCGACATCACGGAAGTCAAAACTTTTCTCGACAGTGACTGGAAGCAGGCTCCTTTGCCAGTGGTCGACATGCTCACCAAAGCCGAGCTGAAATACGCCGAGGCGGGCAAGGACGCGTTTCAGGTGGATTTCGAACAGGCGGACAAGAAGCAGCAGACGGTCTTCGTCACCAAAGAAGTGGAGTACTTTGAACAGGCCGATGTTCGCAAGGTCTGGTCTCTGGCGGCCACGCTGAAGGAAGCCCCCTCAGCCGAAACCACGATGAAACTGCTGCAGCAAAGTGCCCGCACCAAACTGGGGGCCTGGACACTGGAACGCACGCAGGCCGGGGATTACCTGGTGATCTATGTCTGCAAAGTGGACGCCACGGCGACTCCACGGGCTCTGAAAAGCACCATGGAGTACGTGGCCAAACTGACCAGTCTGGCCAGTAAGGAACTGTCAGTTCAGTCTCAGACGGAAAGTCCGGAACAGATTCTCAGCTCCTGGCTGAGTGAGTAGTCGCCACGGAAGACACGACTGACTCCATTTCCGAAACGGCCGCAGTGAACTTGTTCGCAAGTCGCTGCGGTCGTTTTTTCGTGCGCGAACAGTCCGCCGCGATCTGCTACGATGCTGGCAGATCCTGCTGAGGACACATTGATGCCCGCCAATCTCACTCCCATGTACCGCAAGGCAGAACGCGATTTTCGGCGTGCCCAGACGCCCGCCGAACGTGTGGAGTGCCTGCAGCGCATGCTGCAGCTGATTCCCCGGCACAAGGGGACGGACAAGCTGCAGGCCGCCATCAAGTCGAGCCTGAGCGAGGCTCGAGCGGAACTGCAGCGCACGCAGAACGCGCCCAAAGCGGGCTCGGTGCTGCGAATTGCCCGTCATGGATGCGGACGTGTTGTGGTGGTGGGGGCGGCGAACGCGGGCAAAAGCCAGCTGGTCGCCGCGCTCACCAATGCAGCGCCGGAGGTCGCCCCGTTTCCTTTCACCACCAGGGAGCCGCTGCCCGCCATGATGCCGTGGGAGGGCACTCAGATTCAGCTGATTGACACGCCGCCGGTTGTGCCCGATGCCCTGCCACCGTGGATGCTCAATCTGGTTCGCACGGCGGACGCCCTTGTGCTCGCGTTTGACGGCGCTGATGATGATGCACCTGCGCAGAGCTGTGACGTGGTCCGGGCATTTGCTGAACGTCGCACCCGATTTTCCAGCCGTGCGGGCTTTGATCCGGAGGATTTTGGCGTGGCGCATGTGCCCGCGCTGCTGGCGGTCACGCGGGCCAATGATCCAGACTGGAATCTGCGGGTGGAGCTTTTCCGCGAGGAGTTGCGCTTTCCCCCAGCGCAGGTGGCCTTCGATGTGGGGCAGCCAGACACGGTGTCCGCAACGGCGGCCGCGATTTTTGACACGCTGCAGCTGGTGCGGGTGTTCACAAAACGTCCCGGTGAAGCGGCCGATCTGACGTCACCGCTGACCATTGGCGTCGGCGGAACGGTGGAGGATCTGGCCCTGCAGATTCATGAAGACCTCGCGCGGGACCTGCGCCATGCGAGGCTGTGGGGCCGCAGCGACCACGACGGACAGGTGGTAGGACGCGACTACGTGCTGCACGATGGGGATATCGTGGAGTTGCACTGAGAACGCCTCTGCTTCGCCACTGGTGCCATGTCGCGACCCGACTGTCGTTTACGACGAGTACTGGCGGTTGCCGATGTTCGTCAATACCGGTATGGTCCGAACGGTCGCGGCGATCGTCGCGGCGGATGGAAGTGTGCCATGGCACGCGGTCGCCGGAATGGCACAGCAGAGTCGCCAGCCTCTGGACTCTGAATGAACTGAATCAATTATGCGTGAGCTCACCACGTTACAGACACTCGAAGAGTCTCAGCGACTGGTGGCGTATCTGGCCCTCCAGGCGATCGAAACCAACCTGGAAGAAGATGACGGCGAGTGGGTCATCTGGGTTCTGCGGGATGAAGATCGTGACAAGGCTCGCGAAATCCTGACAGAGTATCAGGACAATCCGTCCGACGAAAAATACGATCGCGCGGAACGCAAAGTACGGTCGGTGCTGAAAGAGGCCGAACGCCTGCAGAAGAATCGCCATCAGGCAGAACGTCTCAAAAAACGCTGGGAGGGATCCTGGTGGCATAGTTACCCGGCCACTTACATCTACATCGCTTTGTGTGGACTGGTTGCTGCTCTGGCGACGGACTGGTCCAACATTCAGCCGTCCCATTTCGGTCTGCCCGCCCTGTGCAACAATCGCGACTCGCCCGTGTATCAGGCACTGATGATTCGCACGCCCTACCGTTATGGCGAGCACAGTGGCGTCCGTCGACCGGAATATCTTTACGCTCCCGGTGACCTGAAGGTCATGGGGCCCAAAAACCGGGAATGGATCCATCTGCGGGCCGATGCCACCATCAAATCGGTGGCCTGGTCACTGCGTAATGGAGAGATCTGGCGGCCGATCAGTCCCGCGTTTCTGCACTTTGGCGTGCTCCACATTCTGTTCAACATGATGTGGATCAAGTCTGTGGGTGGCGCGGTGGAGTATGTCCGCGGCACACGTCGGTTCATCATTCTGTGCCTGATTATTGCGGCGGTTTCCAACATAGCTCAGTTGTTCTGGGGTGGCTGGAATTTTGGTGGCGCCTCGGGCGTGGTGTTCGGACTGATTGGATATGTCTGGATGAAGGGCAGGACCAGTCCCCGTGATGGTCTGGGACTGGAACAGCGGACAGTGGTTTACAGCATAGCGTGGCTTGTCATCTGCATGACGGGGGCCCTGGGGCCGATTGCCAACGCCGCTCACCTGGTGGGATTTCTGGTTGGGATCCTGATCGGTGCCCGGCGGGCCATTTGGAAGAAATTGCCATTCGCAAAGTGACGCGGGGGAGCGTAAGTCAGGCATGACGGCCATTCTGGGTATCTCGGCTTTTTATCATGACTCCGCCGCCGCACTGGTGGTGGACGGACGGGTGATCGCCGCTGCCCAGGAAGAACGATTCACCCGAAAAAAACATGACGAGTCGTTTCCGCAACATGCCGTCCGCTACTGCCTGCAGCAGGCTGGTCTGACCACGTCTGACCTGGACTACGTGGGCTTTTATGACAAGCCGTTTCGCAAGTTTGAGCGGCTGCTGGAAACCTATTTGTCCTACGCTCCGGTCGGTTACCGATCATTTCGCAAAGCGATGCCCGTGTGGCTGCGGCAAAAACTCTACACCCCCCGCGAACTGCGTCGCGGACTGCCCGGCTATCAGGGGCGATTCGTATTCACCGAGCACCACGAGTCGCATGCGGCGAGCGCGTTTTTTCCCAGTCCGTTTCAGGACGCCGCCATCCTCACCCTGGATGGTGTGGGCGAGTGGTCGACCAGTGCGCTGGGGCACGGACGCGATAACCGCATTGAGCTGTCTCACGAGGTCCGGTTTCCGCATTCGCTGGGACTGCTGTATTCCGCCTTCACGTTCTACACCGGGTTCAAAGTCAACAGTGGTGAATACAAATTGATGGGGCTGGCGCCCTATGGCGAACCCCGGTATCGGCAGCTGATTCTGGACCACCTGATTGATCTGCGTGATGACGGATCGTTTCGGATGGACATGAGTTACTTCAACTACTGCCAGGGGCTGACGATGACCTCCGGCAAACTGCACGATCTGTTTGGTGGTCCGCCACGACAGCCGGAATCAGACATCACTCAGCGGGAGATGGATCTGGCGGCCTCCATTCAGGCTGTGACAGAGGACGTCATGATGAAGATGGCGCGGCACGCCAAAGAACAGACTCAGTCTGACCATCTTGTTCTGGCCGGCGGTGTGGCTTTGAACTGCGTGGGCAACGGAAAGATCCTCAAAGACGGCCCGTTTGAAAACGTGTGGATTCAGCCGGCCTCCGGAGATGCCGGAGGCGCTCTGGGAACCGCCCTGTTTTTGTGGCATCAGCTGCTCGGCAATGAACGCCGCCTGCAGCAGCCCGACGCGCAGGCAGGGTCTTTGCTGGGTCCCGCATTTACCGACGAACAGTGTGCCGAGTTTCTGAAGACTCAGTCGGCCGTGTTTGAGACGATGGACTCCGATCAGCAGTTGTGTGATACGGTGGCGCAGCTCATTGATGCGGAAAACGTGGTGGGCTGGTTTCAGGGACGGATGGAGTTCGGCCCCAGAGCTCTGGGGGCTCGCAGCATCCTTGGGGATGCCCGCAGCAAACGTATGCAGTCGGTGATGAACCTGAAGATCAAATTCCGCGAGTCCTTCCGACCGTTCGCTCCGATCGTCCTCAAAGAGAAAGTGCACGAGTATTTTCAGATGCAGGCCGACACAGACAGCCCCTATATGCTGCTGGTGGCCGATGTTCACGAGCGGCTGCACGTCAATCCGTCATCTGAGGATGGGAGTGACACGCCGGCGACGGGACTGGAGAAGCTAAAACAGACTCGCTCACAGCTTCCCGCCATCACGCACGTCGACAATTCGGCTCGCGTGCAGACGGTCGATCGCCTCCGCAATCCCCTGCTGCATCAGTTGCTCAGTGCGTTTGATCGACGGACCGGCTGTCCGGTGATGATCAACACGAGTTTCAATGTTCGCAGCGAACCCATTGTCTGCAGTCCTCTGGATGCATGGCGATGCTTCATGATGACCGATATGGATGTGCTCGTTCTGGGGCATCATGTGCTGAAGAAAACGGACCAGCCCAATCAAATGACCGACGAGCAGCGACAGTCCCACCTGAATCAGTTTGAACGGGATTGAGACATGCCTGTGACTCTCAACATTCAGCCCACATCTCGGCAACTGCGACAGTTTGCCGTGCTGTGCTTTGTCGCGTTTCCGCTGCTGACCTGGTTGTGGACACGTCAGGCACCTGCCACCGGCTGGGCGGCTGTTGTCGGCGGAACGGTGGCGACTGCCGGGTGGCTGCAGCCAGCCGTTGTCCGACCGCTGTTTGTACTGCTGACGCTGATCACGTTTCCCATCGGGCTGGTGGTCGGAGAGCTGGCGATGCTGCTGGTGTTTGCACTGGCATTTGTGCCACTGGCTGTGCTGTTTCGGATAATCGGCCGTGACTCTCTGCAGCGACGCGCGACGGCCGATGAGAAATCCTTCTGGCAGCCACGCCCGTCAACGCGTAAACTCAAAGACTACTTTCGACAATTTTAGGCTTCGGTGAGTCCGGCGAAACCTGATGAGCGAACCACACAACGAACGGCCGCAGCAGCGATCTGAACTGGAATCACTGAATCAGCAGCAACAGCCCGGTCTGCTGCAGGAGTTCTGGCTGTTTATCCGCGAAGAAAAAAAGTGGTGGCTGACGCCAATTGTGGTTGTGCTGCTGCTGGTGGGCACGCTGGTCGCGTTAACGCAGACGGGCGCTGCTCCGTTTATCTACGCCCTCTTTTGACGGCAGGCCGCGATGAGGCGGGCGACTGGGCCAGATCGCAGCGCACGAAAAAACGGTCGACTGCACGGGGCTGTCGACCGCTTCGATTCTTCTGTCGTTGCCGTCTGCCGCTAGGGACCGGACCAGCCGTACTGTCCCAGAGCCATCACCAGAAAGATGATGCCCACAACAACCGCTGACAGGGCGACAAACATCAGCCCGTCGTAGATATTAGGATCCGAGTTTGGTTGTGACATTGTCGCCTCTTTCAATGGTGTCTGTGCGGGTTTTTTCATCCACGACGCAGATGGCTTTGTCGGGGTACACTTTGATGACGCGTGCTTCGCAGATGTAGTTGCCACCGCGGTAAACGATCATCGACATGTCTTTGCGGATCTTGTCATCGCTGCCGATCGTGATCTGAACGAGTTCCTGAGTGCGGGCCTGGTTGCGGATCAAACCTTCCACGAAACCATCGACGCGGGCCACACCTTCTTCGGTGCTGCTGTCGCCGAATTCTCCCGGCTCAATGTCGTTGGACCGCAGCTGATCACGCAGCTTCCCGTTGTCGGCCAGCAGGTCGGTTTCGCGTTTTTCCGCAGACGCCAGGCGTCCCTGCAGGTCGAGCAGACTGTCTTCCGTTGTTCGAGCTCGCTGGATCAGCTGATTGATGCGATCACGCAGACTCTGAACTTCTTTATTGAGCACTTCGGCTTCGGCCACTCGCGCAGACGCCTCTGTGGAGGCCACTTCCGCGTCGGCGAGTGCCTTGTCGCGTTCCTGCTCGGCCTGAGCCAGCTGGGCGCGGCTTGAGGCGTCTGCCGTCTGGGCGTCCTGAAGCTGCGCCTTGACCAGATCGCGTTCTGAAGTGGCGGCACTCAGCAGAGCGTTTAGTTGCTTGGTTTCGCGGTCACGAGCCGAGTTGGCGTCTTCCGTGGCTTTTTGCGCCACTTCCAGTCGGCCTTCGAGATCCAGGGCTTTGTCTTTCCAGGCCCCGGCGAACGTATAGACGGCTCCGGCAAAGCACATGAAGAGGATGCAGAACACAAGGTTCAACACAATCAACATTTTGCCAACGATATTGTTCACGGCCTACTCCGATTGTTGCTGGGGTTATTTAGCGAGTCGCTGCTCGAGGGCCTGATTTTCCAGTTGCAAACGGACCAGTCGGTCAGTCAGCACGACGAGAATCTCTTCCAGTCGAAATCTGTCCGTTCGCAGTTCATCCAGTTCGGTCTGCAGTCGTTTGACGTCTTCGCGACGCTTGGATGTTTGACGTCGAATGTCGGCCGTCTCTACAGACAGTTTCTGCAGTTCCAGCGACTTTTGTGCCAGCACCTGGTTGGCGTCGGCCACGTATTGATTCAGTCGGGCAATTCGTTTTTCGATGGCCGCGCGGTCTTCTTCCTGTCCCGCCTTCACCAGCTGGATCTGGGTCCGCAGAGTCTCTGTCAGGGTGTTCATCTCGTTGGTCTGGTTCGTCAGACGCGATGTCTTGTCAGAGTGAGCGAAGGCGACCGCTTCGTAAGCATTTTTAAACGGTTTGGAGGGCTGGTTGGTGCCATCCACGGGGGTCACGGACCAGCCGCCTTCTTCACCGGCAGACTGCTGGAAGTTGTAGTCGGAGATCTCCTCGGCCCCCATTTCGGCAACGGGGTTCGGGCGGCCAAAATACGCCGCCATCGATACGCCCATGAACGCCACTGCCGAAATGGCAAGGAGCACGGCAACGAATTTGGGGAAAGTTTTTTTCATGATCACCCGCTGGTTGCAGACTAATAACCTGCAAAGGCTTCCAGAATTCGCGAATCCGCCTAGTTTATACTGCTGTGAAGAAAAGGTAGTCAAACAGAAACTGAATGGCACCAGGCCTTTTGAGGCATCTGTCCATCCCCCCATCAGCGGTACCTGGCACCGTGTTTCTCAATGCACACCCGTTGATCGTATCGGCGAAACCCGCCTGTCACTCCGAAAGTGAATCAGACACCCAATCAACCGTTCCAATCGTCGTGAATACCCGCAGACGGCATAAACGCTAAAAAACGTACAACATCTCGCCGAATTAGAAGAGTGTTGCGAACTGCAACGCGACCAGAACAGCCATAACTCCCGCCTGCTGGCAGGATTTAGGTCAAATAAAGAAAGCACGACGATGCCCGGGCAGTTTGCTACCGAGCAATCACGAACGACAGAAATTCGACAGTGGCCAGGGAAGCCGTTTCCTCTTGGGGCGACGTGGGACGGCAACGGTGTCAACGTGGCCGTTTTTTCCGCCAACGCGACGGCCGTTGAACTGTGCCTGTTTGACAATGCCACAGACCGTTCAGAAACCCACTGTGTCCCCCTGATGGAGCGAACCCATCAGGCCTGGCATGGATATTTTCCGGATCTGCGGCCCGGGCAGCTGTACGGCATTCGCGTGCACGGACCCTGGGAGCCGCACCACGGTCACCGGTTTAATGCCAATAAGGTGCTGCTGGATCCGTATGCCCGCGGCATCGGACGGGGCATCTGCTGGTCAGATGCTATGTTTGCGTTCGATCTGGAAGCGAACGACGACGCCGTATTCAGCGAACTGGACAACGCGGCGGGTGCCCCGCTGGGAGTTGTGGTCGATACTGAATTCGACTGGCAGGGCGACACCCATCCCCGCACCGAGTGGCACAAGACGCTCATCTACGAAGCGCACGTGAAGGGCATGACCAGGCTGCATCCTGGCGTTCCCGAAGAGCTGCGGGGTACGTATGCCGGACTGGGAACGCCAGCCGCCATCGAGCATCTTCACAGTCTGGGTGTGACGGCCATTGAGCTGATGCCCGTGCACCACAAGGTGGATGACCGGCATTTGGTGGACAACGGTTTGAGCAATTTCTGGGGCTACAACACGCTGTCGTTTTTCTCCCCCGATTTTCGTTATGCGGCCGCCGAGGATCCCCAGGGCGTTATCACCGAGTTCAAAGAGATGGTGCGGCAGCTGCATACGGCGGGCATCGAAGTGATTCTGGACGTGGTCTACAACCACACGGGCGAAGGCAATCATTTTGGTCCCACGCTGTCCCTGCGGGGCCTGGACAACGCTTACTACTATCGCCTGATGCCGGATAACAATCGGTATTACCAGGATTTCACCGGTTGCGGCAATACGCTCAACATGCAGTCGCCGCGTGTACTGCAGCTGATTATGGACAGCCTGCGGTACTGGGTGCAGGAGATGCACGTCGACGGATTTCGCTTCGATTTGTGCAGCGCACTGGCCCGGGAACTGCACGACGTGGACAAGCTGAGCGCATTTTTTGACATCATTCTGCAGGATCCGGTGCTCTCTGGAGTGAAGCTGATCGCCGAACCCTGGGACCTGGGCAGTGGCGGCTATCAGGTTGGCAACTTTCCGCATCTGTGGTCGGAGTGGAATGGAAAATACCGTGACACGATTCGGCGTTTCTGGGCGGGCGATGGAGGCGCTGTCAACGAGTTTGCCACGCGTTTGACGGGAAGCAGCGACCTGTACGAGCATAACGGGCGGCGGCCGCATGCGAGCATCAATTTTGTGACCGCCCATGACGGCTTCTGCCTGAAGGACCTGTGCACTTATCACGACAAACGCAACCTCGCCAATCTGGAAGACAACCGTGACGGAGAAAGTCACAACAATGGCTGGAACTGCGGTGTGGAAGGCGAGACGGATGATCCGGACATCAACGCTCTGAGAACCAAGCAGCGAAAGAATCTGTTCGCCACGCTGATGATGTCGCAGGGTGTGCCCATGATTCGCGGTGGAGATGAGTTGAGCCATACGCAGGGCGGCAACAACAACGCCTATTGCCAGGACAACGAAATCAGCTGGCTGAACTGGGATCTCGACGAGCAGGAGCAGGAGTTTCTTGAGTTCTGTCGCCGCGTCATCCAGTTGTGGCGCGATCAGCCCGTTCTGAAGCGTCGCAAGTTCTTCCAGGGACGTCGCATTCGTGGAGCGGGCGTGAAGGATATTGCATGGCTGGCGCCCACCGGCAAAGAGTTGACGGACCACGAATGGAATTCGGGTTCTGTCAATTCCATTGGTGTGCGACTGAACGGAGAGTCGATTGACGAGCGTGATCGATTCGGCAGGAAAATTTCGGGCGACACGCTGCTGATTCTGCTGAGCAATCAGCCCAATCCGGTGGACTTCGCGCTGCCGCGGCACAAGCCTTCGGAACGCTGGACGCCGCTGTTTGATACCAGTCGCAGTGTGGACGAGTCGATGGCCTGGTCCAGTGCTGACACCTATGCGCTGGATGGCCGGAGCATTGCCGCATTTGTCCTGCAGGGCGGCTGGCCGGACACGCAAAAGCAGTTTCACACGGGCCACGAAACCAACAGCCCGCGGCGCGAGTCAGGTCGAGGACGTTCCTGAACGTCGCCCACTCCTGAATGTCGCGACATGTTCACTCGTTGTCTGACGCCGACGACGTGGTGCTGGTGCCGTCCAGTCGCAGCCGAAAACCCTGCAGGGCAACATCCAGAATGTTGGGTTCCGGGCTGCTGTAGTCCAGAAATCGCGATCCGTAGCGTGAGGGAGCCACCTGACGAAACAGACGTTGGCCTGAACTGCGTGACCAGCCGGTCAGCAGGCTGGGCACCAGGCCGTTGGCCGTGCTCGCGCTGCCCGTTTCCGTCATCAGCACCAGCAGGCCCAGTTCCGGCTGGTCGGTCGAGGCCACCAGTCGGTCTTCAGTGGCCAAAGCGAGGACCAACTCACCGCTTTGCCGATCAATCATTCTCAGCCCTCCGACCACCAGACTGCAGTTGCGACCGAACGGCGCTCGAAATGAGGGAGCTGTCGGGCCTGCATGGTTGGTCACAAAAAAATGACACGGGTCGCGCACCACGTGCACGCGAGCGGTCGACCACAGGGGAGCCTCGCTGGGGCTGCGGGGCGGTCCGGCCTGCGGTGCCGGCTGGGCGGCCGCCGGCTGGGCGGCTGCGGGTTTGGCGGGCGGCTGCTGCGCGGGATCAGGCTGGGCGTTCGGTTGGTCTGCGGCCGCTTTCTCCGGGCGAGGCACATTTTTTACAGGCGACAGGTCAAAGTCCGGGACTGGTTCGAGCGTGACGACCCGGTCTTCTTCCACAGCCCACGATCGCGACTGCTGTTCTCCGGTCAGCAGGTTCGTGATCGTAAATCGGCTGTCCTCGTGCAGTCCCACCAGCGTGGCGTCGTCGAGAAAATGAAAATGCTGCATGCCGTCCAGTGAAACGGTCCGATTGACCTGACCGGTCGCTGGGCTGACCCATTCCAGCCGCCGCGGTGCGCCGTCCTGGGGCTTTCTCCACATGACCAGCCCGGCGGTGGTCGGAATAATGCCGGCCTGAATCATCTCCTCGGCTCCCTCCACCGCCTGCGGTCGGCCACTCAGAGTGTCAAACGCCACCGCCTCGCGCCCCTGCGGCTTCACCACGACAAAGTCATCGGTGGCGATCACACGCTGCAGACTGGTGCCCAGATTCATCGACCAGTAGGTGGTGCCGTTCAGCAGGTCGAGGACTTCAACGCTGTTCCCATGATGCAGGCAGATCCAGCCTGACCCATAACCGACGAGCTGATACGTGGGCATGTTGGTGTGTGTGGGCAGCGGCACCCGGGTGCCGTCAAAGTCCGTGAAGTTGCCACGAAAAGAGGACACTCGAGAGATGCCCGATTTAAACGAGTTTCGGCCCCACAGGACGCGCTGATCGAAGACGGACACTGCCGTCAGGCTGCGGGAGGTTCGCAGCAGGATCACACTGCCAATGCGGAACAGCTGGTCGCTCCAGCCACTGTACGTGCCATAGGCCTGCACGTTTCCGGGGATGGACCACCGATCGTTTGGGTCGTCCAGTGATTTCGCCTGCATCCGTCCCGATGAACTGCGGACAACCGACCAGCTGTAGCGGCTGAGAAACGGGTCATCGGATCGCACCGGATAGACGCGCGCGAGCTGGCCGAACGAAGCCGATCGGTTGACCGGGATCCGTTGAAACGACGTCGCCTTCCACTGCCCAAACCGTTTCTTCAGGGCGTTGGTCAGCTGTCGGCCATCGGCATCTGTGGTGTCGACACCCTGTGACAGATCCGTAAACGATTCGCCCAGTTCGTTGATGACAGTGCTCAGCATCAGGCGCTGCATCCGGGACGAATATCGACCACTGGTGCTAATGGCGGTCAGCCGCGCCTGCAGCAGATCTCGCTCAAT
>JANSXP010000091.1 GCA_024742875.1 Planctomycetaceae bacterium | reverse complement strand
ACTGGATTCGTCGGTCGTGGAGGGCGAACGCTATCTGTTCTCAGCCGTCGGTCTGGCCAGTGGTTTTTCCGGCACCGTTAACCAGACCGTCGCGGGACTGTCTCCGGGCGAACTGCTGACCGCCGTGGCAGTGGACGAAACCACGCTCAACAGCTCCGAGTTCTCTCGCCGCGCGGTGATTGTGGACAGCGACACGGGAGGCACCGCGCCATCAGATCTGCAGATCACCGCAGCCAGCGGCGGACTGCAGTTGAACACAGGCGGCAGCGATGATGGCGTCGTGACGGTCGCCGATGGCAACGACGTGTTTGACGGTCGCACGGCTCTGACGCTGGAGGTACGGTTTGCCTCAACGTCGCTCACCGCGGGCACCACGTTTGTTTCGTACACCACAGCCACCGGTGATGATCTGCTGCGATTGCGCATCGCTGACGACGGGACGGGGCTGAACTTTGCCGTCAACGGCAGTGCCAACTCGGTGAATGCCAGTGGATTTGATTTTTCCCAGCTGGCCGACGGACAGGACCACACACTTACGCTGACCTGGAATGGCGGTACCGGCGCGTGGCAGATTTTCGTTGACGGTCAGCACGCGGACAGCGGCACCGGAGCGGGCACAGGCAGCCTGGCCACAACAGCCGCGTTTCTGGCCTTCGGTCAGGAACAGGACGGACCCGGACGAGATTTTGACACCGCCCAGACGTTCTCGGGAGAGCTTCACGACGTGCGTGTGTTCAGCACGGTTCGCGCGGCCGATGACATTGCGTCTGACCACGCTCGTACCCTGCCCTATGACACCAGCGGACTGATCGCCAACTGGGTGTTCGACAGCGTTGACAATCTCGGAGTGGTGCTGGACACAGTCAGCGGCAACAACGCGACGGTCAAGGTCGTGCGTGAAAGCGGATTCACCACGGGCACGCCCGAACTGCGTCTGGAAGTGGACGAAAATGCCGACAACGGGACGGTTGTGGGCCGGGTCGCGGGTGTGGATGCGGAGCGCGAAGCGCTGATTGCTTCGCTGCTGGCCGCTGATCCTTTTCTGTTTTACAGCGCCGCCACGGGCAAGTTCTATCAGCTGACGGACGTGCAGGCGAACTGGTCCACTGCCAGCACCAACGCTCTGGCAACAGACCTCAACGGCGTCGCCGGCCAGCTGGCCACAATCCGCTCAGCCTCAGAAAACGAATACATTCGCCAGCTGGCAGAGATTCAGGATCAGAGCGTCTTTATTGGAGGCGCAGACAGCACGGTTGACGGGGAGTGGCGATGGCAGTCAGGCGGCGCTGACGACGATGCTTTCTGGTCGGAAAGCAGCGGGACCAGCGTCAATGGTGCGTTTACCAGCTGGGCCCCCGGACAGCCGTCCGGCACCAGTGGTGCCAATGGCTTTCGCCTCGAAGAATCCAACGGGCTGTGGTATGAGACACCCGTCGACTCGGTGTCCCGAAGGTCGGTGATTGAATGGGACGCTGATGCTGTACTCAGCAGTGCGGCTGTCGGTTCCATTGGCACACAGCCGCTGGATTACACCATCGTCTCCCAGACTCAGGTGGGCGCGTTTGCCATCGATGGAGCCACCGGTGAAATTCGCGTGGCCGACAGCACGCAGCTGGACTTTGAAAACCCTCCCACCACACATTCGCTCACCATCCGGGTGTCAGACTCGGAGTCGCCCGCGCGAACCTACGATGAAGTCATTCAGATCCACCTGAACGACGTGGCCGACTCTGACTCAGCGCCGCTTGCCGTACACACTGGCGTGTCGCTCAATACCGATGGCGGCACGGGAGCCTATCTGGTGGCTGATGACGGGGGCACCCTGCTGGGTGGCCGCACGGCGGTGACCGCGGAGGTATCTTTTGCCATCGAGCAGTCTGTGGAAACCAGTGTCCTGCTCAGCTACGCCAGTTCGGCGTCCACTGATGATCTGCTGCTGCAGGTCCATGAAGACGGACGGCTGGAGTTTGCCATTGGCGGAACAACGGTTGCGCTGTCTGACACGGACTATCACGCGTTGCTGGCCGATGGGGAACGACACGCGCTGGCCCTGACGTGGGACAATACTCACGGCGACTGGACCGTTCATCTCGATGGCGAGCAGGTGGCCCGCGGGACAGGACTGCATACCGGGGGCACAATTGGTGGTGGTGCCGGCGATGGCTCACTGATTCTTGGTCTGCACCAGGATTCTGTGGGCGGGACCTTTGATGCGTCCGAGCGATTTTCGGGCACGCTGTACGACGTGCGGTTGTGGAACGCGGCCCGCACGCACAGCGACATTGCCTTCAGTCACAGCCAGCAGTTCAATCCCGCCACGCTGCCGTCAGCATTGATTGCCAACTGGCAGATGACGGGCTTCGACGGCAACGGCGACCTCACAGACGAAGTGGCGGCGCACGTACTGCATGTCGGCGTTGCCAATGAGTCAGACTTCACGGCCGGTTCGGCCACCATCGGCCTGAGCATCGAAGAAACGGCTGCGGCCGGCACGGTGGTGGGCGCAGTTGTGCCGCGTGAATCGGACGTGTATGCCGACCTGGTCAGCGATGGCCGCTTCCTAAACGCCCCCACTCCGGTGTCCATCGACAATTACAATTCGGGCCAGTCGTTAGGAGACTGGGACGTCACCGCGGGATCCGTCAGTCTGCATGGCCCTGCGGGGCAGCGATCGCCACTGGGAGGACTGAGCGTCAATCTGAACGGCACGACGGCGGGAACCATCCAGCAGGATCTGACGACTGTTGCCGGCGTGGAATACCAGGTCGTGTTTGTCGTCAGCGGAGACTGGACGGGCGGCGAAGCGGTCAAAGATTTGCGGGCAACGGCGGGCCTCACGGCCCAGGACTTCAGCCTCTCTGAACCCGACGGCTGGTCGAGCGGCAACAAACTGTGGGCCCCGCGTTCGTTTACCTTCACCGCGACCGGCGCGAGTACCACGCTGCAGTTTTCTTCGCTGGATATCGCGGGCGGACAGCACGGTCCGATGATCGCAGATGTCGCCGTGTACGCTGTGCCACCGGCCGTCTCTCAGATTCTTAACACAGACCCCGCGCTGTCCTACGATGCGGGAACGGGAAAGTTTTATCGTCTGGAATCATCGGCCGTGCAGTTCTCCGCAGCACGCACAGCCGCGACGTCTCAGCTGCTCAACGGCGTGGCGGGGCAGCTGGTGACGATTGGCTCTGAGTGGGAAAACGAGCTGGTCAGAAACTTTGTTCAGGGTCAGGGCGCGGATCTGTGGATTGGAGCCACAGACGGAACGACCGAAGGGGAATGGCACTGGCTCAAGGGCAGCGACGAGTCCGATCAGTTCTGGACGGGTGGACTGGGCGGCACAGCCGTGAGTCCGTTTTACGAAAACTGGGGTTCCGGAGAGCCCAACAACTCGACCGGCCTGCTGGCCTCCGGAGAGGACGCAGGGGTGATCAACTCCTCGGGCGTCTGGTACGACTGGGAAGACGATCCAGGCAACCAGCTGGGTTATCTGGTGGAGTGGGACGCATCGCAGGTACTGACCAGCTTCCGCTACGCTCTGAGTGATCCGTCCGGCAATTTTGAAATCTCTGACAGCGGACAGATCACCGTTCGTTCCGGTCATACACTGGATCATGCCGTCAACGTCTCTCACGATGTGGACGTCACCGTTACAGACGCCGCCGGCAACAGCTATCAGGAAACGCTGACCATTGCCGTCACCAACAGCGGCGCTGTGGTCGACACCTACCTCACCGCCGAAGACCAGTCACTGACAGTGGCCGCCCCCGGTCTGCTGCAGAACGATTCCGCCGTCGCCGCCGCTGACACAGGCGAGAGCACGGTCGTCAGTTTTGACGCCCGCACAGACACAGATGGCGACACCACCTGGACGGGGAATGCAGGTGGCGTCAGCCTGACGCTCGCAGCCGGCGTGACTCACACCACCTCGCCGACCTCGCCGCCGGCCGGCATCACGGCGGCGTTTGATTTCGATGGAACCGGCGGCGGCGCGGCTGCCGCGCTGAACGACCTGAGCGAAGTTGACAGCACGCAGTCCGGCAGTGTGGAACTGTGGGTGCGACTGGACTCCACCACGCCCAGTCAGACACTGCTTGATCTGGGAGACGACATGGACGGCGTGAGCCTGTCGGTTTCCGGTGGACAGCTGATTCTGACCTACGAAGATGGTGGCTCCACCAATTCGGCCAGTGTCTCAGGACTGAGCAGTGGCACATGGCACCATCTGGTCGTGACTTTCGACATGATCTCCGGATCAAATCAGCAGGCTCGCGTCTGGCTGGACGGCAGCGAAATGATCAGCCGCAGCTACACGACGCTGTCGAACTGGGCGGGTGGCAGCTTTGGACTGGGGACCGTCAACGGCACAGCCGCCGGTTCTGCCAACGGGCATCTGGCCGGGGAAGTCGCCAGTCTCCGCATTCACAGCAGTGTGCTGTCGGAAGCCGAAGTTTCTGCGCTGCATGATGCACCGGCGGCACTCAGTTCACTCCACGCCGTGGTCACGTCAGTGAACACGACCGGCACGTCCGGCAGTGTCAGCGTTAACGCCGATGGCAGCTTCACGTACGACCCCAACGGTCAGTTTGCGGCACTCAATGGCGGTCAAACGGCCACTGACACATTCACGTACACCCGGGATGACGGCACCGGCAACACAGAAACCGCGACGGTCACTGTCACCATCATCGGCAGCGGAGAACCCAGCGTCACGCGACCGGCCACGATCACGGTGACCGAAGACGGTACGCACACCCTGTCTGCCGGCGATGTCATTCAGATCAACGATGGCATGGCAACGGACAGCCGCGTGCGCGTGACGCTCAGTGCGGGCAGCGGAACACTGACCCTTTCTGATTTGACGGGTGTCACCGTGCTGGAGGGAGAAGACGGCAGTGGACGGCTGGTCCTGGAAGGACAGGAAAGTGACGTCAACACCGCGCTGGACGGCATGGTCTTCACGCCGTTTGCCAATACGACCGGCAGTGACACACTGTCCGTTTCGCTGGAACTGGCGGCCGATCTGGCGGCACGGTATTCGTTTAACGACTCCTCTGCAGACGATCACAGTCAGGGAATTTCCCACGACGGTCAGCTGATCGGCGGAGCCACGATTGTCTCCGACACCCGCGGACAGGTCCTCAGTCTCGACGCCAGCGGCGAACATCTGCAGATTGACACGGTGTTTGATCAGCCCGAGAGCCTGACGGTGACCGGGTGGGTCAATCTGACGACCGCCGGCACTCGCGGCGCGGAATTCGTCTCCCTTGGCGACGACCTGATCCTGCGACTGGATGATACGGTTCATGGCACGTCGCTGTGGGCACGCACGTCAACCGGCTGGAACATTCTGGATACCGGCACTCGCCTGCAGGGCACCGGCTGGCGACACGTCGCCGCCACCTTTGATGACAGCAGTAATCAGCAGGTGGTTTACATTGACGGCCAGGCGGTGGCAACAGCCGCCTTCACCGACAGCATTCACTGGGGCGGCGGCACCACCACAACACTGGGGGCGGCGGTCAGCGGAGCAGCAGAATTTGAGTTTGGCGGTCGCATTGATGAGGCCCGCGTCTACACGCGCGCCCTGACGGCCGCAGAAATCGCAGCCGTCGCGGCCGAACAGACCACGGCCGTGGCCAGTACCTCGATCACCATCACGGCGGCCAACGACGCGCCTGCTTTTGTCAGCGGCAATGGACTGCAACTGGCCGACTTCGGTTCCGGCAGCGACCTGGCTCAGGCCGTCGCTGTTGCCGCTGACGGAAAACTGGTCGTCGCCGGCTACGCGTTTAACGGCACTGACAACGATTTTGCTGTCGCACGATTCCACGTAGACGGTTCCCTGGACACCAGCTTTGGCGGCACTGGTCTGGTGACCGTCCCGATTGGCTCCGGACTGGATCAGGCCTGGGCGGTTGCCATTCAGGACGATGGACGCATTCTGGTGGCCGGAGAAACGGCCAACGGTGCGCGTGAAGTGGCGCTCGTGCATCTGCTGACCGACGGCACGCTGGATGCCTCCTACGGCGGTGGCGATGGCATCGTGACGTCCGACTTTGGCAGCGGCAATGACCGGGCGCTGGCCCTCACACTGCAACCCGACGGCCGGGCGCTGATTTCCGGCACCAGCGGGAACGGCTCTGACGACGAAATCCTGCTGGCCCGTTACACGACCAGCGGCGTTCTGGATACCTTCGGCACGGGCGGCTTTGTGACCACCAGCGTGGGCACAGCCGATGCCACCGGCTACGCCGTCAGCGTGCGATCCGACGGACGAATAGTGGTGGGCGGTCAGGCCACCGTCTCCGGCAGCGAAGACTTTGCCGTTGTTCGCTACCTGGCCGACGGCACACTGGACACAACCTTTGGCGGCACTGGCGTTGTCACCACTCCCATCACCTCAAATGCCGACGCTGTGACCACGCTGGTGAGTCTCGACGACGGCCGCCTGATCGTGGCCGGTGTTTCAAACGACGGCGCTCAGGACAACTACGTCATCGTCCGATACACCAACACCGGGGCGGTGGACACCACCTTCGGCACCGCCGGCACGGTCGTTTCCGCACTGCCCCAGGACGACCGTATAACCAGCCTGGCTGTCGCTCCGAATGGCAGCCTGATGGTGACCGGCACACAGGGAGCGCCCGTGCAGACGGCCATCTTCACGGCCCGTTACTCTGCAGCCGGCGTGCTGGATACGACATTTGGCAGCAGCGGATATGTGGTGGAAGATCTCTCCGCCACCACTGACGATCTGGCCGCACAAATAACTGTACGACCGGACGGAAGCTTTGTGGTGGTCGGATCATCTCAGAGCTCCGATTCTGACTTCCTGCTGCTCAGCTACAACGCCGACGGCTCTCGACAGACCTCATTTGCCACCTCAGATTCGCTCACCCACACGCCCACTTATGTGGAAGGGGGCAGTGCGACCGTTCTGGAACCGGCGGCCGAAATTCTGGACGCGGAGCTCACGGCTGCCGGCTATGACGGCAGTCATGTGATTATCGAACGAACGGCCGGAGCCAGCACAGAAGATGTCTTCTCGGCCAGTGGGACTCTGGGAGCCCTGACACCGTCCGCCGCTCTGACCGTGGGCGGCGTCAACATCGGCACGGTGGCCATCAACAGTGGCGGCACGCTGCGGCTCAATTTCACAGGTGTCGATGCCACACAGGCACGAGTGAATCTGGCGCTGCAGCAGATTGCCTACAGCAACAGTTCTGACACACCGCCGACCAGCGTGGACCTGACATGGACCTTCAGTGACGGCAACGACGGCGTGGCCCAGGGCAGCGGGGCCGCACTGCAGGCCACCGGAATCACGCAGGTTACCATTCAGTCGGCCCCCGACCCGGCGGTCACGGCGCCCACGAGTGTGACGCTGGATGAAGACACGTCCACACCACTGAACGGCGGCAATACGATCGTCGTCGATACGGGAATGACGGCCGACACGCGCGTGCAGGTGAACCTGAGTGTGGCCAGTGGTACGCTCACCGTCACGCCGGCGGGCACCGTTAACATCATCGGCGGCAGCAATGCGTCCGGCGGTCTGGTGCTGGAGGGACTGGAAAGCGAAATCAACGCCACACTGGCATCGCTGGTGTATGACCCGATTGCCGAGTCCAGCTACACCACCAGCCTGGACATCACTCTGACGCTCTCGGCCGACCTGGCCGCGGAGTATGCATTCGATGGCGACGCTGCGGACTCGTCAGTTGGTGTCTCTCAGAACGGCACGCTGAATGGCACTGCCGGCTACACGACAGACGGAACACGGGGACAGGTGCTGCAACTGGACGGCAGCGGACATGTATCGGTGGCCACAGATTTCGCTCAGCCGGCCACCGCGACGGTGTCCGGTTGGGTAAATCTGAACGCTGGTGCGCCGGACGGTGTGCTGTGGAGTGTGGGGGGCGACCTTGAGCTTCGCATTGACGCGGCTGGTGGCAACGGCGTGACGGGGCGATTCCACGACGGCACACAGTGGCAGCAGACGATTTCGGGTCTGGATATTCACGGAGACGGCTGGCATCATCTGGCGTATGCCGTCGACGCCGGCAACAACGTCCAGACTCTGTATGTGGACGGCCGGGAAGTGGCCCGCACCACCTTCACGGGCGGCGTCGCGGACATCACCGCGTTTTCCGGATCACTGATCGGCACAGACGGCAGCGGCAATGCTCTGGTGGGTCTGATTGATGATGCGCGCCTGCACACCCGCGCTCTTTCTGCAGAGGAAATCGCAGGACTGGCAACAGACAGCCACGAGGCCACGGACTCTGTGTCTGTGACGGTCAACGCGGTCAACGATGCCCCCGTGTTCACCAATCTGGACGGGGATGTGCTGGGCTACACGGAAGGCGATGGGCAGCAGCTGATCGAACAGGGGGGCAACGCCATCATCAGTGATGTGGACTCGCTGAACTTCGATGGCGGGACGCTTGTGGTGTCGTTCGCCGCCGGCAGTGATTCTTCTCAGGACGTGCTCTCCATTCGCGATCAGGGGGCGGGAAGCGGCAATGTCTCAATCACCGGCAGCACAGTGTTCTTCAGCGCGGTGCCCGTGGCCACGATGTCCGGTGGCAGCGGTGGAACTCCACTGACGATCTCGTTCAACACGTCCGGCACGCCGCTGGCGGCCACGATGATCCTGCAGAATATCACCTACGAAAACACCAACACCACCTCAGCCACGGCCGGTGTGCGGACCGTCAATTTTGTCATGTCAGATGGCGACGGGCCGACCGGGGTGAGCCTGACGGCCACAGCGTCCGTGAATGTCGGCAGTCCCAACGATCCGCCCGTGATCACCAGCGGGGCTGGCGGTGGCACGCATTTTGAGGGTGCCGGAGGTACGTATTTCAACAACAGCCTGACGGTGGCAGATGTCGACAGCCCGGACTTTGACGGTGGAAAGCTGACAGTCAGCGTGACGACCAATGGCGAAACGGCCGACCGCCTGTTGGTCCTTGATGGCGGCGGTGTGACGGTTTCCGGCAGCGTGGTGTCATTTGATCCCGGCCCTGGTTCGGTTGCGGTCGCCACCTTCAGCGGCGGAGACGGCAGCAATCCTCTGGAGATCACCTTCAATTCATCCGCCGAGGCGGCGGCCGTGCAGGCGGTCGCACAGCAGGTTGCGTTCCGCACTGAAAGCGACACTCCCTCATCGGCCCAGCGAACCTTGCAGATGGCCCTCACCGATGGCGATGGGGGCACCAGTACGGCCGTGACTCGGACAATGAATCTTGTGCCCGTCAATGACCGCCCCGAGCTGGACCTGGACGCCAATGACAGTTCCGGCAGCACGGGCAATGATTTCCAGACCATCTTTACTGAAGGTGGCGGAGCCGTGCTGATTGTGGACGCCGATGCCACACTGACAGATGCCGACCACGCCAACCTGGCCAGCGTAACCGTCGTTCTGACCAACGCTCAGGAATCCGGCAACAAAGAGCAGCTGTCCGCGGATACCACGAGCACCGCTTTGACGGCCACCTGGACGCAGGCCACAGACACGCTGACAATTTCCGGCGTGGGCACCGTGGCAGACTTCCAGACGGTACTGAGGACAGTCCGTTACCTGAACACATCCAGTAATCCGGAAACGGCCACCAATCGCCTCGTCACCTTCGTGGCTTCCGACGGCACGGACACCAGCCTGATCGCCATGTCCACGATTGATGTTCGCAGCGTCAACAATCCACCGACCGTGACTGCAATTTCCAATCAGACGGTCAATGAAGATACGGCCACCAGCCCACTGGCCTTTGTGATCGGTGACGCAGAGACAGTGGAAAGTTCACTGACTGTCTCTGCCACGTCGGACAACCAGACGCTGATTCCTGATGCCAACATCACGCTGGGCGGATCCGGCGCGAACCGGACTATCGACGTGCTGCCCGCCGACCATCAAAACGGCGGCCCGGTCACCATTACGATTTCCGTATCCGACGGCGTGCATACGGTTCAGACCACGTTCGAAGTTTCCATCACGGCCCGTAACGATGCACCTGTGGGACTGCCTGTGGTTACCGGCACTCCCACAGAAGATCAGACCCTCACCGCTGATGTGAGCGGCATTTCTGATGCGGATGGTCTGGGCACGTTCAACTATCAGTGGCTTCGCGACGGTGGCATCGTCTCCGGCGCCACCGATTCCCTCTACGTGCTGTCCGATGCTGACGTGGCTGCACAAATGTCGGTGACCGTTTCGTATGTGGACGGCCAGGGGAATTCGGAAACGCTGACTTCGGTCGCCACATCTGCTGTGGCCAACGTGAACGATGCTCCCACCACCAGCAACAGCACGCCGCTGGACCTGAACACGGACGAAGAGAACCCCACATCACCGCTGCTGGTTTCTGCGTTGCTGACCCATGCGGGATGGAACGATGTGGATGCTGCGGCCGCCAGTGGCATCGCCGTCATCAGCACCGTTAACGAAGGCGGACAGTGGCAGTATTCGACTGATGGAAGTACGTGGACCGCAGTTCCCAGTGTGTCCAGCTCGTCGTCGTTGCTGCTGTCCAGCACGACGCAGCTGCGATTTGTGCCAGGAGACGACCAGTCGGTGACGGCCACGCTCAGCTATCGCGCGTGGGACCAGACCACCGGCACGGCCTCGACCAATGCCACGCCGCAGTTCGCCAGCACGGCGGTCACCGGAGGCAGCACGGCCTTCGACGACGACTCACGACTCGTCAGGGCTGTTGTGTCAGATGTGGCCGACGCCCCCGTCATCGGCAACCTGTCGGGAGATTCACTAAACTACGCAGAAGGCGACTCGGCCCAGCTGATTGATCGCGGCACAGCAGCCACAGTCACCGACGTGGACTCCACAGACTTCAACGGCGGCAACCTGACGGTCACGCTTGTTTCCGGCAGTGCCCCGGGCGAAGACCTGCTGCAGATTCGCAATCAGGGCACGGCCGCCGGGCAGATCGGCATCAGCGGCTTCAACGTGACGTTTGGCGGGACGAATATTGGAACATTCACCGGCGGCAGTACGGGCACGCCGCTGAGAATCGACTTCAACGCCAGTGCCACGCCGACAGCCGCGGCGGCCCTGATTAGCAACATCACATTCTTCAACACCGACACCGCCAACCCGACGACGGGAACTCGGGCGGTGAGTTTCGTCCTGAACGACGGCAACGGCGGCGTCAGCACGGTCACGTCCGCCTCGGTCGTTGTCTCGCGCGTCAACGATCGCCCGGTCCTGACCACTCCTGTTGCGGCGACGGTCTTTGAAGAAACCCGCACCACGATCTCCGGAATTTCCTTGATCGATGTCGACGCCGGGACTGCGGATGTCACCGCGCAGGTGTCCGTCACAGGCGGAGTGCTGGACGTCACTCTGGCTGGTTCCGCTTCCCTCTCAGCGGGGGCGAATGGCACTTCCAGCCTGACGGTCCGAGGGACGCTGAGCGAAGTGAACGCATCGCTGGCCAGTCTCGACTACACGGGCGGTGCTGATCTGACAGGCGTGGCGGCTGACACGCTCACCGTTATTGTGAGCGACCTGGGCAACACGGGGACAGGAGGAACGCTCACAGACACGTCCAGCGTGCAGATCGACATCACGGCCGTCAACGACCGACCGACATTCACCCGCAATAGTCTGAGCATTCTGGAAGGCGGCACCGTGACGCTGTCCGCCGCCGAACTGGCCGCCACCGACGTGGACAGCCCCGACGCCGACCTCGTATTTACAGTGTCGGCTGTCAGCGGTGGTCAGTTTGAACTCGCCTCGGCGCCGCAGATTGCCGTCACTTCGTTTCTGCAGTCACAGATCACCGCCGGTGACGTACGATTCGTCCACGACGGCGGCGAACTGGCACCATCTTATGCTGTGTCTGTCTCGGATGGCACTCTGACCGAAGGACCTGCGGCCGCTGCCATCACCTTCACGAATGTCAACGACGCGCCACTGATCACCGGTCTGGGGGGAGATTCGATTTCCGTGGTCAACGACGGCGTGGCCGTCCGCATCGACGCGGGCGTTCCGGCCTCCATTGTCGATCCGGAAACACCGGTCGACTACGACACGGCTCGGCTGCAAATCGCTCAGGCCGCACCGGAAACCGGCGATCGGGTGTCGCTGGATCTGACAGGCAACATCACGCTGTCGGCCGGCATGACGGACGGCTCGATTGTACGACACAACGGCACGGACATCGGCACTCTCAGCGGCGTTCTGGACACTGCGTTTGAGATCACATTCAATGGCAACAGCAATGCTGCGGACGTGGATGCGGTGCTCAACGTGCTGCAGTTTGAATCCACGTCCGCGGTGCTCGGTTCGCGTACCGTGAATGTGGTCTTCAACGATGGTGACGGCAACCTGGCAGGTGGCAGCGAAGTCAGTTCGGTGGCCACCGCCTTTATCTCGGTGGCAGCCGCAGGTGACGGGGCGGTTTCGACAGACGAAGACACCACTTACACGTTTGTGCAGACGGATTTTGATTTCACCGGCATCACGGGCAGCGGCCTGCAGTCGATCGAACTGCTCACGCTGCCGTCCAGCGGCACGCTGCGGTACAACGGCTCGGCGGCCACCGTCGGACAGGTGATCAGTCAGCTCGACATCCGGAACGGCCTGCTCACCTTCGAGCCGGGCGCTGACGAAAACGGGTTCAACTACGGCACCTTCGATTTTCAGATCAACAACGGCAAAGCCAACGTCACCATTCTGGCCGGCGAAGCCAGCTACTACACGCTGACCGGCGGAGCCCTGTTCCACACCGAAGACATTCTCACCAACGCAGACAACTTTGGCCCCAGCGGCACGTATGCCTCCAGCTTCTCGCTGATTGGACAGACGGGTGACATTGGGCCAGCCTATCTGAATCAGGGCAGCATTCTGTTTAACGGCTATGTGCCGGACGGCAGCTGGACGCCGACAGAACTCGGTCATCTGGACGACTGGGTCAGTAACGGCGGAGTGCTGATTTCCAACAGCGACAGTGCCGGCTATGACGATGTGTCCGCGTATTTCGGCCTGACCGTGGGCGGCACCGCCACAACCACATGGCTGGTGGACGACACGAGCTCTCCGATCATCGACGGGCCGTTTGGCTCGGTCGGCCCGGTCGGCACGACCATCCGCGCGACCGGTGCCATCAGCTATTTCGACAGCAGTTCTCTGGCGGCCGGTGACCTGGTCATCGCCGTGGATTCCGGATCGCTGGAACCGACTATCGTGCTGCGACAGCACGGCAGCGGATGGATTGTGTTTACCGGTGATGAGGGCATTTTCCGCATCAACATGAGCGGTGCAGGCAACGTGGCCACGTCCAACGACCGGCTCGCCGCCAATCTGTTTGCCTGGGCGGCCGATCAGGTGCCGGCGACCTCCTCCCACACGATGAACGTCAGTGTGCTGGCTCAGAATGATGATCCGGTCAACAACGGGGCCCTGCCCTCAACCGTGACTGTGAACGAAGATCAGCCCACGCCGATCGACCTCAGCGGACTGGACCTGTTCGACACGGATGCGTCCACCAATACACTCACCGTCACTTTAACAACGCAGTCAGGTGGCCAGCTGTCAGCCATCGCAGGCGGCAGCGTGAGCATTGGCGGCAGCGGCAGCGGCACGCTGACTCTCGATGGTTCACAGGCCGACCTGAATGCCTTTTTTGATAACCCGCTGAACGTCTCCTTTACCGGTGCGGCCAATCAGAATGGCCTGGCGGCCGATCGCATCAGCATCGCCGTCACCGACAACGGCAACCTGGGAGCCGGGGGTGGCGGACAGATTGACCTGGGCTTTGTCGATGTGGACATTGCGGCCGTCAACGACGCTCCCGTGGCATCCGCTCCCGCCAGTGTTTCCATTGTCGAAGAAACGCCCACCGTGATTGCCGGTTTCTCCGTTGCTGACGTGGACTCACTCACAGATCAGCTCACCGTGAGACTGCAGGCAATCAACGGCACGCTGAGCGTCACGCTGTCCGCAGGAGCCTTCGTCTCGGCAGGCAGCAACGCGTCCAGTGACGTCACGGTGACGGGCACGCTCAGCCAGTTGAATACGGCCCTGGGAACGCTCATTTACGCACCGAACGCGGACGTGGTGGGCACCGCCGCCGATCAGATTGTGATGACGGTCAACGACGGAGGCAACAACGGCAGCGGCGGCGCACGGCAGGACATGATCACCGTCCAGGTGGACGTGCTGAACGTGAACGACGAGGAAGTCCTGGCAACCAACAATGCTCTGGTCGTGAATGAAGGCGATCTGGCGGCCGTCATATCCCAGGCCGATCTGGAAGTCTCCGATGTGGACAACCTGCCGGCGGAAATCATCTACACGCTCACTTCCGCCCCCTCCAGCGGCGTGCTGCGAATCAGCGGCGTGGCGCTGGTCGGCAACGACACGTTCACGCAGGAAGACATCAACTCCGGCCGCCTGACGTACGACCACAACGACGCGGAACTGTTCTTTGACCAGTTCTCCTTCACGGCTGACGACGGCAGCGGCACGACGGTCTCCGGTGATTTCGACATCCTCATCACCCCGGTCAACGACAACAACCCGGTGATCACCAGCAACGGCGGCCTGTCCAGCATTGCGGTGAATGTTGTCGAGAATACGCTGGAAGTAGTCAATGTGGACGCATCCGACATCGACCTGCCCGCACAGACGATCAGCTATGTGATTGCCGGTGGTGCCGACGCGGGGCTGTTCACGGTCAATCCGGGTTCCGGTCTGGTTCGGTTTGCCGCCGCACCCGACTTTGAGGCGGTGATCGATGCCAACGGCGACAACATCTACGAAGTGGTGGTGGAAGCGCAGGACGGACAGGGACGTTCGGCCGTGCAGACGATCAGTGTGACGGTCACCGACACCGACGAGTTTGACGTGGGTGTGCTGACAGACTCAGACAGCGGCGCGAATCAGGTGGCCGAAAACTCGATCATCGGCACAGCCACGGGACTGACGGTTCTTGGTGTGGACGGTGACCGGTCCGACGCGGTGACCTACACACTGGATGACGATGCGGGCGGCACGTTCGCCATTGACTCCGCTTCCGGTGTGGTGATTCTCAATGCGGCCGTCGACAGAGAGGCAGACGCCGACTTCACCATCACGGTGCGGGCAACGTCCACCGATGGCTCAACCATCACCGGGGACTTCCTGATTCAGATCAACGATGTGGACGAATTCGACACCACTGCGATCCTCGACACCGATGCCGCCGCCGAAGTGATTGACGAAAATGTGACCATCGGCACATCGGTTGGCATTGTGGCGTTTGCCAGTGATGCCGACGCCACCAACGATGCGATCACCTACTCGCTGGATGACAATGCGGGCGGACTGCTAACCATCAACCCCGTCAGCGGCGCCGTCACTACGGCAGCCGCCATCGACTACGAGTCGGTGGGAGACCGGCTGAATGTTGTCGTTCGTGCCACCTCCCAGGACGCCAGCTTCACCACGGCCGCCTGGACGGTGAGCATCGTGGACCTGGACGAATTTGACGTCTCGCCCATCGTGGACAGCGACGCATCGGCGAACGCGGTGGACGAAAACGCGGCCATCGGCAGCGTGGTGGGGGTGACCGCCTTTTCCGAAGACCGCGACAGTACCAACAGCAGCGTCTTCTACTCACTCGATGACACAGCGGGCGGGCGATTCACGATTGACCCGACCACCGGAGTGATCACGACAGCGGCCGTACTGGATTTTGAAAGCGGCGGCGCCAGTCATGATGTGATTGTGCGGGTGCTGTCGGACGACACCTCCACAACAACTGCCATTATCACCATTGGCGTGACTGACCAGGACGAGTTTGACGTCACGCCGATTGTCGATACGGACGCAACCATCGAGCAGGTGAATGAGAATTCGGCCGTCGGCACAGCCATTGGCTACACGGCCTTCAGCAATGACGCCGACGGCAGTCTCAACGCGGTGTCCTACAGCCTCGATGACGATGCGGGAGGACTGTTTCGGATCGATGGCGTGACTGGACAAATCCGCACCAACGCGGCCATCGACTACGAAACCACGGGCGGCGCGGCGGCACTGACCGTCCGTGCCACTTCGGCCGACGGCAGCACGACCACGTCAGCGCTGTCGGTCGTCATCAATGATGTCAACGAATTTGCCGCGTCACCGATTGCGGATACCGACAGCAGCTTTGAGCAAATCACAGAGAACACGCCTGTCGGAACGGCCGTCGGCGTCACGGCCTTCAGCGAAGATCTCGATGCGACCACCAATGTGATCACGTACTCGCTGGACGACGATGCGGCGGGGCTGTTCACGATCGATTCGAACAGCGGCGTGGTGACCACGGCCGCCACAGTCGACTTTGAGTCTCTGGGCGGACCGCAGACCATTGTGGCTCGCGCCACGTCTGCCGATGGTTCAGCGACCACCCGGTCGTTTTCGATCGCTGTGATCGACACCAACGACACACCACCGCAGATCACACCCGGCCAGCAGTTCAGTGTGTCTGAATTTGCGGCCAACAGCACGAGCGTGGGCACGGTGCTGGCGACCGACGCGGACACCGTGGGCACACTGTCCGGCTGGACGATCACCGCCGGCAATACGGATGGTGTCTTTGCCATCGACAGCAGCACGGGACGGCTGACCGTCGTCGACAATTCTCTGCTGAACTTCGAGTCGGTCGACAGCTACACGCTGACCCTGAAAGTCACAGACGGCGTCAGCACATCGCCGCCTCAGACGGTGCTGATCCGCATTCTGAACGAAAACGATGCTCCCGTCCTGACAGCGTCCGCCTTTGACATCGACGAACATACGGCCACGGGCACCGTTGTGGACACGGCCGCAGCGTTCGATGAGGACGCCGGCGAAACGCTCACTTACTCGCTGCAGGGTCCACCCGACCAGGCGTTTTCCATTGATTCGGTCACCGGTGTCATTACGGTGGCTGACCCGACGCTGCTGGATTTTGAAGTTCGCACCTCCCTGACGATGACCGTTCAGGTGCAGGACAGTGGCGGGCTGACTGACGTGCGGGTGCTGACAATCAATATCAACGATGTGAACGAAGTCCCCACCGACATCGACTTTGGCGGTGGAGCGGTTGATGAAAACTCGGCCAGCGGCACAGCGGTCGCCGCGGCGACTTTCACCGACGTGGATGCCGGTGATGTCCCCGCCTGGTCACTGACGGACAGCGCCGGCGGACGGTTTGAAATCGACGCGGCCACTGGCGTGATTCGCGTGCTGGACGGCAGCCTGCTGGATTTTGAAGCACAGAACACTCATGACGTGGTGGTTCGTGTGACGGACAGCGGCGGCCTGTTTTACGAGGAATCGCTGACGGTGACGCTGCGGGACGTCAACGAAGCGCCAACGGCCGTGGACGACTTTTTTGAGGCCAAACAGCTGGAAGACCTGGTGGTGTCGGTCGCCGGCGTCGCGGACAACGATTTCGACATCGACGGTGACACGATTTACGTGATTCTCGTCAGCGGCCCGGAGAACGGCACGCTCGCACTGGCCGCCGACGGCACCTTCACCTACACGCCCACCGGTGTTTACAGCGGTCCGGATTCCTTCCAGTACCGGCTGACCGACGGACGGCTGTACAGCGAGATCGCGACTGTCGAGATCGACGTGCTCACCACCGTGACGGGGGATTCCGGCGACAAAGCAGTCGTCATTGAGCCCACAACCACCACCGAAACCGAAGAACCAACCACAGAAGTGGAAGAGGACACGTCGGATGCCGAAGACAGTGAGTCTTCCGACACCGAGCAGACGGCGGCCGCTGCAACGTCGTCTGCCGCTGCGGCCGCTGAAGGCGGTGCCGAAGAGACGGTGGGCGTGTCCGCCAGCGCCTCGCGGGAGATTCTGCAGCGCACCAACAGTGCCCTGTTTGTCGCCGTCTTTCTGGAAGACGTGCCTGTCGGCGAAGGGCTGGACGAAGACGGTCGCAATGGACGCGGCAGTCGCGACAGCGATGCTCAGCGCGGTGGACGCGGGTTGCCGCGTTTTCTGTTTGAGCAGATCACGACCAGCACTCCCCTGCTGCGATCGACCGAGTTTGACATCTCTCAGCCGGAATATGTGCAGCAGCGTCCGAGTCAGTCTCTGCTGAAAGTCGTCATGGAAACAGTGGTGGTGGGCAGTTCGGCGGCTGTATCCACATCCGTCTCGGTGGGCTATGTGGTCTGGCTGGTTCGCGGTGGCTCGCTGGTGACCTCGGTGCTCAGTTCGATTCCCATCTGGCAGGGCTTTGATCCACTGCCGGTACTGGAGAACTTCGAAGGAGAATCGGCGGAAGACGCTGAGTCTCTGGAATCGATTGTCGGCTGATTGTCGGCTGATCATCGGCCGGCCCGCGGGCCTATGAGGTCGCCGCATTGTTACCGCTCGCGGACGTAATTCGCTCCCGAAATTCGTCCCGCGTATTGGATCGGGGAAACGGCTGACCGGGCACCGGCAGCTGCAGAAATTCGCACAGCGGCCCCCAGCCGGAGGCCACATCAAAGGTCAGCAGATGCTCTGCAGGAATCGCCGCCTGCACGCTGGCGATGTGACTGTGGTACTGACTGATGGCAAAGTCGCGATCGAGGAAACGACCGTCAAACATCCGGTCCAGAATCAGCTCCCGAGCCATCACCTGCACGCTCAGATGGTCGTCATCCGGCGCCCGTTCCGGATGCGTCATCGCGTCGTAAACGGTCGCCAGAAAGCTCTCGTACCACTCATCCGGATCACGAACCGTCAGCACATAGTGTGACTGCGGAAATTCGGCCAGCAGCTGTTTCCAAAAGTAGCCGGCCGGACAGTCGGTCGTCGAGCGGAAGTCGGCGAAGATTTCCTCCCACGCGACTCCCTCGCCGTCCGCCTGGATGGCCTTACGCCAGAACGGGACATCCTGCGGTCGACGAAACACCTCAATCATGTGGTAACAGGGCCCCAGCGACAATTGCTCCAGCGCGTGCTTAAGCGACATTGTTCCGGTGCGGGGGAATCCAATTCCTATGACTTCGAGCATGATCCGGCCCTAAGGTGACGGAGGAAGGTCTCAGCATATCGATGAATCCCGCCGTACAAAACGTTCCCCTGGGGAAACCTGCGGATGCCACGACATTTGAGGCACCACATTGCGGCCGGCACCGGCAGTTGCACTCAGAGTATGGGCAGCGTGGCGTTCTGGCTCGCGCGCTCTGGAGCGGGTTGAGGCGGGTGCGTAGAATGGGCGGCCTGGAATTCTCGGCGGGAGTGACTTCTGCCGGTCCCCTTTTGTGAGATTGATCATGCTGCCATCTGTCCTGATGACCGCGACCGTGCTGCTGGCTTCCGTCTTTCCCCGCGTTGCGACGCCCGATGAGTCGACCGCCACAGCTTCATCGGTGGGGTCTTCGTCTCAAAATTCGGCTTCAAAAACGGGACAGGAATCGACACAGAAATCGGCAGACCAGTCCACCACGGTTCCCCCCCAGGCGGCGGCGGCCTCACCAAAGACACGGCCGTCTCCCTCTTTGTCTGCCTATGTCCAGCGGATGATGACGCTGGATCGAAACAAAGACGGATTCCTGTCAGCACAGGAACTGCCGGGGAGTCTGCAAAAGCTGATGGAACATGACCACAACAAAGACGGTCGCATTGGCCCGCGTGAGCTGGCGCAGATTGAATCTGGTGCCATGGGTCAGCGGGGTGGCGATGCGGCTGCATCCTCCGCAGCGCGAGGCGATCGTCGTGGCACGGGCCCGCGGGGCAATTTGAGAAACGCACCACAGGGTGCCGCCGGCAGTCCGCTGGACCCCGAACAGGTGATTCGCTTCGCGCTGACGTTTGACGCCGATCACGATGGTGGCCTGAATGCGGCCGAACTGCGGCGTTACGCGATTGCTCTGGCGGCCCGCCGCGCTCGTGGAAGGCGGCAGCCAGCAGGGGGCGGGACCACCCCCGCAGCGCCGCCAGCCGCCTCACAAAACACGCCGCCCGCGGCCGGACTGGGAGCCCCCAACGCCAAAGACGATCCGGCGGATCCCTTTGGGCCGCCAGCGTAGGCCGCCAGCGCAGGCCGCCAGCGCAGGCCGCCAGCGCAGGCCGCTGCGGTCGGACAGCCATACGTCCCCTACAGGTCTGGCCCCTCGTGAATAGTCTTCCGCAGCGCCTCCACCAGGTTGCCAAACGAAGAAAACAGAATCAGTCCGTAAATGAAGCCAGCCAGTCCGGACAGCCCCACAGTCAGTTCATCACCGGTGAACAGAATCACGGGATAGATGACGGGGATCAGAAATGCGATCAGCATGCGGCCGGCCTGTTTTCGCAGTCGGTCAGCCTGCATGTAGCGGCCCAGTGATCGCGTAAACAAACAGAACGCGGTCCCGCCCAGAACGCTGATGACTGTCGCCAGCGCCACGGAGATCGTAAACGACAGCACGTAAGCGGACGCCACCACGGGAATCAGGGCTGCCAGGCACACAGCGCCGATGCGTGCCGGTACGGCCGAAACCACGTCTTCCGGAACGCGGCCCGCCCGCCACAAAAAGCCGGTTGCCGCCAGCAGACACGTGGTGCCCGTGAGCGTCGCCAGAGTGGACAGCGACAGAAACGTGAGCCGCGACGGATCTCGCAGGATGGCCATCGTGACGGCGACCAGCGCCATCACGGCCGTGAACACCAGCATGCTCAGATACACGCCCCGCAGACTGCGGGCGCAATCCACGAGGTCGGGGAAAGCGATGGCGTCAACCACAGACTCCCGGTCGCCGGATTCCGGCGCCTGAAACGGGTTGTCGTTGACGCGGTCAGTCATGTCACTTCCTCAGCAGGAAGAACCACACGACTCGTCACTGGTACCGCAACTGATGCTGGTGGATGACGCCCGCTCGGCAAACTTTTTCATCAGCTGCTCGGATTCATAATCACCGGCCGTGATTTCAAATCCGAGGTCTTTGACCATCTGAAAATCGTCTTCCGCCCGCTGTCCGGGCGTCGTCAGATAATCACTGACGAACATACTGTTGGCGGCGTACAGCCCCATCGACTGCATGCTTCGCAGATTGACTTCCCGCCCCCCGGCAATGCGCAGTTCGGTGGTCGGGTTGGTCAGGCGGAACATCGCCAGCACCTTCAGGCAGAAGCGAGGATCCAGCGTGACCGGACGGCCCAGTCGGGCGCCTTCGATGGGAATCAGAAAGTTGATGGGAATGGACTCGACCTTCAGTTCCGCAAGTTTGAGCGCCACATCCACGACGTCTTCGTTGGTTTCTCCCATCCCCACAATCATGCCGGCGCACAGTTCCAGCCCCACATCGCTGCACACATTGAGTGTGTCCAGGCGGTCTTTGAACGTGTGGGTGGAGACAATTTCGTCGTGAAAGCGTTCGCTGGTGTTCAGATTGTGATTCACCCGATCCACACCTGCGTCCTTGAGAGTTTTTGCCTGTTCGGGCTCGAGCAGTCCCAGGCAGCAGCAGATATGCAGGCCGTATTCCTTTTTGATGTCCTTCACCACGTCGGCCACGTGATCCACCTCACGATTGGACGGACCACGGCCGCTGGCGACAATGCAGTACGTGCGGGCGTTGCTGTCGAACGCGTTCTTCGCGCCCTGCATCAGCTTGTCTTTGTCCAGCATGGCGTACTTGTCAATTTCCGCATCAGAATCCTTCGCCTGCGAGCAGTAGCCGCAGTCTTCCGGACACAGACCGCTCTTGGCGTTCTTCAGATAGTACAGCTGCACCGACTTGCCGAAATGCTGCTGCCGCACGCGGTAAGCGGCATCCAAAATGGCCAGCACGTCACTTTCATCGGCTGCCAGGACCCGCAGAGCATCTTCACGAGAAATGGGCTGACCGGTCAGAGCCTGATCGGCCAGTTGCTGCCAGGTGGGGGCGGAAACAGATGTTTGGTCCAGGGCGGTGTCTGCGGACATCCCGAGAAACTCCAGGTGATTTTCGTTGTTTGGGATCGCCGGCCACGGGTAGCGCGGTGGCGGTCTGCCATACCTGTGCGAAGGTGGCAGGCGGGGCAGTTTACTGCCATTTCGACCGTCTCAACAGCGTTTCCAGCGTCTAATCCCCGGATCACGGCCTCCCGCGAGCAAATGGGGGCGCCATTTGCCAATCCAGGGCCGCAATCAGCTCCATTCCGAGGCGCGAATCACAGGTTTCCTGTCGGCCGCCGCTCACTGTCATGCGTCGGCCGCGCTCCAGTCGCCCCGCGATCGACCACCGATCGACCACCGATCGGCCTCCGGCTGCCGCACATTTGCCGCACATTTGCGGCAAATTTGTGCCCGTTTTTGTGTCAGGAACACCCGGGCCGGACGAATGATCTGCAGAGTTTCGATCACGGGAATCGGCCTCACGATGGTCGACCACACCGATGCTGTGCTTACAATCGGACATGAACTCATCTCAAAGCGAATCTATGACAGACCCATCAGCGTCCCCGCGCCCGCCGAAACTTCGCGAAGGAAGTCGCACTCAGTTTGACGATTATCGGCAACAGGTCCGCGAAAAGCAGCTGCCTAAAGGCAGCATCCATTCGTCCGGCCAGGCGCGGTCAGCCAAAGATCGCGTCCGCCCGGCGAAGGAACTGATTGGCCGTTTCTTCGGACTGCTGGGTCCGTTCCGCTGGCAGATTTTCGGCTGCCTGCTGAGTGTCTCCATCTCCACTGGTCTGGCCCTGATCCCGCCGGCGACCACCAAATTCCTGGTGGATTATGTGCTGCAGTCCAAAGCGCCCGCCCAGTTGGTGGAGCAGTTTCCGGCGTTTGCCAATCCCCGCAATCTGCTGCTGGCCACCGTGGCCTTTGTGGTGGTCGTGTCGATGGCCAAAATTGCCGTGCATATTTGGGGCCGCTGGTACGCCACCAAAATCACCAAACGCATTCAACTGTCGATTCGTCGCAAAGTGTTTGAGCACGCCGTGCGTCTGCCCCTGCACCGCGTCCAGGAAATTCGCTCCGGTGGTGTGGCCAGCATCTTACGGGAAGACGGCGGCAGTGTGGGCGAACTGGTGTTTGGTCTGCTGTACAACCCGTGGCGGGCCGTGATTCAGCTGCTGGGCAGCCTGTGTATTCTGGCGTGGGTCGACTGGACACTTCTGGTGGGTGCCCTGGTGCTGCTGCCACTGGTATTCTTCACCCACCGCGCGTGGATCAGCAGCATCCGGCCGCAGTTCCGATCCATCCGCAAACAGCGGGAAACCATCGACGCGGGGGCCACGGAGGCATTTGCCGGCATGCGCATCGTGCGGGCCTTCAGCCGACAAAAACGCGAGTCGGTCCGCTTCATGACGGACAACCATTTGATGGCCCGCAAGGAGCTGTACGCCTGGTGGTGGATGCGAATTGTCGAAATGATCTGGGAATGCCTGCTGCCTCTGAGCAGTGCGGCCCTGATTTTCTACGGCGGCTGGCGAGTCATCGATGGTGCACTGACGACCGGAGACCTCATGATGTTTCTGGTGTATCTGCTGATGCTGCTGCAGCCGCTGGGCACGCTGGCCAACAGCGCGACACAAATCCAGAACAGCCTCAGCGGTCTGGACCGGGTGCTGGACCTGCTGGACGAACCTCAGGAAATGCAGTCCACGCCGGATTCCCTGCGGGCCTCGCGTGATGAAGCCCGCGGAGACATCGAGCTGCAGAACGTCACGTTCACTTACCCCGGCGGCGATGCGCCGGCGCTGCACAATATCAATCTCAAGGTGGCCGCCGGGCAGGTGGTGGCGCTGGTGGGCCCCAGTGGCGCCGGCAAAACGACAATCTGCAACCTGGTGGCCAGGTTTTACGACCCCACAGAAGGCAGCGTCCTGCTGGACGGCCACAACCTGCAGGATTACGACGTGGAGTCGTTTCGCAGTCTGCTGGGTGTGGTGGAGCAGGACGTGTTTCTGTTTGACGGCACCATCCAGCAGAATATCTCCTACGCGCGCCGCGATGCCACGACTGCGGAAATCCGTGCGGCGGCCGATGCCGCCAATGCGTCGGAATTCATCGACCGTCTGGCTGATGGCTTTGACACACTGATTGGAGAACGCGGCGTACGTCTGAGCGGCGGACAGCGGCAGCGACTGGCCATCGCCCGCGCCATTCTGGCGGATCCCCGACTGCTGATTCTGGATGAAGCCACCAGCAATCTGGATACCGAAAGCGAACAGCTGATTCAGACGTCCCTCACGCGGCTGATGAATGGTCGCACCACGTTTGT
>JANSXP010000100.1 GCA_024742875.1 Planctomycetaceae bacterium | reverse complement strand
GGGGCTGGGAACGCATGCTTATTTTCGCATTCCCGTCGGCAGCGATTCGGCCTCTGAGCACTGCCGGGTACACGCACCCACGTCAAAATGCTGGGAGCTGGATCAGTGCCTGCCGACCGGAAGCATTATCAATTCGCCCGCGAACGCTGACCTGAGTACTGGACCGAAGTTTGATGGCCTGAACCTTGATGATGTCTACACCAACGTCGAAGCGAAGGACGGAGTCGTCACGTGCCGTATCGCTGACAGCAAATCCGGCCTGCAGGTTGAGCAGCGGTCGGACGACTCCTTTCGGGAAATCGTAGCATTTACGCCGCCGTGGACCTCCGCGGTCTGCCTGGAACCGTACACGTGCACGACGGACGCGATCAACCTGCAACAGCAGGGTGTTGACGCCGGACTTCGCGTGCTGGAACCTGGCGAATCATGGCGTGGCTGGATCGAAATTGCCGTCGGACCGACGATGGAGTAAGCACCGCCGCTGTGGATGTTCAGCGCCAGCTGAGTGCCTGAGCGACGGTCCTCAGACGCCCCTGTCTAGACCGAGCCCAGCACAAGGCATGCATTGTGCCCACCGAAGGCAAAACTGTTCTTCAGTGTATAGCGGACCTTCAGATCTCTGGCAGCACCGGGAACGTAGTCCAGATCGCAGTCGACCCCGGGATTCTCAAAGTTCAGGGTCGGCGGCACGACGCCATTTTGGATCGCCTGAACACAGAAAACGGTTTCGATACCACCCGATGCGCCCAGGAGATGGCCAAAGTGACCTTTGGTGCTGGAGACCGCCAGCGAGTCCGCATGGCTGCCAAAAACGCTGCGAATCGCGAGTGTTTCAGCACGATCGCCCAGCGGCGTGCTGGTTCCGTGGGCGTTGATGTAGTCGACCTGATCTTCAGTGATCCCTGCATCGTCCAGAGCGGCTTTCATCGCCCTTGCAGCACCGCTGCCGGTTTCATCCGGCTGAGTCATATGCAGACCGTCCGTGGACATCCCGAAACCCACGATTTCCGCCAGGATGTCCGCACCTCGCGCCCTGGCATGCTCCATGTCTTCCAGAACGAGCATGCCCGCACCTTCTGAAATCACAAATCCATCTCGATCCGCATCAAAGGGCCGGCTGGCCCGCTGGGGATCATCGTTCCGCAGAGACAGAGCGTTTGCTCGGGCGAATCCACCGACACCCATGGGAGTCACGGGGGATTCGGTCCCACCCGTCACGACGATATCTGCGTAGCCGCCCTGAATGATGCGGGTGGCGTTGCCAATAGCATGCACGGCCGACGCACAGGCTGTGGCCACTGACGAACTGGGGCCGCGAATTCCCCAATGCACGGCCACATTGCCGGACGCTGCATTGATGATCAGCTTGGGAATCATGAACGCCGAGATGCGTTCGGGGCCGCGGTCGAACAGCCGAGTGTGCTGGTACTCAATTTCATCGAGACCGCCAATTCCGCTGCCGATCACCACACCGGCACGAAACGGGTCCCAGTCTCCCTCGAGGAAACCCGACTGCCGAATCGCTTTGTCCGACGTGACCAGCGCGAACTCCACAAAGCGATCAATTCGGCGCAGGAATTTACGATCGATCTGCAAATGCGAAAGGGCATCGAACCCTTTGATCTCGCCGGCAAACCGCACGCGAAATTCGCTGCAGTCAAAGCGCTCAATCGGGCTGATGCCACTTTCACCGTTACAGATTCGGCTCCACACGTCGGTGACGTCGCTTCCCAGCGCCGTCAGCACCGACATTCCGGTGACAGCCACCCTCCGTCGGGACATCTATCAGGACTTTGCCTCAATGTAGCTGATGACGTCACCCACGGTCTTAATCTTGTCATAGTCTTCGTCTGGAATCTTGATGTCGAATTCGTCTTCCAGTGCCATGACGAGTTCCACGATATCAAGCGAATCCGCCTTCAGGTCGTCAACAAACGAGCTGCTTGTTGCTACGTCCTCTTTGGGCGTATCCAACTGGTCGCTGACGATACCAATGACTTTTTCTTCAACGGACACGTATCTTCCTCCAAAATGAATCGCTGCAGAATCTGTCCGGCTTCCCTCCAAATTCCGCAGGCGTCTTAAATTTCCGGTAAGTTCACCAAAACGCGGGCCGCAGAACGGCCGACTTTGAGTGAAGATATATCTGGTTTGAGATTTTGTGTAAACCCGATCAGACCCGGCAGTTAAGTAAAATCAGAATCGCACGGACATCGCAATTCCCGAGACGGAAACCACACCCTCTCATTGCCGTTTCCCCTTAGAAAAAGCTGACGAAACGTGAAGTACGTCCTGATTATTCCTGATGGTGTCGCTGACGAACCACAGGCCGCACTCAACAATCAGACGCCCCTTCAGGCCGCCCAACTGCCCTCCATGGACGAAGTGGCTCTGCGGGGACGGGTCGGGGCGACTGACAACGTGCCTGCGTCCATGCCGTCCGGCAGCGATGTCGGCACGATGAGCCTGTTCGGCTACGACACACTGAAGTACCACACCGGGCGAGCCCCCATTGAAGCCGCCGCGCAGGGCATTGAGCTCAGTGAGGGTGACTGGGCCATTCGCTGTAATCTGGTCACAGTGGAGCAGGGGGTGATGAAAAGCTTCACAGCAGAGCAATACCCCAGTGATGGTGCCGCTGAATTGATTCAACTGCTGCAGAAAAATCAGTGCGGCGGTCAGGAGTGGAAATTCCACGCCGGCGTGAGTTACCGCAACCTGCTGATTTTTCGCAGCCGCGGCGGGCAGGCACCGTTTTCTGCGTCAACCCACACGACTCCGCCGCACGATATCACGGATCAGGCGATAGCCGGTTTCCTGCCATTGGGGCCAGGCGGTGAACAGTTGCAGGAACTGATGAATGTCAGCGAGCAGTTGTTTGCCGACGCTCCCGCCAATGTCCGAAGGCGACGGGCCGGAGAATCTCCCGCAACGCAGGTGTGGCTGTGGGGGCAGGGCAGTCGACCAGCGCTGACACGCTTCGAAGAAAAATTCAACGTCCGCGGCGCCGTCATCACGGCCGTGGATTTGCTTCGTGGGATGGGACGGCTCATTGGCTGGGAAGTCATCGAAGTTGAAGGAGCAACCGGCTATCTCGACACCGACTATGCGGCCAAAGGCCGCGCTGCGATCGCCGCTTTGCAGCGAGACGACATCGATTTTGTTGTCGTCCACGTGGAGGCGACAGACGAAGCGTCACATGAAGGCGACACGGCCGCCAAAGTGGAAGCGGTCGAGCAGATTGACTCCAAAATCGTCGGGCCCGTCCATGAATATCTGAAGGAGCAGGGCGAGTACCGTCTGCTGGTTTGCCCCGACCACCCCACATTTCTGAGAACCCGAACACACAGCCACGGCGACTGTCCGTTTGCAATGTGCGGCACAGGCATCACGCCGGACACAGCGGCCCGCTACGACGAAGTGGTGGCCGCGGCTTCCGACCTGCGTTTCGCAGAAGGACACAACCTGATGCAGGCGTTTCTCCACGCAGATCGTGGCTAGCAGCCACGTGGTCTGGCAGCAGCCAACAGCCCGTTCGCCTGAGTCGCCATCAACCATCGTTGGGGCGGTGGATCGAGATCATCGGCCCTGTCAGGCAGCCGGTGGCCACAGCGCCCACCAGGCGACAGCAAAGGGCGCGGCAAACAGTGGGCTGTCGAGTAGATCGAGCAGTCCGCCAAATCCGGGCATCAGCTTTGCGGAGTCCTTTTTCTCCGCGTCACGCTTGATCAGTGACTCGCAAAGATCTCCCACCAGTCCAACAACTCCCAGCGTCACACCGTAGGCCAGCACGGCCATCAGGCTGGTGGGCTGCGGAGCTGCATCAAACAAACGGCCGCCAAACGTCAGCCACAGCCAGCCGCCCAGCCCGCTGCCGACCAGTGCGCCCAGACCGCCGATCCACGTCTTGCCGGGACTCAGCCGAGGAATCATCTTGCGCCGCCCCCACAATCGCCCAAACGTGTAGGCCATGGTGTCTCCTGCCTTGACGGCAATGATGACCGAGCCGATCACGAAGTATCCCATTGGGGGTGAAGGATACCACCGCAATTGCGCGATTGTTGCCAGCAGACCACCGGCATACATGACCGTAATCATGTTGGCTCCCAGTGATTCCATGGCATGGCCCGGCTTCTGATAGCGGGCTGCTTCTCGCATCAGCAGCACCACAAACCCACTGACCAGCGCTCCGCCAACCAGCCCCAGAGAGACCAGCAGACTCTCGCGCGTCCCATCTGCCGGATTCATCTGCCGATGCGTCCAGGCGGCGAGAATCACGGTCACGTTGATGGCAGCACACAACTCAAAAGCCGGCTGCAGGTTCCGGGTCTTCAGCAGGTCGGCAAGTTCAAAGGTCGCTCGCAGCGTGAGCAGCAGACACAGCACCAGCAGGACAATGGCGTTGTCGCCCAGTGCAATGTCCCAGCGAAACAGGGCCAGCAGACCAGGAACCAAAACACACGAAAGCCCAATTCGCCAGCCCAGCATATCGGCCGCCTTTCAGAAAACTAAGCCGAAGCGGATGATGGCGGCTTTGTCAAACCGCCAAATCTGCGATCACGAGACGCGAAAGACTGCAGCGCCTGATGCAGGTGAGACTCGCGGAAATCAGGCCAGAAACTGTCGGTAATCCAAAGCTCCGAGTAGCTGATCTGCCACAGCAGAAAATTGCTGATCCGCATCTCACTGGCCGTTCGGATCACCAGGTCCGGATCCGGCATTCCGGCCGTCATCAGGCTGGATGCGACCCGCTGTTCGTCAATCTGCTCCGGATCAAGCACGCCATCACGCACCTGCTGAGCCAGCTGCTGCATGGCCTCTGCGATTTCCAGCCGTGCTCCGTAGTTGACGGCCAGGCACAGCATCATGCCATCGTTGTCAGCCGCCACTTCTTCGGTGATGCGGATCTCCCGCTGAATGGCGGGATCCAGCTCGTCAATCTTCCCGATGACACGAAACCTCAGCCCCTGCTGCTGAATACGTTTTCGTTCTTCAATCAGGTAGCGTTTCAGCAGCCCCATGAGCAGGGTCAGTTCCAGGCGTGGTCGCTTCCAGTTTTCACTGGAGAAGCAATACAGCGTGAGCTGTTCCAGGCCCAGACGCGACGCTTCTTCGACAATTGCCCGAACCGAGTGCACGCCCTGTCGGTGGCCTTCAATTCTCGGCAGGCCGCGCTGTTGTGCCCAGCGGCCGTTGCCGTCCATGATGATTGCGATATGACGGGCGAGCCGATCGCGCTGCAGTCCCAGCGATGCGACCTGTTCGTCAGTGTAGGCAGGTTCTTTAGACACAATCCGTCTGCTAAAAATTCAGGTTGCCTGTTCGGAAGATTACTGTAAACGATCTGCTCGGCCGACACCACCGGGCGCCCCCTCAGGGACAAACGCCAGCGTCGATCTCTCGCCCTGGCTGACAGCCTTATGCGGTGGCCGATCGTCCGCTGGACGTGTCAGCGGTGTCGGGATTGTCGCCACCGTCAGAAGGGTCGTTCCCCGAGTCCGCTCCACCGGCGTCCGATGAACCGGATGGAGCAGGAGTCTGCGATTGCTCGGTCGTGCTGGCGTCTGCCTGGCTGCCTTGTGCACCCGCTTCTTGAGCATCCAAATCAGGGGCGTCGCCAGCATCCGTGTTCGGCCCTTCGTTCAGCTCGGGAAACTCGAACTCTTCCCAGACATTCATCGTGGAGTCGGCGATCACATCGATCGCGTCATCCTCCACCTGGGCAAAATAGATTTCCGACAGAACGCGCTGAGGATGACTGCCGTCAGCGGCCACAAGCTCCTTCAGCGCCTGACGCGCGGACGTCATGTTGCCAGCTTCCAGATTGGCAACCGCCACATACATCGTTGTCTGAGCACGCCCGCGGGGCAACGCATCCATCGGCACGCGGGTGGACTCCAGGTGCAGCAGGGGCCACTTTCCAAATCCACCTGCCGCCCGTCCTTCCACATCGGGAACCAGCGGCAGCGTTTGAGTCAGGCGTTGAATCAGAGGCGGAGTCACGTTTTCGACATTCTGCAGGGCGGCCAGTTGCTCTGACCAGACCTCCACAGCGTCCTGATAGGCGCCACGTGTCAGATGAGCAATGGCGACCGGCGTGTGCCACTGCAGGGTCGCGTATTCGGGCTTGTCCCGACTCTCCCGGGCAATGGCGGCCAGTTTCACAAGGACAGAGTAGGCCTCTTCCACTTCTCCGGATTCCAGCAGCAACTGACCACGCAGCAACTCTGCTGCCGGAATGCCTCGCAGAGCTTCCTGATTTTCGCTGTCGTATTGCAGTGCCATCAGCGCGAAGCCGGCAGCATTCAACTCCTGGACAATCTGAAACTTGCGGCCCGCCGCTTCGGCCGGATCATCGGGCAGCGGCAGTTTGACGGCTTCGGCCAGCCCGTTGGTGGTGGTCTCAAGCTGCTCCTTCCAGACCTTGCGCTGGTCATACATGCTCCGCAGCAGATCCTCGGCATCGGGATTGCTCAGCAGACTGTCTTCTTCGATCGCAAGAAACTTCTCCATGCAGTCCAGCGCCAGGTCGATGCGACCACGAGACTGATATATCTGCATCAGGATCTCCCAGTTGCGCGCCTGGCCTGGTTCAATGACGGTCGCCTGTCGAAACGCGGCCACAGCCTGGTAGTAGCGGAGATTCTCGACGTTTTGCTGGCCCCCAAAAGGCGCCACCACGCCGGACTCGGTCCGATTGAGCGTCAAATACCCCTGACCGAGAAACCAGTAGGCGGATGCATTCTGCGGCTCCTCCACCAGGGCCTGACTGGCGCGTCGCACAACCATGGTGGGGCCTGCCAGAACGCGACCGATGTACGCCATCAGTTCAGAATTGCGTGCATCTGCTCCCAGGGCCCTCGCCAGGTTGAAGACAATCTGTGGCGGAATACTGGCGTCAATGGTGTAGTAGTGTCGCGCGTCACGCAGAGCGGCCGACTGGCTGGGCCGACTCTTGTAAAGATACTCCTGATAAAAGTCCTTCTCTCGACCAAAATCGACGCGTTCAAAGTTGAGGTCTTCCTCCTCCGCGAAGGCGACATCCAGAATGTCGAACGAATCATCACGCGAGGAGTCGGCGGCCACAGCGAAAAACGCGGCCGATGGCCCTCGATTCGTCAGCCGCCAGTCCTGACTCTGAATAAACGCGTTCACAATCCGATAAGGAATCGGCCCTGGTGGCGACAGTCGCAGCATGACCAGATCGATGTTCCGCTGCTCAAACTCGGACTTCCAGTCGACGACTTTCGCCGCCGGCTCTTCCGTGGCGGACTCATCCCCCGAGTCCGCACCGTCTGCCAAATCCGCCCCGTCAGGCGACTGTCCGCCGGCAGTCGCCACAGAACTCGTGTCTTCCGGCGGTGCCACCAGTCCTTTTCGCAGACTATCAAACTGACGGACGACGGACGTCTCATCAGCATACCGCCCAAACAGTGCGGCACGGCTGTCTACGTAGGTGCGGCGACCATTCCAGATCAGCAGGTCCCCCTGAGAAAACCGCGTTGGCAGGATGTTGGCATCTTCGGGAAGCGTCGTGAACTGCTCTTCCAGTGACGAAATGGTTGTTGCCAGGTCGGCCTCAAAGCCAATGCCAACGGGAGAACGGGTGGGCAGCCGATCGGCAACAACCAGAAAACCGAGCAGGGCCATTCCCAGCACGGTCACCGCTCGGCCACCTCTGGAGAACATCACTTCTTTGGTTTCAATGCTGTATTCCTGACGGAACGTCCGGGCATACCAGCGCTGGGCAGCGGTGCTCGCCGCCACGGCTGCCACCAGCGCCACCAGCGGAAGTTCCCGGACGGTCACGAAACCCACGAGCGAAAGACCGGCCAGTGTGACAACCCACGGCCAGTCCTGACGATCACGGGAAATCAGCAGCGCGACCACTGCCACAACCACCGTGGCCATCGCCATCAGGTAGGCAAATTCCAGTCCCTGCAGGACCTCCGGCACCCAGATAGCGTGGTACTCCGAAGCACCGTCGAGCAAAACAGACAGGGGCTTCATAGCCCGCATGTTCGGATACTCCACCGTGTAGGTCGTCACGACAGACATGAGACTGGCAAGCGGAGCGGGGTTGGCCAGCAGAGCAGCGACGCTGATCCCGCAGGCTTTCCAGAGGGAGCTCGTATCGACTCGCAGTGTCGCAGCGTCGCTGTCTGAACTTTTCCGAGTGATGGTTGCTCCCGCGGCAAACAGGGCAACAGTCACAACACCCAGATAGGCGCGAGAATCAAGATTCGCCCACACGGCAATCAGCACGGGTACCTTCCAGATGAGTCCCCGCAGCGTGCCTTCATGATGCCGATGCAGCATCAGCATAAGGGTGACCAGTCCAAGTGCCGTGACGATGTCCGTGATCGGCAGGAAGTCGATACTGACCGCACAGATCGCCAGCACACCACAGATCGAATTCCACCATGTCGGCAAACCGGACACCGAAATCAGTGACAGCACATACGCGATCAGGCCGGCCAGAAAGGCCTTGAACAGTGTCAGTCCCAGTTCTCCGCCGGCCGAGAAGGCGAGGTGGACAGCGTGATCGAACAGCCAGCTGACATTGGGCGTGGACTGCCCATCCAGCGAATAGGCAAATGGGTCGGCGGACGGGGGCAGGAAACTGCCGTTCTGCATCTGCTCGCCGGAGCGGATGTGCACCAGCGTCCGCGTGTCGGAAATCTCACTGAACCCGAACAGCACTGCCAGGAAGATGGACGCCCATCGCAGCATAAAGTCACCACGAATGGCCTCCTCTTCGACCAGCTCCGGTGTGAGTTCCACGTAATCCGGCAATTCGTCTTCACTCATTGCGACCGAGCGGCTCGGCTCTGCGATGTCGGCGTCCAGCGGTTTTGGCGACGTCTCAGATCCCCCTCCCGAATTCCCCGAGGCATTTTCACGGGATACTTCTTCTGACTCATTTTCGCCGGGTTCAGTCACGTCAGCGCCTTTGGCTTTCAGGCTTCAAAAGTCTTACTCTCGGGGATTCCCGTGAGCTAAGCACTCAACACGGATTTCGTGCGCAGAAAAGTGCCTGATAGACCTACGGACCGGACGAGACAGCTGTTGGCAAAACGTGGCGTTCCACCCGCTAAATTGTGATTCAGCCAGCAAAAAACCGGACCATGACGGATTTCCGCCATGCTCACCGCATAATCCGACCGGGAGCCCGCATTTCACGGGATGGCCCGGCAAGCTTGATGGCAAATTGCCGAAGACAGGTCTAGAATGCCTCCACCGGTGCAATGCCGTTTCCCCAGGCGAATCCCTCCTCAACCCCACACCTTCCCGCCCCAAAATCGACCTCCCTCCCTCCTTCCGGTCGAATCTTCACAATGTTCAAGCAAAACCTGTCTCCCCCCGCAGCCGGCGATCGCCGTGTGTCTGCCCGTTTGCGAACTGCCATTTTTTGCGGCGTCGCGGTCACTGGCGCCTGGTTTCTCGCCGGTGCCGGATTGCAGTCACAAAGCCCTGTTGAAGTGGGTCTGCGCGAAATTGGGCCCTCTGACTTCGTGGTTACCGTGGAACGCAACGGCGTTGTGGAACCAATGAAGTCGACAGAAGTGCGATCCGCCTGCTATTGGTCGACCAACATTCTGTCCATCCTTCCGGAAGGAACGATGGTGAAAAAAGGGGATGTGGTCTGCGTGCTGGATGCTGCCGACGTGGAAGAGTACGCCCGCACTCGGGAACTGGTCCTGCTCAAATACCGCAATCGGCTGGAAGCTGCCCGACACGACCGCAGCATGCTGGCTTCTGATAACGAGCGACGCCTGTCGGCCGCTCGCTTCAAATATCAGAAAGCGCAGCACAGTCTCGACGAGTACGTGGAGGCGTCCTACCCACAGCAGGTGGAAGAGCTCGAGCAGAATCTCGCAGTGCTCAGCGATTCCACCATGTCGATCGTAGAAGAAACCGAACATCTGGAAAAGCTGTGGGCGATGGGCATGGTCAACCATCGTGCCATGGATCGGCAGACCGCAGAGTACATGGAGGCCGAAGAGCGATACCGCCGCAAAGAAGCACAGCTCAATCTGCTGACAAAGTTTCAGCACCCCCGAAGAGCCGTGGAACTCGGACATTCACGAACCCAGTCACTGCGAAACGTCAATCGCATTCAGCTGACAAACAGTCTGGCAGAGACACGCGCGGAACTTTCCATTCTGTCGTACGAACGCACCATCCGAATCTACGAAGGCTACTACAAAAGGGCGCTGGACAGCATCAAGGCCTGCACCATCAAAGCCCCCTGCGATGGTCAGGTGGTCTACGGGAACTCATGGTATCTGATGAGCCGCGGCATCACCTACATCGCGGAAGGGAAGCGTGTGAAACGTCGCCAGAAGATCTTTGAGATCCCCGATCTGACCCGCCTGAAGGTCAGCGTGCCGCTCAGTGAATCACTGATCTATCAGGTGGCCCTGGACATGCCCGTGGAAGTCACCATTGCCGGCTACGAAGACGAGGTGATTGCCGGACGCATCAGTTCGATTCCCCGATACCCGCGTCCCAGAAGCTCCTACACGCCGGACCTGAAAGACTATTGGCTGGAAATCGAACTGCTGCCCACAGAAAGCCAGCGCGAGATCATCAATGTGAAGTCAGATGCGACCGTCTGCATTGAGGTCGAACGCGACAAAGACGTGATTCAGATTCCACGTGACACCGTAACCGGCGTGGCCGGTCAAAACTTTGTTTACGTGTTTGAAAACCATGAACTGGTCCCTCGAAAACTCCAGCTCGGCCGAGCGAACGAAACCTCTGTCTGTGTGGAAGACGGCCTTCTGCCGGGCGAGCAGCTGGTGACGTCAATGACACCACAACACAAAGAGGCGCTGGACAAAGAATTGCTGGAAGCTCTGCAGGCCGAATAATCGGACGTCCGGACAAAATCAGCAGAGCCCACGCGCTAGAAGCCGAGTGATCGCACAGTCTGCGAATCCTGCGCGGTTTATCCAGACACTGCCCGGCGGGGCCGTGATTGCTTGATTCCCGCGTATTTTCGGCCCAGGCAGTGGCACGCGTCTTCCTGATCTGTCGACACTGCGTAAAGTGGCCCGATCGCATTCGCCTGCCGGACGAGAATCTATGGAACCTTTGGTCTTTGAACCGTTGCTGAAACGCATTCGCTGGGGCGGTCGGTTGCTGGGCGAGGTGCTTGACAAACCCATTGGCGCCGAATCGGACTACGCGGAAAGCTGGGAGATCGCCGACCAGCCGAATGACCAGACGGTTGTCGCGACAGGCAAATTCGCCGGCCAGACTCTGCACGAAGTCCTCCAGGCTGTGCCCGAGCAACTACTGGGACGGCAGACACACTTGACGCAGTTCCCGCTGCTCATCAAATTTCTGGATGCCAACGACTGGCTCTCGCTGCAGGTGCATCCGGACGACAGTCAGGCACTGGCCTACGCAGAGAATGGTCGAGGCAAAACGGAAGCCTGGATCATTCTCCACGCCGAACCGGACAGTCAGATCTGCGCGGGTCTGAAACCGGGCACGGATCGCAGCGAATTCGAGGCGGCGCTCTCGGAAGGCCGTGTTGAACAAACGCTCAATATGATTCCCGCCCGTGCCGGAGACTGCGTGTTTGTTCCCGCGCGGACAGTTCACGCATTGGGACCGGGAATTCTGCTGGCCGAAATTCAGCAGCAGAGCAATATCACATTCCGCCTGCATGACTGGGGCCGCATGGGGGCAGACGGCCAGCCCCGAGAACTCCACATTGAACAGTCACTGCAGTGCATCGATTTCGAAGCGGGGCCGGTTGCTCCTGTCTCTGCCGTGGAATTGTCCGACGGCACCCACCACTTCGAAGAGCTGGTCCGCTGCGATTACTTTGTCATTCGCCGCCATCAGGCCATCGATGAATTCTCCCTCGCTCTAAACGATCGATTTCGCATTCTGATGGTCATGGAAGGACGGGCCGTCATTCGCACCAGCGGCGGACAGGTCACTCTGGGCAAAGGGCGGACGACCCTCATACCGGCGGCCGCAGGAACCGTGCACATTTTGCCGGAAGGAAATACGACGCTGCTCGAGGTACTGCACCCTTAAGCGCGCAGCCCATCAGGCAAAAACATCGGCGACTGGTCTGCCTTTGCCGTCCTCAGTGACGTAGAACGGACGTCGCTCCACATCCAGCGCCGTGCTCGGGCTGATTCCCATCGCGCGGTAGATGGTTGCGTGCAGGTCCGAAATACTGACCGGGTTCTCCACGGCAATACACGGTCGCTCATCGGACGTTTTTCCGTACACAAAACCCTGCTTCACGCCACCACCAAACATCGCGACAGACGTTCCTCCCGTGAAATGGCGATGCAGTCCGTAGTGCTTCATCTCTTTCAGGACGTCGGTGCGAGCGCGTGACTGATCCCGTGCCGAACTGCCAGGCACACCTTCGATGATCATGTCACGGCTGAATTCGCTGGCGATGACGACCAGCGTGCGGTCCAGCAGGCGACGATCCTCCAGGTCGCGGATGAGCTGTGCGATGGGCTGGTCAATTTCTGACTTCATCCGCTGCAGTGTCGTGTGTCCGTTTTCGTGAGTGTCAAAGTGCAGAAACGGCACATACTCGGTGGTCACCTCAATGTATCGCGCCCCCGCCTCGACCAGTCGACGGGCCAGCAGACATCCGCGACCGAATCGCCCCGTGTCGTAGGTGCGTCGCACTTCTTCCGGCTCCAGTGTGAGATCGAAGGCTTCACGATCTTTCGAACTGAGCAGCCTGTGTGCGTTGTCCACGGAGTTCAGCATCGACTGAACATGAAAATCGCTGACGCCACGCGACGATGCATAAGGCTCCAGCATTTTCCTGTAGGCGTCGTATCGCTTCTCAAACCGAGACGCCGTCATCCCTTTCGGCGGACGGACCGACCGGGCGGCCGCTTCAGGATAGGGCAGATTAAAGGGGCCAAATTCTGTGCCGAGGAAACCAGCTGTGGTGAACGCCTTCAGCTCTTCCTGCTCCCCCACCCCTTCCAGACGCTGGCCGATATTGATGAACGGCGGAATCACGTCATTGTTGGGCCCCAGCAGCCGCGCCATCCAAGCGCCGAGATGAGGGGCGGCGACTGTCTGCGGTGGAACATAGCCGGTGTGCCAGTGATACTGATGTCGAGAATGCAGGATGTTCCCCAGATCCGGCTGCACGGCAGATCGGATCAGTGTGCCACGATCCATCACCTGTGCGATATGCTCGAGGCCTTCGCTGATCTGCAGGCCGTCCACCACCGTGGAAATCGCGGGAAACGTACTAATGATCTTTTCGACATCCAGCCCTTCGCGAAAGGGCTCATAGCGTTTGGGATCGAACGTTTCCGGCGCTGCCATCCCTCCGGCCATCCACAGCACGATGCACGCATCGGCCGTCGCCGTCGGCCCGTCTTCTTTCTGAGCCAGCACACCGGGAGCTGACTGTGCCAGCGTTGCGGCCGACACACCCGCCATCGATTTGAGAAACTGGCGGCGGGTTTCTGATTCGTAATGTTCGAGCTCTGTCACTGTCAATCTCCCTGTATCAGCCGCCGATGGTATCAAGGGTACACGGCCGTTTGTAGGCTCGTTTTGCCGACCAGCCGTCTAGCAATTTCCCGCAACTGGTGTTCGGTCAGCGCCGTCACAAAAGACTCCGCAGGTTGCCTGGCCACCGTATAAATCTGCACCAGATCGATCCGCCCGCCGGCCAGAACGATCTCCGCCAGACGATCACACCAGGCAGTGATCTCTGCGGTCGATGGTGGTTCACCATCCACGTTCATGAACAGACTTTGAATGACGATCGGACGCCGCTGTGCCACCAGCGTGATGTTGTCGAGGATCTGCTGAAAAGGAATCGTCGTACGTTCGATCAGCCTGTAGTACTCCGCCGTACCGGCATCCAGCTTCGCCCAAATCTGACCATGGTGCGCGTCCATGATCTGCAGCCCGCGCTGCACGTGTTCTCGATGAAACATGGACGCATTGGTGATCAGCACCATCCGACAGTCGGCCGCCAGCTGCTGTTTGATGGCCGCCACCTGCCCAATAATTTCATCAAAGTTACGATAGGTTGTGGGCTCACCATCCCCGGAAAACGCAATGTCGTTGAGTCGACGGTAGGCGGGTGGCGTGGACGCAAACCGTGGATGCGCGAACAGCCTCCCGGATGTCACCGTGTCAAGCACGTCACGAATCTCAGACAGCAGGGCCTCCATTTCCACGAATCGCGTCTCGGACTCCGACCGTCGATCCACCTGACAGTAGATGCAGTCAAAGTTGCAGACTTTGTCGGGATTGAGATTCACTCCGATGGACACGCCTTCGCTGCGGCGAGACACAACGGGGTAGACAAAGCGGTTCGTGTCGAACAGCCGACTGTGGTCCTGGAAGATCTTGCCGGGGGATTCGGCAGAATCCGCCGATTGGCTGTCAGTCATGTTTCGGGAGAGGTGATTGAGGTTAGTTCCGCACGATGTCGCTGTGAAAACGTGTTTACCTTGCGCGGCTTTCGCTGGTATTTTCCGCCAAACAGCGGGTTTGGCCAGTCACTTCGCCAGCTTCCCGTGTATTCCATGGATGGAAACTCAAATGCGATCTCACTTCTCTTGCTTCGTGATTCTGGCAGCCACTCTGGTCACCGCGGCTGGCTGCGGCCAGTCTGCATCCCAGGACGATGTCGCCCAGGCCGATCAGGATCTGATGTCAGAACTTCTGGGGGACATTGACCTGACAGAAGGCCGACCGCAGGAAGTCGGGCAAACGCCGGCGGATGCCTCCGCTGGCGACGAGCTCGCAGCGAATTTCCCGGAGGCGACGGCCGCCTGGGACTCCGCAGCCACTTCAGTCTCATCCGCTGAACAGTTTGCCATGAGAACTGAGTCCAGTGGCATCCCCCTCTCAACCGTCTCTGCCACAACGCCGGACGGGTCCGTGAACCTGGCCCTGCGGCTAAAATTTGGTGACCGGTTTTCTTTAGTGAAAACCGTCCAGCAAACGCTCACTCAAAAGTCCGCCACGTGGCCGGCAGCGGCATCCACATCGCTGGAACTGCACATGGATCTGGAGGTGCAGCAGGTGCGCAGTGACGCCAGTTTGCTGCGTATCACCTACACGAGAATTCGCTATCAGCACGACATCAATGGCCAGCAGCAGACCTACGACTCCGCCGCTTCACCGCCGGGTGGCACCACGGCAGAACTGGCCGTTTATGCGGGCATGGTCAACAACGGCTTCAGTTTCTGGCTCGGCTCAGACAACACCATTCGCGAACTCGTCGGCTACAACATATTTCTGCAGCGATGTGTGGCGGCTCTGCCCGTCCAGCAGCAGGCCGCCATCCTGGCCGGGATTTCTGACCGGTTTGGTACGGAAGGAGTGGCTGGATTCGTCGATGATTCCATCGGCATCCTGCCCTATCGCAATGGAAGCTCAACGCCTGTCGCTGTCGGAGACATTTGGACGCGCGAAAGAACGGTGAACATGCCTGCGCCCGTGCAGATCAAATCAACGTGCCAGTTGATGGACAGTTCACCTTCCATTGCCACCATTCAGGTGACAGAAACGCTCGTCCCTGCCGGGCCGACGGTGGACGGGACCATCGTTGTTCAGAATGGCCGCAGCATGGCGACCTGTCGTGTGGACCGCACCACCGGAATGCCGGTCGACGTCAATCGCTCAACGTTCGTCGCATTGCAGGTGACGACGACCACCGGAGAGTCTGTCGCCCAGGAAAAACAGATCACGACGCGAGTGCAGTCCAGCCTGCCGGCCACCCGAAGTGTGGTCGGCAGTCCGGTCGGAAATTCTGCCGTCCGACAGGCGTCCGGCCAAAGCCCGGGACAGCAGGTCACCCCCATTCCCACCGCGCCAGCCGAATTTCAGGGGGCTCCGCTGAGCTCAACAGCCACAGCCGTCTATTAGGCACCTTCGCTGGAAAACCCTTGCAGGTGCAACGTTGCTGGTCGTTGTATGGCAAAGCGGCTCGGGAATGCGGCTCGGGAATGCGGGCCGGGAAACGACTGCCGACTGATGACCGTCAATCGGCAGCCTGGCAGTTGCCTTCCGCGGTCGCCCGACGGAGTTTCGGTTCGTTCAGTGCCAGAGTGGAGGTGGCCCATGCATGAGGACCACTAAGGAGCGAAGCCAGTCGTGTGGCTGATGGCTGATGGCTGATGGCTGACGTCAGACCAGATGCGTGGCAGCTTAGGAGATGATGGCTGCCAGACACACGTGTTGTGCACGCAACAGCGTGAGACGTGAGAGAGCGGAGAGCAGCGGGAGAACGCGAATGACAGCGGGCGCACTAATCCACGAAGATCGTGATTCCCGTGATGTTGTCACGAGAGCCGCCGTCCAGCGCAGCCTGCACGAGCGATTCGGCCACCGCCTGTGGATCGTCGGATGAAAGCAGCAGGTTGCGAATCACGTCATCTTCAATGCCGTCGTTCACTCCGTCAGAGCACAGATAAAACCGGTCACCGGACTGTGGCCGGATCTCGCACGCATCCGTTCCCAGAGCTCCGTCTTTGGTCCCCAGGTAGCGATACAGCACGTTTCGGTAACGGTGGGTCTTGGCTTCTTCTTCCGTGATCGTTCCCGCTTCCAGCAGCGCCTGCGTGAGCGAATGATCCTTGGTCAGCTGATCCAGTTTCCCATCGCGAAGATGGTACACGCGGCTGTCCCCCACACCTCCGATGTAAAAATTGTCTCCGGAGCGGACCAGCAGCACGACGGTGGTTCCCATGTTGCGAGTGGACGGATCCATCTCACTGAGCGCCATGATCTCGGTATTGGCATGCTCCACGGCCTGATCGATGGCTTCCACAACCGTCGATCGCGACGTGGCGGCGAAATCGAGCAACTGCAGCAGGCGTTCCGGGATCAATTCCACCGCAAGGGCGCTGGCTTTTTCGCCCGCATTCTGACCGCCCATTCCGTCCGCAACGATGAAAAACCGTCGCTCACCGTCAACGAAGTAGCTGTCTTCGTTGTTCTCACGAAAGTTGCCGGTGATGCTCAGTTCGCCCGTTCGAATTGAAACCATCGAGGATTCCACAATCTTCATCCAGAATTAGAGAACCCTGCCCACGCCATGTGCGTGCCACAGGGTTATTTGTCCGCGACAGGACCGCAGACCGTCTCAAAAACGTTTCGCAGCCCCAGTGTGGTTGCGGCAATCAACATTTCACCCGCGTCAAACCCGGCTGTTGTCCCCAGCAGTCGGTTCTGACTTTCGACCAGTTGAAAAACTCGCTGTTTTCCCGGTGGAAACTGCGTTTTGTACTGCCGAATGGACTCCAGCTTGAGTTCCAGAGTCCCAGAAATATCCGACACAAAACGACCACCCCCCTCGGGCATGCTCGGAGTTTGAAGCCCTAAAGGATACCAAATCTGCTTCTGAATTCGATGAACAGGCAGGTTTTCAAACAGATCATCCCATTTTGTCAGCCGCGAATAAAAAATGGCGGCGTCCGTTATCTGCATGGCCTGCCAGTGGTCCGGCGAGGCCATGGGCGTTTTATCGGCAATTCCGAGTACCAGACGAGGCCGATATCGACGAAACACCTTGGCCAGAGCGACGCGTTCTTCAAATCCGTCAAAAAGTCGGCGGTTTGGCAGCTCAAGCGTCTCTCGAACCTGCACGCCAAGGACCTGAGCGGCAGCACGCGCCTCTTCCAGCCGCACCTCCGGGCCCGGGCTCAACGGTGTCGGCTCGCCGTCGGTCAGATCCACAATCCCGACCCGCAGCCCCTGCTGGACCATGCGAGCCAGCGTGCCCCCACAGGCAATTTCCACGTCGTCCGGATGAGCGCCAACGGCGATCACATCCAGTGGCTCCGGAAGTTCAATGGCTGTCTCAGACACAAGTGTCCCCACAAATTTCTGCTCGAAAACGATGCAGTCTGATTGTCGAGATCTGAATGTTCAACGCAGAGCCGCACAGCAGGCCAAACGAACGGGAGTTGCCAGCCGATGCTAACCGGTGGGAGGCATCTCGTTTAACCGGTCAGCCGACTCACTCAACCTGTGGATACGCTGGGAGTGCCCGGTTTCTGCGGCCCAGAGGGGCAATATCTGCAAAAAGCGTGGCCCCCATTCCGCCAGCGCGGCAGTCGACAGTTTCGTCATCGAGCCGGTGCACTAGTTCAGCGAGCGAATCGGGTCCCAGATCGCCAGATTGGCAGAATCCGGCACCAGATAGAGTTCCACGCGGCGATTGCGGCGGCGTGCGGATTCGTCGATTGAAGCGTCCAGCGGCTGAAATTTGCTGTACCCCATCGACGCAATCCGAGTCGACTCGACCCCCAGGCGCTCCAGTTCGAGAATCACTTCATCGGCCCTGTCCGTGGACAGATGCCAGTTGGTCGGATGTTTGCCCGCTGTGCCGCCACGGGAAATCACCTGGTCATCGGTGTGCCCCACGATGAGAATTCGCAGCCCGGACGCCTCGCTGGCATTGGCTTTGGAGGCGAATTGCTTCAACACCGGATAGGACTCCGGCCGCAGTTCCGCACTGCCCAGATCAAACAGAACGTCTTCGGGAAAGCGGCTCAATCCTGTCAGCTCGTCGTACTGAAAACCGGGCACACTGGCTCCGGTCGGGGCAGCCGACGACAGGATGGGGTCAGACGACGTATCCTGCAGGACGCCTGCATACTGCTGCTTGAGCTGTGTTCGCTCACCCAGCAGATTGTCGATGCGGCTGTTGGCGGTCGCCAGTTGATTCTGCATCTGGCCCAGTTGACCGGCCAGCATCTGACGTTCCGCCTCGATTCCGGCAATCGTGTTTTGAGCCTGGGAATTGGCCATGCGCAGCTGTTCGGTTTCTGCGAACAGCTCCTGCGACCGCTTTTGGCTGGCCGAGAGTCGCCGCTGGCGTGCCCCCGGCTTGATCAGGCAACAGCCGGACAGCGATACAGTCAGCAGGGCAATCAGAATCGTTTTTGTGAATGGCGATGTCATATCAGACACTCAAACTAACCAGGATGGGAATCTGCAGCAGATGGCAGACAGGTCCGGCGGCAACCGAAAGAAATTCGGCAGAGCCCGCCAGTGAAGGGGCTGTATTGTTACGGATGTCCCCGGAAGCCGACCACACGCCTTTAGACCGATTTGGGCAATCCGGCGGCCCGCTGGCGGCTCAGAGGCAGACACTCGGTCATTTCAGCGCACATCCTGCCGAATGGCTGTACCTGACAGGCACCTTCACACAGCCGGAGAACGAGAAACATCGGCGAATTCTGCCGCACAGCAAAAACGAAGTCCCGTTAATCGCCGTCGGCGGGGTTGGCCGCCGTGCGAGGAAAAACGGCGCATCGCGGGTGCCGCTCGTTCAGGGCGACCGAGACCGCTCCTGATGCCGTAAAGACGACCTGGCGGCTGCCAGCATAAGCACATTCGAGCGGCAGGCGGTGACTGAAATCACGCCCGCTGACGACCACCAGATCCGGCCTGAGAGCGCGGGCCACCAAACGATCGTTGGTGGACGGCGAGCCGTGATGAGCGCTGATGAGCACATCTACCGGACCGACGCGGCGGTAGACATCGAGCGCCCCGGGACCTTCAAGATCAGCCGGCAGCAGCACTTTCGCTTCCGGCCCCTGGACAGCCACCACCAGCGACGCGGCATCATCTGACGTCCGGTGTCGCCCGCGGGCCTGGTACAATTCCAGTACCAGACGGCCGACCGCGACCCGATCACCATCTTCCACCGTCACCTGCGCAATCTGGCGACTGCCTGCCAGCTGCAGCAGTGAGGTAACGGCCTGCGAATCAGCGTTGAGAACTTCTCGGGTTGTGAGCAGCCTTCGTACGGGAAACTTCCGCAACAGGCCGGCCAGCCCGTTGATGTGGTCGGTGTCTGCGTGAGAAATGACCACACCATCGATCTGACGATACCCGGCCTGCCAGAGAAAGCCACACAGCGTGCGAGACACCCGCTGACCTCGATTCATTGCTCCGGCGTCGACGACAAACACGCGTCCGTCACCAGCCTCCAGCACGGCACAACTGCCATGCCCCACTGACAGCACTGTGCAGCGAACAGGCCACGTCCGGCCAGCATGTTGTGCGCCGGCACCAATGGCGGCCGCCAGCATCGTCACCAGCATTATCCCGCGGACCACACGCCCCGGCTGTGCCACAACCACCGCCAGACACGCGTACCAGACAGCCGGGAACCAAATCGGCAGATCAAAGACATAAAAATGGCCCCACCACAGTCCACCAGCCCACTTCACCAGAGATGCCATGACGTGCAGCACGCCACTAAACACCATTCCAGCCGATGGTGCCGTTGGCGGAAAAAGACTGCCGGTCAGCAACAGCACAAATCCCGTCCACAGGCCCCAGCCAGCACTGGCGATCAACAGCAGATTGACAAGAAATCCGATCGGCGCGATGGCGTGAAAGAAGACGGCCGCCAGAGGCAGCGTGAAGATCAGGATCATCGTCATCTGGCCAAATCTGACGGCCATTCGTTTCACGCCCACGCGAACGACGGCCGACATCCGCTCCCAGACGGTCACCGGAATGGCAGGCGGCTGACTCCACCAGCCTGCGGACGTCCGGGGCGACAGGGCCAGTGCGGTCACGGACAGAAATGAGAGCCACGCCCCGCACGAAAAAACAATGGCCGGCTCGTACGCCAGCATGCCCAAAGCGGTCACTGCGATCACATCCCCCAGCGACGTGCTTCTGCCCAGCAGCTGGCTGCAGGAAAACACGGCACAGAAAGCCACAGCCCGAATGACGGATGGCTTCAGGTCGGTCACGAACGCGTAAGCCAGGCAGATCAGAACCGCCGCCAGCAGCGACTGACGCCGAGTGGCGAACAGCCAGTTGGCAACACGAACCAGCACGCCGAACAGGATCCCCACATGCAATCCGCTGATCGCCAGAAGATGCATGGCACCACTCGCCACGAATGCGTCCTGAGTTTCGCCGTCGAGTTGATATCGATTCCCAAGCAACAGCGCGAGGGCGACTGCCGACAGTTCCGGAGACACACTGGATGTGATGACATGGCGGAACTGTTGTCGCATCGCAGAAGCCAGACGCAGCGGCTGCCACCAGAACGCCCGCTCGACAACCATCACTGCATCCGGATGATTCACATATACGAGGCTGCTGATTCGCTGCCGCCGCAGGTGCGCGGCAAAGTCGAATTCACCAGGATTGCGAGGGGCGTGCGGCCAGGACAATTCTCCGGACAACTGCACGACATCGCCCCCGCGCAGCAATGAGGCCACATTACCATCCACGTAGACGGAGCACCGACCACTGACCGCATGGCGTCGCCCATCCGCTTGCTGACTTGAGACGTCCAGCAGAAACCGGGTGGTGGCCGGGTTCCCAAAGGCCGACGGGGAAAACCGGGAAGTTGGCCGCACGCTGAGTACTGGCACAGAAGCCACACGCCCGGTCAGCAACAGCTGGTCACCAACGGCGTGACCGTCTGTGAGGTCGCAGCACTGATAGTCCCATCGAAGCCATTGTGCGCGCCCAGCGATGAGTGTCAGCAGCAGCAGCGCCAGTGCCACGTTTCTGCGAAGAACAGACCTCTGTGATACCATCACACCGGCCGCCGCTGTTCCGCAAACAAGCGTGGCACACAGTGGGGACACGGGGGTCAGTTCACCGAACAGGGCCCCCAGCATGGCCACCACAGCGGCCCGCTGAATTGCAGAGAGACGACGTCGCAATGGTGCCGCCGAGGCGCTGCCTGCGCTGCCAGTGCGCGTAGGGAGGGTGGAGGTCGACGCGCATTCACGTCGTGCCTGTTCACAGCCGGCCCGGCCTACCGTATTCCGATCAGTGGTCAAGCAGACCGTATTCGCTAACCGCGTTCTCGCCCGTCAAGAATTGGCTGCAGCTCATCCACAAAATCATTCACATCCTGAAACTCGCGATACACCGAGGCAAAACGCACAAACGCCACCTT
>JANSXP010000113.1 GCA_024742875.1 Planctomycetaceae bacterium | reverse complement strand
ATTTGGCTTGGGCGCACCGAGAGGTTCGATGAGACGATCATCGGGGCATGCAACGGAATTGCACTGGTGAGGTCCGTAGGGCGGTTGCCTGAGGACACCGGGGCCGCCACCAAAGCCGCCGAATCCTGGCGGGCCGAAGCCACCAGGTCCGCCGGGCCCGCCGGGGCCACCGCCACCACTTTCGAAGGCCTCATTCATGTCATGAGGAATCACGTGAAAGCGTTTGTCCTTATCCAGAAACAGACTGTAATCACTGGCTCGTGTCCAGTACCCATCGCTGTTGACGAGCGCCACGTCCAGCGCCAGGAATTTGAGCGCTCCGTCCACGTCCAGCATCGGTTCGAGGGCTTCTTCCAGCTGATCCAGCGGTGTCTCTTCCAGCGTCTGACACAGTTTCACTAAAGCGGCCCACGCCTTTTTGCCGTCGCTGGATTTCATGTCATACCGCTGCTGATACTGTTCCAGTTCTTCACCCAGATACCGCAGTCCGCCATCGGCGTTGGGACTGCCGCTGACTTTCCAGCGTGTTCCTTTGCTGGACTCATAGTGCTCTTTGAGAAAGTCCTTGTTGAACTGCTGCACATTCACATACACGCCCCAGCTCTCGCCGTTGATGACCACATGCACATGGTTGGCGCGCGGCGCAGGAATGTACTGGTTGGCGATTTCTGCATACAGCACGGAACTCATAAAGGAGGGATCACCGTTGCTGTTGAGCAGATTGAGTGTCTTAAAGCCGTACAGCCGCTGATCTTCGTCGGCCAGATCCATGGAGACGTTGAACGAACGCTTGCGACCGGTCGGCACCATGAAGTAGGACGAAGCTCCGCGAAACCGCATGCCCACGTTCTCGTACGTTTTTCCATCGACCGTCAGCGTCGCGGGCACCTCGACATCGGTGCGGCGAAAATCCTCCAGCTCTTTTTCCCAGTCTTCGTTTTCGAACTCGAAAAACAGGGTGCGGAGAGTGTCCACAGCATACAGGTCGGCCTCGGGAAAGTGATCCACCTGATCCGCACGCACCTGTCGACCGGGCTCTGCCGGTCCGCTGTTGCCGCCACGGCCGCGACCACCGGGGCCACCGCGTCGACCGGACTGCGACTGGGCCTGGGCCTGTTCCCGCGCGGCCGCTCGTTCGGTTCGATTCAGCCAGCCGTTTTCGTCGGCGTCAAACTCTTCGGTCAGTTCCAGTGTGACACCGCCTCCGGGTCCTCCAGGTCCGCCCGGCCCGCCACCGGGACCACCGCCTCGCCCCCCAAAGCCGCCCTGTCCCTGTCCGAATTGTGGTGGCTGCGCCAGCACGGCTGGTAAAGTCAGCGCCGCCAGCGCTGAATACGCCAGCACGGCTGTGCCCGGCAGGTGTCTGGTAAAGAAGGTTATTTTCATGAGCGAATGGCTTTCTGGTATGAAGGGAGAATTCCCGGGGCAGGCTGTTTTCAACTGACGACCGGCCAGATGGTGAGCGTCACCCTGTTTTGAAGCAGGTCGATGTTTTTGATTTCCACGCATTCGATGTTCAGTCCTGTGCGTTTTTTTAGATCCTGCAGCAGGGCGTCGCGATGTTCGTCACCAAGCAGATTCAGTTGATCGTATTCCACGGTGAACTTAGCTCGTTTTTTGCCACCGTTACCCCGCCGACTGACTTCCTCTTTCGGCACAGATTCCCGTGACGCCGATTTTTCATCCGTACCGGCAGCCCCTGGTTCAACGGCTGACTCTGTTGCCGCATTGGTCTGCGATTTGCTGGTGGATTTTGTCTCAGCCTTTCCGTCCGTTTTGACTTCAGTTTTGCCAAACGAGCGAGAACCGTTCTTGCTGCCTTTGGCCGGTACACGGCCGACGCCCCATTCCTTCAGAATCGTGGCGGCAACAATCAGCGAGTTGACCAGCGTGATTTCGGCGTAACTGGTTTTCTTGTTGGACAGCGAGTTGATGACGGCGATCCCAATCACGATGAACAGGTACGTCATCTCCTTGGGCCGCAGGGCGTCGGTGCGATAACGCAGCACGCCGAAAATTGCGAACAGTCCCAGTGCCAGTCCCAGGTCAAGTTCGAGTTTTTTCATCGTAAAGCAGATGAAGAACACGATGACATTGAGCATGACGGCCGTAAACGCAAATTCCCGCTCGCGCTGATTGGGATAGATGGCCAGCCGCACGATCAGTGACAGAAACACGAGGTTGAAGACAAACCGCACCAGCAGCTTGTAGATGTCGTCATCAAAAAGTGGGACTTCGAGAAATTCCATGGCACAATCCACCGGATTCCGGTGACAGGCAGCGGGGGCGCCGCATTCCACGAGTTGCTCCGACACAGTGTCTGAACAAGGTGTCATGCGAAACGCGGCCCAGCGGGGGGCCAGAAAAATGAAGGCCGGGTGAAGAAAAAGCGAAATTGCCCCTCGGTCGGGCCTGTCTTTCCAGAGTCCGGGCAGACGCATATCCATCGCATCTGATGAAAATACGGGCCGCCGGCGGCGGTTGCTGCAGATTGCTCAGCTGTGTGGAGTCGCCAGCGGGAAAAAGATCAGCGGAGCAGTTCTCGCGCCCGCTGCTGGACGTCACGCAGGGCCGGGTTTTCGGCGGGCGCATATCCTGTCAGCAGCAGGGAGGCTTCCCGATGCAGCAGCAGCACTTCGATCCAGTCGAACCACGGGATCGGCAACAGGCCCACGCGCCCCCGCTCGATCTGCCCGCTCCAGTCGTCGATCTGCTGGCCAGATCGCTCAAAGGCGACTTTGGCCCCGTCGGCGTCTCCATGACGATGCCGCGCCATGGCTAAAGCGGGCCACGCCAGCTCTCGAGCTCGCCAGCGGCTGTCCTGCAGGGCGGCTTCCAGTTCTGCAATGGCCTCATCGTATCGCTGAGCACGATACAGGGCCACGCCGGCCACGTAGTGCGGAACGCCACGGGGAAAACCGCCGGATTCCCACAAGCGTGTGGGCGAGAGAAATCCGGGGGGCAACATGTCAAACAGTGGATCGTCCTCGTTTCTTGGCGGACGAAAGCCGTGGTTGCGGCCACGATCGGCGTTGTGCGATTCCCGTGGGGCCCCGGGGTGTTCCCATTGGGGGCCGCGTCCTCGGGGTGGCTTGCCTCCGTTGTCGTCCATCCGTCGGGCCACAGAAAGGGCCTGCTCCGCCAGTTCATTCACGTCCCCCACAGCATCGGGCGTCATCACGCAGCTGCGAATCAGCGAAGGCGATGGATCTCTCTGCTGCGCGCTGGCCTGAGCCAGCATTTCCTGGCAGTAGGATCGAAAGCTGTCCGTGTCGCCGTTGAACAGAAACAGCTGCGGAATGCCCCAGTTGGCGGGGTTGTCGGCCGGCACGCCCAGTGCCACGGCCTGCGAGTAATCGTTGGCCGCTTCATTCCACAGCCCCAGTCGCACCTGCAGCGCCGCTCGTTCGGTCCACGCGTTGTAATAGCTGGGCTGACACTCGATCGCTTCGGTGAAGGCCTTGAAGGCTGGCGCCCAGCGCTGCGCATCCAGATGCGCGCGTCCGCTGGTGACCAGAATATTGGCTTCCTTCATGCGAGCGGCAAACTGCGCGATTTCCTGCCGCGCGGCGTCTGCTTCGGCCCGCAGGCGGACGGCCTCCCGCAGTGCCTCATCCTTATCATCGCGTTCGGCCATGGCGACAGACGCCTGCCACAGGCTGACAACAGTGCCCAGCAGCAGGGTGACCAGCATCAATGAGCCCGTGACAATGGCCACCCGGTTGCGACGGGCGAATTTCTGCATCAGGTACAGTCGAGAGGGCGGTCGTGCCTCGACCGGTTCGTCTTCCAGATATCGCTGCACGTCATCGGCCAGTTCGCTGGCGCCGCTGTAGCGACGGCTGCGATCCTTCTCCAGCGCCTTCATCACGATCCAGTCCAGATCTCCCTGAACGCGCGTCGGCACGGGCAGCGAATGGCTGCGGCGGCTGTCCCGCGATGTGGAATGATTGGCCAGTGTGGTCAGCCGCGTGCTGGGTCTGGGCGGATCTTCTTCACAAATGATCCGACGCAGTTCGTCAAACCCGGCACCATTGAGTCGCTCCCGGTCAAAGGGCGTCGAGCCGGTCAGCAGTTCGTACAGCAGCACGCCGAGAGAGTAGATGTCGCTGCGGGTGTCGACATCCAGACCGCTCATCTCTGCCTGTTCGGGACTCATGTACAGCGGCGTGCCGATCATCGCCATGAAGCGCGTGTAGATGGTCTTTTCTGTGAGGCGGTGTCCCAGCGCTTTGGCCACGCCAAAGTCAATGACCTTGGGAACAGCCTGATGATCGTGCAGCGTGACCAGCACGTTGGACGGTTTGATGTCACGATGGATCACGCCTTTCTGGTGGGCGTGCTGCAGTGCCCCGCAAACAGACACGAACAAACGAAGCCGCTCCGGCAGGCTCAGCTCGTGTTCATCGCAGAAGTGCGTAATGGGGACGCCGCGCACCAGTTCCATCACGAAGTATGGACGCCCGGATGACGTCGTGCCGGCATCCAGCACACTGGCGATGTTGGGATGCCCCATGAGGGCCAGTGCCTGCCGCTCGGCCTCAAACCGCGCCACCACCTCGCGGGAATCCATGCCCGGTTTGAGGATCTTCAGCGCCACTTTACGGCGGACCGGCTGCTGTTGTTCGGCCACAAACACCAGCCCAAAACCGCCTTCTCCAATCTGCTCCCGAATGCAATAAGGCCCGATCTGTGTTCCGGCCGCAACCGTCAGTTCCGCGCCGATTGCGGATTTTTGTGGTACGGCAGCGTCGCGGCGGCTGTCCGCAGTTGCGACGGGCTGATCCAGCAGGTTGTCCGGCAGACTGTCGGCATCCAGCAGTTCCCGCACGGAGGCCCGCAGCTGCAGATCATCGCCACACGCCGAATCCACGTAGCGGTCACGCGGCAGGCCGGCGGGCCGCTGCAGGGCTTCAAAAAAAATGGAACGCTCAGATTCCGACACGTTGCTATCGTCTGGTCACAGCCGTTGGGGGCCTGGGAAGGGAGGCTCGGCTAGCGCAGCAGGGGCCGAGGTCATACGGGATAAAACGAGGGGGCGAACGATTCTCCTCCGTTTTGTTTTCGTTCCAAACACAAAAACCGACAGGAATTCTGCCGGGCAATGCGAAAAGCGACCGTCCGTGGGGCCACATTTTTCTGTGCAATCTCGAAGATTACTCGCCAGCTTCCATTTCCCGCCGCAGCCAGGCCCGCGCGTACGCCCAGTTACGTTTGGCCGTGCGCGGGGAAATCTCCAGCGTTTCGGCCGTTTGTTCCACGGTCAGCCCCGTGAAATACCGCAGCTCAACGAGCCGGGCCAGCTGTTCGTCCACCCCCGCCAGTTTTGTGAGGGCGTCGTCCATTGCCAGCAGGGAACTGGCATCACTGGTTTCCACAACCGCATCATCATCCTGCAGGACCTGGCGCGACATCGCTCCACCGCGTTTCAGACTTTTGCGACGTCTGGCGTTTTCAATCAGAATCCGTCGCATGGCCTCGGCGGCCGCCACGAAAAAGTGGCCCCGATTGTCCCACTGCTCCAGATCTTCCGTGCCCACGAGTCTCAGAAACGCCTCGTGCACCAGCGCCGTGGGCTGCAGTGTGTGTTCGGAAACTTCCTGAGCCATTCGGGAGGCCGCCAGGCGGCGCAATTCGTCATAAACGAGCGGCAGCAGCCGCGCAGCGGCCTGCGGGTCCCCCCGTTCTATGGCGCACAAAATTTCGGTCACATCGTCCGACATTCCATCAGACTAACATGTTTGCCACACCACCGCATGCCAGCCGTTGGAGTGACCAGAGCTGTCAGCGATGCTCGGGGTTGGGGAAGTCGGATCGGCAGCCGGCATCCCAGCTGGCGCGCTGGTTGCCGTGTGCCGGGATGCCGCCAGCGTCTTTGATCATCCGCGCCATGTGCATCAGATTCCACGTCATGAAGGTGGTGTTGCGATTGGTGAAGTCGTTCTCTGGTCCGCCCGAACCGGGGTCCAGGTAAGATGGCCCTGGCCCCGCTTCCCCCAGCCAGGCCGCATCAGCCTGCGGAGGAATCACACAGCCCAGGTGCTGCAGTGAATACAGGATGTTCATCGAGCAGTGTTTGGCGCCGTCTTCGTTGCCCGTGACCAGGCAGCCGCCCACGCGACCGTAGTACGCGTATTGTCCGTGTTCGTTCAGTTCGCCACTGCTGGAATAAAGCCGTTCAATCACCTTCGTGGCGACCGACGTTTTTTCGCCCAGCCAGATGGAGGTGCCCAGCACGAGTATGTCGGCCGCCATCACGCGTTTTGAGATCTGCGGCCAGTCGTCGGTGTCCCAGCCGTGTTCGGTCATGTCGGGCCAGACGCCATAGGCAATGTTGAAATCGACCGGCCGCAGTTCGTCCACCGTGACGCCATTTTTTTGCATGATGGCTTTGGAAATGTCGAACAGCCCCTGTGTGTGCGACAGTTCGGGTGAAGGTTTGAGCGTGCAGTTCAGGAAGATGGCTTTCAGGTCAGAGAAGTCCCACTGACTGTCCGTGCACATCTGCTGCTGTTTGTCGTTGAGTGTCATCGCTGCGGTCCTCAGGGTGGTGGAAGGTGTGATGGCTTCAGCGTAGATGGCAACTGCAGAATCTTCGAGGCATAATTGCCCCCCCATCTCCTCACTTTTTGGTCATCCCCCGCATAGAATCGAAACGGCGGTGTGTTGCCGCACAAACGGACCGCGGATCGGCCTGGCTGACTCCCTCTGTGGGCCGTCAGTGGAATCGACATGCCACCCGATCCGCAGAAGATGCTGATCGTCAGACATCCCACACGCCACTTTTGGACCCGGTTGCACGTGCCATGCCCATTATTCAACTCGAATGCCTGGTTCGTGCGCCGATCGAGATTGTCTTTGATCTGTCTCGAAGCATTGATCTGCATGTTGAGTCCACGACCCACACCGGTGAACGTGCTGTTGCCGGACGTACAAGTGGGCTCATGGAGTTGGATGAGCGGGTTACCTGGGAGGCCACTCATTTTGGCGTGCGACAGCGACTGACGACGCGGATCACGCAGTTCGACCGGCCACACCATTTTCGTGATTCGATGGTTCACGGGGCGTTCCGCCGATTTGACCATGATCATGATTTTCAATCTGTGGATGACGGCACGCTGATGAAGGATCGATTTGACTATACGTCGCCCCTTGGTCCGCTGGGGCAACTGGCGGACCTGCTGTTTCTCAAACGTTACATGACAGGTTTTCTGAAAACGCGAAATCGGCTGATCAAGTCCATTGCCGAATCCGACAGAGCCACGGCGTTCCTCCACAAGCAACACGACTGTTGACGGGCAACACGACTGTTGACGGGCATGACGTGTGTGTTTGGCCATCGGAGTGGTAGTGGTTTCGAGCATGGGGAACGGAATGGCAGACAGCAATGCAGGCGACCGGGAATTCGAACGGCCTCGGTGATATCTTTATCCCCCTGGGCAAGCGGCACGATGCCTGCTGGCCGCTGAGGCAAAGGTCCCCATGATCATTCAATGTCAATGTGAAAAACGGCTGCGCGTGTCCGATGAGCTTCTCGGCCGGAAAGTACGCTGCCCGCAATGTCGAGAAATCATTGTTGTCCGAAAACCCCGGCGAAGCCGTCGGCCTCAAAGGAGTAAAAAAACGAAGCCGGCACGCCGTTCCGCAGTCGGTGGGCGTGAGTCGCACGATGATCCGTACGCAGACAGTCCATTTCCGGGCACCCGCAATCGGCCGCCGCGGCGACGCCCCAAACGCAAGTCACGTCAACTGCCGGAAGGGCTGGTGTCCTGGGCAATTGTGGCTGGAGGCTTCGCGATTGGGCTGGTGATGTACTTTGTGGTGATCCCGCAGGCCAGTTTGAAATTCAAACGTGCTAACTCGGGGGTGACGGCTCCGCCCACGGCTCCCGATCACCACGAGGCCGTGGGCACCTGGCGTGTTGACCTGGCGGCCACCAAAGCCAGAACGTCAGATCCGGAATTCCTCACAAAGCTCGATCAGATCTCCCGTGTGACCATCACCCTTGAACTTGACGTTGATGGCACGTGTTACACGAGTCTGCAGTACGGAACTGATACGGCGATGCTTGCCGGTCGATGGGGCATTCTTGATGATGGTGACCTGTACATGAACTACAGCCATCAGGATGGTCAGCGGCTGCCTCTGAAAAAGATCGACAACGCCGAACTCGAATCCCCGGATACGCTTGTGGTGATGACCTCGGAGGCCGTGACTGGCAAACCACGCTACATGGTCTACCGTCGCTAGTGTGGCCCTCGTGTCAGATGGGCGGCAATGACGCCAGGACTGGCGGATATCGGTCAGTGAGGCAGATATTCCTGTTCCTTTTTTCGCTGCAGATCTTTGAGTGTGCGACCGGGTTCGTTGGGGAACTGCACTGAAAGGACCTTCATCGTCTGGATGCGGTCGATGCGGAACTCTCGAAAATCCTGGCGGAGTTCGCACCACGCGGCGAGCAGCCAGACGGGCGCAATAAACACGACGCACAGAGGGCGAACCTTTCGCGACGATAAGATGCGTCCTTCGCTGATGTAGTCTATCTCGATGCAGTGTCTGCTGCGGATGGCCCGTCGCAGGGTGGACAGATTGACGTGGATGTCAGTCTTTTTTCGGCTGGCGCATGCGTAGGCCGATCTTTGCGCAGCGTCCGCCGCCAGATCGTCCGGCAGCACGGCCGTGATTTTGTCCATGGCCTGCCGCGCCGAGCGAGCCAGTTCTGTGTCGCCCCAGCTTTCGACAATTTGCGCACCCAGCGCCAGGGCTTCCAGTTCTTCCACGTCGAACATCAAAGGGCGGAGCACGTACTCCCGTCTCAGCAGATAGCCGACGCCCGCTTCTCCGACTATCGGTACGCCCGAAGTTCGCAGGTCAGCCACGTCGCGATAAATCGTCCGCACGCCGATCTGCATTTCTGCCGCCAGTTCGTCGGCGGTGACTGCCTCTCGGCGGGCCTTCAGATATTCCACGATTCGAAACAGACGGTCAGCGCGTCGCATGAGGCGTCCCACAGGCTGCGGAGGGGATTGAAGAATTCTGACAGGCTCCTGACAGCAGGCTGTCAGGAGGGCACCGTAGAGTTCTGCCGTGGGTGACGCAATTCCACTGGCGATCGTTCTGCCGGCACACCCCCATTGCCCTAACCTGACAGGAGAACCCGATGCAGCCCGCTTTAATCCATACGCCAACAGCAACAGCCGTGGAGGTGGTCCGCCGCTTTGCCGGACCCATTGAGGCGGTCTGGCTCCCCTTCACAGACGCCGAGGTGATGAGATACTGGATGATGGGACCACCAGGCTGGTCCATGCCCGTGTGCGAAATGGAATTTGAAGAAGGTGGGGCCTACGAAAACGTGTTTCGCAACGAGGCGGATGGCTCGCAGATCACCATCACCGGGCACATTCGCGAAATCCAGCACCATCGCCGACTCGTGCTGGATGAACGCCATTCTCTGGGAGTCTCCAGCGATGCTGCCACTCAGGCAACCACGGTCACCTTCACGTTCGAGCCGACGAAAGGCAAAACCACGCTGACCACGCTTATTGAATACGCTTCACAGGCGGCCAGAGACGAAGCGCTGTCTCTGCAGATGGGAGCCGCCATGGAAATGGGCTACTGTCGCATTGATGAATGGCTGCAGAAGTCACTGCCGAGTGAGGGCTGAGGCCAGCTGAGCAGACCGAGCGATTGAGCCGAGAACACGACCTGGCTGGCGGGATCCACGCGATTGCAACAGTCAGGCCGTGGTTGTCTGATTTGCTGTCACAGGACTCGCCGGGCGTGTCAGTCAGCGTTTTGGGGTCCCGTGCCGGCAGCTCCGGGCACCAGCCGTGGTGGCCAGCGTTTGCTGGACAGTGCGGTGACAGAAAACGCCTACGAGGTCGGTTCCTGAAGATGCACCTTGCGGCGTGGGTACGGGGTGGTAACGCCAGCTGCTTCAAACCGTTCTTTGACCCCTCGAATCACGTCCCAGTAGACGGGCCAGTAGTCTTCCGATCGGGCCCATGGCCGACAGATGAAATTGACCGACGAATCCGCAAGCTCGTGCACTTTGATGGTGGCAGCCGGGTCTGTCAGTACGAGCGGATGGTTCTGCACCACGTCCTGCAGAATGGATTCGACTTTTCTCAGGTCGTCTTCGTAGCCCACACGAAAAACCAGATCGACGCGTCGCGTGTCGCGGGCCGTCACGTTGGTAATGACGTTGTCCCAGATTTCGTTGTTGGGGACGATGATTTTCTGGTTATCAAAGGTCAGGAAGGTGGTGGACACAAGATTCATGGCCGAGACGGTGCCGGAAACGCCGCCCGCTTTGACGACGTCTCCCACGTCAAACGGCCGGTTCAGCAGGATCATCATGCCACTGGCGAAATTGCTCAGCGTGCCCTGCAGGGCAAAGCCAATGATGAAGCCGGTTGCTCCCATGGCGGCCAGCAGTGGCGCGACATCAACTCCCAGTGCGGTGATCGCCACCAGGACACCGAGCAGCAGCAGCACATTTCTGATGCTGCGGGCAATCAGGTCTCCGGCCAGCTGCGACAGTCGTGAACTGGTTTTGAGCCAGCGATTCACAAGTCTCGAAATCAATCCCGTCAGCACCATCGACACTGCGAGGATGACAAAGAAATTGACCAGCTTCCAGAACCACTTCAACCCGCCTTCCTCTGATTTCAGCCAGCCTCGGATGGCGGCCCATGTGGCTTCGGTGTCTGATGTGTCCAGGGTCACGCCGCGCTGGGCGGCAACGTACGCCTCCAGTTTTGTTGTATCGCCCCCCTTGGCTTTCATGGAATCCAGCACGACCTCGATTCTTTCCATCAGCTTTGTCTGCGCCAGTTTCATGTCTGTCAGTTCTGCGAGCGCCTGTGTCTTCGCGTCCGGATCGAAGTTGGCATCCCCCTCTTCTCCCTGCGCGGTCAACTGCTTGCGGGCGATTTGCCGCGCCTGCTCGTAGAGAATCTTCAGCCACTCCTGAGCTTCCCGTTCCACCTCTTCCAGTGTCAGGGGCTTGACCAGAATGCGCAGCTGATTGACAGCAATGCCGGGGTCGACTGCTGTGCCTGCGGCAGCGTCGACTGCAGCAGCGATCACGGACGCATCGTCCTGTTCGGGGGGGCCGTCCTGCGCCACACAAGGTGGGCTCAGTGCCCACAACAAACCGATGACCAGCAGCGGGCGCCATCGGAGACCGGCCCGCAGGCGGGGCGAGCGGCCGTCATCGGAGTTCAACAGTTTTCCGCAGCGGTCTGACAGTGTGTTCATGGCAGAGGACCTCAACAAAACGACAACCAGGGACAATGCATAGCGACGCAACAATCGGACGCAGACTGGTGCTGCCAGCTGCGGATGATCGAGCCTGCCCTCGGTCGACTGTCGGCGTCACTTGCAACTGCACAGATATCCCGTACCGGCAGCTTTGTTAAGCATGCGGAGGCCAGCTTGCGTGCAGTTGGTCAAAGAAGCGCCCTTCCCGCCGTGCTGAGCCCATCCCGCGTGACAGGCCGGATGCGGAGGGTTTCCCGTGGCCTGAATGGTGGCTGTGTGTGTGGTCGGGCCAAAACCCGGTCATTGCCCTGGCTGATCTCGCTGGTGCCGGCCGGAGCGTGTCGTCATTCAGTTCCCGGACTGCAGTTCGATGTTCAGTTCTTTGAACAGGGAAGCGAGATCTCCCCCCATTGGGAGCCATTTTCCACGTTTGTCGTTCTTTCCGTTCAGGAGTTTTTCCCAGTCAGTCGTCGTGTCCGGATCGGCACGCACGAGTGTGATTTCCGCACGGCCTTCCGGTGGCCGATTCAGCAGGAACCCCGCCTGTCGTTCGGGCAGATGGAGCAGCGTAATCTGCTGATCCTGAACACGATCACCGGCTTCACGCAGCCGTTCGTCGACGGTCTGCCACCACAGAGTCCGGCCCTGGTCGGTGATCAGAAAATCGCCAGTCCGGCCGGCATCGCGGGAGTAGACGGCTCCGCAGGCCGCATGACGCAGCGCGTTGGTCACCGGCTGCAGGCAGAACGCGCGGACGATGGTGAACACGTTGTTGCGCGCATCACGCGGACCGGACGCAGTCACCATGGACAGCGTCTCGACGGCCACTGTGTTCGCCGTTTCCAGATTCCAGTCTGCCAGAGGCACAGCGTGTTTGCGCGCCAGCGACACAAGCCACTTCGCCAGCGCGGTCTGTAAATCGAAACCAAAATCCACCGGTTGTCTGCTCCCTGAGAAGTGATGATCACCTGCGCTGTGATGGCCGGCACAGCGGCTGATGTTGTCCCGAATTCCCACAGCGAAGCAGGCTCGGGTGTTGTCTGCCGCGGCACCGTGAGCGGCTTTTGGATGGCGGACTCCGTTAGCGGGGTTCGACCGCATCCAGATCGATGGCCTGACCGCCCAGGCCATACGCCTCGAACAGCTGTGCGGCCGTGATGGCGCTGATGCAGCCGTACAGTGGGTCATGAACCTGATAAACGGCGTGCGTTGAGTCAGACCTCCAGATCACAACAGCGGCGTGCGTGCCCCGCTCTGACTGTCCGCGACCGCTGCCGGAGTTCCAGCGCACTTCAATCGTGGCTACCTGCTCCTCGAAGTTCACCTGTTGCAACTGGTCCCCCAGCTGAGTGGAACTGGTGAACACGAGTGGACTGGTTCGCAGTCTGACACGGCCCAGGGCAGAGCCGAGAGTGTGATTGAAATCAACACGCGGAACGTACTGATCAACCCGGCATGCGGCGCCCAGTTGTCCCACAGCCTGTCCGACCATCGTGCAGATGGTCCACTGTGGATGGGAACCGACCAGATGGCGATGACACATCAGTGTCGTTGCGGCCCAGCACAGCCGCTTGTAAGGCCACTGCGAGACATAGAGTTCTTCGTGATGTGGCTGGGATTGGGCCGCCGCAATGGCGTCCGCCGGCAGCTCAACGGCCGTGCCCTGTCCCAGTGGTACGTATTCCATGCTGTCCATTCCCGTGAGTCCGTTTGCTGGGTGCGGCGAATGCGCGGTCGTCCTTCCGTTCGACCTAGGGAGCCACGATCTCCTCAATGCGGGCGTAACACGTGCGTTTGTCGCCAAATTCGGTGTACGTGTTGACGATATAATGATCGCCGCGGTAACGGATCACGTGCTTGAAACTGCCGCGTTCGGCCACGTTCGCGCGGAAGACACGGCGACGCGCGTCGTCTGCCTCAGTCACTTCTGTGCCCACAGTGATGTCTGGTCCTGCTCCGGACCGAAACTGATACAGCTTGAACAGTGTTCCATCCGGCAGCTCCACGATCCGACTGCGGAGAGAGTCGCCCGCCGGAATCGTCTCCCAGCCGGTGGGAGAACGGTCTTCCAGCACGGCGGACGCGTCGATGCTGAAACTTGTTGCAGCGTCTGTTGTAGCGCTGACTGGCACTGTGACGGCCCCGGAAGTGACATACGGTACTCCCTCTTCCCCCCAAAACCGCACGTTCCCAACAGATCGACCGGCGCTGGAGACGCGTTTGGCAAATCCTCGGATGGTGTCGAGAAAGCCCCCGTTCTTGATGAGCAGATCCAGCTGTTGCATTTCTTCCGCGGCCGTTCCTTCGGCCTCATCGTAGCTCTCTTTAAAGTCCCTGATATACCGGGACCACGAGCGGGCGGACGAGTCGACTCGTTCGTAGGCCCGACCGCGATTTCCGCGATTCGCGTTGCTGATGCCGAATGTTACTGCCGGGCCACCTCGGCGAGACTGACTGGGGCCGATCCGACCGTCGATCGCTCTTTGGATGCGTTCCAGAGCGATTTTCCCGCGGGCGTAGGTCCACCCGGTGTAACGGGTGCGTTCGCCGTCTTTTGTCACGGTTTCGTCATTGCGGCCCTGTCCGGGACCCGCCTGGCAGTCGCACTGTGTTGGACTGCAGGCGGGGGTGCACGCAAAATTCATCACGCCGTAGCCGGTGGGAGCCTCGCAGCCTGTCCCCGAAATGAAGGTCCAGCATTCGTAAAAATAGACGCCGTTGGCGGACCCCAGGCTGTATCGCGCACACCAGGCGACTTCGCCCGTCGCTCCGGGACCAGTCGGCGGCATGGCCTGAGGAAAAGCCACTGTGGCGGGCACAAGCAAAGCACAGGCGAACACAGCAGCGCGAATCATGGGGCACCTTGAGCGTTGAGAAATTGAGGGGAGTCGATAGGAGGCATTCGGGATGCCGTCAACTGAGCCCTAGGCTATCAGTCCGCCAGGCCCGTGTCAGGGACTCACTGCCCTGCTTCCAGTTTTGACAGAAATCTTGGCTGTCTGCCAATGGCCAGCCGAAAGGAAATGCCTTTTGTCCGTTCTGTTTCCAGCTGCACTGCGCGATCGAACACGGTATCAGGTCGACCTGTCTCCAGCGGCCCGCCGCGGACGGCACGCCGTTCGGCAAACTGGTTGCTCTCCAGAAACTGATCAGGCTCCTGCGGGCGAGGACGCGTCACAGGAATGCCACCGCCACAGGTCCACTCAGGCGCGTTCCAGTGCAGGTTGTACACCGGCTGGTTCACCATGCGATCAAAACTTTCCGCCATGGCATCACCAATCTGACGCGACGCAAAGTCGTACTCTTCGGGCCGGCCGCTGGGCACTTCCGTGGTTCCAAAATTCGTGGCCAGGTACTCAAACTCCAGTTCCAGGGGAAGTCGACAGCCAAATGTCTCGGCAATCTGATCCGCATACACGGCCGACACCTGTGCGGGCAGCCGATCAACCACAGAAGGATCACCGCCTTCCAGAATGCGCTGCTGCTGAGCGGTAAATTCAAAACCGGCGACATAAAAAGGGGCGATGTCAAATTCGGGGGCGGCGTTTTCCGGGCCGGCGGGCTGATAGCGCCCGCCGTCGATGGCCACCAGAGACTGCGTGATGTCGTCGAATGACGCCACCACGATTTCCGGCCAGACATAGCCATCACCGACCCGCGTCCAGTTGCGACTGTTAATCCCCGGCATGCCGACGGTCTGCGGATCCCGCGGCACCCGGCGGTACACCTCGTGAAATCCGTAGCCGGGAATTTCCACCACAACCAGGTAGTCTCCGGGCAGTAATTCCGGCGAGATGGGAGTCAGGTCCGAAAACTCCAAAGCCAGTTCCGCAACCGGTTCGCGGCGGTAGCGATCCAGCGGTACGACGCACCAGCGACACGAGCTCACCGCCTTTCCGTCCGCACGGCGGACGCCCACTGTTGTTCGGTGGCGGACGTCTTCCGGAGCAACGACGATCTCGCGATCGACCACTTTGGCGTCCGGTTCCGGTTGCAGTGCCAGCCAGAGGGCCGAGATCGTCGCCATGGTCGCCAGCAGAATGGCGGAGGCGGCAACGGGCGAGCGTTTCACCTTTCTCCACAGGCGTTCCGGCGGGCTGATGGGCCGCGCGATGACCGGAGCCCCGTCGGCAAACCGTCTGAGGTCTGCTGCGAGTTCCGCCGCGGTCTGGTAACGCCTGCCCGGGTCTTTCTCGAGGCATCGCAGGCAGATTGTGGCAATGTCTTTGGGGATCCCCGGTCTGTGATCTCGCGGTGATGTCGGTTCGGTTGATGTGATTTGAAACAGAATCGTGACCATATCGTCGTTGCCACCGCGGAAGGGAACCCGGCCGGTCAGCATGCGATACAAAATGATGCCCAGAGAGAACACGTCAGATCGCTCGTCAATCAGTCGCGGCATCCCCCTCGCCTGCTCCGGGCTCATATACTTGAGTGTTCCGAAGACTTCCCCGGTGCGTGTGACGGTTGTTTGTCCGGTGATGCGGCGGCGTGCCAGGCCGAAGTCTGTCACCATGGGGCGGCCCTGGCGTGTGATCAGAATATTGCCAGGCTTCAGGTCCCGGTGAATCACGCCCGCTGTGTGCGCCGCCTGAACTCCGTCGCAGATTTCCGCCATCAGGCGGGCCGTTTCGATCTCATCAGGTGATGTCGTTTCCAGCCAGCGACCCAGATCGATGCCATCGACCAGTTCGGAAACAATGTACAGCCCTCTGTCGAGCGCACCCACTTCATGCACCTTAACAACGTTGGGGTGCTGAATGACGGCTGCCGCCCGCGCTTCTTTGAGCGCTCCGCTGGAAGCCCCCTGGTCCACTTTATGACTCCAGGGGATCTTGATAGCGACCTTCCGCTTTAATTCGAGGTCTTCGGCTTCATAGACCTGTCCGAAGCCGCCTTTGCCGAGCAGCCGCGTCAGCACGAAGTGACCGATCTTCTCCCTGGGTCCGCCGATCAGCGTCTCATCCT
>JANSXP010000090.1 GCA_024742875.1 Planctomycetaceae bacterium | reverse complement strand
GGCTCGAATCAGATCCGCCAGCAGCACGATACTGCCGGTCAGCACCCCCAGAATCGTCAGCGGGCGACCTTCGTAGTCTGCGGTCAGTGTGGCACCAAGCTGTTTGACGCGTTCCGAGATTTCGGCCTGAGAAATCAGAGTTTTCATGAAGGGTCATCCGTCGCTGGAATATCAACGCACGGAGGGTAGCGGATCCTTTTGACCTCGCAACTGATGCCGGGGCTCGGGCCGCATTATTCTGCGGCGGCAAACAGCGATTCGAAGATCGTGCGGTTCAGCTTCTCGACATGGCGCTGATTTTCAATGGGGCCGTTGCTAACCACCAGCACTGCCGTGGCAGATTCCGGTGCGGCATTGACGGCCGCATACCACATGGTGTTGCTGCCGTTGTGCCAGAGGACTCGCTGATCGGCGATGGACTTTACCATCCAGCCACCCGCGTAGGCTGTTTCCTGCCCGCCAGGTGCCGTATGCAGCACCTGCAGTGTCGCGGGTTGCAGCAGCTGATGATGCTCGCATTTCTCATCCATGTGGAAGGCGATAAAGCGGCACCAGTCGTCAATCGTGCAGTGCACACATCCGGCCGGCGCCATGGACAGCGGATTATCCATGGCCAGTGGAACGTACTTGTCTCCGAATTGCCGATGGCCCCAGGGCCCCTTTGCGGGGATGTTGGCGTCCGGGGGGCCAAATCCGGCGGACGTCATTTTCAGCGGTTCAAAAACGTGTGTGCGGATCAGTTCTTCCCACGAAAGACGGGTGCGTTCTTCTGCCATGGTGGCCACCAGCAGATAGCCCATATTGGAGTAAGCGTATTTTCCAAACGGCAGAGATTCGGGTCGTGGTTTGCTGAGGACCTCCATAACGATGGCCAGGCGTGTGTCGTGATTCGGCTGGCCACCGTTGGTAAAGAATGGTCCGTTACCCGGCATTCCGGAACGATGTTGCAGCAATTCCAGACAAGTGACCTTCTGCCAGTCCGCGTGGATGTCGGCTTTGTGCTCGGGCATACATTCGGCAACGGTAGCAGAGAAAGTCAGCTGGCCGTCATCGACCAGTTTTCCAATCAGGGTCGCCGTGATGGCCTTGGTGCAGGAGCCCAGATGCAGTTTGTCGGTCAGCTTCAGCAGATTGTCGGGCTCATCAATACGCCGCGGCCCGCGAGCCAGTGCGCAAACCGTCTTTCCGTTTTCGATGACAGCCACAACCACGCCGGGCCCCAGTCCGGATTCAAGAGCCGCATCAACCTGCTCGCCAACGCGTGTGGAAAGATCATCGCTGCGGACACCAGAGACGCCCCTGAGCGCTGCGCCCGCACGCGCTGCGCCCGCTCGCACCGTGCCCGCACGCACCGTGCCCGCACGCACCGTGCCCGCATTCGCGCTGCAGATGACAGCAAACAGAAGGACAGCACACTGCGGCAATGACATGGAACACCCTGTTGATAATAAAATGACGAGGGCACCTGCTGTGCTCTGGCTGTCATCACATGGCTGGACGAGTTCTTATCAGGCCAGCACATCGTGTACGACGTCACCGTGTACGTCGGTGAGTCGGTAGTCACGACCCTGAAAACGATAAGTCAGCCTGGTGTGGTCAAACCCCATCAGATGCATGATGGTGGCCTGCAGGTCGTGCACATGAACGCGATTCTCTGAGACGCCAAAACCCAGTTCGTCGGTTTGTCCGTAGTTGGTGCCGCCCTTCACGCCGCCGCCAGCCATCCACATCGTGAAGCAGTCGGGATAGTGATCGCGGCCCAGGATCCTGCTTTTGGACGTGCGTCCTTCCCGGAACGGCGTGCGGCCGAATTCCCCGCCACAGACAATCAGCGTATCCTTCAAAAGATCACGTTCCCGCAGGTCACGAATCAGCGCAGCGATCGGCCTGTCGGTGGCCCCCATCTTGTTGGTGAGTCCGTCTGCCAGCCCTGTGGCGGCGGCCGTGCCGTGGAAATCCCAGCCCCAGTCAAACAGCTGTACAAACCGAACGCCCTGCTCGACCAGACGACGCGCCAGCAGGCAGTTGTTGGCAAAACTGGCTTCTCCCGGTTTGGCCCCGTAAGCCTCCTGGGTGGCCTTTGTTTCTTTGGTGATGTCCATGACTTCCGGAACAGAGGCCTGCATGCGATAGGCCAGTTCGTACTGCGCGATGCGTGTCAGCGTTTCCGGATGCCCCAGTTTCTGTGCCTGCAGTTCGTTCAGTTGTTTGAGCGCATCCAGGGAACGTCGTCGCAGACTGCGATCCATGCCTTTGGGGTCGGATGCGTACAGGACGGGATCACCCTTGGAGCGACACTGAACTCCCTGGAAGACGGATGGCAGAAAACCACTGCCAAACGAGTTGGCGCCGCCATTGGGCTGGACGCCACTGCTGATCAGCACCACGAATCCCGGCAGATCCTGATTTTCCGTACCCAGTCCGTAGGTTGCCCACGCACCCATCGACGGGCGACCGGATCGCGGAGAACCGGTGTAGATGAGAAGTTCCGCCGGAGCGTGGTTGAACTGATCGGTGTTCATCGAATGAATGAAGCACATCTCATCAACAATATCCGGATCATGAAAACCGGGTACCGCATCGGACAGCCAGGTGCCGCTTTCGCCGTACTGTGCAAATTTTCTTGGAGTGCCCATCAGTTTGGGCACACCAGATGTGAACGCGAACGTGCGGCCGGCCAGAAACTCGTCGGGACAGTCCTGTCCCGTGCGTTTGACGAGTTCCGGCTTGTGATCGTACAGATCGAGATTCGGTGGCGAGCCGGTCAGGTGCAGATAGATGACGCGTTTGGCCTTCGGTGCAAAATGAGGCACTCGTCGGGCCAGCGGCTGCATGGCGTCGATTTCGATGTCTGCTGACGCGGAGCCGCTCAGTGACGACAGCGCCATCGCGCCCAGTCCCATTCCTGAGGTGCCCAGGAAGTGACGGCGTGTCTGACCGGCCAGTTGTTGCAGGTAACTGTTCATGTGATTTGGTCCACGGAACGTGGCGAAAAAGTGTTGGTCGCCTCAGCGTTTGAGGAACATTTCATCAAGGTTCAGCAGCACATTGCAGACAACCGTCATCGCGGCTGCAGAGTCCGTGGGCAGGCCTTCCGGCAGAGGGCCAAGCGGTTCGGTCGCCAGGTAGGCCGCTTCCTCTGGCCGATCGGCGAACTGGCTGACGGAGTCCTCATACAGAGCCGACAGAGCTTCCAGCTCCGCAGCGGACGGAGGTCGCAGCAGGCAGCGACGGAAGGCAAACGTCAGTTGCTCAGGCAGCTTCGACGACTGCTGCAGTGATTTGCGGGCCAGCGCCTGAGCGGCCTCTACGTAGACAGGGTCGTTCAGCGTGACCAGCGACTGCAGTGGAGTGTTGGTGCTGTTACGTCGCACCGTGCACACTTCGCGGTTGGGGGCGTCGAACGTCGCCATGGACGGATACGGATTGCTGCGCCGCCAGGTCGTGTAGATACCGCGACGATAGCGGTCTTCGCCCGTGCTGGTCTTCCAGTCGGTCGAGCTGCCAAAGGCGGCCTTCAGTCCCATGTCAGGCTGCGGAGGTTTTACGGGTGGTCCGTACATCTTGTCGCTCAGCAGTCCGGCGGCCGCCAGCGCCTGATCGCGGACCATCTCTGCGCTCAGTCGCACGCGCGGGCCACGTGTCAGCCATCGATTGTCCGGGTCCGCCGCAAGGCGTTCGGCCGTCACTTTGGCGGACTGGCGATAAGTGGATGACGTGACCAGAAGTCGCACGAACTGTTTTGTGTTCCACTCACTGCGGACCAGTTCCGTGGCCAGCCAGTCCAGCAATTGGGGATGGGTGGGCAGCTCTCCCTGTGAGCCAAATTCCTCGCTGGTCAGCACAATGCCGCGGCCGAAAATCGTCTCCCAGTAGCGGTTGGCAATCACGCGGGCGGTCAGAGGGTTGTCTTTGTCCACCAGCCATTTGGCCACCGTATGGCGGTCGATTTTTTCTTCCGGCGCGGGATGAAAGACGGCCGGGAACCCTGCCGTCACTTCCTGCCCTTTGTCCAGATAACTGCCGCGATGCTGCAGGTGAGTGCGGCGGCGATTTTTCGTCAGTTCCCGCAGAACGGGTACAGAGGTGGCCGGTTTGAGGCCGGCCAGTTTTTTCCTGGCAGCCGCAAGTTCGCGTCGTTCGCTGGCCAGTTCACTGGCGACTGAGGTACGAAAGTACCGGGCCAGTTCGGCGGCCTGCTTCGGTGTACGCGACTGGCCGGCATCAAGGGCCGCCAGAGCGCTGACCGGCATCTGTGAACGTGAGATGGCAGTCGCGGAACTGGTTACACTCACTGCGAATCGGCCAACAATGTGGTTCTTATGGGGCGATTTCTGTTCGATGATCAGTCGCAGTGAGCTGGGCTCCGTGATGCTGACAGCCGTTTGGGGGACCAGTGTCAACAGGTGGGGGCGATCGGTCTGACCGGCAATGGCCCAGCCGTCCTGATTGCCCGTCTTTCCGGTGAGTGCGTCGGCCGCTTCGAAACCGTTCTGATGGTAATCGGCGAACGCAGAGACCAAAGGAAGATCACGCACGTTGCTGGGCGAAATTGCGAGCGAGGGATTGGGGGCGGCCAGTTGAGATTTCGTCCAGATGACCTCACGCTGTTCATCCAGCAGTTCAACGCGGAATCCCTCCAGCCGACTTTGCAGGTTGTTGTCTGTCCGATTCCAGACGACCACACTGTCAATCGGCTGTTGCGTCTTCAAATCCAGCTCCCACCAGGGATTGGTGGACGTGGCCGTGTGAGTGACCGATTTCTGCTGAAAATCACCGTTGGTGTTGTCGTCAATCGCCAGTTTCGCCGGACCGTTGTAGTCAGTCGTACTCTGCTTCGCCGCGGCCTGCAGCGCGATATTGCGGCCGCCGCTCATCACACGGACTTCTGCCAGAGACAAAATGCGGTTCTTTCCCGGATTGGTGATCCTCACATAGCGGGCCTCCGGTGACGATTCCGTCAGCGGCACAATTTGGGCTCGCACTCCGGTCACCACAAAATTGCCCCCGCCAAAACCGCTGCCACCGCCCGGCAGCGAGGCAGCCGGAAACGTCTCCAGACGCAGGGCCGCCAGAGTGGCCGGATCGCTTTCCGTCTGCGGAAGCGGAATGGACACACGATAGGTGTCGTTTTCGGCGGTCCCGGAAATGTTGACGATGCCACCTTCTTCCACGGTGGCCGATCCGTCCTGGCTGCGCGTGACGACTGTGGGCACCAGACGTCGCCAGTCGGTGGGAGCCCGCAACGTTTCCTCCCACTGACGCTGTGATTTCTGCAGTTGTGGAGTGTCCGTTGCGAGTGTGTCGTTCAGACGCCTGACCGTCTGCTCCAGTTGCTCACGCTGCTGAATCTGTTCGCTGGTGAAAATCGAAATCGTGGGCGATTCGTTTCGGCGATCGGCATCTTCGGTGTTGTTGAAGACGGCGAAGAACTGGAAATATTCTTCCTGAGTGATGGGATCGTACTTATGCGTATGACACTGGGCACACGCCATGGTGGTTCCCATCCAGACGGCCATGGTTGTGTTTACGCGATCCACGACCGCCACGTTTCGAAACTCCTCGTCCTGCGTGCCCCCTTCGTTGTTGGTCAGCGTGTTGCGGTGAAAGGCGGTGGCAATCAGCTGATCTTCTGTGGCGTCCGGCAGCAGATCACCGGCGAGCTGCTCTGTGGTAAACTGATCGAACGGCATGTTGGCGTTGATGGACCGAATCACCCAGTCGCGATAGGCCCAGATGGTTCGCGGCGGGTCGTCCGCGTAGCCTGCGCTGTCGGCATAGCGAGCCAGATCCAGCCACTTGCGGGCCCAGTGTTCTCCGAAGGACGGTCGCTGCAGCAACTCGTCCACATACTTTTCGTAGGCGTGGGGATCCTTGCTGTTCACAAATGCATCCACTTCTTCCACCGTTGGTGGCAGGCCGGTCAGGTCCAGACAGACACGCCGCGCCAGAGCGTATCGATCTGCCGGGTCTGACGGCGTCAACTGGCGGCTTTCCAGCTGCCGCAATACGAATTGATCCACCGGATTGCGACACCACTGTGCCAGCGCGGTCGATTGGCTGACCGGAGGCTCGGGGCGCTCCGGCTTCACATAGGACCAGTGCACCGCGTACGGTGCGCCCTGTTCGATCCAGCGTTTCAGAACGTCGACCTGCCTGGGCGTCAGCGCGGCACCGTGATCTGCAGGTGGCATCCGCAAATCTTCGTCATCGCTGAGGATGCGGGCGATTAGTTCGCTGTCGGCCGGTTTGCCGGGGACAACGGCCGTCATCCCCGAATCCAGTTCACTGGTGGCCGCTTCGCGACTGTCCAGCCGCAGTCCCGCCTGGACCCCTTCCGGGTCGGGGCCGTGACAAAGGAGGCAATTGTTGGAGAGAATCGGCCGCACGTCCAGGTTGAAGTCGATCTCCTGGGCAGCCGCATCCTGGGGCCAGCAGAGGGTCGCGCAGGTCAGCAGAGCAGCGGAAACAGGCAGCAGGGGGGAGGATCTCATGTGACTGATGCATCGGGAGACAATTGGGTGGGACCGCAAGAATACCATACCTGCCCGCGGTATTCACCACACATTTCTCCACGTCTGCCGCGAGGCTGTGATCTGATTCGGGCGACCAGAAGGAAAACGGCCGGCATGGTGCCAGTGACGGCCAGCTGTGCGGTGTCCCGGTATTGATCGCCGCTCGGCAGAAAAACTGCCCGCGGTCCGTGTGGTCCGCGGGCATTGTTCCCCGTTCACAGCTTGAGTGGCCTGCGCTGTTTAGAACAGTGGCGGTCGTCCCAGTTGTCGCCTGACCACCACCCATTGACCGCTGTGCATCATCCAGTGTGAGCCCAGCATGTTGAAGGCCGCGCCCGCGGTTGGAGCATAGGTCTGCATTTCTTCCGGCGATGGCGTGTCCAGATCTTCATCTGAGAATTCGGCCAGGGCGGTCAGCGCGGCAGTCAGCTGTTCGCTGGCAAGCTGCAACAGCTCGTCTTTTTTCAGGAACGCGTCGGCATCATCGCTGCCTGCTGTTTCCTTTGCATACTTTTCCGCAAAGCCCTCTGGCAGCGGAGGCATCTTGCCAGGGGCGACCCCGCTGACCATCTGGTGGTCGGATTGAATCAGGTGACCCAGCTGCCAGTTGATGTGATTACAGTCTGGGTGTGGACGCTGCATCAGTTCCTCGTCCGTCATGTCCTGCAGATACATGCTGCAGCACATCTGTGCGGTATCGATACCGGATTTGATCGCATCTCGAGCGTTCATCGTTGAGTTCCGTGTTGGGGAAAATTGAGGGCAGAATGGGATGCGCAAATGGACGCGCTGTTCAGACGCGCGGAATGGACGCGCAAAATCGAAAAGCAAGTGTCGGGGACGGGCCTTGTCTGACCACCGGGCGTGACATGGCGAAATCGGCTCCGCATGCTGACTGATAGTTTGGCCGCCCACACGTTCGTGTCAACTTTTGGGTGGCCGGTCTTCCAAAGACCGTTCAATGGCCTGCAGCTGAGGTCGCCAGCGTTCAACGTTCTGCAGCTGTCTGATGGCATCGTGTGCGGACTGGCTGTTATCCTGCTGCAGCGCATCAAACAGCGTTCGCAGCGCCTGTGTCTGTTCCGCGAGCACACTTTGTCCAGCAACGGCCTGTTGCCCCCTGGCCTGTTGCACAGCGGCAGGATCCTGCACAGCGGCATCCAGCTCCGCCAGTGCGGCCGCCGCCAGTGCCCACTGCCGTTTGTGCAGCGCGTCCAGCAGGACCCTTGGCCAGTCAAAGTCCGCACCTTCCACCTGAACAGCCTGAATCAGCTGAGTGACAGCTGCGATCTTCAGGCCTTCCGGGTTCATCGGCGGCTGCCATTCCTGCGGAGAGAAAGACTCCAGGATGACGTCGCACTCGGCCAGTACCCGATACCAGCGCTGCTGATTCTTGTGCAGCACGGCCTGTGTCCACAGGGCATCCAGCTGCATACTGCGATTCTCCTGCTGACTGCTGACTTCGACCCAGCGGCCAATAAACTTCTCCGCAACATCCCAGGAGGCCTGCTCCTGCAGCGGAGTGAGCGACAGAATTCGCAGCATCGCGGCATCATCAATCTGCTGCGGATCTATTGTCTGCAGCAGTGCACTGGCACGTGCCGAGTTCTGTTCCACACGGACTTTTTCCACGCGTGCCAGGCCCATTGCCGCCAGAAACGCGCCCACTTTCGCCTGATTGTCAGTGCCCTCCAGAAAGCTGCTGCCGTGGAGCGAAGTCTCGAACAGCTGCTGCACATAAGTCAGATTGGCGGTTGTCGTTCCCCAGCGATCCAGAGCATCCCGCGCCAGTGTGGTCTTCAGCGTGGGTTCCGGGTGCGCGGCAATCAATCGCTTCATTGCGGCCGAGTGTTCCGAACCATCACCGGAAAATACGCTCGCCAGCGAGGCCACGAATCCGGTGGCCTGATCGGCTTTCAGCACCTCGTCGGAACTGAACAGAAAGTCCTCGAAGGCGGCGGAGATGGCCGGCGGCAGATACCACTGATTCTCGGAGGCCAGACCGTGATAGTCGCGCCGGATCCGTACGAGAACGCTGATGAGTTGCTCAAGGTTTAGTTCCGTATCGCCCCGATCACCGTTACGAAACACGCGCAGTGCGCCTGTGTCGAACTGCGCACACGTGGCCCCGATGTCGTCACACAGTGTTTGCCATGACTGCTTTCTCGCGGCACTGACGTCTGCCTGTCGAATGATCGCCCGGGCGGCAGCGACATCCTGCTGCGCCGCCCGATTCATGGCCCGCAGCAGTTCAAAGTCAGGCTGCCCTTTAAACAGCAGTTCTGATGTTTCGCAGACATTTAAAGATCGCTCAAAGTCCGCCAGCAGAAAAGACAGCAGCGCCGACAGTCTGCGGGCGGTCAGGTTATGAGGGTCAATTTCACATGCCCGCTCAAACTGCAGTCGTGCCGTGACGGAGTCACTGGCCGACAGGCCTGCCAGCAGAAACCGACTGGACTCCGGCAGTGCAGTGGCGGAAATGGACTCCGCCAGTTCCGTGGCATTGACCGGAAGCGTCAGCTGATCGGCCAGCATCAACTGCAGCTGCACCAGTTTGACGCGGGCTGACTGCTCGGAAGTGAGGGACAGAGTTTTCAAAGCATCGAGCGATTGACGGGCCGCAGCAAACGTGCCGTTGGCCAGCTGGCATTCCGCCATGCTCACGCGAACTTCGCCGATCTCCTGACAGTCTCGGGCAATGGCCTCCTGATAACGCTGCACGGCGATGCCGGTCTCCCCCTGACGCTGAGCCACCTGCCCGCTGAGTACTGCATCCCGTGCCAGCAGCGATCGAATTTCGTCTTCGGCGGATGTCGCGCGGTTGCGTTCGCGGACCACGTTCCGGTACTGCGCGTAACCGCCGATGGTTGTGGCGGCCGCCACGATAAGCAACAAAGCCAGCACGCTGGCGACTGGATATCGGCGGGCGGTTCTCAGGCATCGTTCTGCAAATCCCGGCGGACGAGCGGCAATGGGCTCGTGCCGCAGGAACCTCTGCAGATCGTCGGCCATGGCGCGGGCCGAGCCATAGCGGTCGTCGGCCGATTTACTCATGGCCTTCAGGCAGATGGTCTGCAGGTCTCGCGGGATGCGGGGATTGATCCTTTGCGGCGCCTCCGGTTCCTCATGAATCGTTTGCTGCAGCACGGCTGACGGACGGCCGTCAAATGGCAGTTGTCCGGTCAGCATCTGATAGAGAATCACGCCCAGCGAGTAGATGTCACTGGCGGGGCCAGCTTCACGAATGCCACTGGCCTGTTCGGGAGACATGTAGGCGGGAGTGCCCACGATATCCCCTTCGAAGGTCAGTTCACTGGCCGCGGTTCCAAAGTGAGCCAGTCCAAAATCCAGCAGCATCGGCTGGCTGTCTTCGATGATGACGTTTTCCGGTTTGACATCGCGGTGCACGATTCCACTGCCATGCGCTGCCTCCAGTGCGAGCGCCAGCGCGGCCGTCATTTCTGCCGACTGCGCCGGGGCCGGCTGCTGCTCCTGGCACCACTGAGACAGTGTTGGGCCGTTGATGTACCGGCTGGCGATGAAATCGCGACCCTGATGATCGCCGAATTCATAAACGGGAACGACATTGGGATGCTGCAGTGAGGCGACTGCCTGGGCCTCCCGCAGCATGCGGGCCTTCAGACTGGCCGAACCATGCATCCAGGGTTTCAGGAATTTCAACGCCACCGGTCGGTTCAGCCGGCTGTCGTCGGCCCGATAAACATCGGCAAACGTTCCGCTGCCGATATGCTCGCGGATGACAAAATCGCCCACCGCAGCACCGGCGATCAGAGGATCGCCGGCTGAAACATGCGACTGACTGGACGGCCGATCCACTGTGCCGGACAGGAGTTCCGCAAGGTCAGGATGCCTGGTGGCGATCTCACTGGCAGTCGGCTCATCGTGCAGGCGCTGCCGCAGACGAAGTTCAAACTGCAGCAGGGGCAGCCGATGCTGTTCGAGCTCAGCAAATTGCTTCAAATAGTCATCGGTCGTTACGGGCTGGCCGCTGCGTCTGCGGTGTTCCAGATCGATCATGGCCAGTTCGCGAACGAGCGCCGGCCGATGCGAAGACGCCAGCCCGTGCTCCGTGACGGCCTCTGGCACGAATTCTTCCAGCAGCGGCGCTGCGTTGTCCTGCCATGCGTCCTCAAACTGAAGCAGGATCGGTTCCAGCAGATTGGCCGTTTGAAAGTCCATCAGCAGTCCAGCAGCGTAGCGGCTGCCTCGCGAATGATGGCCAGACCGCGTTCCACAGTCCGCGTGGACACGCCCACACGGTCGGCAATTTCTTCGACAGAGTAGTTTTCCAGTCGCAGTGTCAGCACGGTCCGGTGTCGTTCGGGAATCAGTCGGGTGAGTTCTTCAATAAGTTCCACCATCATGGCCAGTGAAGACGCAGTGGCTGTGCCCCCATCCCCGGCCGTCGGGGCGGCATCCTCGGAGATTTCCCGAGCGACGTCCCTTCGCTGTCGATGATGGTGTCGGATCGTCTGCTGGACCTTTCGATAGGTAATGGCCGCCAGCAGTCGCCAGACGTCAGAAGATTCCTGAAAAACGAATTCGCCCGCCTGATTGCCCGTGAAAAAGCTGCGAAACACCGACTGCACCACATCTTCCGGGTCGATGCGGGCTTTGAGCCGTTCGGGCATGCGCGAGCGAGCCAGCGCGATCAGTCGCCTGGAAAACCGGGCCACCGCATCAGCTTCGTAGCCGTCTTCCAGTTCAACCACGCCATGCAGCCAGACGGATTCGTCATTCACCATGCTTTTCTGCCACGATACACAGGAGCCCCCTGTTTAAACGGTACCCGGCCTGGCCGGCGAATGCATGCCTGCGGTCGGATTTTCAGCGGCATGTGCATCACTGTGGATCGTAGGTGGCCCACAGACTGTCGGTGCCGGCTGCTCCGTAAACACATTCGGCAATGGTCCGTGTTCTCAACAGCGCCACCGACAGCACGGAGGACCAGGGACCTGACGAGGCACGCTGATGGCCGATCTGCGCGGCAGCAGTGGCAGGGTCTGAAGTATCTGCCAGCGGATCCGCAGGCAGATCATCGTAGTAGCGCCGGAAGCTGGTTGTGGCGGCAAAGAACCGTCGCAGACCGTACGGCGCAGTAAGGGTGGCCTGCAGTCTCAGGCACGCGTGTTCACGCACACGCTGACCGGGCTGATCCAGGTGAACGCCCCAGTCCGGTTTGTCAAAAGCGTCCGGCCCCTCAATCAGAGCATGACAGGTTTCATGCAGGATCATTTGCGCCAGACTGTCGTCCGGATCGAGGGTCTCTGCGGTACCGATCGTCAACGTGCCGTGCCCGTCCCACGCGGCGAACACATCGGGCGAACGCACGACCGTCATGCCCATGCGACGGGCGGCATCCAGCCAGATGATATCCAGCGGGTCACTGTACACGCGTGATGTGGTTCTCATGTGGGATCCTTTTTGCAGCAGCCTGAAGGACTGCGCTGATTCGGCCTGGTGCGATTGTGTGGCGTCCGGACGTCAACTTGAGCCGTTGGCTGCACTTTAGCAGTTCGCTGCACTATGATCGGTGTATTCCGCTGAGTGTTGTCGCGTCGAGCTCTCTATGCTGCCACAGATTGAACTGTTTTGTATCGGCTTTGCAGCGGTTATTGATACTGTGCTGCTGCTGGTCGTGCTGGAAAGGATCAATCGTCCGCTGACAGCCATCTGGCTGAAGTGGGCGATGCTTGGCGCGACCATGTGGCACGTGGGCAGTTTTCTGCACACGACCCTGCGGGAAACGAACGGCACCACGGCTCAGGCGCTGGATGCTGCCTGCATGATCACGATGGCAGGCGGCCTGCTGCTGCTCAACTGCGGCATTCTGCATGCGGGTCTGCGTCTGAACAGCACCGGTGCCATTGCTCATCCGCCCCGCAGCGCCCGTTACATTGCCGTGTACGTGCCCGTCATGATGCTGCCGCTGATTGGCTACACCATCATTAAGTACGGCAATCGCGACTTCATTGAATCGACAAAGAGCTTCCATTTGCCGTTTCTGATCTGGATGGCGACCGCCAATCTGACGGCATCCGGGCTGTTCCTGAAGAACCGACACCAACTGCAGGCCTCCGCGGCGTCCGCCGATCGATTTCTCGTCAAGTTTTCGATCGGTCTGGTGGGAGTCACGTTTATGGCCACGTTTTACGTGCTGAGTTTTCAGGATCTGAGGTGGGAGCCACAGCTGCGTCTGCTGACCAATCTGTCGCCTCTGGTTCCCACTCTGGTCTTCGCATATTACACATTTCGCCGGCGGCTGTTGCCGATGGTGTTCGAACGCACGCTGGTTTACGGCGGGATTCTGCTGGCCGTCTTTTATCTGCACCGGCTCACACTTTCAGAACTGATGAGTCGTTATGGCGAGGAGTTTAAGTTTGACTTTGTGGTGGTGGAGGGGCTGCTGCTGGTGGCTTTGGTGCTTGCCTATCAGCCGTTGCGCAATCGTTTTCGGGAAAGTCTGCGTTATCTGATTGGCGGTGATGTGGCCCGCACGCGCGACGCCACCCGCAACCTGTCGGTCGAACTGTCGCGTCGATCGGGCGACGAACTGCGGCGTATTGCCGACTGGTTTGTCGGCGATCTGGTGCAGTCTCTGGGGGCCCGCTTTATCCACCTGACACTCAGACAGCACTCGCGGGAAGAGCAACTGCTGCAGGTGGCGGACGTTCCCAATGAAGAGGTCATTCGGGACCGTCTGAAGTCAGACGCCACCGCCGCGCTGACGGACCAGTTTCGGCGATCTGAGCTGCGGTGGGTGGACCGATCGCGGTGCCGCGTGGCGGAGCAGCTGTCCGCGATGCGCGACCTGGACGTCATCGCCGCATTTGGCTTTCGTTATCGAGGAATTGAAGGCTGCCTGATCGTGGGGTCCCTGCTCAACGGTGATCGACTGGCCGACGAACAGTTGAACATGGTTTCTTTGCTGGTGGACCAGTTCGCGGCCACGATCCACAACCGACAGCTGGAGCAGGCTCGACAGACGGCCGAGCGGCGCGCCGTGCAGCAGGAGAAACTGTCCACGCTGGGCCTGCTTTCCGGATCTCTGGCCCACGAACTGAAAAATCCGCTGTCTTCTATGCGCACCATCGCCACACTGCTGCGGGAAGACCTTGGAGCCGATGACGAGCATGCCCGCGACGTAGAGCTGATCATCGGGGAAATTGATCGACTGAACACCACCACGCAGCGTCTGCTGGATTTTTCCAGGCCGTCAGACGCGACGCATGTGGGCGTGGCGCCGGACCGTGTTATTGAACGCCTGCTGCATATTCTTGGTCATCTGGCCCGTCAGCACAGCGTGGAGGTGCGCGTGGACCTGCACCTGGGCGACGTGCTGGTGGAATGCACGGACTCCACGCTGAGTGAGATTCTGTTTAACCTGATCAAAAACGCCATTGAAGCGGTCCGCGAGACCCCCGATCCGTATGTGGAGATTCGTACGGCCCTGGCGCCGTCGCAGGAGGATGAGCGGCAGGTGGCCGTGATGACCATCATGGACAATGGCGCGGGCATTTCTGCCGAACTGCAGGATCACATCTTTGAGCCGTTTGTCACCGGGAAACCGGACGGCACGGGCCTGGGGCTGTATCTTGTGGGGGAGCGAGTGCGTGAACTAAACGGTATCATCACGTGTTCAAGTCAGTCTTCCGGGACGAGTTTTGAGGTTCGGCTGCCCTGTCAGCCACTGGCAAAGGCCACCAACGTATGAAGATCCTGATTGTGGACGATGAGTCAGCCGCGCGTTATGGCATGGCCAAGGCGCTGAAGGCGGAGGGCCGCCTTATCCTGGAGGCCGCAGATGGCGAACAGGGGCTGGAAATCATCCGCCAGCAGGCGCCGGATCTGGTTTTTCTGGATTTGAATATGCCCCGCGTGGACGGCATGTCGGTCCTCACCTCTTTGCAGCAGGACACCGCCACGGTGACACCGGAAATCATCGTGGTGACGGCCAACGACGGTGTCAATTTTGCGGTGGACTGCATTCGCCACGGGGCGACCGACTTTATCACCAAACCGTACGACGTGGATCACATTCGCTCCATTGCCAGACGGTCGCAGGAACGCGTTGAGCTGCAGAGCAAAGTGCGACAGCTCGAAGGCGGTGAGTCCGACGGTACACGGTTTGGTGCGCTGGTGGGCGCCAGTCGGCCGATGCAGCGGTTGTATGGTCAGATTGACAAGGCCGCGCAAACAGTGCTGCCGATTCTGGTTCGCGGGGAAAGCGGCACCGGTAAGGAACTGGTAGCGCGGGAACTGCATCAGCGGAGTGATCGGCGTGACAGGCCGTTTGTGGCCGTGAACACGGCCGCCATTGCAGAGTCCCTGGTGGAAAGCGAGCTGTTTGGCCACGTCAAGGGCGCCTTTACGGGTGCGGATCGTGACCGGGAGGGCGTGTTTCGTCAGGCGGATGGTGGCACTTTGTTTCTGGATGAAATTGGTGACATGCCATCCAGCGTCCAGACGCGACTGCTCCGCGTGTTGCAGGAAGGTAACGTGCAGCCGGTGGGCACAGAAAACTGTGTGCAGGTCGATGTCCGTGTCATCAGTGCCACGCATCAGGATCTGGATCAGGCCATTGCCGACAGGGTCTTCCGACAGGACCTGTATTTCCGACTTAAGGGCATCGAGCTGTTTATCCCGCCCCTGAGGTCCCGTCATGAAGACCTGCTGCTGCTGGCCGGCGAGTTTCTGCCGGACGGAGCTGAGCTGGCCAACGAAGCAGTCACGGCATTACTGCACCACAAGTGGCCAGGCAATGTCCGCGAGCTGCAGCAAATGATCAGTGCGGCCGCTGCGCTTTGTGAGGCGGGCGTGGTGACCGCCACCGACCTGGGGCTCATCTCGCACACCGACAGCGAACGCCCGGAAACATTTGACAAATATTTTGATCTGCCGCTGACAGAAGCCCGTAATCAGCTGGTTGAAGACTTCGAGCGTCTGGCCATCCAGCGGGCGCTGGATGCCGAAGAGCAGAATGTCAGCGCTGCGGCGCGGCGTCTGGGCATTCATCGCCAGAGTCTGCAACAGAAAATCAAGTCGCTCAAGATGAAGTAGCGATCGACAGGATCAGGTCACATGAAGGACAAAATCGGACAGTCCATTGGTTTCTTCCGCGCGACGGCGCTGGGTGGGGTGCTGTTTTTGCTCCCGCTGGCGGTGGTTGTGGGGCTGCTGGGCTACGTCTACAGCTTTGCGGTGGTGATTTACGAACCGCTTGCCAACTCCCTGCCTCTGCACTCTGCTGCAGGGATCGCGATGCTGTTTGGGGTCGCCGTGCTGGTGCTCGTGCTGGCCTGCTTTGTTGCCGGACTGATGGCGCACCGAGCCATCGGGCGGCGAATCTCGGGGCTCATCGAAAAATACCTCAACACGTTCTTTCCCAAGTACGCCATCTATAAGGACCTGCTGGCTGGCAATATCGGCGGCTCGCGAAATGTTCCATCGCTGAAACCCATACTTGTCACCACTCCCGAGTCACAGCGGATCGCCTTTGAGTCAGATCGTTTGTCCAACGGCCGTGTGGTCGTGTTTTTTCCCGGGGCTCCGGATACCTGGATCGGACATGTGGGGCTGGTGGCTGCCGAGCACGTTGAGCGGCTCGACGTGCCGTTTAATGATGTCGTGGGCATGCTTGAGCAGCTCGGACGTCAGTCGGCCGCCCACCTGAATGGGCCGTCCTGATCTCTCCACCAGCGTCAGGCAGCGCTGCAAACTCGTGGAATAGGCGACGGCTGTTGCCATAACGCATAGCAGCCCCCGCCGGACATTCGGCGGGGGCTGTTCTGTTTGGATCGTTCCCAGTCGCCACGAGGGCCATCGCCCGTCTTAACGTTGGGCCAGTTCCTGAGGAACCGTGACGGCAGGCACCAGCAGTACGTCCAGCTGATCGGCTACCTGTCCCTGTGCGTTGACCACGGCTACCTGCGCTGTGGCTGCCGCCGACAACGGCAGCTGAGGGATGACTGCGTCCACTTTGGTTTCCGTCCAGCTGATCACCCGAGCCTGGAGCTGCAGGCCTGCGACACTCAGCGAGACAACACCCGGCTGCACGCCCAGACGAGAGCCTTCAATCGATACCTGCTGACCGGGAGTCACCTGCGGCAGCTGTTCTGAAGGCGGTGCGGGAGCGGCCGGCTGTCCCAGTCCAGGAGCGGGCGGGGCAATGGGCGGATCGCCCGGTACAGGGGCGTCTGCATAGCCGGGCAGGATGGGTTCCGGCAGGATGGGATCGACCGGATGAACGGGGCGAATTCGACAGTGCGAGACCGGATGGCACACGATGCGACAGGGAGTCGGCTCACACACAGAGATGCGGCAGGAAGGTCGCGTGTGACACGTACAGATTTCACCACCGCAGCGGTGACAGACAGGCTGAGGGCACACGGTGATGCGACAGGCGGGCTGGATTTCGCAGACACGGATCCGGCAGCGCGGCTGGATGACGTGGGCCGGTCGCACGCACGGCCGTATGACGGGCGGATGACAGATTGGGCGAATTTCGCAGGACGGCAGATAGTCAAAGTGTCCCAGGCGGCAGTCTCCTGCCTGCACGGCGGATGTCAGGATCAGAGCCAGCAAAGTCAGGTTGCGGGTAAGCGTCTTCATGAGATTGGCCTTTTTATCAGGGTTGAGTGTTTGTCTTTCACACCTCTCATTTGCGCCACAAACCAGCTGTTACAGCGTCCGGAAGAAAAACGGCAAAAAAAAACACCGATGAGTCATCGGTGTGGGTACAGAAACGCGGTTCGCAGCGGATTGCTCGAGAATCGTCGATTGCCAATGAGCATTCGCAAGCCGTCAGTCGTCGTAGAAAGCGAGAATCGCACGGCAAAAATCGGGCAGATCATCGGGCCGCCGGCTGCTGATGAAGTGGCGATCCACCGTGACGGTCGCGTCTTCGAAGTCACCTCCCGCATTGATCAGGTCGTCTTTGATGCCAGGCGATCCCGTTACTTTCACTCCGCCATACACGCCAGCGGAAATGGGCATCCAGCCGCCATGGCAAATGGCGGCCACCAGTTTGCCCGCTGCGGCGAATTCCCGAATGATCCTCAGTACTTCGGGATCACGCCGCAGTTTGTCGGGCATCCAGCCGCCAGCGCAGATCAACCCATCGTAGTCACTGGTGTCGATACCGTTGATTTCAATGTCCGACGTGCACGGGTATCCGTTTTTTCCCAGGTACAGTTGGCCCGCCTGCTGTCCCGCCGTGACAAACTTTGCGCCCGCTTCGATCAGGCGGTACTTCGGGTACCACAGTTCCAGGTCTTCGTAATCTGATCCGACAAACGCAAGGAATGATTTGCCTTCCAACATGGCGATTCCTCTTGGGGCTGTGACCAGGAGACTGTGCTGGTCGTTATGTAGAATGGAGTGGGTTTACCGCGGGGTAAAATGTCACACAACGAAAATTGGTTGTGTGAATTCGGTCCGGGAATTGGACCGCCAGCCGGGGATGCTACAATGGGCGGAGCGATCGCGGAACCGTCGGGCTTTGCGTTCGCAGGGCCACACATGACCGTCGTCTGTCTCGGTATCTGCAGGGAGCACCCGGAAATGAACCTCGCCGAAGAATCGAAGACCGAAATCGCCACGTTTGCGGGAGGCTGCTTCTGGTGCACAGAGGCCGTCTTTGTGCGCCTCCGAGGGGTGAAACGTGTGTCGTCCGGCTACACGGGTGGCTTCGTTTCTGATCCCACCTACAAGCAGGTTTGCACGGGAGGAACGGGGCATGCGGAAGGCATTCGCATCGAATATGACCCGGCCGTGGTGACCTACAACCAGTTGCTGGACGTCTTTTTCCACACCCACGATCCGACCACTTTGAATCGGCAGGGGGCTGACGTCGGGACCCAGTATCGATCTGCCGTGTTCTTTCACAATGACGTCCAGCGAGCCGCCGCCAAAAAGATAATCGATGAACTCAATGAGTCCGGTGAGTTCGAACGCAAAATCGTAACCACGCTGGAGCCGCTCGGGAAATGGTATCCAGCGGAGGATTACCATCAGGACTACTTCAAGCTGAATCCCCGTCAGCCCTATTGTCGGGCGGTTGTGGGACCCAAAGTGGAAAAGTTCCGGAAACGCTACAAAGCGATGCTGAAAAAAGAGACTGCGACGACACCCAACTAACACCAACCAGCCCCCGGGCGGAGGTGGTCGCAGGCTTCGGCATGGTGTTGCTCCGCTGCCGGTCGGGCTGCGTCAGCGACGGTTGGCACGCCCAATTCGATCACCCGCGTGTACGCCTGCCGGGTAGCCGCTGGACGTGTATCCGCCTGCCGGACGCTGAAACGCGGGAGGCAGCGTCAGCAAAGGTGCGGGACCGTTGGGGTTCGGGTTGAATGGCTGCAGGAACTGCTTCAGTCCGTTGTCCAGTTTGGCGGCTGATTTCACGATCGTCTGCGGATCCGATGTGGTGCCTCGCACTTCCACCTTGGCCCAGTTGGTAAACAGGTTGTTAAACAGCGGCAGGCTGCCCACTGAGGCCCGTGGCGGACGCGAGTAAAAGTCCAGATTGACGGCCCCGGAGAATCCCACGCTCCCTTTGCCACGAAAACTGATGGCTTCGCCCACCATATCAATGTAGTTCATCTGGAACGCTTTGTTCCGGACACCAAAATCCATCATCACATGGTTAAACGCCGTGCGATCCTGCACGTTCAGGTGCAGTTGTGACAAAGCGCCCAGCAGTTTCACGACCACAGGCAGTTCATAGAGAGAGGCCGGACTGATGAGCATCTGCCCCTGCCCTTTACAGTTTTCGGAATCTTCTCCCGCGCCACGCAGCGACATCCACGCATTGACCAGCCCGCGAAGATTCTGCTGTTCGGCAATGTGCAGCTGCGCATAGGATTCCAGACGCGCGTTTTCCAGTTCTGTGAAGAACCAGTACCGACCGTCTTCCCGCATGTCGACGATGGCGTCCAGAAACAGGTCTCCACCATAGGCCTGCGCTCTTAGTCGAGAGTCTCTACTGATAAGCGCATGCTCGCCTCCTTCAAACACGCGACGTGAACCCAGAATCAGTTCCACGTTGTTCATGGAATAGGGGCCACGAATGTTGGTGATCGGCATCTCCAGTGTCTCTGTCGTTTCCAGATTGATCTGGCCGCGATTGGTCAGTCGGTAGCCGTCCCATTCTCCCAGGGCCGAAATTTCTCCATGGACATGTTCCATATCGAGACCGGCGTTCAGCGCGCAGTCGTACAGATGCATGTTCAGATGCCATTTGGCCGTGGTTTGGCGATCGCCGGCGATGGTCCCGCGGAAGTCCATTTCAGAGTCAGTGATTTTCAGCTTGCCACGGTGGTACAAACGGCTGAGCGCCGATCGCCAGGACGCCGGAAGCGCGGCTTTCAGATGATCATCAGGCTGCAGGTCTTGCGCATTCACACGATTCAGATGCACCTGCCATTCGCCATCGTGCTTCACTTCCGCCCACCCGCTGGCGCTCAGCGGCGATTCATCGTGCATCGCCCGAAACGAGTGGATCTCTGCGTGCTGCACACCCGCGAAACGTGGATCATTGGGGTCGAAGCTCAGCACCGCTTCCTGCACCTGCATTTCATAGGGAAACGGCACAGGCTGAATGGTGGTGTTGAAGATTCGCACCGGTTCGGAGGCCGGGAAACGTACACTGGCCGCCTGCCCGGGCGCAGCCACCCAGTCTATTTTGGCAGTCAGATCACAGAACCCCTCCGGCCGAATCATCTTCCAGAGCGTCTGCTGCTGCTGCGTCAGAGCGTTGTACAAATCGGAATCCAGGGCCGCATTGCGGGCGCGAACTGTCAGATCGAGTACGCCAGGACGCGTATCGCCCCGGAAGCTGCCCTGGGCCGTGATTTTCGCTTCGTCGTGCTGTCCCTGCAGCTTCAGAAATTTCCATTCTTTGGTACCGCCGTCGTACGTCAGGTCACCACTGATGCCCGTGATCGTGTACGGAAAACGGGCAAAACGCATCCGGCTGTCCCTGACGTGAACGCGATAAAAAGGGTGTGTGGGCTTGTCCTGTCCTGGAGGGCGATAAAAGGCAAGGTTCAGATCGGCGGTGCCAGACAGATTCAGGCTATCCATGACAGATTGCGCTTTGGGTTCCAGTGCGTTGCGAAACTCACTGTCCAGCGGAAAGTCAGTTGCCGTCAGTGTGAAAAAGTTCTCGGACTCCACGCCCGGATTCTTCATCCATCCGCGTGTTGTAACGCTGCGTCCGCCGGCTTCTCCCTGAAGTTCAACATCCAGCATCACGTCCCTGTCGGTGAGCGCCGGTTCGCTGCCGGTCGCCGGGCGACTAACGAAGTCCCGCTGCACAACCGTGCCGCGAATGTTGGTGTTGGGATATTGAAACCGGTGGAAGTTCACGCGGCCTTTGCTGATTTCGGCCTTCAGTCCTTCCGGTCGCCAGCGACCGTCCGGCTGCTGCACCACATTGACACTGCCGGAAATCAGACAGTGTGGCGAAAACGCCCTGACCAGTCGGGCCATCTTTTCAGGCATCATTTCCGCCGCCTCAGGGGTCAGAGGGAAATGCTCCACCTCGAGCTTTCCTTTGCCGGGTGCTGCCTGCGGTCCGGACCGGGATTCGAATTCTCCGGACAACCGTGTGCGACCACCCTGAGCGTGATTCAGTCGGACGATAAGGTTGTTGTTGTCCCTGAAGAACACGGCATTTACGTCAGAAAGCACCACGGGCAGTGCAGGAGCCGCCAGGCGACCGTCTTTCACGGCGACCCGCAGCATGAATTCGGGAATCACGGATTTCGTGGAAGAGGAGGCACGAAAGTCGACATCCAGAAGCCCCAGAAACTGAGGCGCGGTACGCGCGTCGGTCCCAATCATCAGCGCCGTGCTGCCCGATGGAGCGGCGGCTGTTTGTGCAGGTGGCAGGAGGCGTTCCAAAGCCGTGTCAATTTTGGACAGCTCACTTTGCAACTGGGGAGCAGTGGCCTGAGCCACCTGCATCAGATCCTGGTTGGCACGCACATTCTTCAGAGCGCCCGAGACGTCCCACTGGCGACTGTTCAAATCTGCGCCGCCTGCCAGCTTCAGTTCCCCCACACCGGGGAGTGCCACTCCGCCGTTAAAATCGTAGGCGTGCTGAGAGGCGGGCACGGCCTGCCACTGCGGGCACTGAAGGATAAGTCGTGCTGTCGGAATACCGGCACCGTGCTGCAGCGTCAGCTGAATCGTGAGGTCTTCGACGGTGATCTGCGGGAGACCGGGGACCGATTGGGTGGGTTTGCGAAACTCGTACTTCTGCCAGTTCCACTGTCCGAATTCATCCCGCGCGGCCACCACTTCGGCGCCACGCACCTTTACGGCGCTGACGGCGACCTGCTGATGGTCGATCAGTCTCTGTGAGTCGATGCTGACGTTCAGTTCCCGACAGCGAAACAGCGGGCGATCTGTCGTGCGTTCGCGAATTTCCACATCCTGCAGCGTCACTCCCTGAGTGCCATGCAGCTGGGTTTCCGCGACACTCAATCGCAGTCCGGGGGCCGCTTCTTCAAACCGGGCCCGGATTTGATCCTGCACCAGCCGATCGCTGTTGTGCCAGACATAGATGTACGCCCCACCCGCTGCGACAAGGAGCAACAGCGTGATGTTGACCATCCATTGAATGACGGGACCGAGCTTCTTCATGCATCCATGCTGACCGGAATGTCCCGGGCAAGCAGCCGTTGCCCAGGGGATTCATGTTACTGGCAAGTCGTCCTGACCCGCGGTTTTCTGCTGGCGCATTTGTGGCATCGCCAGTGCCAGCCAGCCATAGGCTGACAGTATCGTCAGCGGAAATTCCAGCGGCAAACGATATCTCACAGAGCCGACAAAGACCATATGAACCGTCAGAAACAGGCACAGCGGGCCAGCCGTAAGGAGCAACTGAGGCCATCGTGTCCGGCCAATGCCCACTGCCAGCAACACACCCCCCATCAGTGTGCACCAGAGTGTTGTGCAGCCTGCCCAGATTGCCCATCCTTTATCAGCCAGGGAGTTGGGAACAGGCTGCAGAAACTGGTATGCCTTGGGAAACGCCAGTCGAGCCGCCTGGCCGGGGTGTGTGACGGCAAAATTAAACGCTTTGCGTTTGTAGTGCTCGTTCATTTCAAACTCTGACATGTCGTTCATCACCTGATCAGTGTCGAAAAACGTCATGTCGCTGCGTCCATTGGCGTCTGGATTCAGCCCGTCGTAAAGACTGGGACCGGACCACAGCGAGGTCAAAACCAGATGTCCGGTGACTCGCTGATTGCGAATCGCCCAGGGGGAGACCACCACAGCAAAGCCGACGAGGATGCTGATGACGGTCAGTGCACCGGTTTGCAGGCGTCGCTGCCACAGCCGACCGCGCAGCAGCGGGAGGGCGATTGCGCAGGCGGTGACGGGCAGCCAGAGCAGAAAACCGGGCCGCACCAGCATTGCGACGGCAATGCTGACTCCGGCCATCAGCCCCCAGAATGTCAGACGCCTGGTCGATCCTGTCTTGCGAACCAGTGTCCAGAGTTGTTGAAGCGTGAGCAGACTGAGGAGCATCCAGCAGGCGAACCACGTTTCTGACAGAATCAGCACACTGTTGCCAATGTGTACCGGATGCAGGGCCACCCAGGCCGTCGCCAAAAGGGCCACACGTTGTCCGAACATCCGTTTGGCCAGCAGAAACGTCAGGAGACAGCAGAACGTCCCGACCATCGCCAGCACGCAGCGTGCGGTGAGCACAGAGTCCCCGCCCAGCATTCGGCAAGCGGCCAAAAGCAGGGGGAAGCCCGGTGTCCGCAGCACGTACCGCGGCGGCGTGTGAATGGCATAGTCGCGGCCCGATGCGAGGTTTCCGGCCAGTTCCCAGTATCCGTTCGCATCCCCCTCAATCAGAAACTGGCGATCCGCGGCCGTAACGTACTGCTCAACGGCGATCGCCGCGAACAGGCGAGCCATCAACCCCAGCGTCAGCAGCAGCCAGAGCAGCGGACCAAGACCGGAAGCATGCCGGTGGTCCGCACCAGAGCGACCCTCCGGGGGGCAGTCAGTGGCGGAATCGTGGTGGCTCATGGTCCAGAAGCTGGCGTTAAAAGAACAGAAATCCTGTACGGCTGGTGTGGTATTTACGCCGCGCACGGTCGATTCGCGAAGTGCACTTTCCCGGGCGGTCGAGAATGTTCAACGTTTCTGCGGCAGTGCGCACCATTGCTGACTGTGCGGCTTGCCGTTATCGACCGATGGACGCGCCGCTGCCGTTAGACGACTTGCCCGCCCGCAGTTCGTAATAGTCTTCGCCGATCGCATCTTTCAGAGCCTGCTGAAACTCGGGGCCCACACTCACCTGACAGTCTTTGCTGGTTGTCAGGATAAACCGCACCCGATTCGATTCTTCACGGGTTGCCGGCTCCGCAGTCGCGACGGCCGCTGCCTGAGAAGACTCATCGCCGGCTTCATTCTTTGGCGCAGCAGGCGTCTCATTGGCGCTGGGATCGAAACTGTCCACCACGAGAATGACGTCTGTGCTGCCCGGATAACGGCCAATCACACGTCGTACCTGTTCCACATCATCCAGAGAGTGAATGCCTCGGTCGAACTTGATGGCGACCTGTGCGGTGAACTCTTTGTCGGCCTGATCGAGCGTCAGCAGTCGATTGGCAACGATGTTGGGTTCACGACCACGCCGATCCACCTTGCCCTGCACGATGAGGATGTTTTCTGTTTTGATCAGTTCTTTGAAGCGATCGTAATCCGACGGCCACGCGATACAGCGAATGATGCCCGTCGCATCTTCCAGATCAAAGTTGGCATACTTGTTCAGGCCGTTGGCGTTGGTCTTGCGGGCCGTGGCAATCTTGATGGAGCCCACCATGCCGGCAATTGTGACGATTTCGCCGTCTTCCGCATCCGCCAGCTGTTTGTTGGTCGTTTGTGCATAGCG
>JANSXP010000149.1 GCA_024742875.1 Planctomycetaceae bacterium | reverse complement strand
GCTTTGTCGGCATGGAGAAGCGACTCGGTGTGAACGCCACCAACGCGGGCACGATCGGTGCTCTCTACGGTGACGAGATCGAAGCGTGGGCCGGCAAGCCCATCACCCTCTTCCCGACCACCTGCCAGATGAACGCCAAAACAGTGGACTGCATTCGCGTGCGGCCAGTGGCGCCGGCAGGAACCGCCCCCGTATCGCAGCCCGCTCCGGAACCTGAACCGACCGGCCCAGTCTCGTTCTGACTGGCGGGCTGTTCTTGTGCAACCTCAGCTTCGTGGGGTGACAGCCGGAGAGACGGCGTCCTTTTCGAAGGCGGATCCAAGCATGAATATCGAGCAACAAGCAGCCATTTACGAGTCGTGGACACTGTCCCAACTGGCCGAAGAGGCGATTGGCGCCGCGGATGCTGCTGTGAGGAACAGTCGGGCGGCAGTGGTGCAGGCCGAGAACGCGGGACGGTTGCTGATTGCTGCCAAGGCAAAAGTGAAGCATGGCCAGTGGAAGCAATGGCTGGAAGATAATTGGCAGTCCCGAGGGCGAAGTTACGAGACCGCAAAACAATACATGCGGCTTGCGAATTCCGGGCTGAACCTCTCTGAAATCCCGTCGATACGCGAAGGGCTGCGGATGCTGGCCGCCAATGAAAAGGGTAGCGCTACCCTTTTTGATGATCCAGCCGGGGAATCTACGGCGGCCGCCAATCTCACCGGTGTAGACATTCCGCCGGTCGAGACACCAATTGCCACACCCAATGAGGAAGGTGCGGAAGCGACTGCGAGTGCACGTGCCACGAAGCGTGAACGACAGTCGACCGCGAAAGCGGGATCTGAACCTTTGAAGGAGGAAGTCCAGGCGCCAGAACGTGGCAAAGGCTCTGGGGCTTCCTCCGCCGACGCTCGCCCCAAGACATCAACCAGCACGCTGAGCGGGGACAGTATCACCGACCCACCGATTGTTCGCTGGGATCAGATCGGCGTTGACTTCCCGCAGATTGGGCAAGCTTTTGCGGCGATTGTCCGTCTGCCTATGACCGACGAAGAACGCCGCAAGATGGTGCGACTCGTGGAGACTGAACTGCTCCGCAAACTGAAGCGGCTGCTGCCCGAAGATGGGAAGCCAAAGGCGGCGAAGCGATTCAAGCCCCCAACTGTGGATGAGGTACGGAACTACTGCGCGGGCCGTCGCAATACCGTGGACCCGCAGTCGTTTGTGGACTTCTACGCATCAAAGGGGTGGAAGGTTGGGAAGAACAAGATGCAGGACTGGAAAGCCTGCGTGCGGACGTGGGAGCAGCGAGACAAGCAAACGGCGGCGGCATCTGAACCGGCCCGTGTTCGTGGCACAGATTGGAGTGAATACGATGGTTGAGACAGACGAAGACGTAGTGGCCATAGGCGCGCAGATGGAAAAACTACGCGGCCAGATCGCACGGCTGCCAGTGAGAGACCCAGCAGAAGCGTGGGTGCCGCATCATGAACACCGACCGCCTGGGTATGAGGATGCAGTCAAAACGGAGATTCCCGCACCACAGCGAAAGAAGATTAAGGCCGCCTGCAAAGCCGGGGCGTGGCCTCTGTTGCTGTCGGGCGACTACGGCACCGGCAAGACGTGTGCTGCAGCTGTGGTGTTCGGACAGTTCACACAGCGGCCGATCTGGGCACGTGCGGACGATTTCCTGTCTGCCATCGCTCAGGGCCGTGGTGGCAAGGCTGTGCCCATTGAGTGCGTTAACGAGTTCGGCGAGACGGTGACAAAGTCCGTTCCCTATGACCAATTCATGGGCCGGGTGCGGTCACGTTCTGCCGTGTTCCTGGACGACATCGCCACACGCCAGCCCACGGACCCCATGTACCAGTCCCTGTTTGACTTGCTGGAGATTCGCAAGGGGCAGCCGCTGGTGATGACCACGAACAAGACGCTGTCCGAACTGGCGGCAATGTATGACGACCGTGTGGCGGACCGACTGGCGGCCGGCACAGTCGTGCGATTTGAGGGCAAGTCCAGACGACAGAAACGGAGGAAATGCACTGTTTGAGAGGTAGAAGCCAGCCGAACAATCAAACTCAGCCCTGCCGAGGCAGGCCAGCACCGTCCACGCCCGGGGCAGAAATTGGCGTTAGTATTTGGTGCCGTGGAACCTTTGCCGATTCCCGCCACGGAACAACACCAGACGCGGCAGGAATAGCCAGCAGCCACTACCGCGCCAGAATGTGCTGTGAGCGGGTCAAGTCTCCAAACTCGATGCCTTGCTAATTCCGATTCTCTGTCACAGGGGAATCGGTGCGCGCAGCCAGCCTGATGTTTGCTAAGGCAAAGAAGGCGGTGCTAAACCCGCGTGGTGAATCTGTAGATCATGAAAACCAAGAGGGCAACGGATGCCAGCAAGATTCCTATGCCGATCGCTGTCTCTGTCGCGTCTTCAGCGTTCCAGAGTATTCTGCATCCGTGCAGGATCACCATGACTGCCATAAGGAGATAGGCCAGTTTGTGGTTTTGAGGCAGTTGTTGTTCCGGGATGATCTGCCCCTATTTAATCTGATATTGTCACCGGGAGACCTCTGACATGGATTCTCCATGGTGCTTTGACAGATAACGAACAGCGTAATCGGGCGGCGACGTTACGCATTGATTTCAGTTTGCCCCGGATTCGCCGCTTCGGTTCACGCAATTGTTAGCTGGCACGGTCGTGGTGTGAACTTACGAAATGCCAGTTGCTCGCCAGTGTAACAGGGTTGCACAGCGTGGACATCGCAATGTTGTTTTTCCGCCTTTGGCCAATGCAAACGGTACGACATTGACGTGGTATTCATTTTCACGGGCTTCTTGGGCCACGGTTTTGGTGATCACATCTTCAAACACGGCATCCAGCTCATCCTCCGTCTTTGAGTGGTCAAAAAACTCTGGGCGGTCATCGATGTGGACGGTCCGTAATTGGTGAGTCACTTTATCGCACAATAATACAGACAGTCCTGCATGGTGATGATAGGACCACATGAAGTTTGGGCCTTCGTAGTCGCATGACTCACAGTATGGCTGTCCGTGAAACACGACGTCTACCCCTCAAGGCTCTGTACTAATTCGTTCGCCAGACGTTTGGCAACTTGCTCGGCGGTTTCACCGTTGAGGCCGACCTGTTGCCGATCGGTACCGGTTGGCAAGTGGATGACGCGAACGAATGTCCGGCCACCGTCAGCGCGGCCAACATCTACGCGGAACGTTTCATCGAGTGGCTGTGCTGTGATGAGTATTGCCAGCTAACGACCCGGTTCACCCGGCGGCGGCGAGTGACTTGGATTTCAGATTCAGCATCCGACCGCCGCTCGGGTGCAACCGATTGTTATGTTGCTTTTGCGAGTTTGGTTCGCGTTAAGCGTGACGCCCACAGAATTGTGGCTTGGGCGCATTCAGCCAACCAGTGATACATCAGCACTGAATTCTTCTTCTGGATCCCATAGCACCTGAATGCCGTGGCCACCAAACAGGCCGCCATCTGCAAAGATTATTGTGTACATGATATCGACCGCGTCCAAGTCAATCGTCTGCATCGTTAGTTGCGAGAAGAATTCGTCTCCAGTGATTTCTTTGGACGCGTGATCGAGGTGTTGAGGAAGCAGTTCTGCGATGATTGCAGCCTTGACTGATTCCCAATGCGCTGCGATGTCGCTGACTGCGTTTTCGGCGAGCTGCTGAAAATCATCTTTCTTGTCGCAGTAGAGGCGGACTTCGATGTCGTAGCTCAAGAACTTGCGATTCGCGATCCAGAGATCGAGTACTTCGTTGTATGCGAAGTCGCCCATTTGCTGCCTTGCAACATAACGGTTAGCATCAGCCGGTTGCGACGAGTGATACTCAATGTGAAACGGGCCGTTCGCAACTCGGCTTCATGCTGTGGTTATGTTGCCCCGTTGATGTAACGGGTAATTCCACGGAGTGCTGACTGGTGAGCAGGATTAGCCGCTCCCCAGCGCTGGAGACCGAGAATACACTCAGTCCGCGCCTGGACCAATTGCGGCCAGTGTTTGTATTCTGGGTCGAGATAGAACAACTGCAAGAAGGCGATGCCGCGTAACGTCATCGATATCGGGCTAGGTGTTTGGGTATCCCATGTTGCAACATCGAGAAGTTTTTCGGACACAAATATCCGATAGCGCGACAGCCGATAACGCTCGAATTGCCGCAATGCGGTAAACGCTAGATTCACGTTGGGGCTGCGAAAGTAAGTCGCGATCCGACGAGTCAACTCGTATGCAGCGTCAGCGTCATCCGATATTTCGTAGCCGATTGCAGCCAATGCGTTGTCGGCCGACCTTGATTGGGGATCATTCCTTTCTGTGTTTGGTTGCGAGTGTAAGTGATCAAGACAATGAAACGCTGCATCGATGATTTCGGGGGTTCGATGCCGCTTACGTGCAATGTGATACGGTGCCACGCGCTGCCATTGTAGCGGGTCTGCAGTTAAGGATTCGGCATTGAGCGGCAAGAAACTGGCACCTCTGTTTGCAACATAACGACCCGGTTCACCGGGCCCGAGGAGTTGACGTGGATTTCAAACCGATGCCCGAGAGGGCTCCGGTGCAACCGTTTGTTATACAGCATTTCCCACAATTACTCACGAAGCGATTCGAGTTCTTCTGGAGCCATGGTTGATTCGAATCGCCATTCCAGAATCGGCTTGACGTCACCCTTGCACATGTCTTCCATTCACCGGGTTGAGACCTGCCACGTGAATTCGTGAGTGCCAATGTACGCGGTTTCGATGCGGATATATGCCGATTCCCAATACAGCTTTCGTAAGAGCGCATCAATCTTGTCGAGCCACGTTCTGGTCTCGGGATCGATTTCTTTCATCGCCGCTGCAAAGTGAATCAAGCGGTTCTTGTATGTAATCATGATTGCGTCGCTGGATGCCCATGAAAACATGCCCCGGCATAACGGCGGATATTCATCTTCCTTTGGCAACGAGTTGAGTGTCGTTTCGTTGTGGCGAGCAATAGTCGCAGCAGCGTCCTTTAGCTTCGTTATCTGGTCGGGATCGCCACCACCTGCGAGCCCGGGCCACGCCTCTTCGATGTATCCGACGATGTAAGAAGCTGTGCCCATGCTTTGCTGCATAACGTTGGCAATCACCGGGTGCAGACAATTGGTGATCAAGTCGACTGGGCCCGGACTGCACTCCGGTGCATTGTGTTGTTATGCGGTATTTCGCGCGAATGTGCCATTGTACTGAATGACGATTCGGATGCACCACTATG
>JANSXP010000153.1 GCA_024742875.1 Planctomycetaceae bacterium | reverse complement strand
GTGCCACCGTCCAGTTCTCGGTGACTGGATCAAGGACGTTGTCGACTTCTTCCGTGGCGATGAAGCGGATGCCGTCTGTGCCGTAGCGATAGCTGACTCGCTGTCGGCTATTGATGCTGCCGAATTCAAATGTTTCCGTGATCGCAGATGCCAGACGTCCCTGGACGTTGTACGTAAAACGCTGCTCTGACGTCAGTTCACTGAAGCCGCTGTTGTTGGTGAAGACCTCTTTTGACGTCTGCTGGGTATGGTCGTAGCCGTAGGTTGCGGAAGTTGTTTCACTGCCGTCCACGTAGGTGGTTTCAGAGGTGATGCGATCGTTGGCATCCTGCACGTAGTCCGTTTGTGTGACTTGGTCAGCGAACTCGTCGATCACACCGTCATTGTTGGTGTCTGTGATGGTCGTTCGACCGACGCGGTTGCCTGTCAGGTCGTACTGGAAGGACGTGTGGTAGTCGTCGATATCAAACAGCAGGCCGTCGACATTGGTGAAGATTTCGTCGGTCATGCGACCAGCGGCATCGTATTCCCAGTCGAATGTTGTGTGGCTGATGAGTGAACCGTCTTCCGCATAGAACTTTTCTTCAGCAAAATCACGTTTGCCGTCCGCTCGCAGTGTGTAGTCGTATTCACTGAGTTTGGTGCCGTCGGCTCGGGTTTCATCAATGTCCGTCAGGCGATTTAGGTCGTCAAATGTGTAGTCCGTGACTGTGCCATCGGGATTGAGTTCTCTGTCCAGGTTGCCGAGCACGTCGTAGATGTAGGATTCGGTCTCCGGCTGCTGACCGGCCGCTGTGGGATCAGCGTCAACAGCGATGTCGTTTCGTTCCCAGGTCTGTACAGATGCGAGACGCCCGAGCAGATCGTAGGTGTAGCGGATGTCCGTGGAGACATCATCGGCGTCCGCTGGAATGAATCCGTTCGGGCGGGTGGCGACTCGGATTTGACGGCCCTGACTGTCATATTCGTACAGTACTTCGCCAGTCGGAGAACTGACGCTCGCCAGACGGCCGAGGTCATCGTAGGTGTTGGTCCAGATGTCGACAACGACGCCGGGCGTAGCAGGCAGGCGGTCCCAGACCGTGGCAGTTTCGCGGCCGAAGGCATCGAAGGTCATCGTGGTGGTTTCGCTGACGGTGCCAGCGATGTAGTCGGCAGCTACAGATGGGTGGCACCGGTAGCGTCACGCAGTAAGCCACGTCTGACGCATCGATTGATGCAATCGACGATGTTGATTTCGTCGTGAGGGCAAACCTGTTGTCGCTGAGTTCTGGGCATATCGGGCCTCTCAACGAAAGGGCCCGCTTGGTGAGCATAGAACTGTGCGGCGCGTTCTTCGGCAGGTAATCAGCGGCAATCGCTGCGAATCAGTAAAATCCATGATGGCTCGCCGCTAGAGATGGGTGGCACCGGTGGCTTGCCTCTGCCCCTAGAGATGGCTGGCAGCGGTGGTTAGTCTTTTACCGACCATCTGCCTCCAACGATCCCAAGAACTGCGTGAAATTGTCCGCCACGACTTCCACAGGATCGTCTGCGCAGTGTGACACGATACGCCCCTGGGAAGAGTCAGCGAATTCTATACACAAGAGTCCCCCGCTCCCAAAATCGTAGCAAATGGGCAAAGTCCACTTGGGAAGAACAGAGCGTGAGTCTGTCCATTTCAACTCCAGAGAGGATCCGCTGTTGGGGCGCAGTCCAAAGAAGGGACCGGGGGAGAATATATCAAGTATGAGTGACTCTCTCGCGCATGCATCACTGTATTCGCTAATGAACGTCCGATAGTCTTCCGGTAACGGTCGACCCAGCACACTTTCAAATCGCAGCAATTCTTTTTCTGGCACTCTTGGCGGAGGATAATCAACCACAAAGATGGCGCCATCTTCTCCTTTCAACCTGTACACGATATTGAACTGTGAGAATCTGGTAACTGCGAGGTTATACGTGTCCACTACTTCGGGAGCCCCATCAAAAAGTCAAGAAGGCCACGGCCTCCTGTATGGCTGCCTAGGGCGTGAATGCACTAAAGATGGGTGGCACCGGTGGATTGTCTTTGACAGGGAGTCAGCCGCAATCAATGCGAATCAGGGAATCCATGAAGGCTTGCCGCTAGGGATGGGGGGGCACCATGGGCTTGCGACGTCCGGATGGCACCGGTTCGGAATACCGACGTCTAAAGTTGGGTGGCACTGATGGAGTCTCACTCCGAATTCGCGCCGAAAAGCAAACGCTGCATGGCAGTCTTGAATGAGCTTCCGACGCAGTATACTTCACCTATGTCTGCCCAGTACGAGCCGTCTGCGGCGATGTAGAAGAAGCCTACGTTGTCAATTTCAGCCAATGGCAGGAGGTGAAGGCGCGATTTGCGACGTGCGTCTCTGAGCAGGTCGGTGAAACAAATGAGCGGGTCAAACCGAATCAACTCGGCACAACAGGTAATCTCATCATCGGCCATCAGATCAATCGTAAGACCGTATAAGCTCTGGGTGATGAAGGTGTAATAGGGAAAAAGGCGAAATCGACGCACTTCGCAAGCGTCCTTGATTGCTGAAATATCCACTTTACGGTTTATTGACCATCCAAACCGACGGAGTATTTGAGAGACCGTTGGTGCGGTCTTATTCGCTGGTTCCATACTTAACTCCTAGCGACTTAAGGGTAGGGCGGCATGACCGACACGGCAGGTAGGGTTTCCCATGTTCCGCAACTTTTACCCCGTTTTCAACGCGGTGCTTGAGAACGCGAATTTTCCCCCCAGGAATGCGTTCGCCAGCTTGAGCTGCTTTCGTCAACGCGGCAATTTCGGCGCACCAACCGTGCCACTGAGCTCGTTTTTCTGGGGACACAGAATTAAGAGCTGCCTGGATCTCAGGAGGCAGAAGTGCAATGTCAACTTCACCATTTGTACCAAGGTACTTTCGGCCACTGGGAGCTTTGAATTCAGCAACGGCTCGTACTCTGTGACCAAGAAACGCTGCATCGAGTTCGGATTGTGGTCGGGACGCAAGCCAGTCATTATACTCATTAAGGGTTATTTCCTTTCCGGGCGTGAGGCGGTTGGACCGGATCGGCTTCAAGACTGCCTTCATACCCCAAAGCATACCGAGTAGATCAACGCCGGCTGCGGCACGATCATAGTTGTTGCTGGATGCGAAAAACTCTTGGAGGCTATTTGCTGCTGCTCCAGCTCCCAGCAACACGGAGAGTGAGTAGGTCACAGTTGGTAGTATTTCGGCCACAGCCAAGACTTGTCCTGCCGCTGTTAGAGCGGTGCCCGTTTGAAATGCCGCCCAACTGACTCCGTATGCTGACACCGTATAGGCAGCACCATAGAGCAGGTACGGCAGGGCAAGCCCCGTCAGGATCCCAGTCCCTAAACCTAACAAGCCTTGCCGAAGCGATGCCATTGCGCCGAATTGAGCTCCGCGAATTGCACCAGAAACCGCTCCAAAGGAACCTCCTATGATCCCGGAAGAGACGGCTATGCTCGCAAGATTCATCATCCCTGTTGGATCTATCCCGTTGACCGGGTCTCCGTGTGTGTACAGATACTTATGAAAACTCTGGGGGTCGGTGCTGTTTCCGAAGAACGGATCGAGTCTGTTGAAGACTCCCGTTGCTTGGTTGTAGTAGCGGGCTCTGAGGTATTGCTGGCCAACTCGGGAGTCGAATTGTTCTCCGCTGTACAGGTACTGCGTCGCGGCTTCGCTCATCGTGAAGTTGATGGCCTGGCCGTACGCCGTGTAGTGAAAGATCTGTGGCGTCGCGAGGTTCGCGATGGTGCCGGCAAGATCGGTGAGAATTCTTGTCGAACCGTGGCCGTCCATGTGGAATACCAGCGTCATGCCTTCCACCGGATCGGAAGGTCCGAACGTGGTCTGGCTGATGTGATCGTGGCCGATTGTGTAGACCACTTTGCGGACGAGGTTGCCACTGCCGTCCGTAACCGTTTCTTGCAGTACCTGCTGGTAGCCCGTGTGGTTTTGGGCGTCGACGAGGTATTCCGTGACTTGTGCCACCGTCCAGTTCTCGGTGACTGGATCAAGGACGTTGTCGACTTCTTCCGTGGCGATGAAGCGGATGCCGTCTGTGCCGTAGCGATAGCTGACTCGCTGTCGGCTATTGATGCTGCCGAATTC
>JANSXP010000123.1 GCA_024742875.1 Planctomycetaceae bacterium | reverse complement strand
GTTTACAAGACCTGTTACCGTGACGAGTGCATTACGCAGTACCGCACCGAGTCAAAGACGTGCTACAAAGATGCGTGCTACACCATCATGAAGCCCGTCACCACGACCCGCGTGGTTGATGTGCAGAGCGGTCGCTGGGAAACCTACACCAAAACGGTTCCTTCCTGCGGTCCTGGCGGTAACGGCTGCCCGGGCGGGTGCGGCGAAGGCATGACGGGGGGCTGCTGCAACAACGGCTGCCGTGAAATCTGCTGCAAACGCTGGGTCCCCTGCACAGTGAAAAAACGCATCTGCTGCACCACGATGGTGCCACAGGTGTGCCATCGCAAAGTGCCCTACACCGTTTGTCGACAGGTGCCATACACGGTCAAGCGACGTGTGCCTCACACCACCTGCTCTTACCGCACAGAAACCTGCACACGACGCGTTCCATACACGGTGTGTCACATGGAAAAGGGAACGAAAGTCAAACGCATCCCTTATGTGACCTGCTCGTGGCGAAACGAGTGTGTGACCAAACGCATTCCTTATGTGAAATGTCGTATGGAAAAACGCTGCGTCACCAAACGGATTCCGTACACAACCTGTCACATGACCAAACAGACGTGCACACGCCGCGTTCCTTACACGGTTTGCCGCAGCGTCTGCGACACCAAAATGGTGACCAAGACCCGCTGCATTCCGCGACAGGTTCCAGTGTGCAAGACACGCTGTGTGCCACGAGTGGTGTGCCGTCAGGTGCCCATCTACGGCTGCTGTGATCCGTGCAACCCGGGCTGTGGCAATGGCTGTGGAAACGGCTGTGGAAACGGCTGTGGCACGGGAGCCTGCGGAAACGGGTGCGGTGATGCCGGCACGCCTTCCTGCAACGCTCCGTGTGGTCCGGCCTGCGACCCCGCCTGTGCGGCACCGGCCGGATGTAACTGATGATGAGGCCAACCGGGCCTCGTGAGTTGAGCGGCTGAATCACTCAGCCTGAAACCACCACGATGTATCCTGCATCGCCGAAGGGAAGTTCGCACTTGCGGACTTCCCTTTTTGGTTGCGCGGCCCCACGATAAATGGCCATGACCAATCCTTCGGCATCTTACGATGTCGGCCTGAATCAGCGTAACAACCTGATAACGAGTCTCCCGCATGCCCCGTCCCGCCACCAAACAGGAACTGCTCAATGCGATGCAGAGCGAGCGGCAGCAGTTGACCCGCGTCCTGCGACAACTGGGTCCGCACGGTCAGTCAGCGCCGTTTGGCTTTGCCCATCGGGACCGCTGTGTCCGCGATGTGCTCGGACACCTGGCGGCGTGGCAGCAGCTGTTTTTATCGTGGTATCGGCTGGGGATGGCGGGCGGCGATCCGCAGATGCCGGCAAACGGCCACTCCTGGAAGACGACGCCCGCTCTGAATGCACAGATCCTGACGGACTGCCAGTCTGTCACGCTGGCCCGCACCCGCCGCCGGCTGACCGATCGACACCGCCGCATTCGGGAGATCGTGCGGCAGCATTCTGATGCAGAGCTGTTTACGAAACGACACTATCACTGGACCGGATCGACATCATTGGGGTCTTACATCGTCTCGGCCACCTCGGCGCACGATCGCTGGGCCGTCCGTCTGCTGCAGCGGCACTGGCAGGACCTGCAGGAACCTTAGCTCAACTCCGATTTTCGGCGGGATTCTCTGCGACAGGATTCCCCGCTGGCCCCGCGATGCCAAAACTGAAATCCGGCCACGCGAGTGTCTGCAGTCAGTGAGTTTTGGTGTTCTTTTGGGACACGCAGACCTATTATGCTGCTGTTCGACCGGGCTGGGGCCCTACGAGCCTCACAGCTCGTGCTCCATCTGTGTTGCGACAGCAATCTCCCTGAATGCGTCGTTTTATCGACGAAGGATCCATGAAGTCTGATGGCGGCCGACTGACGCGAATTCTGACTGCGTTTTCCGACCTGGTGTCTGGCCGCAGCGCTCAGAAGCGGCTGCGTTTTGAACTGGACTCGCAGGCCACCGGTTCCGGAGATCAGGCACTGGTTCGCAGCCGCATTCGTGCTGCGGCTCTGGTGCTGCTGACCGCACAGATAGCATTCGCCATTCGTGGGGTGGTGCTGGGCATGTGGCCTTCGACGGCCACTTCCGCCATTATCCTGTTTCTGCTGACCGTGGTGGTGTGGCTGTACGCGGCCACGCGTCAGTCGATGCTGATTCTTCGCGTGGTGGAAGCCGCCGTGTTTTTTGGCGTGTCGATTCAGCTGGGCCTTCAGCTGCACGACGAGCTGCGACGCCTGACGGTGCGGGATCACAGCGACCCGTTTGAAGCGTCCCAGCAGGCAGTTGCCTTTGTGGTGGCCGTCAAGGATCAGATTATCGCAACGTTCGGCGTGATGATGATCTACGGCATGTTCATTCCCAACACGGCCCGCCGCGCGGCGCTGATGGTGTGTCTGATGGCCGTCATTCCCGGTGTTGTCATTGGCGTCAATCAGTCATCGCTGGAGGCGATCACCAGTTTCAAAGCGCAGTATGTGACGGCCGCCGGTCTGTTCTCCGGCAATCTGCTGGCACTGAGCGTGGCCGCCGGCTGTGCCATCTACGGCACGGCCATCATGAACCGCTGGCGCAACCGGGCTCTCGAAGCGGAACAGTTGGGGCAGTATCGGCTGGGCGAGAAGATCGGCAGCGGGGGCATGGGAGACGTTTATCTGGCCGAACATCGGCTGCTGAAACGCACGTGCGCCGTCAAACTCATCCGCTCAGAAATGTCGGAAGACGCCACCATTGTCAGCCGCTTCGAGAGGGAAGTGCAGGCGACCGCGTCGCTGACTCACTGGAACACCGTGCAGGTGTTTGACTACGGTCAGACCGCCGAAGGCACTTTCTTTTACGTCATGGAGCATCTGCACGGCTGCAATCTGCGTCAGGTTGTGCAGCACACGGGGCCTTTGTCGCAGGATCGGACCGTCTTTATCCTCAGGCAGGTGGTGGAAGCGCTGAGGGAGGCCGCAGCGCACGAGCTGGTGCATCGTGACATCAAACCCAGCAACGTCTTTCTGGCTCGCGCTGGCGCCCGCCACGATGTCGTCAAGCTGCTGGACTTCGGTCTGGTCCGACCGCTGGCCAACGTGCAGGACGGCGAGCTGTCGGCCGGCAACGAGTTGAAGGGCTCACCGCGGTACATGTGCCCCGAACAGGCTCAGGGCATCAGCCCCGATACCCGCGGTGATATTTACTCGCTGGGAGCGACCGCCTTTTTCCTGCTGTCCGGCCGCTCACCGTTTGACCTGGACAACGCTCTGCAGCTGGTGATCGCTCACGCCACCGCCGCGCCGCCGTCTTTCGCAGAAATTGGCGTGACCGTGAGTCCGGCGCTGGAAGCCATCGTGATGAAGTGCCTGGCGAAGAAGCCGGAAGACCGATTTCAAACGCCCGACGAACTGCTCTGTGCTTTGAACGCCGTCGAAGTCCCCAGTCTGTGGAACTGGGATCAGGCGGAAAACTGGTGGGAGGAACACGCGGCCGTCATTGAAGCCGTACACGATGGTGACGAGAAGTCCTGCGAAACCTCGGCAGAGGTCAGCGACACCTATCTGGAAGAAACGGTGATCGAAGACATTTAGCCGCTGACGATAACGTGCGATGTGGGCTCTTCTGAAAGTTTGATTGTGTGCCTGACTGATGCTCGCTGACGGCGCGAAATGTGCGTCCGCGAGATTCCCGTCCAGTTGGCAGTGCCCGCTATTCCACGCTCGCGGAGGCGACGAATTCGCGGAACTGGTCTTCGATTTCATCCACACTGGCCGCCGGCCCGGTGGCCTTAATGAAATAGTCCTGCTGCGGCTGAGGAATAATCACGCCCAGCAGGCAGCCGTCTGCGAGATCCGGCCGCCCCATGCCTGGCGAATAGTCGCCGGTTAGCTTGATCAGCGTGGCGTCTGTCCCTGCCGCCGTGATCGTCTGCAGCGTTTCCCCCTCGGTGACGGTGACCTGGCCCCGCCAGCGATTCAGATTGGCCTCCAGACCCCCACTGGATCGCGAGAGCGTAATCTGCACGTCGCTATCTGCTCCGGCAGAGAATTTGGCCGCCACAATGCCCATTTGCATTGGGGACAACTGTTGCTGCTGCCAGGACGCGGGCACATCAAACTTCAGCCCGGCAAATGCCTGCTGTCCCCCCGCTTCCTGATCGGCAGCGGTCCCCGCCTCACTCGCGGCCGCATCGCGTGACGGAGCTTCCCGTGTCGGTGGAACAGGTGTTTCGTTCTCGGCGCAGCCACACAGCCCTGCTCCCAGCAGCACAACGATCAATCCAGATTGACGCATAGAACTTTTCATCACAGATGGGTGAAACAAAATCGATCAAACACGGCTGCCGGGCAGCCCGCTTTCGCGATGCGACTGACGCTCTGTCATTGTACCGACACCTGCTGCGCGATTTCACACACTCGCACGGAATTTGCCGACAACCAGCGATGGAAACAAGGAGCCCACCGCCGCGAAACGACAGCAAGCGACAGTGGAACAGACTCAAGGGAGACGGATCCCGGGGGCCGGTTTCACGGGAGTGCCAGCGGACACCCGTGCGGGCTCAGCTGTGCGGGCTCAGCTGTGCGGGCTCAGCTGTGCTGACGACGATTGCGAAGTCGGTCCGACATGCGATTGAGCAGCCGCAGTTCGCTGGTTGTGAGTGAATCGCGACCGTCCTGATGAATCTTCGTCAGGATGTCATCCACCTGAGCTTCTTCACGCCGACGTTCTTCCTGCTCCAGTCGCAGTTGCTCCTGCTCGCGGTCGTCCCGCCAGCGGTCGAGGGAATCATCGTCGGTCAGTGTGTACTCGGACTCTTCCTCATCCAGCCACTCTTCCTCCAGAGATTCGCTGGGAAGCATGTCGTACTGAGACAGGGCCACATGCTCGCCCTGAATTTCGTGCCAGCGAACGTTGTCATGAATCTGAAAGACCAGCACGATGGCGGACACCATGACCAGTGAAGACAGTCCAAAGACAAAGCCCGTCAGCATGCCAAAAATAGACATGACCAGACCCAGACGAATGATCAGATCGCGACTTTCGGCTTCCGTGAATCTTGTCGTCAGATAGGTTCGCATCAGCACACCGTTGTCGAACGGCGTGATGGGCAGCATGTTGACCAGAAACAGCACCCAGTTAATCTGGAAGGCCATCCGCCAGGCGGTGACACTCATGGCCTCATCCACGGGCACATCGAAAGGTGCGAACGGATTCAGCAGCCCCATCACATGATCGACGTTCAGCGTGATGATGCAGGTGAGGGCCAGCAGCAGATTCACCACGGGACCACCCATCATGGTGTGCACATGGTCCTGCAGAAACCCGCGACCGTGAGGCTCGGACAAACCGCCCAGCGGCCACAGTCGCATCTCGTCCATGTCGCCGCCAGTCGAACGGGCAATCAGCAGATGCGTCAGTTCATGAGCCAGCACGCTGAACAGGAGCACGCCGGTGGCGATCGCTCCGTACAAAACGCTGTCCAGACGCCAGGAAACCGCGAGTGCAAACACAACAAACAGGAAGCTGATCCGGATCCGCGTGGAACCCAGCCGGCCGGCGGGAAAAGCAAATCTGAGGATGGTGTCGGTTGCGTACATGGAGCGGATTGTAACGCTCCGCTGTCGCGATGCGACACCGCTGTTGATGAATTTTGGCAGCGGTTTGTCCAGAAAACGAAACATCGCGAAAAGCCCGCTCGGCCCATTGACAGGGGCTCCCCGCAAAGCTGCTGCATTCCCCTCGGTTTAAACCGCCGGGCAGTTTCTGTACGATCCCGTGCGAACTGAAAACACACCCCAGGCATTCGTTGTCCGGACCACATTTCCGGGCCGGACAGCTGGCCCCAGGCCGGCGACTCGCCCCCCGCACAGCGAGTGCCCGTTGAGACAAAAACAGGAGCGATGATGGACCAGGACGAGATACTTCTGGACGCTGAAGAGCGAATGGAAAAGGCGGTTGATCACTTCACCTCATCTCTGACCGGCATCCGTACGGGACGCGCCAATCCAGGCCTGGTCGACACCGTCAAAGTGGACTATTACGGGTCGCCCACGCCGCTGAAGCAGATCGCCAACATCAGCGTTCCTGAACCGCAGCAGATCCTGATCCGTCCCTTCGATGTCTCCAGCCTGGACGAGATTGCGAAAGCCATTCAGAACAGCGATCTGGGGATGGCGCCCAACAACGATGGGCGTGTTGTCCGACTGAACGTGCCAGCACTCTCAACCGAGCGACGCCAGCAGCTGGCGTCCCGCGTCAAAGAGCTGGCCGAAGAAGCACGCGTGTCCATCCGCAACATTCGCCGTGACGCCAATAAGCACGCTGACCAGGCGGAAAAAGACAAGTCGATGACGGAAGACGATCGCGACCAGACCAAAGACAAAGTTCAGGAGTTGACCAAGAAATACGAAGGCATGGTCAACAGCGGCGCGGAAGCCAAAGAAAAAGAAGTGATGGAAGACTAGCTGGTCGCTGGGGGCGTGGCGTGATTGAGATCACCGCGACGTCTTCCGGAGCGCATCGCCGATCCCCCCCCCCGGCCGTTTCCTGAGCTGATTGTGTTCAGACGGTTCCGGGGGCTTGCGGCATCGCGGCCCGGCCTGCACCAACGATCTGCACCAACGATCTGCGCAACGATTCACGCGCGGAGCCACGCCAGTTGTCCCAGCGAACAACGCGTAAGCGTAGCGACGCGACTCGGCGCACAGACACTCACTGGAAAATCGGACGCCGCGGGCAACGCGGCACCCACGCCACCGCCCGCCGCGGCATCGCGGCCCGGCCGCGGCCTAGGGGGAGAAGACCCAGCGGCCGATTTCGCCGTCGTCGAGGTCGACGTAGTAGAGGTGTCCGTCGGGACCTTCTTTGATCATGACGACGATGTTGGCGCCGGTGGCGAAGGTGTCGATGTCGGTCACGTTGCCGTCGGCGTCGAGGCTGACGTTCTGGACGATGCCACGTCCGAGGTCATTAAAGAAGAGGTCGCCGTAGTATTCTGTGGGGTAGGCGTCGCCGCGGTAGACGTCTCCCATCACGATGGCGTTGATGCCCGTGTTGTGGTTGAGGGCGACCAGTGGCGCGGTGACTTCGGCGCCGCTGTTATAGAACTGCTGGGCCTCGGTCAGTTGGGAGTAGACGTTTTGCTGGGCACTGCCGTTGCTGCCGCCTTCAAAGTAGGGCCAGCCGAAGTTGGAACCGGGACCTCCGACGTTGATTTCTTCCCATGTTCCCCAGCCGACATCGCCCGTGTAGACCAGTCCGGTGACTTCGTCGATGGACATGCGGAAGGAGTTGCGAACGCCCAGTTGATAGACTTTGGAACGATTGGCGTCGGCATCGCCGTTGTAGAACGGGTTGTCGGCGAGGCCGTCTCCGGTGAGTGGATCGACGCGGAGCACTTTGCCGCTGAGGTTGTCGATGTCCTGCACACGGACAGTTCGCTGATCGAGTCGGTTGTAGGAGGTTCCGTCACCGATGGTGACGTAGAGGGCGCCGTCCGGGCCAAATTCGACGGCGCCGACGGTGTGCGATTCGCTGTCGGAGGCGATGAAGTCCTGCACGTTGGTGCCGTCCGGATTGATGCCGGCGGGCGCTTCGTTGAAGTCGTTGGTGCTGTTGACGAAGGCGTTGAAGTTATCCCATGTGCTGTTTTCGCCCAGGAGGGTGACTTCGCTTCCGGCTATGTAAGTGGTGTAGTTGGTGGCGGCATCTGCGGTGACGCGGGTGAGGCGACCGGCGCGGTTACCGTTGCGGTCAGGTCCGGCCAGCGGATCGTTGGGGTTGTCGTAGACTTCGTCCGGATCGTGCGTGTAGAGCAGGTAGACGTAGGGGTTGTTTTCGAAGTCGGGATGCACGGCGATATCGAGCAGGCCGCGGTCGCGGGTGCCGTTAACTTCGTCGGTGAAGTCGATAAAGGTGGTTCGCACGCCGTCGCGGTAGGTGTAAACGATGCCGCGTTGTTCGCTGACATACAGGTTCTGTCCGTCAGATGACCAGTCAATGGCGGTCGGCTGCACAAAGCCGTCGACGATGGTCTCCGTGGTGAGCGTCAGGGGTGTGGGTGGTGCGGTGAGCAGGGTGGAGTCGCTGGCGAACGTCCAGTCGAGAATTTCGTGGGCGTTGTTCAGTCCTCCGGTGGCGGCCGTGAATCCGACGTACGCCTGGTCACCAACGATGGCCGCCAGATCCACGGTGGTTGTGATGAGTGCGTCGTTGGGCTGCTGTCCGTTGCTGGACAGATAGACATCGAGAACGTTGGTGGTGCCGTCGTAGTCAATCCATGCGGTGATGGGGTTACCGGAATTCAGGTCGAAACCGGGCGTGCCAGAGGCGATTTCGGCGGCCAGATTGCCGTCGCGAAGGACGTCAACGTGGTTGGCACTGGGATCGGAACTGCCGTTGTCGTAGGTGTCAAATTCAATGGCCAGGCTCTGGGTGAGTCCGCCGTAGCCCACGCCGCCGCCTGATTGTCCGATGGCATTGCTGCCGAGGTTATTGTTGTGCAGCACGAAGGCCAGTCCGTCGGCACCGCCCGCTCCGCCGTTGATATCGAAGGTGAATTGTGTGGAGAAGGATGTGTCGGCCGAGACTTCCAGCGGCTGCAGGTGGAAGGCGGTGCCTGTTTGCGTGTTGACTGCTTCGGTGAGTCGGAGTAAATCGCCAGCGCGAGCCGCATCGCCGTTGAGATTCAGGCCGGTGGTGGTACCAAAGTCATTGAATTCAATGAGTGTTTGCTGCGTGGTGCCGCTGTCGGCAATGGTGATCTGAGCAGTGCGGGGCGCCAGCAGGGTGGCACCGCCGGTCACGTTGTCGATGGTGAAGTTGAAGGCTTCCGGGCCTTCGTTGAGGTTATCAGCAAGGATGGGGATGGCCACGATGGCGGACGTCTGACCATCGGCAAACGTGGCCGTGCCGGAACGTGCTTCAAAGTCTTCTCCGGCAGTGGCCGAGCCGTTGACGGTTTGATAATCGACCGTGACTTCGCCATCGCTGCCGCTGGTGCGGAGGATGGCCAGTTCGACCACGCCCTGCAGTTCGTTGACGTTGAAGACACTGGCTTCCAGGCCAATCACACCGGGCACGGGATCCACGGGTGGGTCGACGGGAGGTTCGCCTGTGCCGGGCAGGTCAGGCCCGTCGCCGGGAGTGACGGGGAGGGCGTCGGTCTGCTGGGCGCCGTCGTTGAACAGGATAGTTTCCACGTCGACGAGGATGTTTTCGACGGTCAGGCCGTTGATTCCGGGACCGATGACTGTCACCGCACCACTGGCATAGCGGACAACGTCATATTGAGACGAAATGCCTTCATAGATGACCAGTGTGTCGTTGCCGGCACCGCCATAAATCACATTGTTACCCAGCGGGGCGTAAATCGCGTCATCGCCCTCTTTGGCATCGATGATGTCATCCCGTTCCGTTGCCGGCAGCCAGTCACCGCCGCTGGTGCCTGCGACGGTGACGCCAGTCGGTGGATCGACGGGCGGATCAACAGGCGGATCAACAGGCGGATCAACGGGCGGATCAACGGGCGGGTCAACGGGCGGATCAACGGGTGGTTCGGAACCGCCGGGAATGTCGGCCGTGAGCAGCACGCCGTCGTTAAAGAGGATGCGTTCCACATTGATCAGTTGATTGGTGTTGGTTTGTCCGTTCAGGCCGCGGCCGACCACAAAGACCGTATTGTCGTCGGTCTTGCTGACGTCAAAGTCTGCCTGCACGCCTTCGTAAATCACCAGCGTATCTTCGCCGGCGCCGCCATCGATCGTGTTGTTGCCCAGTGGGGCATAGATCTCATCGTTGCCGCCCAGCGCGGAAATGGTGTTGTCTTCTCCCGTCCCATCGATCCATTCGCCGGCGTCCGTTCCTGTGACGGCTGACATCAGCACGAGTGGTTCTATGGATTCAACACGGGCGTTTCGCAAACGATCGAATTTCATGCAGGCGGCTTTCGACAACGGAAGACATAAAACCATGACTCAGCAACGTCAGCATGCGTCCCTACGGCAATTCTGCCAGGCTGCTGATGCAACTCGGTGGCGAAGCGGCGATTTTGCCTGGCGAACGACGTGAGGGTGTGGACGGGTTGCCAAAGCCGGACGCCTCAAGTTGGCGGGGCCAAACGCTGGGCTGTAAGCCGCAGAATCCGCATAACCGGCCTGAGCGACATCAGGGCCTGGCCGTGACAGCCCCCGCAATCGTTCTCTGTTGGCGGTGTTCGCATCGACAGGCTCCACGTAATCTGAACGGAATTGTCAACGGGAACCTGGCAGGATCCCGGACAGTTTTCTGCCCACCCGATTAGGCGTGATCGCGGTCTTGACTCTTCGGCGACAGCGAATAGTCTCAGGGAATCAGAAGGCTGGTTATCACGAAGAAATCCTGCCTGCTGCCCACCTGATCTCCCCCAAACGTCCTCCCCCAAAACTGGTCCGACCAGTCCTGCCCTGCCGGAGTTGCCTTCATGAAGATGCTGCGATCCCTCTGTGTGCCAGCGGTGTTTCTGACATGCGCGGTGACAGCCAACGCCGCCGAACAGCCAGAAAAGCGACTGGTCATTGGTCCTGACATCAGCGGACAGGGCATTCAGCTGCGCAGCGCCGACGCGCGACAGCAGTTGCTGGTGACATTCGAAAGCGGGCCCACGGCCACGGATGTGACCCGCGTCGTGCAGTACAGCGTCGTTCCGGAAGGTGTGCTAACGGTGGACGCCAGTGGACTGGTCACACCGCTGGCTGATGGAATGGCCACGCTGACGGCCACGCTGCCCGGGCAGAACGTCAGTGCCACGATTCCCATCAGCGCCGCCGGGTTTGCTTCGCCTCCACCGATCAACTTTCGTAATCAGGTGGTCCCCATTTTTACCAAACTGGGCTGCAATGGCGGCGGATGTCACGGCAAGTCCGGAGGCCAGAACGGCTTCCGGCTGTCACTGCTGGGGTTCTATCCGGAAGACGATTATGAGTTTCTCCGCAAAGAATCCCGCGGGCGACGCATCTTCCCCGCCGAACCAGCGCGGAGCCTGCTGCTGACCAAAGCCACCGGCCTGGTGCCACACGGCGGCGGCAAACGCATGGCAGCGGGCGATTATGAGTACCGCATGCTGGCCCGGTGGATTGAGCAGGGCATGCCGTATGGCAGCGAGTCGGATCCGGCCGTCACAGGCATCACCTGTTATCCGCCGACCCGTGTCATGCCTCAAAGCAGCGAGCAGCAGATCACCGTCATCGCCACATACAGTGATGGCAGCACCGAAGATGTCACGCGGATGTGTCTGTTTGAGCCCAACGACTCGGAGATGGCTGAGTGTTCGGAAACCGGGCTGGTCAACACACTCGATCTGGCCGGTGAAGTGGCCATCATGGCCCGCTATCAGGGGCAGGTCTCCACGTTTCGTGCCACGGTGCCTCTGGGCGCGGATACATCCGAGTTGCCGGAGGCCGTCAACGTGGTGGACACGGCCGTCTTCAACAAACTGCGTCTTCTGGGCATTCCGGCTTCCGCCCCGTCCACAGATGCCGCCTTTTTGCGACGTGTGAGCCTGGATATTGCCGGCACCATCCCCACGGCCAGTCAGGTGCAGGAATTTCTGGCAGACACTCGGGCGGACAAACGCGATCGCCTGATCGACCGCCTTCTGGACAGTCAGGAGTACGCCGACAACTTCGCCAAAAAGTGGAACTTTATCCTGCGGAACAAAAAGACCCGCAATGAAGACCGCGCGGGCACGCAACTGTTTCATCAGTGGATCTGGGACAGCCTGTATGAGAACAAGCCGTACGATCAGTTCGTACGCGAAATCATCACAGCTTCCGGTGAGCCCCTGCTCAATCCCGCCGTCACGTGGTATCGCGAAGTGGATCAGGTGGAAGAGCAGGTGGAAGACACGGCGCAGCTGTTTCTGGGCATTCGTATTCAGTGTGCCCGCTGCCACCATCACCCGTTCGAGAAGTGGAGCCAGAACGACTACTACTCTCTGGCCGCCTTCTATCGTCGCGTCGGTCGAAAAAACATCAACGGCGTGGCCGGGCAGTACCGCGATCGCAGTGTCTTCCACAACGAAGGCGTGGCCACGGCCAGCAATCCCCGCACGGGTGCCAGCCTGAAACCGGCTGGTCTGGGAGCGCCACCGCTGGACATTCCTGCAGACCGGGATCCCCGCGTGCAGCTGGCCGACTGGATGAGCGAACCGGCCAATCCGTTTTTTGCGAAGTCACTGGTCAACCGCTACTGGAAGCACTTTTTCAATCGCGGCATCGTGGAACCCGAAGACGACATGCGGGAGACCAACCCGCCATCCAATCCCGAACTGCTCGATGCTCTGGCGGATCGCTTCATCAGGAGCGGATTTGATCTGAAGGATCTGGTGCGGACCATTTGCCGATCCCGCACCTATCAGCTCAGCTCGCTGCCCAACGAGTACAATGCTTCGGACAAGCAGAACTTCAGCCGCTACTACCCGCGGCGACTGAGTGCTGAGGCTCTGTACGACGCCTTCCACACGGTGACCGACACGTCCGAACGCTTTGGCGGCATGCCGGCGGGGACGCGGGCACTGCAGCTGGCCGATTCCTCCGGCGGTCCTTACTTCCTGAAAGTATTTGGCATGCCCGAAGGCGATACGGCCTGCGAATGTGAACGCAGCGCGGACGCCAACCTGGCGCAGAGTCTCCATCTGCTCAACAGCAAAGAGGTGCAGGACAAGATTTCCAAAGACGGCGCTCGCGCCGCGCAGCTGGCCGCAGAAAAGGACCGCACACACGCCGAACGCATGACCGAGATCTACCAGACCGTGTTCTCCCGCAACCCCACCGCGGATGAACTGAAAGTGGCGATCGCCTATATCGAGCGTCACAAAGACAACCCGCGAGTGGCCTACGAAGACCTGCTGTGGGCCCTGGTGAACACCAAAGAGTTTCTGTTTAACCACTGATACTCCCTGCCCGCCGTCGTCTGCCACGAGTGTCCGTCCCCGCCGAGCAATGCTCTGCTCTTTCCCGCCGGAATTGCCAACACGATGAAGCCACACCACGCTGCCGCCTGGCTGGTTCGCCCTCCACTGACATTGCCAGCGCTGCTGCTGCTCGCCGCTATGACGCTGCCAGCCGCCTGCGGTCAGCTGCCGCAGATTCGACTATCGAGTGTCTTCCCGGCCGGAGGCCAGCGGGGCACGTCGTTTGATGTGGTTGCCGCCGGAACGGATCTGG
>JANSXP010000096.1 GCA_024742875.1 Planctomycetaceae bacterium | reverse complement strand
TTTTTGAGCTCCAATGCTTTGAATGCCTCATCGTCCGCTCCTTGGAGCCTGGCCGCTTCCGCAAGCGCCTCCGACCTGGTGCCCTTGGACAAGTGGCGATCCATGTAAGTGATGTCACTGGTGTAGGGAGTCATGATGCCGTGCTTCAAAGACAGGGCGACCAGTTCGTCGATGAGTTCTTTGTTTTGTCCGTTCAGGTCGAGCTCGTCGATGATCTGTCCGATGCGTCGCGTGGCCCACAGCTCTTCCACGAAGGTGTTGCGGGACGTATTGCTGCTGTCTCCCAGTTGAGCGTTCACTTTCATCGAGCGGGCTTTGCCGGCGACGTCTCCGGTGAGCGTTACGCTGACGTCACCCGGCTTGCGGTACCGTCCCACAACGACCAGCTGCTCTCCGAAAAACAGGTCGGGCAGTTCTGCAGGATAGACGCGATTGACGAGTTTGCCGCTGGTTTCAATCTTCTCACTGGCGAACTGAATTTTCAGGGCTGTCATCGCAGGCGAGCTGACTTTGCGAAACAGGCTGGTGGAAGCGACTTCCACATCCTGCTCGGGCTTCACGTAGACGGACGTGCCGCGATGATCGCTGGACAGACGATCCAGCAGGCGACTGTTGACATCGTATCCCACCCCAAAGCTAAACACGCGTGCCTGCACGGCGTTGGCCTGTTTGGCGTGCGCTGCGATGGTCGTTTCTTTGGTGTTGCCAACGGTGGGCAGACCGTCGGTGAAAAACAGCACGTAGGTCGGTCGCTTTTTGTCCTTGAGCATCGACAGCGAGGTTTTGAGGGCTTCGTCGATATTCGTCCCGCCTCCCGAATAGAGGTCTTCCACATATCCCAAAGCCTCTTTCCGTGTTTCACTGGTGACGACTTCGAGTTCCGGTTTGAAGGCGTCGACATCCGAGGAGTAAGAAACAATGTTGAACGTGTCTTTCTCTCCGAGTGAACTGATCATGTAGTTGAGCGAGGCCTTCGCCTGCTCCAGTTTTTCACCCGCCATGCTCCCCGAGCGGTCGACAACAAAGACCACCGTCTTGGGAATAACGGCGTCCTTTTTGGTTTTGACACGTGGTGAGGCCAGCAGCATGAAGTAGCCCTGCTCGTCGCCTTCGGGTTTGAAGGTCACCAGATCCATGCCAACGTCACTGCCACGTGTTCCAAACAGCAGACGAATATCATCGGGCTTGCTGACACTGGTCAACTCGAGTTTGCAGGACGCTTTTTTGGCCGTCACCCGATCGATATCAAAATCGTGAGTCGGGCTGTAAATGTTCTTGAGTTCCTTTTGGGTGTTCACGCGCACGGCAACCTTGAGCCTGTCGACCGGTAAAGAGCAGTGTCGCACTGACCCCATGGGCAGGCCGAAGTCGACGAGTCCGGAGTCACTTTTCAGCAGTTGCCGATAGCGGATCTCCACTCGCCGCGATTTGCCGGCGGGAACGGGAAAGACACTCGTGCGAAAGACGCCATGATCGACAAATTCCAGCAAAGCGGGGTCTTTCTGGCGGCGAACGATATCCTCGTAGATCTTGCGGGCTTCGCCGCGGGGTTTGAGTTCGCCCGTCAGTTCTTTGCCATCAACGATGAGTGTCAGCGCACTGATGGCCGCATCTTCAGGGAGTGGAAAGACGAACTGCGTTTCCAGCGTTCGCGAGGTGACATTCTGAAACGTCTGAGCAATCTGCACTGTGGCCACCTGATCATCGATGTCCGCGTTCACCTCAACGTTGCTGACCTTGAATCCCGGTCGAGCGTCACGGTTGCGAATTACGGCAATCTGGGCATTCGCGGAGGGGAGCACCACGGCCGCAGCCGCAAAAATCAACAGATACGACACGGTCCTCGAAGCTGGTGGCAGCATGGAAACGACTCCTCATCAGTGAAACGGCAGGCATCACAGCAAAAGCCGTCCCTGAGGCTGTCACTGCACCTGTGGAGTGCGAAAACCGTGTGCGAAGTTCCGCAAAACTGACAAATTTGCACGATTTCGACAAAACTCCGAAGCGAAGCTCCTGCGCTGGGTCGGCTCAGCCATTCCGTACGAGCATCCGTTTCACTTTCGCGTTTGGCGGGCCGCTGGTTATTCGTTGGGGACCGATCCGGATCCGAACGACGCTCCGCCACCACCGCCGGATGCGGAATGGCTGCCAGGTTCCCGTTGTGAGTTGAGCGTCCAGTCGTAGGTGTTCCATTTGACGTGGTCCTGTTCCTCGGCGGCCCGCGAAAGGGCCTGGCCCAATGCCGGATCATCCGCCAGTTCGGCCAGCCACGTCAGATAGCCGCCTTCGTTACTCCAGTCTTCGCCATACCACTGCAGGATGGGATTCAAATGGACAGTTCCCTGCTCGTCGGCTTTCACGTAGCGAGGGTTGTTGGCGAACAGTGAAGCCTGATCGGCGAGCTGTTTTTCGATCCGAGCGCCGATGTAAGCTTCCGGGCGGATGGCGGGGCAGCTGCGCGCCGCGCAGACCAGCGCGACATGGATCCGCGGTTCGGCAAACACTTTGCGAATGACCTGATGTTCCAGGTGATTCAGGCTGATGGTTTTGCCGCCGAGGATGTGTTCTTTCAGATCGAAGAAACCGGTCCCGGCAGAATCGAAGTCCAGTACCGATTTGTCCACCTTGTGTATGATCACTCCATTGACCACAAATGCGTTGTAGGCATTGCACATCAAAGCAAGGCGATCTGACGTCGTGGTCAGTTTACTCAGGTCGCACTGTCCCAGTTGCTGCAGGTAGGTGCGAAACAGGTAGTCCCGCCCCATGCCGTCGTAGTCGATGAGTCCATCGGCCACATAGGTTTTCAGCAGGTAATCCCACAGGTTGTGATCGACGCCCGATGCATCCGGTGCGGGGGTGGGTTTGGTGGTGGGGGCCACTTCTTTAAAAGCGGCGAATGCCACGGCGATGGGCACGGCGAACGAGATCAGCGACACCCAGAAGAAGGCGCCGTAGTAGGAGGGCTTGGGCTTGGCAGTCATATCGGGCAGACTTCTTGTGAAGTGGAAGAGTGGACGACAGGCGATGGGAAGTGGCTTCAGGACTGTTAATGAACGGTGTCATCGTTGTGGCTCGACATCACCATGACTGTGTCATGGTGTCAGGGATGTTCAGGGGAACCAGCGTGGCGTCCGGCGCTTCTCCCAGATGAAGAATCTCCATAGGGCAGCGGACCACGCACTCTGCGCAGCCGATGCATGGCGTCGATTCGAGGGTGATCGGTTCGCCCTGCAGCGCCCGAGTTTTGATGTCGATGCCCATCTGGCAGTATTGATTGCAGACGTTGCAGTCGATGCATTTTCCTTTCTCCGGAGTGATGCGAAACTTTGACCAACGGCCCCAGAAGTTCATCCAGAAAGCGAGCGGGCACCACATGCGGCACCAGATTCTTTGACCGAGGAACGGGTACAGGCCGATGGCGATGGCGCCCGCCATGCCGGCTCCCACGTAGATGTTGTACCAGTCAAACAGCTGACGGAAGCCCATCAGATCAGCAATGGTGGCCGCGGATGCCAGACCAATGAAGACGAATCCGATGCGTTCCCAGCGTCGGGGCGTATCTCCTTTGGGGCCGCGATGGCGATAGGCGTTGCCCACGGTTTCTGCCAGCGCCCCGCAGGAGCACACATAAGAACAGTAGATCTTGCCCCAGCGAATCGTGAACAGGGGGATGAGCACGAACGTCAGAAATACGGCCCAGACAACACCAAATACGGCGACCGAATGCCACCACGTCGGGTCTCCCTGCCCAACCACCGGGTCCACCCGAAAGGCCGTCATATTCAACGGCCAGGCGTTGATGAGTTTGGAGGCCACAGGCGTCCACACATTGCGGCCGTTGAAGACCACAAGAAACGTTGGGATGCCCCACCACAGTGTCCACTGCGTGGCGATGATCGTCAGGTTGCGTTTCCAGATGATGGCGTTCTTGGTGCGGAACGCCCAGTAAAGTCCAAAGCTGGTGATGGCAGAGAAATACAGCAGATAATAGAAACCATAGAGGTTGGTGAAATACGTGGGGATAACGGCGAACAGCCATTCGAATCCCGGCAGATGATAGGGGCCGGCTCCTGCCTGCGTGGGGTCGAGTGTCAGGAAGGCCGACGCGTACTTGACGAACCACAAAGCGATCGCGGTCAGCGTCAACCAGCGCAGCGGATGTGTTACGGGCAGCGTTTTTCTGCCTCGTGCCCTTAGCTGCACATTGATCAGCCAGATCGCGCCCAAAGCGGCGATGGCATACGGCGCGACAAGCTGCACTGCGCTGCCAGCAGTGGCGAGCAGGCGGCCGTCCTTCAGAGCCGTCAGTCCAGGCACGAGCAGCTTGCCTGTACCGGCCGCTGCCTCCCGCAGGACAAAGAACTTCGCGCCAAAGTACACCACAAAACCGACACACAGACCGACAACCGCCTGCAGCAGACGTCGCAGCGTCCAGATGCCATCCAGTTCCACGCCCAGGTCCATCAAAAATGGCACGGGGGGCAGTGTGCCGATCTGCACGACGACAAAATCATTGTCGATGGTTGTGGTCGTGCCATCGACATCAAGATCAACATCAGTCTGGCGGATGGCCGTGACGTTGCTGTTGCGGACCACGTTGATCTGCTGGCTGGCCTCTGCTTCGGCCAGAAGTTTCTGGTTGGCGTCTTTGGCTCGGAAGAAGTTGTCACCCCGATACGACAGCGTGACGTCGTTGCCGTCTTTGAGCAGCAGCGCCGCTTCAATCGCCGAGTTGCCGCCGCCAACAACAAGGACTTTGCTGTTGCCATAGTCTTCGGGTGAGTGCAGTCGATAGGTGACCTTGTGCGCGTCGTCAGCGCCGGGGCAGTCCAGCAGGCGGGGCTGTCCCTGTCGGCCAATCGCCACCAGCACGTAACGCGAGGGGAACACTTTGCCATCGGCCGTCTCTGTGTGGAAGTCGCGTTCTCCCGATTTGCGGACGTGTTTGACTTCCGTGTCTTCTTTAATTTTGACAGCGCGGTCTGTGACCAGTCGCTGGACACGATCGAGAAAGTCATCGCGATCGAGGTCTTCGCTGACATCCAGTTCGCTGGTGTTGTCAACAAACTGAGGTTCTGCGTACACCTTCTTGCCGGGCGGAAAACTGCGGACCGTACTGGCGATGCGATTGCGTTCCAGCACCACATAGGTCAGGCCCAATTTCTGTGCCTCGATGGCGGCCGAGAGCCCTGCCGGGCCGCCTCCGATAATAACCAGGTCCAGGCGCCCATCATCGTCCGCCGGTCGTTCAAACGCCTTTCCGTCCTGCATCTTCTGGATGACTTCCACGCCCTGGTTGGCCGCCACTTTAACCAGAGGAAGTCCGGTGACATCGCCAATGATGTAGATGCCAGGCACACTGGATTCATATCGACCGTTGACAATTGGCAGGATTTCCTGCGGGGGCACGGTGGCGAAGTAGGCCGATGGTGCTGGTGACGGATGACCCGAACCGGACCGCTCCGGTGGCTGCGTGGGAAGGGATGTGCTCATGGTTGCCGTTCTGCCGCTGCGTGCGTCCTGCGTGCAATGTGTGGGGTGTCATACCGTGGGACGCCGGCCCGCGAGATGCCTTACCGGCGAAATCGTACCGTTGTTAGGATTTTAGGCGGTTTACCCGTTGCTGTGAGGCTAGCTCAAGGCTGCGTCGGCGACAGAGCAAGGTTTCCCCTGGGTCATGTCCCGCCGCGCAGGACAACCAGCCCAACAATTGTCAGGCCCAGGGCGTAAAGACCCAGATTGGCGATGGCCATTCGCCGCATGCTCGTGTCAGGGCTGCGGCGGCAGACCCACAGACAGGCGAACACGGCAGCGAACAACTCCAGGACCATGAACTCCCGTCCGTGGTGATCCGGGTCCCAGTAGGAAACAGGACTGGCAAAACGCCAGTGGCTGAACGGCAGAAAATGACGGTGCCCGTCATCGTGATGCACGGGCAGATCCAGCAGACTGCTTTGGGCGGCGAGCTGTAAAAATCGATTCTTCGTGCGAATCCCAACGGCGATCAACAGTAATGCCAGCGGGATGGAATTGAAGATATCAAAAAACAGCTGCCAGCTGTCGCGATAGTACTCGGTACTCCAGATCTCACGTTCGGCCGTGCCCAGCAGTTTCTGGACGACGTAGAACGCGTACATCGGAGCATCCGGCAGGCCAGCGCCCAGAGTGACAGCCCAGGCCGCGTGTCGAGATGTCTCGTTTCGCCAGACCAGCAAGCTGGCGGCCACATGAGCGGGGGTATTCATCCGCAGATCGTAGCGGGTTGGGCGGCGGATCTCATCCTGAGATTCTTTCCGCCGGGTGGCAGATCTTATGGTTAGTTGTATCTGGCGCTGCTGCCTGTTTCGGCGGCGAGACGGGCACGGACCAGTCGCAGCTGTTTTTCGACCACCGTGCAGAGATGGCTCTGACGCAGATGCCGCGTGTCGTCACATTTTTCGCTCAGCAGGCGTCGTGCTTCGCCCAGAAAAGAGTCCGCCGTCGTCAGACGGCCACCCGCCAGCTCGATGTCGGCCTGCAGCAGCAGTCCCGTGGCGACCTGCTCGATGTCGCCCGCCTGCATGTGGGCATCGTAGGCGTATTGCAGCAGGGTTTCTGCCTCTCCCGGTCGTTGCTGATGCAGGCGGATCGTTGCGAACACCAGCATCGCATCGGCTCGGGTGTCCTGCAGAACATCCGACAGGCAGCTGGAGGGATCGTTTTCAATCTGTTCGATGGCCCGTGATGCGTACGTCTCGGCGGCTTCGATCCGATCACTGGCCAGCGCAACGGTGGCCATGATCAGGTAGTCGCGAACGCCAAGTTCGACCGCGGTGGCCGATGATGCGGCGGGTGCTTCCTTCACCGGTTCCTGACAGGCTCGCCACGTCAGTCCCAGTTGCAGGTGTTTCCAGGCGGCGTCGGCTCGCCCCTGCTCCAGATTCAGCATGCATTCCACCAGACGCAGTGTCCACTGCTGGGCATCGGCGTGTTCAGTGGCGAGGCGTCGCAGTTCAATAAAACGGCGTGCGTCGGCAAACTGCCCCAGCACATAGCCCTGCACGGCGGGCATCACATCCTGCGCGCATTCGTGGAACGGTACCGGACAGGGAAGCACCTGCCGACTGCCGTCGCGAAGCAGTGACCAGTCGGTACTGTCGTGGGGAGGGAATAAGTGTTTGCCGAAATTCACAATGGCCGTCTTGCAGTGGTTGAGGGGACAACCCAGCGGGATTCTTTTCAGCGACAGTCTCAACGTGGCCGCGAGATCCGTCTGTCCGGGCCGTTTGGCCGTCGCGAAAATCACGTTAATAGTGCCTGCATGGCAACGCCACAGATTTGTTGGCCGGTTTTCCGGTTCTCACAGCTGGCAGCAGGCCGTGCCGAATGCCCCGGTTGTTGACCGGTCGTGGCTGTGGCACCCCCTGAGGGCGGGATCGGAACCGATGGGGGGTGACCCGGAAGGTCGGCCTGGGGAGGACGCCCCGGACGTGAACTCAACGGCGACGGGCCGCGCGGCGGGAATTGTCACAATGGCAGTGTGGCGGTGGCCGGGTCTTTTGGGGGCGTTGTAAGGTGTTTCTGTATTGGAGGTTGTGTTCTGTGTGTGGTCTGTGGCACACGATTCGCTCTTGTTCGGCAGCATGTATTTTCCCGCCTCAGACTGCCAAAAGCGTCTGAGGTTGACCAGCGCATCGCCGATGGGCTGGTTCAAACGCCCGGAAGTGTTCTGGTGGCAGCCGCTTTCGTGAACTGCAATCTCAGGAGATGGAAATGGGTAAGAAGTCTGGCGGCACACGACTGGTGCCACTTGGTGACCGCGTCGTGCTGAAGCGAGCGGAAGCCGAAGAAACCACGGCCGGTGGCATCGTTCTGCCGGATGCCGCGCAGAACCAGCCGCTGCAGGGTGAGGTCATCGCTGTTGGCGATGGTCATGTTAACGACAAGGGCGAACGAGTGGCCCTGACTGTCAAAGAAGGCGACAAGGTGATCTTCAGCTCTTACGCGGGTGAAAACATCAGCGTTGGTGACGAGGAGTATCTGTTGCTGCGAGAGAGCGACATTCTGGCGACGCTCTAAGTGTGTCCGTGAGGACAAATCGATTTGACCTGGCCGGATTTGCACCGGCATTGTCCAAATCAAACACCTGAAATCTGTTCCCGTGAGTGATGCATGTTGGCGCTGTTTTTGCCCTTGTACTTCGCAGCGGCTAAGGAAATCTGGGTGAACGGAACCTGACACACGTCGTTCCGGACCAATTAAAATCTGGAGTAATTTCACATGGCAAAAATTATTGCCTTCGATCAGGAAGCTCAGGAAGCAATGCGTCGAGGCGTCTCGAAGCTTGCGAAAGCCGTCAAAGTGACACTGGGCCCACGCGGCCGCAACGTCATCATTGAGAAGAGTTTTGGTTCACCGACTGTGACCAAAGACGGCGTCAGCGTGGCTCGCGAGATTGAGCTGAGCGACAAATTTGAAGACATGGGTGCTCGCATGGTCCGCGAAGTGGCCAGCAAGACATCCGACGTGGCCGGTGACGGAACCACGACCGCAACCGTTATGGCCGAAGCCATTTACAAAGAAGGTCTGAAAGCCGTCGTTGCCGGTGTCAGCCCGCTGGAAATGAAACGCGGCATGGATAAGGCTGTGGAAGAAATCACAGCTCAGCTGCACAGCATGGCGACCGACTGCAAGACTCCCAAGGCAGTCTCTCAGGTCGGTACAGTGGCTGCGAACAACGATCCGGAAATTGGCAATATTCTCAGTGAAGCCATGAGTGCTGTCGGCAAAGACGGCGTGATCACTGTGGAAGAAGGCAACAGCCTGGAAACCAACTTCGACGTCGTCGAAGGTCTGCAGTTCGACCGTGGTTACCTGTCGCCTTACTTTACCACAGATTCTGACTCGATGGAGTGCGTTCTGGAGAACGCCTATGTGCTGATTCATGAAAAGAAAGTCAGCAACATCAAGGATCTGGTGCCTGTGCTGGAGAAGGTTGTCAACTCCGGCAAGCCACTGCTGATCATTGCGGAAGACGTCGAAGGCGAAGCCCTCGCGACGCTGGTGATCAACAAGCTGCGTGGCACATTCAAGATTGCTGCTGTGAAAGCACCCGGCTACGGCGACCGTCGTAAGGCCATGCTGCAGGACATTGCCATCATGGTCGGTGGTCAGGCCATCTTTGAAGACCTGGGCATCAAGCTGGACAGCGTGGAACTGACCGATCTGGGGACTGCCAAAAAGATCGTCATCGACAAGGACAACACCACGATCATCGAAGGTGGTGGCAAGAAAGCCGACATCCAGGCCCGTATCGATCAGATTCGTCGCGAACTGGAAAACAGCAGCAGCGATTACGATCGTGAAAAACTGGAAGAGCGTATCGCCAAGCTGGCGGGCGGCGTCGCTCAGGTGAATGTTGGCGCAGCCACCGAATCTGAGATGAAAGAGAAGAAGGCTCGCGTTGAAGACGCCCTGCACGCGACTCGCGCTGCTGTGGAAGAAGGCATTCTGCCAGGTGGTGGTGTGGCTCTGCTGCGAGCCTCAACGTCTGTGAAGCCAGCTGGTTTGTCTCACGACGAGAAAGTGGGCTACGACATCATCGTTCGTGCCTGCAAGGCTCCTCTGACGCAGATCGCCAACAACGCCGGCGTTGATGGTGCTGTTGTGTGTGAGAAGGTGTCTGGCGAAACCGGCAACAACGGTTACAACGCGGCCACCGGCAAGTACGAAGACATGGTCAAAGGCGGAGTCATCGACCCCACCAAGGTGACTCGTACGGCCCTGCAGAACGCAGCCAGTGTTTCTACTCTGCTGCTGACCAGTGACGCTCTGATCGCCGAAGCTCCCAAGGCTGATGCCAAGGGTGGACACGATCACGACGAAGACATGTACTAGGATGTCTGAGGCAACGGGCTGACTGCCTGCAGTCGGCTTCTGGGCAAACAGAACGCCCGCCACGGAATGTGGCGGGCGTTTTTTCGTTTTTGTTGCAGGCTAAGCGGATACTGCTGTCAGGCTCGGGTAGCTGTTACAGGGCTGCGATGATTTCCTGACAGGCCTGAGACTTGTTCAATGCATAAAAATGGATGCCCGGTACACCGGCATCCCGCAGTTGGCGGCACTGTTCGATGGCGAATTCCACGCCGATTTTGAATTGCGCCTCTTTGTCGTCTTTGACAGCTTCCAGCTTTGACGCCAGGTCTGCGGGGAAGTCTGTGCCGCACATGGCCGTGATCCGCTGGATGCGAGCGAAATCTGTGATCGGCATGATGCCCGGTACGATGGGGATGCTGATACCGAGGCTGTTGCAGGCATCACGAAATCGCAGGAAGTGATCGTTGACGAAGAACAACTGGGTGAAGATGGCATCACCGCCCGCCTCTACCTTGCGTTTGAGGTTTTGCAGATCGACGTCCATGTTGGGCGCTTCCAGATGTTTTTCCGGATAGCCGGCCACGCCAATGCCAAATTCTGCACTGTGGCTGCGGATCAGTTCGACCAGTTCGTTGGCATAGCTGAGGCCGCCTTCGATGGCGGTGAAATTCTCCTGGCCCTCCGGTGGGTCGCCCCGCAGGGCCATGATGTTGTGAATGCCGGCCGCAGAGGCCGCATCCAGCCACGACACCAGTTCTTCACGCGTGGATCCCACGCACGTGAAATGGGCCATTGCCGTTCGCTGAAAGTCGTTTTGGATTTCCTGACACCAGTTGATGGTGCGGTCCCGCGTCGATCCGCCAGCCCCGTAGGTGCACGACATGAAGGCGGGCTCGTGGGCGGCCAGGCTCTGCATATGTTTGCGCAGGGCCTCGTCTCCTGCCGCCGTTTTGGGGGGAAAGATCTCGATCGAGATGTTAAAGGGACGGGATGAGAAGACTTCAGAAAGTCGCATAGAATCTTTGCAGTGGACTTGGGGTGATGAGCGAGTCGCGTACGTTGGGCCGGAATGGTAGTACGCATGCGGTATCGAGTGCCAGCCGATTCTGTCCTGTCCTGCCCACCTTAACCCGACCAAACAGGAATGGAGCGGCGTCAACCGGGCCCCGGGGCTGGTTAACGTTGATCTGTTCGACTTAGACTGACCGACTCACGCCGCCCAACCCTGGCCGACCGACCAAAGCAGCCCGACGTAGGCTGAACGGACGGTGTGGCTTTTGCCACGGCGACGAATCGTGCACAATCTGCAGAGAATGACGAACACCAATCAGGTGACTGCAAATGGCCCTGGAATTTAACTGCCCGTACTGCTCTGTTGCGATCCGCGTGCCTGATCGGCATGCCGGGAAACGTGGCAAGTGCCCACAGTGCGGAAAAAGTCTGGTCGTCCCGGCGCTGCCCACCGAGCCGGTGGCCTCCGAGGCACCTGCTGCCGCAGCCCCATCAGCTCCTCCGGTTCCCGAAGCACCAGCTGCCGCCCCCCCCATGGCACCACCGGCTCCTGAAGTGCCTGCGCCTGCTGTGGCTCCCGCTGTCCCTCAGCCGACGGCCGAAACGGGCCCGGTGTTCGGGGCCCCGGATGCCGATTCGGCCATTTTTCCCCCTCAGCCGGACACGCAGGTCGAATCGCCAGTACCCACAGTGACGCCCGCCGGCGGTTCGGCTTCGGTCGCCAGACGGCTGCGAAAAAAGTCCCGCCGTCGCGGCTCGCAGCAGGTCCTGATGTGGCTGATTCCCGTCGTCTGCCTCGGCGTGTTTCTGGGTGTGGTTGCCATTGTCACCAACCTGCAGACGCCGGAACTGAAAGGCACGCTGATTGGTGCGCGGGCGTTGGGCCTGGAACTGCCGCCGGCCAGTGTGTCACGTTCGCTGCTGAAACTGGGTGACGGAGAAAAAGTGAAGGTCGTGAACGCGTTTCTCACGAATCCGGAGAGTTTTGTCAGCGGGCAGATGACCTGTCGGATTGGCGTGGAAGAGGATTCCATCATTGTTGAGTTTTCACCGGGCGACGGCTTTGCCTGGTTCAGCGTCAACCCCGGCAACAGTCTGCCGCTGAAAGACTGGATTCGCGACAACCGCGAGCCATTGAATCAGGCACGCCTGGCGTGGCTGTCGCAGTCGGCGACCGATCTGGCACGCGACAAACTGTCCAAAGTGGCCGGGCAGCCCGTGCAGTTTGACGCGATTGAATATCGCAACGGGGTTGGTGTGAATGCGCACGTGAAGGCGTTCGGATTCGTGGTGGAGGCGGTGGCTGGTGAGAAGAAGTCCTTCGGGTTTCACGAAGACTCCAATGGCACCGTCTACTTTGCTCTGCCTGAAACGACCAAATCGTTTGTCATTCGGGGACGCACCATCAACGGCGAGGTGCTGTTTCCCGGTGAGTATCAGGTCACCGTTGCTCAGACAGAAACGGAAAATCCCGGTGCAGACACAGGGCTGGGAGGAGGCGGTGAGAAGCCTGGCGATTCAGCCGACAATCCGTCCAGCGATGCGATGGACGACCCCGATTCCATGGACTCACCGGCGGATGACATGAAGTCTGATGATTCCATGATGAATGGCGGCATGGGAGGGATGAACGTGACTACTGTGAGGCAGAACGGCTTCCGTTAGGCGAACCGGAGATCGGCGTGCCGTCCGGCAGCGGCCGGGCGGCAACGCGCAGATTGAGTCGATGGGCCAGTTCACGCAGCTGGCCAAAGTGCTGGAATTCGCCGGGATACAGCCAGATGGTCAGCACGGTGTCCGGCGGCGTGGCTTCAATAATCTGCCGAAAGCGGCTTCCCATGCGCAGGGCCTGTTCCACCGTTTCCGCCTGGAGAGTTTCCGCCGGGGTGATGGTCCAGCGGGATACAGAAATGCGATAACCGCTCTGTCCATACTTGAGTGCCTGAATGGGGTCGGCGGACTGCCGTTCCATCACATAGTTCATGCGAAATCCGCCAACAGGACCGGCGACTCCTTCGGCCCGCCGAAAGCGTCGCACCACACTGACCTTTTGCCCCATCTGCCGCCGCACGCGTTCCAGCAGTCCTTCCAGCGGGATATGAGCGATGCGTCCACCGGACAGCCGGAAGTGCTGCTCGGTCGTTTCCACCGCCCGACTCACCGGGCGGATTCTGTGGTTCAGACGATCGGTGGGCGGCGCGGCTGGTGGATTTTCCTGAAGCACCTCCCGCAGCTGGCGGGTCTGTTGAGCGATCTGGTCCAGCGCGTCCAGAACATATTCCTGGCGTTTTGTCAGTCCGTTCAGTGTGCTGTCGACCTGCTGGCGATCTTCTTCGCGGGCCTGCAGCTGCTCCTCCAGCAAGTCGATTTGATCTGCCAGTTTTTCCTGTTCCTTAACGAGCACTTCGCGGCGTTTGGTGGCAAAGTCACTGGTCACTCGCCGGGCATCCAGATCCCGTCCCATCTGTTCATTGCGGGCCGTGGCGGCAACGACTTCTTCCTGGAGATCTGCCGTCTGCTGCCGCAGGGCTTTTAGTTCCTCCTCAAGCTGCCGGCGATCAGCCGCCAGAGAATCCAGCTCTGCGTGGAGCGCATCGAGGTCCGGGCCTTCCGGCTCTGCGGGAGGGGACGGAAACTCCGTGTCCGGCGTGTTGTCGGTGGATTTGTCCGTCGGTTCGTCGGGGGATGAAGCTGCTGCAAATGCCTCTTTCGCGAGGTGTCGCACGTCGTCCAGTTCGCTGTCCGACCGCAGACTCGAAGCCGTGGCGACATCAACGGGCCTGTCAGCATTCGCAAGGTCCGCCGCCGTGAGAACGTCAATGGATGTGGAACTGGCTGTAGGCAAAGAGTCGTCGGTCAGTGCGGCCGCATGCGTGGACTGATGCGCCACCTTCATTCCGGCGATCACAATCAGAATGATCAGGATGCCGACAATGTTGGCAATGATGTCCAGGAAGGAATCGGATCCAAAATCCTGGACTCCTGTCTGTGAACGGCGGCTCATAATCGAATCCTCCCCTGAGCCGCCTGAGGCGGACGGACGTTGATAGGGGCGGCCGCTCGTCCCAGAGTGGCGTTCTTTTTCAGCAGTTCCAAAAAGGTGCCAGGTGGAGTTTCCGTTCTTTCAATCGAGCGTGTCGGTACGTCCAGCTGCTGCAGGCTGCGCAGAAGTGCGGGCAGTCGCGCGCCGGCCACCTGATCCACGTAAAAATCGAGGACCGGAACGGCCGTTCGTCCGCCGTCGGGCATTGCTGACAGCTGTGTGTTGATGCCATTGAGCGTGGCGTCCAGCAGCTGTTGTGCGGACATCTGGCTGGTGTCTACCGCCACAAGATTTCCAATCTGCAGCAGGTTGCCCTGCAGTCGCACATCGACGGGCACGCGGACGGTCCGATGCTTCCGGCCGGTCATCAGATCCACCAGAAAACGATTGGGGCGGGCGTCCGCCTTTTTCTGTTCGGCTTCCTGGAGGAACTGCTGCAGAGCGGCCAGAGCCGGGTCCACGGGCGCGGTGCCCCCCGGACCAGCTCCAGGAGTCATGTTGGGAGAACCGTCCAGCCGGGTTGTTGCCGAGGGCGCTGAGGAAGTCACTGCGCCCTGAGGCATTGCGGCAGCCGCTCCCGGCACCGTGGGGGCGATGGGCGATGACGGAAACTCTTCGTTTGCGGCCGCAGCGACTGTGCGGGAATTCGAATCCGTGGGTGCGGCCACGGAGTTCGACCAGTCGAGCGGCGTTGATTCTGGTGAGAGCTGTTCTTCGGTGGCCAGCGGCTCTGCTGCCGCGGGCTCACCTGCACGGGCGGCGAGAGGAGGCTGGTCCGCTCCGGCACTGGTCTGCCCACTTGGGGCGCTTTGATTGAAATCTTGACGACTGTTGGCCGATCCCTGCTGGGGCGGCCCCGGTGAGATCGCGGCGACGGCCCTGTTTGCCTCCGACGGATCGGGGACGGTTGGCCCCTGCGGAGAAGCGATGAAGGGATTCACGACAGTTGATCCACCAGAGCCAGGCGGGAGGTTGCTGGCTGGCTCGCCGTGCCTGACGGTCGGATCGCCGAACTGCGGTGGGTCGCTGGTGGTCGCTGTGCTGTTTTCTTCCAAAATGGCCAGCAGGCGATCCAGTTCCTGATTGCTCTGACCGGTTCCGGAGCTTGTGGCTGGCAGGCGGACGATGTTTTCGCCCGGCTGGAGCTGTCCGGTCTGTGGCGTCCGCTCGCCGCTCTCAGTGCTGGATGGCGAAAGGGCATCTCTGGCCAGCCGGGGACTCTGGGCCTGCTCCGGGAAGGGGCCGCCGCCGGCGTTCTGCGAACTGCGACGCTGCTGTTCACGACGTTGCTGAAATCCGGGAGGTGGCGCCACTCCGCCGGCGTAGAATCGTCCCGGCAGCAGGTCGGCCACGCGTTCGTCCTGTTCCCGCAGCTGGCCATCCGGACCCACACTCAAACGTCGCTGCCCGTCTTTTGCGGCCGCCTGACGCTTGAGTTCGTTGATGCGATTGACCAGATCGCCATACAGCTGCTGGCGACGCTGCATGGAGGACTCGACAGCAGAGATGATTTCAGATCGTTCCTCCCAGGCGGGCGTTTCGATGGCCACTTTGCGATCAGACTCCAGCAGCTCGTAACCAAAGTGAATCTGTGCGCCGCGAAGTATCCGCTGCGCCGTGTAGAACGCCAGGCTGCCTTCCGGTCGTACCAGCAGCAGTGCATAGGGACGCTCCATCAGGGAACGCGACGGCTGGGCGTTGTGCGCCGCCAGGATTCCGGCCACCAGTGGTGATTCTCGCGGCGAGAATCCTTCCAGATCAGACGTCCGAATTGCGACACCTGACGGCTGAAACACCAGGCCGGCGCTGTTCAATTCGATGATGACGGGAAACTGCGTGGTACCCGAACTGTTGGTGAATTCAATCAGGGTGGCGTCTGTGCCCACAGCGGGCTGCTGCTCCGCCTTTTCCGCCAGTTCCCGCAGGCCAATGAGGGCCGATTCGCGGCGATGCAGCAGCTGTTCGGCTTTGCGGGTGGTCTCCGACGCTTCGTCCAGATCCCCATACAGTGCTTTGAGTTCTTCGGACTGTTCCGATTTCTGCGCGTTGCGGGCCTGCAGTTGCTGCCTGAGTTGCATGACGCGTTCCGACTGTTCTTCCAGATCCAGTGGGCCTTCCAGCTGTTCGGCCTGCCCCTCAAGCTCCTGGGTGGACGCGATCAGATCTGTGTGCTGCCGGGCAAGTTCCTCACGATCGGCGGTTGCACGGCTGATGCGGTTTCGCAGAGCATCCAGTTCGGTGCGGGCGTCGGCAATGATCAGGGTGGTGGCGTCGATCTGAGCGCGTCGTTTTTCTTTTTCCGCATCGACCACGGCTTGTTCCGGGAGCGGCTGCCGGGCCGCAGCCTCGGCGGCGACCGCATCTTCCTGCGATACAGAGTCTGATGAAGCGACTGCGGTCCGTGGAGCGGGTTCCGCCGGTCCCCCGGTCAACTCAGGGGCCGGCACTTTCGCAGCCAGTTGCTCCTGGAGAGCTTCCTGCTCGACCTGCTCACGAATCTGTCGCGTGGTGAGCAGCAGCACGAGGATCAAAGCCCCCATGGTGCAGATCAGCACGGCCAGAAACGGAAACAGGGACACGGATTGTTGCGTTTTGGTGCGAGCCATGACAGCGGATTCGCGGGACCAGTGTTAACTCAGGCGGCTCGACGAGACGTCTTGGCGGTCAGCACGTGCACGGCTGCCGTCAGACTGTTGGCGGATTCTTCAATGGTGTTGGCCAGCTGCAGGCTGTTCAGGTTGTCATTCAACTGCCGCTGCAGGGCCACCAGGCGTTCTTCCGACTCGGACATCCGCAGCAGGACGGCTGCCAGTTCATGAACGGCTTCTGCCTGTCGCGTGGCGTCGGCCGATGTCTGCTGCAGGGCGGCCTGCCAGGAGTCCATGCGTCGAGTGAAGACTTCGCCCGCGTCGGCCACCTGATCCAGCAGATGTGTGGAGGTCTCGTTCAGCGCCGCAGCGTATGCGTCGCGAGCGGTGGCCACGCTTTCCCGATGCAGGCCGAGAGTTTGATCCACTTCCGCCTGAAACATGTCCGACATCTGCTGAGCATGCTGCTGCAGCACCTGTGTCCAGACGTTTCGCAGTCCCTCCAGCTGTTCGGTCCAGACGTCTGGGGACAGTCCGGAAACCGACGCCGCCGGAGTGGCCGCTTCCTGTGTCGCAAACCAGGGCAGCAGGTGTTCGATTCCCAGCTGTTCCACACTGTTGAGCACCGACTGCTCCATCCGTTCTGTTGCGAACGAAGCAAACACCAGCACGATTGACATGGCCAGGGCCAGTGCGGTGGTATCAAACGCAAAACCCAGGCCCTGTGTGACGTCCGCCAGTGACGAGTCGAGCTGCTCCGGCGTGAGATCGGAAATGGCGAGCGTGATGCCGATCACAGTCCCCAGAAATCCGAGAATCGGGATGGCCCACGTGATAGTGCGAATGGTGGAGTAGGATTGTGACAGGCGTTCGCTGGCCAGTTCTGCAAGATAACGCAGGTGATCTTCGACACCGCGACGCCCCGAACTGCCAATGTACTGGACGGTGCTGCTCACGCGTTCGTGCAGACAGGATCCCTGAAGTCGGGGGGGCTGCTGCTCGCACCATTCAGTCAGAAGCCTGTGACGTTCTGCCGGTGCCGCGCTGGCCAGTCGGCCCGATTCCACTTCGGCGTACAGCTCCCGCAGGGCCTGTCGCTCGGCCCCCATCCTGACAAACTTGAGAAACAGGATGGACAGGCCTGTGAAAAACATGGCCGTGCAGACGATCCCGATTTCGCTGCCAAAATAGCGGGCCACGAGATTCGTCAGTCCCGGCAGACGTGGAGCGATCAGATAAAAACCAGCCGTGGACACGACCGCCAGCACGGCCGTCGTTATCGCAGACGACCTGGACGCAGACTTTTTCACGAGTCACCCCATCACACTGAGGGGCTGGTGATGTCGTCGCAGCCGCGCGGGAACGCGCGGTCAAACGCACGTCGTGCCCCCCGACCGACGTCCGCTACCACATATTCGTCACAATCGGCACAGTCGGTTGAGCTTCAACAGTCGGATTTCTTTGCCTGGCCGGCAGAACACGGCTGTGGAAGGAATCGCTTCGTATAGTTTTTGTCTGGATTCCTGCAGCGCTTGGTGGTTTTCAAGACGCGTCCTAGGTGCGGGGACGCCCTATTGGTGGCCCTATGAACGGTACAAGTGAATCGTTGCGGCGACTGCCGCCGGAGGCTGGGTAAACCTTGCTGATTGTTGAGCCGCTATAGGGGATTCGGGTCACAGTAGGGTTAATGCTAATTGTTTGCCGAAGCCCAGATTATGCCGGTATGTCGAGCGACTGGCGTTAGATCCTCATATCGTGGGCCACCTTCATGATTAACGAGCTGGAAGTCCCCAAAGCATTCAACGCCACCTGGGCACTCACGGGAAGCATCGAGCGTGATACCACCCCTCAGGCGGTTGAGGTCAGTAAGGCGAGATTTCAGATCGGGCGTCGCCCCGATCTTGATCTGTCCCTGACGTCGCGAGTGGTCAGCAGTCTGCATGCCGAGTTGATTCACAACGCCGGTATGCTGGTGCTGCGTGATCTGAACAGTACCAACGGCACTTATGTCAACGGTAATCGCATTACCCGTGACACGGTCCTGAGCGAAGGTGACTGGATCGAGATCGGCGATATTCACCTTCGTGTGGATCTGGTGAAGACAGAGGATGCGCCGCAGCGCGACCGGTTTCTCAAAACGCGGCTGTTCAATTTAAAGGGCGAGCAGGAAGCTCAGAAAGGTCTGCACGAACTGATTGCCACTCGTGCGCTGGGGCCCTGTTTTCAACCCATCCATGTGCTCGAAGATCGGGACATCCACGGCTACGAGTTTCTGGCCCGCAGCACCGTCAAGGGCGTCGACAATCCGGGAAAGATGTTTGCGGCGGCGGAAGCAGCAGGTCGGGAAATCGAATTGTCGATGCTGTGTCGGGAAGTCGGCGTGGATCACAGCATCTGCCTGCCGGCCAAATTGCCCCTGTTTCTGAACACACATCCCCATGAGCCCATGCTCAAGAGTGTGGTCCCGCAGATGCGCAAGCTCCGGGACCGCGTTCCACGACGCCCGCTCGTGCTGGAGATACATGAAGGCGCCATCATGGAGCCGGGCCTTGTCCGCGAGCTTCGCGCCGCCCTGTCCGAGTTTGACGTGCAACTGGCGTTCGACGACTTCGGCGCCGGTCAGGCCCGCATTCGAGAGCTGATCTGTGCGCCGTCGGACTACATCAAATTCGACGCGGCGCTGATTCGAGACCTGCAGGAAGTGTCAGGGGAGCAGTTGCAGTTGTTTCGTTCGATCATCCGGGGCGTCAAGGAAGAAGGCGCTATCACTGTTGCGGAAGGGGTTGAAACCGAAGAAATGGTCGACGTATGTGCGGAGGTTGGGTTTGATCTGGTGCAGGGTTATGCCATGAGTCGCCCGGCCATCATGTATCCCGCTCTTCCGGACAATCCCAACGACACCGCCACGCTGCCGTAAAGGCGGCGTGGTCGTTTTCCAGTCGCTGCGATCGGTGGCTCGCCGTCATTTTCAAATCCACCACTGCGCGTTACGCTGCATGATCGTTAAAAGGCCCAGCAGGGAGACGTGATTGTGCGTGCGTATCAGGTTCAGACGGCCGATGGTTTCGAACAGATTGCCCGGGTGACTGTTCCTGAGCCCGAGTGTGGCCCGGACGACGTCCGAATTCGGTTGACGGCCGCCTCATTGAATTACCGCGATTTCGGCGTGGCTGATGGGGGCTATTACCGCAACAACGCGTGTCCCGTGATTCCGTTGTCCGATGGCGCCGGAGTGATTGTCGAGGTGGGGGCCCATGTTTCCCAGTGGCAGGTTGGCCAGCGGGTCAGCCCCATCTTCGTTCGTGACTGGATTGATGGTCCGCCCTCTGATGCCGCCCTGCGAACCTGTCTGGGCGGCGGCGTGGATGGCGTTCTGGCGGAGTTTGGCGTGTTTCCCCAATCGTCTGTGGTCGCCGTGCCTGACGCTTTCACAGACGTTCAGGCCGCCACACTGCCCTGTGCTGGTGTGACTGCCTGGCATGCGCTCGTTGTCTCGGGAAATCTGCAGGCGGGACAGAGGGTACTGCTGCTGGGCACTGGTGGCGTCTCCATTTTTGCTTTGCAGATTGCCAAAGCGATGGGCGCTCGGGTGGTGGTCACGTCCTCCAGTGATGAAAAGCTGGCGCAGGTGACGTCGATGGGAGCGGATGCTGTCGTGAATTACCGGACACACCCGGACTGGCACAAAGAAGTGATGCGGCTGACAGATGGTGTCGGGGTGGATCACGTGGTGGAAGTGGGGGGACCGGGGACCCTGGAACGTTCTCTCAAGTGCACACGCGTCGGCGGTCATGTTCATCTGATCGGGCTGCTGGATAGTCCCACAGCTCGCGTGGGGCCAATGGCAGCAGTCATGAATCTGATCACCGTTCGCGGGATCTACGTGGGCAGTCGGGAAATGCACAAACAACTGCTGCGGTTTCTGGATGAGAAGAACATCTCGCCGTTGATCGACCGCAGGTTTGGTTTTGATCAGGCGATTGACGCTTACCGATATCTGGCCAGCGGGCAGCATATGGGCAAGGTCGTCATTGAATTCTGAACTCTGAACTCTGAGTCTGCGTCACCTGGACAGGCGGCAAGCAGCTGCTGTCGTTGAGCAGTGAAACGGCAAACGGCGCAAAAAAAGAGACCAACCACAAGTGGTCGGTCTCTCGTTCAGCGGAGAGAGCGGGATTCGAACCCGCGGACCAGTTTGACCCGGTCACATCATTAGCAATGATGCGCATTCGGCCACTCTGCCATCTCTCCGTCGCGACCCGTTCACCGGGCCCCGAAGCGGACACAATATAGTCGGTTAATGTTCGGAAACAAGTTTAGCGTATCGACTCTCCTGGCAACATTTTGAAGGTGATCCTCTCCCGCGGATCACGTCTCCAACAACGCCGTCCAGGTGGGGCTGCGGGCACGCGTCGTGAATTGCGCGGCATGGGGAAAATCAGACCATGCCGATGACACCTCGCCGCTGCCATTTCCCGTATTCCCCTGGCGGAAAAAATAGGCGCTCGTGCGTCCGTCGCAAATTTTTTGAACAAAGGCGTGTGTTCGTTAGATTGGCATTGCGATTGCGTTATAACGGATTTGTCGGAGATTCACTGTGATTTTCGGCAAACCTGCTGAGGGATTTGGCAGGTGTGCTTACTTTGTGGGCGGTCTCAAGGTTCGCTGTCGAGTCGCCAAAAATGGGGTCTTTAAGTTGGTTTAAGGCGTCAGCGTGTGACGTCACTTTGAAGGCCCGCAAACGGAGGGAGACGCCGATCGCATCCGGCGAAGCACAACGCGCACCACACTGTGGATTCTTGCGCGAGTATGCGGCAGTGACTGTCTTACTGGAGGAGTTCCAAGAGAATGGCGAAAGCAAAACTGGAGTATATTTGGCTGGACGGCTACAAGCCGACTCAGAGCCTGCGTGGCAAGACCAAGATTCTCGACGATTTCAGCGGCAAGCTGGAAGACTGTCCGATGTGGTCTTTCGACGGCAGTTCAACGGAGCAGGCAGAAGGCGGATCTTCTGACTGTTTGCTGAAGCCTGTTGCCTGTGTCCCCGATCCCGGTCGTCTGGGCAATGGTTACATTGTCATGACCGAGGTGCTGAACGCAGATGGTTCTGCTCACGAGTCCAACGGTCGTGCCACCATCGATGACGACGACGACGATTTCTGGTTTGGTTTTGAGCAGGAATACTTCCTGTGGGATCCTGAAACCAACCTGCCTCTGGGCTTCCCACCGGGCGGTTACCCACCACCACAGGGACCTTACTACTGTTCCGTGGGCGGCAAGAACGCATACGGTCGTGAGATCGTTGAAGAGCACCTGGAAATGTGCCTGGAAGCCGGCCTGAACATTGAAGGTATCAACGGCGAAGTGGCGGCTGGTCAGTGGGAATTCCAGGGATTTGCCAAGGGTGCAGCGAAAGCTGGCGACGAGATGTGGATCGCTCGTTACATGCTGGAACGCACGGCTGAGAAATACGGCCTGGCCATCAACTGGCACCCCAAACCACTCGGTGCGACCGACTGGAATGGATCTGGTATGCATGCCAACTTCTCGAACACCGTTCTGCGTACCGCAGGCGACAAAGCCGTGTACGACAAGATCTGCGAGGCGTTCGAGCCACGTATTCAGGAGCACATCAGCGTTTACGGTCACGACAACGACAAGCGTCTGACTGGTCTGCACGAAACGCAGTCAATCGACAAATTCAGCTACGGTGTTTCTGACCGTGGTGCTTCCATCCGAATCCCGGTTGCCACCGTGGAATCCGGCTGGAAGGGATGGCTGGAAGACCGACGTCCGGCCTCCAATGCTGACCCATACAAAGTGGCAGCGGAAATTGTGAAGACTGTCAAAAGCGCTTCGTAACCGAAGCCAACCGTTTCCACCGAAGGTGGAGACGGCAGGATGCACAACAATGCGAAAGTGATTCGGAGGTCACTGCTGACAATCGAGGCAACTCGAGAGTCAACTCCTCCCGAGCCAGCCGTCCCTCCCGACGGCTGGCTCACTTTTTGCGCGGATCACGGTGCACGGACGCCGTCAGGCAAGTTCATGGAAATGGCTCGCTGGCTGGTTCCGCTGAGCCTCACCCCTCCCAGCCTGCTGGCGGCATGAGCCGAGTTGGGTCATGTCGCACCGTTGAACCAACAGCCTGAGCGGAAGCCCTTGCCGCACGCCGACTCGTCCCTGCCGGCTGTCCCATGGATCGGGCGGCTCCCGTTTTGTGCATGAACCAGATGTGCGGCCTTTTGCGACGCGTGTGGTCACATAACCCGCTCATGTTGCGGTGATGGCCCTGATCGCGAATGGACCCCGCCAGTGGCACATCGCCAGGGCACCCGGCGGGTTATTCGCGTGTGAGAGTTTCATCCAGGCCAAAGACGGACCGTGACAGCGCTGTCCACGCAGCCCTTTCCACAATCTTTTCTTCCGGGCTGTCTTCTTCCACAAGTCCTGCAAACTGACGAGCGGCGGTGATCCTGCGGGCGAACTGCAGACGCTGCTGATCCAGATACTGCCGACACAGCGCCAGTTCTTCGGCCGCAGGCGTCCGTACAAGGGTGCGTCGAAACAGCTGCGCGATCCGCTCGGCGTCGTCACCGGATGTCGTCGCCAGACGCTGTCCGGACTGTTGTGCGATGTCCATCAGCATCACATCGTTGAGTAGTGTGAGGGCCTGCAGGGGGCTGTTGCTGCGATTTCGCCGAGCAATGCACGCTTCTCCGCTGGGTGCATCAAATGTGGCAAACATGGCGAAAGGCGCCGTGCGTTTTGAGAAGGTGTAAAGGCTGCGGCGATAGCGATCAGCACCCGAACTGGCGTTCCATTTCGGGCGGCCGTAGGCGGCTTCGGTGACTCCGGCAGGCTGCGGAGGACGAACGGGAGGC
>JANSXP010000017.1 GCA_024742875.1 Planctomycetaceae bacterium | reverse complement strand
ATCGTCTCCGCATCGCGAAGCTTCTTCACAATCTGCTCCGCTGAATGACGCTTTCGTCGTTTCGTTGACATCGAATCTCCTTGCCTATCTCGGCTCCGAGACTCTCATAACTGCTGGACCAATTCAACAATGGCAGACCACCGTGATTTCCCAACTCTTGTTGAAGTTGACCATAGGCCTGAGCTGGCTCCATACCGGATTCAACAGCTCTTTGAATCGTGGCTTGAAGTACGACGCGCACTTGCAATTGTTCTTAAGAATTCATGTCCCTAAGGCTAGCTCGCGAAAATCACGGCAGCCACTCAGTTTTGTTAATTCAATATGAGGGGCCTGAATACACTGGCAATTGCTTTCTCCCGAGTCAATTTCGCTTTCGTTGCTCCACGTCAATTGCAACACTAGCTGGCATCGTGAGTGTTTGTGGTTGGGGACAGTCCATTGGCTCGCGTCTGTCTTTACCTATCCACAAACAGGGAACCGCCCATGCCCGACATGGGCGGTTTTCATTTGCGATGCACGCTTCGTGCGTTCCAAACATCAGGGTCTGAATCATGCCAGTCACTACTTTGCACAACTTGCAGCTGTGCGAGTTGCTGTTGACTCTGTGAAGATGCCACGTCTCATTGCAGACGCTTCGGACTTCACTGGCGGACATCTGAGGTTGTGCCGACCGCGTGTCCTCCAGATACCAATCAGGCTGGTCGCCAAGCCACCAACATGGTCGCTGAGCGATCGGTACTTGATCAAGACAGCAAATAATGTAGCCAGTTGAGCTAAAAACATTGCTCATACGACCTTTCAGAAATCGTTGCGGCGGCATGCATGTTGCGGTTACGGCAGGCCGTAGCAAAACTAAAGTAAGCCCGAAAGTAGCCGTTTATGACGCAGTTCCGTCAGACTGGATACGCAACCCAGCGCTCCCACCACGCGACTTCCAGAAAATCAATATCCCCACCCATGTCGTCGATCTGAAACTAAACATGAAGTGGTTCTGAGTGTCCGGGTTAATGCTCTAGCGAAGTTGACTACCGCCAAGAACTGCCGCGAGATATGAATTTGCGAGCAGATTCCGAATCACTGGGTTTGCGTGGCTGATTTGACCTTCCTTGATCGCGATGGAGCACTTTGATCCGGGTGAGCTATTCACCGTCTTCATATTCATGATGGTTCTGCAGCTGCTTTGGGTCTGGAGTCTCGTCTCTGAAACGAAGGGCGTTCCTTTGGATGAGATGCAATCGCGACTTGGAATCGAATCGGAGTAACCAACGTGTCGCACAACATTACTGCCATCGGTGAAATTCTGTGGGACGTGTTTCCTGACGGACCTCGCTTCGGCGGCGCGCCTGCGAACTTTGCCTGCAGCGTAGCTGAACAGGGGCGGAAGGATACCGTCGTTGCGATTGTCGGCGCGGTCGGTGACGATGACCTTGGAAAGCGTGCAATTCAGGCTCTGGCAGCTCGTCGAGTCCGTACGGAGACGATTCAAGTGAATGAGTTTCCTACCGGACGAGTCGACGTCTCATTGGACGAGAGTGGAGTAGCTGCCTACCGGTTCGCCGCCGATCGCTCTTGGGATTACCTCGCGCCGAATCATGATCTCGTGGCCGTTGCCGATAAATGTGACGCCGTTTGCTTTGGGACGCTTGGTCAACGAAGCGACATGTCACGCCAAACCATTCGGTGGTTTGTGCAGGCAACGCCTGAATCAGCCTTTCGGGTTCTGGATGTGAACATTCGAAAACCATTCGTCAGCGACGCTTTGGTGTTGGAATCTCTTGAACTGGCCAACGTACTGAAGCTGAATGACCAAGAGCTACCGGTTCTGCAGCGAGTTAGCGGTTTTCATGGAAGCGACATCGAAATCCTCCGCCAGGTGGCGGACCGATTCGAGCTTCGATGTGTGGCGCTGACTCTCGGAGCGGGCGGCTCAGTCATTATTGCTGGAGACACTGTCAGCGAACTTCCGGCGACCTCCGTTGATGTCGTCGACACCGTTGGTGCCGGTGATGCGTTCACCGCTTCGATGACACTCAGCCTGCTGGCCGGCCGCGATCTTCATGAACTGAATCAACGTGCTTCTACCATTGCTTCTTATGTGTGCTCACAAAGCGGAGCCACGCCGTCCTTGCCGAATCATCTCAAACATCCAAGTAACCGCCAGCGACATTGAATTCGGATTAGGCCCGGCGGGCAACTCCGATGCATTTTGTTATGCAGCGCTGCCGTGAATGCGTCAACTGAATTGATTGACGATTTTCAGTTGCCCTTCTTCGTTTCCGCTTTCAGTCTGCCCAGATACACAATGTCCGATTTAACCGTCCGGGCGAATCACAACTCGGACAACGAAGGATGAGCGAGAATCAGAGACAGCGATTATGCTAGCGATGTCTGTAACTCGGAACTCCTCGTCACAACCGTGGCTGCATGGTTTCCAATAGTTGTCTTCGGTCGCCAATCAGTACTGATCGTGCAATTCCGTTTTGGCAGCAATGACTACTCTTAGACCCAGATCCGAGCCAACAAGACGCCAGACAGGCAGCGTCTGAAGACGAAAAACGGCTGCTTACCGGGTCACAGCACAATTGGAATCGATGAACGCGGATTCAATCGCGCTACATGATGGCTCATAGGGCTGCTGGACCATTGTGAAACGTGCAGACGATTCCCCAAGCAACTCCCTGCTTCGGTGAGACCAACCGAAGCAGCTCAACTGATGGCTTTTTCTGCATCGGACGCATCGCCCGATGTAGAACATTTCCGCTCGCTTTAGAGAACGTGAGTTATTGAATGAGGATGCTGCTGGCCACGTTTGAGCTGTCAGTCAATTGGTAAGCAGCTCTCGTCGGTTAAGCGGTGAATGGGGCTTGTGTCGCTTTCCTTCGAAGCCCATGAGCTTGAGCGTGCTGATGATTTTCCCCAATGCCCCATCGCGATAGCGGATCATCGGATTGGGCGTTCCATCCACAAGTACACCCTTTTTTTCGATGGCGGCGTCGAATTCAGCAACATCGTGGTACAGCCTTGCAAGCAGAGCGAGATTCTGAACAGTCAACGCTGTCACTCTCTGCTCCGCAGCCAGAATAGCTCCATATCGTTGCCAAGCATCCAGAAATGCATCCGACTTGCCGGTTGGCGGTTTCGGTGTTGCGTCCAGAGGCATCCGACTCATCCTTCATGTACTTTGCCCTGTGATAGCTCAAGTGGCTGCTCTCAGCCAGCTTGTCTGTGGCCGCGTTACGGACTCTTTTTGCGCCACCAGACAGACGCGCGGCTGGACGAGTGACGACCCGGACCAGCATCGGTTGCCTGTCAGCAAACACCAGGCTGGTGCGCGGACCGGTTCCCGGGGGAACCGGAATCAGCAAGGCACCGAGTATGGCGTTTAGACTGCTACAGCACATTCTTTCGCGGTAGTGGCTGTTGGCTATTCCTGCCGCGTCTGATATTGCTCCGAAGCGGGAACCGGGAAGGTTCTTCGGTATCAGAAATTAACGACTATTTCGGCCACGGTCGTGACCATGATCAAGCTCAGCTCAATCACAGCTGTGGCGGTACTGGCCTGCCTCAGCAGGTCTTAATTTCAGCATGACGATAGCGGCTGTCCACACGGTATACCGCCGCTACGAATCATATGGAGGCAGCACAAAACATCCATGTCGATCCACGCACATTTACATAAACAATCAACTAAAACGAGAAATTTGTTTTCATCAACAAAAAATCATAACTTTCACATCAACATCCATCAACACATGTGGACAAAGCAATGTCAATTCCGTAGAATGCCCAGCGTTGCCTCACCCACCCCGCGGCGGCATGGATGTCTGATGCAAAACCAAAAAGATCATTTTCACCGATTACCGAACGGCTCAATCCGCAATATGAGTCCAAAAGACGTGGCAGCGTTTCTAGGAATCTGTGCACGAACCGCCACCGAATTGATGAGACTGGGGGCAGCGAACGGTGGAATCGCATGCTCAGACATCAGCGTGTCCAGTGGTCGCAACCGACGACTCAGGACAAGCGAACTAGACGTACAGACTTGGCTGTCGTCGAGGGAAGTTGGCGAAGTGCAAGAGCAGTCTCGCAAAGCAGCAAGGTCCTCAAGAGACGCTTGGGATCCACTTACGGTGCTGGACTGAAACCTGCTCCCGCGGGAGCAGGTACTGGACTGACAGGGATCCACGCTGCTGAAGAGCACTCATTACGGTCTACGTGAGAAACCACTCTCTCAGGCTCTCCCCCATCCTCTTGAGCTTTTCGCGAGGGTCATCGTTCAGGTAGAAATGCAGCACGTCACTGTTTGCCTGTCCCATGGCGAGTTTTACACAATCAACCTGATGGCCGGCGTCTCTTGCTACGGTCGCGGCAGTTCCACGCAGTGCACTGAACACGCCTTCTACTCCGCAATACTTAGCATGCCGGCTCCATTCCTGATGAATGAGGTCCTTTCGGTTTTCTGTCACCGCCCCCACCCTGAATTCAGCCTTTTGATACTCAGCACCGCACGCATCGCAGATCCATGAGTCGATGTACTCGAAGGCAAGACGTTCAGAAAATCCACAGTGGCAATTGATGTTGCCGTTGACATCAGTGCGAACCAGCGGGCGTCCTGAATTCGTGACCATCCACATGTGCCCCTGGCCATTCGGAACGGGAACTTTTACCTCACACTTCACCGCTCCAAGTGCTTCGAGTGTCTCTGGCCAGAGCCACATCTTTCTTGGCGTATACTTCTTAAGGCGAACATTCTCCAACCACTCCCCATTGATTGCTTCCTGAGACAAATCCGAGCAATCCTTAGCGTTCATCATGCAATTGATACCAAGGTGAATACAAGCCTTGAGTCGGGGAGAGGACTCCTCGAGTATCTTGCGCAAGTCTTCAACGTCAATAACGTGCTCTGGACGCTGTCGCCTAAACTTCAGCTCAGTCGTATTCTCCAATTCGAAGGCGTCACCGAAATCAATCATGTCAACGCTGAAGTCTGGAACCGAGGAATAAAGCCGACGCGACGTTTTGCACGTAAAGATGCCGCGGATAATCGTCTTTCGACGCCTCTGTGTGGCAACGGCCAGACTGGAAATTTCCGCTGCGAGACCGGCAAAGTCATCTTCGGTCAAATGTGTGACTGCCCTGTTGCCCATTCGATTGTTGAGCAGCCTGGCAACCCGCTCGTATTCTGCGTACGTTTGTCCGCTGATCTTACCCTTTGTCCCCTCAGGCGTATTAACGCACTTTTGGTTGCGGTCTTTAAGCCATGCGGAGATGAGATCCTGAACCTTGAGTAAGCCCGGTGCGGACTGCTCTGGGGTTAGCTTTGGGAGTCCTCGCCGAATCCGATCACCGTTTAGCTTATAGTCCGCCAAGGCTTCGGCAGGGTCGGTGGTCAATCCAAATCGCCATTGCTTGTAGTTGATCTTCTTGTACCAGTACCCAGCCCTCTTGTGCCAAGAGAGGGGGAAGTCGGAAGAAACAACAGGCTTCTGAGGCGTAGATTTCGGCATGTGGTGGACGACGGCCGCTTCAATGGCTCTTAGTCTACTATACAAGCCTGAAAATGGCGATAGGCTGAATCCTAAATCCAGCGCGTCTGCCAATTCCGCCACTCTCGGAAACGTGTTTCTGTTAACCAAAAACACATGGGCTATGGCAAGCGGTCGGCATTAAAGCGAAACGACTGGCGAAATACCAGTGTTTTCGGGTCGGTTCGGTGGCGGTCACCAGAGTCTCAATCCCGGCACGGATCGGCGGTACGACCGGGGTTCAGCAATCGATGACGGTAGAACACTGTGAACGAATCGTGGCCCGGCGTACTCCTTTCAACCGCAGGCCAACACGGACACTGGAGCTTCGCAGCGGCAACGGACCGGTAAGCCTTCGATTCAGCAATCGCTCTCGCTCTGTGTTCAGCGGGTGGATGACAGAGAGTGTGCGACACGAAACGGATTTCCTCTGGTCGGCCCGACAGCGGTGATCGGCACGAGGCCTGCGTTGACAGTCCGAATCAACGACCGATTTTCGTGTATAAAAACTGGGCCGCCCGTTTTCCTCGGCGCCTCATGCAGGTACGAGGGGTTGAATCTCGGAAAGACACGCCTGCGCCCAATCCCTGATTCACCTGCTGAGAGATTGAAATGACGCGACTTTTGATACTGACTTTGCTGCCATCCCTTTGCGTTTCCGTGGCCAGTGCTCAGCCCGGTCGTGGCTTTCAGCAGGGGCGTCGTCCCGGCGAGGGATTTCAACAGCGGGGTGGCGGACGCAGTTCGGGTGGCTCACGCCCGGGGACGGCAGGTTCAGCGACACTGGAACGTGCGGGCGTGCAAGTGGGGCAGAAGCTGCCGGACCTGACAATCTACGATGAACACGGCGACAGATTTCGCCTCGCGGATGTGAAAGGCAAGTACACGGTCATTGTGTTCGGCTGTCTCACCTGACCTCCCTTCGTTCGCAACGCTTCCAGTCTGGAGGCAACGTATCGTGATTACAAAGACAAGGGCGTTGACTTCTACTTCGTCTACAAGTCGCTGGCTCACCCTCAGGGCAACGGGTTTGTGCGGCCGACCACCATCGCCGAACGCCTGCTGCACGTGCAGGAAGCAAAGAAGACTCTGGGAACCACCATTCCATGGCTGGCTGACACCATGGAGAACGAGTTCAAGCACGCGATGGGTGATCGCAACAACTCGGAATTTGTCATCGGCCCGGATGGCAATATTGTGCGCATGCGGGACTGGAGTAACGCCATCACGCTGCGCCGCGATCTGACCGAACTTGTCGGTCCGGTGACCAATCCCACCGATCCGCGTGACCTGCAAATGGCCACGTTCGAGAAGACAGACGTCGCGCGTGGTGTTGTGGAACGCCTCCGCCGCCAGACGCCCATGACAGCCTATCAGGTGAAGACCATCGCGCCCGGACGGGACCCGGCTTACATCAAACTGCGGGCTGAAGGCGACGGACGCGGACAATTGTACCTGGGCTTCTTTGTGGATCCGATCCACAAAGTCCACTGGAACAACCAGGCCGGGCCGGTACAGATCAGCGTCAATGGCACCGTGCACACAGGGCCCGACGTAAGCGTAAAGGCAGACGCCGACCCGCGAGAATTTCTCGTGGACGTAGACAAAGGCGTGGTGAAAATCACGCTCACCTATCTGGCTTGCGATGACAAAGAAACGTGGTGCAAGCGCGTCGAACAGCAGTATGAAGTCACACAGGTGGCCGACCCGGATGCAGGTCGTGTGTCCGGTCAGCGAGCGGGGGGAGGAGGAAGGGGACGAGGGCCTGGTGGCGGTGCCGGGCGTTTCGGCGGACGACGGCCCGGCGGAAACCGTTAGCTGGCATCGACCTCATGGAACCTGCGAACGCTGGTCGTTCAACGCACACTGTTGTCGAGCCTGCGGTGTGCGGCAATTGTCATCCATCAGCTGACGAACTGGTTCCAAACAGCGTGCTGCGGGCAGCCTGAGAAATGGCCACCACAGCCGGATGCTGCAGCCGTCGCTGTACGGTAATCGCATAAAAGCGTTCGACCGCGTTGGGAATCGGCATTAGCAGTCGCAGCCCGAACTGCTTTTCGATTTCTGTTTGTATGGCCAGCGGCGCGGGAATGAACCCCGTGCCCGCTTCGGCAAACACTTTCATCAGGGCGGTGTCATCCATTTCGCCGACGAACTCCGGGTGAATATCGGACTCACTGAGCCATTGGTCGACCGACCGTCGCATGAGGGTGCCTTCTGCCGGCATGATGAAGGGAGCCAGATCGAGCGAGGCCGTCAGATCTGCTCCATAACGACGACACAGCTTCGGCGTGCCGAACAAACCGATCCCGCATTCTCCCAGTGCGTGATTGAATGCCCGGATACTCACCAGCGATCCTGCCGGCGCATCGGCAAACACCACGTCCAGTTTGTGCAGTGCGAGTTGAGCCAGCAGATCAGGCATCGAACCCTCGACGCACACCAGCTGGACTCGGTCTTCCATCTTCAGCACCGGCTCCAGCAGCCGAAAGGCGATCAGTTTGGGGAGCACCTGTGGCAACCCCACCACCAGTCGCACGGCGCGATCCACCGGACGCTCCCTGATGGCGTCCACCATTTCGCGACCAATGGCAAAGATCTCATCGGCGTATCGATAGACGGTCTGCCCCACGTCGGTCAGCACAAGCTCTCGGCCGACTCGAGTGTAGAGTTTCTGGCCAAGCGCCTTTTCCAGCTTCCGCAACTGACTGCTGACGGTCGGTTGCGACAGGTGCAGCTTTTCGCTGGCTCGCGTCACACTGCCTTCCCGGGCGACCGTCCAGAAGTACAGCAGATGGTGATAATTGAGCCAGTCATAGTCCATGATTGCAGTTCTTATCTGCGCCGCAGAATCCGGAAGGCCCCGTCAGGATACCCGACGCGGCTTCCGGGTTCATCTCCGGCTGAATCAGCCGGCGCCTCCCTTTAGATGAACAAGAGGATCACCATGCAGCAGTGGTTCCGGCAGCTCGACCGTCGATCGTCTGCCCCAGCGTCTCCCCGTTCTGCGATCCAGACGACGGGAAAAGGCGCGTCCCATGCGATCGGCCGCGATATCAATGGCGGCGCGGAGGTCCTGATCGGTGACTTCCACGATGACGGGCGTTGCCGCCCCTGGCAAATTGACACGCAGACGACACATCTTGTCAATTCCGCCCCGAGGACCGTTGATGTCTTCCAGCCTGACGTCGATTGCTGAAATGACATCGGCAAATCGTCCGAGCGCAAATCCCAGACGGCGTTCCAGGTGCAGCTTGACGGAATGGGATACGGTTAGGCGTGAAGTGTGGAGCACAATGTGCATGTGAATCTCCCAGTGACAGGCTGAGGCAGCGACAAACGTGGCACTGCGCAGAAAGTTGAAAACACAGATGATGGGCGGGCAGGGCATTCGACCGGAGGCAGATCAGGCCACCTCGTCTCGATTGCGCCAGGACGTGGAACGAAACCGTTTGGCCGAGCGACCGTCCGTGCTTCGCAGGTCGTAAGCTGACCAGATGCGATCGAGAACACTACGTTCTGCCCGACAGATGCCGCCTTCATCGACCAGTCCGCCCGATGCCAAGGCCACTTCGGCGGCCAGATCGTACAAACGCTGGCCGAACGCACGATTGGTTGCCTGATGGTAATGGCTGGCTGAGGCGCGGGCAAAATCTTCCCACAGGGACCACAGCCCTGCGGGCGGTCGCACCTTCAGCCACGTGCGAAACGTGTCTGTCGCCGGACCAGATCGAAACAACTCCGCTGAGAACACGGGCTTGATCGCCATGACGTATTCCGGCCGGGTCACCTGGCCACTGGCCCACGCAACTTCCGCGATGGGAGCGAACTTCAGCGCGAGCACATTGTCGGCTCGCAGGTTGTGATCCAGCAGACGTCTGAGCAGGCCGCGGTCATCCAGACCGATGGTGAGACTCAACTGATGCATCTGGACGGGAGAGTAAACGCCCGTCTGCCACCGCAAATGTGCTGACTGCTGGAACTTTCGCACATTCAGATCGAGAAGATGTCGCGCACGGCGACCCGGAGAGCTTTGAGAAACCATGTTACGAACTCCTTATCTGCAGGCAAAACAGAAAAGCAGGGGCGCACGAGACTCCCGTCGCAATCGGCGGGATGTCATCGGGCCAGACACAGCGTGTGGAAGTAAGAACGGCTGTCGACAGATGGCTAGTTGTGCCCCAATCGCTCACTGTAGCGCTGGAAAGCTTCTTCGCAGGAGCGACTGATCAGCTGCCTCACGCGTTCTTTGGAGATGTTGAAGCGGCTGCCAATTTCACGCAGCGTGTGCGTTCGTCCGTCCGCGTTGAAGCCGAAACGCAGGCGCACCATTTCCCGCTCCCGTGGTGGCAGACACTTCAGCACGTCTGCGGCCAGTTCACTCGGATGATCGTCCAGCCATTCACCGGGACCATCGCTGATGTCCGGATTGACGCCTGTGGCCGGACAATTCGGCCTGCGTTTCAAATCACGCTTCACCAGGCGGCTCAAATGACGACGGATCGCATAGGTTGCGTAAGTGCTCAGTCGAAAACCACGGCTGATGTCGAACCGCTCGATGGCCGTGATCATGGCGACGTTGGCCTCACTGACCAGGTCGGCCAGAGGAATACCGCTGCCCGTGAACAGCGCCGCATTGGAAACAACCAGACGCTGGTTGGTTTCCAGAATCTCATTGCGAATGCGATCCGCATCGGCCAGCAGGTTCGCCACAATCCGTTCGCAGTTTTCAATGGATTCCGCCGTCGCCGACTCCAGACGTCTGGCGGCAAGACAGCGCAGCAGATTCATGCGCAGAAACAACTGCCGCTCCACGTCCGGCTTCAATGCGGGGCGATCGGGCAGTCGGTAATCGTCGCTGGATAGCCGGGACTGCCGATCACGGGACTCCGTCAGGGTTTCAAGAATCTCATGGACAACTTCGGGCCGGTCAAAGTCCGGGTGATGAAGATAGGAAATCCGTTTCCGTGCCTGCGCCGGGCGATCCAGCGAGACGGCAGGGTAAGCTGTTTCTACATGAATCAGATTGGTCATCGTGCCATTCCTCCAGTGTCCGTTCCTGAACAATTACGGTGGTGTTCACTTCCATTTATAAGCAGCGCCTCACATAGTTCGAATAGAAACCAGAGTGACTCACCATAGATAAAATCTATGGGTGAAACTGGAGGGCGGCCGGGGAGCGGGGCCCTTCACACAGTGAAAATCACCAAATCGGCGCAGGCATCGAACGGCGTGCCACTTCCGCCGCAAAAACGTCGTGTCCGCATTCGCTGCGTCGCCGTTCAACAGGCCAAATCTGCCGCACGCAACCTGCCGAAAAAAGGACGGACGGATTCCACTGTACCTTTACTACGATGCCGCGGCTTTTGGCGTGATCGTCTGACTGATTCATCAGGTCGCCGACATTGCGTCGCTGCACCGCGTTTTTGAAGCGCATGCTGACAGCGCATGCTGACAGCTCATCCCTATGCGGCTCGATTTCACGGCGCGAACGTGAACCGCTCAGGTCAATCACTCGCGGTGGCTGCAGACGCTGGCACTCACGAGACGTGAAAACGCATGTGGTTACTGTGGTCTCTGGTCGGCGAGACCCAAATCCTGCGACAGCCACTTCAGATAGTCTTCATCAGACAAATCCGGATCGAGTCCGCGTTTCTTCATGGTGCGTTCGTACCAGCCGCGCTTCTCCAGCATAAGCGCGGGCAGATCCACAGTTAACGATTCGTCAATGGCCCCAAGGTCTCCCGTGTCAACGATCCATTGCTCCAGTTGCTCGTGAAACTGCTGCAGTCTCTGTGCATGCTGCGGGTCGCTGGCCAGGTTGTGCATTTCGAACGGATCGGTGGTCAGGTCGTAGAGCTCTTCGGCCGGTCGCACGGGCGCCATAAATGGGCTGTTCCATTCCCCGCGGGCGTACATGACCTTCATCAGCGTTTCTACGGGATAGCTGAGTTTCTTGTAGCTGCTCAGCTGCAGATAGGGGCGCTCCGGGTGAAAGTTGCGAATGTACTTGAAGTGCCTGGTGCGGATGCTGCGAATCCGATCGGGCGCATCGCCACAGCGGTCGCGGGCCGCAAACAGCTGTGGATGCCCGGCCCAGCCGGGGTCGAGTAAGTCGTGACCTGGCACTTGCCGCGGCGGCAGACCGGCCGCCGCGAGAGTGGTCGGCATCAAATCCAGCAGCGTCGTCAGTCCGTCACTCGTCGTTCCAGGACGAATTCTTCCCGGCCAGCGCGTCAGCAATGGAGTGTGCAGTCCGCCGTCATACAGCCACTGCTTGCCACGCACGTGGGGGCGCCCGTGATCGCCAAAGAAAATCACCAGCGTGTTTTGTGTGAGTCCTTCTTCGTCCAGACGGTCCAGAACCTTCCCCACTTTGGTGTCGAGCACTTCGATACTGGCCAGGTAATTGTCCCAGTCGGCTCGAGTCACCGGATGATCGGGATAGTAAGGTGGGATGGGTGCCTCAGGCCGCGACGTTCTGGCTTTCACAAAGCTGCGATGCGGCTCCTTGATCTGCACACTTGCGAAGAATGGCTGCTGCGGATCTCGCTGGCTCCAGTCGTGACCATCGAAAAACGTCCGAGCGTTGTATTGAAAGTTGAAGTGCGATTTGGCCAGTCGCTGACTGGCTTTCTGAGTGCCATGCCCATTGCTCACAAAGTAGCCGGCCTGCTGCATTAAGCGGGTGACCGTGGGAGTATCGGCCGAGAGTTCCGGCTTGATACGAGTATTGTGATGATGTCCGCCAACCGTCGTCTGGTAGTGGCCTGTCTGCATGGCCGTTCGTGACGCAGAACACACGGGTGAAGTGGAGAATGCCAGCGTATAGCGACAGCCTTCTCGAGCCAGCCTGTCGATGTGCGGCGTCCTGACACCCGGATAGCCGTAGCATCCCAGTTCCGGCCCCAGATCGTCGGCAATGATCCACAGGACATTGGGACGTTTCTCAGCCGCCCGGGCACAGACCGTGCACAGCACGTTCAGGCACAGCAGCAGGCAGACAGACAGTCGGATCGATCGAAGCAGTGGAGTGGTTGCCATGGAAGCCCTGTTGCAGGTCAGGAAAGGAACGGCCGAAGCTCGTTTCCGGTAAGCTTCGAATTCGGTTGTGTTGTGTTTGATGTCGCCGTGCAGTGGAAGCTCTGCCTCCATGCCAAAGCCAGCGTGCAGAAGGGAGAAACGACGCCCTCGCAGTGGTCCCTGGGGTGTCTCGCCTTTTTCCTGCCGGCAGCAAAACTCGCGGCGGGATCAAATTATGAGGGGGAATGTGCGAATTGAAAGGAACACCCAGCCGCATTGGGGGAATCCCAAACGAAGTGTGTCGGCGGTTTGCGTCGTCGTGATCGTTCGACGATACTGCCCGCCCCTGAACGCCTCCTGAGAACCGCAATGCTAAGCTCGCTCCGCGACAACCTCACGTTTTTTCGCAACTTCCGAAAGCGATTCGAAACAACAGGCTCGATCATCCCCAGCAGTCAGTCGCTGGCCAAATCGATGTCTCGATATCTGGCCAAACGAGGTGATGCCCCGGTTCGTGTCCTCGAAATCGGCCCGGGCACCGGCCCGGTCACACGACGCATTGTCACACACCTGCGCGAAGGCGACGTGTTTGATCTGGTGGAACTGAACGAAGAATTTGCTGCCGTTTTGCAGCGGAAATTTGAGATGGAGCCGACGTGGCAGGCTGTCGCCAATCTGTCCACAATCCATCAGATTCCCCTTCAGGAGTACAAGCCCGCGCAGGGATACGACTTCATCATTTCCGGGCTCCCTATGGCCAACTTCCCGGCGGAAATGGTGGAGGAACTTTGCGATAAGTATTTCGAAGTCATCAATCCCAATGGCGTGCTCAGTTACTTTGAGTACATGTTTATGCGGCCGATTCGCAAAGTGGTGACAGCCGGTTCTGCCCGCACTCGCATTACCCGCATTGACGACATCATGAACGGCCACATCGAGCAGCGGAGAATCGCGCGGGACAACGTGTTTGTCAACGTGCCACCGGCCTGGGTGCAGCACTTAAAAGGCACCGCCACAGAGACCGGCGCGGACGAAGCCTGAGTGCCAGCTTCTGCACGGCACGAGTGGTGTCCGCAGCGCCATTATCGTGGCGCCGTAGGGCCGCTCTAGTGACGCCGTCGCGGGGCTGTGGCGATTTCCGAATCACGTCGGCCAGTGTCCACCTACTCGTCACCTATTCATCGACACTCGGGCAGGCGGTCGTGTCGTACATCCCCCGACGATCAGGGTCCAGCAGTCCACACTCATTCCAGGGACGCAGCGCGGCGGCCAGTCGCCGTTCAAACAGGCGACAGGCATCGACCGTCGAGCCGGCCTGCACACACTCATCCAGCCAGCGCCGCGCCTCGAAAATCATCTGTCGCAATGGCGAGTCGGCAGCGCGGAGGAATGACGGTTCAAAACAATCGGAACCATCGAGCTGCTTGCGACCGGTGGCAGATTCCGCCGTGGTGACCGCCGCGAAGTAAATCATGCACCAGGCGCTCCACAGACGAAACGAGGGCAGGGACTGATAACAGCCGGCCACCAGCAGGTCGATATGCCGCAGTTCGTCCAGCAGAACATCGGAGTATCGCTGCCAGATGAACGTCTGGCCCTTCATGGCCTGCCACCGCTGCAGCCCCGATAGTCCCGCCGACGGCTGCCAGAGGGCGGCGAGACGCCGCACAGCAAACAGCGTGTGTGCAATCCCCGTGCTGTGCAGTGGATCGATGAATCCGGCCGCAGCGGGCAGGGCGGCCCAGGTGGGCCCGGCGGCCCGGGCTTGCAAGTGCTGCACCCGCCCGGTCACGATCAGTTCGTGCGCCGGCCGAACGATGCGTGCGTCGGCAAACTGCTGACTCAAAAACCGATGATCGTCAATCGTCTGCTCCCATTGCAACTGCGGGCGATCGGGCTCTTGCGGCGTCATGAGTCCAACACTGACAGTGTCATCATCAAACCGCAGCTGCCACATCCAGCCTCCATCGAGCACGTGATGAACGGCCGCATCATCGCACGCGAAGGGATGCCGGGATTGCTCCACGCTCAGATCCTGCAGGACGGCAGCGACAGGTCGCAGATTTTCGAAATGCGCATAGATCCCGTGAGAACACGTGTGCAGCGAGTGGGTTTCGTCTTCCACCTTTACCACACGCATCACTTCTCCCGCTCGTGCGGTGGCATCGACAACGAACGGAGCCGTCAGATCAAAGTCCCCGACCCCGGCTGTGCCGGAACACTGCCAGCCCGTGGGCGTTTGCCGCAGGATGTAGTCCGCTTTCTCATACGTCCGCGCCTCCCGAGACTGCGCTAGTTGAAACAGAAACTGATCCACGTCACTGCGCAGCCAGTGCGTATCGGCGAGCTCTCTGGTCCTGCGGGCAATCACCAGCAGCTGATCGTTCGTATTGAACGGCTGACGTCTTTGATGACCGAAGTAGCTGAAGCCCTGCTTGGCCCCGCACGTGAGGCCGCCGGACATTCTCGGCCAGCTTCCGTACTGACACAGTGGCAGCAACTCCGGCAAATCGTACTGTCGAGCCAGTTCCGCCAGTGTCTGGTCGGCCAGCGGCGTTGAAGATTCTCCAATGGCAAATCGCGGATGCGCTGCGCGATCGACAAGAGCTACCGAGTAGCCCTGCTGACGGGCTATGGTGGCCAGCAGGCTCCCACCAAAGCCTGACCCGAGAATCAGCAGATCAACGAACGCAGACATCAGTCTCCCCCCACTGATGTCCCGCCACAGTGATGGCAGACAACAGGCGGCTGCGAACACTGCGTCAGATTCATCCGATGCAGACGGGCGACGCGCTCGTCCACACAGATTCGGCAGCGGGCGAATGCGGCGATGTCCCACAGATCAACAAATACGCGTCCTCGCTGCCAGGACAGCGTCTGTTCAAACACCTGCTCCAGTGACGCCAGACAGGGCGGCTCGAACAGGCCTTCGTGCTGAAGATGTTCCATCATGCCGTTGCCCGCCCGCGTCGGAATGACGGCGCAGCAGTTGACTCCGTGATCAAAGGCAAACCGAACCGACTCGATGGCCCGGCGAATGCCCTGTTCTTCCGTCGTGCCGGGAGGGCGGAGCAGAATGAATGTGCGAACGCGAATGCCGGCCGTCGTCAGGCGTTGGCAGGCAGCCGCAAAATCGGCCGGCGTCATGCGTTTGTTCAGACGTGCGAGGGTCGGCTCATGGGACGTTTCCAGTCCCATGGCCACTTCCAGCTGCGGCTGCAGGCGGGCGGCAAACTCCATGCAGGCGGAGCCACACATCTGCGGATGGTTTTCGACAATGACCGTTTCGTAATCGTGCAGCAGTTCGCCGATCTGATCACGATCTGCGATCGGGATCGCCTGCGGATCGAAGAAATTGCCGCTGTTGTAAAGCTTGATGTGCCTGGTCGGTCCCAGCTCTGCAATGGCATGACGAATCTGGGTCACAATGGCGCCGTCAGGAACTTTCTGCGTGGTGGTGTTCTTCCACAGATCACACATCAGACAGCGATAAGGGCACTCCCGATTGGACAGAAAGACGGTCGCCACATCTTCGACACGCCCGTCTGCTGTATGCTCAGCTTCCACCAGCATGTGGTAGGGCCGAAACGGATCAACCGTGTTGCGGGGGCCGCGGGCTCCCAGGATCTGTGCGTCACTGAGCACGGGCAGTTCGGGCGGACGTCGATCCGTCACGCTGCACCGTCCTGATCGCCGGCCGGCTCCTCAACGGACTCGGCTGGCGTAGACTCGTGCGGTGGAGACTCGTGCGGTGGAGACTCACCCGTCACGGAGCGGTAAAGTTCGGCAACCTTCTCACGCATCATCTCAGCCAGTGCCCGATCATCATCGCCATTGCTCAGCAGGTCACGTTCCTGTGCCGTCAGCGGCTTGCCGTACACGACTGTGACGGCCACAGGACGAATCAGCCACGCTCCACGTGGCATCGCCCGATCAGCGCCAATGATGGCAACAGGGTAAACGGGAACCTGGGTTCGTCGCACCAGCGACAGAAATCCGGGCTTGAACCGACTGGGCTGTCCGGAAGACCGCGTGCCTTCCGGATAGATGCCAACCAGAAATCCGTTTTCCAGCCGCTGCAGCGCGGTGCGGATGCTGCCGCCGCGAAACGCCGTGCGGCTGATGGGAATCACAAACGTGTTGCGCACAATCCAGCCAATCAGCGGCACTTTGAACAAACTGTCGCGGGCCAGATAGGAAACCGGACGTGTCAGCCGCACCGCCACAAACAGAGGATCAAGATAGCTTTGGTGATTGGCGATGAGCACACCGCCTGATTCGTCAATCAGGTTCTCTTTGCCAATCACACGTGTTCGCAACCAGCACCGCAAAGGCAGATACACAATGACGTGAATCAGATTCCACAGCAGGTTGCGGCGATGCGGCATCCCGGCAATCGCCGCATCAGCGGAGGAATCAACGGAGGAGATTTCTGCTCGGTCCGACAAGACGGCCTTCCATCAAAAGATTAGGGGCAACCAGACTTACGTGGCGGTCCTTCAAACGCTGAGGATTTTTTCCACAACGGCGGACGTCTCTGTGAAGTCATCAAACAGCAAATCCGGGTTGTGCGACTGGAGCTGCCGTGATTCATAACTGCCAGTCGCGACAGCAATTGCAGTCGCGTCAATGGCACGAGCACACGTGATGTCGGCCGGTGTGTCACCGATGACCAGGCGAGTGGCCGAATGGAATTCGTCTCCGAGAAATTCTTCGGCGGCCGTTAGTGCACTGCGAGCCACATCATCCCGGTGCGGGTGGTGATCACCAAAACCGCCGAACGGATGAAAAAACGACTCCAGGTCATAATGTCGCAGCTTGATCCACGCCGCCTCTTCATAGTTTCCGGTCAGCACTCCCAGAGCGACGTCCTCAATGGCTGCCAGCTCACGAACAAGTTCCCGCACGCTCGGCAGCAGCCGTCCGGGGGCCGCTTCCAGCCGTGGCGGCAGCTGTTGCAGATAGGACGTGCGAAATCGCAGACGGTTTTCCCTCGTATTTTCAATCTGGTAACGATCGAAAATTTCATCCGTAATACCGCGGTCGGTACGGCCCGCCGTGAGGACGCCTTCGAATGGGAAATCCACAGCAAACTCGCTGATCAGTGCCTGTTCAAGCGACGCCTGGCCGGCGCCTCCGGTAAGCAGCAAAGTGCCATCGATGTCAAAAAAAATGATCTTCCGGGCCATGGGTGCAGAAATCAGAGGGTGAGAGGGCTTGAATACGAGAGGTCAGCGAAAGATCGGCCGGAATCGCTAATTCTGGGGATGTTAGCGCTTTGCGCGGACGATATTCCCGATATTGTACGCAATCCTTCGCAAAGCGGCATGTTCGCCGCTCTGCTTTGTCCATTCCTCGTGTGATTGACCGATTGACCGAACCATGGCCAAGACCAGTCGAAGACTCAAAAAAGCGAATCACGGCCGACGCCCCGCGAGTGCCAAAGCACGCCGCCTGAAGCGTAAAGGCATCAAGCTGTCACGATAGACTGAAGAAGTGAGCATTCGCCCGCCAGCGTCTGCGGGCTGTGTGCAAAGGCCCGCTGAGCGGGCTTTTTTCGTGCGCGGATTCGCAGTTCTGCCTGCCCCACATCCGCAGAGACTATCTGTCGACCAGGTCGCAGAAAATTCCGGCTCAAATAACAAACGGCGTGCAGAGCCGACATTTTCTGCCCGGCAAACGCCCCCCATCCCCACGAGATCGGCTTTTGTAGCAGCTGGCCGGAAAAGCCGTTTATTTCTCGTTTTACAGCCCTGCCCATGTTCCGATCGCGCGATTGACAGGTTCCCTCAATCCGCCTAACGTGAACGTATAAGTGGTGTCGATTTTTCCACGGAATCAGCCCTCATCGCTGGGCCATCGATGCAGGATTGAGTCGGGAAATCTCTCCACTTTCCCCACCAAAAACTCCTCTCCTGCGGCTACTCAATCAGCGGACGTTCGGCAGTCCCAAAGACCGTCGTACTCGTTTTCACGCAACGGAATACTCCTATGCGAAAATTCATTCTGGCAATGGGATTCGCTGCGATCAGCAGCGTTACGGTCCAGGCAGACCAATGGTCTGATCCGATGTTCAGCACTCAAAAGCTTGATTTCGGCGTCATCGCGACCGGCTCGGAAGTCGTCAAGAAAGTTGAGATCAAGAACGTCTACTCGCAGCCGCTGCAGATTTCCTCCGTGCGCACCAGTTGCACGTGTGCCAGCGCCAAACTGGTCGACAACAAATACACCATCGAGCCAGGCGGTTCTGCGTTTGTTGACGTGCAGATGGACACCAAGCGCCACAAGCAGCGGAAGGATTCCAATCTGCTGGTCACGTTCAACTCTCCCCGGTTCGTGGAACATCGCGTGCCGATCACCGCCTACATTCGGACAGACGTGGTCTTTACACCGGGCAAAGTCAAATTCAACACGGTGGAATATGGCAAACCCTCTCAGGCGGTTGTGGACATTGCCTACGCCGGACGGCCTGACTGGAATATCGTCGACATCAAAATTGAAAACCCGCACCTTCGAGCTGTACTCAGCAAGCCGGAGCGAAAAAACGGACTGATCCGTTTTCGCCTGACGATGAACCTCGATGAAAAAATGGACATTGGCAGTCTGCGAGACATCGTCACCATTGAGACCAACGACCGCAGCAATCCCTACATCCCGCTGCGAATCGAAGGCGTGGTGGCACCAGACATTTCTGCTTCCCCCAGTATCGTGAGAGTGGGGGCCGTTCCTATGGGCAGCACGGCCAAACGCACGATTGTGCTGCGAGGACGCGAGCCATTTACTGTGTCCGGCGTCGACTGCAAGAGCATGTCCGGCTGTTTCAAAGCCAACCTCAAAGATCGGGCGATGAAAACGCACGCGATCACCGTCGAGTTCACGCCGCCCAATCGGCCGGGCAAATTCAATGAAGAGCTACTGGTAAGCATCAAAGGGCGGCCGGCACCACTGCGTCTGAACGTCTCGGGCACAATCGTCAACTAAGCGAAATCTGCGCCCCGGGGCACTTGATCAGTGGCCGCCAACCACATGCGTGACACCGCCTGACGGTCGGAAACAGAGCACAAAAGTATTGCGGCCATTGACGATTTCGATTCGAGTGGACGCCGCTTCTGCGCTTCGGGCAGAGGGCCCGGTTCCCACATCCAGTTGATACTGACCAACGGGGAGTGGCATGACGGCCACGTCGATGCGTTCGGGCAGCAGCAGCAGGTGTCTCAGGTCCGGCTTTTCCAGTGCCTCCCACGCTGCACCGCCCAGACTGAGCAATAGATCGGCGCCGGAATCCTTATCCACGTCGAGGCGATTCTTAGTCGCGTACACGACCCCTTTTTTGATGACGCGTCGCGCCACTGACCTGGCAATCACCTGATCACGACTGTCCTGCCACGACTCGTGAGCAATTCGGTTCAGGTCAAGCAGCGTCTGACTCGTTTGCGACTCCGGATTCCGGGGCGGCGCCTGTTCGCCCTCTTGTGTCACAACGATGTGGGTGGGCGAAAACGGGCGAGACTGACTCCGCGCAGGACGGGCAATGCGTACAGGGGCAACTGTTGGAGGAAGCGTGTGATCGCCGGCCGCACTGAGGATGCGGTCAGCCAGCAACAGCGCCGCAGAGGTTGGCTGGACCGACTCCGGCTGCCAGTCTGTGATGCGACCGACAAATGTCACCACGTGCAGCGTGCCATGATCTGGTGCCGTGTGCACGCCAAATTCTGCCTGACTAACATCGGGGGAATCGGGGTGCCAGTAGCTCACCTGCTCGAGGGCACCCGCCATGTCGTCGCCGTTCATGGGAAGCTCGGAGTGCACGGCTGCCAGCAGGTACGCGGCCAGCGCGTTAGTCGACAAAACGACGGGCGCCGGCGCTGGTCCGGAGTCGGCGTGTCCGACAGGGATAACGTCTGTCCCTTGTACGGCGGTGGCTCCCTTCGCTGGAGACGGGCTCTCAGTCTTTGAGGCGACGGCCGCTGCCTGAATGTCACGTCGCTCAGCCAGCAGCTGGTCGCTCACGGCGGTGGCATAGGCAAAGGCATCCTGTCGGTCCCCCGTCAGACTGGACAGCACCAGCAAACAGTCGAGCATCCGTTTTTCGAACTCTCGACCAGTCCATGCAACCGCTTTATCGTCTGTCAGGTACGAAGTCGTCTGCTCGCGCAGATCTTTCTGGGTCAGATAATCCAGTTGCGCACGGACTTCGTGCAGGGCGTGCTCAGCCTGTCGATTTTCCCCCAGCATGAGTCGGCAGACGGCCTGATCGGCTCGCAGCAATTCCACTTCTGCATGGCGAGACTCGACTGCCTCGCTCAACTGGGAAGCGGCTTCCTGGGGCCGCCCGCCGTCGAACGCCGCGACCGCTGACAGCTGATGCTGTGACGACGCGCAGCCACAGCTGACAGTCGTCAGAACGCCCAGAAACAACGGCCGCAGGATACTCATCGCCAGGCCGTTTCTACCGACCGTACTTGCGGAAGGCGGCCAGTTTCGACTTGTGGTATCCCTTGCGAAGCATGGCACTTTCCTTCAGCGACTCACCCGTGTGAATGTCCAGCAGTTCCAGTGTCAGCAGGTAGTCCCGCTGATAGTCTTTGTTGCTGCGGGTCGTGCCGGAAGTAATTTTTGCAAACAGGATGAAGTCAAACGGCTGTTCCTGTTTTTCCAGAACCGCCTGCAGCTGACGCTGCTTTTCCGGCAGCACAAGACTGGCCGGATCGCAGCGGCATTCAATCATGGCTGCTTCCACATATCGCCGACTGATCATGCGAAACTGATCCGACTGTCCGATCACCGAATCGATGTGCTCATAGATTTGCTCTTTGAAATCACCCACCGGCTCGCTGCTGCGATTCTCAACCCCGACAAAGCAGACTTTGCGAACAGGTGTTCCCTGAGCATTGGTATAAGAAACGGTCTGCACATCACTGCAGGCACGTCCGAGCATCCGAGCCACCGACTCGTCAATCAGCGGCTTCCAGGTTTCCGCGCCCGCCTCGTGGCTGCCGACCAGATCCTGATCATCGTGATCCAGCACATGAGCGTACTGGCGGCCGCGACATCCAGTCAGAATTGACGTCGCCAAAAGAGCGCAAAGGAGTTTTCCTGAAGTTGTCATCGTTTGATCCATCAAACTGCAGAACAGAATTCTGCGACCGACATGGCCCGCCGGAAGCATGGAGCCCATCCGTGGCAATGGCATTCCACAAGTAGATTACGTCGACGGTTCCCGACGACCAAGATGATCCTGCGGTGACAAATCGCGCAAAAAAGAGACCCCGGCCAGAGGCGCGGGGTCGCTTCGGAGAAGTTGGATTGTTCGGAGCCGTTGCGGCGTCTGCAGTTACGTCAAACGATATTTGCCGAGGAGTTCGTGGAGGTGATTTTCAACTCGGCAGAAGGCAGTGCGATGCGTAATTCGAATTCTCGATCGCCCCCCAGCGATTCGGCAAGATCTGCCATATCATCGCTGCCAGCGCAGCGATAGCAGGAAGCCAGCTCACTCCAGGCAAAGCGGCGAGCCGGTTTCGGCATGATGCGGGCGGCCTGTTCCAGATGCAGGATGGCATTCTCTGGTTCACCCGCTCGCTTGCGGGCCAGTCCCATGAGCAACTGTCGGGGCCCTTCCAGCGGACCAGCGTGATCAATTTTGGACAGCTCCAGGGCCGCCTTTTCCGGCAGGTCCAGTTCCAGATAGCCGTCGGCGGCGATGAGTCGGCGAATGGTTTTGGGGGTCACGTTGCTTCGCATGATCTTCTCCTGGTCAATTTGACTCCGTTCGAGTCGAGCTTGTCTCTTTCTGACAACAAGTATTGGCAAGTGGCGCGCCAATGCATACCAAATTTACTGCGATTGAAACCTAACTCCTTCACTCAAAACACTTTACAATTGACCAGATCTTCCGCGAGATCTTTTGATCGACTGTCAAAAACTACAATTTCCAGGACGAATGACCATCGTCTCTGTAATTTTGGGACTCCTGTTCGCCCGATCGAAACGGAAATACCACCCGCGGACCGCGGGGAATTGGAATTGGCTCGGGAATCAACCATCGAGCCTGCTCGCTTTGGCGTAGAACGGTAAAACCTTCGTGGGAAACGGTTTGCATGCTGAGCTTTGTCACTGTCACATTCCTGATGGCTTTTGCGACGTCCGTCCTGGCGACTCCCGTGATTCGCCGGTTGGCGCCTGCGCTGGGTCTGGTTGATCAGCCCGGTCATCGCAAGGTTCACATCACACCCACGCCGATGGGAGGCGGCATCGCTGTCGCGCTGGGTCTGCTCATCCCCGTGATCCTGCTGACACTGGGCCTGTCCGTCGGCGGACTGACGCGCGTCTGGGAACCGGTAACGGCCGCCTTCTCAGACAGTGAACAGCGAATGCAGATGCTGGCCGTTCTTGCAGGCGGCAGCATTCTTTTTCTTGTCGGCCTGGCAGACGACCGCTGGAACCTGTCCTGGAAAATGCGACTGGGCCTGCAGGTCGCGGTGGCCGCAGGCGTAACGCTGGCGGGAGTCAGAGCGACAGTGTTCGTCGCGCAGCCGTGGATCGGATTCGCCGTAACCGTCCTGTGGATCCTGATATTGACCAACGCTCTGAACTTTCTGGACAACATGGATGGCCTAAGCGCCGGAATTGGGGTGATCGCTTCGCTGATGTCAGTCGGCATTCTGTTGCTGATGGTCCGCCAGCCGCACTGGATGGTGGCGTTTGCTTTGCTCACCCTCGGTGGATCACTGAGCGGATTTCTGGTTTGGAATCGGCCACCCGCGTCCATCTTTATGGGAGACTGCGGCAGTAATCTGATTGGGTTCCTGCTGGCCACACTGACGGTGTGCGGCACCTTCTACGAACACTCGGGCAGTCGCCATGTGATTTTGGCGCCGCTGTGTATTCTGGCAGTGCCGCTGTACGACTTTGTCTCTGTGATTCTCATTCGTCTTAAAGAAGGCCGCAGCCCGTTCCATGGTGACAAGAGTCACTTTTCCCATCGACTGGTGGAACTGGGGCTGCGTCCTGCGCATGCCGTGCTCACCATCCATCTGGCCACACTGATGACCGGACTGGGTGCGCTGCTGCTGTATAAAGTGCAGGACTGGACGGGCGCTTGTCTGATTCTGGCGCTGATCTGCTGCGTCCTGTGCGTGGTGGCCATTCTGGAAACCGTGGGGCGGAGATCACTGTCCGCCCGCCCCGCTGAGCAGCGTGCTGCAGCCGGCGGCGAAGCGTCGGACACAATCCAGGTGGAATCTGTCCCCGTTAACTCCGCCGTGTGACGGCCCCTGTTTCTGGTCGCCGGAAAGCCCACATGACGCCCCTGTTGTATGTTTCGGGACTGCTGTTGTTGTTGAGTCTGATGTGGCCCTCGGAGGGAGCCATCAACGGCGATGGTCTGCATCTGACCTGCGGCTGGCTGCTCACCGCTGCCGTCGCTTCTCTGCTGATGGCTCGGCGAAAAGCGGCCGTCAGTCTTCAGGGCGGACTGGGTGTCGTCGTGCTGATGATAGGTTTCTATCTGTCAACCGGGCAGGTCACCGGTCGCAGGGGAGACGGTCCGGCGGCCACCTATCTAACGCTGGAGTGGACGGCTCTCGCCGGCGTCTGGCTGGTGCTGAGACTGTGCACGCGGCAGCACCGTCAGACTCTGCTGACTGTCTTGCTGGCAACATGTGTTGGCTGTGCGGTCTACGGTTTCGCGCAGTATTTTGTGTTCAATCAGCAGACCATTCGCTGGTACGAAGATCGTCTTGCTCAGCTGGATCTGGCGACCACTCAGGTGGAGCGTCAGGTGATCGAACGCGAACTGCAGCAGGTGGGCGTACCGGCCGATCGCACTGGTCGAGAGCTGTTTCAGCGTCGTCTGCTGGACAGCACCGAACCGACCGGCCCGTTTGCCCTGGCCAACACGTTTGGCGGAGTGCTGGCTGTGGCCGTGGTGTTGCTGTTTGCCGTACTGCGTGAATCCCGGCACAGCAAACTACCACGACGAACGTGGCTGTGCAGCATGGCGGCAATGCTGTGTCTGGCGGGCTGCCTGATGCTCACAAAGAGTCGGACCGCGTGGGTCGGTTGCCTTTGCGGAATCGGCGTCTACATGTCCCTGCACGCCCGGTCAGCCCGCACCATTTTCCGTTCGGCCGGATGGCTGGCGGCAGCCGGCGGACTGGTCCTTGCAGCCGGTACAGTGACGGGCGTGCTCGACCGGGAAGTCGTGCTGGAATCACCCAAGTCGCTGCAGTACCGGCTGTTCTACTGGATGGGTGCCTCCGGCGTCATTCAGGAGTCACCGCTGTGGGGCGTGGGCCCCGGCAATTTTCGCCAGGCGTATCTGCGACACAAAGTGCCGGAATCCAGTGAAGAGATTCTGGATCCGCACAATATTTTCTTCGACACATGGGCCACCGTGGGGATCATCGGCCTGGCAGGACTGCTGTTGATGCTGATCAGTGTTGTACTGGCCTGCCGCCGCAGGCAGCCCGATCCGTCACAGACCACTGCGTCCCGTCCCGTTGGGGGGGGGGGAGTTTTCTTCAAACTGGCGTTCGCTGCAGTCGGCCTGCACGCAGTCACCCGATTCCTCTTTGGTGAATCTCTGGCGGAACTGACGAACCCGCTGAACAGTCAGACGGCCTTGTGGCTGATTCCCGTGGTGATGGCCATCTTTGCCAGCCAGTGGAATGGACGCATCGTGCTGTCACAGCAAGCCCAGACGGCCGCCTTCTCCGCGATAATGATTCATTTGTGTGGAGCGGGGGGCCTGCAGATCACTGTGTGCGGGCTGCTGATGATGGTACTGCACTCTGGCATCACTGAGCCGCAGGACGGCCTGGAACCAGCAGTCGCTGCGCAGGCCCCGCAACGACTTTTGTGGCTTCCCGGAGTGTGGTGCCTTCTGCTGACGTGTTCTTCACTGGTGATTCTGGGGATGCACCTGAAATCCGGCCATTTCCACGCCATTTCCACAGCAAATCTGGCCAGCGGGCGGCTGGAAGAGTCGCTGCTGGCCGCTCAGGAAGCTGTGGCCGCGGAACCGGGGCCAAAATCGCGCCAACAGTTGGCTCAGGTTCTGTCGTATGCCGCTATGGAGTCGGTGGGGTCGCATGCGCTCGATCAGGGCATGTCCCCACATTCCGAGGCCGCTCTGGCGGCGGCAAACGTGGCCATCGAGAACCTGATTTCTGCCGATCGTCGCAGTGTGGCCGGGCCATTGATGCGCAGCCAGCTGATGGAGTATGTGTTGCGGATCACGGGTGAACGGCAGTTTGCGGACCGGGCGATTGATGATCTCCGCGTGGTCGTTCTAAACTACCCGACAAATGTGGACGCGTGGGCTCGACTGGCCATTCTGGAACATCAGATCGGGCAGACTTCCGAGGCGACCGACTCGCGCGACCGTGCACTGTTTCTGGAACAAACGAACCGCCGCTGGGGCCACATCGACCGGTACCTCAGCGAAGAACAAACGACACTGCTGAGCCAGATTCCGGACTCCCTTTAGCCGGCTTACAGCAGTCAGCGCAGAATGATCAGGGCAGGACTATGAAACAACTCACTCTCATTGCGGCCGCTTTGCTGGTCATCACCGGCTGCGCGGACGAAGAGACTGACACCGAAAGCACCATGGTGCCCGTCATCCCTCGGGATGTCCCCGAACTCCAGCTGCCGCGACCAGACAAAGTGGACCTGGGCCAGGAAGACGAGGCTCCCAAGCCGCCACCGATCAGCGAACAGGGCCCCTATCCGAAAGTGGAAGTTGCCGAGACGACATTCCAGTTCGGCCTGATGCAGGTGGGCACCACGATGCAGCACGAATTCACGATCAGCAATGAAGGGGAAGCCACCATGCATCTGGTGGCCGGCAAATCGACGTGCAAATGTACAAAGTTTGAACTTGATAAGGACCAGATTGCGCCAGGGGAAACGGCGACGCTGACCGTGGAATGGATCGGCAAGGCGCGCGACCCGCGTTTTCAGCATGGCGGTCCGGTTTTCACGGATGACCCCGAGCGCCCTGAAGTCAACTTTGTTGTGCGCGGCGAAGTGGACGCACCGTTTGAACTGCTGCCCGAGGGCACCTGGACGGTGGAAAATCTGACGGACGAGGAACCCGGCAAAGCGATGGGCATCGTGTGTTCCCGGCTGTATTCCGACTTCGAAATTACAGAAATCGTCCACGACTCCGAGTACATCACTCCCGAGGCGATTCCACTGACGAAGAGCGAACTGTCAGAAGTGGCGGCTAAGTGTGGCTACAAGATTGTCATCAACGTGAGCCCGGATGTACCGCCTGGCAAGTTCTCGGACAACGTGGAACTGAAGGTGAATCGCGGTGACAACCTTTCGATGAGGATCGGTGTAGCCGCCACCCGCGAGGGCCCCATCAAAGTGGTGACCAGCAGCGGCGGCATTTGGGTGGGATCAAAAACAAGCCTGCGGATGGGGACGTTTGACAAGGATGAAGGGCACGAATCGGTCATGGTTCTGGTCACCCGCGCCGACAGTATCGAAGGCGAACTGGAAATCCTTGAGGTGGAAACACGCCCCCATTTTCTGGAAGTGGAACTGGAGCCATTTCCCGCCCGGTCGGAAGTCGCACGGCGATACAAACTGCATGTCCGCATTCCGCCCGGAATCGCGAAAACACGCATGGGCTCCAGTAATCCGGCGATCATAAAACTGCGGACAAACCACCCCAAAAGCGAGAACTTCAACTTCGAAGTCACGTTTAACGCGTTTTGACGTCCGTCTGCTGGGCATTGGACTTTTCCGCTCGTTCGGACCTGGCTAGAACCCGTTGTGACAAGCGTATCGCAGCGGCACGCGAGGCCGACAAAACACGCCTCATGACGGCTGGCGGCTGCTCCCCTGTGCCCTTTCCGGCGATTCATACGGCCCCGCAACATGCATGACTTCATCAAATCCCGAACGCTTTTGTGTCTGGGTCTGCTGGCGGTGGTCGGCTGCGGTAACACAACCGAGCAGGCAACCACGGACCCGGCAACAAATGAGCAGGGACCTGTGGCCGATGCTCCGTCCACAGCCCCCAACAGTGGTTCTGCCACAGACGAACCCGGTCGCACAGGTGGCTCGGCGGAGGGTACAAAAGACGGGACCGCCGCATCAGCCGACGGGCCGGCACGGCCACAGCAACTGATCCCCTGGGAGGCCTGGGATCAGCCGAATGTGGCCGTCGTGCTGACCGGCGAACAGCACGGCTTTTTTGAGCCCTGCGGCTGCACCGCTGATCAACTGGGTGGAATGTCACGCCGCGCCGATCTCATCCGACGCATGAAAGAAGCCGGCTGGACCGTCACAGGCGTTGACCTGGGAGGACTGCCGCGACGAACCGGACGACAGGCCATCATCAAGGCTCAGACCAGCCTGAAGGCACTCACCCAGCTGGATTACATGGCGGTGGGCCTTGGCATGGACGAACTGAGACTGGGCATCGACGGACTGCTGGACATCCACCTGCAGGAAGGGGACGACAAAACGATTCGGTTTGTTTCTGCGAACGTGAGTCTGCTCGAAGGGGCCATCGAGGAGTTTCCTTTGGTCACGATGACGAAGGCGTTTGGCGGCGTAAAGATCGGGATCACCTCGGTGCTCAGCGAATCGCACAGTCGGCGCGTTTTTCCCATGGGGGACGCACAGTGGAAACCGCCAGCCGCCGCCCTGGAAGCGGCCCTCTCTCAGTTTGCAGCGGACGAAGTGGACCTGCGGATCCTGCTGTCCAACGGCAGCGTCGAAGAATCCAAAACGCTGGCCAGACAGTTCCCTCAGTTTCAGGTGGTCGTAACGGCCGACGGCCTGGGCGACCCAGACCCCAACGATCCACCGCAGCAGGTTGGTGAAACCATGATCATTGAAGCGGGCCGTAAAGGAAAACACGTGGGCGTGCTGGGTGTTTACAGGACAGAGCAGGGGCCAAAGCTGAAATACAAACTCGTCAGCCTGGAGCGAGAAGACTTTGGAGAAACAGAGTCGATGATCAAACTGATGGTCGAGTATCAAAATCGACTGCGGGAAGAACGCATTGTGGAATCAGAGAGCATTGGCAATCCGCATCCTTCCGGGGCCACTTTTGTGGGAGCCGCCAAATGTGCGGAGTGCCACACCACGGCCTATGACATCTGGAAGAATACGGGACACGCACATGCCCTGGAGGATCTGGATCCCACATTCGAGCGCCATGGTCATGAGCGGCTCAACGGCGTGAATCGCACGTTTGATCCGGAATGTCTGTCCTGTCATGTCACCGGCTGGGATCCTCAGGAGTACACGCGGTTCAAGACAGGGTTTCTTAACGCGGAATTCGCCACGACCGACAAAGAGAAAACGCTGGAGAAACTCTTCGGGGGCAGCCAGTGCGAAAACTGTCACGGGCCGGGTAGTCGCCACATCGAAATGGTGGAAAACGGCGATGACAATCCGGCGGAAAGCGTGATTCTGGCCTACGAAGACGCCAAAAATCGTTGCATCAAATGTCACGATGGCGACAACAGTCCGAATTTCGATTTCGAAAAGTACTGGAAGCGGGTTGAGCACACAGGGCTCGACTAATCGAATTCCCGGTGGCAGCGATTCCGCTGCGTGGCATTTGCGGACGTTGGTTTGGGCATCGTGAGTCAAAGCGGCATGTCGGCTGAAATCATCTTGCAACTGGAACAGATGGTGGGCTCTTCGCTGCCGCCCGCCTATCTTGATCTGTTGAGCAGTTATCCGGAGTCCCTGCGGAACGCACGACGGGCGATCGACGACTCTGATGCAGAAGGCTGCGTTCACGAGGTGGAATTACTTGATGACTGGGCCGGCATTCTGTTTCTGAATCAGGAATCCCGGTCGGATTCCATTCTCGAACCGGAAGGACACATTTTTTTCTGGCCTGAGCAGCTATTGGTCATTGGCGAAACCGGTGGCGGCGACTACTACTGTCTGGATACCGAGAGCCCCGACGATGAGGTCATTCAGTTCGACCATCAAGCGACGGAGTTTGACGTGATCGCAGACTCTCTGAAGGAATTTGTGACGATTCTGGAGGAGACGTTTCTGGAGGAAGATCTGGAAACCGACGCCGCAAAAAATCGGGCAGAGACAGACTAGTACTATGCAAACGCCACAGAATATCCGAGTGCTGAAAGACGATCGTATTCTGGAAATCGTCTGGAATGAATCGAATACGGCTCGTCTTCCGCTGCGTCTGGTTCGTCAGTCATGCCGGTGCGCAGCCTGCGTTGACGAGTTCACCGGACGACAGATTCTGGACCCGAATTCTGTCCCGCAGGATATCGGCATCGAAGACATCGCTCTGACCGGCAACTACGCATTGAAAATTCGCTGGTCCGACTCTCACGACACAGGTCTGTTCACCTGGACACATCTGCAGGCGATCGGCAAAGTGCAGGCAGAACAGCCCGCCCATGAGGGCCAGCCCGAGTCTTAGCGGCCGGAGTTGACGATTGTGAGGCCAGCAACCGCGACGCGAGCCGAACGGCGGTCCGCAAATCCGCCAGCAGCAGCGGGAGTCCAGCACGAAAACGCAGATCAGAGCGCGCTCGTTTTCGGCCAGTCGGTTCCGCCCCCAAACGGCTCCTGCTACACTCGCCTATTCAGCCCGATTACCCCTGTTTTTCATTCGCGGGCCGGAGACAAATGCTTTCGGCGCGGCCTTTCCGCGTCGGCGCAACGGAACATAAGGAATTATCAGCAATGGCAAAAGCACGAAGCAAATCGCCGGCGAAGGCGTCCGCACCGGCCGCAGGTGGAAAGGGCATGCTGGACACTGCCGTCGGACTGATCGAACAGACGTTCGGTCAGGGTTCGATCATGAAGCTCAGCGACTCCGCAGATGCCTCCGGGATCGCGGGCATCTCAACGGGCGCTCTGTCTCTGGATTTGGCGCTGGGCGGTAAAGGATTTCCACGGGGCCGCATCATCGAACTGTACGGCCCGGAATCCAGTGGTAAGACGACGCTGGCACTGCACGCGATTGCCAGCGCTCAGAAGGCAGGCGGCATCGCCGCATTCGTGGATGCTGAGCACGCACTGGACCCTTCGTGGGCCCGCAAGATTGGCGTGAACCTGGATGAGCTGCTCGTCAGTCAGCCCTCGTACGGCGAAGAAGGCCTGCAGATTGCTGAGATGCTCGTGAAGTCCAACTCAGTGGACATCATTGTCGTTGACTCGGTCGCCGCCCTTGTCCCCAAGGCGGAACTCGATGGAGAAATTGGCGACTCTCACGTGGGTCTGCAGGCCCGCATGATGAGTCAGGCCATGCGTAAACTGACAGGAGCCATCGCTCGCGCCAAAACGACGGTCATCTTCATCAACCAGATTCGTGAGAAGATTGGCGTGATGTTTGGCAGTCCGGAAACCACACCTGGCGGTCGGGCTCTCAAGTTCTACAGTTCGGCTCGTGTGGATGTGCGTCGCATCGCCTCTTTGAAAGACGGTGACACTCAGATTGGCATCCGCATGAGGGCCAAGATCGTCAAGAACAAGGTGGCCCCGCCGTTTCGTATCGCGGAATTCGACATGTACAACACCCGCGGCATCAGCGCGGAAGCGGATCTGCTGGATATGGCTGTCGAAGACAAAATCATCCAGAAGAGCGGCAGCTGGTTCAGCTACGGCAAGAACAAGCTGGGGCAGGGACGTGATCGTGCCCGGCTGTTTTTGGAAGAGAATCCCGATAAGTTCGAAGAGGTCCGACTCAAAGTGCTGGACGCCCGCGGATTTTCGGCCACTGATCTGGCGGCCCCTGCCGCAGCGGATGCCGAGTAACACCGCCGCGGTGACAACCGCAACAGACAGTCGATGAGAACTCCGGCACGTCAGCCCCATGACGTGCCGGTTTCGTTTTGGGCCATGCCAAAGGACACAAATGCCCCGTGGCCCCAAAATTTTTCCATCCGATCATCGCCCCTGAGACCTGACGTGTGTCCTGCCAGTCCGAGCCCCGGCCTGTGGCGATCGGACTGCAGAATTCGCGTCTCGAAATCGAGATCTGCCGCCGTTTTGGGGCTTTGGCTGGAGGGAATGGTCAACAGGATCGTTCCGCAGTGCAGGATCGCCGATATTTTGTAAACTCCCCGAGGGCAACCGTGCCCCAGCTCCGACCGACGCCCCTGTCGGTCATCCACGATGTCGAAGTCTGAAGAGCAATGAAAACTGACGAACTCCGCGAAAAGTATCTGACATTCTTCGAGTCCAAAGGCTGCGTCCGTCGACCCAGTGATGTTCTGGTGCCCAAAGACGATCCCACCGTGCTGTTCACGCCGGCCGGCATGAACCAGTTCAAGAACGAATTCATGGGCATCGGCAAGCTGGACTTCACAGCGGCCACCACGTGTCAGAAGTGTCTGCGCACCGGCGACATCAGCAATGTGGGCGTCACTGCTTACCACCACACGTTCTTTGAAATGCTGGGCAACTTTTCGTTTGGCGACTACTTCAAACGGGAAGCCATCCACTGGGCGTGGGAGTTTCTCACGGACTCCAAGTGGCTGGGTCTGGATAAAGACAAACTGACGGTCAGCGTCTACAAGGGGAAGTGGGGCTTTGACGAAGAAGCCTACAACATCTGGAAGGATGAGATTGGTCTGTCACCAGACGCGATCGCCTGTCTTGAAGAAGACGAAAACTACTGGCCTGCCAGTTCGCCCAGTGAAGGCCCCGATGGAGTGTGCGGTCCCTGCAGTGAAATCTTCTACCATCCCCCCGGCATGGACGGCGATGTGGAAATCTGGAACCTGGTGTTTACGCAGTTCAACCGCGTGGGCGACCCACCCGACAATCTGCGACCATTGCCGTCCAAGAACATCGACACCGGCATGGGACTGGAGCGGACAGCCGCCGTCCTGCAGGGTGTGCTGAGCAACTTTGACAACGATGTGCTTAAGCCGTTGTGCCTGGCGGCAGCCGACGTTGTGGGGGTGGGGTATGAGTTCGACGCTCCGACCGGACGTCCCATCCGACGGATCGCCGACCACGTCCGTGCGGCCACCTTTGCGATGCACGAGGGCGTTGTACCGGACAAGGACAAGGAAAGCTATGTCATCCGACAGCTCCTGCGGCGGGCACTGCTGGAAGGCTATCTGCTGGGCAAGAAGGAACCGTTCCTGTATGAGATCGTGCCCGCCGTCGTGGACGTGATGAAGTCCGCCTATCCGGAAATCGGCGAGACGGTCAAGGGCGTGCAGACCAGCATGAAGGAAGAAGAATCGCAGTTCCTGGACACCATTGATCGGGGGTTGGCTCGATTCGATCGCTGCGCTGAGACGGCCAAATCGTCGGGAAAAAACCAGATCAGTGGCGACGATGCGTTCACGCTGCACACCGAAGATGGATTCCTTGTGGAACTGACCGAAGCCATTGCCGCCGACCGTGGACTGACCGTGGACATGGAGCAGTACCGCACACGGATGGATGAACACGGCGTCATCAGTCAGGGGGGCCGTACGATCGACGTGATGTCCGCCGGGCCACTGGACCTGATCCGCAAAGAGCACGGAGATACTGAATTCCTGGGTTACGAATCCACATCCGCCGACTGCAAAGTCATTGGTCTGCTGGTCAACAAGGAATCCGTCGCAGAAGTTCCGGCCGGCTTTTCCGAGCCGTTCGCGATTGTCCTTGATCGGACACCGTTTTACGGCGAGTCCGGCGGCCAGGTGGGCGATTGTGGCACGCTCACAGCGGAAGGTGTGGAGATTAACGTGCTGGACTGTCAAAAGCACCAGCAGGCCATGTTTGTTGCCGTCGCGTCGCTGCAGTCGGGCACCGTGTCCGTTGGAGACACGCTGCATGCTGAAGTCGATGAAGAACGCCGCGCTGCCATCCGCCGCGCTCACTCGGCCACACACATTCTGCATCACGCGCTGCACGAAGTGATTGGCGAATCGGCGACGCAGCGAGGCTCCAAAGTGGAGGGCGATGCGCTGCGGTTTGACTTCGCTCATAAGCAGGCCATGACGGCCGATGAACTGAAGCGGGTCGAAGACATCGTGAATGCAAAGATTGCCGGCGGATCGGCAGTGGTGACCGAACTCCTGCCGATTTCAGAAGCCAAATCCCGCGGCGCTATGGCGCTGTTCGGTGAAAAGTATCCCGACGAAGTCCGTGTCGTCACGATGGGCGATTTCAGCGTGGAGCTGTGCGGCGGGACGCACCTGACCAACACAGGGCAGGTGGGCCTGTGTCGTATCACGTCCGAAGAACCCGTTGCCAAGGGCGTGCGGCGCATCAGTGCGGTCACCGGAGCGCGGGCGCTGCAGAAAGGGCGGGAAACGGACGAACTGGTGTCCGAGATTCAGAAACTGGTCAAAGCGACAAAGCCGGGCGACATTCCCGCGCGTATCAGCTCTTTGCAGCAGCAGGTCAAAGATCTGACAAAGCAGCTGTCGGAGTTTACCAAAGCTTCCGTGACGGATGCTGTCGGTGATCTGGCGGCCGAAGCCAAAGATGTGGGCGGCGTAAAGCTGGTGGCAAAGAAACTGGAAAACGTGTCACGAGACACCCTGCGGGACTATGTCGACCAGTTGCGTGACAATCACAGCCCGATTGCCGTGGTTCTGGGGGCTGAGATTGACGGTAAAGTCGCACTGATTGCGGCCGTCACAAAATCGCTGGTCAAAGAGAAAAAGATGAACGCAGGAGCGGCCGTCAAAGCGGCCGCTCAGATCGCCGGCGGTGGCGGTGGCGGACGTCCTGACATGGCGGAGGCCGGCGCAAAACTGGTGGAGAAAATCGACGAGGCCCTGGCAGCCGGACTGGATGTCTTTGCCGGACAGCTGGCCTAGCGCAGAAAACACGACGTTCTGCGTGGGCCCCGGTTAGCCCCGGTTGGCGAATCCGGCGAACGATCCGACTGCTGATTTCGTCGCCGCCGCAGCAAACTCACTCCTGGAAGATGCCCGGGAATGTCCTCGGGCATCTTCTTTGGTTTGCGGCAGACGGCAGACGTGCAATGGACGTACCGCTGCGTCCACGAGGCGTGCGACTATGGTCCTCTGTTCGGCATGGAGCACGAGCGGCAGCCCCGAGAATGGCGGGCGAAGCGGCTGGACACCAGAACAATCACGCCTGGAAACCTAAGTCTGCCGTCGACTATTGGGCGGGCGTGTCGGGCGAATCCAGCGGGCTGCCGTCAGCATTCTGCGCGGCATTCGCCTGCTGCACCATGCGATAAAAGCTGATGCCGAACCCTGTGAAGATGGTGGCCGGCATCCCAATCATAAACAGGATGCTGTACATGTAGGCGCGGGGACGGCTGCTCTCTGTCTCATTGCCCAGCTTGCAGTTGGGGCAGGCCATGGCAGAGCTGGAGCTGACACACAAAGCAATCGCCAGTGAGGCCACAGCTCGTTTGATGCTTCTGGTGCTCATGATCGCTTCCCGTGATAAACAGGCTCGGTCTGTCGGACGTGGTAAAGGCAAAGTATTGGTGACGGCAGACGACGTCGTGTGCAGGACGCATTTGGCGAGCAAGCCGCTTCCTCTGAAAGTATACGGCGAGAATCGGCAGAATCCCACGTCTTCCACGACGCTTTCCGCTGATTCTCAGCCTCGGTGACAGCGGAAATCCGCGACAATCGACGAAAACGACCGGGAATTCGCCAAGGAAGTGTCGGGACGCGGATCGTTCACGAGAAAGACATTGCTGCAGGTCGACAGCTAACTGATACTCCCGGCAGGCGAGCCCGATTTGTTCACAGTGAATGATTTCCGTCAAATGCCGACACCACGTCAAATTCCCGACAAAGGCATTGATCGGGCGGGAGTCTGCTGGTCGATTTTGGAGGTATCTGCACCTTCAGGCCGACCCATGGAAGGCATTTCATGCCCGCTCAAGCTTCAAACTTTGGCGACTTTCAGCAGTCGCTCCTGCAGCACCTGGAACTGCTCTACCCCGGTCGAAATTCGGCCAAACTGGCAGCCGAGATTGCGCAGGTCTTCGAGGGTTTTGTTGACCCGCGTTCTAACAGTCCCGATGAACTGTGGACAGCCAATGACGCTCTGCTGATCACCTACGGCGACTCCATTCGTACCCGCGGCACGGCTCCGCTGAAGACGCTCACTGAGTTTTTGGAAAACGAAGCGGCCGATGTGTTCTCGTCCGTGCACGTGCTGCCGTTTTCTCCGTTCAGCTCCGATGACGGTTTTGCGGTCATCGACTATGAGAAGATCAACCCTGATCTGGGCACCTGGGACGACCTGAACAGCCTGTCGGTCAACCACCGCCTGATGGGCGATCTGGTGATCAATCACGTTTCCAGCGAGAGCCAGTGGTTTCAAAACTACTGCCAGGGACAGCATCCCGGTGCGGACTACTTTGTCGAAATTGAAGACGACGATGACCTGTCGATGGTCGTGCGTCCGCGAACCAGTCCGCTGCGGCGCCCTACGGAAACACCGGACGGAACGAAGCAGGTCTGGTGCACGTTCAGTCATGATCAGGTCGACCTGAATTTTCAAAACGCCGAAGTGCTGCTGGAGTTTCTGCGAATCATCCGCAAGTACCTCGAAAACGGCGTCAGCATCTTTCGCCTGGATGCGGTTGGTTTTCTCTGGAAGATTCCCGGACTAACGTCCATCCACCTGCCGGAAACCCACGAGGTCGTGAGACTGATCCGCACCGTGCTGATGCAGTACGCACCGGGATCCGTGCTGATTACCGAAACCAACGTCCCCAACCACGAAAACCTGTCGTACTTTGGTAACTGCAACGAGGCACACATTGTTTACAACTTCAGCCTTGCTCCGCTGCTGGTGCACGCACTGCTGACCGGAGAAACCATCTACCTGAAGAGATGGATGATGAGCATGCCGCCCGCTCCGGTGGGCTGTACGTATCTGAATTTCACCGCATCGCATGACGGCATTGGCATGCGGCCCGCCGAGGGCCTGTTGTCTGACGAGGAACAGGCGCAGATGGTTGAGGCCATCAGGGAGTTTGGAGGACGGATATCAAGCCGCCGCACGGCCGACGGTGGTGAGCGTATCTACGAGCTGAACGTCTCGTTGTTTGACGCGATGAAGGGAACGGTGGCCGGAGCAGACGAGCATCAGGTGGAACGGTTCCTGTGTTCCCAGACCGTGATGATGGCACTGGAAGGCATTCCGGCGTTCTACATTCACAGCCTGCTGGCCACGCCCAACGATGAAGCGGGCGTGGAAGAAACAGGCCACAATCGTTCCATCAACCGTCGCAAACTCGACTACACAGAAATTCAGGCCGAACTGGCCGACGAGCATTCCAGCCGGCGGACCGTCTTTCGGGAACTGGTACGACGTCTGCGGATTCGTCGACGGCAGGAGGCCTTTCACCCCAACGCCACTCAGTTCACTTTGCAGCTGGACGCGGCGTTTTTTGCGTTCTGGCGTCAGAGCACCAATCGTCAGCAGAGCATTTTTGCAATCCACAATATGACCCATCAGCCGGCCGAACTGCGTCTGGCCGACCTGAATCTGATCTCGCTCAATGACTGGCAGGATCTGATTTCCGGCGAGCACTACGAAGATCTGGGAGCGACGCTCACGCTGGCTCCCTATCAGTGCGTCTGGATCACCAACGTGTTCGAAAAAGTGTGATACTGTGGACACCCGATCAGGTTTCGGCAGCAGGCGTCAGCGCTGCGTCGGCAGCCGCACGGCCGCTGGCAATGCTGTCCGGAATGCCGACACCGCGATACGCACTGCCCGCGACATGCAGACCGGCCGTGTTCCCGATCAGCCGCTCAATTCGGTCCACTCGCTGCTGATGCCCCACATGATACTGCGGCATCGCCCGCTGATAGCGCACAACTTCACTGAACTCGGGTGGCTTTCGCATGCCGAGGATCTCTTTCAGTTCCTCGTTCACCAGCTGCTGAATTTCGCTGTCGTCAGCATCCAGCAGTTCCGGCTGCATGGCGCCGCCGACAAACGTCCGCAGCAGGATTCTGCCTGCGGGCGCCCGATTTGGAAATTTGCGACTGGTGAATGATGTGGCCAGAATGCGTCGCTGCTCCACCAGCGGGACCACCAGCCCGAAGGCGTCCAGGGGATGAGCAAAGTCCGAAAGTGAGTGCCCGGTCACAACAATCGCACTCGAGGCGTACTCGATACCGGCGAGCAGGTCCCGCAATTCGCTCTGATGTGGATCACAGATCAGTTCCGCCACGCGATAGGCGGGCAGAGTCATGATAACCTCATCAAAGCTTTGGGGAGGATTTTCTCCGGTCAGCACGACGTTCCAGCAACTGCCGGCCGGCTGCACGCTTTCAATCTTTTGATTCAAACACAAAGTCGCCGTCGGGTGCGCGGCGATTTGATCTGCAAGGTGATCGACCAGACTGCTTAAACCATCTCGAGGCGTTGTGAACAGACCATAGCGAGCCCCGCTGCCGCTGGAATCGATATCGGGCCCGCGAGCCTGCTTTTGTTGTTTGGTGGCGTTGATCACGCTGCCAAACTCAGCTTCCATATCGAGAAAACGGGGCAGGGTGGCCCGCAGACTCAGCTTGTCCGGATCGGACGCATAGATGCCGCCCACCAGGGGCTGCACGAGTCGCTCCAGCGCCTCCCTGCCAAACCGACGGGTGACAAAACTGGCGAGTGTCTCGTCGTCAACGTCGCCGCGCGGCGGAATGGAAGCTTCCGCCAGCAGCCGCAGACTTCCGGCAAACGACAGCACCGGCGTATCAATGATGGCTCGATGGTTGGACGGCGCCATCAGCATGAAGCCGTCCGGCACCGCCTCTGGTGCCCCCTGATGCAGAACCAGCGAGCGACGAAACGTATTGTCTGTGGGGATCAGCTGGTCGGTGAACCCGCAGTCGGCACACAGCTGAACGCCACCCGGCTTATTGGTAATGAAGGAATCCGGCCCCAGTTCCAGCAGCCAGCCGTCGCGTCGCTCGGTGCGAATGATTCCGCCCAGCCGGGACGATCCCTCAAACAGAGTGACCGTCGCCGTCGGCTCGGACGTGATAATCCGGTGCGCGGCCGCCAGCCCCGTGATGCCGCCACCAATGATGGCGATGTTGCGAACTCGACCCGACGTCACGACGCAGTCGCTCCCAGCTCGTGCACGTATTCCACGACGGCTTTGACATGGTCAGGATTCATGTCGGGCATAACGCCATGTCCCAGGTTGAAAATGTGGCCCGGTCTGCCACCGACGGATTGGAGCACGTCGTGGATGCGATCTTTCAGTACCGGCAGGTCAGCGTAGATGGACACCGGATCCATATTGCCCTGCACGGCAAACTCATCCCCGAAGATATCCCACGCTTCCCCCAGATCGATTCGCCAGTCGACGCCCATCACCGTACCACCGGCTTCCTTCTGCAGCGGCAGCAGGGCGGGATTCCCCGTGAGGAAGTTGATCACCGGAGCGTCATCCTTCACGGATTCGATCAGCCGCTTTGTATGTGGCAGCACGTAAGTTCGATAGTCGGCCGGACTCAGAGCGCCCGCCCAGCTGTCGAACACCTGCACGGCCTGACAGCCAGCCTGGATCTGAGCCTTCAGATAGATGATGACCGTGTCTACCAGTTTGGTCATCAGCGCATTCCAGGCGCCGGCGTCGTTGTACATCAGCGTCTTCGTTTTGACGTAGTTCTTTGAGCCGCCACCCTCAATGCAGTAGGACGCGAGCGTAAACGGGGCGCCGGCAAATCCCAGCAGGGGAATGTCATTGGGCAGCGCCGCGCGAATCAGCTTCACCGCGTCGAAGACGTAGTGCATGCATTCCACATCCTCCAGCGCGTGGATTCGATCAACGGCGCCAGCTTCCTGCAGAGGATTGTGAATCACGGGGCCTTCGCCTTTGACGTACTCCAGATTGATGCCCATCGGCTCCAGCAGTGGCAGCAGATCGGCAAACAAAATGGCCGCGTCGGTGTTGAGGACCTCGCGAGCCGTGACCGTCACTTCACAGGCAAGTTCGGGTGTCTTGCACAATTCGATAAACGTGACCTGATTGCGAACCTGCATGTATTCCGGCAGGTATCGGCCGGCCTGACGCATGATCCAGACGGGGGTGGTGTCCACGGGTTCTCGCCGCACCGCCTTCATGAAGCGACTGTTGTGCAGCGTGGTACTGAGTTCAGATTCACTCATCGGTCAATTCGATTCCGTTATCAGTGATGGTGTAGGGCAGAATCAGATCCTCGCAGGCGCTGCCGCGATGCTTGGCGACGTAAAGTGCCCGGCCGATCTTATTCCCGTCTCGGGTCCTGCCCATCAGAATGATAGTGTTGGCATTGGAAAGTACATCGCCCGACTGAATGGGACGTGTGATCAGATCATCCAGCATGACTTCGTGGCTGGTGTACAGCAGCATCCCGCCAATCGACTGATGATCATAGGCGTGCTGCTGAACCATTTGTTCCTGAGAGCGAAAGTGAACCCGAAACAGATCACGGGCCAGCCAGTCGTGCTCTTTGCGAAGGATCTGGTGATAGATGTAATCAAACAGGTGAAACTGAAAAGAGTCAGCATCCTTTGTGGTGGGCTCAACGCCATCAATCACAGCCCGACGAACACCGTGCACAAAGTTTCCGTAGAAGAAGCCGATGGTCTGATCGAGTCGCCTCATCAGATCGGCTTTGAATTCCTGCCACTGCTCGGGTTCCATATCTCCAATCGTGACCCGCCGACCGCCGCGGTGGAACACATGCAGATAGTCTGAGCGGATGTCTTCCGCCGCCCAGACCAGGGCGGGGTCAAACTGATCGACCAGTTCCCGCTGACGGAACGTCCAGTTGAACAGACGCTGGGCATACTCCGGCTGATTCTGAGAATCACCGCGGGTAGTCATATCAAAAATGATGCCCCGCTCGCCTTCCTGGTTGTCCCCCGCCTGACAGTAACTGACGCCCAGCTGGGTCTTGCCGATGCCGGTGGCGCCCATCACCACGGTCAAAGTTCCCGGCAGCAGGCCTCCGCCAAGCGCCTGATCAAGGCGAGCGATACCGGTGGATTGTCTTGCGGGCATATGATCTACTCGTCGTAATGTGTTACCAGGCCCCTGTTTATCGTGATTCGCACAGCTTCGCCACCATCGCCGAACGGCGAAATCGAATTCGCGCGGACGAGAAACCGGCGGCCAGAGGGGTGGATTGACAAATCGGACTGTTGCCGGCATGTTTCCTGTCTGTTTTGGCCGTTTTTCCGGCCATCACCTGCGGATTCCCGAAGGCTTGCAAAAAAACGTCAGCAGGCCGGTTAGACGTCCGCAGGGACCTCGTCTGCTTGGCAGAGGCCCGGAAATCCGTGTGATTTTCGACGCCTGCAGCATTCGAATCGGCATTTCAACCGGTATTCGGACTGCTGCTTCACGACTGGAAACGAAGAATGACGGACGGCCCGTCTCAACAGACGGATCAACTGGACGCGTTGTACAGGCAGAACTCCCGCGAATTGTGGGCGATCTTCTACTCACAATGCAGCGATCCCGAAAGAGCCTATGACGCCGTGCAGGAGGCGTTCCTTCGGTACCACTCCTACTCAGGGGAGCCGATTCGGGACCCTCGAGCATGGTTGTTGCGGGTTGGTCAAAACTGGCTGCGGGATGTTGCCCGACGGAAGAGCAGTAGCTGCAAGCTGACTTCCACACTGGATGAAATGACAAACAGCGAGCGATCTGCTCCGGAAGATTTGATGTCCTCGGACGAAAATCGGGAAGTGGTTCGCGAAGCACTGACAAAAATGATTGAAGATGACCGCAAGGTGCTCGTCATGAAGTACGCACTGAATTGGTCATCGGCACAAATGGCGAAGGTGATGGTCTGCACGGCAGCCGCCATCGATATGAGACTCTCTCGAGCTCGTCGCCGTCTGGCCGAACTCCTCGTCGAACAGGGTTACGCTCATGAGTGACAAACCAGACAGCAAGATGCTCAGCGATGACCAGGTGGACCGCCTGCTGGGCGCCTTTTACCAGCAGGAAATTCCTGCGGCACTGGACCAGTTGCCGTCGACCTGGGCACAACTTGCCAGCGCAGAAAAAGCAGCACCCGCTGACATCAGAAAACAAGAGCAGGCACGTCCCACCGTCACAGTGGGGACGACCACCAGAAAGCAGGATTCTTCCGGGAGTCGCATTGTAGCTGTACTGGCCAGCATGGCCGCCTGTGCGGCTTTGGTGGTCCTGACGAATCTGGGCGGCGGAACACAGGACTACGGCGACACCCTGCCGGTGTCTGGCGGAGAGCCGGGCAGTGCGGCCATTGTTGACCCGGAGTCCAGCACGACCATGGAAGAGGTTGAGGGATTTGAGTTCGCACCGGAAAAGGAAAAGGAACCTGCGGAATCGCCCGACTCTGCAGACGAATGATAGTAATCCTTCAGGAAACCGAGGCCCGGCGGGAGACTTCCGCCGGGCTTTTTTTGTGCGCTGAGCCAATGTGTCGCCAGGCCGGCGTATCCGGGGAATGGGGATCCGGCGAGGACAGGTCTCCTGCCTGCGTTATCGCCAGGATTGGATTCGCAACGGTGTGGGGTATGATGAACGCCAGCGAACCTGCGTCTAATGGCCGTCACTGAACGACCGTCACCTCAACGTCGAGGCCCTCCTACAGAAAGCCCAGCCATGTCGACCACCGCCCCCTCTGAGACAAACCTGCTGCCCGAAGTGGCCACGTTTCTGCAGCAGTCACTGCACAAGTCTTTTGTGAACGGCGAATGGTTTGAGTCGCCCAGCGGACAGACGTTTGATGTCGTCGACCCGGGGCAGGGAAAGACCATTGCCACGGTCACCGCACTGCAGAAAGAGGATGTCGATGCGGCCGTGGACGCGGCCGTGACAGCCTTTGAAGGCAGTGGCTGGGCCAAAATGCCGATTGGTGAACGCAGCGCCGCGCTGCACCGCATTGCAGACGCGGTGGAGGAACGCAAAGCTGCGTTTGCTCAGATTGAATCACTGGATTGCGGCAAGATTTACGCACAGGCTGTGGAGGACATTGAAAACTTCATCGACACGTTCCGCTACTTTGCCGATCTGGCGCAGACGATTAATTATCGCAGCGTCATTGCTGTCCCGCGACATGAGGCATGGGTAGCTCGGCATCCGTGGGGTGCCTGCGGCTTCATCATCCCATGGAATTTTCCATTTCTGCTGGCCGGCTGGGGGCTGGGTCCGGCACTGGCCGCGGGCAACACGTGTGTCCTGAAACCGGCTGAAGATACGCCGCTGTCGGCACTGTATCTGTGTCATGTGGTGCAGCAGCTGGACCTGCTGCCGGCGGGCGTGCTCAATGTGGTCACAGGCATCGGCGAAACGGCAGGCGCGGCGGTCGCCGGCAATCCCAAATTTCGCCGCATGAGCTTCACGGGTTCTCCGGAAGTTGGCAGACTGGTCGCCGAGGCGTGCGGTCGCAACCTCGTTCCCGTGAAATGCGAATTGGGAGGCAAGGGCGCGGCGGTCGTTTTTGACGACGTCAACATTTCCGCCACTGCCAGCAAGCTGGTCGGTGCAATCACCTATCACGCCGGGCAGGTCTGCTGCGATGCCACACGGTGGCTGATCCACAAAGACATCTACGACGAATTCGTCGCCGAATGCGCGGCAAAAATGCGGGCGGTCAAAATCGGCTACCAGCTTGACGGCGGCAGTCAGATGGGCCCCCTGGTCAATCCCGTTCAGCGAGAGCGGGTGCTGGGGTACCTGGAGAAGGGCACAGCGGAAGGTGCCGATCTGGTACTCGCCGGCGGAGATGCCAGCGTGGAGGGGCACAGCGGCTACTATGTGAAACCCGCTCTGCTCGCCGGTTCACTGGACAATGTGGCGGCTCGAGAAGAAATCTTCGGACCGGTGGCCTACCTGGCTCCGTTCTCATCTGAAGAAGAGGGGATCCGCCTGGCGAATGACACAGACTACGGTCTGGGGAACAGTGTCTGGTCGAACGATCTGCAGCGCTGCGCCCGTGTGGCGGAATCCTTCGAATCCGGCAACGGCTGGATTAACGCGCATAACGTGGTGGTCCACGGTGTTCCCTATGCGGGCATCGGCAAAAGCGGCATGGGAGGCGGCGTGGTCTCGCCGGAAACCCTCAACGACTACCTGCGGCCAATCTCTGTGGTCCGACCACTCTAAGGCCGGCCGCACGGGTGATCTGCCAGACAGTCGCCCACCTGACCAGGTCCCGGTCGCCCAGCGAATTCACCGTTCAACGTACAGGAGCGCACGCCATGCGGGCCATTGTCTCAATCGCAGTTACTGTCATCGTCCTGTTGCTGAAACCACTGTGCGTTCAGGCGACCGACAAACCCAACATTCTGTTTATCGCCATTGATGATCAGAACGACTGGATTGGCTGTTTGAACGGTCACCCGCAGATCCAGACACCCAATATCGATCGACTGGCTCAGCAGGGCACCGTCTTCCTGAACGCCCACTGCCAGTCACCGTTGTGTAATCCGTCGCGGACCAGTCTGATGACCGGACGGCGGCCCTCCACCACGGGAATCTACGGCTTGTCTCCGTGGTTTCGCACGGTGGAAGACCTGCAGGACATCGTCTCTTTGCCGCAGTATCTGAGTGAGCATGGCTACAGGACACTGACCACGGGAAAAATCTACCACGGAGGCTATGGTCGCCACCCTAAACGCGACCACGAGTTCGATGTGATTGGCCCTCCACCGGGAGTGGGCGTGCGTCCGGAAAAGAAACTGGTCGAGACGCCCGCCGAACATCGCCTCGTGGACTGGGGCGTGTTTCCGCACAGAGATGAAGACAAGGGTGACTGGAAAGTGGCTTCCTGGGCCGTCGAACAACTGCAGGCTGAACAGTCAGAGCCCTTTTTCCTGTCGGTCGGTTTTTTCCTGCCGCACGTCCCCTGTTACGCCACGCAGAAATGGTTTGACCTGTACCCGGAATCTTCGCTGCAGCTGCCCCCTTTCCAGGCGAACGATCGGGACGACACGCCACGATTCAGCTGGTATCTGCACTGGAAGCTGCCCGAACCACGACATCGTTTTCTCGTGGAAGCCAATCAGTGGAAGAACCTGGTCCGTTCCTACCTGGCGTGCACCAGTTTCGTGGACAGTCAGGTGGGACGCGTGCTGGAAGCCCTCGAGGCCAGCTCGCACGCGGACAACACCATCATCGTGCTGTGGTCCGACCATGGCTGGCATCTGGGAGAAAAGGCCATCACCGGCAAGAACACCCTGTGGGATCGTTCGACCCGCGTGCCCCTGATTTTTGCCGGCCCCGGTGTCACAGCAGGCGGCCGATGCGAACAGCCGGCCGAATTGCTGGACATCTACCCAACCCTGCTGGACCTGTGCAAACTGCCTCCCAACAAAACCCTGGAAGGCCACAGCCTGCTGCCACAACTGAAGGACGACTCCACAGCGCGTGAATGGCCGGCGATCACAACCCACAACCACGACAATCATGGTGTTCGATCCAGAGACTGGCGCTACATTCGCTATGCCGATGGCTCGGAAGAACTGTACGACATGCAGGCTGACCCCAATGAGTGGAAGAACCTGGCCGGCGACAGCCAGTACGCGACGGTCGTGAAGGAACACCGTCGCTGGCTGCCGAAAAGTCGCCTGCCGGTGCCGGGCAGCAGGAATCGTATTCTGCTGTATCGTGCAGACGGCTCCGTGAACTGGGAAGGCGAAGAAGTGCTGCCCGGCGATCCGATACCGGAACTGGACTGATCCCGCCGCAGACGGTGCCCTCGCATCAACGGGGAATTTCGTAGACCTGATTGCGTCCCTGGATCAACCGGTACTGCCGTGACTTTTCACTGAAGTCGATCGTGGATTTTATGGTTTCCGGTTCTCCGTCACCCCAGTCCACCGTCACCGAGTGCACATCCTCCTGAAGCAGCACGGCAACGGCCAGCCGTCGCTGGTTGGTGCATTGATAGCCGTCTCCAGCCGTCATCCAGGCTTGCGGGAATGCAGTGCCTGGCAGCCCCAGCTGTGCGCCCACCGGATGGCGGCACACGCTGGTGCCAACAATGTCAAAAGCGGCAACCGGATGAACACCGGGAAACTGATGTTCAAACAGTGCGACGGGTGTCTCCAGATCTCCCAGCAGCAGGTCGGTGCGCCCATCCCGATTCCAGTCCCATGTGACTAAAGCGCGCCCCAGTCGCGGCACGCTCAGGTCCGACTCGTCCATCAGAAGCGGCTTCAACTCTCCCCTCAGATTGGCGTACACCTGCGTGGGCATGCGGTACGGCTTTCCCTGAAAGGAAAAGTCGTCCAGGTGTCCATTGGCCACGGCCAGATCGTTCCAGCCATCAGCATTCAGGTCCAGAAACTGGCAGCCAAAACCCAGCATCGCAAACCCCGACTGCGTCAGCCTGGGAGATGACGATTCGTCCACAAACTGTCCGCCTTCCACCTGGCGATAGAGATTGTTGGCCTCGGAGTAGTAGTTGGTGACAAACAAATCGGAGCGACCGTTCCGGTCAAAGTCGCCACTGGCGATGCCCATGCTGCCCTGAGGCTGCCCGAGGCCACTCACAGCCAGGCCACTCACAAGGCCCGATTCCTCCACGACGCGTCCCGACGCGTCAAACCGAATCAACTGATTGGCGGATTCGTCATTGGCCACAAACACGCGTACGATTCCATCGTTGAGGATGTCGCCCACCACCGCGCCCATCCCGCGTCCCGACGCCGTGGTCTCGACCGCAGCGGCGCGAAAGCCGCCACTCCCGTCACCGATATGCAAGACATCCGGGCAGGCCGGAAAATCCGTGGGGCCACAGATACGCTGCCGGCCATCGTGATCGCATGTTTGTGTGAAGACGTTATCCCCCTGCACATAATTGACGTCGTACAGATCAGGAATTCCGTCACCCGTCACGTCGGCCATAGCCACGCTGGTCGTCCACAGCCCGGAATTCTGGCCGGCGGGCGGCGAATCGCCGGACACGCTCCGGGATGAAGCCACAAAAGATGCGCACTCAACAAAGGTGCCGTCTCCCTGATTGATCAGCAGTTGATTGGCCCCCACGTTGGCAATGTACAAATCTGTAAAGCCGTCATCGTTGAAGTCTCCTGCCGCGACACCCTGACTGAAACTGGACTCCGCTATGCCCAAATGACCGGTCACTTTTTTGAAGCGGCGTCCCTGCTGATTACGATACATCGCATCAATCACATCAACGTCCGGCTGCTGCAGTTGTCCTCCCTGCGTCAGCCAGACATCCGGCCAGTCGTCGTTGTCGTAATCGATCACGGCCACTCCACCGCCGGTCCACTGGTGCATGAAGAGGCCTTCCTGCTCTGCTGTGGCTCCGTTGTCGAAGCGGAAGTCGAGTCCGACAGCATCTGACCGATTTTGAAAGGGAAACTGTTCGGGAACAGAAGCAACAACCTCCTGCGTGCGATTGAGATCCGTCATGTCAAAGTCCACCAGCCCGGGATGGACATAAGGTGCCGAGTCCTCCCGATAGCGTTTTACCAGCAGCAGCAGATCCGCACGCTGATCACCCGCCTGTTTCGCCCAGCCATCTGCTTCCTCAAAGCGCCCCAGGCCGCAGAGCAGTTCAACCAGTTCCGACGTGGCTGCATCCGCCGCCTCAGCTTCGATTTCCGTTGACGCCGGAATGGCGAGAGCTTCAATCTGACGCAACTGCTGCACCAGCGCACTGAGCGGTTCCGTCTGTTCCATGTCGTGAGCCCGCAGGACATTCAGCAGTCGCGCGTTGGCCTCGACACTCCAGGGCACCGCTTCAATCACTTTGCCGGTGGCAACCGCCACGTTCCAGTTCAGATCGCCACCGGACAACTCAAAAACAAGGTCCAGTCGGTTGCGGGGGATGGGCTGGCCAATCGTGTACAGCAGTCCGTCCCAGACAGAAACTGCAAATTCCGGCAGGGCAGTCTGCGCGCGAGCAAAGTGGTGAGCCGTTTCCAGATCGGGTTCGCGGCCCGTCAGAATCCGTTTCACGTCCGCCAGATCCCGATTCCGCCAGGCGCGCTCCAGCAGGCCACAGGCCACCAGTGGATCCTCAGGATTCCGATCGAAACAGCGTTCCTGCTGCTCGCGAGTGAACAACACTTTTCCTCCACGCGCCAGCAGCACAAGGTCCGCCAGTTCCCAGTTGCCCGGAGAAGGTGCATCCCGCAGAGAAGCCACACTCCGCAGCGGCAGCCCGAAGCCTGCCCACAAACGAGCCAGCTTCTGGTAGGCCGTTCGCTCGGTGGATTCTGCATCAATGACCTGCTGCAGTGTCCGCTGGGCATTCGACGCCTGCCCGAGTCGCAACTGCAGATCCGCTTTGCGAATCCAGGCCGCTCGCATGTTCGGCTGGCTCAAGTCCGGCGTGAGCCGTTCGTACCATTGCACGGCTTCTTCGTCGCGTCCCTTCTCAGCCAGCGCAGCGGCGACTGACCGTGCCACGTCGTCGTCGTGTCGCTCGCTCAAGAGTTGCTCGGCCTGTCGCTGCGCGGCGGCAAGGTCCCCCATGTCCAGGGCTTGCTGCACCTGTTCTCGCCGAGACTGAACTCTGTCACCTTGAATACGACGGATCACCAGGCCACTTGCGAGGCCCAGGACCAGCAGGACGATCAGCAGAGCAGGAAATACACGACGATATTGCATAAAGACATCGTAGCGTGTCCGCTCCGCACTGGCAGTCCGTTTGTTGGAATCCTATAGGCTGCCAGTGCGCTGCCATCGCGGTGTCATGGGAATCGGAATCCAGCTGACAGCGGCCTGCCGGCAGCCCCTCTGCACACAGAACGGCGCAGGAAGGCGGACGGGAAAAAGGGGGCTGGAGGGGCGCAGGAAAAAACGGCGCAAAAAAGGAGCGAAACGCTACCCCCGCTCGCACCTGAGAACCGAAACCGTAGGGCTGCTTCCTTTCGGACCTGACCCGGTTAGGCTGGCCTCACCACAATTGGAGGCAGCGTTCCGCTCCCGCAAAACGCTAAGTTTTCATTATTTCACAACAGTCACCGAAAGCAACCCGGAGCACCCGCTTATCTGCGGTTCACACAAGCAACTGTCTGTGGAGAGCCGACTCTCCGGCTCAATCCATAAAGATCCGCTCGTAGCCGTCAAAGACAACGTCCAGCAGGTCACGAGCCGGCTCCGTCGCCCGGTAACGGCGGAACCCTTCGCCCTCTTCCACCTCTTCCTGAACAAAGGCGATGTTGTCTTCTTCGCTGTACATCCAGGCTTCCTGCTGCAGGATGCCGAAATGAGCATTCAGCTCCTCGTTTTCTGCGGGCAGAAAGACCTCGCCGTCGAGGAACAACTGGTAGCAGTATTCTTCCAGTTTGGTCCAAGGCATGTCGGTCGTTTCGCCGCGGTAGTACGGTTCGAGAACCGAACTGGCGGCGGGCTTCACGTTGGGATTGTGAAGCATATCGATGGCATTCCACGGGCAGATCGTCAGCGTGTACAGGTCGCTGCTGTCGTTTGGAGAGCGATAGCACATCTGACAGCCGATGCAGCGGCTGGTGTCAATCTGATGGTAACTCTCAGACGGGACCGGACTGACGACCTCGTAGATACAGTCGACCGGGCAAACCGTGGCACAGGAATTACAGGACGTGCAGCTGTCTTTGTTGATGACATTCAGATAGCGAGTTTCCTTTTTCCGCGGAGCACGCTTCGAGCGGAAATAGTCTGTCATGGAAATCGTCATCGAGATTCCTGCCGTTTCTGACCATCAAAGTGACCGGTGGGACGTCGAGCTTATCGACAGAACGTCCCTGATTTCGCCACTAAACTGTAATATCGGGTCTTGGGTTGAGCCAGCCGTTCCCGAACACGGACGAATCGATTTCTGCCAAAACGTGGCCGTTTCCTGCCTGTGAGAACCCCGAGCCGGTGGCTACGCCCCGGATCCTCGAAAATCCGCCTGTTTTCTGTTGGTTTGGGAATGCGGGTGACAGTGTGGAAAACGGGCCGCACGACTTCTACTATGCCAGGGTCCGCCCGTCATTTTGAGACTTTGAGCCATGAACCGACCCCGCCCAGCCGCCGACCTGCCACCGCCCACAACCAAAATGTCAGAGGGGTGGCACAGCCTGCACATTTACTACAAAGTGGACCAGGCGGTCCTCATGCAGCTGTCTGATCAGGCACGCGGCGAGGGACGAGACCACGTGATTCGCACCCTGAGTGAGGGCGATCACCTGCCGGCGCGAACACAGGTTTCGATTGTCAGCGGGCACAAGGCCGACATTGGCCTGATGATGCTGGACCCGGATCCCCTGAAAATCGACGCCATCACTCAGGAAATTCGCAACAGCGCAATCGGAGCGGCCCTGATCCCCACGTATTCGTTTGTTTCGATCACCGAAATCTCTGAGTACGTTCCCTCCGTGGAGCAATATGCGGAACGCCTGACGCGCGAAGGCACCGCCCCCGGCGATCCGGCCTTCGAGGCCAAGGTGAACGCCTATCGCCAGCGTCTGCCGGCCATGAACAAACAGCGGATCTACCCGGAAATCCCGCCGTTCCCCGTCATTACATTCTACCCGATGAATAAGGCGCGACACCCCCTGGCCAACTGGTACACCGAGCCGTTCAGCAGCCGCAGCGCCATGATGGCCGAGCACGCCACTTCAGGGATCAAGTTTGCCGGTCGCGTGTCGCAGCTGATTACCGCCTCCACCGGCTTTGATGACTGGGAATGGGGCGTCACACTGTGGAGTCGCGCTCCGGAGCATATCAAGGAAATTGTTTACGAAATGCGCTTCGATACGGCGTCCGCAAAGTACGCGGAATTTGGCGAGTTCTACGTCAGTTACGCGGCTTCCATCGAAGACGCACTGGCCCACGTCCGCCTGTAAAACCCGTTTGGCGACGGTTCCGTATCGCCAGCCTCTCCGTCGGCTGATTCCTCCGTGCGTCGGCCCCCTCTGGCGGCCCTTCCCACCATTCGCGTGCCCCTGACTCACCTATGCCTGACTTTGACGTTGCCATCATCGGAGGAGGCATTGTGGGTCTGGCGACCGCCTGGCAGGTGTCGCAGGCGCGGCCGTCAGCACGCATTGTGCTGCTGGAAAAAGAGGACTCACTGGCCGCCCATCAGACGGGGCGCAACTCGGGAGTGATTCACTCAGGCATTTACTACAAGCCAGGCTCGGCCAAAGCGCGGAACTGTCGCGACGGCAAGCAGGCACTCGAAGCATTTTGTACAGAGCACGATGTTGCGTGGCAGCAGACGGGCAAAGTCATCGTGGCAACGGAGGAGTCTCAGTATGAGGCACTGGAGAACATCTACCGCCGCGGCTGCGAGAACGGTGTTCAGTGCGAGATGATCGACAGTCGGCGTCTGGCGGAAATTGAACCGCATACCGCCGGCAGGAAAGCCATCCACGTTCCGGAATCGGGCATCGTGGACTACCCCGGCATGTGCAGGAAGATGGCCGAACTGCTGCGGCAGTCCGAGGCACAAATCCGTACGGCCACAGCAGTGACCGGTATCCGACAGAAGACGGACGGCGTGGAACTGCTCACGTCTGGTGAGACTGTCCTGGCAAAACAGGCGGTGAACTGCGCAGGACTTTACAGTGACCGCATGGCCAAACTGTCTGGTCAGAAAATGAGCGAACAGATCGTGCCGTTTCGCGGTGAGTATTACGTGCTCAAGCCGGAAGCGGAGCACCTGTGCCAGTCGCTCATCTACCCGGTTCCCGATCCCGCATTTCCCTTTCTGGGTGTGCATTTTACGCGGATGATCGAAGGTGGTGTGGAATGTGGCCCCAACGCGGTGCTGGCTCTGGCGCGGGAAGGCTACGACTGGTGGACCATTAGTCCAAAGGATCTGTTCGAGGCGCTCACCTACTCAGGATTCCTCAAGCTGGCATGCCGCTACTGGCGAGTGGGAGTCGGTGAGGTCTGGCGGTCGATTTCCAAAGGGGCCTTCGTTCGGGCACTGCAGAAGCTGGTGCCCGATATTCGCAAAGAGCATTTGATTCCGGCTCCCGCCGGTGTGCGTGCTCAGGCACTGGCACCCGAAGGCCGTCTGGTGGATGACTTTGTCATTTTGCGTCAGGATCGCGTGTTGAATGTGTGCAACGCTCCTTCGCCGGCCGCCACCGCATCCCTCAATATTGGGCTGCACATTGCCGAGCAGCTGTTTGCCGCTGGTGAATAACGCACTGGCCTGCTGGACGCTGGTCGGCCATCGCTGTGACCTGCGTGACATTGTCACAGAATGTTGCCATCGATCGTGTTTTTTCGAGAAACATCCCAGGATCGACGGCCCATCGACGAATTGGCCTGCTTGAAGCGCTGAATCCTGCAGTTCCCCCACCCACTGGCCTGCTGACTATTGCCGATTGCCAGGGCGTTGTCCAAAATCGGAACGATGGTCGGTCTGCAGGATTTGCCCTTCGGACGACCTGGCGAGTAAGAACACATTCACCACGACCGCAGTGTCTGCGGTCCTGTATCTCCACCCATTTAGTTAGGCAATTTCGATGCTCCGAGCGAAAATCAGTCATCTGCTGGCTTGCTCCGCGATCATGTTGACGTCTCTGACAGCTTATGGTCAGAGTACCAAAGTCATCAGCGACCAGATCCTGCCCCAGGACACCTACCTGTACCTGTCGTTTCCCAACATCACACAGATGAAAAGCCACATGGAGTCTTCCTCCCTGGGGCAACTGTGGGACGACCCGGCACTGGACGAATTCAAAGCAGAGCTGCACAACGCGTTTGATTCAGACCTGCAGGAAGGCCTGATGCAGGTGCAGGAAGCCGTGGGGATGTCAGTGGAAGAGCTGATGCAGATTCCCAATGGTGAAATGACGATTGCTGTGTCCGGTGGGCCCAGTAACACCATGGGTGTCATCCTGTTTCTGGATTTCGGCGACAAGGAATCACAGGTCAGCGATCTGGTCGAGCGGGCTGCCGGTGCCATGGCAAACGTGCCACAGCTGGTTCGTGAGGACGAAAGCTTTGACGGCACTGACCTGACGATGTTCCGCGTGCAGTACAACGGGCCGACACCAACGCCGCTGGCGAAGGAATTTGGCTGGTTTATGAAAGACGAACGCCTCGTCTTTGCCAACCGTATCGAACTGCTGGAATCAGTTCTGAGCAACTGGGATGGAGAAGGCTCAGATAGTTTTGCGACCAACGAGCAGTACTCCTACATCATGGGCAAATGTCAGACAGGCGATCGCACGGCCCTGACGACCCTTTACATGGACCCCATCGGCCTGTTCAAGAAACTGGTTCAGACGGGCTCTTTGGGGCAGCAGGCCACCATGGGTGCCGGCATGGCGGTTGGTTTCCTGCCGACACTCGGACTGGACCAGATGAAAGCTTTCGGCAGTGTTTCCGAAGCGGGAAAGGGGCCTTTTGCAGCCATCTCACGCGGTGTGTTCTATGCCGATCAGCCGCCGATGAACGTGATGGAAATCTTCCAGCTGGACAGCACAGACCCCACACCACCGGACTGGGTCAAAGATAACGTCACCGCCTATATCTCCACCAAATGGAAAATTGGCGAAGCTTTCAGTGCCGTGGAAAATCTGGTCGACATGTTCTCCGGCCCCGGCACATTTGCCGATCGCCTGAATCAGATTGCTGATCGCGAGCCTGGTATTCACATCAAGCACGACATCGTTGAGCAGATGACGGGGGACATCAAGGTCATCACCGCTCCTGGCGAAGGCGCCGGTTACGGTGGCGATCAGGTGCTGTTCGCTCTTGGTGTTCGTGACGACGAAGGCGCTGGCGCCGTCCTGTCGAAAATCGCCAATGCCGCCGGCATGGATTCCCGTGACTTCCGCGGCTCAGAGATTTTTGAAGTGGAAGGCCCGGACAATCAGTCTGTGAAGCTGACTGTTTCTCAGGGTCGTATGCTGCTGTGCATCGGTGGCCCCCTGCTGGAACAGGTACTGCTGAACGACAGCGACATGAAACCACTGTCAGCCTCTGAAGACTTCCGCAAGATTGCCGAGCACTTCCCGGCATCTGCTCTGTCAGTTCAGTTCAGCCGTCCGGCCGAGCAGTACCGCGGACTTTATGAAATGCTTCGCAGCGGTGAAGCGGCCGATCAGTTCCCCGGCATGGATGAAATCTTTGCCAAACTGGACTTCACCACACTGCCGCCTTACGAAGCAGTGTCCAGGTACATCAAGCCAAGTGGCGGCTTCACCAAAGAAGACGAAAACGGCATGTACATGGAAGCCTTCCAGCTGAAAGACTAGTTCTTTTCTGGCTGAATCGAATCGCCGTGCGATTCCGATCGGCGTGATGTGGCTCATGAGAACGCCTCCCCCTGTCATACAGAGGGAGGCGTTTTCTTTGCGCCTTGTCCTGGTGCCATTGCCAGCTGTCTACTCTTCAATGGCCCCGCGTTCGTCGGGCAGGAATCGATGGGCGGCCGCTGCGATGAGGATCGGAATGGCAACGGCCACCGACAGGGCCAGTGGCAGCCATTCATACTTCTCGGCATAGAAACCGAACGCCCCATAAGCCAAAGCGATGCCCGCGTTGCTGAGCACCACAGCCGGCAGAAATCGGCCCCATGACAGCTTATGAATGCCGGAAATCAGCACGCTGGCTTCCGCGAAAACGGGCATCGCTCGAGTCAGCACCAGCACCATCGGACCGTATTTGTCGATGGTTAGCTGCATCCGCTGCAGGTCATCGGCCTTCGAAAACCATGCAGCAAATGTGTGGCCCCACCGCCTGGCCAAAGCGAATCCCGCGACGGCTCCCATCGTCATGCCCAGCCATGAGGCCAGGGTGCCGAGCCACCAGCCCAGCTGCCACCCGCTGAGCGTGCAAATGACGGAAGACGGCACTGGCAGAAAAATGTCGGTGGCCAGAATGACGATTACGAGACAGGCGGTCACCGCGTCGGATGGGGGCTCGCTGGCCAGACTGGTGATCCACTGTTCAAACTGTGCGCCAAACAACAGGAACGGAAGCACGGGAATCAGCAGGACCGCACACATCAGCGGCAGCGTGCGAAAAAGCTCTTTCATTTCTCAGCTTTCACGAACGGCTCCAGCGGCGAACGGTGCACCGCGTATATTCTGCCTGCCCCGGCATCAGACCACCCGGCATCAGACCACCCGACATCAGACCACCCGACATCAGGCAGCCGCCGGCTCAGAGAAACTCATCTGCGTATCGGGCCACGGAGCAAACAGATCGGCCACCTGCTGGTGTTCTGTGACCTCCAAAGAGCAATAACGTTTGATGGCCTCCGGATCGGTCATCACCACCGGCTGACGCATGCGTCCTTTGCGAGTGGAGGCGACCAGGGCGTTGGCGTCGGTCGTCAGCATCACACAGCTGTTAACTGACTCCTGATTGCCTTTGCCATCGTCCCCCTGAAAATCGTCCCACAGGCCGGCCACCGCAAATACCGGATGACCGGGCACCGTGTAATTGCCATCTCCTCCATCGCGAAACGGCTCATAGAAGCTGCTCGCCAGCAGGACACATCGCTGATGAGCGAAGGAGAATTTCCACGGCCAGGTGGTATCAACCGTTTCTGATCGAGCGTTAATCTTGCCCCGCTGAAACGACTTGCGGGTGCGAATTTTTTCGGTGGGCTTCCACGTTCTGGGCAGCAGTCCCCACGACCGTGGCTCCACCGTCCAGCGATCGTCGTCAAGCTGCCGCAGGCACAGTACGTCGTAGATGGGATAATAGTCTTTGGTCGGCAGCAACTCCGGCGACAGTGTCACGGAGAACGTCTGCAGGAAGGCAGCGATATCATCCGGTGACGCCGTGATATTGAAACGGTGACACATAACTACTCTTCCTCTTCGTAAACCGTATTTGCCAGAACGGCCTCAAGCACAGTCACCGCGGCTTTCGCCATCAGATGCGGTGTGTGTTCCGAAGCATCAGCGAGATAATCGGCCGCCACTTCTGCCAGCGCAGCTTCGCACGCTTCTTCCAGCTCTCTGAGTTGTTCAGGATTCATGTTGGCTATTCCATTGAATTTTGGCTCGACCCACTCATGTCCACCGCCTGACAGCCGCCGCGGGCTTTCACACGACCGCAGGGGTGGAGAGGGAGACAGCTGCCTGCAGCAGCTACTTCAGCTGCCCGGCAGGCCGGATGCCGCTGCCACGGCGGTTCTGATCGCCCAGTTCCGCCCGCATTTGCTCGGCCAGTTGCTGCAGATGTTTCACCACTTCCGGATGGGCATCTGCCACGTTCGTCGTTTCACCGATGTCTTCGTTCAGGTCAAACAGCTCCAGACCGATCTTTGCCTGCGAGTAGTTATTGGGAATACCGCCCGTTCCGCCTGGCTTGCCCGCCATGGTGCGATAGCCGTGCGGAAAATGCAGTTTCCACTTTCCACTGCGGACGGCCTGCAGCTGCCTGCCGTAATACAGGTAATACGCCTCATGCGGAGATTCGTCTGACTCCCCCGTCATCAGCGGCAGAATGTTGCGGCCATCAATGGTGTGATCCGGCAGCTTCGCGTCGATTAGTCCGGCAACGGTGGGCAGGATGTCGATTGTCATGGCAGGAGTCGTGCAGCGAGTGCCGGCAGGAATTGTGCCAGGCCACCACATGACGCAGCTTTCCCGACACCCGCCTTCAAACATCGTGCCTTTGCCTTCCCGCAGCGGCCCCGCACTGCCGGCGTGGTCACCGTAGCTGAGCCATGGCCCATTATCCGATGTGAAAATCACGAGCGTATTTTTTTCCAGACCATTGCTGCGAACGGCGTCCAGCACCTGGCCAACGGACCAGTCGATTTCCATCATCACATCACCAAACAGCCCCGCGCCGCTTTTGCCGGCGAACTTATCAGAAACGTACAGCGGCACGTGCACCATGCTGTGCGGCAGATACAACAAAAACGGATCGTCTTTGTGGTCGTTGATGAACTGCACGGCGTGTTCTGTGTACTGCGTCGTAAGCAGCTTCTGGGCTTCTCCGTCCACCTGCGGATTAATCACTTCGTTGCCGTCGATCAGCGGCAGGTGCGGCCAGCGTTCCACGCGTTTCTCCATGGGCAGGTGCCGCACGCCCGGATGGTAGGGCCACATGTCGTTGCTGTACGGCAGCCCAAAGTAGTCATCAAAACCATTCTGCATGGGCAGGAACTGTCGATGATGGCCCAGATGCCATTTTCCATAGCAGGCCGTGGCGTAGTTTTTCTGTTTGGCCAGATCACCCAGCGTCACCTCGTCTTCGTGGATACCGATTTTCGATTTTGGTCCCAGCGCGCCGCCAATCCCCACACGAACGTTGTAACAGCCGGTCAGCAACCCCGCGCGAGAGGCGGAACAGACCGCCTGAGTCACATAGAAATCCGTGAAGATGCGTCCCTCCTGGGCCATGCGATCCAGATGAGGGGTCGGGTACGCCTTCGCGCCAAACGGCCCGATATCGGCGTAGCCCATATCATCCATGAAGATGACGATGACGTTCGGTGTGGACGCCTTCTGTGATGCCATGGCGGTCGCCGCTTGCGGCAGAGTCAACAGCCATCCGGCGACAATCAGCCAGACAGACGCCCGCAGCAATGAATGACGTGAACTATCAGACACGTACATCCGTCCTCGTATTTTCCACATCATTCCGCACGCTCCCGTCTGTGTCGCCCGTGAAAATTCTGTCAGAACGTCTCACCAGGTTGACGGCGGACGCTTTGCCGAACAATCAGTCTATTGCCAGATTCCGCAGGCGTACACCGACCAGGGCAGAAAGGACAGCTCTCCACACCCCGCCTAAAGGACTTCGTACACATCGAAGTTCTCCGAGTGGTAAAACAAAGACGCGTCAGCCGGAACGATCATCTGATCGCCTGGCCCGGCTGGTCGGTCATGCTCCGCTCCCCGTGGACTCCCGTGCCGCGGAGGACCGCCAGGTCGGCCGTGACTTTGCGGTTGCCGTCCCGCCGGACCGTGTCCGACAGGACCGAGCCGTGGCTGAACAATCAGCAGGTGTTCAAATTCACCACGGTGCGATGGGACTTCTCCTGAGGTGACCTGTGCGGACGTCATCAGTCCCACCCAGAATTCCACGCCATGAGGCGCGACCACCAGCGTGTTCTCTGAGCCTGGCAATTGATTGCCAAACGTTTCCAGTTCATCCATGGCAGCGGCCGACAGAACGGGCCCCTGCATGAAAAACGGGCCACAGATTCCGACCACAGCGGCCGCTCTGACCAGCCACCTGGAGACGTTGGCGTGTCGCTTTTCAGGCACCAGTTGCGTCACGCTGTACAGCAACAGTACGGCAGCAGGGAGAGGGGTCATCAACTGAAACCTCATCGACCAGGTCGCATTCAGAATCGGCAGCAGCAGCACGGACAAACTTCCCAGGCAGCCAATCGCAACCGCGGCATCTGCCGCGGGCAGTTGCTGACGGCCTGAGTAAATTCGTCGCGCGGGCACAGACATCACTGCACCGGCCGACAGGGCCAGCAACAAAGTTCCAGGGTGAGGACGAAAGTCCAGCATCCCCACGATGCGACGGGGCATCGCCATAAGATGTGCGGCCCACGCGGGTGCCAGCAGCAGCATTGCTGCCCCGCTGCCCAGCGTGGCCAAACCAATCCACAGCCACAGCCGCGTCGGTCGATCACTCGTCGCCTTCTTCCGTCGATGAAGCAGCCAGAACCCTGTGACCGAAGACAGCACGGCCACGCAAGTCGCCCCGAAAGCGCCGATATGGGACAGGGCGGCGAGAGCCACGAAGCCGACAACCGCCCACCACCATGCCGCGCGGCGGCTCTGCAAAGCGGCGCCCACTGCCCAGAGAGCGAACGCAAACCACACCAGCCCCAGCGAATTCTTCTGAAAGTCCGACGCCATACGCATCACGGGCGGGGAGAGCAGGGCGATGATCGCACAGGCCGCCGCCGCAACGAGCCCCGATCGTCGGCCGCCGGACCAGCGATATCCCAGCAGCATCACAGGAATGGCGACAGCCGGATGAGCCACCCCGTCGATGATTCGCGTTGCCAGAATGGCAGCCTCATTCAACGATTGATCTGACAGGGCCAGAATCACACGCGTCAGTACGGCATCCAGCCAGAAAATCAACGGCGGAGTGCTGCCGGTCAGCGTGCCGTGCTCCAGCAAAGATCGCGTTTGCAGGGGATAGTAGCCCGCGTCCATGCCCGGCGGCATGGCATGCCGCAGATTCAGGATCAATCGTACGGCACACGTGCCCAGATACAGCACCACGGCTGTCCGGCACCAGGTTCCCACGGAGACCCGTTCATCTGTGGACGATTCCAAAACAGTCTTCATCGTATGCGTCCTGCAACATCCTTTACGGGCGACGAGGAGGGCGGTTCCCGCCACGACGTTGACCGGGGCCGCCATCCGGGCCGCCATTGCGTGGTGCCCCCCCTGCGGAACGACGCTGGTAGGTTTCGTTCCAGGTGCGTCCGCCAGGTTCGCGATACGTGAAGCGGAAAGCGTCACCGCCGGCCGGGGAGTAAGAGATGGTTCCCGTCTGACCCCGCAACCGATACGTCAACACCGACTGACCACCCGTCGTTTTGAAATCAGTGATCACGGCTCCCCGCAAAGGCGGCTGCCCTGGTCGCACGGGGGAGTCACGAGGCTGCGAAGCGATTTCTCCATTGCGATAGTCGACCACGCCACGCACTCCTCCGTTGATGTACGGATACGTCTTTGTCGCGTGGTAGTGATACCTGCCATCCGCATCAAACTGACCATTCAGTTCGTCCAGCTTTCCCACGGGTGAGCCATCCGCTTCCGTCGGGCCGTAGATGGGATATCCGTCCAGAGCAAATGCGATCGGATTGCCTTTGCCCACAATCTTCTCCAGATGCAGCGGTGCGATGTGATAATGGTAGTCATCACCGCGGCCGCAGTGGCCTCCCCATTTGTCCAGTTCTCCGGCCAGATAGGCGTCTTCTCCGCGATTGTTCAATGCGCTGAAGATCGGCACGCCGTTGACCGCCACGGCAATGGCGCCACGAAACGGCGTTTCTTTCGCGTTGATCGGCTGCCGGGCCAGACGCGGCTGAAGGGGAATCTTCCACGAGTTGGTGCCCGTGAATGGCTGCGGTAACGGCACTTGCTGCTGCCAGTTGCGAATACCGACCATCATGCCGTGATCGGGCAGCCCATTGGATTCCACAAACAGCGTGCTGGTGTCCCAGCGGACTTTGACATTTGCAAAATGCTCGAAGTGCTTTGCAATTTCCGGCTTCACCACGCCGCCGTTCAGTCGCACGGCCGTCTGAAACCATGGGTTGGGCGGCAGAGGATCTCCGGGTGCGTGAAGATCGGGCTGTTCAAAGACGCGTACGCGAACGGTGTCCTCGTGGTGATGCCAGTCATGGGCTGTCGCAGCGGCCGGAAGAAAAGTCAATACCCCCATCGCCCAAAGCCGACGTCTCATCTGCGTTCTCCTGCAAAGTGTCGCTGAATTCGCTCTCGGCAGTTTCTGGCTGCCGCACAGGACCGCACGATAGACCGACGAACCTTAACGGAAGATGAATCCGTGAGCGCCATTCTCTGGCTTTGAGAAATTGCCGGAGGCTCTGAGGGGCGGACAGTGTGGAACCAGCGACTGCCAGCGACTGCCTTTGGTTACTGCGTCTGGAGACGTCCGAGACTCCGGCTTGCAGAAACGGGGCGTCTTCGCCATTGCAGGTCGAAGGCATGCAGTCGCATGCGTCGATCACGAATCACAGATCGGTATCGGCCGGCGAACAGGATTCGTAGAATCAGAACACAGCCGACGGTAATGAAGGGGTCACCAGTGCGCAGACTGATGGGTTTGGCAATTCGGATCGCTGCCAGCGTTCTGTTTCTTCTGTCGATCACCGCGTGGGGCATTTCGCGACAACACGTCGTCGCAGTTCGCGTTCCCTTCCTCAGTCTGTCGATTTCCCCACATGCTGTGTCCGCCACGCAAATCGATATCTCGCAGCCCGTTGGAATCGAATCTACCCCGTGGTCTCAATGGCTCCATGACGAAATGAGAAGATCCTTCCGGAATCGGGATCTGATCGTGACTCAGCCACAGGTCGTCCGTTTTTGGGGAGGCGGACTCCGGTATTCGAGCTTCGAACGCAGCATCTGGCTTCGGCCGTGGATACCAGCATTTTGTGCCGCAGCCCTGAATGCCATCATCTACTCAGTAATCCGGCGAAGACGAGGGTTAGCGGCTGTTGACTGACGCGCGGTGACAGCAACCAATTGGGCTGATGGACCCGAAACCTCTGAGACGCCTTCGCGTTAGTTCAGATCTTTGCCGGTGAGCAGCAGTTCAATGTCGTCAGCTCGGGCGCCGACTTCAATCACACTGCGACGAATCTCCTCGGCACTGACGGTCGCCCGCGGAAAGGTGTCGACCATGACAAAGCACGGTTTGCCGTCAATGTCCTTGATTGACAGTCCGCCGTGCGGGACCACTGCGTTCAGCCGAAGTGCTTCTTCATAGAATCCCGGCTGAGAATCACAGCAGATGCTGTAGATGTTCAAAAGACGGTCTCCCGCCCGGTGCTCACTGTTTTCTATATAGACTTTCTGGTGGCGTCCATTGATGCGTTTGATGTCCACCTGAATCGTCCTGTCGCGCGACGACCATTCGATATCCGGAATACCGTGGAAGGCTTCGTAAACCAGAGTATCCAGATCCCGCGTCGAACCCAGCACCGCCTGCAGCAGTTGGGAGGCCGCTGAGCCGTCCCGTGGTCGCATTTCCGGTGTGCGGGCCAGCATCAGGCTGACGCACTCCGCGATTTCCAGCGGTACATCCGGATTCTGTCGACGAACGCTCGTGTATTCGCCGGTGAGAATCGATGCCATCAGCGAGTTCATCGAATCGCCCTCGAAGGGATACTCACCGGTCAGCATGAGGTAGTAACACACGCCCAGCGCGTAGACATCAGAGCCGGGTGTGGCTTCTTCGCCTTCGAGCAGTTCCGGCGCCATAAAATGGGGCGTTCCCGCCAGACGAGCGTGGGCCTGAGAGTGCACTGTTTTCGCCAGTCCGAAATCGGCGATCTTGGGATAGCCGGCCGGGGTCACCAGCACGTTGTCCGGCTTCAGGTCACGATGCACGATACCCAGTCGATGCGCGACAGACAGGCCTTCGGCAATGCCCACCGCCATCTGTGTTGCCCGCAAAGGGCCGATTGCGCCGTCGCGATCAATCTCACTCTGCAGACTCTGTCCGGAGACATACTCCATTTCCAGATAGTGATGCCTGCCTGCTTTGCCGATGGCGTGTGTCGTGACAATGTTGGGATGCACCAAAGCGGCGGCCGCTCGTCCCTCGTTTTCGAACCTTTGAATGTAATCAATGCTGCGGGAAACGCGGCGCGGAGAAAGCACCTTCAGAGCGCACTGACGATGCAGCATGCGATTGCGGGCCAGGTAGACCACCCCCATGCCGCCGCGACCCAGAATTTGATCGCACTCGTAGATGTCCACCTGCTGACCATCGAGCAGCACTTCATCCAGTTCCACCTCTGTGCTGGACTGAACCTGGGCATCACGGGGAATGAGCACGGTGTCCAGTGTGCCGTCTTCGGACGGGACAGGCAGCATGCCGCACCTCGGGCAGCGAGCTTCCACAGCGGGAAACACTTCGTTGCAGCCTGGACAATAGAGATTTCGCACAGTGTCCCCTTCCTCACACGTCACTTCGCCGTATCCTACCGAGAGCGGGCTGCTGGCGAAACATTGCAAAGTTGATGCGGGAATTTCGTGCGCTTGCATCCGCAGCTCCGACCGTGATTCAGTGTATGGGTGTACGGGTGATTCGCTGCAGATCGGCAAATATTAGGCAAAACGCGGTCGCCACGGAGAGTGGACCGGCGAACAGATCGCCTGGCACGGACAGGTGACAGCCTTCCGGCCAGGATTTTTCCCGATCTGCGGCGATGATGATGTTGCCTCTCCCCGGCGACCGGCCGTACAACTGCGTCGCCGAAACGTGACAGTTGAGGAGTCTTGTTGCCACATCTGAATTTCATCGTCGAGCCCTACCTGTCCGGGGTGCGAATCGACTCATTCCTGAGCCGTCACCTGCGCAATTACACGACCTGGCGACTGCTGCGCATGGTGGAAGCCGGACTGGTGACGATCAACGACCTGCCCATTGACAGCACGCAGCGGGTGTTCCGTGGCCAGAGCGTCTGCATCCGGCTGTGCGACCCCCCAGACAAACTGCTCGCCCCCGATCCCGAGTCGTTGTCTGTGGTCTGGGAAGATCCATGGGTCCTGGTGATCGACAAGCCGGCGGGACTCGTGGCCCATCCGGTGGGCGATTATCAACAGGGCACACTGGCCAACGCCGTACAGTCACATCTTGATGAGCAAACGACGGCAAGGGGGCTGCTGAGACCGGGCATCGTCCATCGTCTGGACCGCATGACGAGTGGCCTGATCGCTGTCACGAAAGAACACCTGTCCCACCGTCTGCTTTCCCTGGACATTCAGCGGGGTCGGACCACCAAGACCTACGTGGCCATTGTTGCCGGCTGTGTGCCCTGGGAGAAGCGCAGCATCACACTGCCGATCGGTCAGCATCCCGAAGGCCGCAGTGTGCTGATGTCGACGGCGAATGACGCCCGGAAGCCACGTGACGCGCACACCGACGTGCGTGTTCTGCGGCGACACGCCCGCTGCACCATTGTCGAATGCGATCTGCATACCGGTCGCAACCATCAGATTCGCGTGCATCTGGCGGCGGTCGGACACCCGGTGCTGGGCGATGAGTTCTATCTTGCCAATGGACACATTAGGCCGCAGGGTGGTGCCGACTTGCCGGCCAAATCCCGTCGCCATGCGCTGCACGCGAGTTGCCTGGGGTTTACTCACCCCATCCTGCAGACGCCGCTTCACTTTCAGTCTGCGCCACCGTGCGACTTCTGGGATCTGACCGGGGCGACGGTGCCAGCAGACCGCAGCCCCGGAGATTACGCATAGCGTGCGTTTCGTCTGCCGCTGTCGAGCATCCGAGGCCGCATCAGTCCGCCCTGAATTCGGTTGAGCACACGCTGGGCCTGACTGGCCGGCTGCAGGGCCGTTTCCGGAGAGAAGCCCACCACGTCTCCGACACCAAACACGCCCGCACACCACGTCTCAAAGCTGCTGGCACACCACAGCTGTCCATTTTCATCGGGCTCGACCGAAATCGTCTCCAGGCCCAGATGCCGCGTGAATCCCGTGCAGCGGCGACAGTCCACCACATCCCGAGCCGCCCGGGGCAGGTCATTGTCCGCCAGCGACAGTCCCACCTCTGAAGGATGCCGACCAACAATGACGCCCGCCTCTGTGGTCAGCTCCAGCACAGCGGATCCACTTTCCTCTCGGGACACATGCCGTGTATCGACACCAAACAGACTAACCAGTGCTGCCAGACCTGCGCCAAAATGTCCGCCTCCCACAATGCACAACGCCCCTGGCAGGCTGGTGGCTGCGAACAACTGTTCGGGGCCATAGAACGGTCGAGTGGCCGCCGGACGATTCAGCGGGCCGCGGCAGACTCCCGTGCCCACCACCACATTCTCGGCGCTGACCATCAATGGCTCGGACCGCTGTGAACTGAAGACCGTCAGTTCATTGGCGGATGCAAACCGCGGCTCACCAAACACGACTTCCGCTCCCTGTCGCTGCAGACTGCCGGTCAGGTCAGACAGTTCGCGGATCACGGAGCGTGACATCAACGCTCGCAGCAGCCGTGGGGTGGCGCGGGAACGCAACAGATTGTCACGCGACGCTGTGCGATCCACCAGCAGTCCTGACACCAGACGACGCAGCGCCTGGCCGATAATCCAGGACGAATGTCGCATCTCTGGCAGCACGGCCAGCGTGCGTTTGCCCGCGCAGACGGCCAGCGACAGTGTTTCAAAAGCCGCCTGATCATTTCCAATCACCGCGATATCGTATCGCATCAGTTTCACCTTTCACAAACAGCACTCCGGCTGCATCACCCCTCCTTCCCTGTGGCAGAATCGCTCACGCCTGTGAGAACTCCGCAAAGTCTGTGCATCCTGCGGCCGACCAAACGACGGCACTCTGGATAATCTGGTCGGCAGTTGAACGATTATTCTCGACACGGAATGTGGAGCCGCGCCGGAAGACTGGTGACAGTGCGAATATTCTGACGGATGTAGCGAATAGACGGCCTCGCTCCTGCAGCAGCCTCCTCAACTCGCAGTAAACCCAGTGTTTTCAGGCATGCCAGGGGAGCCCGTCAAATGTCGGGAATTCTGCAGTTTCCATAATCTGCTCAGTTGGAATCCTCGTTGCGTTGCCACACAGTCCGGGTCAGCCGGTTGGGGAATGGTCCCCCAACCCGAAAGGCTGCCCCATACCGGAGAATCGTGCCTATGTCGTCCAATGAAATCCAGTTCGAATTCCGCAGGCAGGACGTTGCGAAAGCCACACGGCTGGTCGTCCTGCTGGGAATTCTGGTCACAGGAGCCATGCTGCTGTCGCGATCGATGCATACCGTTCAGCCAAACGAACTCGCGGTCGTGATGCGGTTTGGTAAATACCAGTCGACGTGGGAACCGGGGCTGCACTTTTGTGTGCCTCTGATGGACACGGTATTAAAGGCCGACGCCCGGGAACGCACCATCCGTCTGCCGTTTGGCACCGAAAGCGGACGCCCCAGCGGCACCCCCAGTGATGACGACGTCCTGATGCTCACGGGCGATCTCAACGCGGCCGCTGTGGAATGGACCATTCAGTGGATGGTGTCTGACCCGAAGCAATACCTGTTTACATTCCACGATGAGAATCGTAATCAGGATCAGTTCCTGCAGGATGTGATCAGCATCGTGGGACGCACCGTCATGAACCGACTTGTCGGTGATTACTCCATTGACGAAGTCCTGACCGACAAGCGAACCGAAATTCGCCAGGCGGCCCGTGATGCCACGCAGGCTATGCTGGACAAATACGAATGCGGTATTCGCATTACGGACCTGCAGCTGCAGCGAGTCACTCCGCCCGCTCAGGTGAAGGACTCCTTTGCGGCCGTCAACGAAGCCGCGCAGACGCGCGTCAAGCTCGAGAACGAGGCCAACAAAGAACGCAACACCACACTGCCACTGGCCAGATCTGATCGCGACAAGTCGATTCGTGAAGCGGAAGGCTACGCGGCCCGTCGCCGTTCGGAGGTCAAAGGAGAAATCGACGCACTGATGGCGCAGTACGCCGAGTTCGCCAAGGCGCCGGAAGAAACCCGTCAGCGGCTTTATCTGGAAGCACTCGAACGTGTGTTCTCCAACGTGAAGGACAAAACAATTATTGACTCTGACCTGCAGCAGATGCTGCCACTGCTCAATCTGAACGGAGGCCGCTAATGTCGAACTCCCCCAACACCACGGGCGCCAAGTTCCTGATCATCGGACTGGTGGCCATCATCCTGTGTTATTCCTGTATCTTCACCGTCAACGAACGCGAACTGGCCGTCGTGCTGCAGTTCGGTAAAGTGGTGAAGTCTGTTGAAGACCCCGGACTGTATTTCAAAATCCCCCTGATGCAGGAAGTTCGTCGCCTGCCGCGGACCCGCCAGTTCTGGAAGAACAGTCCCAACGATATTCTGGTGGACCTGCCCACTAAGGATGGCAAGAAGATTGAGATCTCCATCTGGGCCATCTGGCGGATCAACGATGCGGAGCAGTTTGTCAAAGTCATGCGCACGGTCGACAACGCCGAGCAGCAGGTTCGTCAGCGCGTTCGCGCGGGCATCCGTGACGTGATCACCAGTTACAATCTTTCGGAAGTCGTGCGCAGCACGGATCGGGAACTGACTTATTCCTTTGGTCTGGAGGACCTGCCGGAGGATGACGAGAACGCGGAACTGCCATCGGCTGATCTGTCACAGGTCGGCGAGCAGGCCACCATTCGCATCGGCCGCGAGAAGATCATGGAAGAAATCCGGCGACGGATTGAAACGCAGATTGCAGCCGGAGACGGAGAAGACAACGCCACAGATCGCGGGATTGAACTGGTGGATGTTGGCATCAGCAACATCGGCTTCGTGGAGTCCGTTCGTCGGGCGGCCTTCGAACGACTGCGGGCCTTCATGGAAGCGATTGCCGCCCGCTATCGCAACGAGGGTGAACAGCGCAAGCAGGAGATCATCAACGAGGCCAACGCCGAAGCCGAGAAAATCCGCGGTGAAGGAGAAGAGCAAAGCAAAAGAATTCGCGGGGAAGTGGAGGCTGAAATCATCGAATCTTATGCGTCGGCCATCAAAGCGACCGGAGACTTCTACAACTTCCAGCGAACGCTGGAAGTCTACGAGAAAGCACTCGGCAGCGAGACGCGGATGATTCTGACCACCGACAGCGATCTGCTGCGAATGCTCAAGCAGGTGGAGGTGCAGGCCGCTCCCAAAGACGAATAGTATGCTGCACAGTCGGGTCCGATTCGACGCCTCCGAGGCGATCCGGTGCAGCCGAACAATCGTCTCAGGACACATAACCTGATCTGCCTTAACGACGCCCGGCTTTTCGCTAAGTCCGGGCGTCTTTTTTTGGCTCCCGTCAGACCGTTGAACGATGGTGCAGACAGTGATCGCATTCTTTGACTGCCGCCATGTCCGCTGACACCTATCCGAAACTGCCCGCCGAACGTCGCCTCGTGCCGCGTCGCATTTTTCTGGCCCTGGGGCTTCTGGCCCTTGTCGTCGGCACCCTCGTGTTTCCGTTCCCCATGCGGGGACGTCTGTGGGGCGATATTTTCGACCTGGCTCACGCGCCCGTATTCTGTCTGGCCCTGATCTGCCTGGTCGGCTTTCTGGATCCACCGGCCGCCGGACTACCCGCACGCTATCAGACGATCGTGCCCATGACGTTGTCACGGGTGTGCCTCATCACCCTGGTGCTGATGGCATCCGGCATGATCGGCGAATACCTGCAGCGATTCGCGGGGCGCAATCCCAGCTGGAAAGATGTGGCCGCCAACACGGCCGGCCTCACGGCTGGCCTGTTCTGGGTGTCGTCTCGAGTGGCGAAAGGCGCAAGGCGGCGACTGCTGTCAGTCGTGCCTTTCGGCATATTGATTGCCGTCAGCGTCCATCCGGCGCTTGAGGCGCTGGACTCCGTCGCCCGCATGCGACAGTTCCCTCTGATCGCTTCGTTTGAACGCTCTCGAGAACTGGGGAACTGGGGAACGCACGGCTCCACCATCTCCCGCTCTGACGAGTGGGCCACGGACGGACGTCACAGCCTCCGCGTGCAGTTGAAAAAAGGAGACTACCCAGGCGTCGCCATGCTGTGGCTGGAACAGACCTGGGGTGAGTTCTCCCAGTTCCACCTCGACATCCACAATCCCGGGCAGCAGCCATTGACGCTGATCATTAAGCTCCAGGATCAGCAGCACAGCGACACAGGCTTTGCCTGGGAGGATCGATTTCACAGGGAAGTCATCATTCCGGGAGGCGACAGTTCCCACGTGGTCATCGATCTGGCAGCTGTCAAAGCAGCGCCGGCAGAACGTGAGATGAACATGAATCAGATCAACATGATCGACATCTTCAGCACCGACGTGCGACAACCGACCACATTCCTGATCGACAATCTGAAGCTGACGCGCTAAAGCGGCAACGTGCCAACCGATGCGGTCGCGCCGGGGCGGTGTGACTGACGCCCGTGGATAACAACGGCCCGGTCATCAGACGCTGTGCTGCCAGCCTTCGGGTCGGAGTGGCTCTGACGAACCGTCTGCGTGCTGCAGCCGTATTGCCGTCCCGCCCGCTGTCACTTCTCCGATGGGGATCAGGGAGACACCGTCTGGCAGATGGTCCGGCCGTTGCGGCAGTGTCAGCAGCAGTTCAAAGTCTTCACCGTCGTGCAGGGCGTGTCGCATCTGCTGATCCCGGGGCAATCGCTGATCGACATCCGGATGCACGGGCACGTCATCGGCACGCAGAACGGCCGACGTCCCACTGGCTTCCATCATCCGCGCCAGGTCCACACTCAGGCCGTCACTGATGTCCATCATCGCACGCACGTCGTATTGCTCCAGCAGTTGCTCAGAGACTGCGAGTTGAGGCGTAAACGTAAGGTGGCGGCCGGACGGCAGACTGCCTCCCAGTGGTCCGGTCACACAGATCATGTCCCCCACACGGGCCTCGCTCCGCAGCGGAATGCGGTCACCAAACGGAACTCCGGTAACCGTCACGCTGATCGCAAACGGTCCCTGCCAGCTATTGGTATCGCCACCGGCAAGGCTGCAGTCGAACTGCTCAGCGAGGGAACTGAGTCCGTGGTAAAGTCGGCTGAGAAAGTCACCTGCCAGCGACCGTGGCAGCGCCAGACACACAAACGCGGCCACGGGGCGACATCCCATCGCCGCCAGATCACTGAGGTTAACCGCCAGTGCTTTGCGCCCGATTTGTTCCGGGGCAGCCTTTGTCAGATCAAAATGAGTGCCGTCCAGCAGCATATCGGCGACGACCACCTGCCGTGATTCATCAGTCGCATCAATCACGGCTCCATCATCACCGATGCCTGTGACGACAGGCGGCGCTGCGGGAAAATCGTGCTGCAGCGTACGAAGAAAATTCAGTTCCGACACCATGCCAGTGGTCCTTCCAGGAGGGGACTCAGGCAGCGATTGCCTGGCTAAATCTGATAGTCGGGCCAGCCCGTTTCACGAGAGCGATCCGGACGCTGCTTCTTGCGCAGCCGCGAAAATAACTGATGAACGAGAACACCCCAGAGCACCGGCAGCAGCAGACAGGAGGCCACGAACCAAAGATTGCGTGTGCCGCGAACGGGTGCGGATTCTGGATCAGAATCCCCCGGTGGTGAGGCTGGGGGCGTGTCGGTCTGAACAAGAGCCAACGGTTCCGCCGCATTGCCCGTGAGCAGACCGTGGGCGTGGCGCGTCGCAGGAAAAGTGATTTCTGCGGAGCAGGCGGGCCAGACGGAGCAGGCGGGCCAGACGAAGCAGGCGGGCCAGATCGCAACGGAGACGATCAGCGTCAGGAGAGCCGTTCGAATGATGGCAGTCCGGTGCAGGGTGGGCCGCAGGGATGGCATCAGGCAACGTCGAATGGAATTGGCAGAAGACACACGGCAACCAGTCAGCTCAGGGTCACCGAATTGCCGGCACGCTGCGCTCAGTCAACAATCTGAATGGATTCAACGCGATAGATGGGGGCGCCGGCCTGATCCTGAACTGTGGTGTCGACTCGGCCACGAACTTCCACGAAGTCGCCTTCGACAAGTCCCTGAGCCTGAGCGGATGTCATGTCCAGAGTGAGTGTGCCGGCAAATTGATCGCGGGCCGCCGGGCTGTAGGTCACCGCCCAGCCATCGCCTGTGCCATTGTAGCGGAGGACGCCCTTCAGAAAACTGTAGTCCTGGAAATCAAATCCGTACTCGGCATCACTCGGATTGGCAGCCGCATGCTGCCCGGAAACCTGCCGGATTCCGCCGTCATAAGGGTCAACAGAAACGCCCAGGTCCCGGTCTTTGTAATCCTGCGGCTGAGGCACACCACCTTCGTAGAACTGGCCGTCGGAATCTGACGCGTCAAAATCGTCGTTGCGATCTTCAAACGTGCTCGGCTCGTACGGCGGCGCATTCGATTCCGGGATATACAGTGATCCCGGGTTGGAATTCAGCGACGGCGGCGGCGCATATTGCCCATACGGGTTGCCGTAGGGACGCTGATAGCCGTAATAGGGGTTCATACAGCCAACAGAAAACAGAGCCAGGCACAGCACGACAGCGGGACGGAGCAATGGCGGACTGAAGCGGACAGGCTTGCACATAAGGAGACTCCGTGAGGAGAGGACGCGGGAGGTGCGTCCGGACTCATTCCGGCGGGCACAAGGACTCGTGACCGTGGTTGAGTCGGAGAAGACACGATTGGATTCCTGAAGGGATTCCCGCCGAAGTCGCGAAGACTCCAGCAGGATCTGCAGAGGTTTATCCAATCCTGAAAATCGTGTCCATAGCTTTCTGCCGCTGTCAGCACGTGTGCAGCAGCGTTCGCCGAAGTTTCTTTTTGCACCGGCAGAGTCTGCCGATCAGGTCAGAATTCTTCGTGAAAACGAGGCAGTCCAGGAGGGCGCACTCCCCAGGCAGACTCAGTAAGCCGTTGGGCTGAGACTGGCGCAGCAGCAGCCAGCCAGTCATATGAGACCGGGAAGGCGGCACACGACAGCAAAGCGCAGCGAACAGCCACATTCACAGCGAGCATTCGGGCTAATCAATGCCCAGATTGCGTTCAATGGCTCGCGCCTGTGGGCTCATCACCCAGTTTTGCCACCAGCGATCGGGATCACGCTCGCGGTCCATGTCTGCTCGACCTTCATCCCCCACGATGCTCCATTCATCTTCCGGATCATCGGGCTCTGCCGGACCGTCAAACGGCTTCGGCCGCATCAGGCGACTGGTTTTGGTCCACGCATCCTGACTGGCGTTGAAGACAGCGCAGCCAGTTGACGCGGCGCAGAAAACTGTCACGATGAGAACGAAAGTGCAGCGTTTCATGGGAAACTCGCCTTTCGGGCAAAGTCCGGACATCAGACCGCGCAGCGGCCGACCGGATGAGATGAGGTGAGAGAGGAGAAGAGGCCCGGATGCTGACAAAAATCGCCAAATGCGCCCAGAGGAATACTGATGGATCCCCTTGACCTGCTTGTCGTTGCCCCGCACCCCGATGATGCAGAAATCAGCGTCGGCGGAACCATCATCGCCTCACGACACCAGGGGCTGCGCGTGGGTGTGGTGGAACTCACCAATGGCGAGCCAACGCCGCGCGGCAGTCTGGAAATTCGCGCTCAGGAAACGGCCGCAGCGACAAAGATCATGGATCTGTCGTGGCGTGAAAATCTTGATCTTCCCAATCGCAGCCTGCAGGCCACGCTCGACGCCCGTCGCAAACTGGCCGAGGTTTTTCGTCAAACACGCCCGCGTGTGATCCTGGCGCCCTACTGGCAGGACGCTCATCCCGATCACACAGCAGCCAGCAGCCTGTGTGACGACGCCCGATTCTGGTCGAAACTCAGCCGCTCCGACATGCAGGGCGATCCGTTCTGGCCCCCCATGCTGCTGCACTATTTCAGTATCCATCTGCGAATTCACCCCCCGGCCTCGGTCGTCTTTGACATTTCCGAGCACATTGATGCCAAAATGCGGGCCGTCAGCGCCTACAAGAGCCAGCTGATCGAAGGCCGGAGCAGCGATCACCCCACCGTCATTGACGATATCCGGGATCGTGCCCGCTATTGGGGCTGGACCATCGGCAAGGCGTACGCCGAACCGCTGACAAATCGCGAACAGGTCGGCATCTCGCGGCTGTCTGATCTGTTGTAAGACTGACAATTGCAGTTCGCGGTCGTCCTTTCTGCCGACATTTCCACGGGGCTTCCCGTCACAGCACCGCGTCGCAGGCCGCTCACGAAGCGATTGGCCGGTTGTTCGGTTGGTTCTGCTTAATTTTCGCCCGCACACCGCTGCGCTGAAAACGACCAGCCAATTCCCGCGTCATGGCTCGTTCCCGCAGCTGTTTCCCGCGAAATCCCATTTTTGTGTAACACCCGTCGACGCGCCGCATATGTGAGGTGCGGCGTCAGTCCGGGGAGCAATTCCGCTCACTTCATCGAATCTGTTCGATGACGGCCCTGGGACGGCCTTTCCATCATCACTCCGACCCAAAGGCCATATCATGAAGACTTCTCAACTGCTTGCTCGAGCTCTGCGACCACTCAAAAAACACAAGCGACGACGCCCCGTCAGGGCACAGGTTTCGGCCCTGGAAAATCTGGAGAGCCGTCAACTGCTGACCGCCGCGATGATGTGGGACGGCGACGCTTTGAAGATCACCGGCTCGGATGATGCCGATTTCATCGCCGTGCAGCAGGATGAGCTCGGCCTGAAGGTGTTTACCGAAGACGCCGTCTTCACCGAATACGAAGGCCGTGCTCTGGAGACAGCCGACTCGGTGGAAGTGTTTGGCGGCGGTGGCAGCGATGTGCTGTTCAGCTACCAGACAGAAATCCCCGTCACACTGCACGGTGAGCAGGGACATGACGTCCTGTTCAGCAATCGCATCGCGGACGTTCTGGACGGCGGAGAAGGGTATGACTGGATTCAGCGCAACGACAGCCTCACAAACAACACGGACAGCATCGATCTGGGCATCAGCGGGTTTCGTCCGGACCTGTCCAGGCTGAACACCACTCCCGAACTGGACGCTGACGGCCGCCTGAATCTGGCTGTCAGCATGGATGGTGAATTTGACGTGGCGGGAACAACGGTGGAAGTCACGGGGACTGCAGCCATCGACCAGCACGGCGCTGGTCTGACGGCGACCGGCTTTGTCGCCAGCTGGGAAGACGCATTTGGTGTCGAGGATGTGCACCTGGCCGACACCAGCCTAACCATCGAGGCGACTGCCGAGCCCGCCAGCGAAGCTTACTCTTTTGACCTGACGTCAACTCTCGATCTGGATGGCACCGAGGTGACTGTGGAGGGCAGTGCCACCATCAGCGAAGCACTGCGAACCGTCACACTGACGGGATCTGTCGACGAATGGGACGACGCATTCGGCATCACAGGGCTGGACCTGTCCGACGTCAGCCTCAGCGGATCGGCCGCCTGGTCGCCTGAGCAGACCCACCGCTTTGATGTCCAGGTGGCCGGCGATCTGCAGCTGGAAGACAGTCGCCTCGCCATCGACGGAGAAGTGGCCATCCGCCCTGATCGCATCGACGCCGTGATGGCAGGCTCGGTGGAAAACTGGGACGACGCGTTCGGCATCGACGGACTCGACCTGCAGTCATCAGAACTCCAGATCACTGCATTCACTGATCGCAAAGACGATTATGCGGTGCGTGTGGACGTGGAAGGGAACCTGAATGTGGTAGACACTGCAATCGCCGTGACGGGCGGAGTCGAACTGACGCCTGAAGACATCGACGCGGTATTCAGCGGTTCCGTCACGGATCTTGAGGATGCCTTCGGCATTGATGGACTCGACATCGAGCGGGCCGACCTCGAGATTTCCGCCTATTCTGACCGTGATCAGATTCACCAGCTGCAGATGGATCTTGCCGGCGAGCTGGATATCGAAGGAATGGCGGCCCTGGTGGATGGTCGGCTCTCACTGACGCCCGAAGGGATGGCGGCGACACTTGACGGTTTTGTCGACGCCGCATGGGACGATGCTTTTGGCCTTGCGGGACTGGACCTGGACAACACACGACTGGCCGTTGAGGCGGTCAACAGCACAGCCGGCAGCTTTCTCAACATCGGCGTCCAGGCAGATCTGGAACTTGCCGGCACCGACGTTGACGTGACGGGAGAAGTGCAACTGGACGAGACCGGCGTGCGGGGCTCGCTGTCAGGAGTTGTCGCCGGCACATGGGTGGGCGCTCTGGGGTTGTCGCCGCTGCACCTGAAGGACACAACACTTGCCATCAGCGGCAGCAAAACGAAAGAGGGTTCCGAATTTTCCATGGAGCTGAACGCCGGCATGGACCTGCTGGGAACCGACCTGGATCTTCATGGTCAAGTCGATCTGACTGCAGACGGACTCACGGCCGACCTGACCGCAACGCTCTCCGGCGAATGGATCAACGCTCTGGGCGTTCCTGGACTGCAGCTGAAAGACACCAGCCTGAATTTCACGACAACGCCGGGAGCGACGAGCGTGCAGGCAGGACTGGACACAGACATCCAGCTGTTTGGCCGCTACATCGACGTCATCGGCGACCTGACGTTCGGTGACAGCGGGATCGACTTCCGCCTGTCACCGCCGCAATCCCTGGACTTCGACAATCTGCTCGGCATTCCTGGCTTCTCGCTGGATGATGCCGACCTGACGGTGGAAATGGGCAGCGAAGGCCTGACCGTCGCCGTCGATTCCACCATGAACATGGCGGGTGTCGACGTTGACTACACGGGCGCGTTCTCGGTAACGGCCGACGATGTGACGGCCAGCTTCACAGGCCGAGTGGACGAGTGGGACAACGCTTTTGCCGTTCCCGGACTGAATCTCAATGATGTGGTGCTGACACTGGGAGCCGAATACGGCACGGGCGGTGCCAGCATGATGATTGGTCTGGGAGCCGGCATCGAAATGGGATCCAGTGAAGTCTCCGTGGCGGGCATGGTGGGATTTGGCACGACTGGATGGGAAGTGGCGTTTCGCGGGGAAACAGAATCCCTGGCTTCCGATGATCTGATTGATTTTGCCAACACCATGAATCGGGCGGCCGATCCCAACGCTCGACTGATTGCTGCCGGCACACTGGGCGATCTGGAACTGCGAGCGGCCTTCATCAACTTCGCCCCGCACGGCGGCAACGCCGCGCTGGGTATCGAAGATGGATTCGGTATCGGCGGAGCCTTCTACAACGACGGCAAACTTCTTGGCAGTGGCGTATTTGTCGCAGATCTGGCCACGGGCACGTTTGAGGCCGGACTCAATGTTCCTGAGCTGAAGCTGGGGCCGGTCACGATCTCTGACGTGATCGTCGATATGCGGCTGTCACCGCAGGACGCCTACTTCCGGGCGGAAGGGGCAGCCGAACTGATGGGGGCTGATGTCCGACTCAAAGGCGAAATCAGCAAAGATGCGTTCTCGCTGGAAGGCAGTGCCTCTCTGGCGGTCGCCGGGCTGGACTCCAGCGTGACATTCTTCGTTAATCAAACGGGGGTGACATTTGTGGCGACCGCGGGTGGTGCGGCAATCAACGCCATCAAAGACAATGCCACGGCCGGCATCCGGGCGGCGGCTAACGTCGCTCAGACGGCCATCGACGCGGCTCAAAGTGTGGTTGATGCGGCTGAACGGGAAGTTCGCAAGCTGGAGAGCGAGCTGGATGACGCCAGGGCGGAAGCACAAAAGGAAGTCGATAAGGTCAAAGCCAATATCGCCAAAGCGAAATCAGTTGTCGACAGTGCGGCACGCAGCAAAAGCTACTGGCTTGGCCAGAAGAACTCTCGCTATCGCAGCTGGAGAAGTGCGGTTGCCGCCACTCGACGAGCCAAATGGTGGCAGAAGCCATCCTACAAGGCCAAAGAGGTGGCTCGCTATGCCAGCTACGCTTATGCGTCAGGTCGCTACGCGGCTCAGGTGGCCGTCCACAAAGCGGCTTCCGTGGCTTACACGGCGGTGCGAGATGCAGCCGGATGGGTGCTGGATACAGCCGGCGTGGAAGCCAACCCCGAAGTCATTCGCCTGCGAGCCCTGCTGACCGTCGCGCACGTGGGTGTGGGCCTAGCAGACACCGCACTGACCGGGCTGGAAGCGGCCAACGCCGGCATCCTGCACACGCTGGATGTCGTCGACAGCCTGAAGGTCAACCGCATCACCATCTCCGGCAGCGTGAGCAACTACACCAGTGCCGGAGTGGGAATTGCGATCGATACGGAATTTCAGGGTCGGTCAAAACAGCTCAGCCTGCACGCTTCCACCGATGAGCTGTTTAAGCAGATCGGCACGGAAGTGCTGGGAAGCATCCTGTAGCCTCAATTGTCCGAAACACGCCACATTTGAATAAGCGCGCGGCATCTCCCGATGCTGCGTGCTTTGCCATGCGCCCGCCCGCGGAGAGGGCATCGGCCCGCAGTGACTAAGACATGATGCCGTGCACCAGCTCTCCATGCACATCCGTCAGGCGGAAGTTACGTCCCTGGTAGCGATAGGTGAGTCGCTCGTGGTCCACGCCCATCAGGTGCAGAATGGTCGCGTGAAGATCGTGCACGTGAACAGGATTTTCAACGATGTTGTAACTGAAATCGTCCGTGGCTCCGTATGTTGTGCCAGGCTGAATTCCACCGCCGGCCAGCCAGATGGTGAAGCACCGCGGATGGTGGTCACGTCCGTAGTTTTCACGACTCAATTTTCCCTGGCAATAAATCGTGCGTCCGAACTCGCCCCCCCAGACCACCAGCGTGTCATCCAGCATGCCCCGCTGCTTCAAATCCTTCACCAGGGCGGCAGATGGCTGATCTGCATCGCGACACTGCCCCGGCAGTTGTCCGCTCATGTTGGCATGCTGGTCCCAGCCCATATGAAATGTCTGCACAAACCGAACACCGCGTTCCAGCATCCGCCGTGAGAGCAGGGCGTTGTAAGCATAACTGCCGCGGCGATGAACGTCGGGGCCGTACATCTCGAGGATGTGTTTCGGTTCATCGCTGAAGTCGATCAGTTCCGGAACAGAGGCCTGCATCCGATACGCCAGCTCGTACTGCGCGATGCGGGTATCAATTTCCGGGTCCTGATAGACCTGTTTGTTTTCTTCATTGATGCGGTTGATATCGTCCAGCAGCTGACGTCTCAGAGCACGATCCACGCCCGCCGGATTGGACAGATAAAGAACAGGGTCTCCCTGGCCGCGAAACTTTACGCCGGAATAAACAGTCGGCAGAAAACCGCTGCCCCACAGGCGATCGTACAGCGGCTGACAGCTGGGACGTCCGCTGCCTCGCGAGCTCAAAGCCACGTAAGTGGGCAGATTCTCATTCATACTGCCCAGGCCATAGGACACCCAGGAGCCCATGCTGGGACGTCCGGCAATCTGCGATCCGGTCTGGAAAAACGTCATCGCCGGATCGTGGTTGATGGCTTCGGTGTGCATGGACTTCACGAAACAGGCGTCATCAGCGATCTCGGCAATGTGAGGCAGCAGTTCACTGAGCCACGCACCGGATTCACCATGCTGCTGGAACTGATACTTTGTTGGCGCGATCGGAAATCGTGACTGACCACTGCTCATCGTGGTCAGACGCTGCCCGTTGCGAACTTCCGGTGGCAGGTCTTTATCAAAATACTCCTGCATGGCCGGTTTATAATCGAACAGGTCCTGCTGTGACGGCGCACCAGACTGGAACATGTAGATGACACGTTTGGCTTTGGCCTTGTGTGTGACGGCTGCAGCGGCTTCACCGGTTGCCGCGCGGGACTCACTCAGCAGCGAGGCCAGCGCCATGGCTCCTACGGCTCCCGTACTGCGTTTGAGGAATGCACGACGGGCCAGCCCCGTCATAAGTTCAGTTTCGTTAACAGGCAGAGATGACATAGCGGCCATTCGTTCGACAGTGGTCAGGTGAAAATCAGGCGGGAGCTGGGCAGGAGTCAGGCAGATGGGAATAGCGGGCAGCGGATCGGGCAGACCGCCACGGCAGATTTACTGACGCATGATCACTTCATCAAGGTTCAGAATTACGGAGGCGACAGCCGCCATCGCAGCCAGCGACACATCATCGAGTGACGGATCGTGCTCCCACTCGCCGTTGCTGAGAAACTCCGCGGCGTCTTGTGGCCGCTGGGTAAAGTAACCTGTGTACCGGGCGTGCGACTTGCGGAGAATCTCAAGCTTTGTCGCCGACGCCTCAATCCCCACCAGCTGAATGCCAAAACTCAGCTGAGAGTCGAGCGAGTCTCCCCCCTGCTGCAGCATTCGCTGCCCCATGGCCCGCGCGGCTTCCACAAACGTGACATCGTTCATCAGATTTAATGCCTGCAGGGGCGTACTGGTTCGCGTCGACTTGACCGTACACATCTCCCGTCCGGCCGCGTCAAAATTCGCCAGCATCGGTGGCGCCACCGAGCGTTTCCAGAAGGTATACAGCCCGCGGCGATACAGTTTTTCGCCGTGGTCCTGGACATAGAAATCAGTGCTGCGGTTTTTCTGCTGAAACGAAACCTCTGACCAGAGCCCGGGCGGCTGGTACGGCTTCACCGATGGACCGCCCAGCGTTCGAACCAGCAAACCACTGGCGGCCAGCGCCTGGTCGCGGAGCTGATAGCCGGACAACCGCACGCGGGAAGCTCGCGCCAGCCAGATATTGCGGGGATCTTTTTCCAGATCCTGCGGCCGTATCACGGAGGATCGACGATACGCATCACTGGTCACCATTTGGCGAATGAGGCGTTTTACGTCCCAGCCGTTGTCACGGAAGTCGGCCGCCAGCCAGTCCAGTAGTTCGGGATGCGAGGGGAGGGTGCCCTGTGAACCAAAATCCTCTACGGTTTCGACCAGACCACGACCGAAGAATTGCTGCCAAAACCGATTGACGGTCACGCGAGCAGTCAGCGGATTGTCCGGAGACACCAACCACTGAGCGAATCCCAGTCTGTTGTGCGGTCGTTCCGCCAGGCCGCCCAGCACGGCAGGAGCGTCTGCAGTCGCGGGTCGATTTTCATCAGGCTGATCGTACTGCCCGCGATTGAGCACGAACGTGGGCCTTGGCTGTTCCATTTCGGACATCACCATGACCTTCACGAACTGCTTTTTGGCCGCCTCTTCCATGCGGCCGTTCAGTGCGTCCTGCTGCTTTCGCAATTTTGCAAACAGCGGAGAGGTCGCGACGAAATACTCATCAACCGCCTTGCGCTGCTCATCTGTGGGCGACATAGCCGACAGCCCGGCCGCCACCAGCGCGGGCATGCCCGTTTTGCCATCGAGCGTGGGAGCAGCGGCGGCGGTGGCACCGAGCCGGAAACGGCCGATGCAGTGTCGTGCAAATGGCGACGAGTGCTGCAGCTGAATACGAATTGAATCCCCTGCCTGCGGCCGGTAAGTCTCGGCCAGCACGACCATCAGCTTTCGATTTTCTTTGCGGACGTGCCCTTCCACCGCCCAGCCCGTCTCTTTACGGGAATCGATGACATTCTGTGGCGGATAGTTGGCCTGCGAATAATCGGCGGACGCCGTACTGCAGTCGAGTACTCGTGTCCTGCCGTCTGTGATGACTTCCACGAGAAATTCGCTCAGCACAAAGTTGCCATTCACGCTGGCCGCCAGGCTGCCTGCCGACAGCGAGGGGTCAACCAGAGCTTCCAGTCGGAATGCAGTGATTCCCTGGCTTTGAAACGGCTTTAGCACCTCAGAACTGACGTCGGCCGAATAGGTTGACTGGGCCGGATTCGCGCCGGCCCGCAGAAACGACTCGTCATCCTGCCGCTGAAACTTCACGCCCCCCGTTCCTTTGACACCGGTCAGACGCAGCGTCTTCCACGAAGTGTCACCGGATTCTGCCAGCCGGGTCTGCATGTCGGCCTCCCAACGAACGCGTTCCTCGCCTGCGGCAGTCACCGCCTGCTGCAAATTTGCAGTCAGTGTCTCCTGTTGCTCGTGCAGAGACTGCAGTTGCTGTTCCACGGCGGGATCGGGGACATCCAGAACAGGCAGCGAGTAGCCTCGGCGACCGTCTTTGCCTTTTTCGGGGACGTTATTGAACAGCGCGAACATATTGTAAAAGTCCTGCTGCGGCAAGGGGTCGTATTTGTGATCATGACAGCGACAGCAGCCCATAGTCAGCCCCAGCCAGACGGTGCTGGTGGTGTCCACACGATCCACGACGTATTCGACGGCGTATTCTGCGGCAATGACTCCACCCTCATCATTGATGCGATGGTTGCGGTTGAAACCGGTCGCCAGTAACTGCGAACGACTGGGATTCGGCAGCATGTCGCCGGCCAGTTGTTCCACCGTAAACTGATCGAAGGGCAGGTTGTCGTTGAAAGCGTCAATCACCCAGGTCCGCCACGGCCACATAAAGCGTTCCCAGTCTGCCTGATAACCGCTTGTGTCGGCATAGCGAGCGGCCTCCAGCCACGGCAGCGCCATGTGCTCGCCAAAATGTGGTGAGGCCAGCAGTTCGTCAACCAGCTTCTCATAGGCATCGGGCGATTCGTCAGCGAGATATCGACGCTGGTGCTCAGGTGAGAGCGGCATCCCCGTCAGATCCAGCGCCAGTCGCCGCGCGAGGGTCCGCCGATCTGCTGATCCCGCAGGCTGGAGGTTGTGCCGCTTCAGCATCCGGTCAATGAAAAGGTCAATCGCGTCTTCTGCTGCGACGCCGGGATCCGGTCGCTCAATCGGCATAAACGCCCAGTGCTTTTCATATTGAGCTCCCTGCTGAATCCAGCGCTTCAGCGTGTCGATCTGTTTTTCTGACAGCGGTTTTTTTGCCTCCGGCGGAGGCATCACCACATCGGCGTCAGCAGATGTGACGCGTTCCCACAGTGGACTGGCATTCAGATCGCCCGGAGAGATGGCATACGCATGCGCGTCATCCTCGACATCCAGCCGCAGATCGGCCGATCGATTCTCAGCGTCCGGACCATGACATTCGAAGCAGTGTTCCGACAAAATCGCCCGCACATCCTGATTGAACTGGATGGACGAATCGGTCGGCGCAGCGGTGGCTGGCCGTTCGAGATTTTGCTGTTCGTCACCAGACGCATGGGGAAGGCAATAAACAGGCAGGAAGCAGAGGACAAGGCGGGGCAGGCTAAGGTAGGAATTCATAGCCGTATTATCGGCCGAGAACCACGTTTCACAAGTCGCCTTTTCCTGAGTTTGAGCGGCAACTTCAGACACCGCCTGCACATCGCGGCAGCTGGTCGATTGTGGTGCATTGGTCCCGATTCCCGCCACCGTTTTGCTTCAGAATCTGCCACACGATTTTACCGCTTGTCTGCCAGCGATAAACTTCGCCGGCGATTCTTTGCCAGCACACGCTGATTCCACACACGATTTTCTGCAAAAACCAATGGCCATCAAAACCTGTTTTTTCGACATGGGCAATGTGCTTGTCTACTTCTCTCATCAGCTGATGTGCGAAAACGTGGCCCAGGTGTGTGGCTGCGCTGCAGAGCTGGCGAAGGGCCTGCTGATGGATTCCGGTCTGCAGAACGACATCGAGTGCGGCCGTATTTCGGAAGTCGAATTTCACGCCGCCTTTGAACGGCACTTCAATCGGTCCATTGATTTTGAGGCCCTGAAGCTGGCCGCCGCCGATATCTTTCGGCTGAACGACTCCATTGTCCCACTGCTGGACGAACTCAAAGTCCTCGACATGCGACTTGTGCTATTGTCCAACACAAGCATCACGCACCTGGAATTCATCCAGCAGCACTTTGATGTGCTGAGTCGCTTTGATGCGTTCACAACATCTTACGAGGCCGGTGCTCAGAAACCGGACGATCCCATCTATCTGGATGCGCTCACGAAGGCCGGCTGCGAGCCCGAGGAATGTTTCTATACGGACGACATCGAAGCCTACGTCCTGAAAGCCCGCAGCTTCGGTATCCACGCAGAAATTTACACAGAAACGACCAACACCCGAGCTGCGCTGCGTAAACTGGGTGTTGACGTGCAACCATCCTGACCGCCCGCCGCTGGCGGTCCTCTCCTTCCCTCCCGGTCTACCAACATGTCTTTACTCCTGCCTGCATCACTGACTTTGTTGTTGTCGCTCTGTTCACCAGTCGCCCGACAGCCACCGGAATCGTCGCAGCCAACTGTCGACACAGAATCTGACGAATCCCCGTCTGCCGGCATAGAGAGAGAGGCGGACAAATCGGACGAGTCGACGAAAGCGGATGACCTTCCCCCGGCGGACCCGGCTCCCGATGCCGTGAAGGTTCCCACCGGTATTCTCGACGGTGGCAGCGAGTGGCTGAATACGAGCAAGCCCGTCGACCTGGCCGATCTGCGGGGCAAGATTGTGCTGGTCGATTTCTGGACTTACTGCTGCATCAACTGCATCCACGTGCTGCCGGACCTGAAGTTTCTGGAGAAAAAATACGAAAAGGAACTGGTCGTCATCGGCGTGCATTCCGCCAAGTTTGACAACGAGAAAGTGTCGGCCAGTATCCGCGACGCCATCCTGCGTTATGAAATCAAACACCCGGTCGTGAACGATGATCAGATGCTGATCTGGCGAAAGTTCGGGGCCCGCTCCTGGCCAACACTCGCGCTGATCGATCCGGAAGGCCGCTACGTCGGCTCACTGTCCGGAGAAGGGAACCGTGACGCGCTCGATGCGGCCATCGCTCGGCTGGCCACATATCACCGCTGGAAGGGTACGCTCAGTGAAGAACCCATCGTTTTTGAGCTGGAATCTGCCAAAGTCAATGATACGGATCTGCGTTATCCGGGAAAGATTCTCGCCGATCAGGCGTCACAACGCCTGTTCATTTCTGACAGCAACCACAATCGGATCGTGGTCACATCCTTTGACGGCCAGGTTCAGCACATCATTGGCTCCGGTGTCATTGGTCGTGATGATGGACCTTTTGACCAGGCGTCCTTTGACCATCCTCAGGGCATGGAACTGGTGGGCGACCTGCTGTACGTGGCAGACACGGAAAACCACCTGCTGCGTGTCGTCGATCTGGCCTCCAAAACGGTAGAGACACTCGCCGGCACAGGAACCCAGGGACGCCCGCGGGTCGTGGACGGCGGACTGAAAACCACCAATCTCAACAGTCCGTGGGATCTTTGCCATATTAACGGCGTGCTGTACATCGCCATGGCGGGTCCACATCAAATCTGGTCGCACAAACTGGGCAGCGAAAAGATTGGAGTGCATGCCGGCACGGCGCGGGAGGACGTCCGCAATGGTCGACTGCTGGCCTCCGCGTTTGCCCAGCCATCCGGGCTGACTGTCGACGGCACAGGGGCCTGGTTTTTTGTGGCCGACAGCGAGGGGTCCTCGATCCGGCGGGTACCAACGGCCACTTCCGGCAGCGTGACAACCATTGCCGGAGCCTCTGACCTGCCGCGGGGAGAGACGCTGTTCACCTTCGGCGACGTCGATGCGACCGGGAGACTGGCTCGCTTTCAGCACCCGCTTGGTGTCGCCTGGCACGACGGGGCCGTCTACGTGGCAGATACCTACAACCACAAGATTCGCCGAATCGACGAAGACACGAGTGAAGTGACCACCTGGCTGGGCAGTGGAACCCGAGGCCGCGAAGACAGACAGCTGAATGAACCATCGGGCTTGTCGGTGGCGGGCGATCAACTGTTCATTGCTGATACCAACAACCACCGGATCCTTGTCGCGAACCTGAAGACCAAAGATGTTCGGGAGCTAAAGTTTTCCGGTTTCCCACAACCGGAAAAAACACGTCGTCGCCCGCCGCTGAAGGGAGCCGTCAACGCGGGCGAGTTTGACATCCAGCCTGGCACTCAGGTTGTGATGAACGTGGCTTTGAACATTCCGCTCGGTGGAAAACTGAACACCGACGCGCCAATGAACTACGAAATTTTTCTGCTGGAAGGCGATGATATCCTCCAGCAGCAGGATCTGAACAAACAGGACGAGATGGTGGAGGATGAGGGTGTGGTCTCGTTCCGCCTGCCGCTGAACGAAAGTACGGGACAGGCACAGATCGCCGTCACGTTCTCCTTTGGCTACTGCGAAACGCAGGACAGCGATGTGTGCAAACTGGCCTCCGGCACGTGGGTCATGAATGTCCGTGCCACGCCGCAGGGAGAGACGGAAACAATTCTTCTGTCGTTCCCCGGTGCCAAAGCCGACCGCCCGCAAGCAGGCGATGGACCAGGTGAAGACAGGGCGCAGGCAGGCGCGGCGGACTCGACTGATGGCGGCAGCGATGACTGACCAATCACCAGATCGTGCCCGCCCGGAAGGTGCCGATGGTCCCGGTGACAGAAGCGACCGGCAGCCCGAGGCGGCAGCAACAGAGTGTTTTCCGTCAGAGGGCTGCCTGCTGGGTATCGACTTTGGCACCAAACGAATTGGTGTGGCTTATTGCGACGCGCTGCAGCTGGTGGCCACGCCGCTGCACAATTACCGCCGCGGTTCGCTGAATGATGACGAGCAGTTTTTTCAGGCCGTCATCCGCGACTACCAGATCGTAGGCGCTGTTGTTGGGCTGCCCGTGCATATCAGCGGAGACGAAAGCCGCAAGTCACGACAGGCACGCGATTTTGCCGCCTGGCTGACGCGCCGCACCTCGCTGCCGGTGCAGTTTCAGGACGAACGTTACAGCAGCGTGCAGGCCGACGCCCAGATGAATGCCGCGGGGCTCTCGGAAAAGCGTCGCAAAGACAGCATCGACATGGTGGCAGCACGCATCATTCTGGATGACTTTCTGCGCTCAGGTGGATAGGTTCTGAGCGATGGTCTATCCACGCCCGGTGCGGACTGACACTCAGACTTTGATCCGCAGCCACTGCGCTTTCAGATAGCGCCAGGACATCAGCAGACATCGAAAGATGATGTCAAAAAACATGCCCGTCCAGGCGCCCAAAAGCCCCATCTGCAGATACACGCCAAAAAACCACGCGCCTGGCAGTCGCAGACAGAAGATACCCACGACGGTCGCCAGCATGGGCCAGCGTGTATCGCCCGCTCCCTGAAGTGCCACGCGCAGAACCAGCAGAATGATCAGCGGGACCTGAAACCACGACATGGCCTGAAATGCGGGCACACCCACACGCACCACCTGCTCGTCTGTGTGCATCAGTTCGTAGATCGCCTGCGAACCAAAAAAGAAGGCAATCGTCACCAGCACACCCAGCACACAGCACTGAGCGGTCGCCTCGAGCCCCGCGTGATAGGCACGCTTCAGTTTTTTCGCCCCCATCGACTGACCAATCATCGTGGCCGCCGCGCTGCCCCAGGCGATGGCCGGCAGATAGGTGATGGCTTCCACCTGAATGCCAATCACGTGCGCTGCAAATACGGCATCATCATGAACGCCTTCCACCACCACTCGGCGGATGATCATCAGAAACGTAAACTGACCGCACCAGTTGATAATGCTGTCCAGTCCGGCATAGCGTCCCAGATGACTGAGCCGACCAATGATGGCACGATCAAACCGCAGCAGTGAGGGCTGCAGTCGAATGGGTTCACTGCCGCGAAACAGGACAGCGAGCATGATCACACCCCCGGCCAGGCGAGCGGCAACCGTACCACCAGCGATCCCGTAGACTCCCTGAGGTCCGACCACCGTGACGGGAAACCAGAGCGTTGATTCCGGACCGACGCCGTAGACCAGTGCCACAGACACCAACATATTGAGCACACTGATGGCGCCCAGCACGGCCATCGGACGTTTCATATCGCCAGCGCCACGCAGGGCGGCCGAACCGACTAAGGTGGCTCCCGTCAGCACGTGCCCGATGGCGTCCAGTCGCAGATAGTTCAGCGCTACCTGCTGGGTAGTTCCCGTCAATTGAAAACTGCTGACAAACAGAGGGGCCGTCAGGTACAGCATGCCCGCCATGCACACGCACAGCAGCTGGCCGACAAGCATTGAGACACCCAGCACACGATTGGCCTGATCAGGTTCGTTCGCCCCCACGTGGCGGGCCACCAATGCTGTGGTGCCGATGCTGACAGTACTGACCAGAAGTCCAGCCAGCCAGCCGACGTAAGCGCTCACACCAATGGCCGTGGTCGCAGCAGCGTCGATCTGCCCGGCCAGCCACGTGTCGAACATCCCCACACAGAACGTGAGAAACTGCTGCGTGAGTGTGGGAATCGCCAGCACCATGATCTGCCTGCGCAACTGGCCATTGAGAATCGCATCGCGGCGGTTCTCGGCAGCCTGCTGGCGTTTTAAAGAGATGGCGGTGGACGGTGGCAAGAGTGAAACAGTTTGGAGGAAGGCGAAGTGGGGCGACGTGCAGGAATGCCGGCGATTGCCAGTGGACGACAAAACTCGCAGAAAATGGGGAGGCAAAAAACAGCCCGGCATCGTGGCACGATGCCGGGCTGCGAGTTGTTCTTTGTCGACCAGAGAGCCAGGGCGTCCCGGCAGACGCTGGTTAATATTCTCTGGGTCGCACGGAACCCTGCACGCGGGCCGGCAGGCCCATGATGCGGAGGAAGCCCTCGGCATCGTCCTGGTTGTAGTCGCCCCCTTTTTCCATGCTGGCGATCTCTGCATCGTAGAGGCTGTCGGGCGATGTTCGACTGCAGATTCGGATGTTTCCCTTATACAAAGACATCTTCACTTCGCCGGTGACCGGTTTTTGCGCTTCTTTGATGAACGCCAGCAGGGCATCCATCTTCGCGCAGTACCAGTGACCGTAGTAGACCATCTCTGCCACAACCGGACTCAGCTGATCGCGCAGGTGAGTCAGATCACGATCCAGCGTCATCTGCTCAATGGCCTGATGGGCGGCATACAGCAGCGTCATTCCGGGCGCTTCATAGACGCCTCGGCTTTTCATACCGACAAAACGATTCTCGATAATGTCGATGCGGCCACAGCCGTTGCGGCCGCCTATGGTATTGAGCGTCTCCACCATTCCGGCCGCTGTCAGGGTTTCACCGTTGACCGACACGGGAACGCCCGATTCAAATCCGATGGTGACGAATTCTTCCTGGTCCGGGGCTTCGGCCGGTGACACGGTCATGCCGAAATCAATCACCGTCTCTCCATCCACGGTGGGATCTTCCAGGTCGCCCGCTTCGTAGCTGATGTGCAGACAGTTTTCATCGCTGCTATACGGCTTGCTGACGGTCGCTTTCACGGGAATGTTTTTTGCTTCGCAGTAGGCGAGCATCTCTGTGCGGCCGGGGAACTGACTGCGAAACTCTTCCATCCGCCACGGGGCAATCATTTTCACAGTGGGGTCGAGGGCTTCAGCCGCCAGCTGGAATCGACACTGGTCATTGCCTTTGCCCGTCGCTCCGTGCACAAACGCCACCGCACCCACCTCGCGGGCTCGCTGCAGACACACCTTGGAAATCAGCGGACGCGCGATAGAAGTTCCCAGCAGATAAATGTTCTCGTACTTCGCCTGCCACTGCAGCGTGGGGAAGGCAATGTCACGACACATTTCTTCGCGGGCGTCCACCAGGAGGGAAGACTTCGCGCCGATGTCGAGCGCCTTCTGCAGGATGGCATCCCGGTCTTCACAGGGCTGCCCCAGTTCCACGTACAGACAGTGGACGTCGTAGCCCTTGTCCTGCAACCATCCAACCAGCACGGAGGTATCAAGACCTCCGCTGTATGCGAGTACAACCGAATCTGCCACGTCTGTCTGCTCCGACTGAAATGTGCCTGCCCGATCACCGGTCGCGTGCCACGACACCGCGGCTTTGCGCGGGCAGTTTTGAGTGATTTTGCGACGAGAATGGTACCGCAGCCCGCCCGACTCGCCACCAGATTGAGAGGGGATTTCGAAGGATGCCCGTGATTCCCGCCGCTGATGACACAATTCGGGGCTCTCAGTTCACCGTTTCGACTTGCGATGATCTCTGAAAAGTACAGGATTACGGGGCAGGGCGTTGAGCCGCCGGAGCTCCCCGCCTGCCTCCTGCTGTCCTTCATTCGAGAAACTGCGTGTCGGAACTTACGGACCACGATCGAGAACTGATTGACCGCGTCGTCAACGGAGACAAAGACGCGCTGGCCGAACTGTTCTCCGCTCACCGTGACCGACTGTGGCGAATGGTCAATTTTCGGATGGATCCCCGACTGCACGGTCGCGTGGATGCGGACGATGTGCTGCAGGAATCGTGGCTGTCTGTCGTGCAGCGAATCGACCATTTTCTGCAGGACGCATCACGTTCAATTTTTGTGTGGTTTCGCCTGATCACCAGCCAAACCCTGATTGATATCCACCGGCGTCATCTGGGCACTCAAAAACGCAACGCGGCGATGGAGTTTTCCATCAACAAAGGCTGGAGCTCAGAGTCGACCTCCTTTTCGCTGTCGTTCCATCTGCTGGGGCATCTCACGTCACCCACGCAGGCTGCGCTCCGGGAAGAGCTGTCGCAACAACTGAAGACGGCCCTCAGTTCGATGAACGACATCGATCGCGAGGTGCTGGCCCTGCGGCATTTTGAGCAGTTGTCTAACCGCGAAACCGCACAAATCCTGTCGATTTCCGATCAGGCGGCCAGTGATCGGTACATGCGGGCACTGGGGCGACTGCGGGGTGTGCTGAAAGCAATCCCGGGTTTTTCTGAACTGTAGCCGGGAAAATCGATTACAACGCGTGCTCTTTCCGTTTTCACAGTATGAGCACCTCATCGATTCATCTGCCCGTCATGACTGATTCTGAGGAAACTGATTTCGAGATTCAGGGCTTCCCTGAACACAGCGAAGATCAGGAACTGCGTGCCCGCCAGCCAATCGAGATTCTGGCCACACAGTTTGTGGAGGAGCTGCGCAATGGACTGCAGCCCACTGTGGAAGAATACGCCCGGCGTTATCCCCTGCACGCGGACGTCATCCGCGAATCGTTTCCCGTACTGCAGATTCTGGAGCAGTCCCGTGTGCAGTCAGAAGCGGCTGCGTTTCGAAAGAACATGCCGGAGAAGTTCCCCTTCAGTCGGCTGGGTCGCTGCGAATTGCTGTGCGAAATCGGACGCGGCGGCATGGGGGTCGTTTTTCAGGCGCGGGAAACCGGATCCGGGCACATTGTGGCCGTCAAGGTACTGCCGTGGCGTGTGTCAATCGTTCCCGAATGGCAGAAGCGATTTGAAGAAGAAGCCCGCACCACCGCCCGACTGCGACATCGCAACATCGTGCCCGTATTTCGATTTGGTCAGGAGCACGGCTATTGCTACTTCGTCATGCAGTTTGTCAACGGCATCGGACTGGATGTGATCATCCGCCGGCTGAAGGAAGTCGATGGAGTCATTTATCAACACGAAATCGAGCGCATGGAGTCGTCGAAGCCGGACGGCTTTGTGGGCAGCGGAGAAATGGAGGCCATTTCGCCGAGCTCTGCACTCGCCTCGGAAGAAGCCCGTCGTAAAAAACTGACACCCACGTCGTGGAAGAGCTTCACGCAGATTGCCATTCAGGCCGCGCAGGCGCTGCGTCATGCTCACAACGAGGGTGTGCTGCACAACGACATCAAGCCCGGCAACCTCCTGCTGGACAACGAAGGTCGCGTGTGGATCACAGACTTTGGTCTGTCACATTCCATGGATCCTCAGGAAGACACGACACATCGTGTGATGGGCACACTGCGTTACATGGCGCCTGAGCGGCTGCTGGGTTCGTTTGATGGCAGCAGCGACATCTATTCTCTGGGGATGACACTGTACGAACTGCTGACGCTGCAGCCCGCGTTTGCGGCAAAAAACGAAGACGACATGGTGTCCCAGGTGCTGGACACCACTCCGCCCAATCCGCGGCAGATTGAAAAGCGTATTCCCAAAGGGCTGGAGACCATCGTGCTCAACTGCATCGCGCAGAACCCCATGGAACGCTATCCCAACGCAGAAGCGCTGCTGGCCGATCTGCTGAAGTTCAGCAAGGGGCAGCGGGTGGCGTCACTGAGAAAGTTTCGTCTGGGTTCCCTGTTTGGTCGCAAACCATCTTCCAGCGATTCTCCCAGACTGCGGGACTACTTTGATCAGTAGTCGATCGTTTCGTCAGCCGGCTCCTGCCACCGCCACTTAGCTCTTTTTCTGAATGCGGACGATGCCGTCCCAGTCGGAGGGAGCCGTGCGGTCATGCTGAGTAATCTGCAGCGCCAGAAAATCCTGGGCACGATCATCGGCTGGCATGGTGTGCAGATAACGCCAGGCGTCCGACCATTCCCCCGCGATGAATTTCTCCACCGCCCGTTCGAAGTCGGCCAGATGCTGGCTGGTCAGCTGCGGCATGGCATTTTCTGACGGCACCAGTTCACTGACCACCAGAGAATTGTCCAGACCGTAGGGCAGCACGTGCAGCAAACGCCGCACGCGTCCCTCAAACTGATCGGGGTTTGCGCGAATGAGGGCATCGAGGTTGTCGTCAATCAGAATGGGAACGTGCAGCCGCCGCGTCATGCCTTCCAGCCGACTGGCCAGATTCACGACTGGCCCGAACACAGTCACCTTCACCTGCTCACGAGTGCCAATCTTGCCGGCCACCGCGCGACCATGTGCGATGCCGATACTGGTCTCAAAATCCGTCAGCGGGTGGTCGGGGTCGGCGTGAGCGCGGGCAAATTCTTCCCGAATGGCCAGCGCTGCGCGGCAGGCGTTGAGCGGGGCTTCGTCACTGGCGATCGGCCAGCCCCAGAATCCCAGCGCCGCATCGCCCTGAAAATCGCCCGTCACGCCGCCAAAGCGAAGAATCTGGCTGGTCATGACCTCCAGCGCGAGACTCACGCGTTCCAGCAGTCCGGTGAGATTGTCGGCCTGCTCTTCGGCATGATGACTGAAGCCCCGCAGGTCACAGAACAGCACAGTGACATCACACTCGCGAGGTTCCAGCAGCGACGTATCCAGATCGCGCCCAAGTGCATCCAGCACGGGTGGCGAAAAGAACTGCCGCAGTCCCGTCTGCTGTCGCTCCAGTTCCCGCTGACGCTGCAGCGAGCCGACAATTTCGGCGATGAACTCGGTGAACTTGATGTCGGCGTGCAGTCGCTGCTGATTAGCGTGAGCGCCTTCCCCCGGACTGCGCCCGGCGATGTACAGCGCGCGATTGACGGTTGGCGAATCAGACGTCGCCGCATCGTCGCGAAACGGCGTGCAAAAGGCCCAGCTGAAGCCCGCGTGCTGCGTATAGCGGGAATCCTGATCGTCCGATTCATCCCACACATGCAGCACCGTCTTTTTCTGATCCAGCGTATTGCGGACCAGACGGGCGCTGGGCTGCATGGAGCCGTCCGCTTCAAATCTTCGTTCCTGATGCAGCAGCAGTGGGCGACGCCGATCAGGACTGATACCCACAATGGCAACACCTTCGGCGTGCTGAATGCCGGCCAGCAGCAGGTTGGCCAGCCGCACAAAGAGATCGCGTTCCACGCCGGATTCACGAATCACCGACGGCAGGCTGGTCAGCACTTCAATGCGTTTGTCAGCATCGTCATAACGCAGTTGCTTTAACTGGGCTCGATCGATGGACATTTGCTGCACCGCGTTTCCGCGAGGCGAATCACTCTGCGTGACCTGCTGAATTTCGAACCGCGTGTGACCGATAACAAACGACTGCCCGGAATTCAGTCGCGCCGCCTGAACCCGCTCGCCATCCACGAAGATGGGGTTGCTGGCGGTCTCCACGATGGTCAGAGAGACGGTCTGATCGTGCGGTTCGAGAATGACATGCTCGCGCGAAATGCGGTCATCCCAGTCGGCGGCAATATCGTTGGAGCCGCTGCGGCCAAGTCGATACAGCGTGCCGTCCGCCAGCAGAAACTGTCGATCCAGCAGATGATCATTGTGGAAAGCGAGTATCCGAAACATGGCTCCAACCTTCGGCGAACGGATGGGTAGGGTACCGGCAACCAGCCCCCCTTCAAAGCGACTCACTGGAAAGCAGGACGCGCAGACGGCGGGGACAGCAATTCAGGATGAGGAGCGGAATCACAGAAAAAGGGGCTAATCTGATTGATCTGAAACGAACCACTGTGCGTTGTCCCGCTGATAGGCGCGGATCGCATCGGTTTTTGATCGGCGATTCGCGCCTGTCTGGAACAGACCCCAGTGGGGAGTTACATTGCTGTCCAGAACGCTCAGTTTGTCGATCCTCCCAGCGGCGTCAGCCACAGGACTAACTCATGACCGAAGGTGAAAATCCGGACCCAGCCACAAACAAGAATCCGGGCGCCCACTCCAATCCCGTTTTTCTGGTGTCCTACCCCAATATTGTCTTCCTGTACCCCTCGGTACTGGCCGCACTGTTTGGGGCGATCTTTATGTACTGGAATGGCAATTCGGCAGATGCGGACTACGCCGTCATTCCGGCTCGCATTTTTCTGGTCATCCTGATGGTCAACCTGGTGGTCATCTCGTTCGACTTTCCCCGCACCACATCGCTGACATGGTTCTTCGCCGTCGTGGCTGGAGGTGTGTTGATCTGGATGCTCTTCCGCCTGAAGCCCGATCTGAGCGCCACCATTTCCGGCTGGATGAATGCCATCGCGCCGGCAACCAACGCCTCGTTTTATGTGATCTATGTGCTGGGCATGCTGCTGTTATACACCTGTGTCATCGTCAGCCGGCGTTTTGACTACTGGGAAGTCCGCGGCAACGAATTGCTGCATCACCACGGGTTCCTGAGTGACATGGAGCGGTTCTCCGCCCCGAACCTGCGAATCGACAAGGAAATCAACGACGTTTTTGAATACCTGCTGCTGCGTTCCGGCCGACTGATCCTGCATCCCAGCCAGGAACGCAAGGCGATCGTGCTGGAGAACGTGTTCTTCATCAATCAAAAAGAAGAACGCATCACCAAAATGCTCGGCGCCCTGCAGGTGCGTGTGCGTACCGATCACCACTAAACGACCATCGGTACCTGACAGCAGACTCGACGGGCCCGGTGCACGGCATCGGGCCTGTTTGCTGCGCGGACCGAGCGTGACAGGCTCATGTCAGCAGACTGACGGCGAGAGGACAAACGCTGAGAATCCGATGATAGCGGCAGCATTCGTGTGACGTGGCAGGCGTCGATGTGACGTACAGCATTTCACTCAAACTGATCACTGTCGGACGGTTTGAGCAGCCCCGCCGATGATTCGAAGAACTTGCGGCGGCGTGTCGGCGTGTCATCTGCTGCCGCGGCATGCTGTTCCAGATCATTCAGATTGGCCTGACAGCGGCGACACCCAACCGTCAGCAGATGGAACTCGATGTAGGCGGCTTCGGCGGAAGGCAGTGTGCCCAGCAGGTAGCCGCCGAGTTCACTGCGGGACGGACAACTCAGTCCGGCGCGCTGCCAGATTTCCCCGACTGTATGGCCACCCTGATCCCGGTGGTGAATGAGCTGAGCCACGCGGGCTCGCAGTTCCTCATCGTCGCGCAGTTGCTGCTCCAGCTCCGACATGCGGTCGGCAGACAGCCGCTCATCCAGCCATGCTGACAGTTCTCGTTCGGTCCACGTCATATTGAGGGTGCGTTCCTGAAAATCTGGAATGCCAGGTTCCTGGCAGCTGACCATTTTAGCAGCTTGTATAGGCCGATTGCGAGCGTTACAGTCTTCGGACGAAATTTCGAAAACCGCGTTGCCGGATGCACGGCGACGTTCCGGATCGAACGCTGCTGACAAACAACTGACAGACAACTGACACACCGCTGTCAGTCCGTCTGGCGATGACAAGATCCAACAAATGGAACATGGACGCCGCTGTGGTTGAGTACCGCACGTTTCACAACTGCGACCCGCCTGAGATTCTGAAACTCTGGCATGCGGGCAATCTGGGCCCTTCGGCCGCGGAAGGCTTTCCGTGCGACATTCTGGAGTTATTCGTTTTTGGCCAGCCATTCTTTGACCGAAACGGCCTGTTTGTCGCCACCAGCGACGATCGTGTGATCGGCTTTGTGCATGCGGCTTTTGCCCCCACAAACGACGGCACCGGTCTGGACAGGCAGCGGGGCACAATTTCCGCCTTGCTGGTCCATCCCCAGTTCCGCCGTCAGGGGATCGGTCGAGAGCTGATGCGTCTGGCCGAAGGCTATCTGGCAGAACGTGGCGCGGTCTCTGTGTGCCTGGGGGCGGGGCTGGATGGCAACGCGTTTTACAATGGCATTTACGGAGGCCTGCAGGCTTCGGGGTTTGCCAATGGGATCGCTCCCTGGCAGAACTTTGCTGACGCACTCGGCTACACGCCGGATATCAAGACGCGTATTCTGCATCGCGACCTGACGTCTGGCCGGGACCCCGTCAGCTCGCGACTGATTCGCCATCGGCGGCGGTTGAACCTGAGCATCACTGATCGTGTCTCGGATCTGCCCTGGTGGTGGCACGCACGATTCGGCCATCTGGATGCTTTGCTGTTTCAACTGCAGGAGCGTCACGATGAACGGGTGGTCGCGCAGGGACAGATCCTCGGTCTGGATGTGTACATTCCCAAATGGGGAGTGCGCGCGGTCGGGCTGCGGGAAGTGGTTGTGCCGGAAGAACACCGCCGCCACGGATACGGCCTGTCGCTGGTGCTGGAAATCTGCCGACGTCTGCGAGAACAGTCGATCCAGCTGATCGAAGCCCAGGTGGACGCGGAAAATCCCGGGGCCTGCGAGCTGTTCACATCCGCCGGATTTGAACAGGTTCAGGAACTGGTCAGTTTTCGCAAAACACTCAGCGCCTGATGGAAGCCCGACAGGAGTGAACAGATGGCATCCGTGTGTGTATTCTGTGGCTCTCGTTCCGGTCATGCATCCCAATACACGAATGCCGCGCGGCAGATTGCCGAAACGATCGTGCAGGCCGGGCTGACAACGGTGTACGGCGGCGGCAGCGTCGGAATCATGGGCACCATCGCCGATGTGTGTCTGGCGGCCGACGCCCCCATCATCGGCGTGATTCCTCAGGCACTGGCCGACGTGGAATTGATGCATCCGGACGTGACGCAAATGCGCGTCGTCCCCGACATGCATGCCCGTAAGGCGCTGATGCACCAGCTCAGCGATGGCTATCTGGCCCTGCCTGGTGGATTTGGAACGATGGAAGAGCTGTTTGAGGTGCTGTGCTGGAGTCAGCTCAACCTGCATCAGTCGCCCATCGCTGTCTTCAATCAAAACGGGCTGTTCGACCCGCTGATCACGCTGGCCGAACAAATGGTGGTCGAAGGGTTTCTGGATGCTGAATCCCGCAGCCTGATGTCCGTGCTCACTTCTGTTTCTGAAGTCCGCCAGTGGCTGAGCGAACTTCCCGCAGAGGGCGCCTGACATGCTGGTGCAGGGACGACACTTCGAGACTGGTGAACCCGTTCAGGTGCACATCGATGGTGAGTTGATCGCGGCGGTCGAGCCGCTGAGCGGAGACGACAAGGAGCTGCCGTGGCTGGCACCGGGGCTGTTCGACATTCAGGTGAATGGCTATGGGGGAATCTGGTTCAGTCGCAAAGACCTGACAGTGGAGCACGTCATCCAAGTCTGCGAGTCGCTCGCGACTCGAGGCATTTCTCTGTTCCTGCCCACCTTGATCACGGCCTCCGAGCAAACATTGATCACCGCCTTTCAGACACTGGAACAGGCGCGCCGCTCCAGCGATCTGGTGAATAACTGCGTCGTCGGCTATCACCTGGAAGGGCCCTGGATTTCGAAGGAGGACGGTCCTCGGGGCGCGCATCCGCGGGAGCATGTTCGTCCCGCCAGCGTGGACGAATTTTTGCGATTACAGCACGCCGCCGGTGGCCGGATTCGCCTGCTGACGCTGGCCGCAGACTGCCCGGGTGCCCTCGACATGATTCGACACTGTCACAGCACGGGCGTCCGCACGTCCATCGGGCACACGGCGGGTACGTCATCGCAGATCCAGGCGGCGGCCAGCGCAGGAGCAACGCTCAGTACCCATCTGGGAAATGGGGCGCATGGCAGGCTGCCGCGTCATCCCAATTATCTGTGGGACCAACTGGCCGACGATCGACTGTGGGCGAGCGTTATCGCCGATGGGCACCATCTGCCCGATGCTGTATTAAAATGTGTGCTGAAGTGCAAAGGTCCGGGTAAGACCATTCTGACGTGTGATGTCTCAGGATTTGCCGGCTGTCCACCGGGGACCTATCGTGAAGAAAATGTGAAGGCTGAGGTGCTCACAGATGGCCGACTGGTTGTCGCCGGGCAGCGACAGTTCCTTGCGGGGTCCGGCGCCACGACCGGGGACTGTCTCATCCACATGATGCGAACATGCGGGATTACACTTCCCGAAGCCATTCAGATGACCAGTTCTAATCCTGCACGTTTTCTTGATATGAGCCCCAATGAACTCAAAACAGGTAAACCCGCTACACTTTGTGCTTTTCAGATTGCAGCCTCAGACGGGGGCGAACCGGTCGCATTCCAACCGGTTGCGACCTACACAAACGGGCGTGTTTTCACCGGCTGAACGTCCCTGACCGGAAATTCGCTCGAATTTGCGGCGGTCGACAGGATCGTTCACCGATTGAAGATCTTGAATCCCGTCTCAGAGGTGATACGATTCTGGTCCTGTCTGTCACTTCGACATCCTGTCTTTCGGTGTCTGCCGCCATCGGCAATTTCCCGATTCACGCGGAGGCGATTCGAACGGTCCGTTCAGAATCTTCTCAGTCGGTCCGGTAGACGTATCAAACACCGCCCCACACCTCGCATGCACCTTTTTGAGATTCGGCACATTCCCGCCAGAGACACACCCGGCGGATCAAGCGTATAGAAATCACGGTGGATTGTAGTACCCCAGAAAACCTGAAACGATTTTTGATCACCAGTCGTCTTGTGCACCCGGAGAAATGGGAGCAGGTCATGCTGGAGGTCGGAAACAGTGCCACAGCCGACCAGATCATGCAGACGCTCGAACGTCGCGGAGAGCTGACGTCGCTGCAGGTGAACCGCATTCAAAAAGGCGATACCGACGGACTGGTGCTGGGTCGCTACAAGTTGATGTATCGCAATGCCTCCGGAAGCTTTGCCCGCGTCTACAAGGCGGAGACGCTGGACGGCAGCGAAACGGTGGCCGTCAAACTGCTGCGTGATCGCCATGCTGCGGATCCTGACGCGGTGGCCAGCTTTCATCGCGAAGCCCGCATCATTCAAAAGTTCCAGCATCGCAACATCGTTCCTATTTATGACGTGGGTAATGAAGGACGCTTCCATTACTTCACCATGGAATTTGTCGAAGGCGGCAACCTGCGTGACATCCTGAGAATGCGGCAGGGGGCCCCGCTGGAGCCGGCCGAAGCGGCGAAGTGTGTCTACGAGATTTGCGCCGGACTGGAATACGCTCTTTCGATGGGCGCCACCCATCGCGACCTGAAGCTGACGAACGTTCTGATGAGCAGTGACAAGGTCACCAAACTGGTGGACTTTGGACTGGCCGGAGCGGAGTCGCCCACGCAGGCTGGTACCAGCGATGATGTCCATCGTGCTTTGGAGTATGCCTCACTGGAACGCGGCACCAACGCACCGCGAAATGACCCGCGCTCGGATCTGTTTTTTGCTGGCGCCATTTTCTATGAACTGCTGTGCGGCAAACCTTCCTGGGCCAGAACGCGTGACCGCGAAGAGCGAAAGCACCTAAGCCGCTACACGAGTACGCCGCCCGTGGAGACCGTGAATCCTGACCTGCCCTCATCACTGACGCGCATCGTTGGTCGGATGATGCAGATCCAGCCGAGTGATCGCTACCAGACCGCCGGCGAAGTCATGAGCGATCTGCGTCGGGCACTGGTCGAGATGGGCGAGTGGGAAGAGTCCGACGACCAGATCGAGATCTCACTGGGAGACCAGGCCCCTTTTCGTCTGCTGATTGTGGACACTGTGCGCAAACGCATGCGGGCACTGCGGGAGTACTTCCGAAAGCACGACTTTGAAACAGGTTTTCTGGAACACCCGGCTGCCGCTCTGGAGAGGCTCAAGAGCTTCGAGCCGCCCGATGGCGTACTGATTCTGGCAGACAACCATACGGATGATGTACTCGACATCTACTCTCAGTTTCAGGCCTACGGACGTTCGAAAAAAGTGCCGTGCCTGGCCGTGTTTCCTGCCGACTCTCAGGATGACGTCGAACGCGTGGTCCGCAGCACACGCTGGGGCGCAACCGCCTTTCAGCCTGCCACTGTTCGCGAAATCCGCAATCACTTTGAAGACATCGGCGCCATCACTCGCAGCGTCTGATCAGTCAGATGACAGGGCGTCGAGGTTCGTCGGCACCGCGCACGCACAAATCTCCTGCTACGCACAGCATAGGCCCGAGGCAATGCCCCGGGCCTTTGTCTCTGTCGCTGATCCCGTCAGACTGTGACCACCGCTGTCCAGTCTCTGCGTGGCCCGTTTAAGCGGCGGCTTTCAAACTGCGTGCCTGCTGGGCAAAGCGAATCCAGTCGGTCACTTCTTCCAGATCCGGCTTTCTGCCGTTGCGGATGATCCTCTCGCCCTCACTGGTATCTGCAAAGGGGCCCACGACAGCAAACAGATCGGCCGGACGTTTACCAGCCAGTTGCTCCGCCTCCGTAATGCCGCAGGCGACCAGAATCTGAGCGTCGTGCCCTCGTAGTTCCGGCACAGTGCACACAAGCGTGGCCTGAGCCTGCCAGGACACAATGGTATCCGCCGAAATCCGACGGTTATTCAGGCGGACAGCGACGTCTTCACTGTCCGAATTGAGCAGGTCGTCGACCGTATAGACGCCCGTCTTGCCGAGGCGCTGCGCGGTTTTTGGCCCAATGGATGGTGCGGCCTCGACGTCATCGGAGCGATTCAGGAAGAATCGCAGTTCAACCGTCTGCTCGGCTTCTGCGGCCGTCGTTCGGTAGGACGACGAGTGGCGCTGCATGCGTTCGCGACGGCGTGCCTTGCGTCGTTCCAGTTCACGTCGGTCGGTGGACGACAGAGCGGGGCGGGGCTGGCGGCGGGTCCGGGTGACACCATCTGTCGACCGCAGCCGACGCTGTCGGATGGTACGCGCACTGTCACTGGGGTGACTGTCCGCGGAACTGATATGCCGAATCGTGGCGTGCGGAGAATTGTGCTCATCCGTGGTCCGCACAAAGAATCTCGACCGCGATCGACGTGCATCTGTCAGTGTGCGGGCGTGCTGGGACCAGCGACTCCAGTTGATCGCCTGCTGTCGATCGATGGATCGACCCGAACGACGAAATCTTGTGCCTTCGGTGGAATTCTGGAAGCTGCTGACCATGTCAAACACGGTCTCCGGACGCATGCGACTGAGCTCGACCGTACTTTCAATTCCCGCTGCATACAGCAGTTCCGCGTCCGCTCGCCTGAGCATTGGGACCAGAGTGGCCAGTTCGGCCTGCCCCCGCCACGCGCGAATTCGGTCGCGGCTGATGGAATAACCGTGGTTGCGAATCCGCGCTTCCAGATCGTCCAGGGACAGTGTCAGCAGGTCGTCGATCACCAGCAGGCCGCTGGCTCGCACAGCCTCGACTTCCGCCACCGTCAGACCCGACAGATCTTCTGTACTGTTATCGACCTCCAGATAAAACAGCCAGTTGGTGTTTTCCGCGACCACAGGTTTGGGTGTCGGTGCCGGTGGCGGCACGACGGCAACAGGAATCGGGACAGGAATGGGGGCTGCGACGGGGCGGTCTTCCAGAAATCGAATGCTGGCATTGCGGCGTTCAAACAGAGCCCGGACATCGCGCTGACACGTGAAGAAGATGATCTGCTGTCCGTCGTCAGCCACCTCCATAAGCAGATCGGCGACAGCCTCGGCCCGTTCGTCGTCAGCCGAGATGAACACATCGTCAAGAATCAGAGGGCAGCGGCCCTGGACGGCACGCGTCTGAATGAGGGCCAGTCGCAGCGCGAGGGCCACTTGATCCCGTGTGCCGCGGCTCAGATGCTCAACTGCCTGGGCGGTGGTGGCGACTGACGTAGACGCCAGAATTCTCGTGGCTGTAGCGTCCGTCTCCAGACGGTAACAGTCACCGCCCGTCAGACGACGGATATAGGTCGATGCCAGTTCCAGCACTTCCGGAGTTTTGTGCTGCTGCAGACGATCGAGCGTCTGCTGCAGTTGCCGCTGAGTGTCCTCCAGCACGTGCCAGCGATCGTTCAGCTGCACCAGACTGGCGTCAATCTCCGCTATCTGTGCTTTGGTCCGATCAACATCTTCCAGAGTGCCGACACTGCGACTGCGTGCTTCCAGTGAGGCCAGTTCCTGACGCAGACGCTCCATGGCCGCCACAATGCGGCTGCGATCGGCATGACTGGCTTCCAGTTGCTGCCGCAGTGAGATCAGCTCTCGTTCCAGGGCATCGATGGAACCGGATTGCTGGTGCCCGATTCGCTGCTGCAGATATGCCTGGTGGCCAGGGAATGCACACGCCTGAGGAACGGCAGGTCGCACGCTGAGAACATCATCGCTGCGCTGCAGTTCTTCCCGCAGTGCATCGATCTGTCCCTGCAGGACAGAGTCAACGCTCTCCGCATCCTGCAGCGTGCGCTGCCCAAACAGCGACTCCAGCACCACATCCTGACTGTCCACAGCCGCTTCATGATTCGCCAGATAATCACACAGAGAGTACACCTCGCTGCGGACGTGGTTCACCAGTACGTCCCGATCAGCGGCCGACGCCCAGTGGTCGGCCGAACGTGCTGACAGTGATTCCAGTCGCTCTTCCAGACGGGAGACGAGCGCTCGAACAGACTGCAGAGAGTCCTGGTGACGCAGCCCACTGGTGGGCGCGCCGAGAGCGCCGATCTCTCGATTGACGGCCCGGCGAATCTCGCTCCATCGGGCCTGACGTTCTGTCAGCGTGGCAATTCTGCTCTCGATGTCGCGTCGATTCAGAGCCACCACATTGCGACGCTTCAGTTCGGCCAGTTGCTCTTCGAGAGTGCGAATCCGGGCTTCAATTTCGCGAATGCGGCGATCGCATTCGGCCAGCTGCTGCTGCAGGCTGCGCAGTTCGACTTCAATGGCTGCGATTCGCTCCGGGATGCGGGGATCAGACTGCCGCAGACGATTCAGCTGCGCGATGAGGTCGTCTTTTTCCTGTTCCAGAGATCGGATCTGCTGATGCAGACCGCCTTCGATGCCGCTGCCTTCACGCTCCCTTTGGCACTGGTCGATCGCCAGTTCCACACGGCGAATTTCGTCGGCCGAGACGGCAGGCCCCTCTCCCGACAAACACAGGCGGGTCAGCAGGTCAAATCGCCCCGTTTCTGAGTCGCCCACGCTGAAGATCTCATCGTAGATGCTGTGATTCACCCAGCCTGGCAACGTGTCATCCGGCGCCGTAACGGACACGCCGGTCGCCAGATCAACCGTACTCAACTCAGTCGTCACGCCATGACTGCGTTCTCGTGTGACTCGGTAGGATCGTCCACTGCTTTGCAGAGAAGCCGAACCACCAAATCGGGAATCGTCGGGCTGGAACGCCTGGTGAGTGGTTGTGTAGCCGAACAGCAGCCCCTCGACAAATTTCACCATCGTGGTTTTGCCGCTGCCGTTGGCTCCGTACACCACCGTCATACCGGGAGAAAGATCGTTCAGTTCGGCGCCGCTGAGAACTCCAAAGCGTTCAGCCGTGATATCAAGAAATCGCATGGCAGTTTTCCTTACAGCCAGTTGGCAGTCTGTTTTCAGGTCCGTTTACGTCAGGCCACACGGCCCAGCATGCTCAGCCCACTGATCAGTGCGGGAGCCACACCGGGCTGTCCGCTGAGCAGTCGATGAGCCGACGTGTAGTGATCAACGTCATAGGAATGCACGGCGCCGCTTACGATCTGGATGTATTCTTCCACCGACTCAAGCTCGGGAGTCGCCACCCGCAAAGTGGCGGAACGCTGGAATGACAGCCGTCGGGGCCAGACACCGCGGTGTCCGGACTGCACAGCACTGCGGACTCTGTGCAGCAGGGCAAACTCGTCAAACTGCCCCACGTCACGCAGATCGGCCGTCAGCTCGGCATCGACAACCCAGTCAAGAATCAGCGTTCTGGCTGATGAACGATCGAGAGAATCGGAAGCACCCACCAGAGCAGACGCCAGAGATTCCACCGTCATGGCAGTGTTGAGTGTGAGCTGCTCGACGGCGAAGCGAATAACGTCTGTCGCCACAAATTCGGACTTCAACTGCCGGGCTTCCGTGTCAGCTTCGACAACCACGCAGCCATATTCGAACTGTTCATCCGGATGAACGGCCTGCACAGCACCGGCGGAGAGCGCGAGATAGCCCACGACGCCGTGGCAGTCAGACTCGGCAGAGCATTGCGTGGCGGGGATGGCGTTGTAGACGGTGCGTCCTTCCGGTGGGGCCAACTCTCGCCCCACGGCCACGGTCAATTCCTGGGTGGCGGGATGACTTTGGTCGGACACGCGCAGATGAATCTCGCCTGTGGACCGGCGGGACGCGAACAGCAATTCGTCCGGCCCGAGGACAATATCACACACCGGAGCAAGCAATGCGGCTTCCTGTGGCGATGTCGCTCGCACCACAACCTGCACCCCGGACTGCTGCAGTCGCTGGGTGATTTGCTCAAACCAAGCGACAGCCAGAGGCAGATCCGGCACTGAGTCGGTCAGGCTGCCTGCCACCAAAAGAAAATCGGCATTGTGATTGATGGCTGTCTCAGCCACGTTTCGCACAGCACTGCGAACCGAACCGGCGGCCTGCTCACGTAACCACCCTGGGGTGTCCGCGACACCACTGATGGGGGTCGCCAGACGCAAAAAGTCTGTGTGGACAAAACGAACAAGTGACATCAATGCCTCCCTGCAGCACTCGAATTCGATCGATGCGATGAGATGCCTTCCTGGCAACGTAAAAGCGGACAGGAGCCTCCCCAATCCTGCTTTCCGGCGAATTTAGCCGATTGCCCTACCACCGCCTAGACCATTTCGGCCGATTCTGCCGCAATCTCGCGGGCTCCCAAAACCCGCACGGGCGTGGTACTCGGCCACTGACGGCACGCAATGGGGTTTTCACTAATGGGGAGGCCACTTGACCTTCGCCTGCGCGCCAGACCACGTTATCCACGTTTCCACCCATGGGTAGTTACACGCAGTTTGGTGAGGCAGTCCGACACGCACGATTCCGGGATGCACAATTGGGCAAGGAGGCAAAAAGGAAACGGAAACACGGAATCCGCAAAACAGGGCAACCTGTCAATCTTGCAACAACACCATCAAACGGCGAACGTCCCCCACACTGGTTCCAGAGAATCAGGCCGGCGTCGCCTCAGAGTTGGACACCCCCATGATGCGAAACACCAAAGTGAACCGCCGCAGTCGTCTGAAAGACCGAGTTGCCCCGGAGCAGAAGTCTCACCAACAGAACCGAGATGAACTGATCCTGAATCACCTCGGTTACGTCAAACACATTCTCAACAAGCTGTTGAATCAGCTGCCTTCCGGTGTCGATGCGGAAAACCTCGAATCCGCCGGCATCCTGGGACTGATTGAGTCTGCCGAGCAGTTTGACCCCAGCCGCAACGTGGAGTTTCGAACGTTTTCTTATCAGCGCATTCGCGGCGCCATTTTGGACGAACTGCGGCGAAACTGCCCGCTGTCTCAGCAAATGCTGCAGAAGATCGCTCGTCTGCGACAGGTGAAAGCCTCCCTGCAGGGCGCTGTCACTGTCGAGGAACTGGCCATTGCCGCCGATATGACGGTCGCGGAAGTCAACCGCTGCATCCAGGGCAGCCGACTCACACGCCCCGAATCATGGACCGACTCAGTCCGCGTGCGGGGTCACATTGGCGACAATGATGATGTCACGCCGCTGGAACGACGTGAAATGGTCAGCATTCTGGCTGACGGAATTGAAGCGCTGCCTGAGCAGATGCGCATTGCCGTCGCACTGCATTACAACGAAGGCCTGAAACTGAAAGAAGTGGGCGAGGTCCTGGGACTGTCAGAAAGCCGCGTATCCCGCATTCTTGATGCTGCCCGCAATCGCCTGCGGGACTTCGCGAACCAGCGGGGCTACTAGGCTCTGAAAATCTGCTCCAGAACCGTCCACCCGCGAGACGCCGTGGGAACAATGACGATCGGCCTTTGCTGGACGTGGGCGTCCGCCCGTCTTCCGAAAACGCATCAGCGGACACGGCCAGGCAACTCCCACAGAAAAAGTCGGCCGCGACGTGTTGACGACCTGACAGCCGCAAACCTGGCAGCCTGACTAACTTTTCTTCTTCCGCGGCGAACGCTTAGCAGTTGACTTCTTGCTGGCTGACTTCTTGCTGGCTGACTTCTTGCTGGCTGACTTCT
>JANSXP010000154.1 GCA_024742875.1 Planctomycetaceae bacterium | reverse complement strand
CCTCCTGCGCCTGTCGCTGCGGAAGGCTCAGTGACGACGACTGTTCGACCACCAGTTCCACGCGATACAGTGTCTGTTGCTCTGTGTGAGTTCCGCTGCGAAACCGATTGAGCAGGTCGCCTGCTGTCCGTTGAGCGTGGGCCGAAATCACTTCGCCCGAGTTTCGGAAGACGACCGTCCATGCTCGCAGCCTTCGTCCATCCGGCAGCACAGACGTCGTTTCCCGCATGTTTGCCTGTTGGCCAATCACGGGGATCTTCCGGTAGGCGACCCTTTCCACCTGGGCGTTCACTGTTGCGTCGGCGGTGGGATACACGGCAAACGGCCCGCTGATTCGCAGCTGGGCGTCCCAGGCGCCGGTGCTGAGATTCCAGCGGCTGTGGGCTGCAGCCTCGTCTGGACGAATTCCGTGAACGTCTGCCGCGGTGACGGTGTACTGGCCCTGTGAAGTATCCTCCAGGTCGGCAGCAGTGAGCGCGGCCAGCCTGTCAGAGGCGGAGGAACCCGTGTCAGCCGGCAACGGCAACTGGGGTTCCGGACCCCGCCAGTCGGCCCAGGCCTGCAGGCCCCAGCGGGACGAACAGCAGGCCACGAAGGAGACAAACAGCAGACCGGCGAGTTTCCACCGCTGCACAGAAACGGACATTCCGCGGCGACCGTGAGTGTAGACGAGACTGAGATTGGACGTGGTCAGCGTGTTCCACAGAACTGTTGGCGTCAGTGTGGTGGACGATGAGGCGGGATCACGAATCTGTTTGTCACTGAGGGAGCCTGTCAGAAACTGCAGCAGGCTGTTTGTGCTGAAAATGGCCAGCAGCGCGAACAGTGTGGTTGCAATTCCGATCATGTCGTGAGGCACTCCGGCTGTCAGATCGATCTGCCATTTCTGATCGGCAACGGCGATGGCCGTAATCCGAAGGGCATTGGCCAGAATGGACCACGCGATTGTCGAAATCACCAGCGGCACTGCCACGACCCAGCGAGCACGCGCCAGAACCAGATAAAACATTACGGCGGCCAGCAGCAGGTACACCGAGTTGATTCCGCTGCACGCCTCCTCCACAAACAGTCGCCGCGATGTCAGCTCCATAATGTTGCCCTGTCTCAGGTGCGGCACGTCGAGTACATCCAGCGCGCGACTGGCCAGTTGAGAGGAGACTGTCTGCAGTCGCAGAATCAACTGCTGGTCAAGATTCAGGGGGAGCGGAATCAGCAGGATCAGCAGTCGCCAGCTTTGACGAGTTTGAGGAAACCATGCCAGCACCGCATTTCCGACCAGCACCAGGGACAGGGCGGCCAGCCAGGGAGAATGAATGACCCACGCCACCGCGAGAGCCGGCAGTCCCAGGCACAGGGTGACTGGTTCGACCCGCCAGCGGCCTTTGGGAGGAGGGCTCTCACTGCCGAATCTCTGCCACACCACGTACAGCACAGCGGCCAGATAAACGGGAATGAACTGAAAGTGCTCTTTGGCCCACAGTCGCTGACCGTGCGCCCACAGTAATGGGCCGTAGGCCGCCGCTGCCGGAAGCCCCACAACGGCGACGATCAGGCGATTCTCCAGACGGTCCGTCGCGTCGATGTCTGATGGTCGCTGTGAGGTGCGCTGTTGTGAGGTGCGCTGTTGTGAGGTGCGCTGTCTGTCGGACGATTGGCGCCGGTCGGCTGCATCCGTGTCTTCAAAATTCCTATCGGCATCCCGGGGGCGGATGTCAGAGACTCCGCTGACGACCGCCGTTCTGCAAACAGAACAGGGCTGCGTTGCCGTTGATAAAACAGCACCACAACCCTGACAGTGTACAGCTTCGATCACGGCGTGTCCCGCGTTCTTTAGCCCTCAACGCTTTGGCGTCGACGTCGACGGATGGCCACGATGCCGCCGCCTGCGAACAGGCCGGCAAGCAGCAGGCTGGACGGCTCGGGAATGACGGCTCCGGAAACTGAAAGCGTCAGCGCGTCAAACGTCACATCGCCATCGATAGATCCGCCGCCGAAGATGACGTTGCCATCGATCGTCCCACCGCCGGTAGCAGCCCCCAGGATGTCAGAGCCAATCGTGATGAAATCACCGCCGTTACCCGTCACTTCCAGAGTGAACGTGGCAATATGAGCGATGCCGGAAACGATGCCGGCTGGAGACGGCACCCCAATCAGATTAATGGAGCTCAGCACGTTGGCGATGCCAGGATCCACCAGGCTATTCGCAAAGTTGGGAGACCCCAGAGGGAAATCGGCTCCGAGTGCTGATCCGGTCACCATCAGGTTGGCGCCACCGTCAACAACCTCTACCAGCTTGCCGCCACCGCTGAGCAGTCCCAGGCCGGACGTGGTTCCGAAGTGGGAACCATCGGTATCCCTGAGCACCAGCTGGACATCCACGGTGCCGCCACTGGCAACTGTTGTGGAGCCGACTGGCTGCAGGTCCAGCACAAGGTCCGCTCGGGTTGTGGATGAACTGGCCAGAAGGGACAGAAGGGTCACAGCAAACAGGATTCGACGAAGCATGAGAGTCCTTCGACTTGAGGGGCTGCGCAAATTGCGCTGGTATCGTAAGATTGAGGGGGTTCCCGCTCGAATGCAAACTCTGAACGGGCCATTCCCGAATTTTTGGCCGTGTTTCCTCGGCTCGTTCTACAGGCTTCGTCCAAAGTTGGCGAAGAAGTCATCGATTTCATCAAACAGTGAGTCGTTGTCATTGAGGTCAAAGACGGCATTAAACTGCGTTGCTCCAAAGTAGAGCCCACCGACCAGATTGCTCAGGTCGGAGCCGTCTACGTCGCGATCACCATCGCTGTCTCCAAACAGTCGGTGGAAATCTTCGCTTTGTGCGCCTCCGGTGACCCCGAGCGCGTCGCCATCGATCTGCAGCTGATAGTTACCATCGAGCAGGCCGTTGACCGTGTCCACACTGCCGCCACTAAAGTCCAGAGTGACGATGGTCTTGCCGCCCGTCTGCACGACCCCGCCGAGGGTGACCGTCACGTCCGTGGTCGTGTCGACATTCTGCAGACTGAAAGCGGTCGCATCCGCGACACCCAGCAGGTCAGAAATGACAACCTCCGCACGACGTACAATGGACCGCTGTCCCGTCTGATCGGGGGAGAAGTTACGTTCCGCGACGGCATCTTCGTTGTAGAACACGATGGACTCAATGTCGGCGGTGGGAGCCGTGTCCACGTCGTTCACAGTGGTGGTGACAAAGGTGGAGTCATCGGTCGTCAGATACTCCGCGGCTGCGGTGGCGGCATCGATCGAGAATTCGATGTTGGCGAGCTGAACTCCGTCAGCAACGCCGTCCGCCTGGCCGTTGATGGTGACGGTCTGCGGCACATTCCAGTTGTCAGGTGTGAAAGTCAGCAGCCCCGTATCCGGCAGTGCTTCTCCGGCATCCGTCGAGGTGACGGCGATCACCACATCAGCCGTGGGACGCGAATCGAGTGTGACGTCCACTGTGGCCGAAGAAGCGGCTCCCGTTTCATCGACCGTCACCGATACCGTGCTCAAAGAGATGGTGGCTGTGTCGTTGTCCAGAATCAGCACCTGAGCGGAATCGGCCGTGCCATCCACGGTGATGTTTCCGCTGAAAACAGGTTCCTGCAGTGTGACGGACAGGGTGTCGGCGCCGATTTCGGCAACTTCATCGTCGATGACTTCTGCCGCAATCATGGCTGACAGGGAGCCGGCCGGAATGGTGACAGATCCCGACAGTGGGCTGTAGTCGACGCCACTGATGGCCGACCCTCCCAGCGTATACGGCACCTCGATGTCGACGGCCGCCACACTGGACAGGGTCACGGTGAACTGGGCATCAACCGGGCCCGCTTCAAAGCCGTCACCTGCGGCCGCGATGCTGACCGTCGCCGTTTCATCATCGGTCACATCAATGTCATCGGTGCCGTCGGAGAAGGTGGCGGCGGAAGCCGTGATGGCGGCCGTCTGAGTGCCGTCGATAATGGCGTCATCGACGGCCGTGATGGTGAAATCAACGGCCGCCATTCCGGCGGGGATGGTGACAGTCGCGGGAACGGTGGCTTCTGTCGTGTCATCACT
>JANSXP010000168.1 GCA_024742875.1 Planctomycetaceae bacterium | reverse complement strand
GGGGGTGGCACGGCTCCGGTGCACCGTCTTGTTATGCCACTTGATACTGCAGACAACTAGAACATGTACGACGTGTCTCGCAACTCGGCGAGTATTGAAAACAGAATGGCACCCGACATCGCCACAACGGCGAGCGGCTTTCGTGTTGCACGCCATGAAGCGTAAATCACCGCTACAGCCGCGAGAAATGAAATGATGTAGAAGGAGATGCTTGCGATTAGGATTTTCTCGCCAAGCGCAACGCCACCTCCGTGACCAACGCCGCACAGGGCGATGCCGATGACGCGGGACAGACGAGCCAGCGCAAAAGATCCAGCGAAGACAGCGAAGGTGTACACCAAGCGTGAACCTGCATTGGCTGGGAATTTGCTCTGGGCAAAGTCTTGAGTGTGGGACGACACAGTCTGATTCATCGATGGGCCAGTCTGAGAGACGCGTGGTGTCTCTGTGAGAATGCAATAGTTAGTGACTGTGGCATAACGACCGTGTTCACCCGGCGGCGGCGGGTGACGTGGAGTGCAAATTCAGCCCGCGACCGCCGCTCGGGTGCAACACATTGTTCGCTGTCTGATATGAGCAACTTCTTGAGCCCAACAGTGCGGAAGGATACCGGCGAAGCGTGGCATGCTGAGTGGCTGGATGACTACTTCGGCAGGCACGTTTACGGCGTGCGATTCCCAGACGGAACTGTGTTGAGAACGGACGAAGTACACGACCGGACTTTTGAGGCTGTGATGCCGTTTCGGCTGATTGGCCAGTTTGTCGTGGACGCTGAGAATTCACGGGTGCTGACGTGTTTCGATGATGGCGAGGATTGTGACCGGAGATATTCGGAAGATCGCGTGAATGACGATCCGCACTTCATCTGTGAGTGCGGCCGGTTGGGGCAGCGGATGGAAGAGATTTCACCATCACGGTGCGGGCTTGAATGACAGCGAACGACCGCCATCAGCCGGTTGTGGCGGTTGATGATCCATGTGATTGCGGGCCGCCCACAACTCGGCTGCATGGTATTGTTAGATTGCTAGTTCAGCGTGAAGTCGGCTTTTTCAATTGAACCGCCACACTCCTTGCATACGAAATATGCTCTTCTGTCGGGGCGAGATGGGACGACACATCGCCAGTGATCGTGTTCTTTAGCACACTTCGGGCACACCGCGCCGCCGTTCAAGACTGTTTCTGCAAATTTCAGGCACGCATTATTGAAGTCTTTAGTCTCATCACGTTGGACTCGGTCCCTCTCGCGAGCTTCCTCAAGATACACGGCTTCATTCCGCTCAAAATCATCCCACTCCGCAATGGCGTTGTCAAAATCAATGAACTGGTCGTCGGGGTTGGGCCCAACCGCCACCCAACCGTTTGAGTCACAGAGTGGCTTTAGTGGACGGTATGGATTGCCTGCAGCGTGCATTTCCACAAGCAGATAATTGACATCGGTACTATCGTCAACCGGGAGACCGTAGAACGAGATCATATAGTGATCGTTATGCGTGTGGGCCTTTAAAGATGGCTGCGAATGACGCTCAAGCTCTTCAGCAGTCCATTCACGCCAAGATTCAGAATGTTTCTTGACGATCGAAAGAAGAGGCGGAGTGGTCTCCCACTCAATGTCGGAAAAGTGCTCGGACAGAAGTGTTCTAATATGGCCCATCGAACCAAGCGGGCGCAACGCGCGATCATCGATGTCTCGCATCGTGGCCGGAAGAGATCCAGCGTATTTCAAAATGGTGAGATCACTCGACATTGCAATCTAACGTTGGCAATCACCGGGTGCAGACAATTGGTGATCAAGTCGACTGGGCCCGGACTGCACTCCGGTGCATTGTGTTGTTATGCGGTATTTCGCGCGAATGTGCCATTGTACTGAATGACGATTCGGATGCACCACTATG
>JANSXP010000148.1 GCA_024742875.1 Planctomycetaceae bacterium | reverse complement strand
GCTGCTGAAGCTGAGCTATCTGGATATACGTGGCCTGCAGATTGAATCGCTCAGGGGACTGGAATCCTGCACCGAACTGACGCAACTGGTGCTGGCTGACAACCAGGTGGCCGATCTGACTCCGCTGGCGGCCTGCACGCGGCTGGAGGTGCTGCAGGCGGCCAACAATCGGATTGGCAATCTGACGCCGCTGAAGACACTGACTTCTCTGCGGCTGCTGAACATTGATGGCAATCAGGTGGACAGCCTGGTGCCGCTGGAATCCTGCCGGGAACTGCGCCTGCTGTTTGCTCGCAACAACCAGATCTCCGATCTGTCCGGATGTCAGACAATGACAAAACTGCATGCTCTGTTTGTCTCGGGGAACAAGGTGACAACACCCGTGCTGCCGTCAAATCTGGCGGCTCTGGCGACCGTGGATCTGACCGGTAATCAGGTGGGCCGTTTGTCGGAAATTGGGCCGCTGCCCAGACTGAGCTGGTTGTTTCTGGCCGACAACAAAATTGAGCAGCTTGAGCCGCTGGTTGACACCGTACGGCGGCAGCTGGCGGCCGGCCAGACTCGCGAGTGGCGAGTCACTGTTCGGCTGGAAGGCAATCCGCTGTCAGACGATGCGCAGCAGCAGTGCCGGCAGTTGCGGCAGTTGGGGGCAACGGTGACGGATGCGGTCATCAGTGCGAAATCCGACGATCCGGAACAGCCGGCAGCAACTGACGCTGACGTACCGGATTCTGACGAATAACAATTGTTCGCCGCTTTGCAGCCGACATCCTTCTCTCTCACCACTGCACCCGACGTCTGAAGTACGCCCACTATGTCCGAACCGCGGAGCGACGATTCGCGACCCGCACAGGAGTCGCCCGAGACCGCAGAGTCTGCGGCCGGTTCTGCGGCCAGGTCCAGTGTTGATGCAGCAGAGAACGCGCGCGTCGATGCCCGGACCGACGCTCAAAATCCCCCTGCGGCCACATCCGATGAACAGAACCGGCCGAGGGATTCAAAGGTGGGCGGACTGCCGCCCGCTGTGCCGCCAGTGAGTTCAGACGTGGACGTGATCTCTGGTGACGCGGCGGCTGGTGACAGGGCCGCGGATGACAGGGCCGCCGATGACACCGCCGACGCTTCGTTTCCCACCCGCCCCCAGATCACGACGGGCGTGACGCTGCTTGACGAACGGCTCACGGATGAGCAGGTGCGACTGGAGCAGCTCAGAATTGAACAGGCCGTCCAGGCGGAGTACGACAGACAAAAGCGTGGGCACCGCCGTCGGCTTCGCCTTTCGGTGACGCTGTTTGTGTTGACCTTCCTGAGCACCACCCTTGTGGGCGCTGAAAACTGGCCGCTGGATATTCTGGCGGGATTCTTCAGCCCCCAGAAAGAGGCAGAGGTGCTGACGGAACTGAATTTCCGCTGGCCTCCGGCTGCCGGCGAGACGCCCACACTTGCCGATCGATTGTGGGAATCTCTGCGGCGCGGCTGCACTTACAGCATGCCGCTGATGCTCATCCTGTTTTGCCACGAGATGGGTCACTTCCTGCAGGCGATCCGCAACAGGGTGCCCGCGTCTTTGCCGTATTTCATTCCGCTTCCGCTGCCCCCACTGGGCACCATGGGGGCCGTGATTCTGCAGGGGCGAGGGGCGGCCGATCGCCGCAAGATGTTTGACATTGCCGTAACCGGGCCGATTGCCGGTCTGATCGTCACCATTCCGATTCTCTATTACGGCATCTCGACGTCCGACTATCAGTGGCGGATGTTTGGCCCGATGTTTGAATTTGGACAGCCACTGCTGGTCCAGTGGCTGATTGACGCCATTCACGGCCCGGCCCCCATGGGGCAATATTTTGAGTTGAATGGCTGGGCGACTGCCGGCTGGGTGGGCGTCTTTGTGACCGCGATGAATCTGTTGCCGGTTGGGCAGCTCGATGGGGGCCACATTATGTACACGCTCATCCGAAAGCCGGCCCACTATGTTGCCTGGGGGCTGATCATTGTTGCTGTTGCCACCATGCTGTACACGCAGATGTTTTCCTACATCCTGCTGCTGATTCTGCTGACGATGACCGGGCCTCGCCATCCGCCGACGTCCAACGACAACATGTCGCTCGGCTGGCACCGGCACGTGATCGGCTGGCTCACGCTCTCGTTTCTGATCATCGGCTTTACGCCGCAGCCGATTATGTTCCCCGAAAGACGCCCCGTCATCACGCCGGATGAGTTCATCGAACCAGTCGAAGACGCACTCAATCAGCTGTTTGGCGAGGACGCCGCGAGCGCCGATGAGCTGTAGAGCCGGAATGCCCCGGCCTGTGGGGGATCACTGCGTTTCGCATTGTCCAGGGCCGTTCAACATCAGCCCCAGCGCGGTGCCAGCTCGTTTGTCGATAGCGAAGCAACGGTAAGCGCAGCAACGCGAGCCGGCGCAGAGACGTCCCATTTTCATCGACCATCCACGCCGCAGCAGCAACGCGGCCTGGCGGGACGTTCCGGCCACGCGCGGAGCGACGTCGTTTGTCGATAGCGTCGCGAAGCGGAGCGGCTGGCGCAGTGACGTACCACGCAGCATCGTCAGCCGCGAGTAACGCGGCCCCACGCCACCGCCCGCCGCGGCGTCGCGGCCTGGCGGATGGGAGTGGGGTGGTGTATGTTGGCGGAGTCGTTTTTCAGAGGGGAGTGCTGTGAGTCAGCGGGAATTGAAGGTCGCGATTGTTGGCGGAGGCATGTTCTTTGATGAGATCATTGGGCAGACGTTTCGTGATTTTATGCGGGGTGGGCTGGCTGGTGCGCTAAATGGCATCGGCATGAGCCATCTGGCGGCCGAGGTGGCGGATGTTCGGGTGCGGGTGTGTTGTGTGGGCACGCGGAACGAATCAAGGGGGACAGCAGGGCGCATTGCTGCCTGGTTTGCCGAGGAGTTTCCTGATGAGCCGGTAGCCGCCTGTTATGGGGAGAATGTCTGGGGGCAGATGCTGGCGGAGCACACGCCGGACGTGATGTTTGTGGCCACGCCCGATCATCTGCACACAGCGCCGATTCTCGATTCGCTGTCGGCCGGGGTGGACGTGATTACGGAAAAGCCGCTGTGTCTGAAGACATCAGAGGTGGACGAAATTCTGGCGGCTGCCGCGGCTGGTGAGCGGATTGTGGCCGTGGATCTGCACAAGCGGTACGACCCGTTTGTGCGGGACATGATGTCTCAGGCTGTAGAGAAATATGGTCCATTGAATCGCGTGCGAGCCGTGCTGGAAGAACCGCTGGAGGTGAGCACCGAAGTGTTCGCGTGGGCGCAGCACAGCAATCCGTTTGCGTATGTGGGGTGCCACTGGCTGGACGTCGTGCATCATTATCTGGGTGTCAGACCCGTGTCTGTGTTTGCGACGGGGCAGAAGAATCTGTTGTTGCACTGGGATCGTCATCAGCAGGAAGTGGCGCGTCGTCGGGCGGTGCCGCAGTCGTTTTCGCGGGCGGAGCCGATCAATACGTGGGACAGTCTGGACGTCGCCGTGACGTATGCGAATGGAATGCGGGGCGACTACAACAACAACTGGATCAATCCGGAAGAGTTTGAAGGGGCCGTCAATCAGGAGATTGAGCTGTATGGCATTTATGGTCGTGGGATTGTCGATCAGCAGGACCGGGGATACCGCGAGGCGGTGATTGGCGATGGCTCGCGGACCCGCAATCCGGCGTTTGGCGGGCGAATGCGGCAAGCGGCCGGGGCGACGGAGTTGTTTGGCTATGGCAAAGCGTCCATCGTTGCGGGACTGCTGGCGATTATGCGTCGGCGTTTGCTGGGAGTGTCGATTGAGTCGCTGGAGGACACCTATCCGTCTGCGGCCAGTCAGCGCAGTGTGGTGCAGGTGATCGAGGCGGCCACGGCGGTGGCAGAGCGCAATTACGAACACTGGCAGCGCGGTGGGGGCACTCCTGTGACTGCGCGCATCACAGATTCCGGATTTGAACTGGTGGACCCGACGGCCGGTTGACGGGCGTCGCCGCAAAGAACAGTTGCCGCCGATGGCGACAGGTGAAGGAACCAGACTATGGTCAGCGGTGTGGATATTGGTGTCGTTGTGGTCTATCTGCTGGCCGTGACGTGGATCGGCTGTCGTTTGGCGGGCAAGACCAGAACGAGCCGCGATTTTATGACGGCGGGAGGCGGGCTGCCCGGCTGGGTGGTGGGGCTGTCGATCGTGGGCACGTTTGTGAGCAGCATCAGCTTCATCGGCAATCCCGGCAAGACGTTTTCGGGCAACTGGAACCCGTTTGTCTTTTCGTTGTCGCTGCCGTATGCGGCGCTGGTGGCCACCGTGTTTTTCGTTCCGTGGTTTCGCGAGGGGGACAGTTGCTCGGCGTATGAACGCCTGGAACAGCGGTTTGGCACGTGGGCCAGAGTCTACGCGGCCCTATTTAATGTGCTGTATCACATCGGCCGCGTTGGCGTGATTTTGTTTGCTGTTTCGGTGGCCGTGTCCGCGCTGCTGGATGTGCCTTTGCCGATTCTGATTGTGGGGCTGGGGGTGCTTGTTGTGGTTTACACACTACTGGGCGGCATCGAAGCGGTGATCTGGACGGACGTGGTTCAGAGCTGCATTCTGGTCGGCGGCACACTCGTTTGCGCAGGACTGCTGCTGTGGAAAATTGAGGGTGGTTTGTCGGGCGTGCTCACCACGGCAGCTGCGGATTCAGGACGCTTCTCACTGGGAAGTATGGGGCTTGATTTTTCACAGCGGTCGTTCTGGATGATGCTGGTGTTCGGTTTTTTTATCAATGTGCAGAACTTTGCTGCGGACCAGACTTATGTGCAGCGTTACTTCACCGCTGCTTCCACTGACGCGGCGCGTCGCAGTGTGTGGCTGGGCGCCATCGCTTATTTGCCGATTTCCGCGGTGCTGTTTTTTATTGGTTCGGCGATGTTTGTTTATTACACGCAGACGGGGACGCTGCCTGAGGGCACGGTCAACGATGCTGTGTTGCCATATTTTATTGCCACGGAGCTGCCCACCGGTGTGGCTGGGCTGCTGGTTGCCGCGATTCTGGCGGCCGCCATGAGTACTGTTGATTCGTCGTTGAGCAGCTCGGCCACTTTGCTGCTGTGTGATGTTCGCAATCTTTTTCGGCAGCGATATCGGGACGAGCCCATTGTTCCTGCCGGGCCCTCTGCCGCCGAAGATGCGGCTGATCTGAGGTTTCTTCGCCTGACCACCGTTGTGCTGGGCATCGCCGGTGTTGGTGCGGCGATCGCGATGATCAACAGTAAACAGATGCTGGATGTGTGGTGGAGAATTTCCGGCACACTCAGTGGCGGCACGCTGGGCCTGCTGCTGCTGGCACGCTTTACGAGGGTCCGTGGTGCGCTGGCTCCCGGTCTGGGCGTGATGGCGGGCATTGTGGTGATCACCGCCGTTTCGCTGATCCCGCACGGCAGTTCTCTGGCGTCCCGCCTCCCCGGCGTCGCGTGGCTGCACGAGCATGTCGACCCTTTGATGGGCATCGTGCTGGGAACGCTGACTGTCGTCCTCACCTGTCTTGCTGTCGCAGCGGTTCGCCCCGTCCAGCGATGACGTGGGCTCAGCGACGTATTCGGCCATCAACACCGAAGCGCGGTGCCACCTGGTTTGTCGATAGCGAAGCAACGCGGAGCGAGTCGGCGCAGCGATAGTCCCTTTTCTTC
>JANSXP010000020.1 GCA_024742875.1 Planctomycetaceae bacterium | reverse complement strand
GGCGTCTGGGTGCTGTCGACGATGGCGTCATCGACGGCCGTGATGGTGAAATCAACGGCCGCCATTCCGGCGGGGATGGTGACAGTCGCGGGAACGGTGGCTTCTGTCGTGTCATCACTGTTGAGCGTGACGACCAGTTCGGCCGAGATGTCGCCATCGGTCCGCAGGACGGTGGCTGTGGCGGTGCCGCCGTTTTCTGAGATGGCGTCTTCGTTGATGATGACCGTCAGGGTCTTCGGTGGATTCCAGGCGTTGGTGGATCCAATGTGATCCAGCGGAGCGCCGTCCAGGTGTCCGGGAACTGTGGTACCGGGGAGCAGAATGAAGTTGGGAGCGCTGCCGTCCACTTCGCCGGCGACCCAGTCGGCGGCCGTTGATCCCGTGGAATCGCCAATGCGTCCGACGTATCCGGCCGCGACGGGTGTGTTGACGATTTCTGCACCGGCAGGCGCGAACAGCAGGTCGCCTGTGCCGACGTTTTCAGCAAAGACGAGGCTGGCGTAGGCGAATTCTCCGTTGTCGCTGGCTCCCCCATCACGGTCGTCATCATCAAGAATGGCGATGCCGTCGAGAATGGTCCATCCGGCAAAGACACTGCCGTCCGGTGTGCCATCGTTGTTGTCGTCGATGTCATCATTGTTGTCGGGAGCAGTGGCCGATTCGATCAGCAGGAACGTGTTGCTGTTGTTTTCCTGATCGCCATCGGTCACATCAACAGCCTGTCCGGCGGCGCCATCAATGGTGTATCCGTTGCCATCGTTGATGAGTACGAGGAATCCGTTGCTGCCAAACTGGAGGCCTCCCAGGTCGGCGAACTCATTGATATCGCCCGGATCGTTGTCGTCTCCCTCGATGTTCACCAGATAGGTTCCATCGGCAATGATGCCGTTGGGCGTGCCTCTCAGTTCGATGTACTCGTTGGGTCGATCCGAGGATGGTGGATTGAAGAGGATTTCGTTGAGCAGCAGTCCGGTTGCCAGTTCGTCGTTGTCGTCTTCGGTGAGAGCGACATCGATGCTGGTCAGTCCGGCTGATGCCACAGTGACGGTGGCCGTGCCGTTGGTGGTGTCGGCATCTTCGGCCGCGTTAATGGTGACGGTTTGGGGCGTGCTGAAGTTGGCAGCCGTGAAGGTGAGTGTGGTGGTGGATCCGATGGTCAGATCGCCGTCACCGGCAATGGCCAGAGTGACTTCCACGTCGGCGGTGGGCTGTGCGTCGAGGGACACATCAAAGGTGGCGGATCCACCTTCGGGTACAGACAGTGTGGTGGGTGCGACGACCAGTGACTGCGCGTCGTTGTCATCTTCTGTGACATCGACAGTGGCACTGGACAGTCCTGTGGCGGCCAGAGTGACGGTGGCCGTTCCATCAGCGGCGTCGGCATCTTCGGCCGCGTTGACGGTGACCTGCTGCGGCGTGTTGAAGTTGGCCGGTGTGAATGTCAGTTCGACGGTTCCCAGCGTGACGTCGGTGTCGCCCTCGATGGTGATGGTGACGGTGATGTCTTCTGTTGGCTGGGCGGCGAGAGTGACATCAAAGGTGTTGGATCCCCCTTCATCGACGCTGATGGCGGTGGGGTCGACGACGATGCCCTGGGAGTCGTTGTCGTTTTCGTTGATGATGACTTCGCCGTCGACGATGCCAGCCGACGTGAGCGTGACGGTGGCGGTGCCATTGACAGCATCGGCATCTTCGGCCGCGTTGACGGTGACCTGCTGCGGTGTGCTGAAGTTAGTCGGTGTGAATGTCAGTTCCACGGTACCGAGCGTCAGATCCGCATCGCCGCCGATCGACAGTGCGATGACGACGTCAGCGATGGGTTCGAAGGCAAGCGAGACATCAAATGTGGCCGAACTGCCTTCATCGACCGAGAGGGTGGTGGGGTTAATGACGAAAGCCTGCACGTCATCGTCTGTGACGTCGATGCTGTCAGAGCCATCCGCAAACGTGGCTGCCGACGCGGTGATCGTTGGCGTCTGGGTGCTGTCGACGATGGCGTCATCGACGGCCGTGATGGTGAAATCAACGGCCGCCATTCCGGCGGGGATGGTGACAGTCGCGGGAACGGTGGCTTCTGTCGTGTCATCACTGCTGAGCGTGACGACCAGTTCGGCCGAGATGTCGCCATCGGTCCGCAGGACGGTGGCTGTGGCGGTGCCGCCGTTTTCTGAGATGACGTCTTCGTTGATGATGACCGTGAGGGTCTTCGGTGGATTCCAGGCGTTGGTAGATCCGATGTGATCCAGCGGCGAACCGCCCAGGTGGAATGGTGTTGTCGCGCCAGCAATCAGATTAAAGTTGGGAGCACTGCCGTCCACTTCGCCGGCGACCCAGTCCGCTGCCGTTGATCCCGTCGAATCGCCAATGCGTCCGACGTATCCGGCCAGCGTGATTCCGGTGTCGACGATTGTCGCTCCCGCTGGTGCAAACAGCAGGCTGCCATCTCCCGCGTTTTCAGCAAAGACGAGGCTGGCGTAGGCGAATTCCCCGTTGTCGCCGGTCCCGCCATCGCGATCGTCATCATCGAGAATGGCAATGCCGTCAAGGATGGTCCATCCGGCAAAGACACTGCCGTCCGGTGTACCATCGTTGTTGCTGTCGATGTCATCATTGTTGTCGGGAGCAGTGGCCGATTCGATCAGCAGGAATGTGTTGCTGTTGTTTTCCTGATCGCCATCGGTCACATCAACAGCCTGTCCGGCGGCGCCATCAATGGTGTATCCGTTGCCATCGTTGATGAGTACGAGGAATCCGTTGCTGCCGAACTGGAGGCCGCTTAAGTCCACAAATTCATTGATGTCGCCGGGGTCGGTGTCGTCACCTTCGATGTTGACCAGGTAAGTGCCCGGATTAATGATGCCGTTGGGGGTGCCTCGCAGTTCGATATATTCGTTGGGAGAGTCACCACTGGGTGGGTTGAACAGGATTTCGTTCAGCAGCAGTCCCGACGCTGGCGCGTCATTGTCGCTTTCACTGACAGGGACGTCGATGCTGGTAAGCCCGGCCGACGCGACGGTGAGCGTGGCAACGCCATCGGCCGTGTCGGCATCTTCGGCCGCGTTGACTGTGACGGCCTGAGTGGTGCTGAAGTTAGCGGACGTGAAGGTGAGTGTGGTGGCAGACCCGATCGTCAGATCACCGTCACCGGCAATCGACAGGGAGACGGTGACGTCAGCATCTGGCTGGTGGGACAGAGACACGTTCAGCGTGCCGGCGCTGCCTTCGGTGACGGTCAGTGCGCCGGGATCCACGACCAGCGACAGCGTGTCGTTGTCATCTTCGGTGATCGCCACGTCCACACTGCCAGCTCCAGCTGACGACACCGTGACGGTCGCCGTGCCGTCTGTCAGGTCAATGTCTTCAGCCGCGTTGACCGTAACCTGCTGCGGTGTGCCAAAGTTGCCCGGAGTGAATGTCAGCTCAGCTGTGCCGAGCGTCAGATCGCCGTCTCCCGCAATGGCCAGAGTCACTGTGACGTCAGCGGTGGGCTCAACACCAAGCGAAACGTCAAACGTTGCTGAACCACCCTCGGTGACGGTCAGGGCCAGTGGTGTGACCACCAGCGACTGGGCTTCATCGTCCGTCACATCGACAGTATCCGTGCCGTCTGCAAAGCTTCCGCTTGAGGCGGTGACTGTCACGGTCTGCGTGCCATCCAGCAGAGCGTCATCCACGCCAGTGATGGTAAACGTTGCAGTCGCGGCATTGGCGGGAATGGTCACACTCGTCGGCACAGTGGCTTCTGTGGTGTCACTGCTGGTAAGCGTGACGACCAGGTCAGAGGAAATGTCGGCCTGTGTGCGGCGTACCGTGGCCGTCGTGGTGCCGCCATTTTCAGAGAAGCTGTCTAAATCGATCGTTACGAACAGCGCATCGGGCGGAACGAAGGTATTGGTCGCTCCCAGATGATTCAGTGGCGCACCGCCCAGGTGTGCTGGCACGGTGGCGCCGAGTGCCAGGGTGTAGTCAGGCGCAGCGCCATCAACCTCCGGCAGCACCCAGTCGGCTGCAGTGGAGCCGGTGGAATTGCCAATTCTCGCCAGGTAGTCAGGGTGATAGGGGCTGTCGACGTCCTGTGCGGAGATGTCGATCAGCAGAGAACCGGCCGGTGTCAGGCCATTGCCGTTGCCGCTGACGTTGATGGCCGCATAGGCCGTGTCGCTGGGGCCGCCGTCGATGTTGCCGATGCCGTCACGAATGGTCCAGCTGTTGGCATTCAGGGTGCCGTCATCATTGTCGTCGGCGTCGGCATCCGGCGTGGGCGCTGTGGCGGACTGTATCAGCAGGAAGGTGACGCTGCCGTTTTCAATGTCCGTCGTGCGACTGGAAAAATCGGTTCCCCAGCCACTGCCCGTAGCCGTGACGGTATTGGCCAGGGAGGCGGGGGAGTAGGGCGTGCCGGCCTGCAGCAGCACCAAAAGACCGTTGGCCCCAAACTGCATGCCACCCAGTTCAAAGACGTGGTCGATATTGCCGGGATTGGACGTCGAGTCACCTTCGAGGAGTACCAGGTAGGTGTCGGCCGGCAGGAAGCCGTTCGCATCGCCGCGAAGTTCGATGTACTCCCGTGACGTATCGGACGCTTCCGTTGGATCAATCATGATCTCGTTAAGAAACAGCTCGGTGGATTCAAACTCGTCGTCCGTGATGTCCAGCGAGTCGTCGCCGCTCGTGAAGCCGGTGGCCGAGGCCGTGACCGTGACAGTTTGCGTGCCGTCCAGCAGGGCATCGTCCACAGCGGTGACGGTGAAGCTGGCGCTGGTCTGCCCATCAGCAATCGTGACCGAGGTCGGTACTGTCGCTTCGGACGTGTCATCACTGGCCAGTGTGATGACAAGGTCGCCGGCAGCGGCCGACGGAATGGTGACTGTACCCGCCGAGGTGCCCCCATTCTCGCTGACACTCGCTTCCGTGATGGTGACCGTGATGGCCTCCGGGGCAGAGTCGTCATTCTGAATAGTACCGGCGGCGGTGGCGGTGGTGATGGAGGAACCCGCAGAGGGGTTGCTGAGTGTGACCACGAATCCTTCGTCAGGCTCGATGTCCACATCACCGGTCACCGCAATGGCGATAGTTTCAGAAGTGTCATCGGCCGCAAAGTTAACGGTGCCCGACGGCAGGATCATTCCCTCGAAATCGTTGGCGTCGGCCGGGTTCGCTGTGTCACCCGTGACGGCGAAGTCCACACTGCCAACTGCAGTTGCATCGCCGTTACGCGTCACACTAAACAGAAACGTGGTGGTGTCGGCATCACCTTCGGCTTTGACAGCGTCCACAGCGGTAATGACGTAAGTCGGCGCGGGGATCGTGTTAAGGTCTCCCGGGCTGTCTTCAAACGGCCCTTTCCACGGGTTGTCGGCCGCAGGCGAGGGAGCGCTGTTGTCTCGCTGCAGGGAGACTCCAGCCGGCGTCGATGAGGTCTCAGCCACTCCCACGTCTTCCGATGTGAGTCCGTTTGCAGGCCCGTCGGTTGCTGTCAGTTGTCCCTCATAGCTGACGAACTGGAGTACGCGCCCCACGTTGTCAACCAGAGCGAGTCCATCTGGCGCTCCGTTCTGCAGGCCTGACTGCAGGAAGTGCAATGCTCCGAAACCGCTTGAGTTTTCGTTGTCGATCGTTCCTGCCAGATCGATGGTACCGTAGCTTGCCCCATTGCTGCCGTTGTAAAGAACGATGGTGTAGCCCGTCAGGTCGATGCCTGCCTCACCGGCGACTTCGACGAATTCATCAACATCTCCCCCGGCGTTGTCGTAGTGGAATTCGTTGATCCAGACATTCGCGGCTGGTGTGTCATCATCCTGAATCACACCGTCTGCTGTGGCAGGATCAATGGTTCCTCGCGAGGGATTGGACAAAGTCACGATGAATGACTCGTCCGGTTCAATGTCGGTATCACCCGTCACATTGACGATGATCGTCTGCGTGGTTTCGCCATCGGCAAAACTCACGCTCCCGGCTGGGAAGCTGCCGCCATCAAAGTCTGTTCCCTGTGCGGGATCGGTGGCACCACCGGTCACAGCAAAGTCGAGTGTGTCGGCGCCGGTGGTGACACCGCTGCGTGTGACCGTAAAGGTAAACGCTGTCACCCCGGAATCCCCCTCGGCTTTGACGGCATCTGCAGCGGCAATGGCAAATTCGGGGGCAGCCGCGTCGTCGTTTTGAATGGTACCACCGGCTGTGGCCGTGGCGATTGAGGCACCCGCTGACGGGTTACTCAGCGTGACGTCAAATGTCTCGTCTGCTTCAATGTCTGTGTCTCCGGAGACCGGGATTTCCACAACCATTGTCGTTTCCCCGGCTGCAAAATTGACAGTGCCGGATGGCAGCATCATGCCGGCAAAGTCATTGGCATCCGCCGCGTTGCCACCAGTACCCGTGACAGCGTAGTCCACGCTGGCGGCGACGGCCGTATCACCGCCGCGCGTAACCGTGAAGGTGAAGTTCTCTGTGCCGGAATTGCCTTCTGCTTTGTCGGCGTCCGTCGCTGCAATCGACAACTCAGGGCCGGGGATCACATTCAGTGATCCGGGACTGTCGTCCAGCGGGCCGGTCCATGGATTGTCACTCGCGGGAGCGAAGTTGGAATTGTCGCGCTGCAGCGACTGACCGACCAGGGTTCCACCACCCTCTGAAACGCCGATGTCAACCGACGTCATGCCATTGGCAGGCCCGTTCGTCGCTGTGAAGGTTCCCTCGTAGCTGAGAAAACTGAGAATCGAGTTGTCGTTGTTGTCAACCAGCGCCAATCCATCCGGTGCCCCGTTTTGGATATTGGCCCGCAGGAACTCCAGCGCACCAAATCCCGAGCTGTTTTCATCATCAATAACTCCTGACAGATCAATGGTGCCGTAGGACGCTCCGTTGTTTCCGTTGTAGAGCACAATGCTGAATCCGGACAGATTGGTCCCGGCCGCCCCGGCAATCTCCACGAATTCGTCCACGTCGGTGCCGTCATTGTCGTAATGGATTTCATTAATCCAGATGTTGGCCGGGGCGGAGTCATTGTCCTGAATGCTGACTGGGACATCAGGTGAGGTTAGACCGTCGAACGCGGAATCACTGCTCGCCACGGTGAAGCTAATGGTGGCGTTGTGCAAACCCTCTGCATCACTATCGTCGACAGCCGTGACGGTCACAGTTTTTGACAGCGTGCCACTGGCAGCTGTGAATGTTACGACGTGTGCTACGCCGGCCCCGCTGCCCAGATCGATTTCGTCATTTGACGGTGTCAGCGTGACGGTGACGTCGGAGTTGGTGTAGCGGCTGAGTGAAATCTCGAGTGTGTCCGTCGCACCGCCTTCGGCGACTTCTGTCACGTTGTCACTTTGAATGTTGATCACCGTGGGATTGGCGGGCGTAGTGACATCCCAGCCCAGGTCATCCAGTCCGGCGAAGTCCAGCTCTGTGAACAGCTTGCGGGTACCGCTGCCGATTGATGGCGACATCGAGGCTTCCTGAGAGGATCCTGCCACACCCAGCAGGGAACTGCTGGTTCCGGCTGCCCAGTGTCCGCTGTCGCTGGTGACCGGCACGTTTCCGCCCTGATCGGCAACAGCTGCGGCCCCGGTGAACACACCGCCGGTGATCAGGTTGCGCCACGAGTCCGCAGTTCCCACGCCCATCACATGACCGAGCTCATGGATGGCCACGCTGAAGAAATCAAACGTGCCGCCACCAGGAGCATCCTCGCCAAAGTGCCAGTTGGTGGAGGTGTCGAATGTGATGGAGCCGCCCCAGGGACCAAAGTCCATGCGATTCGCCGTGGTGGCATCGCCCGCCGTGGGCTGATCACGAAACAGATCACCGATGAAGTCACTGGTGCCCATGCCGGACAGTCCGCCTGGACCCCCGCGCCCCAGTGTGCTGCCGCCCAGTTCCCGCGCTCCGGCGAAGATCAGAATTTCGTTCTCCGGGATCTCCAGGTCGACGATGTTGTCTGTGCTGCCAGTGGCTGGGTTGGAAAAGAAGGCCGTCCACGTGTTGCCACCGCCTGGCTCAATGGCGGACAGCGCGTCAAAGATGCGTGATTCCAGGACGCCCGCGGCAGCCTCCAGAATCTCACGGGCCGCCTGACCGTCGGCCGTATTCGGATCGAAGAAATTGGCCGTGTCGAATCGGTAGTCGATGACAATGTCAATCGGCGGGTCATCGGCGGAAAATGGTGTGGTGCCGTCGTTCTGGAATCCGGGCGAAAAGCGAACGCCAGCCGTGACGGACTGGTGTCCGGCAAACGCACCGGTGAGATCCGGATTGCGAGTCAAAGATTCGTCGTTGCCACCCTCGCTACCGTAGGTCTCCGTAATGGAGTCGGTGCCATCACTGAAAGTGACTGTGTCCCCACCGTTGTTCAGTCCCAGAAAGCCTTCGCTGGCAGTTTGTACGATAGAGCCCCCAAAGCCTCCCGTCGGCGTTCCGCCTCCAAAAACCACAACCGCCTGGCCGGGAGCCACGATCGTGTCGGCCGGAAATGTATGACGCACGCCCACTGCATCGCTGATTGTGAAACCACCGATATTGACGTTCGTGCCACCCACGTTGACTAGTTCGACAAATTCGTCCTGAGACCCGTCGCGTGTCCCATCCCCGTTAGCATCACCGTCAACACTGCCCTCCGGATCCGCATGTATTTCGTTGATCACAAAACTGGTGGCCGACAGCAGGGCGCGGCTCTCCATGATCTCCACACCATGTTGCGGCTCACGCCGCTGCGACTTCCGTTTTCTTGAGACTCGACTTCGCTGCAGGATGTCAGTGACGAGAGACTGAAAACGATTTCGCCGTGAGATCATGGGAGATACTCCACCTGTGTTTTTGTGCAGATCTGAGTAGTGCATGGAGGTTGCAAGTACGCGTCTTAGGCAAAATAGGGGTGAAATTGAATTCACAACCCGCCGGTTATTAATCTTCTGCAAATTATCCTGACTGGCTCAGGTGCCTGCCGGTAATCCTGGAATTTGCCGCGTGCCAGGCTTGATGTGGGGGCATTCCCGTGAACCGTTCTCTGGGGGTGTTCAAATGTTCCAGCGCGCGTAAAACAACGCAGCTGACAACCTGCCAGCTGCGTTGCGTTTTAAGGAATTGAGCGGCCGTTGGCTGGCCTGAATGCCGTCACAGCAGAACAATCGGTTAGCTGTTGAGCAACGGCTAGACGCGGATGGCGTCGATCATCTGCGTTTTGTGGTCCTTGCTCCCCAACAGCTGGCGGGAGCCCATCGCGGTCAGCATCGTGTTGTAGACGTCGATCCCCTCCGCATTCACGTCTTCAATGCCGCCCGTGCGGAACCGCCCATTGGCGGGCGTGATCGCATGAAACACGCCGGACAGTTCGCGCTTCACATCGTTGTGTCGGCCATCGCCCGATTCGGTCGAGACGGTGATCATCGAGTTTTCGAGGATCGTCTTTCCGTTGGCATCTCGACAGTCGTCCTCGGCCAGTCGGCTCAGAAAGTAGGCGACTTCCCGCAGCTTCATGTGCGCGTGCGCCCGCAGCTGCTCATTCTTTTTCTTCTCATTGAAGCGATGCCACCATTCATGACTGCAGCCAGCGTCGCCTGATGCGTTCAATTGTCTGGCATCATCGAACTGATACACGAGTCGGCCGTCATAGCGGTAGTCACCCGTGATCCGCAAACGTTCTCCGGCGGCCAGGAACGTGAGTGAGCCAAACCGCACTCGGTCTGTCTGGATGGCCAGAGCATACAGGTCGGCTAGCAATCGCCATTCCTGCACGAGGTCTTCCAGCGGCATGTCGATGCCCTGGCCGCCAGGGTCTGCTGCTCCGCCGTGAGCCAGGCGGGAACGCGGCGGCAGACTGGCGCCGCCTTTGGGGCTGTCTTTCATGTGGAAGGCCCGCTGCTCATATTCGCGAATGCGATCCAGATGATCAGCCACGCGAGCTCGTGACGCGTTTCCCAGAGGAGACCGTTCGCCCGTGTAGAAGCGGTACTGATCAACCACAGAATCCAGAATGCTCCGCTTGATGCGTTTTTCGCGGGCGTCGCTGTCGCCTGTGGACAGAGACAAAGAGCCAAAGACGCGGTCAAAGACGTCCCGGGGGCGTTCCTGCATGGTGGCCGCCACGGTTCCGTCCTGATTGTAGCTGTGCACGTACCGACTCACGCGGCTGCGACGAAAGAAGGTGCCCGCATTGAGCGTGGGTACCATGCCGTCCGGCAGCCCGTTCGTGTAGTGCGCATGTCGCACGACCTGATCAATGGAGGGGCCGCCGGCGCGCGCTTCGCCATCGGGTGCTTCTGCTGTGAAGGCGGCGGAGGCGCCATCGAAGTGGGCGTTAATTCCATTCTGATCAGCCCGCACGTGGTCCACACCCCGCAGGATCAGCAGCTTGTCACGCAGTGGCTTGAGTGGTTCCAGCACACCGTCGAAGCCCTCCTGCTGCAGTGGTGCGGGAATGCCCAGTCCGAAAAAGACGTTGAAGGCCCGCACGGGAACGTCGCTGGCCGCCGCCAGCGCCGCCCCTGTCAGTGAAGCAGTGGCCCTCATTTCCTCCAGCAGGGGCAGGCCGATCGTGGCTCCTCCCATGCCTTTCAGGGTGGTTCGTCGATTGATGCGTTTTGTCATGCTCACGCTTTCCGTTGTTGCAGATTTGGGGCAGGGCTGTTGTTGGGGGCAATTCAGAGAGACTCGCTGTCGCGGGTGCCGGTGACCAGTTCGCTGGTGACAATCGCTCGCAGTGTGGCCGTCCAGGTGCCGCCGCTGGCTGTGGCACGTCGATGGATGCGATCAAGGATGGCGGCATCCGCTGCCGCCAGAGGACGGCCAACGGCAAACTGCGTGACTTTCCAGGTGAGACTCTGGCTGACCCGATCGCTTTCCGCCAGCAGGTCCATCAACTCCCCCGCGGTGTCATAGGAAACCGGAGCGGGTGTCCCCGGGACAAGCACTTCACCGTCTTCGCGCAGTCTGTTGCCGTGTTCGTCCTCGCTGCGATAGCGACCGATACCGTCGAATTTCTCCAGGCCAAACGCCAGTGGTTCGAATCGCCCATGGCAGCCACCACAGCGGGCATCGGAAATGCGCTCCATGGCGATCGACCGCTGGGTTCGCCCGGGACGTGTGGGGACCGGTGTGGTGTCGACACAGGGCGGAGGATCATTGACCACGCCGCGCAACAGTTCATGCATCACAAGCAGTCCGCGTGTCACCATGGAGGCATCGTCACCCCCAACGGTCAGCAGGCTCCCCTGCGTCAGCAGTCCGCCACGACCGGGAATGCCTGCCAGATCATATTTCTGCAGCCGTTGATCCGTGTGTGCTGCAACAGCATGCGTCTCGGCCGACGGCTCAGCCGCACTTTGCGGCAGGCGGTAGAACTGCGCGAGCCGCTGTGTGGCGAGCGTCATGCGTGTGTTCATCAGGGCGGACAGCGGCAGGCTGCGCTGCCAGATGACTTCATCAAAATAGGCCAGGGTTTCCGCCTGCATGTCACGAGCCAGTTCGGGTGACCAGTCCGGATAACGCTCGCCATTTGGCTGCAGGTTGTTCAGACGATCCAGGTGCAGCCAGTCGTTCAGAAAACGCTGGGAATGCTGGCGGGCACGATCATCGCTCAGCATGCGATCCACATGGGCAGACAATTGGCGACTGAGCGTGCCCTCGGCTGCAGCGGTGAGTAGCTTTTCGTCTGGCGGGCCTCCCCAGATGATGTAGCTCAGACGCGAGGCCAGTTCGAACTCGGATGGTCGCAGCGTGCCGCCGCCACGCTGCTGTTCTATGCGATACACAAAACGCGGTGACTGGAGCATGGCTTCCAGCACACACTCCATGGCTTCCGTGTGAGTGCCTCCGGCGCCGGCCACAGTCGTCATGATACCCCGATAGGCAAACAGCTCCTGTTTGGTGACTGGCCCCCGCAGGACCCAGCGGCCCGTTTTCAGAATGACGTCTTCCATGTCTTTGTCTGTGAATTTGCGGCGATTGGAAAACCGCTTCACAAACACGTCGACTTCCATGCGGCTGACGATTTCGGCCGCCAGTTTTGACCAGGCGTCAATATGTTTCAGGTCGACGTTCAGATTGTAGGCCGTATTGCTGAACCCGTCGGCCCGCAGGTCCGGAGGAAGCAGTCGCCGTGCCTGGCTGCTGATGTCCACGTTCAGCGTCTGCTGTACCGTCTGGATGTATTCGTCAACCGTCAGTCGCTGGACGTAGTGATCGTCTGAGGGGGCGTGAACATAGACGGCCGGATCGATCTCGCGCAGAGACCAGACGGCTCCTGCAGCGATCCACTCTTTCAGGATCGCTTTTTCACCGTCTTTCAGCGGCGGGCGGTCATCGGGCATGGCATCGGAGTCCACCGACAACCACAGGCTGCTGTCTTCAGGCCGGCCGGGAACGATGACTGGACCACCGTCGCCCCCCTTTATGGCAGCGGCAGAGGTCGCCAGATTCAGCTCACCGGCCCGGCTGGCGGCGTCATGACACTCCAGGCAGTTGCGTGCCAGGATGGGAGCTACGGCTGTTTCAAAGTGTTGCGCGGCCGCCTCCCGCGCTCGCTGGGCCAGCAGTTCGGCGGAGAGCTTCCCGGCGGGCCCGGCCTCAAAATTCTGTCGCACCTGCTCTGCGCTCAGGGCCTTGCTGTAGATGGCCACCAAATGCAATTCCCCCAGCCATGGGCGTTCGCCCGAAAGCTCGTCCGCCAGTGCCAGCGGAAATTCCTGGTCCCAGTTTCGCAGGCTTCCGGCCACCTTTTTCCGCTCGGTGGGTTCGCCGTCAATAGAGATGACAGCCTGACCATCCGCCGCGCGGGTGTACACCACATGCGTGAGGGTCGGGCGTGCTGACTGTTTTGGGGAACTGAGTGAGGGGAGTCCGTTTTCACTGGTCCTTTCTGTGCGCAGACGCACATCAAATCGATTGCCATCCTGGCCAACAGTCACGTTGCGACGAACCGAATCGCGGGATAGCGTCACAATTCGGGCCGGACCCTTCTGGGTGTTATTGGCGGGCGTCAGCCAGACTTCGAAAGTGAGGGCGCCAGACTGCCGTACGGCTGTCGTCAGTCGCACGGGAGCTTTGTTACTGCGAATCACGGCCGGTCCGGTCAGCCGCAGAACTCCGCCCCCACGCTCGACCGCGTCAGCCGTACGAATACTGAGGTTGATGGGGGTGCCCACTCCGGATGAGTCGACGATATCGCCTTTCTCGCCACGGAACTCGTAAAGGACCTGCAGGCCCTCAGAAACGCGATCGTCGGCAGCGACTGATTCGCTGTGGACGGCGACAAGGCAGGAGTACGTGGAGAGAATGAGCGAAAGTCCGATTCGCCCTGGCAGTGTGTGGGGTGATGTCGGCATCCCCCCATGATCAGGATCGGCCCGTTGAATTGCAATTGCCGTCGTGGCGTATATTCTCGCAGCCCAGTGAACGCAGAATTTCACCGTCTTCGTGTGTTGACATCCTTATGCTCGCACGGCCTTTTGCTGTGATCCGTTTCCTGCGGGAAATGTCTGCGTGGTCCCGCCCGTGTGCCCGCCTCTGTCAGGTGCTGTTCCATGCTTAAGTCCGTTGCCTTCCCAATCGTCGTGCTGTGTTTTGTGGCCTGCCAGGCAGAGGCGTCCGAGTGGACCCGCTTCCGTGGCCCCAACGGAACGGGCGTCGGCTCCGCCAGTGTTCCCTCCGAATTCTCCGTGAAGGACTTTCGCTTTCGCACCGAGCTGCCAGGTGACTCCGGCTGCTCGTCGCCCGTGATCTGGGGGGACAAAGCGTTTTTGATGTCTGCCGATTCCAGCAATGCCACCCGCTTCGTGATCTGCGTCGATGCGAACAGCGGCGATTTGCTGTGGTCGAAGTCGTTTGCGTCAAAATCTCATCATCTGCATTCCCGCAGCACCTACGCGTCCTGCACACCGGCCGTTGACGAACAGCATGTGTATGTCGCCTGGTCCACGCCCGAGCAGACACTGCTGAAGGCCTTCACGCACGACGGAGAGCAGGTCTGGTCAAAGGATCTGGGCACCTGGCAAAGTCAGCACGGTTTTGGCACATCGCCCATTGTCTACAACGGCATGGTGATTCTGCACAACTCGCAGCAGGCCGACAAACTGGGGCCGGGTGAAACACCAGGCAGCAGTTACATGATGGCCTTTGATACGAAGACCGGCCAGGAGAAATGGCGAACGGAACTGGTGTCACGCAACGTGTGTTACTCCGTGCCCTTCATTTACGAAGGGACCAATGGAGACGAGCTGGTTTGTTCCAGCACGGGCAACGGGATTTTCAGCCTCGATCCTCTGACAGGCGGAAAGAACTGGTCTGTCGACGATGGACTGTTTTCGATGAGAACGGTCGGGTCACCCATCGCCGCTGGCGGTCACATTTTCGGCAGCACCGGTTCCGGACGCTATTCCAGCAATTACATTGTGGCCGTGAAGCCGGGAGCAGACGCGAATCTGGCGTACAAGATCAGCAATGGCAGCAACTTCAAGGCGCCCTATGTGCCCTGCCTGCTGGCGGACGGGGACCTGGTGTTCTGTCTGTACGACAAGGGGTTTGCCAGCTGCATTGATGCAAAGTCCGGTGAGATTCACTGGACCAAACGCACGGGCGCCGCGCTGTCAGGATCGCCCGTACGAGTTGATGATCGTATCTTCTGCATTGACGAAGCGGGGACGTTGTGGTGCTGGGCCGCCTCGACGGATTATCAGCTGCTGGGCAAAAGCGATTTGCTGGAAGCCAGCCGCGCCACGCCTGCGATTGCCAACGGCCGCATGTATCTGCGGACGGATACTCATCTGATCTGCGTCGGCGGGAAGTAGCAGCGGCTGCTGGAACGTTCGAATCGCACGATGAATGCCCCGGCGGCGCTAATCGATTTCAGCCCAGTAGCCTGCGCCGCTGAGAATCGTGCATCGCGTGGCGGCGGTGGTCAGTCGCTGCAGTTCGTCGGCAGACTGCAGGGCCAGAATTCCCAGATTCTCCACGACAGACGTCTCCAGGTTGCTCATCAGGTACACGCGGTGTCGGCTGAGCGCGGTGATCAGCTGCAGCGTCTGTCGCGCATCACTGGTGGGGTCCAGCCTCAGCGGTTTGACCAGATCGGCCGGTTCCGCACTGCGCTGCAGCATCGTCAGGCCGGGGGAATCCGGCGCTGAAAGCTCGCCACACAGCACGATTCGGCCGTCGTCTTCGGTGATCCGGCCTGCCGTGGCCAGAGCGTCGCCCACCTGCTGCCACGCATACTGAGGCAGCGAGGGGGGCAGGCAGACAATCGTCAGATCGCTGTGTTCCGTCTGCTGGTGCCAGAAGTGATTTTTCAGGCACGCCTGTCCGGCCTGCATGACCTGGTCGGGAGCACCGCTGTAGGCAAATCCGATCTGCCCGGCTGAATTGGGGATGACCTGAACCGTGTACTGGGTCCCGAGGAGCCAGCCCACTTCATCGACCAGCTGTCGCAGTGGACGCTTGTTGTCGGGAGTCAGTTCCGTATGCCCCTGACCGTTCGCTGCGGCGATGGTGTTGGCATCGGAAAGAGCCGGATAGATGGCGCTGTTCGTTCCGCGGTAACCCAGTACGCTGTCGAAGGCGATCGTGCCGATGGTGATGATCAGATCGGCATCCACGACATACTGCGACAGGTACAGACGCTCTCCCCCGGCCGAACTGGCCAGATAGTGACGCTGATTCTCATCGGCCGGGTCATGGACATGAATGGCGGCCGCACGACGCACGTGTTCGGGCAGCTGTTCCACGAACGGCGACCATTCGTCGTTGGCTGGGTCTGCGGGAAGTACCAGGCAGGTGCTTAGTTCCCCCGATGATGCGGCGTGCAGTCGCTCCCAGACTTCTCCGACAACGCGTGGTGCCTCGGGGGTTTGTGGGTCGATCACTACGGTCACCCGGTCACCGGCCACCACACACTCGCCCAGCTGCGGCAGGCCAAGCGGAACATCGAGGCTCGACGGCAGCACCTGCGGCCCCTGGCCGTCTGACGTACAGAAGTGTGTCTGGTCGGGGACGTCCAATTCAGCGCTGAGGGAGCCGGATTGAAGTGTAATGCGCATGGTGTGTCTCACAGTGGACAGTAAGCCGCCCGTTATATCGTCCGAAAGTCCAACTGACAGCAACGCCGCCCGGACTGTGAGTGGTTCCCCAAAAAAGAAAGCCCGGCGTTGTTCACGCCGGGCTTTGTCTTCAGTGCGATGACCCGCTGGGATCACAGCAGTCTCTTAGTAGCGGTAGTGATCCGGCTTGTAAGGACCTTCGATGGGTACGTGCATGTAGGCGGCCTGTTCGGGAGTCAGCACCGTCAGTTCCACGCCCAGTTTCTCCAGGTGCAGTCGGGCCACTTCTTCGTCCAGAACCTTCGGCATCAGATGCACTTCTACGGAGTAGTCCTCGCTCTTTTCCCACAGCTCCATCTGTGCCAGAACCTGGTTGGTGAACGAGGTGCTCATCACAAAGCTGGGGTGGCCGGTGGCACAGCCCAGATTCACGAGGCGACCTTTGGCCAGGATGATGATAGAGCGGCCGGTTTCGTTAAACGTGTAGCGTTCGACGCAGCCGATTTCCGCAGGCTTGATTTCATCTTTGGTGGCACGACCGGCGGCCACTTCGGCTTCGAGCCAGGCGATGTCGATCTCTGTATCGAAGTGACCGATGTTGCACAAAATGGCGTCTTCAGCCATGTCCACCATGTGCTGACCGAGGATGATGTCCTTGTTGCCGGTGGTCGTGACAAACAGGTTGCCTTCTTTGGCCGCATTTTCCATGGTGGTGACTTCGAAACCTTCCATCGCCGCCTGCAGAGCGTTGATGGGGTCGATTTCCGTGACGAGCACTCGGCAGCCGTAACGCTGCAGCGAGTGAGCACACCCTTTACCAACGTCGCCGTAACCACAGACAACCGCCACTTTGCCAGCCAGCATCACGTCAGTCGCACGCTTGACGCCGTCCGCCAGAGATTCCCGGCAGCCGTACAGGTTGTCAAACTTGCTCTTGGTGGCTGAGTCGTTGACATTGATCGCGGGGACCTTCAGCTCGTTGTTATCGACCAGCTGCTGCAGGCGGTGAATGCCGGCAGTGGTCTCTTCGCTAATGCCTTTGATGTTTTCCAGCAGTTCTGGATATTTCTTGTGGACCATGTCGGTGAGGTCGCCACCGTCATCCAGGATCATGTTCAGAGGTTCGCCCGACGGGAAGTGGATGGTCTGCTCAATGCACCACTCGAACTCTTCTTCTGTTTCACCTTTCCAGGCGTAAACTGGAATGCCGGCCGCCGCGATGGCGGCCGCTGCATGATCCTGTGTGCTGAAGATGTTACAGCTGCTCCAGGTGACTTCGGCGCCCAGTTCAACGAGCGTTTCGATCAGCACGGCCGTCTGAATCGTCATGTGCAGGCAGCCGGCGATGCGAGCGCCAGCCAAAGGTTTGGTCTCACCATACTTTTCCCGCAGTGCCATCAGGCCGGGCATTTCGTTCTCAGCCAGCTTGATTTCCTTGCGGCCGAATTCGGCCAGTCCAATGTCCGCGACTTTGTAGGGAAGCTTTTCCGTGGCTGTGCTCATGACACAATTTTTTCTTTTGAACGGGGTGATGGACAATCGACGCAAAACGGGCCACATGGCACCTTTTGGCGGTCTTTGACGGTGTCGGGGCGCTACCGCAGGATCTGCGGCGATCTAACTACAATTTCGGCGAAACAGAGGCAAAAAGCCGTCTCACCACTTGACGTCATCTGACGCCGCCCCTTCGCAACGCCCGTAAGCTACGGAAACCGCCCGTTTAAGACAAGATGGAACCGGCTTACAGTTGCGATAATCTGCCGTCCTGAATTTCGGGAAAAGCCAGTTCCTGCTTCCTGGCCCGCTCCATGAGCCGAGGCAGCCAAAGGTGTCCCGGATCTCGGTGATAGCACCAGTTCAGGTGTTCCATGGCTTCCCCTCCGCGTTCCAGTTCCACCAGTGTCATGCCCATGTGGTAGCGGGGCTCAAAGGCGAACGGAAACTGCGTGATGGCCTTCTCCAGAACGACCAGCCCATCTTCCAGCCTTTCCAGGCGTCGGGCCGCCAGATACGCGTCCATCAGAGCCTGAAGACGTTCGTCCTCGTCCTCGATGCCGTCCGCTTCTTGCGGCAGCAGGGCCAGCATGCGTTCCAGAATCTGGTCCGAATCCTGCTTGCGGGACATGGCGTCATACACGCTGAGCAAATCGTGCAATTCCTCACCACTGGGAGAAAACTGATCGAGAAAGAAGGCGGCCGGAACGCTGTGGGCCCACTGTCTGATAACGTCCAGACGAAATGTCTGTGTGGAATGAAACACGGTCTTCCACAGCTCGAGTGCTGTCTGCTGATCGCCCGCCACCAGCGCTTCTTTGCCGGCCGCGAGGCGAATTCTGGGGTCGTGTCCCCGGACCAGCAGAGCCTGATCAATGAGTGTCTGTCTTTCCAGCTGATCAGGTCCGTCCAGAAACCCGGTTCGCATCAGCGTCAGATAGGCGAAGCCCTGAACCGGGCAGCCTGTCAGCGAACGTCTGGCCAGTCGGTTGGCCAGGTCCAGCAGCTGAATTCGCGAACCACAGTTGCTTTCGAGCCACTGCCGCAGCTGATCGCGAGAATCGAACCCCGTGCCCGCAGCATCCCGCAGCATACCCAGAGAAAACGGACTGTCGCTTTCCAGCTGCAGCACATCGAACAGCTTCACGGCCTGTTCGGCCAGTGCCAGTTGCACATGGTGCTGGTGGGGGCGGGCCTTTAGTGAGGCCTGCATGTGTCGCATCCGCTGAGTCAGATACTGCTTTCGCTGTGCTATTCTGTCAGCCAGCAGTGTCGCTTCATCCTCAGCTGTGAGCGGTGATTCATCGCGGCTCTCGGCGGCCACAGTCACCGTGTCGCCTGGCTGAAGATCTGCAATTTCTTCCGCGTCAGCTGATGTGTCAAAGTCGACCATGTCGGTGTTTAACGCGGCGTGCCAGTGGGATTCGGCCTGAATGCGACTGAACAGGTCTGGCTGCTGGGTCATCATCCCGCACACACAGACGCCCCCCATGGCGGCCCACGCCATTCGGGGAAACCACAGACCGACGCGGTCTTCTGATTGCGGCTGACCAAATCCTCGCTGAGAGGTCCGCAGGCCGACCGCCACCAGCACCAGACTGGTGACGACGATCGCCGGGGCGTACCAGATGAAATCCACGATTCCATGCAGGATGCCGCCGACCGTGCAGCCCAGCACCACCACCGTGCAGGCCTGATTGCGCTGCGTGTTGCCGAACGACCCAAAAATCAGACGGGCAATCAACATCAGCAGGCCCAGCACCAGCATGCCACAGCCCACCAGCCCTGTCTCCAGAGCCAGATGCACGAAGCTGCTTTCCGCGTGCGTCATGACGGCCTCAGCAAATTTGGCATAGTCGTCCATGTAGAGCGGATAGACGTCGCGGTGACTGCCGACGCCCGTGCCCAGCAGAGGGAACTTCTCAATCACTTTGGCGTCGGCCGCCCAGATGGCACGTCGCACGCCGCCGGTGTCCATTTTGTCGACATCCGAGGAGAGGATCTGATCCACTTTGGTTTGCAGTTCCTGCTGGTCGGTGAGTGCCAGCAGCGACAGCAGGAGCACGCCGCCACCCAGCAGCGCCACCACTCCGGCGGCTCCCGATTTGGCCCCCCGCCACAGACCCGCCAGAGAAATGAGGCTCACGGCTCCGGCAGCTATCATGCCACCGCGCGACAGGGACAGCAGGACACAAAGGCCCACCACGCAGGTGGCCGCCAGAAGTCCGATCATGGGCAGTGTGACATACCGGTCAAACACGTTTTCATGCCGCGTGGGCACTGGAGGCAATTCCTTTCGTCGACTTTGGGGTTTGTCTTTGGACTTGCGACGTGCGCGTGTGCCGGCTGAACCGAAGGTGAATTTCGATGTCGCCACGACTGTGCCATCCGCCAGTCGACGGGTCTCGTGGACCAGCCACCACAGCAGAGCTCCCAGGCTGAGCGCCATGAACTGAGCGAAGTGGTTACGGTTGGTGAAGGCGCCTTTCAGGTGCACGGTCGTGTCTGTGTAGGGATGATCGTAGAACCAGAAGAAACGACCGTTGGACAGTCCCCATTGAATCAGGCCAAAGACGCTCATGGACAGACCCGACAGGCCCACCCACTTGAGCAGTCGTTCGCCGTCTTCTGTTGTGCGAATCCGCTGAAACACGACCAGACCAATGATCATGTAGGCAATCAGCATCCAGAATCCGTGCCGCGTTTCCACGGGCGTCAGACTCAGCGTCGACCAGCCGGCATCACCCGCCTGAGTCTGCGGCCAGAAAGACAGCAGCCGCCCGTATTCTCCGGAAAACGTCTGCAGTGTGTCGGCAGACTGCGGCTGGACCTGCAGCCATGAAACAATCAGACCGCCGACAAACAGATATTCCAGCCACGACAGGCGATAGCGAGCGCCTGTGAGCACCGCGTGCACACACCAGGCAGTTCCCAGCAGAAAAGCGATCGTGATGACAAACCAGTGTCCCCACGCTTCGCGGCCTCCCATGATGAACGGCAGACCAAACACCAAACAGGCGGTGAGCCCATCCACCGCCAGCAGGCTCAGGGAGGCGGAACTGCCGGGATTCTTTGTGACACGCTCGTTCACGAGCACGCTCTCCTGCTAATGCGGACAGGCCTCAGGCGGCTTTTTTCTGTTCAAAGTAATTCGCCGTGTTCTCTGCCGATGCTGTGGCGGATGTTCCTGTGGCTGTCGTTGCGGCCGGCAGAGGAATGCTGACAGGACCGTCTTCAGTTGCTGTTGTGTCTGCAGAGCCCGGTGATTCGTTCTCGGTGTACCCGTAGCCATAACCGTATCCGTAGCCATAGCCGCCGGCGTCCGTGCCGCTGAGATGGTTCACCACCACACCCAGCAGGTTACAGCTGAGATTGTGCAGCGCTTCGGCCGCTCGAATGACCATGCGACGGCGGTCTTTGTCCGGTCGAACCACCAGGACCACGCCGTCCACCATGCGGCCAATGATCAGCGGGTCGCTGACGGCCAGCACGGGTGGTGCGTCAATGATGATCTGTTCGTAGCGCGTCTCGGCCCAGGCCAGCAGATTGGAGAAACGTTCGCTGGACAGCAGTTCGGCCGGGTTGACGGGCCGCGGCCCGCTGGAGATGACATCCAGACCCTCCACTTTGGAGTGTCGCAGATTGGCCATCACACATTCATTGAGGTCATCTGAGCTGCGCAGAATGGCGGACAGCCCGCGATCGTCACGAATGTCCAGCAGTGTTGACAGCCCGGGGCGCCGCATGTCGGCATCGACAATCAGCGTGCGGCGGCCAGACTGCGCGAAGGCGGTCGCCATGTTGGAGGAAATGGTCGTCTTGCCGTCACCTGGCTCTGTGCTGGTGCACAGAATGCGGCCCGTCTCTGCGGCGGCAAATTCCAGGTTGGTTCGCAGACTGCGGAAACACTCGGCTTCCGTACTGTTAGGACGTGCGTGGCAGATGACCGCGTCGAACTCATCGCCGTCCACCTGTTCCATGGCGGGAACCATCGTGAGGATCTGAGTGTTCAACTGCAGCTTGAGTTCTTCGGGCGCTCGGAAGCGGTCATCCATGATGTCCAGAATCCAGATGATGCCCAGCCCCGCAACGGTCCCCAGAAACAGGCTCAGAAAACCGACCACGACCAGTCGCGGCGAGACTGGTTTGGTGGGCACCTTGGGGCGTGTGGAGACCTCTGTGTGAATCAGCTTGCCCTTGTTCAGGTTGATTTCCATGATGGTCTGAGACAGTGACTCCAGCTGTCGGTCGTACATGTCCAGGTTGCGCGTCAGGTCCTGAATTTCGTACACGACGTTGGTGTTGAATCCGGCACGCACCTGTTCCTGACGCATTTCCGCCTGATGCTGCAGCAGGGTGGCCTGAGCTTTTTTCACCCGCTGAATCGCACCCCCCATCAACTGCTGCGCCAGCAGGTCATAGCGTTGTGTCTTCAGGTCATGCATGGTGCGAGCCGACATTTGATCCAGCTCCTGCTCGCGAAGTTTGATTTCTTCCTTCATCGCCTGGATTTCCGGATGCTGCTCTCCCTTGCCGCGCTGCTCGGTCACCAGCCTGCTCTTGAGTGTGGTAATCTCCTCGTGCAGTCGTGAACGTCGCAGGCCCGTCTGTCCGCCGAACCCGGCTGCATCGGCAATCAGATGCTCTCGCAGGGCGTCGGTGTACTGCAGGATGTCCTGCCGATTGCGAATGGCGGATCCCAGTCCCTGGGCGGTGGCTCGCGCTTCGGTCAGCTCCTGGCGTGCTTCGGAGATCAGTTGCTGGAGCAGCTTCATCCGTTCGATGGATGCGTTGAGCGTGTCATCGCCGGCACCGACAAGGTCAGGCGCTGATTCGATCAGTTCGTGTCGCTTGTTCATCGCCTCGATGCGATTGCGCCGCGCTTCTTTCAGCTGTTCTTCCAGGCGATCGAGGTTCTGGTCGGATGAACCTCGATTGACGTCATCCATGAAAGAGATATAGGACACAAGAATGTGGGCCAGAATGGTGGCGGCTGCCTGTGGGTCTTCCGATCGATATCTCAGATCCAGAATCTGGGTGTTGAATTCGGAGGAAACCGACAGGGAGTCCTGCAGCTGCATCACGGCCTGCAGCTTGTTCAGGCCATCGAATTCCTGCCTGCGAATTTTTTCCGGCAGCCGTTCCAGGGTCGATTCCAGGACCTGCTGGCTGCTCATTAAAGAGCGGAACGTGGGCATGCTGCGGGACGGATCACCGCCGGTGGGCATAGTGTCCTGAGAGACACCCGCCATCTTGACCACATACAAAGAGGCCGACGCCTGAAAGATGCGTGGCGCGGTGATATAGTAGAGCGTTCCCAGCACGCCGGCTGTGACCAGGCTGACCAGCAGGATGCCGCTGCGCAGTCGGACGGTTCGCAGAAAGCGGGCCACCGAATGCAGCGTGGTGGCCAGAGCGTCCTGTCCGCCGGTGTCAATCGCTGCTGTTTGTCCGTGTGAGCTCGTCATATGGAAAGGCTTCCCTGCCTGATCAGTTGGTCGGGGCGGCGTTGCAAAAAAGAGGGCGGTTAGAACAGACCGGCGGAACCGGAGATGCCAAACCGGATCAGCTGGAAGGCCTCCAGCATGACGGTGGCAGGTGTCTGCTCAACAGAAACAATGTCGCCTGGCCCCAGAACCAGATCTTCCTTTGGGTTTCGCTTGGCTCGCCGCAGACTCACCTGAATGACGGCCTTCTGTCCGGCTTGTGACGTGGGTCGGATAACAAACACTTTGTCCGCCAGTTGATTGCTTCGGCCTCCCGCCAGGGCGATCGCGCCCAGCACGGTCGGAGGCTTATCTGTTGTGTAATCAAAAGAACCGGAGTCCCGCACCAGGCCCGTCACGCTGATGGGTTCCGGGTCGTGCTTGTTCACCATCACCACGCCGCCATCCTGAATCATCTCGGGAACAGCGCCCGTCTGCGTGGCGGAGACCAGGTTGAAGGTGTAGGGACCACGTTCCGTGTCCACTTCCCGCTCGTCACTGACTGTCGTGAACGGGGCACTCAGGCCGCCGGCTACGGCAGGGCGACGCGTGCGGGGCGACGTGTCTTTGGGATTACGAATGGTGACGTCTGCACTGGCGTTTTCCGCCAGGCCACCCGCGGCGGCAATGGCGGAAACGACATCGCTGGAGTTGGGCGGCAGTTCGACGACCTGCGGAGTTTCCACCGCGCCCACCACGCTGATGCGGTTCATTTTCTTGTGGGCCACGTGCACTGTGACGGCCGGGTTTCGATAGATGCCCAGGTTGATCAGTTCCCTGGCGATGATCAGCTCGGCAGTTTGCGGCACTTCGCCGGCGAGCTTAATTTTACCCACGTTGGGAATGTTGGCCGTGCCGTCGTTGCCGACGCGAGCGGGGACAATCACCTGGTCGTCTTTTTTCAGGCTGACGGCGATGGACACTTCCAGGAAGTCGCCTGGGCCAATTTCATCGCTGTCGCCGCCGACCGCCTGCAGGCGGGCCAGGTCAACCTTCTGGGCATTCTGTGTGGCGGCAATTCGCAGCGATCGCGGCATGCTGCGAGCATCGTAAAAGTTGGAGTCCGACTGACAACCGGACAGCGTCAGCACGGCCAGTGCCACGCCTATGCAGGACCGCATCGCAGGCGGAGGCAAAGTTCCAATTCGCGTCAGGGTCATCGTTTGAATTCGCCTGTACAAACACCGAACGCATCCGGACTACGGCTGAGGAATCCGCTGTCAGAGGCTGTCTGGCTGATGAGAGAGAGGAGAGGTTGGCAGGACTGCCAGAGAGACGGGAGGAACAAAGAATTACTGTTGACGCTGTCCGCGCCTGAGAAGAGGCTCGCGTTCTACGTCAATTTGCGAATTTCGGTCAAGGTGGATCGGCGCCGATCCGGCGCGTCGGCGTGCAGGAAAGGCAGGCCGTTTCCATCAGAGCGGCAGGATTTGCCGGAATACGACAGCGGGACGGCGATCACACCGTCGGTTTACCTCCATGCTCCACATTCGTGTGAAGTTGGGAGGGGCGGATCAATTGCCGCAGGGTGGTCGTTCCCGGGGACTTGCGAGCCAGCGAGAGCAGGGTGCGCGAACGACGGACTGAGCAGCAGCGGCGACGGGACAGGAGGGACGAGCAGGCTGGGCGGTTACTGCTCCACTGTGTCGGGAGCATCCGGCGCGTCGAAGGCAGGGCCTTCCGACGGTTCGACGGGCAGGCCACGGCGGCGCAGGCGTCGCTGGCGGCGTTCTTCCTTTTTGGGATTCGGCGGTGCGTTTTCTCTCGCCTTCCTGATGGAGCGAATGAGTTCCAGCACATTTCCGGGCAGGTCCTGCTGGGCCTGCTGCGGGTTGGGAGAGGCAGCACCGGAAATCAGATCCATCACAGAATCTGACACCGGTTTGGCCTCGGGCGCATAATTGTAGGGATTGGCGTTGCGTGACAGCTGATCCACCATGTCAAAGCCCGGTGGCGTGTTCAGCTTTGGCTCAGACACTGTCCCCGTCACGGTCAGCTGAAACGGCGCACTGACCAGATTCGAAAGCGCGGCGGTGAACGGATTTTTCGGAATCAACTGCGGCAGCTGCAGGCTCAGCGCCAGATCCAGCGATTCATCCAGACCAACCATGCCGGAAGACTCGATCACCATGCCGGTCGAAATTTCCGGCAGCAGAAAACCGAGTCCCTTATGGTGAATGCCCACATCGTCCACCAGAAAGGCGACGGCAGAGTCGCGGGCGATTTCCAGCCGATTGGGCACACCGCGGGCGATGGGGCGTTTGAGCATCTGAGCCACCTGAATGGCCCACTCATCTTTTAGTCGTGCGGATACCGTGTGAAAAACGGCCGTGCCCCGGATTGGAAAGACACTGACAGGATCCTGATCCAGTCGAATTGTGGAGCCATCCACACGCACAGACACTTCACCCTCCAGTGCGGTCGACTGCGACAGTACGGGCGCGATGAGAGCCAGATTTTGTTCACTTTGTGCCTGAGACAGCGGTTCATGATCAAAGATCTGGATGGGTTCGACTGTGAGGAAGCGGCCCTCCTGGGATGTGGTCACGGCCCCTTCCACGTCGACATCCACAACATCCACAATCGGCAGGCGCCGCCAGGGCACGCTCAGCGAGAAGGCAGCGTTCTGCACTTCAAACTCGAGGTCCCAGTCGACGGAGGATTTGTTTTCGTCCTCGTCACCCTCCTCCTCGGTTTCGACCGCCTGCAACGGCAGGTTGCCGTTTTCATCCAGCGCGATTGTCAGATCCGGCTGCACGATAACGATGCGGCCCAGGTCGCTGTCGAGCATCATGCTGAACAGTGACTTGCCCAGCTCGATCGATTTGACCTTCAGATGCACGTGTCCGGCGGCATCCTTCAGTTCCACATTCTGCAGCGTCAGTGGCGTGAGCCAGCTGCCACTGCCGGTTTCCGAGCGGATTGTCAGGCCTGAGTCCGCCAGTTTTTCATTCAGGAAGGCATCCCGGTAGCTGGTCTTCATCAAGGCCGTTGGCAGGATGACGGTTCCCGAAAACAGCATGCCGCCCAGTACGGACGTGGCCACGACCGCACGGCGCCAGCGGCGACGTTCGGGGATGCTCTTGGCGTCTTCTGTTTTTTCGCTGTCCATATCACGGAGGCTCGAAAAAGGGCTCAGGTTCGCAGCAGGAGCAGCCAGCTGTCAGGGAGGGGGGGGGCTGCCGTTCGGTAAGCCCTGGATTGTATTTGATGGGGGCGACAAGTCACCACCGAATCTGCCGACTTTGTGGCATGGGAATCGGGCCTCCGATAGCATGACAGCCGACTGTTCGTCCTGTGCGGACACACTGTCTTCAAGAACCCCGCCTTTTCGGTGTTTTCTGCCGACTTTCTGCTGATGAGGGCCCGCCTGTGAAACCTTCTCTTTTGTTTGGATTCTGCCTGTGTCTGAATGCCACTACCGCGTTCGCGCTCGGCGACGGTGTGGAAATCAGCCGCCCCGATGACGCCCACCTGAATATTCTGATCGATGGAAAGCCGCTGGGTACGCTCAACCACGGAGAAAACTGGAACAAGCCTTTTCTGTTTCCCCTGACGGCTCCCGACGGCACCAATGTCCTGCGCGACATTATCCCGACAAAGGATCAGCAGGGCTCATCCAAAGACGGCACTGATCATTTCCATCACAAGGGCGTGTGGGTGTCGGTCGATTCCGTCAACGAGGAACGACTCAATTTCTGGCACGAGGCGGACATCATCCGCTGTCGCAATGTGACGCACGCCGTTCAGAACGGGATTGGCACAATCACCCTGAAAAACGAGTGGCTCCAGGGTGATAAGCCTCTGCTGAAGGAGACAACGACCATCGTCATCCATCCTTCCCGCCTGCTGTGCTATTACATTCACGTTGATGCGGTGGACAGGGACGTGACTTTTCATGACACCAAAGAAGGGTTCTTCGCCGTCCGCATTGCCCACACGATGCGGCAGATGGAGGGCGGGAAGATTGTCAATGCGGACGGTTTGAAAGGTGAAAAAGAATGCTGGGGCAGGCCGAGTCCCTGGATCGATTATTACGGCGCTGTTAACGGGTCGACGTGCGGTGTCACACTGATGGATCACCCCGAGAACTTCCGGCAGTCACGATACCACGTTCGCGGATACGGACTGTTTTCGATCAGTCCGTTTGGTCCTCGGAAGTACAGCAACAACCGCATGCCGGCTGATCCCGTCACGCTCAAACCGGGAGGAGACGGTCTGCATCTGACTTATGGACTGTACGTCCACAATGGGGATACCACGCTGGCGAAAGTGGCGGACGTCTATCAGGAGTTTCTGAAGACGACCAGCCACTAACACGCGTGCGGGACACTGACGCGGGCGAATCCGTTTTCCGACAGCGGCCCTGGCCGCATGATTTCAGCTGAACTGATTGATGATGCGACTGAGCGAAATACAACCAACTGTGAAGTGGCCTGGAGTTCTCCGGCTGGCGGCCCTGGTGCTGTCTTTGGGGACGTGCTGTGAGGCGGCCGAGCGCCCCAACATTGTCATGATCCTGTGTGATGATCTGGGCTGGGGTGATCTGGGTGTTCACGGGCACCCTCACATTCAGACGCCTCATCTGGACCAGCTGGCAGCCGAGGGCATGCGATTTACGAATTTCTATTCCACGGCCCCCGTGTGTTCGCCCTCCCGGGTGGGTCTGATGACGGGGCGCAGTCCCAATCGTGCGGGCGTGTATGACTGGATTCCTCCGTCCGGCAAACCGCGTCCGGATGCGCGAGAGCAGGTGCACATGAAACGTGATGAAGTGACGATCGCGTCGCTGCTGAAACAGGCTGGCTATGCCACCTGCCTGGCGGGCAAGTGGCACTGCAATTCGGCCTTCAATCGCAGTTCTCAGCCGCAGCCGGACGCAGCCGGATTCGATCACTGGTTTGCCACTCAAAACAACGCGGCGCCTTCTCACGAAAATCCGAACAACTATGTTCGCAACGGCAAGAGCGTGGGCCAGATCGAAGGCTTCAGCTGTCAGATTGCCACAGACGAGGTCATCCAGTGGGCACAGGGCGTTCACGCCAGGGATCCTCAGCAGCCGTGGTTTGCCTATTTGGCCTTCCACGAGCCGCATGAGCCGGTCGCTTCACCGGCCGAACTGGTCAGGCAGTACGAAGGCGTGGCGTGGAACACCGATCAGGCGCAGTATTTTGCCAACGTGCACAACGTGGACCTGGCCGTTGGCCGGCTGGTGCAGGCGCTTGATGACATGGGCGTGCGTGACAACACCCTGATGATTTTTTCTTCCGACAATGGGCCGGAAACGCTGCGGCGTTATCAGCGGGCCAAACGCAGCTGGGGGGTGACGGGCCCGCTGCGGGGACAGAAGCTCCACACCCATGATGGCGGCTTTCACGTGGCCGGCATCTTTAACTGGCCAGACAAAATCTCGCCCGGGCAGGTGACCGACACGGTCGGTTCGGCGCTTGACATTCTGCCCACCGCCTGCGAACTGGCCGGCGCCGCTCTGCCTGATCGGCCGCTGGACGGAATGAGTCTGGTGCCGCTGCTGACAACCGGGCAGGCCGCACCGCGCCGCAGGCCCCTGGTGTGGGCCTACTACAATGCCATCAACGACGCCCGTGTTGCCATGCGGCATGGTCCGTGGAAGGTTCTGGCGCGGCTCAATGGCGGTCAGTTTCCCAAGCGCACGAATCTGACGCCCACAACACTGAAAGAAGCGCAGTCGGCAGAGCTGACAGATTTTGAGATCTACCGCGTGTCTGAAGACCCCGGTGAACTGGTCAATCTGTTTGACCGGGGCTGCGAACAGCAGCAGCAGCTGGTGGACGCCATTCGCCAGGGCTACGCGGAACTGGCTGAAGATTCGCCGGCGTGGATTCCGAGTGGTCATTGAACGGTTCTGCTGATCATCTGAACGCACACTGCGACGTGGAAGCAGACAGCGAAACCTGTTGAGAGGAGCGTGGTATGCGGCGATTTCCAGTCAGGAAGGTTGCCTGTGAACTTACAGTGCTGCTGTGGCTTGCGGCCGTCACGATGTCGGCTGTGGCACAGGAGGCGATTGATCTGACGCTGCGACAGCGTGTTCTCCGCCAGCCTGGTGATGATCGCTGGCATACCGTGACCGAGCCTGCCCAATGGCAGGCCGACCAGACGGCGATTGTGGTATGTGACATGTGGGACAAACACTGGTGCCCGACAGCGACGGCCCGTGTGGGGGAGATGGCGCCAGTGATGAACCGGGTGCTAAAAGCTGCGCGGCGTCGGGGCGTGCTGATTATTCACTGTCCCAGTGGCACCATGGATCACTATGCCGGGACGCCGCAGCGGGAGCGGGCCCAGTCGGCTCCGGTCGTGAAGACCAGGGTGCCGCTGCAAAACTGGTGCCCTCTGGATTCCAGGGTCGAGGGCGAGCGGCTTCCCATTGACGATACGGACGGCGGCTGTGACTGTCAGCCGGCTGTGGAAAGCTATCGCGCGTGGACGTGCCAGCATCCGGCCATCAGGATTGAGGCCGCAGATGCCGTGACGGACAGCGCGGAAGCATTCTACCTGATGAAACAGCGGGGTATCACGAATGTGATTGTGATGGGTGTGCACACCAACATGTGTGTGCTGGGCCGTCCTTTTTCGATTCGGCAGATGGTGGCGCAGGGGCAGAATGTGGTGCTGATGCGCGACATGACGGACACCATGTACAACCCGCAGCGTGAGCCGTTTGTCAGTCATTTCACGGGAACCGATTTGGTTGTCGAGCACATTGAACGCCACTGGTGTCCCACGATTCTGAGTACCGATTTTCTGGGTGGCGAAGAATTCCGTTTTGCAAAAGACGAACGACCGCATGTGGTCGTGCTGTGTGCCGAACGCGAATACCAAACCAGCAAAAGCCTGCCGCGGTTTGCCGCCACGCATCTGGGGAAAGACTATCGTGTCAGTTATGTCTGGGACGATGCTGATGATCGCAACCACCTTCCCGGTGCTGATGTGGTGAGCACTGCCGATCTGCTGCTGATCAGTGTCCGACGACGCACGCTGCCAGCCGAGCAGCTCGAATTGGTGCGACGCTTTGTGGCGGCCGGCAGACCGGTGATGGGAATCCGCACAGCCAGCCACGCTTTTTCGCTCCGCAACCAGCCGGCCCCGGCAGGCAGACAGGCCTGGCCCGAATTTGATGCTCAAGTGTTTGGTGGTCACTACACCAATCATCACGGCAGTGGACCGGAAACGCGGATCACGGTTGCGGAGGATGCCGCACGACATTCGTTGCTGCGTGATGTGGACGTTTCGGAATTGACGGGTCGCGGTTCACTGTATCGTGTGCGTCCTCTGGCCGACTCCACGACCCCCGTGCTGTGGGGGCACATTGCCGATCAGTCGCCCGAACCGGTGGCCTGGCTGAATCACCGCAGTGACGGAGGGACCAGCTTCTATACGTCGCTGGGGCATCCGGCAGATTTCACGCAACCGGAGTTCCAGCAGCTGCTGAAGAATGCGGTGGACCTGCTGACGTCCGGGATGACCGACTGACGTTCCCCGCCGGCCGACCTTCGAACGTCTCGTGAGTGAGCCGTTCGGGAGTCAGCGTGGGACCAGCAGGTGTGGGTGGCGATCCGGCAAAACGTGGTCTAGAATGGCGTCTGCCAAGTTGTCGGATCGTGCCTTACTTTGCTGGTGGGACCCTGTTGCCATGAAACGCTTTCTGTTCCTGAGCGGACTGCTTGCCGCCGGGTTGTGTGTCGGCTGTCAGGATGCGAACGACAGTGTTGCCGAAACAGACGCAGACGCCAATGCGGCCGCCGCCACTGAATCTGCGGCCGCCGAATCAAAGTCATCAGCCGGTGACTCACCGGCCGGTGACCCATCAGCCGGAAACCAACCGGCCGACTCAACAGGCACAGAAGAGCTGGGTGACGCTGCGGCAGATTCCGAAGCCGCAAAGCCACAGGAACCCCCAGCGGTGGGCTGCCTCCGGGGAGTGGTTCTGTTTAATGGGGCTGTCCCGGCACCACTGAAGCTGCAGGCCACCAAAGATGAAGAATTCTGTTCGCTGGGCACCGGCTCGGTACAGGACGTTCAGGTCACCAACGGTCGGCTTGCGGGGGCTGTTGTGGAACTGCGGGTACGAGGGGCGAAACCACTCAAGCCTGTCACGCCGGAAGAGGGTTTCGTTCTTCGTCAGAAAGACTGTCTGTTCACCCCTCGATTGCTGGTGGCTTTCGACGGGGCCGTGTTGACCGTTCACAACGATGACAAAGTGCAGCACAACGTGAATACGGGCAGCTGGAATCTGCTGCAATCCCCAGGCGGGGAGCCCATCCAGGAACAGATCGTGTATCAGGGCACTCCGTTTTCCCGAGTGACGTGCAACATCCACAGCTGGATGGAGTCGTGGGTTTACATAGCACGCAGTCCCTATTATGCCGTGTCTGCCGAGGACGGTCAGTTCGAGATACTCGACGTTCCTCCTGGGCATTATCGCGGCACCATTTCGCACGCAACGCTGGGGAAACAGAACTTCAAAGTCGACATTGGGGCGAATAGGGAAGCGGTCAAGACTTTCCAATATCCAGTCAAATAGTCAGGCTCGGCCACAAGCGGGTCGTTTTGCGTGTTCCGGATGGATTTGCCATGAAGGCTGGAGCGTTGAAGTCCATAGTGCTGATCGGCAGTCTGTGTCAGATCGTGCCCGCATTCGCGCAGCTGTCTGATCCTGAGCCCGACCAAACTGCCGCTGCGCCGGCAAGACTGGCCCCGCTGCCGGCCGCCCCTGAAGTTGATGTCCGGCAGGCGGAACTGGGCCGCCGGCTGTTCTTTGATGCGCGGCTTTCCGGTGATGCCACCATCAGCTGTGCCACGTGCCATGACCCGGACTCTGGCTGGGCTGATGGTCTGCCAATGTCGGACGGCTATCCGGGTTCCCGTTATTTTCGGAACACACCGACAGTCGTCAACGCCTCACTGGGGAAGCTTGTCTACTGGGACGGACGTCTGCCGGCGGCCGATCTGCCGACCGTCGTGCGGGACCATATTTCCGAAGCGCATTTTTTCCAGGCGGATGGCCGACTGGTGATCGAACGACTGCGACAGGTGCCCGCTTATGAACGGGAATTCCGGGAGGCGTTTGGCGGCGAGCCGACTTACGGTCGGATCCTGAACGCGGTGTCGGCGTTTTTGAAGACGCTCCGTTCGCGGGATGTCCCGTTCGATCGATTCCTCAACGGGCAAACGGATGCCATCTCGGAACCCGCCCAGCGCGGTTTGAAGCTGTTTCGGGGGAAAGCGGCCTGCATCACGTGCCACCACGGTCCCATGCTCAGTGACGGCGATTTTCATTCGCTGGGTCTGGCCGCGAATCCCGACCTGTTTGCTGACCCATTGCGTCACATCACTTTTCGGCGTTTCTTCCGCACGCTTGGAGTACCCGGGTACGAGCGTCTGCGGCGTGATCCGGGTCTGTTGTGTGTGTCCAAAGACAGGGCCGACATGGGAAAAATGCGGACACCCACTTTGCGTGAACTGGTCTCGACAGCCCCCTATATGCACGACGGGCGGCTAAAGACACTGGCCGACGTGGTGGCCTTTTACAATGCGGGCGGTGGGCCGGACGGCACGAAGGACGCTCGTCTGCAGCCGCTGCAACTGACAGACCAGGAGCAGGCTGATCTGGTCGCCTTTCTGGAATCGCTTTCCGGGCCGCCGCTGACCATCAAACGGCCCGAGATTCCCGACTACGAACTGCGTCCGCTGGGAGAAAACAAGTGAGAGGTCGCCACTGGTTCCTTTTTCCACTGGCCGCTCTGCTGCTGGCAGGCTGTAGTCGCAGGAAGGCTGACACCCAGGATTCGTCGGTGACGCCCGCGATCACTGCGACAGACCCGCAGCCCCCGGAGACGTCGTCTGCGGCCGCATCGGAAGGCAGCCGGACTGACGATTCAGCGCCTGCACCCCGCGCACCGACTGCGGCCGGGACCAACCAGCGCCCTTTGCACGGCTTTCCTCCGCTGGCCGCGCTGCCCGACGTGCCGGTGCCACCCGACAATCCGGTCTCGGCGGCCAAGTCGCAGTTGGGCCGTGTGCTGTTTTTCGACAATCGGCTTTCCGGGGATGTGGGGACCAGTTGTGCGTCCTGCCATGACCCGCGACAGGGCTGGGGGGACGGTCAGGCCGTCTCCCGCGGATACGCGGGCACTCAGCACTGGCGAAACTCTCAGACGACTGTCAACTCTGCGTTTTACAGCAAGTTGTTCTGGGCGGGCGAAGTTCCCAGCCTCGAAGCGCAGGCCAAAAGCGCGATCACCGGCAATCTGGCGGGCAACGGTGATCCGGTGATGATTGAGGAACGTCTCGCCCAGATGCCCGAGTATCTGGCGATGTTCAAAGAGGCCTTTGGCGTCGATCGACCGACCTTCGCGCATGTGCTCAAAGCCATTGCCACGTTTGAACGCACGGACATGATTTCCCGCGACAGTCCGTTCGACCAGTTTCTTGCCGGCGAAGAAGACGCACTTTCCGAGGATGCCAAAGCCGGGCTGGTGCTGTTTGAGGGCAAAGCAGGCTGCATTCAGTGTCATCACGGGTCGCTGATGAGTGACGAAGACTATCACTATCTCGATCTGCCAAAGCAAAAAGCGTTTGAGCAGGATCCTCTGCGGCAGGTGGCGCTGCGATACCAGCACTACATTCGGGGCGTGCCTGAGCACGTTTATCGGCAGGCGGACGGTGATCTCGGGCTGTACTACACGACCAAAAAAGAGGAGGACCGCGGAAAGTTCCGCACGCCTTCGCTCCGCTATCTGGAATACACGGCCCCCTACATGCACAACGGCGTGTTTTTTGATGTGGAAGACGTGATCGATTTTTACGACGCCGGCGGCGGCGACGACCCGCGGCAAAGTCCGCTTATCCGTCCGCTGCGGCTGACGGATGAGGAAAAGTTTCAACTGGCCGAATTTCTGTACTCCCTCAGCGGAAAAGAGGTTCGTATTGCCGTGCCGCGGCTGCCCGAATATGAAGTCTGGCCACTGCTCGAAGCGGCCGAGTGACCGGTCGGCAACCCAACACGACGCCGGCACACAGGGGCGCTTTGCCAGAGACCGCCAACAGACAGACAGGAAAGCAGAGTCATGAAAGCCCCCAAACCGTGTGACTCGCAGGCATGTGGTTCCCAACCCGTCAACCGACGTGATTTTCTTTCCCGCACAACGGCCACGACCGTGCTGCTGGCGCACGTGTTCCCCGGTCGCGTTCTCGGGCAGGATGAGCGCACGCCCGTAAACCTGTCCACTTTTGAGCGTCGCAGAATCGGCTCCGTATCTGCGCTCAAAGACGGACAGGCCGTGGCGTTCAGTTACCCGGACGATGGGGAACTGTCGGGCTGTCTGCTTGTCAAAACGGGCGAGACATCCGGTGGCGGTGAGGGGCCAGGGCAGGACATCGTGGCCTTCAGCAGTCGCTGCACCCATATGGGAGGTTCGCTGGAAGGCGACTACAAGCCGGAACACCGCGTGGCTGGCCCCTGTTCTTTGCACCTGACCACATTCGATCTGACGCGCCACGGCATGGTGGTCGCCGGGCATGCAACGCAGGCGCTGCCGCAGATCGTCCTGGAACTGGATGGCGACGACATCTACGCCATCGGCGTGGTGGGGCTGCTGTATGGCAGAGCGACCAACGCATCGCCTTAGCCGTTTTCCGGCAAACTCCACAGACGGAAGGCGTCGCTGCCGCACAGCGGTGGTCTGCTGCAGTCAGTTGGCGGCTGGTTGCAGCGTGGCCAGAGCGACGTTGGCAAATCGGGTCAGGCGAATGCGACTTTGCCCCATGCGGCCCATCACCATCAGTCCCTGAGCCACGCCGAAGAAATAAGTGGCCACCTCGCTGACATTGGTCTGCGGGCTCAGTTCACCGCAGGCGACTGCACGGCGCAGGGTGCGCTGCAGCGCCTGTTCCACGCACGCCAGTTCCTGCTGTACCACCTGCTGCACGTCGGCATCGTGTGTGCCGGCCTCGATGGCCGTGTTGGTCAGCAGACAACCGATCTTCAGCCTGGCGGCACGCTCCACCAGGCGTCTGAGCCAGCGGCCTACGTTGGAAATGGGCGACCCGTCCTGATTGAGAATTTCCAGGGAGAGCTGTGTGACATTCTGGCCGTAGTGTTTCAGGGCGGCGACAAACAGGCACTTTTTGTCGCCGAATGCGCCATACAGACTCTGACGCCCCAGGCCGGTCGATTTCTCCAGGTCACTGTAGCTGGTGGCTTCATAGCCCTGCTTCCAGAAAGTGCGCATGGCCTGACTCAGCACCTGAGCGTCATCGTAGGATTTGGGACGTCCTGCCATGCGGCTGTTTTAGCGATTACGGAATGACGGTTCAATAATAGTTTGACGATCCCGCGTGCCGGACGACTGTCAGGGAGACGTTTTCTGGCGGCCGAGCAGCTTTTTCAGGTCGGCATTGTGGTCGCGCATGCGCTGCAGCATGATCGCTCCGTCGTCGTGCGAAACGGCCGAGTCCGCACGAAAATCGTCGGCCAGTCCGGCCGTATGCTGCAGGTCGGCAAAAGCCTGCAAACGCACGCTGACCGGTTTTGTGTCATCCGGCAGAAGTCGACTGACGACCATGGCTGAGATAACGGTCAGATCCACCAGCTGTTGACGGTCCTGTGCCCGGTGGAACAGCCGCCGGGCTTCCCGCATCAGAATGGACGGATCATCCATCGTGCGGTTTCCCATGCCGATGTCGCGCAAACGATGTGTGCAGGCGCGTGCCAGATGCTGTCGCATCTCATCAGTGCGAAACTGCTCGAAGCCACGGCGGGCCGTGCGCAACAGTTCATCGTTGACGTCAGCGGCCCGCTGTGGCTGGCGACATCGCAGCGTCGTGGTGATCAGTCGCCGCAGTGCGTCACAGTACATCTGCACATCCCCGATGGAAAAATCTTCGGCGCAGTTGTCAGCCAGCAGACGCACCTCTTCTTCCACGGCCACACGTGCTGTTTCGTATTTCTCCTCGCGAAACCGAGGAGCGTGGATTTGTTTCAGCACCCGCGCCAGTCGACGGCGGGTGACGGCGGATGCCTTCAATTCCTCGCTGCGGCGAAGGTTGTCTGCAGCATTCCGAAAACCAGCCATCCGCGCCTGCGGGTCCACGGCATACAGGCGTACGCGCTCGGCCTGCAGAAAGCCCAGCCAGTATCGCAGTGAGGCGCCGTCCGGGTCGGCGGGAAGCCGTTTCCGGGCCAAGGCGATGGCCTGGTCGAATCGTTCGCGACCGTCGGTATCGTCAAACTCCGCGTAGCGTTCCGCGTTACCCAGTGCTTCCATTGCGGCCAGCCACGCGTTCACCGTCGTTCGGGTGGCCTTTTGATCGAGCTGTTTTCGACTGTGCAGAACGCTGCGTTCGGCCAGCCAGCGCACCTGCTGATACAGCCGTCGGGCGGTTGGCTGATCGCCCGATTTCCACGACGCGACGGCCACACTGCGCAAATGGTCGAGCAGCGATCTGCGCACAACGGGGTTGTCCTGTGCCAGTTGCTGCAGGATACGCGAGTGGGTGCTCAGAGCGTCGGCAAAGTCTCCGATCATGGCCGCATACACGGGCTGATCGTACAGCTGATGCCGATTGATCACAGACGAGACATCGCGCAGCGTGGTGTGATACTCCTGCAGGAGTTCCCGGGAGTCTGCCAGGGCCGTTTGAGTCCGCCGCTGTTCGGCCGCCAGAGCAATGTTGCCCACAGTCAGGCCGGCGAGCATCAGCAGTCCAGTCACCACGCCGATCGTGACGGCTTTGTAATGCCGCTGCGCCCACAACGTCAGCCGCCGCTTCAGTGTGGGGCGTCGGGCGGTCACCTGGCTGCCAGCCGCAAAGCGACGCAGATCTTCGGCAAACGCTGCCGCAGTCTGATAGCGGTCCTGCGGCTCACGGGCAATCGCCTTTTCGACAATCGTGCACAGGTCTTTGGGGAGGAACCTGTTGACAGAACGCAGGGGTTGCGGAGCGGCGTGTGAGATCTGCTGCATGAGCGCCGCACGTCGGGTGGCGGGAAATGCAGGACGCTGAGCCAGCAGCTCATACAGCGACAGTCCCAGAGAATACACGTCTGAGCGATGATCCACAGTGGAGCGGTTGCCCAGAATCTGTTCGGGAGACATGTATTTCAAAGTGCCCACCACATCACCCGTCATGGTGAGCGCCTGTCCGTCTGCCCGCATCGCCAGGCCGAAATCGGTCAGCCAGAGCTTGCCCGCATGATCGAGCAGCAGATTGGACGGTTTCACGTCCCGATGCACGATGCCCGTTTCATGAGCATGTTCAAGCGCGTCGGCAATGGGGGCAAACAGCCGGGCCAGCTGGCGAAATTTTTCGGCGCTGCCGTCGTGGTGGGTGAAGGCGGCGTGGCCTGGCGAGGTTTCCGTTTGACGACTTGCTTCGTTCGGCTGGTCAGGCATCTCCAGGGACGACGCCCCGTCCCGATCGGGAGACCTGCTGTGCTGCTGTCGGGCCATCAGTTCTGCCAGTGACTGCCCGTCAATCAGCTGCATGACGTAAAAGTGGGTTGCGTTCTCGTGTCCGACCAGAAAGACGGGCACAATGTGCGGGTGGTGCAGGGCGGCGGCCGACATGGCTTCGTGCCGAAACCGCTGGAGCCGGCGATCATCGAGAGCGGCGGCAAACGGCAGCACCTTGACGGCCACACGTCGCTGCAGTGTCAGCTGTTCGGCTTCATACACCACTCCCATACCGCCACGGCCGATGCGTTTCCTGAGGCGATAGTCACCCAGGACCGTTTGCAGTAATGGATCTTCCGTGGCGGCAAACTGCTCTTCACAAATCTCTGCAGACGACGCTGCGGCGGGCTCCGCGGCGGCGCGATGGATGAATGCCAGTGTGCTCAGGCAGTCACCCAGTTCTTCGCGAACGTCGGCGTATTCTGCCAGCAGCCGCTCAGGCGGTATGGGCTGACCGGCTTCGACAGATTCCAGATAACGATCGACGGCCTGCATCAGGCGCTGCTGCGGATCAGACATAGCTATTTCATTTGGGCTTCGAGTTTGGGTTTCAGCTGCACGAGCGCCCGCGTCCAGAGCATCCGCACGGATCCTTCGCTGCGATTCATCAATGTGCCCACATCGGCCCACGGACGTTCCTCGATACTTCGCAGCATCAGCACCTGCCGATAGTCTTCGGACAGCGTTGCCATCGCCCGCGCCAAAATCAGGGCGTCTTCCTGATGACTGGCCTGCATGCTGGGGGATGTGCCACTGGCGGCCAGCAGGTTCTGGCAAATGTGTGAACCGCGATCAAACATCGCCTCCACAGATCTGACACGCAGGGGGTCAGCCGCCCGCGCTGTCTGCAGGCGTCGCAGGCCGTCTATCACCGTTCTGTTGAGCGTCGTTCGCAGCCAGCCCGCCAGCTCCGCCTCCGTCTGTCCGGCGAATGTCTCAAAGCGATTGCTGGCCTTGAGCATGGTTTCCTGAACGACATCCGAGGCGTCCAGTCGCGCGCGATGCGTGGCGGGAATGGCGGCCGCGGCCGTCAAACGCAGGAATTCACGAAACTGACTCAGCAGTCCAGCGACAGCCTCCGGCCCACTGTTTCTTGCCTGTTGCAGCGCCTGTTGAAAGTTCACAGCGGTTTCCATAACGGCAGGACGAAAAATCAAACGACCGGTGCACGCGGTTTTTTCAGGATTTCGGTTCGGCGTCCCAATGATGGCTGGCGACCCGCCGTGTGCAAGGACCACGCCGTTTTCTCGCCAAATACCGCGTGCGGCTGCTGTGAATTTCTGCGTCCATGGAGATGCCCGCCACGGCTTTCAATGGACGAGGAGTCACACGATGAGGTTAAGTCTGCAAAAACTGATTGATCATCTGCACATGTTTCGGTCTGGGAGCAATCGCCGTCGGTCGTCCCCGGTCGCGGCTGCTGCCGAGATCTGCGAATCGCGTCAGCTGCTGACGCAGTTTGTGGTCACATCGGCCGCTGACAATGAAGTTCTGGACGGACAACTGACACTGCGGGAGGCGGTGATCGCGGCCAATACCAATGCGCCTTATCGAGACGCGGCGGCTGGTGGCGCACAGGATGAGATCGTGTTTCATGAATCGCTGTTGGGGGCCCGCATTGAACTGCAGCGGCCACTGTCGGTGGTCGGTCGGCTGACAATTTCCGGCAGTGTGGATCAGGCTGACAGGGTCGTGCTTGATGGCGGCGATCAGCACCGTCTGCTTCAGGTGGGCGAGAACTCTCAGTTGTCTGTCAGCGGCGTCAACCTTGTGAACGGCCGGGCGGACTCGGCAGCCGCTGTGTGGAACCAGGGCAGCACATCGCTGGAATATGTGCAGCTGACCGGCCACACGGCGAACGGCCAGGGCGGAGCCATCGTCAACAGCGGACAGCTGCAGCTGCATGAGGTGCTGGTGGCTGACAACACGGCCGGCGGCGATGGCGGCGGGCTGTATTCGACCGGCAGCCTCACGATTTCCGCCTCTCAGCTGGTGCGTAATTCTGCGGCTGGCAACGGAGGAGCGCTGGCGGCCGTCGAAGGGGGCGTCCGCATCAATACGTCCACTGTGTCCGACAACCACAGCGAGGCGGCCGGGGGTGGCGTGTTTGCACAAACGCAGTTGCTGGTGCAGTCCAGTGGCATTCATGACAACACGTCAGCGGGGTCCGGCGGTGGTGTTGCTGTAACGGGACTGCAGTCCGTCATCAGCAACAGCACGATTGCTTTCAACGCCGCGGGCGGTCAGGGCGGAGGGGCGGCCGTGGCGGGTGGCAGCCTGACGGTGCTGGCCTCCACCGTGGTTCGCAATCAGGCGGCCGCAGAACTGGTTGAGGGGGGCGGGGCGGGTGGTGGTCTGGCCACCGCGGTGCCGCTGACTCTGGCCAGCAGTATCGTCCTGGGCAATCGTTCGGGACCCCATGCTCTGCAGTCGGATGATCTGCTGGCCGCAAACGGGGGCGCCGTGACGGCCAGCTATTCGCTGCTGGGTGATCCCAACTCTGCGGCAGGAGTTGCGGATGAGGGGACAAACACGGTTGGCTTCGAGGGCGGCCTGCTGGGCGTGGAACAGGTGCTCCGTCCTGATCGTGATCCGACGTCGCGCACGCTCGTGCTGCCGCTGATTCCCGATAGTCCGGCGATTGATCATGGCAAAGTCAGTCAGGCGCTGGACGTCACGTTTTCGCCGCTGGTGTTTGATCAGCGCGGCGCATTTCACGCGCGGGTGAGAGCCGGTGATGCGGCGGCCGGAGAAGAACTGGACGCCGGTGCCTGGGAGTTTCATCCGTCTGCGCCGTCGATCCTGCGGATCGAAACGTCCGAGTTTCTGTCGTCCGCAACGGTCACGTGGCAGGCAGGCCATGACGCGACTCATCATGAACTGGTGCTGGAAAATCTGTCCAGCGGTCAGACGGGAGCGAATTCCTGGCTGGTGGATCGTGCTGTTGCGGGCACCGCGATGGAGCTGACGGATCTGCCGGACGGTCGCTACCGCGTGTGGGTGCGTGGCGTGGATGCTGATGGTGTGTTGTCCGGCTGGTCGGTGCGGACGTTTCAGATCGCCACGCGGACGGATCTGCAGTCGGCCGCGTACGCAGCCAGCAGCCGTCTGGCTGTTCACAACTGGGTGTCTCAGCCGGATGCGGTGCGGGCCGAATTTTACGTGGTCAATCGCTCGCTCGGTCACGCCCCTGTTACCTACCAGATTGATACCTCACCCGGTCGCCAGTCTGAAGAGTCTTTTGCCCCGTCTGTGGGTATCAACGATGTCTGGGTACGAACACAGAATTCCGCGGGTGTCTGGTCCCGGTGGTCACCGCCGGTGCGCTATGAGGTGGTGCCTGAACTGACGGGGCCCGAGGGCGGTTTGTTTGATGTACGTCCTGAGTTTCGCTGGCACGCGGTGCGGGGGGCGGTCAGTTACGAGATCTGGGTGCAGACCGGACGGTCCGTTGTGAACGTGCGGGGCATCGAGTCGCCGCGTTTCCAGCCGGACGCCGATCTGGCGGCTGGCGATTATCGCTGGTGGGTGCGAGCCGAATTTGACGGCGGGCGTTCTTCGTGGAGTCGTCCGCTGGTCTTCCATCCTCATGGCCGCACGACCGTCTTTGCCAAAAAAGAGTCTCCCGTGGATTCGCCGCTGGTGCGGATTTCGTTTGCCGGCGTGGCCGGGGCCAGCGAATACGAGCTGTATGTGCGGCATGCTGACACACGCGATGTCGTGTTCCATGGTTCCACCGGCCCGCGAACCGAGCGATTCGTCCCACTGCCGATCAGCGGCAACTACGAAGTCTGGGCCCGTGCGATTGCTGAGGGCGGCACACGCGGGACGTGGAGTGCGCCCGCTATTTACAAGTCCAATGGACGCGCATTTTCCAACGCGTCTGTTCAGATCGAACCGGTGCCCAACTCTGTCAGTATGCGGCCCACATTCCGCTGGGATGCTGTCAACGGAGCGCAGACATACGCGATCGTTCTGTGGCATCAGCAGGATGAGGTCGAACACAAAGCGCGGCTGTCCGGCAGCGGTGTGCTGCTGGCGCCCGACGATCTGCAACACGGACAATGGCAATGGTATGTGCGCGGCGCTGATGGCGAGGGATTCGTGGGTGACTGGGTGCCGGGCAACAGTTTCCTGATAGGTGGGCAGACACAGCTGGTCTCTCCCGTGCAGACCGAGGACCGACGACCGGAACTGGTCTGGCAGCCGGTGACCGAATCGAACGGCTATGAGGTGGCCCTGTTTTCTGACGGCCGGCCGATCTATCGCAACCGGGAAATTGCCGCCCCGGCCGTGTCGATTCGTCCTGATCAGGCTTTAAATGTCGGCCGGTATCGGGCATGGGTGCGTGTGTTGCTGGCGAACCGTGTATGGGGACCGTGGAGTGCGCATCACGATTTTGAGATTGTCTGATGAGCAGAGGGGAGGGCGACGTACAGATTCCAGCAGCGACAATCATTCAGAGGGTCCGTCGTGAGACTCCCTTCGATCTGACCGTGCTTCCGGCAGTGCGGACAGATCGGCAGACGCGTTTCGGCTGGGGGCTGCTGGCGTTCGCCACCCCGTTTTTTGTTGTGCTGTGCTCCTGTCTGGTCGTCGCTGCCTGTCATGGGGAAATGCTGCTGGCCGTCTTCTGCGGGATGCTGCTTTGTGCGCCAGCGGCTCTCGTCCTTTGGGCGTTTCATTGTCTGTTCACGGTGACGACAGTGGGCATCGAGTCCGACCGTGTCTGGCAAATCGAGAGGGCACCCTGGAAGCATGTGTCCCGGGAGCAGCCACTGCACGACTATCGCCTGCAGCTGAAGCGACTCACACTGCGTGGGCGAGACCGCAACCATCCCGGCGATGGGCGCCTGCAGGACCACTGGATTGTGTGTCTGGAGCATCCGGATGATGCGTCCTGCGTGGAACTGCTGCAAACACAATCACGACCAACGGCGGCGGCACAAATGAGGGTGTATGCCGAGCAACTGCAGCTGCCGCAGCACCCTGTCGTCACGGACTACAACACGGGCCGTCGTCTGCATGCGGTTGTCAGCTCCGACGGCTGATGCCACCGGCCATCTGATCTTCCGGCGTAGTGTTCACCGCGACTGCGACCTGACACAATGTGGCCTTCAGTTTCCGGCAGCACAGGGGGCAGGATGATGAGAAGGCAGTTTGCGACCACAATGCTGATGGTGTGTCTGGCGGGCAGGATCAGTCACGCTCAGGACATTCGGCTGGCTCGGTTTGATATCGACGCCACACCGCCTGTCGGCTTTCCGATGGCTTATGACGCTGTGAAGCGTGTTGACGAACTGGGCCTGCGCTGCCGCGGCATCGTGCTGCTGGGCGCTGGCCGGCCGATTGTGCTCTGTGCGGTCGACTGGATTGGTATTGGCAACGAAGCTCACGACGCGTTTCGTGAGGCGATCGCACAGGCGGCTGGGACGACAGCGGCCCGTGTGGCCGTGCAGACACTGCATCAGCATGACGCGCCGCGGTGTGACTTTACGGCCGAACGCCTGCTGCGTGATGCCGGTGTGGTCGATCTGGGAGCGCTGCAGGGCGGATTTGCGCGAGATGTTTTGCAGCGACTGCAGCGGGCCGTGCAAGACAGTCTGACGACAGCCACGCCCGTCACCCATGCGGCGATTGGCGAAGCGCTGGTGGAGAAGGTGGCCAGCAATCGCCGCATTCAGGATGAGACCGGCCAGGTGGTGCAGACACGGTATACAACGTGTCGGGATCCCAAAATTCGCGCTTTGCCGGAAGGGATTATCGATCCGGTGGTGACCACACTGTCCTTCTGGAACGACGACCAGCCGGTGGCCGTGCTCAGTTACTACGCCTGTCATCCGCAAAGCTACTATCGCACGGGAGTGCCCAGTCCTGATTTTCCCGGCCTGGCGCGGCTGATGCGCGGCCAGGATGTGCCCGCTGCGCTGCACGTGCATTTTAACGGGGCCGGCGGCAACATCGGAGCCGGCAAGTACAACGATGGCGCGACAGCCAATCGGCTGATTCTTGCGCGCAGGCTGGCCGACGGCATGCAGCGATCACTGGAATCGGCAAAGAAGTTTGCGCTGACGGCCAGCGATATTGGCTGGGCGGTCGCTCCCGTCAAACTGCCGCTGGGCGATCATCTGCAGATTGAGCAACTGCAGCAGAACCTGACGTCCTGGAAAACCAAAGACTACTGGGGCAGTCCCGAGCAGCTGGCCTTCGCGCTGCGGTGTCGCGATGGCCGCGGGATTGAGCTGTCCTGTCTGCGGGTGGGTGATGCGCGGATCCTGCATATGCCCGGTGAGCTGTTTGTGGAATACCAGCTGGCGGCCAAAAAACTCCGCCCACAACTGCGCGTGGCGATGGCAGCTTACGGAGACTACGGCCCCGGTTACATTGGCACGGCAAAGTCGTATGGGCAGGGGGGCTACGAGACCAGCGAGCGCGCGTCCAAAGTGGGACCGGGCGTCGAGCGCGTGCTGATGGACGGCGTGAAAGCTCTGCTCAAAGAACTGGATGATGCGCCCGACTACGCCGCCGAGTTGCCCCGGATTCCTCCCACCTCGCCCGCACAGGCTCTGGATACATTTCAGGTGGCTGATGGCTACGAAATGCGGCTGGTGGCGTCCGAACCTCTGATCGGCAGTCCAGTGGCCGTGGAGTGGGATGCGGATGGCCGCATGTATGTCTGCGAAATGCGGGGTTACAGTGAGAATCGCGACGATCAGATTTCCACGATTGGTCTGTTGGTGGACGAGGACGCCGATGGCGTCTACGACCGTCGGACCACGTTTGCCTCCGGACTGAAATGGCCGACCGCCATCTTCCCCTATGACGGCGGGCTGTTTGTGGGCGATGCGCCAGAGGTGCTGTATCTGAAAGACACGGATGGCGACGGTGTGGCGGACGTTCGCAGAACGGTACTCACAGGGTTGGGAACGTCCAATGTGCAGGGCCTGATGAATTCCATGCGGTGGGATCTGGACAACGGCATCCATCTGGCCTGCAGCAGTGTGGGCGGAAAGGTGATGACGGTCGGCGCATCGTGGTCACCGGTCAATATTCGCGGCCGCGACATTCTGCTGGATCCCCGCAGCGGCGAATTTCGACTCACCAGCGGGGCTGCCCAGCATGGTATGTGCTTTGATGACTGGGGCCGAAAATTCGTCTCATCCAACAGCGATCACATCCAGCAGGTGATGTATGAAGATCATCTGGTGACACGCAATCCTTATTGCCGCCCGCCCGGTGCCCGTGTTTCCATTGCGGCCGATGGTCCACAGGCGGCCGTGTTTCGCATTTCGCCCGCTGAACCCTGGCGAATTGTCCGCACTCGACTGCGCGTGGCGGGAACCGTGCCGGGTCCTGTGGAAGGGGGTGGCCGCGCGGCGGGTTACTTCACGGGGGCGACGGGCATCACGATCTATCGAGGCGACGCCTGGCCGACGGCAGATCGCGGGTTGGCGATTGTCGGCGATGTGGGCAGCAATCTGGTGCATCGCAAGCGGCTGACAGGTGACGGTCTGCCGTTTCGCGGCGAACGCATTGATGAACAGTCGGAGTTCGTCGCCTCGACAGACATCTGGTTTCGACCATCGCAGTTTGCCAATGCGCCCGATGGCAGCCTGTTTGTGATTGATACGTGTCGCGAGGTGATTGAACACCCCAAATCACTGCCACCGGGCATCAAAGAACATCTGGACCTGACGGCCGGACGCGATCGTGGCCGCATTTATCGTCTTGCGCCGACCGGTCACAAACACAGGCCGACGCCGCAGCTGACACAAGCTTCGGCCGTGGAACTGGTGGAACTGCTGAATCATGACAATGCGTGGCACCGCGAAACGGCCGCTCGATTGCTGTTTGAGCGTCAGGACACCAGTGTGGTGGCCCCGCTGACTGCGGTGGTTCACAAATCGCCATCTCCGCTGGGTCGGATGCACGCCCTGTATGTGCTTTCCGGTATGAATCAGCTGTCGGCCGATGTGCTGAATGCCGCGCTGCAGGATGAGCATCCTCAGGTACGGCGTCATGCCGTACGGCTTGTGGATCGACGTCAGTTTTCAAAACAACTGGTCGAACAGTTGCTGCCTCTGGCGATGGACGACAGTGCCGAGGTCCGCATTCAGGTGGCCTACGCGCTGGGACCATGCGAGCATTCAGGAAAGAACGAGGCGCTGGCGGCCATCATTCGAAAGGACGCTGGTCGCTGGACCCAACTGGCGGTTCACAGTGCGGTACCGACGGGCGCTGCGGGGCTGCTCGAGAGGCTGCTGGACGATCCGCAGTGGTACACTTCTGCGGCAGACAGTTTCCTGCAGCAGTTGATTGATCAGGTGGGAGCGCAGAAATCCCCCGACGAGTTTGATTGCGTTGTGCGGGCACTCGATGGCCTGGACGACGCGCACGCCGGCATGGCACTGCCGCTGTATGGTTCGCTGCTGAAATGGGCACCCAGAGCCAGTGATGGGCCCGACGTTTCGCCGGCCCGTCAACGAATCCGCCAGCTTCTGGAAGTTGCTCAACAGACAGCCGGCGATGAATCACAGTCGGCCGCTCGTCGTGCCAGAGCGATCACCAGTCTTCGCTTTGCGGCCTTCCACGATATTCGGCAGACACTGGCGGCCGGCCTGCAGCCGCAACAGCCTCTGGAGGTCCGCGAGGCCGCGCTGCAGACGCTGGGCACGTTCCGGGAACTTGATGCGGCTGAGACTATCGTGCAGCACTGGCCGACCTTCAGCCCGCGGCAGCAGGCTCTGGCGGTCGAAATTCTGTTTGCCACCGAGTCCCGCGCTGGTCTTGTGCTGCAAGCCATCCAGCAGGACGAACTGCGGTTAACCGATTTGCCGCGAGATCGCCTGCAGCGCGTCGCCCGTTCCACATCATCCAAACTGGCGGAGCAGGCGCGTGGTCTGCTGGCGACATGGCAGTTGGGCGCCCGTCGTCAGGTGGTGGACGAATACCGGTCTGTGATGGCGAGTAACCGCATTGAAAAAAATCGTGTGGAGCAGGGCCGACAGATCTTTCGAAAACACTGCGCCAGTTGTCATCGTGTGGAGAGTTTTGGCGAGCCACTGGGGCCAAATCTGGCCACCATGGCCGCGCGGGGGGCGGAGTCGATTCTGGTGAACGTGCTGGATCCCAATCTTGAGGTGAACCCGCAGTACGTCAACTATGTGGCAGCGCTGAAGAGCGGCCGTTCAGTCACGGGTATGATTGTGGGAGAGAGTTCGAGCAGCCTCACACTGAAACGAGCGGAGGGAGTCAGCGACACTCTGCTGCGCAGCGACATTGAAAAGCTGCACAACACGGGGCAGTCGCTGATGCCGGAGGGGCTGGAAAAGACGATCGATCCGCAGGCGATGGCCGACCTGCTCGCGTATCTGCTGCAGGCGAAATAGTCGCGGCACGGCGCGCACCTCGCAATGTCGCGGGCCCGGGTTGCGCGTCGGGCGCGAGTTGCGCGACGGGCGCGAGTTGCGCGACGGGCCCGCGTCGCGCCTCGGGCCCGGGTTGGGGCCAGCGGGGTGCATTTTCGTTGCGCGGTCACGGTGGTATTATCCGGCGGTTCGCTTTCGCAGAGACCCTCCGGCCCAGAGACGCCATGTCACAAGAAAATCGTGTGCCGCTGCCCCCCAAAGACGCAACCGTCGTTTCAACCGCCTGCGACTACTGTATTGTGGGCTGCGGCTACAAAGCGTTCGTCTGGCCGGAAGGGACGGCAGGCGGCGAGCGGGCTGAGGACAATGCGCTGGGCGTCGATTTTCCGGTTGCTGAAGCGTCGGGGCAGTGGATCAGTCCCAACGAGCACGGGCACTGCATGGTCAACGGCGAGCGACACAATCTGGTGGTGCTGCCGGATCCCGATGCCACCGTGGTCAATCCGGGCGGCAATCATTCCATTCGCGGGGGCTGCCTCGCGAAGAAACCGTTCGACCCCGATGGTCCTACCAAAGATCGACTCAAAACGCCTCTGCTGCGTGTGAATGGCCAGCAGGTGCCCGTCTCGTGGGACGACGCAATCGAAATTCTTGCGCGTGTCAGTGAGCACGTGCTGGAAAAGCACGGCCGCGAAGCGTGGGGGATGAAGACCTTCAGCTATCAGTATTTTGAAAACACGTATGCCATCAGTCGTCTCGCGTTTGAGTCGATCCAGACGCCCGCTTATGCGCCCCATGATAAGCCCGGGCCAGGCAACGACACGGCCGGGATTGACGATGCCGGCATCAACCCGTTCAGTGCCTCATATGACGACTGGGCGAAGTCGGACGTGATCCTGTTTTCCGGCACCGACCCGTATGAAACCAAGACTGTGGCCTGGACCGAATGGATGATGCGGCCGGACGTGAAGCACATTTACGTGTTGCCGCGGCGGACGACGGGAGTGGCCTGGGCGGAAGCCAACGGCGGCTTGTTTCTGCAGATCATCCCCGGCACCGACACCATCCTGCATCTGGCTCTGGCCCGGTTGATTCTGGAAAACGGCTGGGAAGATGCCGACTACATCGCTCAGTGGGTGGCCAATCGCTGGGAGATTGATTCCGGCTTTGGCCGCGGCACCCGCAATACGCCCTGGCAGTGGCGGACGACCTGGGGCAAATTTGGTGCTTCCTTTGAGGAATACAAACAGTGGGTGCTGAATAACCCAGACGCAGAACTGAACAGCGCCTCGACAGTCACGGGCATCCCGGCGGATAAAATTCGTCAGGCGGCCGAAATGATGGCCCGCCCCGTCAACGGCACACGACCCAAAACGTCGTTTGCGTTTGAGAAGGGCAACTACTGGAGCAACAACTATCTGAACACGGCCAGCTATTCGAGCCTGGCGCTGATCTGCGGCTCCGGCAATCGCGAGGGCCGCGTGGTGTCGCGAATGGGGGGCCATCAGCGGGGCTGGTACGGCGCCGAGTCTTATCCCCGCATTTTCTCTCCGGAAAAACAGGTGGGCCGACGCCGCAAGGAAATCGACCTGGATCGCTGGGTGGAAGCGGGCAATCTGAGATTTGCGTGGGTGATTGGAACCACGTGGACGCAGGCCATGGCGGCCAGCCAGGAACTGATGCAGAAGTTTCGTGCGATGACATCCCAGTCGCCCCACCAGGTGACGGCGGCGACCGTTGACCAGGCGGTGGCCGCTTTGATTGCGCGGGTCGACAACGGCGGCATGATGGTTGTGCATCAGGACATCTATCCCGTCGCGCCCATGGGCACCGAATTTGCCGACCTTGTTCTGCCGGCCGCCACGTGGGGCGAAGAGAACTTCACACGCTGCAACGGCGAGAGACGACTGCGACTGTACTCAAAATTCTGTGATCCGCCCGGTGAGGCGAAACCGGACTGGTGGATCATCAGTCAGTTTGCCCAGCGGATGGGTTTCAAAGACTACGACTGGAAAAACAGCAACGATGTGTTTGAGCAGGCCGCCCGATTCGGTCGCAAAGGCATTCTCAACTATCAGCCTCTGGTGGCCTATGCCCGGCAGATGGGCATCACGGGACATGAACTGCTGTCCAGGCTGGGCACCACCGGTATTCAGACTCCCGTTCGCTGGCGGGAGCAACTGACCGAGTCAGCCGCCTATCGTGACTATGCCGGATCGTTCAGTGATGAGGCCGCGCGGGGGGCTATCGTCGGCACCAAGCGACTGCACGATCATGACATGGACTTTGGCTCGCCCGAGGGCCCCACGGTCCACATGAAATGGATGGCCGCGTTTGGCTCCCATTCGGGAAAAGGGCTGCTGCACAAAACGCCGTGGTCAGAATTTGCGGACTTCTATAATCGCATCACGCCGCGTGGTGACGAATTGTGGGTCACGATGGGCCGCATCAACGAGATCTGGCAGACCAACTTTGATGGTCGTCGCACAGACTACATAAAGCAGCGATGGCCCATGCAGTTTGTGGAAATTCATCCCAATGATGCCACCTCCCGCGGGATTGAAAGCGGTGATCTGGTGCGTGTGGAAAACAACGACGTGCTGATTCAAACGGGCGGGTTTGTGGGTGTGGAAAGTGACAGTCAGTCGTTTGCCGGGCTGGAAAAGGCGGGCCTGATCCGAATTGGCAAGGGCAGTTACGAAGCGGTTGCCATCGTCACCACGGCGATTCGACCGGGCGTGCTGTGGAGCAATGCTCTGCATGCCGATCAGCCACCCAACAGTGTGGTGCATCGGGTTCCTGACCCCATCACCAATCGCTATCGATTCAAACTTGGCAAAGGCACCATCAAAAAGATCGGTGAGTCTGAGCAAAAGGCCGATCTGACACAGATGACGTTTCGTCAGCGCGACATTATGTAAAACGCACGGTATCTTTGCCGGGCGAATATGAGAACAGGCAGAGTGTTTAGCGGTGGGTGAGCACAGCAGGACAAGTCAGGAGCAGCCAAAGGCGCTCCACGCCGATCAGACGCCCCTCGAAGGAGCAGGGGGGCCGACAGGCGAACGCAGCGACCATTCTGCAATTGCAGTGGAGCAGTTGACGTTCGCTTATAATGATCGGTTGCCACACGTGCTGTCTGTGGAGCAACTTGGCGTAAGCAGTGGCGAACTGGTCAGTGTGCTGGGGGCTTCCGGATGCGGCAAGTCAACTTTGCTGCGACTGGTGGCTGGCCTGCTGTTGCCAACGACTGGCCGGATCCATCGACGAGGGCTGGCCGGCAACCCGGGAATGGTGTTTCAGTCTCCCACGCTCATCCCATGGCGATCCGCGCGTGATAATGTGCTGCTGCCGTCCGAACTGGGACAGGGACGGACGATCGACGAGCGCCGTTTGGCTGAGCTGTTTGACATGGTGGGTTTTGCTCAGCAGGACACGCAAAAGCGTCCCGGCGAACTGTCGGGGGGGATGCAGATGCGGGTGTCGATTGCCCGGGCGCTGGTGCTCGAACCCCAGTTGCTGCTGCTGGATGAGCCGTTTGCCGCGCTGGACGATCTGTTGCGTATGCAACTGGAGGAAGATGTGCGGCAGATTCATTCTCAGCGGGGTCTCACGACGCTGCTGGTCACGCACAACATCAACGAGGCGGTGTTCATGAGCGATCGTGTGGTGGTGCTGGGCGGCACACCGTCGGGAGTGGCCGCCGACATTCCCATCGATCTGTCCGAGCGTGATCAGTCGCTGCGTTCGGCACCCGCGTTTCATGCGCTGGTGGAGAAAGTCACTCAGTCGCTGTACCGGGCCAATGGGATGGAAAGCGACGGGCCTGCTGACAGCAGGTCTGTTGGCGAAAAGCCTCCTGGCAAAACGTCCGAAGAAATGTTGTCTGACAAAACGCCCTCTGGCGGCACGCCCTCAAACGACAGGACAGGGTGACATGACGTCAGTTCGTTTTCGGCAACAGCTCTTACAGATCGCCGCGCCGCTGGTGGTGACCGTGCTTGTGCTGATTGTCTGGCACCTGGCCGTGACGCTGGCTGAGGTTCCGCCCATCGTCATTCCTTCGCCGGTTGCTGTCGGACAGGCGCTGGTCGAAAACAGCTCACGACTGTGGTCTGCCAGTGTGGAAACGGCCAAAGCCGCTATGGCGGGCCTGGCGCTGAGCATTGGACTCGGCGTGCTGTGTGCGTTTGCTTTCAGCCAGTCGTCACTGATCCGCAGTGCGTTTTATCCTTATGCCATTCTGCTGCAGACGGTCCCCATCATTGCCGTGGCTCCCATTGTGGTGATTGCCGTGGAACGCGGTTTTTATGGAGTCAGTCTGATCGCAGCCATCATCAGCATCTTTCCCGTCATCACAAGCACGACGACGGGGTTGCTGCAGGTGGATCCACAGCTGCTGGAATTGTTTCGTCTGAACACGGCCAGTCGCTGGCAGACACTCTGGAAACTGCAGCTGCCCCACGCATTGCCTTACCTGATTAGTGGCATTCGCATTGCCGGCGGAGCCTCCATCGTGGGGGCCATCGTGGGCGAGTTTTTTGTGGGATCCAGCCTCACGGGACTGGGCGTGATGATTGAGCGCAAACGCAGCGGATTCGATACGGACGAACTCTATGCCACAGTCTTCGTTTCCACACTGCTGGGCGTGATCATGTTCGCACTGGTCACGGTGATCGGCGAGTGGATTTTGCGGCGATTTTTTGCCATGAGCATGAGTGGCCGGACGCGTTGAGTTCACAGGCTGGCGGCCTGTCGTCCGATTCGCTGTTGAAATCGGCTTCAGTCTCTGAGCGTCCGCGGACTGCGGCCTTCCACCAGACAGAGCGTCTGATTGGCGGGCACATTGCGAAAACTCTGACGGGTTCCTGAGGGCCACTGAACAATCAGTTCCTCCAGAGTTTCATCGCTGCCGATGCCGAAGTGCAAACGGCGGCTGCTGCTGGACGCATAGCTGCCACCCGCCAGAAACTGGCGATGGATCTGTCCGGTTGACGTTGTGGCCGTCACAGTGGCACCGACAGGATCCCGTGCCGACTTGACTCCCACCAGGTCGATGAGCAGCCAGTTGGCTGACAGTGTGGCATTTTCCAGCACGACAGCAGGTTCGTTGGTGTGGGTGATGACGATGTCCAGATCCCCATCGTGATCGAGGTCGCTGGCCCCGCAGCCACGGGCCATGTGAGGGGACGAAATGTAGTCGCCGGCAGTTGCCGTCACATTGCGAAACGAAGTGCCATTGTCGTTTTGCATCAGCAGCGATGTCTGTCGCAACGGGGCAGACTGTGGGTGACGGATGACGTGCCCGTTGGCGATGAAAACGTCTTCGTCACCATCGTGATCCGCGTCAATGTTCAGCACGCCCCAGCCCACATACATGGCGCCCACATCTGTGATTTTTGTCTTTTGACTCACGTGCCGAAACAGAAATCCGCCGATGCCCTCGTAGAGCGCGCTGGCCTCTTTTTCATAGTTGGTCACCCACACGTCGAATCGTCCGTCGCTGTTGTAGTCCAGCAGCTGCACCCCCATGCTGCCCTGTGGTACGCCGGAACCACTCACGCTGCCGCCGCTGACCAGCGACATGTCAACAAACGAGCCATTGCCCGCGTTTTGAAACAGGTGGTTGGGGACCGTGTCGTTTGTGACGTAAATGTCGACATCCTGATCCGCATCCAGATCCGCGAGGATAACGCCCAGGCCTTTCCCGTCAGGGCTCAGGCTATACGCTGTTGTGACATCCTCAAACTGTCCGCTGCCGTCGGAGATGTACAGACTGTCAGGCAGTCCGTCGAAATCGCGGGGAGGGCAGACATCTCGTTCGCCTGTGCCGTCATCGCAGGGTGGATTGTTGTCGGGCGACCAGTTGACGTAGCGGGCAACGTAGACATCCGGATGCCCATCGCCGTTGATGTCTCCCCAGGCGGCACTGCTGCTCCACAGGCTGCTGGCTTCCTCAAAGGCGGCCGTGCGTTCAAACGTGCCGTCTCCGAGGTTGCGAAACAGCTGCGGTGTTCCATAGCCGGTGATCAGAAAATCGGCAAAGCCATCACTGTCAAAATCGGCCCGCGCGATGCCATGCGAATAGAGCTGTTTGTTGCCCACTGCTGCAGGACGGCTCACATCGGTAAATGTGGCGTGTCTCAGGTTTTGAAACAGCCCGCAGGGCAGGCCGGAAGGAACAGCCGCTTCACTCACTTCGCCACCGCCGGGCAGCAGGACGTCGTCCCAGCCGTCGTGATTGATGTCGATGAGCCCCACCCCGCCACCGAGCGATTCCAGAATGGTGAACTGCTCTGACTGCTCCCCATTGCGACTGACGAATTCAATGCCTTCGGTCCCGGACCGAATTCGAAACTGCAGCACTGGCTCTTGCCTGCCGTCGTTCTCGACAGTGGCAATCGTGTCCGAATGACGTTCGGAGCCTGAGCCTGATTCGGAAGTCGTTTTCGTACAGCCTGGAAACGGAATCAGAATCATGAGTAGCGTGATTCCGCAACGTTTTTGACAGTTCATTGTGGGGCTCCTCCTGCTCAGCAGCATTGACGCAGTAATGACCGCCTGCCTGCACGTTTTGCTTCGTCAGTTTGTGGCTGTGACCTCGAATCCAGCATGTTAACGGACGTCCCGCAAGTTTGCCGTTCACCGCATTCCTTACACAAACCATCCTGTTAATCACTGCATCTTGTGATAGATTGCCGGCGTCCAACAGTCCTGTTTCAGCGAGAGAACATTATGAGGTTGCGGAGCGTTTGTCTGGTCGGTTTGCTGTTCGTCGGAGTTGGCTGCCAGCAGGAAGCGGGGATCATTGACTCACTGGAAAAGGCGGGAGGGCAGGTCTCTCGAGGGCTTGACGGCAGTCCCAAATCCGTTCGATTCACGAACGCTTCGGTGCCGACGGATATCGTTGAGCAGTTGCAGGGGCTGCCTTCGCTGCAGGATTTTCACGGGGACGCAGACGGGCTTACGGATGAGCAGGTTGCCGCCATTGTTGGGATGCCAAAACTCAAGTCCGTTACCCTGTCTGGCTCCGGGGCGGGAAGTCAGTCTCTTCAGGCCATTGCAAAATCCCGCACGCTAAGTGATGTGGACCTGTCAGGGAGCGCTCAATGCAGTGACGAGGTCGTGGCCGCTTTGAAAGATCAGGCTCATCTGCGCGTCCTGCGACTCAACAATACGCCTTTGACCGACGTGGCCTGCGAAACGCTCGCTACAATCGCAAACCTCGAAGAACTGCAGATTGTCGATACCCAAATCACAGTGGCGGGCGTCAGGACGATCGTCGCCGGCCTGCCGGATCTGAAGATTCTCTACGTTCGTTCGGACGGGATTGATGACTCAGTCATTGACGCGGTGGCCGGCATGAAGTCGCTGATGAAACTGTCACTGAGCGGGTGTCCCATCTCCGGTGATAAACTTGGAAGACTTTCGGAGATCAGCACCCTGGAACATCTGATGCTGGCGGGATGCGACCTCAGCAATGACGCCATTCTGAAGCTTGGTCCGGCCGAGTTGCTCAAGACGCTCGATGTTTCGGATACACAGTTTTCAGGAGTTGGATTTCGTGGGGCCGGCTTTCTGACACTCAATGGTCTCACGGCCAATAACACACGGGTAACAGATGACGCTGTCGGTGATATGGCCGGTACGCCCGTGTTGTTCTCCGTTAAGGTTCGGGGGACGACTGTGACAGAAGCAGGGATCCGAAAGCACTTTCCACCCACATCACAGACCGCATGGGAATGGGACATGTAGTCTTCCCAACGGATACTCTGACAAAGCGTAAAGCAAATAAGCCGCTGCAGTTGCAGCGGCTTATTTTGTTGCGGGGCAGACTATTTGCCTTTGCCCATCTTCTTCATGGCTTCTTCCATACCCGAAGCCGATTCTTCCTGCAGCTGCTGTGTTTCTTCAGTGGATTCCAGCGGTGCAGGGTCTTCATCGCTGCCACAACCAGCCAAAGACAAAGAGCAGGCAAAAGCAAACAGGGACAGCAGTCCAAAGCGTTTCATAACGAGTCTTTCCAGTCAGAGTTCAAGCAGATTCGACGTCACAATGTTAGGTCGCACGGCGACTTTAACAACGGACGAGATCGGACGTTTCAAGCAGTTATCTCTCAAGTTGACAGCGATTTGTCCGATCATCCTAACACTTAGTTAACTTCATCTTGAAACCGGTTTCAAGAGTGCTACACTTCTTTTATGTTCAGGAGGGCGAGCGCCTATGGTTGCAGGGAATGTTCACTCATTAAGTGTGAACATTTGAGTGTTTTCGCAGCCATTGAACGCCCATCCACCGGCAGGTGGGGTTTCGCAGCCTGAATTTGTCACAATCCAACGAAGTTTTGTTGCCAATCACCACGTCTAGAACGAGACTCTATGAAGTGTGGGTGTTGTTCCCGCACATTTCTTAACTCTCTCTTCTTCTTTCCTTTCTTTTGTTTTAGGAGATTCGCATGAGCGAACCGACGACAAAAAGCCGACGTTTGAAAGGGTTTACCCTCATCGAACTGCTGGTTGTGATCGCAATCATTGCAATTCTTATTGCCCTGTTGCTGCCCGCTGTACAGCAGGCACGTGAAGCTGCCCGCCGCACCCAGTGTAAGAACAATCTGAAGCAGCTTGGTCTGGCCCTGCACAACTACCACGACGTGTACGGCAAGTTCTGCTTCCACAAAGGTGGCACGGGCTGGGTGACCTCTGGTTCGGGCAACTGGGACCGCTTGAGTGGTTTCATCGGACTGCTGCCCTGCATTGAGCAGGCCAACTTGTACAACCAGATCGCCTCACAGCAGACGATCGATGGTGTGACCTACCCGGCATTCGGGCCTGAGCCATGGGTCGAAGCGTACACGCCGTGGCGTGCTCAGATTTCCGCCTTCCTGTGCCCATCTGACTCCGCCCCCACTTCCGGTAATGGCCGTGGTTCACAGGGCAAGGTCAACTACGCGTTCTGCAATGGCGACTCTATCTTCGCTTCCTCGAATGAGCGTCAAACGCGAGGCATGTTTGCCAAGCAGACAACCTACGGCGTTCGCGACTGTACTGACGGCACCAGCAACACCATCATGATGGGTGAGCTGGTTCGTTCGCTCGGTGGCCTCGGCGATCGCACTAAGCTGGGACAGACTCGTAACAACATCGGCGGGCTGGATGTACCGGCCACCTGTCTCGCACAGCTGGATGCTAACGACCGCAACCGTTTTGACCCTAACATTCCAGCTGGTGAACTGGTTGCCTGGTCGGGCGACAAATGGTGTGACAGCAACGTGTCGATGACTGGTTTCAACACCGTCCTGCCTCCAAACGGACCTCGTTGTGCCGCCAACACCTGGGATGGCACTTGGGGTGTTTACTCGACCCAGAGCCGCCACACAGGTGGTGTTCAGGTTCTTCTGGGAGACGGTTCTGTTCGCTTCATCAGCGAGAACATCGACAGCGGTGACTCCTTCGCCGTAGATCCCGGCACCAGCGGTGGTCGCAGCCCATACGGTGTTTGGGGTGCACTCGGCACAAAATCGGGAACGGAAGTTATCGGCGAGTTCTAAAACTCGGCAGACAGCATCTGTTACGGAACAGGACCGGTGAGTAGAGTTTTCTCTACTCATCGGTTTTTTTGTGATGCAGAAGAATTTCCTGACAACGTTTCTGGCTGTGGCGACACTCGTCCTGGCCCTTTCCGGATGGTGGTGGCTTGGCAGGGAGAAGAGCAACCCTGTCGAGCAACTGCGAGTGCTGAGGCTGCGCGGTGCTGAATCCCCCGAAGCTGCCGCAGCGCAGATTCGCCAGATACTTGCTGACTATCCACTCGACCGCGAGGTGCAGCAGGCAGCGCTTAAGACTGTTCTGCAGATAGCCAGCGACGAGCAGCTGGCGGAATTCCTTGGTGAACACGAATCGTGGCGATCAAAGCTGGCGCTGGAAGCAGACCAGGTGCGGCGTTTGCTGGATGTTGGATACTACGAGACGGCCCTCGATTGTCTGGTTCTCCAGGTGAAGCAGAACCCCGACGACACTTCAGCGCAACAGGCTCTGGCGGATCTCCAGCTGCGACTCGGGCAGACAGTTCCTGCAAACTCCACACTTCGGAGACTGCTGCGGGCCAATTCCATTTCACTGGAGCAGTTGATCTTTTTGTGCACGCGGCGAGAAGTTCTTGAAGACGAACAGGGGCTGACCATTGCCCTTCAGGCAGAGCCTACTGCCAGCATTTACGCCGCCCTGGGAGCCTGGGAGTTATCCCGGAATCGATTTGCCGCAGGCCACAGCAACTTTGAGCGTGCGCTCGATCTGGATTCGCAGTGTGGTTTTGCATGGGCCGGTTTGGGGTTGTCACTTTTCCGCCAGGGGCTTCAGGCTGAACTACAGCAATGGAGGCGATCGGTAAGACAACAGGATATCCACCATCCGAACGTCAGTTTTCTCCTCGGCTGGCTGGCTGAACAGCAGGGCAACGCGGAAGAGGCGGTGAGATATCTTGTCGAGACGGTGTCGGTTGATCCATTGCACCGCTCAGCCTGTCAGACACTCGGTGTTCTGCTGAGTCGCCGTCCTCAGTTTGAAAGCGAGGGCCGAATCTTCACACAGCGTGCTGCCACGATTGATCAGCTCGAACTGCTCATGCATGAGATGCTGCTGGGAGAAAAGCGTCCTGCCGATTTTTTGACCGCGGCTGAACTATGCGCTCAGTTGGGGGAGGCTGATCTGGCGGTGGTGTGGCTGGCTGGAATGTCCATATTTGCGGATACGCCAGCAGTAGACGCTCCGTCGCGTGCGGAGCTTGCCGGCATTGCTGAGCAGAGCCGATCGCGCTGGCTCACGGCGCTGGACGTCGCCGCGTCAGCCAAAATGGCGATCGACAGCGTCCCGCTTGCGCGGTCGTCCGAGGCGGGGACTCAAACCGACCTCTCATTCGAGGACTGCAGTGAGGCAGTCGGATTGTCATTGCCTTATGCGCCTGGTGTGAGCGATGGTGGCGGTGGGTTGAAGATCTTTGAGGGGTTTGGCGGTGGAGTGGCCGTCATCGATTATGACAATGATGACCATCCAGACGTATTTCTGACGCAGGCCTGCTCCTGGCCACCTCCCGAATCGCTGCCGCCAGCTCAGCAGGATCTGCTGTACCGACAGCGACATGGGCAATTCGAACAGTCAAATCAGCTGGCCATTCCCGATGAGGCCGACTTCGGTCAGGGTGTCGCCGTCGGGGACTGGAATCGGGACGGGTTCGAAGACCTTTACGTGGCCAACATCGGAGACAATCGTCTCCTGCTGAATAACGGCGATGGTACGTTCAGTGAGTCGCAAATCGATCTCGGACCACAAGCATGGACGACGAGTTGTCTGCTGGCGGACATTGATGGCGACGGATTTGACGATCTTTATGATGCTCAATATCTCAGTGGCAGCGAGCCGTTTGAGCGTGTCTGTGGAGGCGAGGTTGGGGGAGTGTTTCGCGAACGCAGCTGTCTGCCTTCCCTGTTTGAGCCTTCCCCTGATCGCCTCGCACGCAATAACGGCGACGGATCATCCACAGATCTGTCCGAAGCAAGCGGCCTGCAGACCGGACGTGGTCGGGGCCTTGGTGTGCTGGCCGCAGATCTCGATGGCCTGCCAGGGCTGGAAATCTTTGTGGCCAATGACCTGTCAGCAAATCACTGCTGGAAGGTCGCCGCGGATCATTCCGGCATTCACCTGACGGATCAGGCAGAAGTCATCGGACTGGCGCGCAACGGGGAAGGTCAGTTGGAAGCCTGCATGGGAATTGCTGCGGCCGACTTTTCCGGAAACTCTCAGGTGGATCTTGTGGTCACCAACTTTCTGAATGAAACCAACACATTTTACCGGTCTGTTGGGGGGGGATTCTTTCGCGACAGCACGGAAGCCTCACAGCTCGGCGTTCATTCCAGAAGCCAGCTCGGATTTGGTGTTCAGGCGCTCGATGCCGATCTTGACGGTGATTTTGATCTTGTCGTGGCGAATGGGCACGTGGACGACTACACGCATCTGGGCGCCCCATTTCGCATGAAAGTTGACCTGTTTCAGAACACGAATGACGGGTTGTTTATTCGTTGTCCTCCGCAGGCGGCTGGTGAGTATGGTGCGCAGCGTACGCTTGGACGATCTGTCGCCCGGCTGGACTGGAACGGCGATGGTCGAGACGACTTGCTGATCACGCACCTGGATCGCCGTCCGGCTCTGCTGGAAAATCGGTCAAAGGCCGTTGATGGATGGATTTCTCTGCGGTTAACGGGAACCGAGTCGAATCGTTCTGCGGTGGGCGCTGTTGTCAGCGTAGTCAGTGGAGACACTCGTATTGTCCTTCAGCAGCAGGCGGGTGATGGGTACTATTGCTCGAATGAACGGCGATTAAGCGTCGGAGGTTTAGCTGAGGATGTTGTCGATAAAGTCGAAGTGCGTTGGCCGTCCGGTCACATTGATGAATATCTGCAGGTTCCCACCAAACAGAGACTGTCGCTCGTTGAAGGTCGACAGTCGCCGTATTGGCTAAGTCCATGACCGAATTGTCCCATCAATCGGCATCTGCCAACTCCAGCCCGGGAGACACTTTGCGTGCGTCATTGACCCGACGCTGGGTGACCTGCCTGCTGGTACTGCCGGCTGTCATGTGTCTGGTCTGGCTGTGGGGGCGTCCGATTCTGTATCAGCGCCAGCTCAGCAGTCTGCTGGAGGCAGGCCGCATTGCGGAGGCGCGGGAAATGGCGGTTGCTCACAGCGGCAAATCGGGTACCGCCGAAATGAGTTTGTTAATCGTGCAGACTCTGCGCATGGCGGGTGATCCGGATGAGGCGGATCGCCTGTTGCTGCGTTACGAGTCAACAATCGATTCTGCTGCCCAGGTCAGTCAGCAAAGGACTCTGAATCGAGCGCGCCGCGGTCAGCTGTCGGGCGGCATCGATGGTCGACTGGCTGCGTTGCTGCGGGATCCACGTCTCGATGAACGCGACGTTTGCGAGGCGTACGCGGTTGGATTTCGTTTGAACAGAAGATTCAGCGAAGCCGCTCAGTTGCTGGATGCCTGGCGGAGAGACTGGCCGGACGACCACCGCCCCTGGCATCACGAGGGGCTGATGCATCAAACTCTGACGCGTTGGCAGCAGGCCATTGATTCTTACACAGAAGCGTTGCAGCGTCAGCCGGACGCTGCGGCGACACGTCTGCGCATGGGAGAATGTCTGAATCAGTTGGCGCGCGGTCAGGAAGCCATCGTGCAGTTTGAGTGGGTGACCAGCCGGCAGCCCGACAACGCCGCAGGTTGGGAAGGACTCGCCAACGCGCTGCGGCAAACGGGCGATTACGCCTCAGCCAGGTCGGCCTACCTGCGAGTACTGGCATTGATGCCTGAGAATTTTGCTGCCCGGCGAGCCATCGCCGAGATCGACCTGGACACAGACGACCCAGAGTCTGCTGTTGCCATTGCAACGGATCTGTTGCAGATCTGGCCCGAAGATGTGGCCACGCTGTACGTCCTGTCCCGGGCGGAGGCACAGCTGGGACGGGGTGATCGCTCTCGTCAACTGGTTGAACGCTGGACACAGGCGGACAAAGCCGTTCAGGACATCGAGTCGGATATCCAGGTGCTTGCGGAACGTGTCAGCGATATGGAGTTGCAGGTGTCTCTGGGTGAACGCATGCTGCGACACTACTCTCGTGAGATGGGAATCCAGTTCATCACGATGGCACTGCAAATTAACCCCACTGATGAAAGGGCCGCTCAGGCCCTGCGGGATTTTCAGAAGCGCAGCCAGAAGATCGCCGCACTGCCGGTCCCGGGGGAAAGGAGTTTGCCGTGAGATTCCTACTGTGTCTGGTCGTTGTGATGCTGTCAGGCTGTTCGACAGAGAAACCCGCTTCGCAGTCCAATGCAGAAGAGAGGTCTGCTGAGCCGGATATGTACGCGGCCAGCCCGGCACCGGTCGTTCCCGAATCCGAATTTTTGAACACCCGAGCTGGTGTGGGCTACGTGGGCAGTGAGTCGTGCCAGGAGTGTCATGCCGATGTGCACGCTCATTTTTCAAAGACACGCCACAGTCGTTCCATGGCAGAAGCCCGCGGGCAGGTCACTTCACCAGCGGAAGTACCACACCCGCTATCCGGTTACAGCTACAGCTCCCGCACTGGCGATGACGGTGAGTTGCTGCACACCGAATCTCTGCTGGTGGGAAAGAAGGAGCTTGCGCCGCGTGACATCCTGATTCGCTGGGCGGTTGGCTCCGGAAGGTTTGGCCGCAGCTATCTGGCGGAAATGGATGGATTTCTGGTTCAGTCTCCACTCACGTGGTACTCCGATCGACAGCAATGGGGAATGTCGCCGGGTTACGACTTTCCAACGCAGTTTTCCTTTCGTCGTAACGTGGCGGCTGGCTGCCTTTACTGTCATGCCGGTCCGGTCGAATCCATTGGCGATAATGACTACCACGTCCAGGTTCATGAGAGCTTTATCAGCTGCGAGCGGTGTCACGGCCCCGGAGAGCTTCACGTGCAAAAGCACTCCAGCGTGGCAGGTGGATCAAAAGACGACGTGGACTATTCCATCGTGAACCCAGCGCATCTGGATCGCGAATTACAGGAAGCGATCTGTCAGCAGTGCCACCTTCAGGCGGACGCGCAGGTAATGGTTCGTGGTCATGACTTTGATGATTATCGTCCCGGTCTGCCGCTATCGGCCTTCCGCCGGGACTTTCGATTTGGTGCAGCGGATGATCAGATGACCATTGTGGGGCACGTTGCACAGATGCACCGCAGTGCGTGTTTCACAGAGACAGACAGCTTGACGTGTACGACCTGCCACCACCCGCACCAGGACCAGAGCGACACTGCGCCGCTGGATCAGTACCGTGCGATCTGCCTGACCTGCCATCAGGATGAGGACTGCGGTGAAGTACCGCTTGTCCGCACACAAAAGGCTGAAAATCATTGCACCAAATGTCACATGCCATCGGCGCCGACCGAAGTGCCGCATGTGGCTTTCACCCACCATCGTATTGGCATTCACGAGACGGATGATGACTCGGCGGCGGCACCTGCCCGCGGGCAGATTTTGTCTATGCTCGAGCCTGCGTCGCTGCCGCGGGCCGATCAGGCACGGGTCAGCGGGCTGGCCGCATTGAGTATTTATCAGACCAGGCCGCAGTCGCGCGACGAACGCTTGTTGCGTGGAGCCCGGGAGTTGCTGCAGGAAGCCTGGGACAAAGGAGCGGGTGATGTCGACGTTGCCGCGGGACTGGCCAATATCGCGGAAATCACCAGGTTCGACCCGATGATCGAGAAGTGGGGGACGATTGCGCTTGATCTTGATGACTCACCTTCCGAAGGGCGGGCCACGGCCCTGCAGGTTGTTTCTGAACTGAGATTTCGTCAGCAGCGATTCGAAGAATCCTATGAACTGCTTCGGGAGCTGACTGCGATTCGCAGGGATCCCCGAGCGTGGTTTTATCGTGGTCTGGTTGCCCAGAACCTTGATCAGACAGAAGATGCCATCGCATCGCTGGAGCGAGCCGTTGAGATTAATCCCCGAAACGCCTCCGCGCATTCCATTCTGGCAACACTCTATGAGCTGCTTGAGAATTCGGATAAGTCGGACTACCACCGTCAAATGGCCAATGAGCTGCAAAAGTAACTCGTCAGCTCTTCGCCAGCGTGACGTTCGCCTGGCATCGACTGGAGATCCCAAATGAGGCGCGCATCCAGGGAGGCCCGTTCGCCTGTGGGGCGGCTGTTGTTGCTGCTGGGGATTCCGGTGGTGGTGATGGCTGCAGCATGGTGGCTGCTGCGTCCGGCCGAGCCGGTCAGTCAGCAGCAACTGGTCGCCGAAGCGTCCGCCGCGCTCGATGCCGGAGATATTGAGCGGGCCTACACAATTGTCACCGCGCTGCGTGAATCCTCTGATGATTCAGAAGTCCTTTATCTGCTGGCGGTGATTGAAGGTTTGCGCGGTCACGATGAACGTGCGCTCGATGTTCTGTCTGGAATTTCCGGATTTGAAGAGGACCCCCGGCTGTTGACGATGGCCGCACAGCACGCTCTGAAGATCCCCAGGCTGGTCGCGGCGCGGCGGTATCTGAATCTCGCCATCAAACGCATGCCGGAAAACGAAGAGGCCATTCGGCTGCTGGCCAACCTCGAAGGCAACCTGATGAATGTGCTGCGGCTGCGACAGCTGATTGTCGCGCTGGACGGCCTGGGACGCTGCACAGCGCAGGATGTCTTCCTGTTCTGCTCCGGCCGCCGCGTGACTTACGATCTGAAGGAAAACGTCGGGCGGCTGATTGCGGCCTGGCAGAACGATCCCGATGAAGGCTCCCTTGTTTATGCGCTGGCTGGTAACTACATGGCCATGGCCCAACTGGAGGAAGCGGCCCACGTTATTGCCACGGCGCGGGATCGCAGTGTGTCGCAGGATGTCTGGATGGTAGAGCAGGCGGCCGCCGAACTGGCCATTCTGCGGTGGGATTTCGAGGCCGCCGCCGCCGCCCTGCAGCAGGTGGGCACGCAGGGGCAGTCGTTCGACGCTTACTGGCTGGCCGTTGGGCGGGTCCTTCGTGAGCGTGATCAAACCCAGGCGGCCATCGCCGCGTATCGCAACGCCGTGCAGCTGGATCCGTTTGATCCTGAACCTCTGTTCGTGCTGTCGGCCTTGCTGCAACAGACAGACCCGGACGAGGCGGCCCGTCTGCTGGAACAAAAACGCGTGCTGCAGCAGCTCGGCGCCAGGGTGGAGTCCATTCTGCGGCTGCCCTCCATTGAGGAAGCCGCAGAACGGTTTCCTGAAGCGATCGACGAGCTGATTTCTGCCGGCGCCTGGAGAGAGGCACGAATCTGCCTGACGTGGCTGAAATCAGAGGGGTACGAGCTGGAGTCCGCCCGTCGTGCTGATCAGCGGCTGCGTGCTCTTGTGTCGCTGCCACCCTCACAGCTGAAGCCACCTCGTACATCCCGACTGACGGACGTTGATCTGTCCCTCCTGCAGACACCACCGGAAGTCGGCGAACCGTCTGGGGCTGAGCCCACGTCGTTTGACATCGACTTTGTCGACCTCACAGACGCCCTTGGGCTGGATTTCGAATACACATTTCCTGCCGTTGACCGGCCATCCATTCTGGAGTCGCTCGGCGGCGGGGTGGCGGCGCTGGATTTTGACGGCGATGGTCACACGGACCTGTTTTTCCCACAGGCAGGTGATTTTCCCTGGTCCACAGAGCGCGCTGACCAGGACGCCCTGTATCGACGGGTGGCGGGCGTGTTTCGCAACGTCTCTTTGGCGGCCGGGATCGGTGCCAGTGACTATGGTCACGGCACGGCCGTGGCGGATGTCGACGCCGATGGCTTTCCTGATCTGTTCGTCACCAACGACGGTCACAATCAGCTGTATCTGAACAATGGCGATGGCACCTTTCGTGAGGCTTCCGACGATGTGGGAATCACGAGCCGTGACTGGAGTGTGAGCGCCGCCTTTGGCGACTTTGATGGTGACGGCGATCCCGATCTGTATGTGGCCAACTACCTGATTCGCGAACGGTGTCGGGATGACGAACGCGCCGATGAAGAGTGCGGTCCGATGCATGTGCCGGCCGTGCAGGATCGGCTTTACGAGAACGCGGGGGATGGCACATTTCGCGACATCACAGAATCTTCCGGCATCGTGAATTCCCATGGGAAAGGGTTGGGCGTCGTGGTGCGGGACTTTGACGGCGATGGCCGACTCGACGTTTTTGTCGGCAATGACACGACCCACAATCGTCTGCTCTACAACGCTTCAGCCGGGCAGATCCTGTTCGAGGATGAGTCCGTCACGTCAGGTGTCGCCGTGGCGTCTGATGGTACGGCGGAAGCCACCATGGGCATTGCCAGTGATGATCTGGACGGCAATGGCTTCGCCGATATTTTCGTCACCAATTTTGAGTCGCAGACCAATTCTTATTACAGCAATATCGATGGTCGTACGTTTGTCGACGACACGGCCGCGAAAGATCTGGCACGCAGTAGCTATGCCACGATGGGGTGGGGCACGCAGCTGCTGGATCTGGATGACGACGGTCGTAAAGATCTGATCATGCTCAATGGTCAGCTGCATGACCGGCCGATGCGTCCGCAGGTTTATCGCAATACCGGAGATATGTTTCACAGCCATACAGCGTCCGCCGGGTATTTTGCGGAAACTCGCCTGGGGCGCGGACTGGCCGTTGCAGATATGAACGAGGATGGTCGACCGGATCTGCTGGCGACGCATCGCCGAGGTCGGCCTCGCATTCTCATTAACCAGTCGGGCCAGTCGCCGCGTTGTGCACTACGGCTGATCGCCACGACGGGCCTGCGTCATGCCGCTGGCGCAAAAGTTACCGTCAAAGCTGGTGACCACAGTGCCACACACACTCTGCACGCTGGCGGTGGCTACCTGGTGGCAAATGAGCAGCGTGTCTGGCTTGTACTCCCGGAAAATCGTCGGGTGAAATCGATCACGATCGAATGGCCTTCCGGAGAAAAACAGTCGGCCCGGGACGTTGTCCTGTCGGCACGCATGACGGTGCGGCAGTCCGGCGGAACGCCCCAGTTTCGAGACGACGTTCAGTGACCGGACGGCCCAGCGGGCTGGCAACGCTGCCTGTGACGTCTGTAGAGAAAAACAGTCCCCATGATGGTGCTCGCAACGGGCGGTGATCGACGCCCGTTTTTGCAGCCAATCGTTCAACGGTCCCGGCGGGCGTGGCTCGGTGAGCGGAAATATCGGCGGAATTCTCAGCAGGAATCGGCCGTATTTCAAAGCTGAGAGCCCGGTCGACATTCGTCGGAAATCGGTCGGCTGATCTCGAAGTCGGGCGCTGTTGGTCTAGAATCGGACAGTCCCAACTTCTCCCCCCAAGGTCGTTGTCATGTCTGTCTCGGAAATCGCCCTCTCTCCGGCTGAAACTGTCCTGCAGCAGACGGCCGACCTGCGTGCGGAACTGCTGGCGCATCCGATTTATGAATCGGTCAGGTCGATCGATCAGCTGGGTACGTTCATGAGCCATCATGTCTTCGCTGTGTGCGATTTTATGTGGCTGCTGAAACGTCTTCAGCGAGAGATTTGCGGGACAGCCAACCCGTGGACACCACCGGCCAACCCTCAGCTGGCGCGGTTCATCAATGAGATTGTTCTCGGTGAAGAGTCCGACGAAGACGGTCAGGGCGGGTATCGCAGTCACTTTGAGCTGTACCGTGCTGCCATGGATGACGTGGGAGCAGAGACTTCCCGCATCGACGAGTTCTTGACGCTGCTGAACAATGCGAGCAGTGTGCCGGCGGCACTGTGCCAGCTGGATGTTCCTGCGTCCGTGCGTCGCTTCACCACCACCAACTACGACCTGGCGACGACAGGCAGCGCGGCTCAGGTGGCGGCTGCCTTCTGCTTCGGGCGGGAAGACATCATTCCGGATATGTTTGAGCGTCTGCTGGCGGGATTTCAGTCATCTGGTGTCGCCACGCCCGCGCTGCAGCACTACATCGAACGCCACATCGAACTGGACGGTGATCATCACGGGCCGCTGGCCCTGGAGATGGTCAATCTGCTGTGTGGCGATTCGCCGCAGATGCTTCACGACGTTGTTGCCGCCGCCCGCAGTGCTATTGCCAATCGCATCGAATTGTGGGACGGCGTACTGTCGGCCATGAGTTAGTCAGCCAGCGGAAAGCGACGGCGACCGAAAGCCGTTTGCAGGCCGTCCGCAGGCAGCCGGCCACGCGTCGTTCGTGTTGGCCAGTCTGGCGATCGGGTCGTCACAACGTCTCAGCAACTGTTTCCGGTGTGCCGGGCAGCGGGGAACTGATCGGGCCGGTCACTGGCTGACTCAGGTCGTCAGTGACGCTGTACATGCCCGCATCAGCACGGCCCGGATTTTTCATGTAGTTCCAGCGATGCAGTCGGTGTGGCTGCAGTTCATGCAGCAATCCATGACAGCCTGTGGTGCACAGCAACAGCAAGCTCAGGCAGGCGAGGCGTTTCATGATGGCGTCTCGAAGTTTGTCTGCCAACCCGCGCGGGACGCTGGCAAATCTCGACAGAATCGGTGACGATGGTCGCCTGGGAGACCGGCGACCTCACATCAGGGCAGATTACGGCTCTTTGGGTTTGTCGCCAACGGGAACCCGCCCCTCCAGCCTGCTGGCGGATTTCCTCGCTGAGAGTCCGGCAGCCAGTCCCGCATATCCTGCCGAATTCCGGAGTCGAAGATGCAAGTTTCACCTGTCTGCGTCCGCCTGCTGACGTGCACTGTGCTGCTGTGCGGCAGTGTGTGCTCTGCTCAGAATGCGGCAGCTCCAGCAGCTCCAGCGGCCCCTGCAAGCCGGCCGGCCGCCATAGATCTGCAGGACGGCGATACGTTCGTCTTTTTGGGGGACAGTATCACCCATCAGCGTTTGTACACGCAGTATGTGGAAGACTTCTTTTACCAGCGGTTTCCGGATCGTCGTATTCACTTTCACAATGCGGGCGTCGGCGGAGCCAGAGCGTGGGATGCGCTCGCCCGACTCAGCGACGACGTCCTGCAGTACCGTCCCCGGTATGTGTCCATTTTGCTGGGCATGAATGACGGCAGCTACCGGCCGTTTGATGCTGACGTATTTGCCACCTATCAGCAGGACATGTCCACACTGGTGGATCGCATCCGCGCCGGCGGCGCCGTGCCCCTACTGATGTCCCCGACGATGTTTGATGCGCGGGCGGCCCGCAGCCGTCCCAATCCGCGACGACCCCGATCGGAAGACATGCTCAGTCAGTACAACAGCGTGCTGGCCTATTACGGCCGCTGGCTGCAGGATCAGGCGCTGGAGTCGGGGCTGGCTTACGTGGACATGTATGGTCGGCTGAATGATCTGACACGGCTTGCCCGCGGCGAAGACCCACAGTTCACCATGATTCGCGATGCCATCCACCCGGATCCTCCCGGACAGATTGTGATGGCTTATGCCATGATTGACGACCTGGGACTGAGAAAGCCGCTGTCCGGCATTCGTCTCGAAGCGGGGGCCAGCGGCTGGAAGGCGCGGGCCAGTGGTGGGTCCGTCTCAAAACTGACGGCCACGGACGATGGGCTGCAGTTCGACTGGACGGCCGATGCGCTGCCGTGGGTGCTGCCACCGGAAGCACAACCGGGTGTGGATCTTCTGAAGCTGGGACACAAAGCCACCAAAGAGTCGCTCGAAATTCATGGACTCTCTCCGGGGCGATACGAGCTGCTGATCGATGGCACGTCGGTGGGACAATACACCCACGTCGCTCTGTCCCGTCACATCGAATTGCAGGGCAACAGTCAGACGCCTCAGTATCAGCAGGCGCTGCAGGTGGCCCTGCTGAACAAACAGAAAAATGAAGGTCCTGTGCGGACGCTGCGTGACAGCTGGCGTCTGTTTCAGTCCTGGGCTCGTCGCACGCGGGATCTGAAATCACAGCCGGGCAACACTCAGCTCGTGCAGGCGATCGCGAAGGACGAGTCGCGACTGGCCACACTGGCGGACACGATTCGTACGGCCAAAGCGGAGGCGTTGGCCATTGAAGACAAAATCTATGCGGCCAACCAGCCGCAGCTGCGTCATTTTGAACTGAAGAAACTGCCATGAATCAGACGGCACGGCCCGTTGTTTTTGGGGGAGTTCCCATCATGAAAATTCCAGTGTTGTTGATCGTCGCTCTCACGTCCGGGACCGCTTCCGCCGATGACATCGACGTTCTGAAAAGTGTGGGGCCAGGCAGCCAGGGCGCGACAGAAGCTCGCGCCGCGCGAGATCGGCTGGCGGCCGCCGGAACCGACAATCTGATTCCCATTCTGCAGGCTTTTGAAGGCAGCTCGGTGCTGGCTCAAAACTGGCTGCGGTCAGCGTTTGAAGGGATTGCCGACGCGGAGATCAAACAGGGCAACTACCTGCCCAAGGACGAACTGCTGAAGTTCGTGATGGACACCCAGGGGTCTCCGCAGGCCCGTCGGCTGGCCTATGAGTGGCTGCTGAAACGCACGCCGGAACTGGAAGCGGAGCTGATTCCCAAAATGCTGCTCGATCCCAGTCCGGAATTTCGCCGCGACGCCGTCAAACGACTGCTGGATCAGGCGGAGCAAGCCTCAGGTGATGACGCCGTTGGGCTGTATCGAGAGGCCCTCAAGGGAGCCGTCCACGAGGATCAGGTGACCGCTGTTTCCAAAGCGCTGCGGGACGCGGGTGAAGAGGTCGACCTGCAGAAGCATTTTGGATTTCTGACGAGTTGGCACATTATCGGGCCCTTTGACAATAAGGAAAAGAAGGGCTATCCGATTGCCTATCCACCGGAGTCCGCCATTGATCTGGCGGCCGCCTATGACGGTCAGATGGGCGAAGTGAAGTGGCAGCAGTATGTGACGGAAGACGACTACGGACTGATGAACATTGCGGATGAGATCGAGAACTACAAAGGTTCGCTGATGTACGCCACCACCACTTACAACAGCGGCCGCTCGCAGGATGTGCAGTTTCGTCTGGGCACACCAAATGCCTGGAAGCTCTGGGTCAATGGCGATCTGGTGTTTGAACGCGAAGAGTATCATCGCAGCACGCGGATGGATCAGTACCGCATTCCCGTGTCGCTCAAGGCGGGAAACAACGTGATCATGCTGAAGGTCTGCCAGAACGAGCAGGACGAGCCCTGGGCGCAGCGTTACCAGTTTCAGTTGCGTGTGTGTGACCGTACCGGCTCAGCCATTGCTCCTGTGAAGACAACTGCCTCTGCGGCGAAAGGATCCCACTAATGAAACGAATTGCATTTCTCCTGCTGGCGGCTGTCGCCGTTTCTGTAAATGCCGCAGACTGGAAGCAGTTTCGAGGCAACCTGGCCAATTCCATCGCCGTGGGCGAGTCGCTGCCGACAGAACTCAGTGGTGGCAGCATCTCGTGGAAGGTGGAACTGCCAGGACGTGGTCTGTCCGGCCCAATCGTGGTGGGCGACCAGGTGATTCTGACGGCCAGCTCCGGTTACAACGAAGATCGTCTGCATGTGATGAGCTTCGATTCAGAGACCGGAGAGCGGCAGTGGGAACGCCAGTTTCAGGCCACCGGTCGCACGATCTGTCATGAAAAAATGTGTGTGGCCACGCCCACTCCTGCCAGCGATGGCGAACGGATTTTCTCGTTCTACTCCAGCAATGATCTGATTTGCACGGACCTGGCGGGAGACCTGCTGTGGTATCGGGGCCTGGGTGAAGAATTTCCGAATGCCAGCAACAGTCTGGGGATGTCATCATCGCCGATTGTGGTGGGCTCAACCGTCATTGCTCAGGTGGAAGCCGACGCCGAAGCGTTTGCCATCGGCGTTGACGCAGCGACCGGTGACACCAAATGGCGCATTGAGCGTCCGCGACGCGCCAACTGGACGTCCCCCACGATCCTGCCGGGCGAAGGCGGGCGGCCCACTTTAGCACTGCTGCAAAGTTCGGCCGGACTGACGGCCGTGGATCCGGAAACTGGTGATGTGGTCTGGGACTTCACCGAAGGCGCGTCCACAACACCCTCATCGTCTGTGGTGAACGGCCGCATCTACATCCCATCACACGGGATCACCACGCTGCAGGTGACCGCGGACGGCCAGTCGTTTGAGCAGGTCTGGAATTCTCCTGTCCTCAGTCCGGCCACCCCCAGCGCTGTGGTGATGGACGGCATGACGTTTTCCGTCAATCGCAGTGGGGCCCTGGCGGCCGGCGATGCGGAAAGCGGCAAACGATTGTGGCAGCTACGGCTGAAAGGACCGTTTAGTTCGTCGCCCGTGGCTTCCAATGGGCATCTGTTCTTCTTCAATGAACGCGGTGTGGCGTTTGTTGTGAAACCGGAGAAAGACGGGGGAACCATCGTCTCTCAGTTTGATCTGGAAGAGACCATCCTGTGCAGCCCGGCAGCGGCCGACAATGCGCTGTACATTCGCAGTGACGGCCACATGTGGAAGTTCGCTGATCCGTTTTAATCGATTTGCTCTTCTGTGAAACCCAGGGGAGTGGCGGCTGTCGCCTGCCTGGGTGTTCTGCACGCACGTCCGTTTTCGAAAAACGCTGTTGCACCGTTGGTGTAAGTCTTCGAGCAGACCCATTGATTTCTCATCTTCCCATTCCAGTGGCGGTCGGGCTGGGCGGCTTTGCCGGCGCGCTGACCCGGTACTATGTGTCCACTGCTGTGGCACGCTCTGTGGGCGAGGAGTCAGCGTGGTACGGAACGCTGGTCGTCAATCTGGTCGGCTGTTTTTTTATGGGTGTGATGGTGGTGGTGGCGGAGAAGATTCCCGGGCTGTCGCCGCAGATGCACAAGTGCATGGCCACCGGCCTGCTGGGAGCGCTGACCACGTTTTCCACTTTTTCGCTGGATGCGGTGAACCTGCTGGAGAAGGGGCGTGTCGGCTCGGCATTGATGTACGTGTGCGGCAGTCTGGTCTTCGGTCTGATACTGGTCTGGCTGGGGATACGCGCCGCTCACGTCGTTTTGCCCGAACCCCCCGTGCCACCTCAGCAGCCTGCTTCCTGAACGAGTCATCTTATGCGGGATTCGAATGACTCGTCAGCAGTGTCTGAGTCACGGGAGGATTCTGGCAGCGATGTGTGTGCCTCGCGACACACGGCTGGCAGTTTTCGTGAGTTGCTGGTCGTCTCACTGCCGCTGATCATCAGTGCCGGATCGCATTCGCTGATGGGCATCGCTGACTGCATGATGCTGGCCGGTTATGCGCCGGACACCTCGAGTGGACTTGCGGCGACGACACTGGACGTGATTGCGGCCGTGACTCCCGCCGGCATGATGTACTGGAGTATCGCCTGTATCCCGATGGGCACGATTCTCTACGCCAATACGTTTATCTCTCAGTTTGATGGGGCAGGGCAGCCGCGATCGCTGACGGTCGCTTTCTGGCAGGGCGTCTGGCTGGCTGTCGTTTCCGGATTGCTGCTGCTGTTGTTCATTCCGTTTTCGGCAGACATGTTCCGCCTGGCCGGACACACTCCGGCTGTCGTTGGTCAGGAAACGGCTTATTTTGACATGCTGTGTCTGGGGTCCGTCTTTCACCTCGCCGCGAATGCGCTGAGCTGTTACTTCAGCGGTCGTCAGAAAACGGCCGTCGTGATGTACGTGACGCTGATCAGTGTGACCATCAACGTGGTGTGTGACTACGGACTGATTTTCGGCCACTGGGGACTGCCACAGCTGGGGATCACGGGGGCGGCGGCCGCCACCGTATTTGCCCGCGTTTGTGAACTGCTGATGTACGGCGGGCTGATCCTTCGAGACAGTCGCGGCAGGTATCCACTCGGCGGAACCTGGCGGCCGGATGGTGAGATGCTTAAGAAGTTTCTGCGTTATGGCCTTCCGAGCGGGCTGCACCATTTTCTGGACACCTCAAGCTTTCTGTTCTTTCTGCTGATTGTTGGCAGCCTGAATCGTGACGCCATGGCAGCCACCAATCTGGCGTTTCGCGTGAACAGCATCATCTTCATTCCCCTGCTGGGTTTTGGAACGGCCGTGCAGACGCTGGTGGGCCACCATATTGGGGCCGGTCTGCAGGCGGCCGCCTCCCGGACCACATGGAATGCGATTCTGATGGGGGTCATCTGGACGGGGGGAGCCGCCATCCTGCTGGTGTTCTTTCCGGACGCCAGTCTGCAGCCGTTCCTGGCATTTGAAGATGTGTCGGCCACCGGTGATTCAGCGCAGTCCATTCGCTCAGTTCTGCCGGCCGCCTCTCGTCTGCTGACGTTTGTGGCCGTGTATTCCATTTTCGATGCCATGGCCGTCGTGTTTGCGTCCGCTTTGCGGGGCGCAGGAGACACGCTGTTTCCCATGGTCATTACCCTGTTTTCCAGCTGGGTGGTGATGACCATTCCGGCCTGGCTGATCGCACAGATGGAGTCTGCCACCGTGGATCGTCTTTGGCTGACGTGCACGGGGCACATCACGCTCATGGGCACAGCCATGGCGCTGCGATTTTTGTCCGGTCGCTGGAAGAAAATTCGACTCACCTGACGGGAGCGGCCGTGGCCGGATTCATTGCCCCAGGCACTCATTCGGGATGCATTATGTACGCCAGTGAATTTGATATCGACGAGCAGACGACCTACCTCAACCACGGTTCGTTCGGGCCCTCTCCCCGCTGCGTACGTGAAGCGCGACAGCAGTGGACAGAGCGACTGGAACGTCAGCCGATGAGGTTCTTCTGTCGGGAAATGGAAGAACACCTGGAGACGTCTGCGGCAGCGCTGGGCAAATTTCTGAAAGCCAAACCCTCTCGACTGGCCCTGGTGGACAACGCCACGGTGGGCATGAACATCGCCGCAGCCAGCGTGGAACTGCAGCCGGGGGACGAGGTGCTGCTGACCGATCATGAATACGGGGCGGTACGAAACATCTGGCAGGAACGCTGTCGGGCGGCCGGTGCCCGCGTTGTCACTGTGGCTCTTCCCGCGCCTTTGCAGGATGACACTGTGGTGACCGCTGTGGAGGCTGCCATCAATGACAACACTCGCGTGCTGGTGATGAGTCATGTCACATCGCCCACCGCCGCCATTTTGCCCGTTCAGGCGCTGTGTCAGCTGGCAAGAAAGCAGGGTGTGATCACGGCGATCGACGGGCCGCATGCTGTCGCGATGCTGGACGTGGATCTGGATGGACTGGGGTGCGACTTTTACTGTGCCAGCTGTCACAAGTGGCTGTGTGGTTCCTTCGGCACCGGATTTCTTTACGTTCATCCGCGGCATCATCATAAAGTCAGGTGCCCAATCGTCAGCTGGGGCGGTTCGATCTCGGGGCGTCCGGCGGCCTGGCAGGATCGCCTTAACTGGCTGGGCACGCGTGATCCGGCCGGTCAGCTGGCTCTGCCGACGGCGATCGATTTTATGCAGCAGGGTGCACTGTCCGAATTTCGCCGCCATGCCCACGAACTGATCTGCGGTGTGCGCCGTCGCTTGCTGCAGCTGGAGGGCGTGGGCGTGTTCTGCACGGCGACAGAAAATGATGTGGTCAGCATGTGCGCCGTAGAGTTACCGCAGCCGGACAACTGGGAACCAGGTTATCACGGCCATCCGGACCCGCTGCAGGTCGAACTGCGGGACGAATACGGCATTGAAACCCCGGTGGCATCGTGGAATGGCTGCCGCTTTTTGCGGGTCTCGGCGCACCTGTACAACACGCCGTCCGACATGGATCGACTGCTGGAGGCGCTCAGTGCCGCGCGACATCTGCGGTAGGCCCGATCAGGCCGGGCACTTTGGAAACTGGCCCGTCGGTCCGACCGTTCAGTGGTCTGTGTGCCCCGTCCCCTGTCTGAAAGCCCGCCATTTGCCGGGAAATCTGCCGAATTGGATCAATCCGGCGATTTTGTCCCGGTTCGGTGAAGGATTTTGTGGCTGCCGTGCGTGTTGAGACTGTTCGTACCACGTCACACGAAATGAGTCGTCGGATTGCGCCAGCAGCTGGAGGAAACCTATCGGTCTCATCGGCAGGGCCTGTTTGCCATGGCGCTGTCTGTGACCCGCTGCGCTCAGCTGGCCGAAGACTCCATTCATGTGGCATTCGAACGCCTGTGTCGCCAGGAGAAGCGGCCGGCAGGCGATTTGGTCAGCTATGTGTTTGCAGCCGTTCGCAATGCATCGCGAGATGCAGTCCGCTACCGACGTGTGCAGTCAGAACGTACCGAGTCCCTGTTCAATGGCTATGTGCCGCCTGAGCGAGTTGACAATCCGGCTGACGATGTGCTGACACGCGAGCGAGATCAGATTCTGCGGATGGCGGTCGACGAACTGGATTCTGCGGACCGTGAAGTGGTGGTGCTGAAAGTTTTTGCCGGCCTGACGTTTGATGCGGTCGGCCGTGTGCTGGAAGAGTCTCCCAAGACGGTGGCCACTCGATACCGCCGAGCTTTGTTGAAACTTGAAGAGAAACTGCGAGGTCAGCTGTGACACAATCGCGAATCGAACGACTGCTGGAGCAAATGTCCGTGCAACGTCCCTCAGACGCGCTGGATACGCGCGTTGGAGAATGCCTGGGGGGTGGACCGGACGATGGGGCTGTCGCTGCTGCCGCTGGTCGTGCGCGAACCTCCGGTCGTGCGTCAACCTCCGGTCGTGCGTCAACCTCCGGTCGTGCGCCAATCGCCTGGCCTGCTGTGGTGATGGTCGCTGTGGCCAGTCTGGTGCTGGGGATGATGCTCGGTCGTGGTTTGTCCGAGCCGTCTGCTGTGGCCGCCTGGTCGGCCGGACCGTCACCCGGGAGTGCGCCCCGGCGAACCGACCGTGATTCGCTGGCCGATTTTGGCGCCAGCGTGATTCCCGCGTCACTGCGGGACAGTGACTGGCTGCAGCAGATCAGTGCGCCGGATGTCGTGCTGATGTGTGCCGCCGGTGTGCCTGGGCCAGCGGCAGCAGTGGCCGAAGGTGCAAACAATCATCCAGGTCTGGCCTGTGTGACCTGCCACACAGGGCTGCCTGCGGCACGCCGGCAGTTCCTTGCGCAGCACCGCGGACACGACAATTTTGCGGCCTGTCGTCTGTGTCATGACACCGAAGAAATCGAGAACCTGTAGCGTTACTGCTCGAGGATGAAGTCCACCGCCGCAGACAGGGTATCGAGTCGTCCGTTCGCGGTGGCGATCACGCTGGCCGGCTTTGATCCGTGGTGCCGACAGGCTGACTCCACGATGGCGGGGATGGCTGACTCGCCGCCAATCCACAGCTTCTGGGGCATCGACAGGGCCAGCAGCGCAGGCATGTCGCCATACTTCACCGCGCCAGGAAGGAAATGGGCGTCTTTCCAGTCGGCCAGATCGGCAAAGCGAAAGCCGCCTGTGTCGATGGCGGCGGCAGAAATCTGCTCTGCGGCGATGACTCGGGCGGCCGCCAGCAGTGGCCCGCCGCCGTTAACCCCCACCGCATGCAGTGCTTTGGGACTGTGTTCATCGCCGTTAATCCAGGCGGTGACCGTGAGAATGTCGTGTACTCGACGGGCAAACAGCGAGTCGTTGTAGCAGTAGGTGTAGCCCGCGAATTCGCGGGGATTGCTGACAGTGGGGTTTGTCGTCAATGCTTCGCCATTTGTGGTGAACTCGCCCTGACCAAACAGGTCCATTCCCACCACCGAATAGCCCGCGTCAATCAGGCGCAGGACCTCCGGATGCGCCTGACCGCTGGGAAACATACCCGCTTTGCCCTGACCGTCCACCCACAGCACCACTTGCTGATTCCACGCCACCGATTTGGGATAAAGGGAAATCAGGGGCAGTTGTTCGCCGGTAGTGGTCAGAGAAATCAGATCACCAAATTCGATGTAGCCGGCGCGCACCTGTTTCCAGCCCTTGGTTCGCTGCACGTCAGAGCTTAATGGCATGGAGCGGCCAATCAGCGTTTGCCACGCGCTACGGGTGTTGCTCAGATAATTCTGTGTCTGCGTGTCCGTTTTTGGTGCGTGGTGATAGAGCGCGGTGAGGTCACGATCATTCAGTTGCTGCAGCAGGCGCCGCTCGTAGTTGTCGCCTCCATCCGGTGCCGGATGCTGCTCATCCCAGACGGTATACTCCTGCTCGGTCAGCGGTACATAATCCCGTTCGACGATGGGTGTCTCCCAACCCAGCTGCAAATGAGTGTTCATCCATTCGTACATGATTTTGCGTGTGACGGCATTGTAGTTGTGTGGGTACTGCAGCATCTCTTCGCAGTAAACGTTGTTGGGCGCGTCCAGCATTTCGTACAGCTGCTGCAACTGCGGATACCCTTTGGTCATCATGTCCCGCGTCCAGTCACTGGCGGCCGTCATTCCCTGTGGTCGGGGGGCAAACAGCGCGGCCAGTTCGACGTTGCCGGTGCCGATGCGGAGCAGGCTGCAGTTTTCACACGTGCAGCCTCCCTGCATGGCGGTGGATACCATGCCGTTGGGAAAACCGGCGATGTGGCGATCGTCAATGGCGCCCAGAATAATGGTCTGTGTGCCGCCTCCACTGCCGCCAGTGACCGCCATGCGTTTGGCGTCGACATCCGGCAGACTGGCCAGAAAATCGAGCGACCGGACGCAGTTCCAGGACTGCAGGCCAAAAATGCTCTGCAGTCGAGCTTCTGCCTGTGGACTGTAAAAGCCCCAGGCTTTGTTGTTTTCAAAGTCCGGGCGTCGCTTTGAGTAGCGGTGAGCCAGCTGATAAGAGATCTGCTGGCTGTCGACATAGCCCAGCATGTCAAAAATAAACGTGACGCAGCCCATTCGCGCCAGCTGCACACAGCGGGACAGCTTGGGGTATCGGCCGGACTCGGAATACAGCTCGGAGCCATCAGCCAGCAGAGCCTTCATTTTGTCTTTGCCGTAGTCGTACTGGCGTCCCCCGTGACCGTGGGGAGAGAGCACGGCCGGCCGAGGGCCCGTCTTCCCATCGTCCGGTCGAAACAGCAGTCCGCTAACGTAGTGTCCGGGGACACTTTCAAAATAGACTTTCTCAATGGTGAAGCCTTCGCGCTGCACTTTGCCATGAATCACGGCGTTCAGAGGCGTCTTTTCAGGCATGGGAAACATGCCTGTGGAAATCCGCACGCGCTGTCGGAGTTCCCGGGCACGGGCCTGCCAGGCGGCCTTCGATGCGGGAACCTGAAACGGAAAGTACCCGTTGAGGTCCGTTGGTGGTCCGAGTCGAACGTCGTCCGGCTGCAGTCCTGCCTCCAGGACACGATGCCGGTCCGGGTCTTTGCCGGGAGCAGCCACCATGCTGCCGACCAGCAGAGTGATCACAATGAGCAGACGGGCAAACAGACGAAGGCGATCCCAGGAGGGTGAGTCCGCAGTGGCGCGCGACATGGCTGGCTCCTTGATGGTGGCGGGGCAGGGCAATACCCCCCGGATAAGCGGTGAGCGACCCCTCATCGTATCGAGTCGGCTGCCAATGTTAAGCCGACGCCTGACGGAAGTCCTCCCGGATGGCAGCTAGGAGGCCACCGAAAAGACCCACAGAATCGCCAGCCAGGCGATGCCCAGAGCGTGCCAGAACCACGTGGCAAACGTCACACCGAAGTAATACTCATGATCATACCGGTCGTAAAAGGCGGCCAGGGTGACCCACAGCAGGACGGACTGAGCCACCAGAAAGTGCATCGCGTGCAGGGCTGTGAACATGAATACAAATCCGTGTGTGTTCAGCTGCGGGTTTTGATAATCCCTCGTGCTCTTCATAAAGCCCCACAGGCCGAACGACTGCACACCCACAAACAGGATGGCAAAAATCAGCGCCAGCATTAACGCTCGGCGAAACTCGGGCTGGCGCTCCAGCTGCACATGTTTGCGGCTGACATGCAGAAAGTAGCTGCCAACGGCCAGAAAGGCGGTGCCAAACTGGAAGGCGGCCGGCAGGCGAATGCGATCGGTCTGCGGCGGGGCTCCGCAGACGAAGCCCAGGCCCAGTGCCAGCAGCAGACAGACAACAGCCTGAAGGATGGTCGCCAGAAAGAACCGACGAGCCATTGAACTTTGGTGTTCCGCCCAGCGAGAGCTCATTGTTTTGACTGAATTCAAACTCGGCGACTTGCCGGGCCCGGGAATCCGGTAAGAATGGAAAGAGCTACAGACAAACCGCGACCGTCCCGTCGGGATAACGCCTGAGCGTGGCACGCGGCTCTGTCTGCCCACCATTATAGCCTCACCTGTTTACCTTGTCCGGCGAATTCACGCCAGGAGAATCATCACATGAAACTGTTCAGCTATGTGGCACTGGCCGCAGTCTGCACTCTGGGAGTTAACGCGTTGGCGGAAGAAGAAAAAGCGGCAAAGAAGGTCAGCACCGTTCATGACCTGAAGATGACGTCGCTGGAAGGCAAAGAAGTTGACCTGAGCAAGTACAAGGGCAAAGTTCTGCTGATGGTGAATGTGGCCAGCCGCTGTGGAGCCACTCCGCAGTACGCCCCGCTGCAGAAGCTGCACGAAAAATATGCGGATCAGGGTTTGGTCGTGATGGGCTTTCCCTGCAATCAGTTCGGTTTTCAGGAGCCCGGCGACTCAAAGCAGATCAAGGAATTCTGCTCCACGCAGTACAGCGTGAAGTTTCCGATGTTTGAAAAACTGGAAGTGAACGGTCCCGGCCAGTCGGACCTGTATTCGTTTTTGAAGAGCAGCGCTGACGATCACAGCGATATCGGCTGGAACTTTGAGAAGTTTCTCGTCAGCAAAGAGGGCAAAGTGATTGCCCGGTTTAAAACCCGCACACAGCCGGATGCTCCGGAAGTGGTCAAAATGATCGAAGAGCAGCTGGGCAACTAACGCGCTCACAGCAGACTTCTCTTACGCGGACTGTCCTCCATCGGGAGGATTTTCGCTCACAGTCCCGGCTATCAAAACGTACTCAACAGGTGTTGGGTGCGTTTTTTTGCGTCAGACGTCATCTCCAGCAATTGCGGACGAAGAGACTGGCGGCCAGCAGGAGACGTGGGATGAGAAAAACGGCGTACGCTCTGGCGGCCCTGTGCCTGCTGACGGTGGGGCACATCGTTTCTGCCGCAATCCGTCCGATTCCCATTCCGCCGCCACCCAACCCCCAGCAGGTGGCCAGCGCGGTGACGGACGCCATGCAGGAATGGAAAGAGCTTGGCAGACTGCAAAAGGGAACTCGCAGTCGGCTCAGCCGCCTGCAGCCACAGGCTGTTCGCATGCTGGTGAATGGTCAGCAGCAGAGAGTTTGCTCTGTGGATCTTCGCACACCGCTGATTCTTGAGGCCACCTGGCACGGGCCAGCTCCCGGTCAGTAGCCCCATCATCAGACGTGTTGGTCGCTGCGGCTTTGGGAATGCGACAAATCCTGGAAGGTGAAAACCATCAGGCAGGTTTCGCTGCAGACTCTCGTGGTCAGTCGGAGGCGGCTGATTCGCTCCGGCTGGCAGGATTGCTGGTGGAACGTTCGATGGACGTGGACACTGCCAGCATCCATTTCTGAAGGGAGCTATGACGTTACTGTGCATGATGGGCAGGACTGCTTGCTGCTGATGCGCGAAGTCCAACATGATCCTCATGGAGCCGCCGCGATGCCCATGCCGGACAACGGAGGCTGGCCGAACGGCGAACAGCGTGATCAGGTGATCCTGATACCCTGAGTCATGTGGTGGAATTTTGTCTCCGGCCGGATCTCGGATCTTTTTTACGGAATCGCTGTAACAGTTCGCGGGCCGCGCAAATGAGGAGTGTGAGACAAACATCCACTCCCGTTTGACGAAAGCCTCGACCCATGAAAACACTCACTCTTGCTGCCGTTTTGACTGTTGTTCTGTCCAGCTGGGCCCCTGCTCAGTGCAAATCAGGTGGCCATGTTGTCCGACCAGTTCCGGGGCCACCCCTGGTCGGCGGTCACATTCGCTGGCAGCCAGGTCCCCCGATTCCGTGGCGAGGTGGCGACACCGAGTGTCTCGTTTCGGGAGTTTCGGCGTCCGCCGCCGGCATCGCCAAGAGTCAGCCCACCGCTGTCAAAGTGAGCGTCGGGCAGCAGGTCACGATCGACGGTCGGTTTTTCGGCAGTCAGCCCGGAGCCGTCCTCGTGCAGATCGGGGCGACAGCACTTCCGGCAGAGGTTGTCCGCTGGTCATCCACTCAGGCGGTCGTTGTTTTGCCGACCATGCCTCTGCAGGCACCCGTGCGGGCAACGATTGTTGTGAAAACAGCTTTCGGCAGAGTGGCCGATCAAAGTGAAGTCGAATTGCAGCCCGCTTTGGCCGCGCCGCCGACACCGGCTGAGAATCCGGCACCCTCACGTCCCACTGTGTCTGCCGGACAGACGGTGACGCTGGACGGCCGTGCATTCGGCCCGACTGCCGGTCGCGTTCAGGTGGTGATTGGTGCACTCACGCTGCATGCTCGCGTGCTGCAGTGGGGTGAGACATCCGTGCAGGCCACACTGCCTTCATTGGCTTTCACCAATGCCGTTCCGGCCTCCGTGCAGATCATGACGGCAACCGGGCAATTGGCGGAGCAGGTCGACATCACCCTGCAGCCGGCCTCTGCGATCGAAGCACCTGCGGCTCCTGCAGGCCCCGCGTTTGCTCAGCGATAACCGTTGACGGGATTCAACTGGCATCAGCATGCCCACGGGAGGGCGGTGAAGTGATGCGGGATGTGAGTTGGTTGAGTTGACTTCACCGTCATGGCCGTCGGGACAGAGATGTCCCGACGGCTTTTTGCCATGACGGGAGGTCACCCATCTTCGCGTTTCTCCAGAATCGGTTTGCAGTAGGCATACAGATTCAGATCTCTCAGTTCGTCCGCGATGCGTTCCGTGTCTGTGGTAGCCAGCGACTGCTGCACTTCATCCACCAGCAGTTCGGCAAACTGCTCCCGCGCCCGATGCAGAATGACGCGCGTGTTGCCCGTTGACAGTTCCCGCCCCGTTTTCTCACTCACCAGTCTGGCAATGTCCGGAGACTTCAATTGCGGATTTTCGACTTTGACCTGCATCACGGTAAACAGCGGCCGTCCCGATCTTTCTTCCAGACGGGCGAGCGCGGACCAGGCTTTCTTCAGCAACTCGTCGCTCCAGACCTGGTTGAACTCTCCGTCCTCCACGGTGCCGGCGGAGTCATCGGCCGCATCCGGCATAAGGCTGCCCATCGTGACAGATTTGTCGCGTCCGGCTCGGCGATGGTGCTCGGCCACCAGCCGGAACAGGATGGTCTTCAGGAAACTGCGAAAGCGGCCGCGCTCTGCATCGGCGCTGTCATATTTGCCCGTCAGAAAACGGACAGCGAATTCCTGAAACAGGTCATCCGCCAGGTCTTCGTTCTTCGTCGCCCCCAGCAGGTAGCGTTTCACGGCCGCGCCGTAGCGATCCAGCATTTGCTGGCGTGCCGACTGAGAATCAACCGAATCATCACCGGCAGCGGTGCGGACGATCGACCACATGGTTTCGATGCGACTGATGCGACTGGAAGGGCTGTCATCGGGCTGCGACATGCTGTGTATCGGTGGCTGGAGGACGGTTGGGAAGCGTTCTGGCGACTGATGATTGAGATTCACGGGCGAATGGGGAACTGTCGAGGGATTCAAATTCTGCAACTGCCCCAAAATCGGTATGCTGCCGCCAGGGCTCGCGGCTTCGGGCAGCGGGCCACAGGCAACCGATTCTGTGACCAGGGGACTCCGGGCTTTATGACACGCCGTGTCGACGATCGTGATTTTCTGCTGGCCGCCCGCGCTGTGGAACAGGAAATTGTCACAGCGGATCAGCTGGCCGAGACGGTCAGGCTGTGGACGGCGAGCGAAGGCTCGGCGGGAACCGGCAGGTCACTGCTGGACATGCTGACTGAGGTCGCTGGCCTGAATGCGGACGCGCGGGGACAACTGGACGCCCTGGTGGACGCTGTGGAAAGCCTGCCGGACACAGATCTCGCTGAGAGCATGGATGACAGTTTCTTTGGCAAGCTGAACAGCGCTCTGGGCAGTGTGGACAGTGATCAGCTGAAAGCCAGTATGGCTCGCTGGGAAAAGGCGCGGTCCGCTTCTTTGGAGATCGTTGATGACGGTCAGCGATTTGAAGTCATCAAAGAGCACGCGCGGGGTGGTCTGGGGGAGGTATTGCTGGCCCGCGACCGACAGCTGAATCGCCAGGTGGCACTCAAACGAATTCGTGAGAAATGGGCGTCCCACGAACAGGCCCGCAGCCGCTTTCAGCTGGAAGCGGAGATCACGGGCCGGCTGGAGCACCCCGGCGTGGTGCCCGTGTACGCACTGGGGCGACGGGCAGATGGTGAGATCTATTATGCGATGCGGTTTATCCGAGGCAGCAGTCTGGAAGAGGCCACCGCTGCATTTCACTGCGCTGCCGGTGGAGCCGAGCGCACGCAGGCAGAGCGAGTATCCGAAAGCACTGCGTCGGGAGATTTTCAGTCGCCCAAACCTCAGCCGGCCAACTTTCAGTCAGCCGACTTTCAGTCGGCCAACTTTCAGTCGGCCAACTTTCAGTCGGTCGACTTCCGCAGTTTGTTGCGGCGATTTGTCGACGTTTGCAACACAATTGATTACGCCCACAGTCGCGGCGTCATTCATCGCGACCTGAAGCCGGCCAACATTATGCTGGGGCGATACGGGGAAACGCTTGTCGTGGACTGGGGGCTGGCCAAGCAGGTGGGCGTCGAAGAGGAACGGCTCAGCGATGTGGGTGAGTCGCGCATTCTGTCAGACACCGGCAGCGGATCGGCGCCCACTCAGTTTGGCAGTGCGGTGGGGACACCACAGTACATGAGCCCGGAGCAGGCGGCCGGTCGGCTCGATCGAATGGGGCCCCTGACCGACGTGTTTGGGCTGGGCGCAACCCTTTATCAGGTTCTGACGAATGAACCGCCGCAGCGGGAAGACCAGCTGCAGCGCGTGCTCGATCGGGTGGAACACGGCGAGTTCCCACGTCCCTCTGCGCTCAACTCGGGGGTCCCCAAAGGGCTGGAGGCCATTTGTTTGAAGGCCATGTCGGTGCGGCCAGCGCAGCGGTACGAATCGCCACGGGCACTCAGTGACGACATCGAGCGCTGGATGGCCGATGAGCCAGTCTCTGTGCATCGTGATTCGCTGGCGACGCGGATGATCCGCTGGGTGAAACGCAATCAAACGCTGGCGGTGGCGTCTGCGGTGGCGGGCGTGCTGATAATCACCGGTGGCGTGATCTGGAGCGAAATTCAACACAGCCGGGAACAGCGTGAAGCACAAATCGAGCAGGACCGCCAGGTGCGTCTGACGCGGCTGAGTGACAGCCTCGAGCTGACGGAGAAGATCGTTCGTGAACAACTGGACAACGGGCGATTTGATTCCGCAACGTCCATGCTGGAGAAGGAAATCAAAATCCTGGCGCCGGAATCAACGTTTGCCGACGAGCGGGCGCGTTTGATCGCGATGGCAGATCGGATTCGCCGAATCAGTGAGTATCGGATGCTGGCCCGCAAGGCGCAGGAGGCCAACTATCTGGCACTCGATCAGGATGAAGTCTCGGCGACCGTGCGGGGACTGGGTCTGCTGGGCGTTTGGGACAATCCGGAATGGTGGAACCATCTGCCAGGACAGGATCTGCGAATCGCGCAGCAGGAGCAGCTGCAGGATGACGTCTATCGCAGCCTTGCTCTTTTAGCCAGCACGCTGCTGAAGCAGACGGCCACCAAAACGCTGAAGGGCCAGCCCATTCCGGAAGACGCTGACGAACGCATGGCCCTGTACCGCAGTGAAGACGGCCGCGCTGAGGGACTGGCCACGTTGCGCATCTGTGACATGGCCAGTCGCTTTCGCTACGCGGAGTGCCTCCGCTGGTATCGCGGCATGGCCGCCTTTCGCCTGACCAACGCGCCCGTGCTGGTGCGTCCCTGGCAGCTGAAGCCTCCCCGCAATGCGGCCGATGCCTATGAACTGGGTATCCTCACGGTGACTCGGGCGGCCAGCCCCGTGTTTCCCTTTTCGGGCTATCGAGATGTGCAGGATGACCTGATGAGCGCCCAGGAGACGATGGCGATTGCCTCAGAGATGGGGCCCCAGGAATACTGGGTGCATCTGGTGCTGGCTCAAAGCCAGTATCTGGCCGCGCAGGCCGCCGCAGAACCGGATCCCGCTCATCCTGAACGATTTGATCCGGAGGCCTGGCAGAAGTTCGATACGTGTCGTCAGACGTTTGGGCGATGTATTTCGCTGCAGCCGGATCTGCCATTTGCCTACTCGGATCTGTCAACGATCTGCCTGCTGGAATACGAGGTGCTGCCCAGAAGTCAGATTCTGCGGGGGGAAGATGGCGACACAACAGACATTGATCGCCGTCGTGCTGACCTGCTGGAAAGCTGTGTGAAGTATGCCGAGGAAGGTCTGAAGCGGGGGGACCGCCGCGGCTTCATTCACTGGCATCATGGGCACGCGCTGCTGGCCGTAGGTCGTGTGGAGGATGCCATGGCGGCTTACGCTCTGGCAGTCCAGCTGAACTTTCGCTTTCGTGCGGACTCACTCGACAGTCTCGTGGATATGGAGGAAATTCGTGGCACCGGCCGCATGATCCCGCGTCTGACGGCCATGGTGGAGCAGGGCGATCAGCGGTCGTGTGTCCTCGCGGCGCTGGCGGGGGGGCACGTCAGTCGTGGCCATTTTGCCACCGCGCGACGTTTCGCCGAACAGGCTTGCGAAGCGGAAGAGGTTCCTGATTACGCGTGGACCATTCGCGGACTGATCGCGCTGCACGACGAAGACTGGCCGCTCGCCCGGTCGTGTTTTGAAAAGGCCGTTCGACTCAACCCGACGGCGGAGTGTCCGGCCATTGGCCTCGGGCAGGTGTGTTTGTCGCAGCAGAACGATGAGACGGCCAGACTGTCGCTGGAACGCGCGTTTTCGCTCGTGCGGACCGATCATCATGCCAGTGACATTCTGCTGATGTTGTGCGGTATTCAGGTTCGTGCGGGGGATCCGGAGGCGGCCGCCCAGGGCATCAGTCAGGCAAGACGTCTGCATCCTGCCTGTACCATGGATGACATTCTGGCTGAAGCCGAGCGTCTGGGAGCGGCGTCCGTCATCGCGGCCATCGAGGCCAATCCTCCGATTTCAGCGGACGCCATTGCCCCCAACTTCCAACCGGCCGCCTGCTTTGATGTGCCCGTTCACAACGGCGGGTTCGAACGTCCGCTGTCGCCCGAGTGGAGCAATCCAGATTACATGCCATGGCAGCTGGAAGGTGATGGGGAGTCCGAAGCCATCGTGCAGACAGGCGCAGCGCACTCCGGCCAGGGCGCGCTGCATGTGCGAGCGCGTGGCTTCAACAGCGGCAGTCGTGCTGTTACGCGTCAGACGATTACGGTGGTCGAAGAAGAAACGTACACGGTTCGTTTCTGGGTGAAGTCAAAGCAGACGAATGCCGGGGCCGTGTATCTGGCCGTTGAACGTGAAGGGCAGGAAGATCTGACGCCATTGATGGAAATTCCCGCGGGTGCGTTCGACTGGACGTGTTTTGAGGGCCAGTTTCAAGCGCCACGCCCCCGGGTGAAACTACGGGGCGAAAAATTTGCCGGACTCACGCATCAGACAAAACCGATGACGCTGTTCGTGGTGGCGGAAGGTGACTGCGATGTTCTGATCGACGACATCTCCATCACCCGGGTGGAAGCGAAGAGCAATGGTGAGGCTCGTTGACCGTGAGTCCCCTTAGGTGACTTCGAAACGCTCGGTCAGGTGCGTGACTTTGTCGGCCATCGCCGTGCGTGTGCCATCTGGCCAGTCGCCGGCTGGCATGCCCACATAAAAGAGCCCAAGCACCTTGTCCTCTTTTGACAGGCCCAGATCGTCGCGAAGTCGGTCATTGCAGATTGCTTTGCCCGATGACCAGTATCCTCCGACTCCGTGGGCGGTGGCTGTCAGATGCAGATTCTGAACTGCGCAGGCGACCGCTTCGACCTCTTCAATCTCTGGAATCCTGCCGGACGGCTGTCGTTTCATGGCGATGACAATCATGTGGGAAGAGGCTTCAGCGTTGTTCTTCAGCTTCCCTGCCTTGGCTGGCTTCACCTGTTCAGCGGGAGTGATTTCCAGGTACAGACGACTCAGATATTCGCCGAATTGTATTCGGGCATTCCCGCTGATGACGAAGAATCGCCACGGCTCAGTCATGCCATGAGTGGGGGCCCAGTTGGCATTCTCAAGCATTTCATTGATCACATCGTCGGAAACCGGCTCCGCCGAAAATTCGGCAGGCTTGATGGATCGGCGCGTGCGAATGACCTTATTGAGTGTCTCAATGGCTGTCGCTGATGGAAAGTGTGGGTGTGTCATGATGACCGGCTGCCTGATGCGCTGTGATACAAACGAAGGTCCGTGTGGCGAAGCAGTCGCCTCTGTGGCGTGTCGCATGCCGCGCCACATCGTGTCGCCGGCGCGCAAAAGTGTGTCCCGCGAGCCTTCCGGACGCTCCGTAACAAATTGACGAGATTTCGCGAGTGCCAAACTATGTGTCGGTTGCGTGTTGCGAATTTGAAATGGAATTCGTAGATTTAGGAATAGGCGAGCTCTTTTGGGGTTCCCAGATCGAATAGCGGACCGACTGACTCATTTGTTCTTGATTACTTCGGTTTGTCTTTGTTGTCCTGCAATGGTAACTCACCGGTGACAAAGACTATTCAAACGGGGCTTTGGGCAGCTTTCTGGCATAGTCGAATTTTCGACTGGTTGTGTCAGAGGTGAAATGGTACTGCGGCCGAAGTTGGCTGTTGTGTTTCTGTGTTTTTTGAGCTGTCATGCTCGGGGTAAGTGATGAGTAAGAACATTTTTGTCGGTAGCCTTGCGTGGGCGACCACGTCTGAGGGTCTTGAGCAGGCCTTCAGTCAGTTCGGAACGGTGACTTCTGCAAAAGTCATCTCCGACCGGGAAACTGGACGCTCACGAGGTTTTGGTTTCGTCGAAATGGAATCTGGAGCAGACGAAGCAATCGACGCCCTGAATGGATCGGATCTGGATGGTCGGCAAATTGTTGTGAATGAAGCTCGTCCACGTGAACCAAGACGTGGCGGTGGTGGTGGCGGTCGGTACTAGGATACCACCCAATCACCGATCGCGCATCGGGATCACTGAATGGAATCGGGCGGCGAAGTCATCTTTGCCGCTGTTTTTGTGCGCCGACACCGCCGCGGCGCGGGACCGCATCCCGCTCCCTGCTGACCGCTAACCTGTGAGAAGTTGTGTTATGAAGCGTGAACTGCTGTCTGCCCTGCTGCTGGGTTCGCTGTGCCTGTCGCCGGTCTGTGCTGATGACCAGGTCACCGACCTGCCTCTGGTTTTCGAAGAGGACTTTGAACACGGGACAGATCGCTGGGAGGTCACCGATCCGGCCGCGTGGACACATCGCGAGGTCGATGGCAATCATGTGTTTGGTCTGAACAGACGCAGGAGTGACTATCAGCCGAAGGTTCGCAGTCCTCACAACATCGCGCTGGTGAAGGATCTGAAGCTGTCTGAGTTTGTCATGACCTTTCGTGTGATGAGTACCAAAGATACGGGCAATCATCGGGACTGCTGTATCTTTTTCTGCCACCAGGATCCCACCCACTTTTATTACTGCCATACCGGTGCACGCCCCGACCCGCACAGCGGACAAATTATGATCGTGAATGATGCCCCGCGTTTGGCGCTGACAAAGAACGAGAATCCCACGCCATGGAAGAACGCGACCTGGCACAACGTCAGGATCACCAGACGGGCCAAAGACGGGCGGATTCGCGTTTACTTTGACGACATGAGCAAGCCGTACATGGAAGTTGCTGACACCACTTTTGGTGCGGGGCGCATTGGGCTGGGTTCGTTTGATGACATGAATGACTTTGATGATGTACGTATCTACGGCCGTTAGACAAACGTCTGTTCAGTTGCAGTCCGGGGACTGCAGGCGGCTGCAGTCGGCACACAGACAAACCGATTGATCAGAAGGCCGGGGCGTCACGCAGGCCCGTCATTCGCCGTCTTTTGCCGTGATCGTCAGGCGTCTTCGCCTCGTGATTTTGGCTGCTGGATGCTGTCAACGTGCGATTTCTCCAGTGCTGCCGGCGGCTTCCCCAGTCCTTTCGACTTTCCGTCGGAGTTCTGGCACACCATTCGCTGAACGTCTGACTCACACACTCGTGAGGTCGGTTTCGCAAAGGGTGATCATGAATTTCAGTCTGATTGTTGTGGCGGCACTGTTGGCAGGAGCAGGACTTGGGCTTTCCGCAGCCGGGCTTGGCCGGCTCGTGGCGAACGTGTTTCTGCTGGGGGTGATGGTCTACGCGGGCGTTGGATTTCTGGCTTGTTTTGAGCCCGGTCAGGCGTCGATACCATGGCTGGTTGTGTATGTGCTGTCCGGCCTGATGTCGGCCGCGTCGCTGTTCCACCTGAACATTCGGTTCGATCGATTTGAAACCTGATGAACCCTCAAGGAGTGTCAGCAGTTGTCAGAGCAAAAAGCGGTCGTGGTGATTCCTGCCGATTATCCGGCGATGGTGGGACGATCGGCTCATCTGGAGCAGTTGCGACAAATCGCCGATGTCCGTCTCCACAGTGACCTCCCGCAGACGGAGGAAGAAATGCTGGAGCGTCTGCAGCCGGCCGACATTCTGCTGAACTCCCGCAGCGCTGTGAAGGTTGGCAGCAATCTGCTGGCTCGACTGCCACGACTGAAGATGATCGCCGTGTGCGGCATCGGCTACGATTCGATTGATCTGGACGCTGCTTCGCAGCGCGGGATTGTTGTCTCGAACATCCCCGGTCGTACGGCCACGGTGGTGGCCGAGCACGCGTTTGCTCTGATGCTGTCTGTGGCGCGGCGGATTCCCGACATGACGCGACAGGTGGCGTCCGGACACTGGCCCGACGATTTGGGCACGTCACTGATCGGCAAACAGGTGGGTGTCATTGGCACCGGCAACATCGGACGACAAATGATTCGTCTGTGCCGCGCTCTGGGGATGCGTGTCGTGGCCTGGTCGTTTCATCCGCAGCCGCAACTGGCCGAAGAACTTGGTTTTGAATACGTCAGCCTGGAACAAGTGCTGCAAACTTCCAGCGTGATCAGTCTGCATGTGCGGCTTTCGGAGCAGTCACGGCACCTGATTGGCGCCGCGCAACTGGCGCTGATGAATCCTGGCACCATCCTGATCAACACGGCGCGAGCGGCTGTGGTCGACACGGATGCACTGGTAAAGGCCCTGCATCAGGGGCAACTGTTTGGCGCGGGGATTGACGTTTACGATCAGGAACCCGTGGTGCCCAACCATCCTCTTTCAAACTGCCCCAATACAGTGCTCACTCCGCACAGTGCCGACCAGACGCCCGAGGGGCTGGACATCCTCACGCTGGGGTGCTGCGAAAACATCAGGGCGTTTTTGAATGGAGAACCGCAAAACGTGGTCAGTCGCTGAGAGTCGCCGCTTTTCGGGTGCATCAGGGTCGATGCTCACTGGCGGTGCCAGTGATGGGATTCAGCAGCAGTGATTCGATTTCGAATTCGGAAAACTCGGATCGCAGAAACATGGTGGACACGTTGCGGATTCGCCAGAAGGGGCCAATGGTCAGTCGGCTCATATCGCCCCGGAAAGCAATGACTGTCTGCTGGCCCACCTCGACTGTCAGTGACTGCTGACGCACTCGGCAGCTGATGCGGACCGGCTCGTCGATTGGGAACAGGGCGGCGTGTTGGGACGTCAGCGGATTGCCTTTCAGGCCGCGGCCGTCGAGCAGGCTGGGGCCGCTGACGAATCGGCCGCCTTCCGGTGCGTTCAGGATGGCGGTGAACTGGGACTGCGGGTGGCAAAGACCAATCATCAGGAACGAGTTGCCTGATCGGCGCCGCACCGTCAGTGTCAGATCGTATTCTGATCCGGGCTGCCAGGGTATGCGAACGGCCGTGCGGTCCCGCGCGGTGGAAATCAGGCGACCATCTGTCAGCCGCCAGGAATCGTCGACCAGATCGTCAGGCGTCACACGCAGGAGCAGGTCGATATTCGAGGCATCCCAGTCGCCGGAAAACAGCAGTGATTTTTTGCCGACCAGCTGCTGGACCTGGTCGGCCCGGGCTTTGTCCAGTCCCTGCAGACGGGGGGCCGCGATACGGTACCAGCGCGCGGCGCGCCGCCGCGCGGCTTCCTGCACGAGTCCTGTCTGCCGCTGGCCAAACTCCCACCATTCCTCGGCCAGCTGCATTGCCCGTTCGGGGCCCGACTGTCGGGAATTCTGTTCAAGTGTTGCGATGTGTTTTAGCGGCGATGTTCGGGTGCTGTCGCTCAGCAGCCGCAGTCCCTGCTCCCACTGTGCGGCCGCAAAACACAGATAACGTCCCCGACCGTCGAGCGTGTCAGTCGACCTTTCCAGCCGCTGAGCGTCCTGCAGCTGACTGCGACAGTGGTTCACCAGCGTTTGCAGCGCGGCGGCCCGCACCCGTTGCGCGTAGTCCTCCAGCGCGTCACACACCTCCAGAGCCGCGTCCGGGCTGGAAGCCTGCAGCATCCGCTGCATCAGCGCCGCGGCGGCCGCCTGCAGGTCACTGCGGTCAGAGATGGAAGCGGACTCGCGCGCGATCTGGAGGAATGCCTCCGTCTGCATACGTCCGACGTCAATTTGAAAGCGGCGTGACCTGGCTGCGATGCACCGCTCTGCCAGCGGATAGGAGCCTGCCCTGATGGCCAGACTTTGCGCCTGCTGCAAAAGGACCCAGGCGTCCGCCAGCTGCTGGGTTTCATTTGCCGTGGAAAGCAGTCTCTCCGTGAGTTGAACGCGAGTGGTTCGGCTGGGAACGCTGGCCAGCTGTTTGCCAAACGTGCGAAGCACACGTTCTTCGGCCTGCCGCACAGCTGCGCCAGCTGGAGGCCGGGGCCGTGAGTCGTGCGGAGGCTGGGCGGCAGTCGTGGAAGACATCCGGCCAATCACAGCGAGGACGGTCAGAGCAGTGACGCAGCGGACACCAATCCCGCAGACGGTTGCAGAGCAGGCCATCGATTGGCTCCTGGCGGCAGCGTGTGTCAGTCCTGCAGTAGTACGATCGCTTCGATTTCGACCGCAATGTTGCCCGGCAAAGAGCCCATCCCCACAGCGCTGCGGGCCGCCCGTCCGTCTTCGCCCCAGATCTCCACCATCAGATTGCTGAAGCCGTTAATCACAGCCGGGTGATTTTGAAAGTCGCTCGTCGAATTGACCATGCCCAGGACCTTGATAATGCGTTTGACCCGATCGAGCGATCCCAGCTGGGCTTTCAGAGTCGCCAGCATCGTCAGCCCCACTGTGCGGGCGGCCGCCACTCCCTGTTCTTCTGTTAAGTCTTCTCCCACTCGTCCGGTCAGGTAGGTTCCGTCTGCCGTTACGGGCCCCTGGCCGGAAACGTACGCCAGGCTGTCCAAAACGACCACCGGGCTGTAGGTGCCGGCCGGGGCCGGAGCGGGGGGCAGGACGAGTCCCATTTCTTCGAGTTTTGCTTCCACTGACATGCCGATTTCCGCTCAAAAAAAGGAATTCCCAAAGTTTGACGATCCGGAGGCGGGAAGGCATCGTTCCTTCCGAGTCTCCATCGTAGTCGACGTCTGCTGTCTTCAACAGCGTGCGGCGTGGCGTCCAGATCGAACGGTCGCCTGCTCACGGGCCGTATGACGACAGCAGCGAACGGAGCCTGACAGGCGGCCTAAGTTGCGAAACGGCCGGTGGTCACCGTAGAATAAAAAAAGGTGGGGTACAGCCCATTTGTGCCCTTGCGAAAACACCAGCACGTCCTCTTTCTTTGACTGAGTGACGTGAAAGATCGCGGAAGGAATTCTGATGGACGTGAACCAGTTGACCGCCAGCCTGCCCATGATGGCAGAGCTCACGATGCCGATGATTCTGCTGATTGGCCTCGGTGCGATCTTTGGCCTGTTCTTGCTGATCTTCATCGCCATGTTCGCCCCTGTGGCGCCGCTCTGGTTTCGCGCCTTTATGTCGGGAGCAGGCATCGGACCGATGCAGATGGTGGTCATGAAACTCAAAAAGGTGAATCCGACCGTGATTGTCGATTCACGAATTATGGCCGTTCAGGCGGGGTTGAATGACATTGGCACCAACGCCATGGAATCTCACTATCTGGCTGGTGGTAACGTGCCGATAGTGATTCGCTCCTTAGTGGCCGCTCACCGTGCCAACATCCCCCTTGACTGGAACACGGCATCGGCCATTGATCTGGCGGGGCGCAATGTCATGGAAGCCGTGCAGACAAGTGTGAAGACGGCCATTATTGACTGTCCCGATCCCTCTCGACATGGCCGTTCGACACTTGATGGAGTCGCGCGGGACGGCATTCAGCTGAAGGCCCGCGCTCGTGTGACCGTGCGAACCAACCTTGGACAGCTGGTCGGCGGGGCGACGGAAGAAACCGTGATTGCCCGCGTGGGTGAGGGGATCGTCTCAGCCATCGGTTCCTGCGAGACGCACAAGGAGGTTCTGGCCAATCCCATGCTGATTGCTAAGGCGGTCCTGAACAAAGGGCTGGACTCGCAGACGGCCTATGCCATCGTCTCGATTGATATCGCTGACATTGACGTGGGTGATAATGTGGGCGCTCGGCTGCAGGCGGATCAGGCCGAGGCGGACGTGCGAATTGCCCGAGCCAAGGCGGAAGAGCGTCGCGCCCAGGCGGTCGCCCGCGAGCAGGAAATGAAGGCCCTCACTCAGGAGCATAAGGCCGAGGTTGTGCTGGCTGAAGCCGAAATTCCCAAATCCATGGCCGAAGCCTATCGGGCCGGCAGTCTGCGGGCCGACGGCGAATAAGGGCTGATTCGAGAGTGTGTCCGGTTGACCGGGTCATGCTGTTCTGGCGGGTCACCTGAGATGAGCCGGTCGGAAGGATCAGCCGCTGATCGGCGAAAATCTCAAGCCTGAGCTGGTCATGCGACGACGTGACCTCGGAGCGGAGCGCACGCCAGGAACTGCTTGAGCATGAGTGCGGCTGAGCGTAAGATGACTCCGGTGCATGAATTCGGAAACAGGATGTGACCGCATTTGTGCGTTTCTGATACCCAGTTTTCGGGAATGAAACGCGATGGATGAAGTCCTCCAGGTTGAACTGACCACCAGCGAACGTGATGTCCTGCTGCAGGGTCTGCGGTTCGTTCGCCGTTCCATTATGCTGGAACAGCGGGACCCCGAACCGTCCGATGAAGCGCGTCGCAGCGATATGCTGGACAACATTCAGATGCTGTCCCAGCGTCTGGAAGCCACCGATCCGCTGGCGACCGCTGACGTCTGATGTTTGACGCCTGCACGGGGCGGCTGCAACGGTCACCAACAGGGGCCACCTGTCCAGGGGGCTGGAGTGGGTTGATCTTCTCTCAAGAAATCTCCGGCATCATCCGGGTGCCGTCGAGCGACTGTGATACACTGCTGCCGCGCGTCGCAATTTGCGTCGCGTTTTTTTTGTGTCCCGCTGTCACCTGATGTCATGCTGTATCAGCAAGTCTGTGTTGAAGCTGTCGTCCACAATCCTCCAGAGATTGTGGTGTCTTCGGACGAACTCGAGCAGAAGCTGGCTCCGGTTTACGAGCGGCTGCGGCTGCCGTTTGGCCGGCTCGAACTGATGACCGGCATCACGGAACGGCGATTCTATCCCTCCGGGACACTTCCCGGACAGATCAGCGCACAGACAGCCCGCATGGCGGTGGAAGCCTCCGGACTGGATCCACAGCATTTTGGCGCACTGATTCATGGCTCGGTGTGCCGGGACCAGATGGAGCCGGCCACGGCTGCCGGTGTGCATGCGGGGACCGGCCTGCCGGATGCCGCAGTCGTGATGGACCTGAGCAATGCGTGTCTGGGGCTGCTCAACGGCATGCTGGTGATAGCCGATCTGATTGAACTGGGCCGCATCAGGGCGGGCGTCGTTGTGGGCACCGAGACCGGCCGTGGTCTGGTGGAAGGTACCATCGATAGTCTGCTGAAAGATGAGTCGCTCACCCGCAAGTCCATCAAAGGCGCGTTCGCGTCACTAACAATTGGATCCGGCAGTGCGGCGATCGTGTTGTGTCATGACAGCCTGAGTCAGAAAAAACGTCGGTTGAAGGGTGGGGCGGTCCTGTCTGATACCTCACATCACAACCTCTGTGCTGGCGGCGTGGAGGCCGACGTTCACGGAGACAGCCGACCGCGGATGGAAACGGATTCCGAGGCCCTGTTGCATGCCGGAATTGGACTGGCCAAAAAGACGTGGGAAGTCACGCGTCGGGAATTGGGGTGGGCCAACGCAGACGTTGATCGGGTGTACACGCATCAGGTTGGAAAGCAGCACCGAGCGCTGCTGCTGGAAACGCTGGAACTCGATCCCCATCTTGACTTTCCGACGGTCGAGCGATTCGGCAATACGGGCGCCGTGGCCCTGCCGATGGCTCTGGCGATGGGCCTTCAGGAGGATCCACCGCCGCCTGGTACCCGACTGGCGCTGCTGGGCATTGGCAGCGGGCTGAATTCCGTGATGCTTGGAATTGAGACCTGAATCCTGTTTTGGTGCTTCCTATTTTGAAGTCGACCAGGCACAGTATGCAGGTCTGACAGAAGGAGGTACGCGATGCTTGTTGCACTATTCCTGACGCCCCTGTTGCTGGCGTTCCTGTTTGTGGCCACCATTCCCTTCTCCTGCTGGGAGATGATGCAGCAAAACTCGTATCGGCTGGATGGGTCTTTTTCCCAAAGGCGCAGCAATCGGGAATACCGATCCCTGGCAGCTCACGCGGGCAACCTGCTGACGCCCGCACTGCTGATCGGGTTGATTGCTTTTGTCTCGACGACCTATTTCTTTGAGCGCGTGATGCCGTTTCCCGTTTTCCTGGAATCTCTGACGGTGTGGGATTCTGATCCGGAAACTCAGGACCGCAATCTGGAACAACTGGGCAGATCTCACAGCGAAGCGATGACCGAGCGCGGAATTTCGGCCGAGAACATTCGCATCATCCAGCAGTCGCTGTGGCGTGACTGGCCGAACGTCCTGCTGGCCATCGTTGTTTTTTTCGTTGTCGCATTTGTCGTGTTTGTGGGCATGGCAAGCCGCTCGGCGGCCGAACTGGTCGCCGGAATTCGCCATCGACGTCGCGTTTACGCGCGGGCAGATGTCTGCGCCATGCAGGATGCGGCCGACGAAATTCAACTGCAGCAGATGTGCGAATCGGCCTGAACGAATCGATCTGAATGAAGTGCCATTCTCCGGAATGCGGGCGGTTGTCGAACGCTCCCGTTTCTCTGCCCGCGTCTGTTCGCTACCATCCCTGTCCCCGATGTATTTGAACTTTGGCCAGAGGATTGCAGTCACATGGAAGCGGGAATCGTTGGACTTCCCAATGTCGGCAAGAGCACACTTTTTAACGCGCTCACCAGCTCCGGCGCGGCTCAGAGCGCCAACTATCCATTCTGCACCATCGAGCCCAATGAGGGCATCGTCAGTGTGCCGGACCCCCGACTGGATATCATCACCAGCTTCATTCCGCCGCAGAAGGTGATTCCCGCCGTCTTGAAGCTGGTGGATATTGCCGGCATTGTGGAAGGCGCCAGCAAGGGCGAGGGGCTGGGTAACAAGTTCCTCAGCCACATTCGTGAGGTCGACGCCATCCTGCAGGTCGTTCGCTGCTTCGAAAACGAAGACATCACCCACGTGACGGGGGCCGTCAATCCGATCTCGGACATTGAAGTCATCGAGATGGAACTGCTGCTGGCCGACATGGAAACACTGGCCAATGCGCTGCCCAAAGCGGAAAGGGCGGCTCGTGGTGGTGACAAAGAGGCGGCGCTGCGTGTCGACGTCATCAAGCGGTGTTCGGCCCATGCGGATCAGGAGAAGCCGCTGCGGATTCTGGAATTCACACCGGACGAAGCACGCGTTGTTCGTGGTCTGGGGTTAATGACGGCCAAGCCGATTCTGTACATTGCCAATGTGGACGAAGATGGCGTGGCGGGCGACAACGAATACGTGCAGAAGGTTCGGGAGCACGCAGATTCCGTGGGCGCTCAGGTGGTGCCCGTGTGTGCTCGCTTTGAAGAAGAACTGGGCGAACTGGACGACGCGGACCGTCTGGAAATGCTGGAATCGGTTGGCCTGACGGAACCCGCCCTGGGTACCGTCGCTCGTGCCGCCTACAAGACACTCGGGCTGCAAAGTTATTTCACGGCCGGCGAAAAAGAAGTTCGCGCATGGACAATCCCTGTTGGCGCTACGGCCCCTCAGGCGGCTGGCGTGATTCACACGGATTTCGAAAAGGGCTTCATCCGCTGTGAGGTCTACGCTGTGCCGGATCTGCAGGAACTAAAGAGCGAAAAAGAGATCCGGGCGGCCGGTCGCATGAGAGTGGAAGGCAAGGATTACGTCATGCAGGACGGAGACATCTGCCACTTTCTGTTCAATAAGTAAGGCCCGCGGCGGGCAACCGCGTGACATCAGGCTGGCGACCACGGCAGGCTGGCGACCACGGCAGGTTGCCGACCGATCTGCGCGCTGCCGTTCAGGACAGCCTGCTGCGTCGTCTTCCGCTCCGGATGGTGACGCGACGTTATTTTTTCGCGCCACGTTTGCGTTTACTGAAGGCTGCCTGCTTTTGTTCCCACGACAGTCCGCGATCAAACAGTCGGCCAAATGGCGTGTAGTTGTGATGGGGCACGGCATGGCCCTGCCAGTGCCGAACGGCCTGATCGTAGAGTTGCTGCATCTGCCTGACGGCCGTTTCTTGTGTGGGATCATTGCGGACGTTTGTCAGTTCGAGGCGATCAGTCGTCAGATGAAAAAGCTCTTCTGTGGCGGTGAATTCTCCTTGCGCCCACGGCCAGTAGACAAATTTCCAGTCGGTGGTGACCACGCCCAGACTATGCACCTCGCGCGGCCCCCAGGCGTTGATGAGGGGCAGGAATGCGTGACCGTCTGACGTGGGATCATCGTACAGCGGCATGAGACTCTGGCCGTCCAGGTCGTCGGGCTGTGGCACCCCGGCCAGATCTAGAATGGTGGGGGCGATGTCCACATTGCCTGTCAGCGACTGACATCGCAGTTTCTGTCCGCTGCTGATGTGACGTGGATCGAAGACGATCAGGGGCACTCGCGTGGATTCTTCATAGGGGATGACCTTGCTGCCGTAGCCATGGGAGCCATTCATGAAACCATTGTCAGACGTGTAGATGACCACCGTGTTGTCGGCCGCGCCCGCTTTCCTGAGCGCCGTTCGAATCATGCCGACCGCATAGTCAATGGCGTAGATCTGCTGAAAATAAAGCGCCATGGTCTCATCGTAGCGATCGCGATAGTGCCAGGAGTCAAACCGTTCGTACTGGCGTCCCTGGCGACTTTGCTGACTGAGATGTTCGCCAAATTCGCGGCCGTAGTTGCCAGGTTTGGAGAATGTCATATCGCGAAAGACATCATCGAACATTGGGTCCGGGTCAACCGGGTGGTGGGGCGCCTTGAAGCTGATGGACAGGCAAAAGGGGGCTGCGGATTTGGCGGACTCGGCGATGAAGTCCGCTCCGAAGGCGCCGTACGATCGCGTGGAGTGCGGATACTGTGCCGCGTAGCGAGCCATCGATTTGTTCTTCTTTGTGGCGTATGACGTCTGCCCGGGGCCACCGCCCCACACGTCAAAGTCTGCTTCGGGCAGTTGACCCTTTTTGCCCGGGGCCGGCGTGACCTCAAAGCCGAATTTTCCGGCGAACGCCGTCCGGTAGCCCGCTTTTCGGAGCAGGACCGGATAGGCGTGCTGCCAGCGCGATGCGGTGAGTGGACCGTGTTCGAAGTTGCAGCCGGTTCGGTATTCGAACAGCCCTGTCATGATCGTTGCCCGGCTGGCCATGCAAATGGCCGTCGTGTCGTAGTGGCGATCAAACACCATGCCATCGGCTGCCAGTTGATCCAGGTGAGGCGTGCTGGCTCCCGGTGTGTCGTAACAGCCCATCGACCATGTGGACTGATCGTCCGCCAGCAGGAAGACAATGTTGGGGCGTTCGCCGGGCGTGGTGTCCTCCGCGACGCTGCTTCGCAACAGCATGCAGGCCAGCAGGACGGTCAGGGTCGGGACAGAGAAAGGGGCACGCATCACTGAGCTTTCGCACGGGAATCAAAACTTCAGACGTCGCAAATCTGTACCTCATTCTGCAGTCGCCCCTGCAGGCAGGCAAGTGATGCCGTTTGGCAACAAATCGTCAGAGTGTTCGGTGGGTGTGGGGCACGACAGTTTTTTTTCTTCGACCTGTGTCCGGTGATCGTGGCGGCGGGAGTCCCTCAACGCACGCCAGCACCACTGCTGGATGGCAGTCAGAACTTATCTGTGTGTTTTCAATTCGGGAAATTAAAGAAGCATGTCCAGCAACGAGCACAACAAGTCGGTCGAGTACGTTGAATCCATGGAGCCCTTGATTCTGATGTCGGCGTCTGCGGCAGAGGTGGATCCGACGACTCTGGGAGATGGCACTGACGGTAATGATGTTCTGATTGCCCTGAATCCAAATCAGCTGCTGGACGGAGAAGGGGGGCACGACATTCTTGTTGGGCTTGCCGGCGATAATGTCATGAAAGGTGGTGAGGGCCACGATCTGCTCATCGCCGTGCGAGGCGACAACGTCATTGATGGTGGCAGTGGGCAGGACACGCTGGCCTACTGGTCTGGCGAAAAGGCCGATTTTCAGATCGTCGACAAAGGGTTTGGGATTCTGGAAATCAGCAGTGCTCACTGCACAGACTTTGTCACCAATGTGGAGCAGATTCAGTTTCGAGACGGTACGTACTCCGTGGATGAACTCCTGAATGGTGGTGATACCTACGAGCCAGAGCCAGAGCCAGAGCCAGAACCAGAACCAGAACCAGAACCAGAACCAGAACCGTACGAGCCTGAGTCCGAACCAGAGCCGGAACCCTACAGTCCTCCTCCAGCTAATGAGGTTCCTGTTGCCAACAATGACGAGTTCAAAACGCCGGCCGGTATTTCTGTCTGGGGTGATGTGCTGGTCAACGATACCGATGCAGACGGCGATCTGCTCAGTGTGTCGCTGAAGTCGGGGCCAGAGAACGGCTACCTGACTTTGAACGCTGACGGAAGTTTTGACTACATCCCTGAGGATGGATTTGTCGGCAAAGACGTGTTCACTTACGAAGTGAGTGACGGCAAAGGGGGCGTAGATCACGCTGAAGTTTGCATCTGGGTGGAAGGTCCTGAAGATCCCGTGGATCCCGGAGATGGTCCAGACGCCATGGACGACAAGTTTGAAGGTCCGGCCAATCAGACGCTGTTTGGAAACGTGATTGTCAACGATACGCCCAACTATGATGTGACAGTGGAGCTGAAGGAAGGAACCAGCAACGGCACACTGAACCTGTATGCAGACGGCTCATTCGATTACGCACCAGAATCTGGCTTTGAAGGCACAGACACCTTTCAGTACACGCTGATTGATTCTCAGGGGCGGATGAGCATGGCCACCGGGACCATCCACATTGGGGACAAAGATCCCGGTGATCCGACCGATCCTGGTGACCCCACAGATCCGGATGATGATCCATCAATGAGCGGCAAGTCTGGTAGCGGCAAGTCCGGTAAGTCAGGCAGTGGCAAATCTGGTAGCGGCAAGTCCGGTAAGTCAGGCAGTGGCAAATCGGGCAGTGGCAAGTCCGGTAAGTCAGGCAGTGGCAAATCGGGTAGCGGCAAGTCCGGTAAGTCGGGCAGTGGCAAATCGGGCAGTGGCAAGTCCGGTAAGTCGGGCAGTGGCAAATCGGGTAGCGGCAAGTCCGGTAAGTCAGGCAGTGGCAAATCGGGTAGCGGTAAGTCCGGTAAGTC
>JANSXP010000104.1 GCA_024742875.1 Planctomycetaceae bacterium | reverse complement strand
CTCTGGTGATCGGCAAACGCAAGGGCTTCCCCACGGAAGCGATGCCGCCCCACAACCTGACTTGCACGTGTATCGGTACCGGGCTGCTGTGGGTGGGCTGGTTTGGATTCAACGGTGGCAGCGAAGTGGCGGCTGACGGGCGGGCGGTGAACGCCGTTCTGGCCACACATCTGGCGGCGTCTGCCGGCGTGCTGGGCTGGTCGCTGGCCGAGTGGTTGAAACACGGTAAAGCCAGCATTCTGGGCGCTTGCTCGGGGGCGGTGGCGGGGCTCGTCTGCATCACACCGGCCAGTGGATCGGTGACCCCCATCTCCGGTATCGTGATGGGCTTCATCGCGGGGCTTTTCTGCTTTGTGTGCTGCACAAAACTGAAGAACCACTTTGGCTACGATGATTCGCTGGATGCCTTCGGTGTGCACGGCATGGGGGGCACGCTCGGCGCGATTCTGACGGGCGTTTTTGCCACCAGCGTGGTGACCGGCAGTGAGCACAGCAGTGGAATCCTGGACGGAAACTCGGGCCAGATGGTCTCGCAGCTGGTCAGCGTGGCGGCAGCCGTGGTGTTCAGTGCGGTCGGTACCCTGATTCTGGTCAAGCTGCTGGACGCCGTCATGGGACTGCGTGTTAGCGAAGATCAGGAAATTCAGGGCCTCGACATTAGCCAGCACGGGGAAGAAGGTTATATCTTTCAATAGGGCAGGCGCCCAGGCGAGAGAATGCAGACAGAGGCGGATTGGAAATCACGATTAACGCGACTGGCGAAAAGTCACCTCTTCCAAGTGATGATTCGCTGTGTCGCGTGAGTCGGCCGTCTTCGTCTTCACATCCGCATATTACGACAGAACGGAACGGACATGAAAAAAATTGAAGCAGTGGTTCGCCACTTCAAACTGGAAGATGTGAAGTCGGCAATGACAGAAGCCGGCGTTCAGGGCATGACAGTCACGGAGGTCCGGGGATTCGGGCGTCAGAAGGGGCACAAAGAGACCTACCGCGGTGCAGAATACATCGTGGACTTTATGCCCAAGGTGAAAATCGAAGTGGTTGTCACCGATGACACCGTTGATCAGGTGGTCGAGGCCATTACCAACAGCGCTCGCACGGGACAGGTGGGGGACGGCAAGATCTTCGTCTCAAGCATCGAAAGCGTCGTCCGTATTCGTACGGGAGAAGTGGACGAATCAGCCATCTAGCCGAGCGATTCGCTGACGGTCGCGTTTCGCCGTGCGTCAGTCGGCCTGCGGGCTGACTGTGCGCGGGCGTGACCGGCTCTCCGCGAATATCGCCTGTCGGAATTTGCAGCGTCGCCAGCCGTGAGTGTTGGCGGCGTTTGTTTTTGGTATGCTCACGACAGAGATTTACCTGCTGTTTGCCGAGGTGTCCCTTGAGCCAGAAGACGATTGTGGTCATTGAAGATGACCGAGAAATTTCCAACACCATTCAGACTGTGCTGAAGGCCAGCGGCTACGAAGTTTACGCCGCCACCAATGGCAACGATGGTCGCAAACTGATTGCGTCGCGCAAGCCCGATCTGATCCTCACCGACATGATGATGCCGAGGATGGGCGGCTTCCCTGTGCTGGAGTTTCTCAGTGAACTCGACAACCCGCCGAAGGTGATCATGATGACGGCCAACGAAGGAAGTCGACACAAGGCCTACGCGGAGATGCTGGGTGTGGTGGACTATCTTCGCAAGCCCTTTGCCATGGAAGTGCTGCTGGAATCCATCGATCGCGCGCTTTCCGGTGATGCGGGCTGATCGACCGTCGCTGCGCTGTGATGAATGTGTTGTGACAAACGGAAGTCCTTTTTCTGCCATCAGGTCGCCATGCTGAAGTGCCCCCTTTCCCACCGTGTCGTGTCTGTGTTGGCTGTCGCGCAACATGTGGCTGTTGCCCTGTGTCTGGTCGGACTCACCTTCGACGTCAGTTCGGCGGCGGAACCGGCCGTGGCAAAGCCTTCCGGGTCACCGGCCAGCGTGCTGTTGATTTGTGTGGACGACCTGCGGCCGGAGCTGGGGTGTTATGGAGTGGACTACATTCATTCGCCCAACATTGACGCGCTGGCAGCGCGGGGGCGTTTGTTCCAGCAGCATTATGTTCAGGCGCCCACCTGCGGCGCTTCACGCTACACGCTTTTGACCGGACGGTATGGTCCAGGCAGCAATGGAGCCCTGTTTCAGCGCGCCGGCCAGTGGAAGAAGGCGGCCGATCAGGTGCCTGTTTCCATGCCTGGCTGGTTTCGTCAGCAGGGGTACACGACCGTGTCGGTGGGGAAGGTGTCGCATCATCCCGGCGGTCGCGGAGGCAAAGACTGGGACGACGACAGCCAGCCGGAAATGCCCACCGCGTGGACCCGACATCTGCTGCCGGCGGCCGAGTGGCAGCACCCTCGCGGCTGGATGCACGGACTGGCCAATGGTGAGATCCGCGTGAATGCCGGACAGATGGACGTGTTTCAGGCGGTGAATGGCCCTGACTCCATCTACCCCGACGGACCCTCCATGGACGAAGCGCTGCGTCAGTTGCAGCAGGTAGCAGCGGCTGAGGAACCCTTCTTTCTGGCCGTGGGAATACTGCGTCCCCATTTGCCGTTTGGAGCGCCCAAAAAATACTTGCAGCTGTATGACGGTATCAAGTTGCCGCCCGTACCTCATCCTGAGAAACCAGGCGGACGCACGACCTGGCATAAGTCGGGCGAATTCATGAAGTACAACCGCTGGAAACGAAACCCCAACGAAGATCCGCAGTTTTCTGAAGACGTGCGGCGTCACTATGCGGCCTGCGTCTCCTACGCGGACGCTCAGGTGGGAAAGCTCATGCGGCAGCTGCAGGAATCCGGCCGCGCCGACAGCACGGTGGTTGTTCTCTGGGGTGATCATGGGTGGCATCTGGGCGAGCATGCCATCTGGGGCAAGCACGCGTTATTCGAAGAATCACTGCGTTCGCCACTGATCATCTGCCAGCCAGGCATGGAAACGGTTACGACACCCGTCAGTGGTGTCGTGGAGACGCTCGACGTCTTCCCCACGTTGTGCGAAATGACGGGCATCGCTGCTCCGAAACAGCTGGATGGACGTTCTCTGGTGTCGATGCTGCGGGATCCGCAGGCGGCCGGCCACCCGGCCATCTCGTACACAGGCCGTGCCAGCACCATTCGCACGGCCCGACACCGGCTGATTTTGCACCGCGACGGCTTTGCCGAACTCTACGATCACGATTCGGCAGCGGCGGAAACGGAAAATGTGGCCGCCTCACAGCCGGACGTCGTCCAGTCGTTGTCTACGATGCTCAAAGAGCGGCTGGCTCGCTAGCCACTTTGAGGTTGACGGCCGGTGGAATGGGGCGGCGAGCATTGTCTCGCTGTTGAATTCCTGGGCCTGTCCGGCCCGTTTTCGAGGGAAAACAGGGAGATCCGGCCGATCGATCGGCCAGACGACTGATTCCGCAGCAGCGTAAGTCTCGTCAGCGAGAATCCGCCCGATATGCGTGTCGAATGGCGGCAGATGATTCGAACGTTATTGCCTCAATTCCGCTCCGTCGTTAAACACCGCATCTTCTGGAGTTCGTCGACACTCTCCCGGACCAATTTGGAGTTATCCTGTGACTCTTCTGACTGCAAGACCCGCCAAACCCCGCCGCACCATTACGTGGAAGGCCGTGTTTGTACTGGCCATGATGACCATGTTTGCCTGGGGCAGTTTGTATGTGGCACCACCTTCGCTGTCGTTACTTGCAGATGAAGTGGGCGATTCGGCTGTCGACGCGGGAGAGACGGCGGGCGACCCGGCGCAAACGGCCGATCATGGGGAGGGCGGGCACGCGGGAGGCCATCCGTCGGATCCGGTGGCCGAAGTTCTGCTGGCCATCACCGTGATCCTGTTTCTGGCGAAGGTGGTGGGCGATGTGTTCGAACGCATCGGTCTGCCGGCCGTACTGGGCGAACTTTCCATCGGCATTATGCTGGGCAACTGGGCCCTGTTCACGTCCGGGATGTTTGGTGCGGACTTCGGTCAGATGTTCGATTTTTTGAAGCCGGGAGAATCTTCAGGAGAAGACAACACGGGCGTCGTGCTGGACATGCTTTCAAGAATCGGCGTCGTGCTGCTGCTGTTTGAAGTGGGACTGGAATCACGCGTTCGTGAGATGGTGTCTGTTGGTGTTTCGTCGCTGCTGGTGGCACTGCTGGGTGTTGTGGCGCCGATGGGCCTGGGCTATGCCGTGGGTTATGTGGTGATTCCGGAAGCGGGCTGGCAGGTCCACGCTTTTCTGGGAGCCACGCTCTGTGCGACCAGTGTTGGCATCACGGCACGCGTGCTGAAGGACCTGGGCCGCAGTCAGGATCGGGAGTCCCGCATTATTCTGGGAGCCGCCGTGATCGACGACGTGCTGGGGCTTGTTGTCCTGGCCGTGGTTTCGGGCGTGATCAGCAGTGGTGAGTTTGAAGTGGTGTCACTGTTGAAGATCGTTGGCCTGTCGTTCGCATTTCTGGCAGGCGCATTAGCGCTGGGGGCCGTGCAGCTGCCCCGCATTCTGTTCAAAGCGGCCAGTGCTCTGCGTGGTCACGGACTGCTGGTGACAACCGCCCTGGCGATCTGTTTTCTGTTTTCGTGGGGAGCTGACAAGGTGGGCCTGGCGTCCATCATTGGCGCGTTCGCAGCCGGTCTGATTCTGGAAGGGGCGCACTATCAGGAAGTTGGTGAGAAATGGAAGAATCACCATCTCGAAGATGCCATTGCCCCGCTTTCTGCCCTGCTGGTTCCGATTTTCTTTGTGGCCACCGGGATGGCTGTGGATCTGTCTCAGTTTGGCGGTGGGGGAGTCTGGACGCTGGCCATCGGCCTGACGGTGGTCGCCATTCTGGGCAAGCAGGTTTGTTCCTTCGGTGTCAGAGAACCGGGGCTGAACAAATTCGCTGTGGGCATCGGCATGATCCCCCGCGGCGAAGTGGGACTGATTTTTGCCAAGCAGGGGCAGGACCTGAAAATGCCAGGCGGTGACAGCGTGATTGACAACGCCACGTTTTCTGCGATCGTGGTGATGGTCATGGTGACCACGATGATCACACCGCCTCTGCTCAAGTGGGCGATGTCAAAGCCGGAAGCTTCTGGCGATCCGAGCACGAGTGAGTCCGGTGGCACGTCCGGCTCCTGACTGAAGGACCCAGATGCCCCTCATTCTGGCCGTTGATGCTGGGAACACCCGCGTAAAGTTTGGTGTGTTCGAGTCACATGCAGCAAAGGTGCCGCAGGTCCTCGCGGTTTCTGCGGTGCGGCTCGATGACGATACGGGCGGTTCGCAGGGGAACGACAGTCCGGCATCCCGGATGGCCGCTCGTCTCGCGTCATGGCTGGATGAACTGGACCTTGTACCGGACAGGCAGGTTGTGTCCGGATCAAATCCGCCCGTGCGAGATCAACTGCTGAGTGACTGGCCGCTGGCCGTCGACAGCGTCCGCCTGATCGATCACTATCGGCAGTTGCCCGTTGCACTGGACGTCGAACAGCCTGAGACCGTCGGCATTGATCGGCTGCTCACCTCACTGGCGGCGAGGCGTTTGTGCGGTGCTGGACAGCCAATCGTTGTGGTTGACGCGGGCACGGCCACCACAGTGAATCTGACCACCAGCGACGGCGTGTTCCGTGGCGGAGCGATCCTGCCCGGATTGCGGCTGTCGGCTCATGCCATGCACGATTACACCGCGCGGCTGCCGCTGATCAATGCGGACCAGTTGTTCCCGGCGCGCGAAGATCGTCCGGACGCTCCGTTGCCTGGTCGCAGCACGGTAGACGCCATGAAGGCGGGATTGTTCTGGGGGCAGGTGGGCGCAGTGCGGACCATTGCAGATCAACTGCTGCACTCTGCGACCGATTCCTATGGGGATGAGCGCCCGGGAATTGTTGTGATGACCGGTGGCGGTGGCCGGCAGATCGTCTCGCAGATGCGCGGCGCGATCTACGTGGACTGCCTCACCCTGCACGGTCTGGCGGCCCTGGCCGATGACGACCAGCCGTGCTGATTTTCGCGTTGACTCAGCGGCCGATCGCTTAAACACCGTCGAGAATCTCGCCGATGTTGGAGAAGACCACGTATTCATCGTCGGACGGTGCGTCGAATCGGCTGATGGCCACGCCGGACTCGTCGGCGTTGGCCGTCGTGTCAATTGTGATTTCCGTGTCGGAGATCACGGCGGTGACCGCCACCGTTGTGCCACTGACCTGAATCAGGTCGCCAACGGTCAGGTCCGTGGTGAACTGTGTGCCTGTGCCCGTCAGCGTTGCGCTGTCTGTGGCGAAGGCGACGGTGCCGTTCAGCGGCGTAAATGGCGACTCTGACAGCGGCGTTTCGCCCAAAGCGCCCTGTCCGGTCGATTCGGTCAGGTCAAAGATCGACAGGGCGTTGATGGCGTCCGCCACCTGAATACCGTCACCAATGACCCGTCCAAAGACCGTGTGCTGGGCGTTGTCCAGGAAGGTGTTGTTAACGACGTTGACAAACCACTGACTGGTTCCGCTGTTGGGCTGGCCGGACAGCTGAGCCATGGACAGGGTGCCGCGTACGTTTGAGTTATTGACGCTGAACTCGTTCTGGATGGCCGGCTGCGTGGTCACGGGTGTCACCGTGCCATCATCCACTGTGAAACCGCCGCCCTGGATCACGAAGTTGGCCGGTGAGCGGTGGACGAACATGTCCTCGTAGCTGCCGTTGTTGACGTAGGACAGGAAGTTGGCCACGGTGATGGGGGCGTCGGTGTCCAGCAGTTCCACATCATAGAAGTCATTGTTGCCGCTGTTGTCCAGATCCTGATTGGTCTGGAAGCGAACGACTGTGCCTTCGGCAAAATGCACATTGATGAGGCTGGAGACGGTGCTCACGTTTTCTGCCGGAATCAAAGCACGAACCTGAATGGGGTTCAGCCCCAGGTTGCTCGCGTTGTTGACCAGCGGCACGGTGAAGGAAAAGTCACCGTTGCCGTCGGCGATCACTGAGTTTTCGTCAAACCCGGCGTCCCCGTTGGTGTCCAGCTGCACCGTGGCTCCCGGCGTTGTCTGTCCGGTGATGGTGAATGTGGAGTCTTTGGTGATCAGCGCGTTGACGGATTCGGCCGTGGTGTTGGACGAGGTGTCCGTTGTGAGCGAAAGGATCTCATCATTGACAATGCCCACGGATGCGGTGACATCCGGGTGCCCGGTGCCGCTGAGCGTGAGGATGACGTCTTCGTTGGCGGCGAACAAATCGTTGTCGATGATGTCCAGCGGGACAGTTTTGGAAGCCTCACCGACGGCAAACGTGACGCTGCCCGGCGAAGAAATCAGCCCCGTGTTGGACGAGACCAGGTTGACCACTTCGGCCAGCGTCGTGTCGGTTCGCGACACGGTGACGGTGGCCCCTCCAGCGCCGGCCGTTTCGCTCACACTGAAGCTCTCGGGCGACAGTTGAATGGTGGCGACGTCGTCGTTGGTGATCGTGATGTCTGCGGAGGCACCGGCAAAGTTGGTGGCACTGACGCTGACCGTACCCGTGCCGTCTGCCGGCTGATCGACCACGTTATTGTCAATGGCGTCCAGGAAGATGATGACGGACGACTGACCGGCGGGAATGGTGCCGGTTGTCGTTCCGCCCAGACGGGCGTCACCGGAGATGGCCACATCGAACTGCAGGTCGGCCGCATTGTCGGTCGTGTTGCGTTCCACGGTGACGGGAATGCTGCCTGCACCCGAGTTTTCGGCAAACGACGAGCCGGAAGCCAGCGTGATCGACAGGGCGGGATCATCATCGTCAGTGGCAAAGATGGTGTCCGAGCCGGACGTGAAGCCCGTGGCGCTGGCCGTGATGGCCACCTGCAGGTCGCCATCGTCCACATCTTCCGGCACTCCGTCGATCGCCACATTGACCGACGACGCTCCAGCGGGAATGGTGGTCACGATGCTGCCGGCACCGCCAAACGTTACACTGCCCACGTCCTGAGAGGTGACGGTGATTTCCAGTGCGTCTGTGGTGTCTGTGTTGCGCGAGACCACGACGCTGGTGCTCGCATCGGCGCCGGTTTCTGTAATCGTCGGTGCGGCAAAAGAGACGGTCAGTCGGTTGCTGTCGTTATCGATCACCGTCACGGTGGCCGTGCCATCGGTGAACCCGGTCGCCGAAGCGGTGAACACGACCGGCTGATCGGCTTCCACATCGGAGTCCACGATAGTCGGCACGGTCACGTTGGCAGACGTGGAACCGGCCGGGATGATAAGAGAGGGGGGCACATCAAATTCGCCCGCCACATCGGCTGCCAGGCTGACGGTCAGCGCGTTTGTGGTATCGCCCGTGCGTGTCGCCGTCAGCACAATGCTGTTGGCCACGCCGAGAGTCGAGGCGTCTCCTGTGTCTTCATCAACCGTATTGGTATCTGATGTGAGCGTCAGCGTTTCCGTGGCGCTGTTGGTCACGGTGACATCCACGGTGGAATCATTCAGTCCGGTGGCAGAGGCCGTGATGGTGACTGTTGCGTCGGACGTGTTGGCGGCTGTGTCCACTGCGTTCAGCAGGACGGTGGCGGAGGTCTGGCCGTCCGGAATCGTGACAGTGGTGCTGGCAGGAACCAGACGTGTGGAGTCAGAAGATGCCAGTGTGACTTCCAGGTCTCCGGCAGAATCAACGCGGGTGACGGTCAGCGTGGCGGCCCCGTCTCCTGCGGTTTCGGAAACTGTTGTGTTGTCGACAGCCAGCGTCAGACGGGGATCGAATGCAGCAACGGCCGCTTCCGCGGCGGCCAGTGCTCCCGTGGTGGCATCCGTGATGCGGGTCGAAATGGCGGTGGCGTCCACGGTGGTGCCAGAGAAGGACCGCATTCGGAATCCGTCAAAGATGACGCCCGATTCGGCTTCAATATTGTCTGCCCCCGCGCCACCGAAGACGCGCGTACGATCAGCAAACTGTGTGGTGCCCGTGTAGCTGATGTTGTCGACGCCGCTTTGTCCGAAGATCCATGACTTGTCGCCGACGGCTGTGGAATCAAACAGCACAATGTCGCTGCCGGCTCCCGCATAAATGAAGACGTCATCAAACAGGGTGGCATTGCGAAAGACGATGTCATCGTCACCCTGCTGACCAAACACCCGCGTATCGACACCCACCTGTGAGTCGTCCACAACCACGTCGTCGTTTCCGGCACCCGCGAAAATCGTCAGGTGATTGCCGGCGATCGAGTTGGACATGATGATCATGTCGTTGCCAGTGCCGCCAACGAGAGTCGGCGTACCCGTCACGGTGGAGTCCTGGACGCTGAGGACATCGTCTCCGGCATTGCCATCCATCCGCAGATTGAATCCGATGGTTGAGGAGCCCATAACGGCCAGCGAGTCGTTGCCGTTGCCTCCCGCGATCCAGGCGTGCCGACCCACGGTAATGCCATCGAGCGTGAACGTGTCGTTGCCGTCGCCGAAGGAGGCGATGAGGCTGCCAGGCAGTGAGGTGCCGGTGGCCAGCACGAAATCATCAGCAGATCCGTTGATTGTGGTGCCATCCAGACCGCGAACCACCACATTGCCGTTGTCGATCAGAATCTGTGCGTTGTTGTCGGCGGAGTCACCGGTGACGAATGCTGTCTGCCCAATCATCTGGGCGGTCACGTTGCCGGCGAGCAGGGAGCGATCTTCCAGTTTCTGCAGACGGGCCAGCGGCTGGTGCTGATCAAGAGCCGCACTGCGACGTCGATTCTGGCGGAGGCTGGCGGAGCGGCGAAATAGTCGACGAACGTTCATGTGTCTGGCCTGTTCAAATATGGTCACGACCCACTGACAGCGGGACCTGTTTCCTGTGAAGTGTCGACGGGCGGCTGTGCCGAATCTAACTTCTCCAGGTGCTGCGGTAAGATTTGTTGGTTACGAGGTCTGGATAATTTAGCCAGAATGTTTGTGCCGCGTAGTTCGTTTGTGCGAATTACCTGATTTCCCTAGTGGTCACCGGCCGAAAAGCGGATCGTTCGGGAAAATCCGACTGGAGGCGGATGGCCAGCAACCAGTTCCGGACCTGCGTGCGGATCGAGATCTGCTTCCGGTTCTGCGCCGGTAGCCGGTGGACGACCATCTTCCTGCACGGACCTGGCGGCCACAGAATTCCAGAGAATTTCGGGGAATCGACTAGCGAATCACGCCACCCAGCTCGCATTCAATGTGCTGCCGGATGATGGATTCAAAGCTGTCATCCCCACGGAAACCGAGTTGGAGCGCCCGTTCGGGGGCGAATCTGCGGGGCCAGCCGGCCACCATCTTTGCAATTGCGTCGTCGGGCACTCGGCGGATCCGGGCCACAACGTTATCGCCGGCCACCCTGCGCAGGGCGTCGATCTGTTCGCCGACCGTCACTGACAGCCCCGGCATGGTGAGATTGCGGCGCGTGCCGAGCGCGTCAGTCTTTAGGCCGGCCGCGTGTGTGAGGAAGTTCACGGCAGATTGAGGAGACGCGTGCCAGTGCCGCACATCTTCGCTGACGGGCAGGACGGCTTCTTCGCCCGCCAGAGGTTCGCGGATAATGTTGCTGAAGAAGCCCGACGCCGCCTTGTTGGGCTTCCCTGGCCGCACACAGATCGTGGGCAGACGAATGCCCACCCCATCCAGCAATTGGCGGCGGCTGAAATCGTTCAGCAGGAGTTCGGCAATCGCTTTTTGCGTACCGTAGCTGGTGAGAGGTGCCGTGTGGAATTCGTCGCTGATGGCCCCCGGAAACGGGGCACCGAAAACGGCGATCGAACTGGTGAAGACGACGCGCGGGCAATAGTCAGCGGCAGCCACGATGGCATCCAGCAGATGCCGCGTGCCGTCCAGATTGATGCGGTAACCCTTCTCAAAATCGGCCTCCGCTTCTCCGGAGACGATAGCGGCCAGATGGAAAATGACATCCGGGCGATGGGCGATGAGCGACTGACACTGCTGAGGATCGGACAAATCGCCGGTCACAGAAGACAGTGACAGCCTCTCGGTGGCTGGCGTCTCAATCACGTCAAAGGAAATGACGTGATCGACGGGTTCACCATTGAGTGTGGTGTCCGCTTCCAGTTGCCGAATGAGGCGACCGCCAATCATCCCGGCGCCGCCAATAATGAGAACTCTCACGCCGTCTGCCTTCCTGCTCGCTCGACTGCTCCGACCTGCACGGATTGTTCCGACAGGTCGTGTGATGTCAAATGAATCGAATCTGTGGCGCAGCGAAACGAGGTTGGGGCGGACGGAATCGGCAAAACCCGTAGAGAGGCAGTTTTTGTGGGGGCTGGTGAGGATTCGTGACGACGCAGAGCGATGAGGACTGTCCCCGTTTGATCCCTGCGGCAGGGCCCAGCGGCCCCTTGAATCTTTTTTCTGCACGAGGCATTTTCGGCATCATGTGCCCTCACCGGCGCAACAGAAACACGTGTCGACGAACTCATATGCCCCTGGCGACAAAGAACTTGCATCGACCCTGTTGACATTTAGAATTGCGCAGACTGGAGAATTTGCGCTTGGAGTCGGGATTCGTCACGCCTGCCGCACGTCCACGGAACAGGACATCGTCCCATCTCAATCACCATTCAGGGTGCCGGTTGGCACTCGTCCGGAGTCGTCGGAACATGGCCAAGAAGTATCTCACGCTGGAAGAAGCCGCCGAACAGTTGGGTCTGCCTCCCGAAAAGCTGGGCGAGCTTCGCGAAGAAGGCGAGATCCGCGGATTTGCGGACCGTGGGAGCTGGAAGTTTCGCGAACAGGACATTGAAGAATTCGGCCGCACTCTGCAGACGGATTCTTCCCCCGACATTCCCATTATTTCCCAGGAGGACGCGATGTCCGGCAAAGCGGGCGATGACGACAGCGACATGAACATCGACTTTGGGGACTTCCTGTCGGACGACGACGATTCCTCAGACACTCCACCGGAGATTGAACTGGTGGACGATGAAGTGGACGTTGATTTTGATGAAGACGCCGCGCTGACCCTCGACGCGTCTGACAGTGACGTGCAGCTGGTCAGTGACGAAGACGACCTGAATATTGATCTGGGCGCTTCGGACAGCGACGTGCGTCTGGCGGACAGTCCGGATTCCGGGGACAAAGTGGATCTGGCCGCTTCAGACAGTGATGTGCGACTGGCCTTCGACGATTCGCTGTTTGACTCTGACACCAACATGAAGTCAGACGACAGCGATGTGAACCTGTCGGGCGATTCTGCCATCAACATGAACGCCGATGACCTGACCGGAACCAGCGTGCTGGACTTCAACGAATCCGGCGCTGGGGAATCAGACAGCGACAGCGACGTGAAGCTGGTTGGCGCCGAGTCGGACAGCGACGTTGTGATGGTGAACGACTCTGACAGCGACGTCCAGCTGGCCGGCAGCAGCACGGATCCTGACATCAATCTCGGACCTCCTGCCGAAAAAAGTACGAGCGACAGCTCCATCATCCTGGATGGTGCGGAACTTGGGAAAGATGCTGAGCTGGCCTCATCACTGTTCTCAGAGGATTCCGGCGTCAAGGCGGATGATTCCGACAGCGATGTGAATCTGGTAGACAGCATCAACGAGTCCGACGAGAGCGCGGCGATGCTCATGGGGCTGGACGCTGCCAGCGACATCAATCTTGCTGATGCCCGTGACAATTCCTCGGGCAGTTCACAGCTGCTGCAGGGGACCGACCCGGTGGCGGACGGGGTTGGCGGATCGGTTTTTGATGAAGATGATCCCAACGGCAGCATGGAAGTGCTGACAGGCAAAGACTCTCCTTTTGACCAGGCACTGCAGGCTCAGGCTGACGACGATCTGGTGCTGTCGGATTCTGACAGCGATGTACGACTGCTGGATGATTCGGATGGCAGTTCCGATATTGTGGCAGACGCCGACGACCTGCTGCTGCCCGAACTCGATTCGGACAGCGACGTCTCTTTGGTGGAGGGCGCCGCGGCAGCCGCAGACAGCGACAGCGACGTCGTGCTGAATTCAGACTCCGGCACGGGCGACATGCACGCCACGATGGCCATGGAGATTCCGGAAGACAGCGACGTGCAGCTGGTCGATGACAGCGATGGCAGTTCGACAATGGCTATGCAGCTGCCACAGGACAGCGATCTGAAGCTGATCGACTCCTCTGTCAATGCCGGCGATGACAGCGGGATTACGCTGGAGACCGCTGACGACGAAATTCTTTTGACGGACGACAGCGGTATTACGCTGGAGATCGATGACAGCGGTATCAGCCTCGAAGCGGATGACAGTGGGATCAGTCTGGAAAGTCTGGACAGTGGCGCGCTGCTGGCCGACGACAGCGGGATCACGCTGGATGCTGATGACAGCGGCATCAGCCTGGAAGCTGCTGACAGCGGGATTGCCCTGTTTGATGACGATGACAGCGGCATCAGCCTGGATGCCGACGACATGGGCAGCACGCAGCCGATGCAGGCTGTGGGTGGTGCCTCCGCCCTGCTCGGTGATTCCAACACCAACACAATGGCGATGGGCGCCATTGGTGGAGATGACAACGACAGCGAATTCGAACTGGCCGGCCTCGACGACGACGATGATGATCTGGGCACCGATACCGGTGTGTTGATGTTCGACGACGAAGAAGGAGCAGACGAGTACAGCGTCGCCTCACAGCCAGCGATGGATACCAGCAACGATCTGGATGTCACCGACTTCGACGCGGACGACGCCTACGAAGACGATCTGGGTGACGACGAATTCGACGGCGACTTCGATGACGAAGAAATGGACGACGTCTGGGACGCCGAAGACGAAGACGACGACGAAGGCTTCGATGCAGGCGAGAGCACGGTCGGTGGAGCGGCTGTCGCAGGTGCGGCCGCGGGAGCCTGGGCCGGTCCGGAGCAGCCATGGGGCGCTTTGTGGACCACGTTTGTTTCGCTGGCCGCCGTGCTTTCCGTTCTGGGTGCCTTTGTGGGCATGGAACTGGTTCGCACGATGTGGCTGTGGCAGCAGCCCGGTCAGCCGACCTCCGGTCTTCTGGGAATGCTGGGCGGACTGTTCGGTTCCTAGGTAAACAGTCGGGACGAAACAAAAAGGGCGTGGTCTCATCGAGATCACGCCCTTTTTTTGTTGCCGTCTTCCGTTCGCCGCCGGATCACAGCGGCCCGTCTTTCGGCCGCGTTATTTCCAGTTCAGGATGACTTTGCCAGACTGGCCGGATCGCATGGCGGCAAAGCCGTCTTCGAAGTCGCGAAAGTCCATGCGATGGGTAATCACGGGGGAAATGTCCAGGCCGCTTTCGAGCATGACGGTCATCTTGTACCACGTTTCGTACATTTCGCGGCCGTAGATGCCTTTGACCGTCAGCATGTTGAAGACGACCGTGTTCCAGTCGATGGACATTTCTTCGGACGGGATCCCGAGCATCGCAATTTTGCCGCCGTGGCACATGGAGGCGATCATGTCACGAAACGCTGACGGGTTGCCCGACATCTCCAGCCCCACGTCGAACCCTTCCACCATACCGAGCGATTTCTGCACGTCCGACAGTTTCTCCTCGCGGACATTCACTGCGCGAGTGACGCCCAGTTTTTGAGCCAGTTCCAGCCGCCACGGATTGACGTCGGTGATGACGACATGGCGTGCCCCCGCATGACGCACGACGGCGGCTGCCATCAGCCCAATGGGGCCGGCTCCAGTGATGAGCACGTCTTCTCCCAGCACGGGAAATGACAGTGCCGTGTGTACGGCGTTGCCAAACGGATCAAAAATAGAGGCGATGTCGCGGTCCACGCTGTCGCTGTGATGCCAGACGTTGGTCATTGGCAGGGCGATGTATTCAGCGAAGGCACCGGGACGATTGACGCCAATCCCTTCGGTCTTGTTGCACAGATGGCGTCGCCCCGCCAGGCAGTTGCGGCAGCGGCCGCACACCACGTGCCCTTCCCCGCTGACGATTTCGCCCGGGTGAAAGTCGAGCACGTTGGACCCGACCTCAATCACTTCGCCCACGAACTCATGGCCCACGACCATGGGCACAGGAATCGTCTTTTGCGCCCAGTCGTCCCATTCGTAGATATGGACGTCCGTCCCGCAGATGCCCGTGCGGTCCACGCGGATCAGGACGTCGTTGGTGCCGACTTCAGGCTCTGGTACATCTTCCAGCCAGAGTCCCTGTTCGGCCTGTTTTTTGACGAGAGCTTTCATTCTGCAACCTGTGTTCTGGATATTGGATGTCTGTTCGGTATGCTAGAATGTGGTCATCCGCGATACAAGAGGAAGGTGCGATATATTGGACAATGCCGACGAAAAAGAAGATCCGACAGAAACCACGGCTGAGCAGATCAGCCGTCAGGTGTGTCAGCGGATTCGAGATCTGCGTCAGCAGGCGGGGTGGTCGCTGGATGTGCTGTCCAAAGCGTGCGGTGTCAGCCGATCAATGCTCAGTCAGATAGAGCGGGAACAGGCCAACCCCACGCTGGCGGTGACCGTGAAGATCGCCTCCGCGTTTGGTCTGAACGTCACAGACCTGTTTCAGTATTCGCATCGTACGCCCAACATTGACGTGGTGCGGGCGGCCGATCCGTCGCACATCTTTCGCGAAGACCCGGACTGCACCATTCGCACACTGTCGCCTCTGAACCTGGAAAAGGACGTCGAACTGTACGAGGTTCGTCTGACGCCGGACGGCTCGCTGCAGTCGGCCCCGCATTTCGAGGGCACGCGAGAGTTCCTGACTGTGCAGAAAGGTTCGGTCCGGGTAATATCTGAGGAGGAAGAAACAGTGCTCGGACGCGGAGATTCTGCCAGCTACAAAGCAGACGTCCCGCATGAGATCCGCAATGACGGTCGAGGCGAAGCCAGCGTGATTCTGGTCGTCATTTATCGCTGATCATTCTTCACCGGGATAGATGAACCCAATGCTGGCTTGTGAGAATACGCGTGATACAGGCCAACGAAAACGCCCCTTCTTCCCCTCCGTCTGATTCGTCGGGCCCAGCCAGTGTGTCATCTGAGCTTCAGCCCTCACAGATGACGGATGCCGCCGTGTCCGCCGAGCAGACCACACCTGACGCTCCACCGCCCGATTTTCTGGCACTGGTACGCTACGGCCGCGTGCCTCAGGTGGCGCGATTCGGGCTGAGCGGTGCGTTGCGGGACACGCTGCTCTCGGTCGATCGGAGACTGCCCGACGTGGTGGTGCAGACGGATCGAGGAGAAGAAGTCGGCGCTCTGCTGGAGGTCATCCGTCCAGGTCTGCTGACCGAAAACCCTTCAATCACAGGTGACCTGCTGCGACTGGCCACAGAAAGCGATCGCAGTCGTGCGGCAGAGAACAGTCGCGACGCCGACACTGAGTTTTTTGACTGGCAGCAGCGGATTGCCGACTGGGACCTGCAGCTGCAGGTGATTGACATGGAGTGGACGCTCGATCGGGACAACGTCATTCTGTATGTGCTGAATGATCAGAACGCCGAAACGACGCGGCTGGCTCTGCTGGCGGCGGCTGGCGGGTATGGCATCATTCACGTTCAGCCGGTCAATGCCGATGGCATTGATTACGCAGCAACTGGAGGAGGTGGCGGCTGTGGGTCGGGTGGCTGCGGTTCCGGCGGCTGTGGTACCGGGCACTAATCAGCGTCGGTTGTTTTCCGTTTCACGCCATTGATCTGCTCTGAACAGGATATCCACGCATGACGTGTTCCCGACGCTCTTTTCTCCAAAGTTCTGTGTCGAGTGCCTGTGCTGCAGCCGCGGGCCTGTCCCGGCCTGCCTGGGCCGGTGTGGCACGTCCGCAGCAGCGGGCACAGCAGACGCAAAGGGCGAACAATCCGCTGTGCGTTTTCACCAAGCCCTTCTGTCATCTGTCATTCGAAGAACTGGGACAACGGATTGCGGCACTCGGCTTCGACGGACTGGAGGCTCCGATTCGCAAAGGGGGGCATGTGGAGCCGGCCGACGTAGCGGATCGGCTGCCTGAACTGGTCAGTACGCTGCAGCGTCATCAACTGGTCATCAACATCATGGCCAGTGACATCAATGACCCGTCTGATCCGCTGACAGAAACCGTGCTCAGAACGGCGGCCGAACAGGGTGTCCGCTTCTACCGCATGAAGTACTACAAGTACGACGAGTCCCGGCCCATTCGTCCTCAGCTGCAGGACTTTCGCAAGCGACTCATTGACCTGGCGGCGATGAACAGAGAATTGGGGGTGACGGCGCTCTATCAGAACCACGCCGGCCGTAACTACTTTGGGGCAGGCCTCTGGGATCTGCACATCGCGCTGCAGGGCATCTCTCCTGATGCCGTGGGCGTGGCCTACGATATCCGACATGCGACCGCTGAGGCCGGCATGAGCTGGCCGGTAAACCTGCGGTTGCTGCTGCCGCAGGTGAAGGCTGTGTATGTGAAAGACTTCCAGTGGGGGCCCCAAAAGGTTCAGAACGTGCCGTTGGGGACTGGCCGCATCTCAGACACGTTCTTCCAGTTGCTGGAGGAAGCCGGGTTCGCCGGACCGGTGTCGCTGCATGAAGAATATCTCGATCATCGCGATCCGCAGCTGGTGGACCAGCACTGTCAGGCCATCGGCAAAGATCTGGAGCAACTGCGGAAATGGCTCAGATGACCGGACCCGGGGAAACGTTCGGCCGCCCGGATGCCTGAAAATCGGCCAGTCGCTGGGCGGGTTTGGTCGAAATTCACGGTCTTCGCCAAAAAACATGTAACCTGAAGCGTGGCCGCGGTAACCGTTACTACGCGAGGATTTCATGGGCGAGACACAACCAGCCGCAGAAGCATTTGTCGGGCAGCTGACCAACAGTCAGACGCAGCTGTACGGTTACGTGTACTCTCTGCTGGGTGATCACAGCCGGGCAGCAGACGTCCTGCAGGAAACCAACTTGGTGCTGTGGCGCAAACTGGAAGAATTCCAGCCTGACCGCCCTTTCCTGCCGTGGGCGTTTGCGATTGCCCGATTTCAGGTGCTGGCCCACCTGCGCGATCACAGGCGGGATCGACTGCTGCTGGATTCTGAGCTGGCCGAAGCCATGAGTCCGCATGTGGAACAGCATCTGGCCAGTCTGCCTGATGACGCTGCCGCAGTGCAGCTGTGTCTGCAGAAACTCTCCGCCGATCATCGCCAGCTGATCGAAAAACGATACTTCCGGTCGATGCCCGTGCGCAGACTGGCTGAAGAGCTGGACCGCAGTGTGTCGTCCGTCAAAGTCGCGCTGCTGCGAATTCGCAGACAGCTTGGCGAGTGCCTGCAGCGACGGGCCGTGGAGGGGCAGCATGACTGATCCTGTCTCGGAAGTGGAAGAACTGCTGTTGGACTGGGAGGACGGCAGCCTCGACCAGGCGGGAATCGACCGCCTGCGGGAACTGCTGCACGGCAATCCTGCGTGTCGCGACCGCTATGCGGAGTTTCTGGTTCTTGGCGGTCTTCTCTCTCATGCAGTCACAGGATCGGCCGCTTTGCCGGCTTCAGCAACTGCTGTAACCGCATCTGCTGTGTCACCGTCGGAAACCGCTGCTCTGCGAAGCGAGTGGTCGCAGTCGTCCGTCACACGCCGTATCGCCGCTCGTTCCCTGATCGCGATGGCGACTGCCCTGCTGGCAATGCTGACAGGGCGCTGGCTGTACCTGGAGTTTGCTGAATCCGAGCAGAATATTGCCGTGGCACCCGCCGTTACGAATGAGGAGCCACGGGCACACGGCGTGGCCGTCCTGACTCGCGGTTTGGATATCGACTGGGGAGACCATCCTCAATTCAAACCCGGCGATGCGATCGCAGCGGGGCGGTTTCAAATGGAGGCGGGATTCGCGCAGATCGAGTTTTACTGTGGAGCGACCGTGATTGTGGAGGGGCCAGCCGATCTGGACCTGAAATCCCCCGTGCTCGCTCAGGTTCGACAGGGACGCCTGCGGGCGCAGGTTCCCCCGGCGGCACGCGGATTCACGCTGCAGCTGGAAGATCTGACGCTGGTGGATCTGGGCACGGAGTTCGGTCTGTCGGTTACAGATGAGGGAACCAGCGTGCAGGTGTTTGACGGTGAAGTCGAACTGCATGCGGACGATCAGCCGCGTCGTCTGCTGACGGCCGGGCAGGCCGTTCAGCACAGCGGACAGGGCTTTCAGGAAACGACTGTCGACAGCCATGACTATCTGAACATTGAAAGACTGGCCAGTCGAACGTCAGACAGAGTGAACAGGCAGTTTGCCAGCTGGCGACAGTGGTCGGCCCAGGTGCGACGTGACCCCCGCCTGATCGCCTATTACGCGTTCGATCAGACCGACAACTGGCAGCGAAGACTGGAATGCAGTCTGGAACCCCGCCATCGGGATCTGGATGGCGCGATTGTCGGTGCCCGGCCGGTTGCCGGGCGCTGGCCTGGCAAAAACGCGCTGGAGTTTAAACGCCCCGGTGATCGCGT
>JANSXP010000021.1 GCA_024742875.1 Planctomycetaceae bacterium | reverse complement strand
CGACCAACGCCGGGAATCGTCAGCAGACGCTGGATGTCGCTGTTGTCTTTGGCGAGATGTTCCAGTTTGCGTTCAACCAGTTTCTCCTGTTCACGGATGTAGGCGAGTTGATCAAGAAGTAAGTTCAGCTGACCGCGCCAGCAGTCATCCAGTGTGCATTCCAGCAATTGTTTGTCGTGCGATCTCATGAGATCACAAGCCGCTCTGGTCCAGCCGCACTTGCCAGATGGCAAAGGAGCGAGTCCCTGCGCCTGCCACAGGGCGCGAATTTCGTTTTGCAGGCAACCGTCTTGAACTTTCCCAGATCGAGTGCGAGAATCTTCATGCCGTGTGACCTTTCAACGTGTGATGTTGATGAGCGACTGCACTATGCAGCCAGCTCGTGGGGTATCCCTGGGCGTCAGGCTAACACCCGACGCCCCACACGGCTTTCATGGATTCTTTATCCGCCAGAACTCGCCTTTCTCTCACAACCACAATGCCGTTGATTCCAGACCAAAATGAACATCTCTGGTCCCTTGCGGAGATGGATTTTGACGGTATGCCGCTCTTCGTTCGGATTAACGAATCCGCACGCTCCATCGTTGGTCACGCGGACCTCGGAATCAAACTCGGATTTGCAATGCCGATGCAAGCAGCGATTGGCACGGACTTGCCTGATCCAGAAGAGAACGAAGCGTTGGCAGAGCTTGAAGACAAGATTATTGAAACCGTCACGTACGGTGCCGAAGGTATCCATGTCCTGACACTGACGAATGCCGCAATGAAGGAACTGGTGTTTTACATCAAACCCGGAGCGGACATTGCGGCAATGCACGAATCGCTTCGGGGACTGGACATTTCACACGACGTTCAATGCCAAGCTGTTTGGGATCGCGAATGGAACACCTTCCTTCAGTTCCTGCCCGACCGAGATGGCGGATAACAAGACAATGCACCGGAGTTGCCGTCCGGGTCGAATCTGCACTTCGCTGGCGGCAACCCGGTGATCGACAACGGTATACGGCAATCGAAATGTGAATACTTTTTCCTTTGACGGCGTCTTCTTCTTCGACTACAAGCCAACGGTGCTACAAGCCAACGGTGCTACAAGCCGACGGTGCTACCCATCCCTGGCGGCAACTCGTCTGTGGCTGCGGGCCACCCTGCCCTGCGTACACTTGGGTGACATGTATGGCTCATCTGCACTGTAGCTTCTTCGCTAAAGATGGGGTGCACCGGCGGCCTGCCTTGGCGGCTTGCTTTGATGACTCTCATTAACACTGGACCAAAGGACCCCGCCATTCCAGCCCGTCCTGGGTCATTCAGCATGAAATGGATCATCTGGTTGGTGTGCTCCTCATGGACAAGTCGATCGTCTAAACTTCGCGATGTGCGTTCCTGACGGAACCGGGCGATCCGAAAAGTCGCCTGACAAGGCAGTGCACAGGCGTTGCGAGCCACGTCAGTTCTCCAGTCTATGCCAGTGTCCGCGTCGGAAAACTGTTGCTTTACACACTCCTCGTCACAGACGAATTCGCGCTTTCGTTTTTGGAAGCCGCTATAACTATCGCGAAACAGAAGAAAGGATAAAGCCTCCATGGGTTATGAAAGTCATCAACCAGACAACGGTCAAAGTCATGTCTCCGTCCATGCTGACGACAGCACGTCGCTTGTTGGTTCTACTCTTGGCGATCTGGTGGCTGAAGGGGCATCGTTCTGGCTGAAGACGATCGGTGCGGCCGTCGCAACGCCTGTCGTAGTCGCCGTGATGGCAATTCGGGGGAGTCGACGTGGCGGAGCAATGTTGCCTAAAGATCCGTCCGTCATTGCTGCTATTCTCTGTGGATGCGCGGTTGTTGGTGCGTGCCTTGGCGGACTGCTTTCTCTGAAGGATGTGGTGCAGACTCGTTTGGGGGAAGGGAAGCCAGTGGCCTTTCCATTCAAGATGTTGTTCGGTTTCGGGATCTGGTCTTTGCTTCTGGTTTGGTTTCCCGGCATTATCCTGCTGACGGCGATCATCTCAATTTCGACGATTTGAGTTCGCCTGGAGTGGAGATGTTCGGCCTGAGGTCCGCCTATGCTGTGTTGAATGGCTGGCGTATTTTATGCGTGTGGGCCGAACTTTCGCCGGAAGAAATATCTTAATGTCTTGCGAGACTACCGAATGAATCGTTTTGTCTATTTTGCCGTGACGGCTTTCGTTTGTTCAGGAACCATCGGCGTGGCCAAAGCCGATGGCTTTGTTGCTCCCGTCCTCGGGGAATCGTGGTGTCTCTTTGCGGAGACACCGAAGCTCGCCGTATTTCAGGGGCAACTTCGTGAAAGTGGCTATCATTACCAGGCCGCCTCGGCCAATGGGTTCAATATCTCTGCCTTCGTTGAACAGCCTGCGGTGCCGTCCAATACGCACGTCGACTGTTTTGAGCACTACTGGCCCAAAATGAAACGCAACCCGCTCATTGATGCGGGCTCCGTGGAGATCAAAAAGGGCGATGATTTTGTCAAAGTGACCTATGATCTTATGGGCGTTCCCGCCAAAGCACCCAGGCACAACGTCAACTACTATGTGGCTCACAACGGGCGCTGGATCGACATCCATATTTCCATGGTTCCTGATCTTCCCCGAGCCGAGACGATTGCGAAGTTCGAGAAGTCTCTTCAGTTTCGCTCATTCAATTCGTTGACTCAGGAACGCACGGGAAAGGCAGCATCTCCTCGATAGCCCTGTGTGATGCCGTGCTGTCAGGTTGTGCTGGCCCATTGCGACAGGAATCATCGCCGGTCACCTCTGAATGATGATTTTCGTTAGCGAAGCGATCGCCGAAGACTCTTGCATCTCACCATTGACTGATCGTGTGGGAGTGCGGTCAGGTCATGCCTCTGTTGGCACAGGGATATGGGAGTGTTCTGTGGCTGGCACGCCGAGGGTGTCTCCAGCAATAATCCCCAGCACCAGGTCCGCGTTTGGCGAACTGCCGCGTTGAGCGTCTCGCCAAAACGGCGGAATGTCTGCAGACTTTCTGATCCTCTGCGCTCAGAACGACGTCTTCACGAACCACCAGGGCCACGATGTTCCATCCTTGAAGAGTCTGACAATGCTGCTGTTCGCTGGGCGAAAACAAATCCTTCTCCTTGTCGCCGTGCCGTTTCTGGGCGGTGTGTGCGGCTGCTCTGATGGAAGTGCGAATGGGAAAGCGAAGGACGGCCTGTCATCCGAGGCGGCTGGCGAACTCAAGCAGTCTGTCACGCAGCAGTCCAGCCGGAATTTGACAGACGGTGCGAATGTGGGGCCCGGGAGTGCGCCCGGGAGTGCGCCCGGGAGTGGGCCGAGTGGGCCGAGTGGGCGTGCGAAAATCGAGAACGGGGCGACCGGTACGGCGGCGACCGAGGGACAGGACGGCGAGAAATCGCTGGAATCTCTGCTCGACGGACTCAGTCGACCGATTGGTGGCAACTCCTTTGCAGTTTCACTGAACAAGCGGGGGGCACCGGCGATCCCCGGTCTGCTGCAGGCACTTCAGAGTGAGGACGCGACGACCAGAAAAAACGCGGCATTCTGCTGCGGTCTGACATGGAGCACCGTTCAGGCTGGCACAAAGATATCAGCACTGACGAATGTCGCTGAGAATGACGCTGATCCGAAAGTTCGGCACCAGGCGGCTGTCGCAATGGCCATACTGGCACGTCACGAAGACGTGGACCCACAACTGAAAGTCACCATTGTTCCCACTCTCCGCGGTGCGCTGCAGAGCGCGTCTGCAGACACCCGCAGCCATCTTGCGAGTGTCGTCGGCAATATGGGGCACAAGGGCCACCCATTGATTCCTGCGATGATCACACTGCTCACGGATGAGGATAGCAGCACGAGGAGCAAGGCGGCCCATGCGGTGGGCCTGCTGGCCAGCCCGTTTCCCCTGGAGAGGGGCAAGGTGGTTCGCGACGGCGATATGCCCGACTATCGAGCGAGTCGTGAGTCTACAGAACTGGCCGTAACGGCTCTGATCGCGGCACTGTCCGACACCGATCCAAAAGTGCGAGCAGAAGCGGCGCGCGGTCTGAGCCACATTGGCCGGGGGGCTGATACCGCGGTCCCGGCTCTGACGCGACAACTGGCGGATGAGGAGACAGATTCGCGTCTCCGCGCCGCTGAAGCGCTTGTCCGAGTTGCCTCTGATCCGTCCGTCGCCATTCCCCTTCTGCAGGACACTGCCACGAATGATTCGAGCACGCCACGACTTCGCTGGTGGAAGACTCGTGCCCAAAGGCTGTTGGAAGATCTGGAGCGATCATCGGCCGATCGCGACGACAGGGAGTAATTGGTCAGCCCGCTGAACGGCAGATCTCATCGCTCTGAATGCATTATGATTCCTGGACCGTTGCCGTAATGCTCTAAACAGAATCGTTACCAGCACCAGGAGGGTACGCTGAAGACTGGGCATAAGAAGATGTCGACGTTGGTTGAGAGCCTCATTGCGTTTGCAAAACAGCATGAGCCAGAGGGCGGATACTTCGGGTATGGGACGCTGACGGATCTGCTCAGGGCGGACCCTGAGGCGCTCAGGGAATTTGAAGTGTTCTTTGAAGAAGCGACAGCCGAGCAACTGGATCCACTGCAGCACGATGACAGTTATGGCTGGATTATTGGGGCGCGGCCGATGAACTCGACCTGCTTCCCGACGATCCGCGCAGCTTTAAGTCGGCGGCGGAACTCCGCAACACGTCGGAGGGCCAGCTGCTGGACACACTCTGTTCCGCCTGCATTGTCAACGACGTTGACGCCGTGAGATACATCGTCTCCCGAGTTGATGTCAATTCACTGGACCACAACGGTCAGACTGCGCTGACGTATGCCGTTGGCAACAATCATAGTGACTGTGTTGGCATCCTGCTGGCCAGTGGCGCGAATCCGAACGTGGTCGAAAGCCGGGGCAATACAGCCATGCACAATTGTGCCTCGTCAAGGTCTTCCGAGCAGATTTGGAAGCTGCTCGTGGAGCACGGTGGCGACGCCCACGTGATGAATGATGACCGCGAAACGGCTATCGATCTGTTGAGGGCAATGGGGCGATCCGGATGGGACGAATAAGTTGATCATGACACTCTGGGTTAGTGGACAGCGTTTCCATGCGGAAGCAGCGCGTCGCCGAGTGTGTTTCTGTCTCCGCCTGCCTGATCCGTTGTTGTGCAGGATGTCTTCGGTACGGATGATTCGATAGGCGTTGAGCGTGTCGCTGTCACCCACGTTCTGGAGTGTCTCCAGGCCATCACAGCGGTCGCACTCATCGCTTCACCATGGGGCTGTCTCGCAGCCTTCCTGTCGCTCAAGATTCACTAAACGCGGCCGTTCCGTTGGGGGGCACTTCGCATTCTGGTGACTGGACCGTGAAGGCGCTGAGGAGCGGAAGCCGTGGGACTCGAACCCACAACACCACTTGCCGCCGACGTTTTCAAGACGCCGTCCTCATCCAGCCGGATGACTTCCGAAGTTGCGAGGGCAGGATCGAACCTGCAAACTCTTGAGTCAAAGTCACGGATTTCTACCAGCAGAAACGACCTCGTATTCGGCGGTTGAGCGGGAGGAAGGGGAGTCGAACCCCTAAGGCGCACGCAAGTACGCTCGACTGTTTTCGAAACAGCTGTCCTCACCCATGGACTTGCCCTCCCGGGCTCCTCGCTGCTGCCGCGAGGCTCCTTATCACAGACCCCGCTGGGGAAAATGGGTTCGGAATTTCAGCAGGCCCTGTGGACGTTCTGCCTGCAATTGTGAACTAATCCCCAATTGCAGGCCCGATGAACTGGGGGATTGGCGAACGACTCTGCAAACTACTGCCCGTCACTTAATTACTTTCGGGTTTCAACGATGTTTCGTACGTGTATCCTCGTATTCGTCATGGCGTTCCCAACAGCAGCGCACGCCTGGTGGGAGTGTGGGCACCATATCATCGCCCTGCTGGCGTTTGAGCAACTGCCCAAGGCCAGTCAGGAAAAGCTGTACGCCATTTTAAAGTCACACCCCAAATTTGATGTGGACTTCCAGCCTCAGGTGAAGGTTCGCAACGTGCCTCGCTGGCAGATCGGCCGCACGGGCTACTGGCCGGACGTCGCTCGGCAGGATGAAACGTTTAACCGCCCCACGTGGCACTACCAACTGGGGGCCACAGCCGTTTTGGGGACACCGGGAGTCGACGTGGAAGTGCCCGATTTTCCCGGGCCGGTGCCGCCCTCAGCCAGTCTGCAGACGCGTGACCTGTATATCGCGCAGGCCTATGACCTGTGCGCCAAAGTGCTGGCCGATGAGACGGCCCAGGCCGATCAGCGAGCGCTCGCAATTTGCTGGCTCGCACACCTTGTGGGCGACTCCCATCAGCCGTGCCATGCGGGAAGTTTGTACGTGAAGCAAATCTTTCCCGACGGCGACCGAGGGGCAAACCGCATCAAAACGGTGCAGCGACGTAACCTGCACGCCCTTTGGGATTCTCTGCTGGGTGATCAGTTCGATGAAACAGATATCGAACGGCGCATGTTTGAGATCAAGAACAACACGCGGGTCTGGACGGCCGCACGCAGGGCGACGCGGAAACCGTCTGATCGATCCATTCGGGTGTGGCTGGAAGAAAGTCGGGCACTGGGCGCCGGAGTGGTGTATGCGACGGATGTTGGCGATGCGCTCAGGGCCGCGCAGCGGAGCGGGCGGACCGAACTGGAGGTTGTGGACCTGTCAGAAGCCTATCTGAAGAATGCCGGCCGCATCGCGCAGGAGCGGGCGGCGTATGCCGCGTTCCGACTGGCCCGCATCTGGAATGAATGCCTGTGACCCCGGCACGTCGTGATGCTGCGGGCCCGCTATATGGGCGTGACGATCTCGACGTCGAGGAATCGGCGGGGCGTCTTTTGAAACTGATCTGCGATGTGCAGTACGGTTTCCCAGCGAATCCGGTGGTGCGGGCTCTCAAACTGCGGCGCCGTTTTCTCCAGCCCTTCCAGCAGTGATTTATTGAGCAGTAGCGCGCGGATTTTTCGCGTTCGCACATCGCCATCGGCCTCGTTGGTGAGCGCAATGATGTAACTGGCTGACTTGACTGGCAGGCCCGCGTCTTTAGCGATCAGTCCGGCCGCGAACTGCTCCGACACTTCGTTGAGAACCGCGTTCAGGAAGAACCAGTAGTCTTCGTCGGGCAGGGGAATGAGCGGCAGGCCAGGTTGGGTTTGTAAGGCGGCGGTCGTGATCTGTGTGACGGCTGTTTCGTTCAGGAAAACATCATCACACGATTTCTCGGCCAGCGTGCGGATGCGGAGCGTGCCATCCACCACAGAGGTCAAAGAGAAGTTGATGCGGTGAAAGAACTCCCGCCGCCGCCACTGCTGACGGGAACGCCGCCAGCCGAGCAGCCAGCCGGCGGCCGTCAGTCCCGCGGCGACAAGAAATTTGACCCAGTGTTCGGTGATCAGGTCGTTTAAGGCGTCCAGTAGCTGGTCCATCGTTTGGCCGTTGTTGAACTCGAAGCGTCAAAGCCCGGATTCTCACACACAGAAGGCCGTTCTCCAAGGCAGGTTTGCCGACGGTGGAACCTTACCAGGCCTGTGTGAGACGACACTGTTTTTCGATGGTCAGTTCGCCCGTGAATCGGCCCAGCGCCCACGCGTTGTCCCGGACGGGGATGGAAATGGACACAAGCACCCCGTCCGGTTCGTCCTGCACGGATATGTTCACGTTGCGGGCCGGACAGACGGCTTTGAGCAGGCGCTCGGCCTCACGCCGCGCGTCTTCACTGGTGCTGCCGGCCACAATGCGTTTGCGGGCGGCTTCGTAGGCCGCGTTTCCGGCCGTCTGTCGGACCAGATTGATGGCCGTCAGTTCCAGTGCCGCCAGAAAGATCAGAAAGATGACAGGTGCCACAAAGGCAAACTCCACGGCGACCGCGGCGCGGCGGGACGTCGAAACAGATGCCGGAACGAAGCGTTTCATGGGGACAGCCTATTGAGTCAGTGAGACGGGAAGTTCGCGGGCCAGTTGAGCGAAGGCGTCCCGCAGTTGTTGTTCGCTGTCTGCGGTAAACATGCGGCCGCCGGTAATGCTGGCAATCTGCTGCATCGTCTGAACGTCATCGCTCAGGAGACTGACGCAGTGAATGGTGATGTCCTTCTCTCGCGCCTGCCGTGCCATCAGAATGGGGTTGCGTCCCTGTTTCCAGCGACCGTCGCTGAGCAGAACGATGACCTTGGAGGCAAATTTGGATGAGGACGCTGATTCGAGCTGAGCGATGGCCGACTGCAGTCCCGCCGACATGTTGGTTTGACCGATCAGGGGCTCAGAGCCAACGCGGTCAAGAGCACCGAGGACGTCTCGCGAATTCGCTTCCCAGCTGTACGACCCGGCCGCCGGCAGCGGGACTTCCAGCGCGACTGCCGGATAGCGACGGTAGGCAATGAAGGGAGGCAGCTGCAAAGCAGATTCCGAAGCCCATGTCACCAGGCCAACGCGAGGCCGATGGACACTTTTGCCGACTTCCTGCAGAAACAGCTCAACAGCCTGGCGGGTGGATGACCAGCGGCTGCCGCTCGGGTGCGGGGGCGAAACAAAGTAGCGCCACGACAGACGCAGGCCCGGGTAGTCCACCAGCAGCGGATGGTTTCCCGTGTACGACCATTCCCGGCCGGAGAAATCGAACGCCATGGAGGCGGATCGGTCGAGCGTCAGGCAGACTTCCGTACGTCGAGCGCCAGCGATCGCCTGCATCTGTGTGGAGAAGTCTCCGTGGCCCAGAGCGCGGGCAAAGAACAGTTGCGCCGGGCCGGCCGCAGAGCCCGGCGTCAGTCTGCCGGACGCCTGCACGGCGTTGTAGGGCGTCTGTCCGGCGGTGAAGTCATAGCCTCCTGAAGAACGTTCGCGGACCCTGCCAAAGACGATGTCCCGATCCTCCAGTCGGAACTGCTCTCCGGCAACCACGTGTGCCGAGGCGTAGTCCAGGGCGGCACGGGTGGCCAGTTGCTCGCTGCCGGTACGCGCCAGATTCTCTGCTCCGGCCAGCGCCGCGCTGTCGGTGGCCCCTCGCAACTGGGTGCGGATCAGCTGCATGTAGGCGATATCCACCGTCATGGCCGCGCACACCACAAACACAAACAGCAGGACAACAATCAGGATGGCCGAGACGCCCGTGCGAATGCCCTTGCGAATGCGCGGCGGTGCGGGCGGGAAGGATGAGTGATTCATTTTGTTCGGGGCATGTGAGCGGTGTGGGAGACTTCCCGGCCTTCGTACAGCCAGAGCGGCCCCATGGCGGCTTCGGAGGCAGGGATCGTGATGCGAATGTAAACGGGCGTGCCTGTGGGCGTTCTTTCTGAAAGCGACGGTGGATTAACGTCAACGCGAAACTGACTGACGTTTCTGGCCTGCAGCACGGTTCGACAGCGGTCACGGACAGCGGCTGATGTGACCCCGGCGCGGCTGCCCGTGGCGGCGCCCTCGTAAGCCGCCATCGTCGCCGTCTGTTTCAGGAACACAGCGTTGGCCGCTTCGATGGAACCGAACAGCAGCAACAGGACCACGGGCAAACAGACGGCGGCTTCGACGGTAGCGGTACCGCGCCGCGGGGGCTTGGCAGTGATGTGATTCATGGAGACCGACTTTCGGACAGGAGGCTTCCGGGAAAGTAGCCCAGGAACCCGGCGGCGGTCTGCTTTGCAGCAAACGGCCGCCCGCCGGCCCGTGTGAGATGCTCGTTTTTCGGCATCACTGTCTGTCTGCATTGCGGGCATCAGCCCGGGCGTCTTCACGGCCCGCACGAGGGAGTTCAGGCATGCTGCCTGTCGTTCGCGGCCGGATTATGTCGGCTGCTCCGCCCACGAATGGGGGAGCGCACGAAAAAAGGGGCGGTCACTGAAATAGTGACCGCCCCTGCAGTGATGCGGGGGAGTTGTCGGGACGACTATTCGTCGTCGATGACGAGTCGCGCGGGTGGCACCTGACCGGCGAGAACAGCAAACGCTGCTTCAAGGTCTTCTTCCATTTCCGCGTTCGTCAGCCCGGAAGCAATATGGACATATTCGCCGCCCGACATATCCGCGATGGCCTGCATCAGCTTCGTGTCGGCACCGCTGCCCATGGAGATTGTGTGGACGATGTACCCGGCGTCGTGAGCCTCTTTGGCCCGCACGAAGGAGTGCAGGGCGGCTCGCCAGTTGCCGTCACCGTTGCCACCGCTGGTGTAATTGCTGTCGAAGACCACATCGGCTTCACCATCGCCGTCAAAGTCGGTGGTCGTGTCCCAGTCCCAGGAGTTGGGCAGGCTTTCGGATCCCCAGCCGCTGGGGTACTGGTTGGACTGACCGTCCGTCATCAGCAGTATGGCCTTCTGGGCGCCGTAGCGGCCATGGTCATCCAGCAGATCTGTTGCGTCTTCCAGGCCGTAGCCAATACCCGTGGAACTGTTGTAGTGACCGGCCTGTTTCTGCCGCTGAATGGTGTCAATGTCGAGCACATTGTCTGTCAGCGGGCTGTCGCCCAAATCAATAAACGAGTCAGCCCCGTCGTCATCAATGCCCGTTTCGATACGAGATGTCGTTGCGTAGGTGACCAGCCCAAGGTGGTCGCCGTAGCCGAGACTGTCGAGGAATTCGGCCAGAATGGTGATGCCCTCTTTCATCGCGTGGTGCGGATAAATGGGAGCACGCCACAGGTCTTCCGACTGGTGATTGGCCCGCCGATTGGCAATCAGGTAATTCATCAGCGTGCGATAGCCATAGCGTTTCTGATAGCCGTAGCTGCTGAGACTGCTGCCCTTCACGTAGTTGATATAACCGTGCCACAGCGATTCGCTCTCGGATTCGGTCGGCTTGCCGTTCAGTTTGCCATCGCTGCCTTTACCTTCCTGCGGGAAGGGCACATATCCTGAACCGCCGCTCTCTGTGTAGTAGCCGGGGGCATTGGTTTCGTCAGGATTCCACCAGCCACCGGAGAAGTCCGATTTGATGCGCCACACACCCCAGGCGTAAGGGCCGCTCAGATATTTTTCCCAGCGGTATCCGTTTTCAATCAGGTAGTAGTGAGCACCGTCGCCGTATCCGGAGGTCCACGTCCAGTCCAGATAGTAGTCTGTGTTGGCCGTTGACGTGCCCGAAGTTCCCCCCAGGCCCAGCGCGTCGTAGATGTCGCTGGTGGTGCTGCTGCTCAGATACGTTCCGTATTCAGAATTGATGTTGCCGAAACCTGTGGCCGGGAACTTTTGCGTTCCCAGGTCATCACTGAACCGCACGTTGGAATCCACCAGCGATTGCCAGATGTCGTCCAGCCCGTCTTCCACGGCGTCTTTTCCCATGCGCTGCACGGTGTCCCAGCGGAAGATACTGTCGAACGTCATTGAACCGGAGTAGTCGAGTACGGCGACGATGTCGCGGGACTCAATGAAAGCCGTAGCGCTGGTGGAAATCGACTGAGCGCGTTCCCCGGTAACAGGGGCAAAGATCAGTGGCAGCTTGGCGTCCGGAGCCGACTTGTCAGTGTTGGTCTTCAGGATGTCCACCTTCACCATGTTGTAAGGCGGGCTGCCCCAGGTCTCGACGTACGAGACGCCGTCTTCGGCCAGAATACGAGTGCCCAGTTCCACATCGCGGTTTTTGTCTATGTAGAACCCATTTTCCGAGCAGATGAATTCCGCCATGTCGCGGGCGGCGCCGGCCGCAATCATCTGTACGGCTGTCACATCCGTGACGCCCTGCTCTCCGGCTTCCCGAATGCCGACCACAATTTCCTGAGCGGCCGCCAGGGCGGCTGCGTCGGCGGCCGACTGCATTCGCGTTTTGGTGACGGTAATCATGCCCAGGTCAACGGACATGCCCACAAAAGTCATGGCGCCAAACAGGCAGACCACGGCAAGGACAAAAAAGATGCCCCGGCGCTGTTGTTGTTCAGCCGACAGCAGGGCTGCCAGTCTTGATGATCGTTTCATCGCTCCCCCCCAGGATTGATCAGATCAGTGATGAATTGTCAGGGCCAGACAGCGGTCCTGACAGAAAGGTTATTGAGACAGCCCACCACTGAGTCCTGCTCGCATCGTGAGCGAGGCAGAGACAGTGCTGGATCCCATGTATCGTGTTGGAAACAAACTGATGGAAGAGTACGGCAGGCCAATCTGGATCCTGACCATCTCCAGGTCGTTGTTGCTGTCGGAGATGTCAAAGTTCTGGCCCTGTTTGGCCCCGTCGGCATGGACGATGGCGATCACCAGATCGTCGCCAGGCAGTCCGGACGCGGTGACGAAGTTCCGCAGGTCGCGTTCGACTTTTCCGTTGGGCGTGTCGCCGTCGGCGACAATGTTGCCCCACTTCATGCTCACCAGACGACCGGCCTCACGCACGGAAGACTGCATGATGGTGCTGGCTCGCAGCGCGGTGCCCATTTCAATGGTTCCGAGCGTGAGGATCAGCATCATGGGCAGGACGACGGCCGCTTCCACAGCGGCGATGCCGCGGCGGGATTCGTGTGTTTTTGTTGTGGGGTGAAATCGTTTCATGGTCATCTATTCTTTTCGCATGACCGACTGGCCGTAGAGGTTCAGGCTGGTGATCCACCGCGGCCCGAGGATTCCGATCTCGGAGTAGGGCACCTGAATGCGGACGATGAACAGGGTTTCTGAGTCCATTGTGGCCAGTTCGACGTCCGGCAAAGACGCGTAGTCCACGGTGGAGGCGTCCACCGTGGGGTCATCAAAGACGGATCCGTCTTTCACCTGAATGAGCACATTCTCGTGAGAGGCGTCGATGGCCGAGTCCAGGATCTCGCTGGCCATCGTCATCACTTCCGCCGTGGTCTTGCTGTCGCCTACTCCCAGTCGAGCGGCTCGACGAGCGGCCGAGTTCATTGTGTGAATGGTCATAAAGCAGTGACCGAACTCAATGAAGGCAAAGATGAACGTGAAGAAGATGGGCAGCACGACCGCCGTTTCGACGAGCGTGGCGCCGCGGCGTTCGGGGCAGTTGTGAAGGACAGGACGACGCATGGTCAGATTCCGAGAGACATTGTCACGCAGCTATTCAGGTAGAGCATAGATCGCGAAAAGCCCAGGGGGCGGAATTCTACTGCGTGCCCAAGGTCTGGTGATGCCCAACGGCAACACGCAGTCATAACCCTCACCAGGCAGGGGGCACCAGACGCCAAATGCACTTGGCAAAGTCCCCCGTCTGACATCACTTGCGTCGAAAGTGAATCACATATGCGGGTTTGTCCGGGGCAATGAATGGGTCGTTCCGTTTTGACCGATTGAGCCGGTTCTGCGGAACGTCGTTCCGGGAAATCGCCAGCAGTCCGCGGACGTGCTCCAGGACCGCGAGTTTTCGCACGGGACTCAGCAGAACACCGCGTTGGCGCATCCGCTACATCCTGAAGATCCGGGTCGGTCGAAACTGCGGCCCCTGAAAATACCTATTGGCGGGCGGCGAAATTCCGGCAGGCGTCAATAGGCGACCAATTCTGTATCAAAGCAAGAAATCCCCACCTCCTCTCAGTCAGGAAAGTCACCCATGGCCAAAACCAAAAATCAGCGCAAGAAGGCAGTGGCTGAGCCCCGCGTTCAGTATTCGCTGGCTCGTCGTGTGGTGCTTCATTTCTTTGTGTTTATCTGCGCTGGTGCAATCTTTGGCATCATCAACCAGTTTCTGATGGACCCGTTTGCAGGCGTTCAGGCAAATCTGACCGCATTTGCTCGTCAGAGCGCACCGCTGATGCTGGCTATGCTGTGCCTGATCCCCATCTTTGTGCGCGACACGTTGACACTAAGCAACAAGATTGCCGGCCCCATTCACAACCTTCGCAATACGATCAAGGCCCATGCAGAAGGTCAGCAGGACGTCCGCCCGCTGCGATTTCGCAAAGGCGATTTCTGGGATGATCTGCCGGAGCAGTTCAATGCCATGACGGATCGATTCCGCCAGCAGCGTGAAGCCGCCGCGAAAGCCCCTGGCGAACAGGAGCTTGTCGAAGCGTAACGTCTCTCAGTTGCCGCATTTCCCCCGCCGGATCGAACCTATGAAGACTCTGAAATCTCGCCGCGAACAGTCGCGACGTGGTGTGGCTGCGACCGAGTTTGCAGTCTGCCTGCCGATTTTGATGGTGCTGATCATTGGCACCATCGAAGCGTGCTCCATGATTTACCTGAAGCAAACGCTGACAGCGGCCGCCTACGAAGGCATCCGTTCTTCGTTGGTAGCTGGCTCCACTACGGCCGACGTGGAAGCGGCCTGCCGCCGAGTGCTGGATCCACGAAACGTACAGAACGCTACCATCACCATCACACCGGCGAACTATTCGTCTCAGCCGGAGCAAACGTGGATCACGGTGAGAGTGTCTGCCCTGGGCGGTGACAACTCCGTGATTGCCGGATGGTTCTATGACTCGCTGACCGTTGACGGTCAGGCGACCATGATGAAGGAATATTGATGATGTCCATGAAACGACCATTCCCTGTTGTGGCAGAAAATCGTCGGGGCGCGATGCTGGTGCTGATTGTGGCGTGCCTGCCTTTGGTGCTGGCATTTGCAGCGTTCGCAATCAACATCGCGTATATGCAGCTGACACGGACCGAACTGCGGACCGCATCTGATGCGGCCGCCCGGGCGGGCAGTCGCACGCTGAGCCTGACCCAGGACGTGAACCAGGCGCGGGCGCGAGCCATTGATGCGGCCGCTCGCAACACGGTGGCCGGGCGTTCCCTGACCATCCGCCCTTCGGAAGTGGTGTTTGGGACCTCTGCGCTGAACGCCACTGGACAGTACGATTTCACGCAGCAGCCAGACAATTCGGCGCTGCTGACCGGTGTGAGGGTGCTGGCGAATCGAACGGCCGCTTCTGCAGATGGTGCCATTCCCCTGTTGTTTCAGGGAATGTTTGACCGTGGCACATTTGAGCCGCGTCGAGTGACGGTCGCCTCTCACATTGACCGCGACGTATTTTTGATTCTGGACCGATCCGGCTCCATGAGAACTCGTACGCCGGGCGGCAATCGCTGGAACGACTTGAAAAAGGCGGTCCACAAGTTCATGCAGACGCTGAATCAGACGCCTCAGTCGGAACAGGTTGGGCTGGCCACCTACTCCACCGGTGCGACTCTGGATGAACAGCTGAGCATGAATTACAACCGGATCCTCAATCGCGTGGATAACACGCGTGTCACCGGCTGGACGGCCATTGGCATGGGCATGCGACAGGGCATCAACGGCCTGCGGAATCCTTCCACCGCACGCCCGGTGGCCGCCAAGACACTGGTCGTTATGACGGATGGCCGTCACAACCGCGGCGTTCGCCCGGACGTGGTGGCCGATGAAGCACGAGCGGCCAATATCACGGTCCACACGATCACCTTCAGCTCAGGAGCCAACCAGACGCTGATGCGGCAGGTGGCTCAGCGTGGTGGCGGTAAGCACTGGCACGCGGACGACCAGGGAGAGTTGATTCGGGTGTTTGAAGAAGTCGCCAACAACCTGCCCACGCTGATCACACAATAGGAGCCCGTTGATGAAACGAACACAGATCAGTTGTTCCCGGCGCCATACCGAACGCCGGGGAGCCACGATGGTGGAGTTTATTTTCGTGGTGCCGATCTTCTTTACCGTGCTGTTTGCCGGGATCGAGTTTGCGACGATTGGCACGATTCGCAGTACCTCACATAACGCGGCCTACGAGGGCGCGCGGCTGCTCGTGATTCCCGGCGCGAACGCGCAGAACGGCATCGACGAAGCCCGGCGGATTATGGCGGTCGTCGGCGTCGACACGCTCACCGTGACGACCACTCCGGCCGTGATTCGTGATGACACCACGCAGATCACGGTGGATATTGAAATCCCGTATGCGCAGAACGCCGTATTTACGCCGTGGTTTGTGGGGAATCGTATCCTGCGTTCCACCTGCACGCTGAAAACAGAACGCTACGAGGGCCTGACTCCCTGAAAGCGTTCGTTTGAACTGACTAAAGTGATATCGCACAATCCCGACATCCTTCAGGTGTCGGGAGTTTTTTATGTCTGTGCGAACGCTGTTGTGTTTGATGCTCTGTTCCCGTGTGGCCCATGCGGGGGACTGGCCGCAGATTCTGGGACCGCAGCGTAATGGGATTGCGTCCAATGAATTGCTGCTGCCGCAGTGGCCGGCGAACGGCCCGGAGACGGTTTGGGAAAGTTCGGTTGGTCAGGGGTTCGCGGGGGTCGCCGTGTTGGGCGACGCCTTGTACTTGTTCCATCGTCAGGGTCGCGAGGAAGTAATTGAGTGCCGCAAAGCCAGCACCGGCGAGACTGTATGGGCGACAAGACTACAATCCGGCTATGCGGGCGGCTACAGCGATGATTCCGGCCCGCGCTGCGTGCCGCTGCTGACAAAGCATCGGGTGATCACGTTTGGGGCGGGCGGACGCCTGACGTGCCTGAATCGGGAAGATGGCGCACAGATCTGGCAGCGGGATACGTGGGCCGATTTTCAGGCGCCGGAGGGGTATTTCGGAGCGGGCAGTACGCCCCTGCTGGTGGACGATACGGTGGTGGTTAACGTCGGGGGGCGTGGTGAAGCGGCCGTCGTGGCTTTCGATCTGGCAAACGGCGCGACTCGCTGGAGCGGTATCAGGGACACGGCCAGCTATTCCAGCCCGGTCCTGGCGACCGTCAACGGCACGCGACACCTGATCGTGGTTTCTCGCATGAACTGCCTGCTGCTTGATCCGCGCACCGGCGAACGGCGAGCGGCATTCGATTTTGGTATGCGAGGGCCCACCGTCAACGGTGCGACGCCCGTGATGGTGGGTGACAGTGTGTTCGTCAGCAGCAGCTATCGTGTGGGGAGCGTCTGGGCAAAGATCGTTGATGACAGTTTTGAGCCGGTGGAGAGCGGCGAAGACCTGCTGGCGACGCAGTACGCCACGCCGGTCGAAAAAGACGGACTGCTGTATGCGGTGGATGGCCGGCAGGACATTGGACCTGCATCACTCAAATGCATTGACCCCGCGGGTCAGAAAGTCGTCTGGGAAGAGTCTGGCTTTGATTACGGCACCATGATTCGGGTGAAGGACGAACTGCTGTTTCTTACCTGTGGCGGTGAACTGATCCGGCTGGATGCGAGCCCCGACGGCTTGTCAGTCAGTGCCCGACACCGCGTTCTGGCGGCAACACCGCGAGGCTATCGCCTGCCGGCACTCAGTCGAGGGTTGCTGTTTGTTCGCGATGACTCGGTTCTGAAATGCCTGCGGGTGGGAAACTAAACAAGCTGTGGCACAGTCGTCTGAACAGATTATGCTGACAGCCGCACAGATTTCTGCGGGCCTGATGAAAGCTGGTTTGGGGGACGGCGAGACCGTCGTCGTGCATTCTTCGCTCAGTGCGCTGGGCTGGGTGTGTGGCGGAAGTGTGGCGGTGATCGAGGCATTGCAGGATGTCATTGGCCCATCCGGCACGCTGGTGATGCCCACGCACACACCGGATTTGTCCGATCCCCGAACCTGGGTCAATCCGCCAGTGCCTGAATCGTGGTGGCCTGTAATCCGTGAATCGATGCCCGCGTATGATCCGCTGACGACGCCGACAGGTGGCATGGGGGCCGTGCCGGAGACGTTCCGCCGATTTCCCGGTGTGCTCCGCAGCGGTCACCCACAGACTTCCTTTGCCGCCGCTGGGCCGCAGGCTGCTCGCATCACGGGGAATCATTGTCTGGAGGATGGTCTGGGCGAGTCGTCGCCGCTGGCCCGAGTGTATGAGCTGGATGGCTGGGTGCTGCTGCTGGGGGTAGGTCACGAGAGGAATACGTCCCTGCATCTGGGTGAGCGCCGTGGCTTGTCCGACTCTCTGCCGCAGGTGGACAACGGCGCTCCTGTGCTGCAGGACGGCAGTCGCCAGTGGGTTTCGTTTCGAGAACGGGAACTCGACAACGAAGATTTCGGCCGGCTGGGCGAACTGTTTGATGCCCAGTCAGCATCGCTGCAGACGCTTGTGCTGGGCCGCGGCACCGTACGCCTGATGAGACAGCGGGAAGTGGTGGACTTCGCTGCCACACATCTGCCTCGCCTGCGTGCGGAAGCCACACCGGGGGGAGACGACGAGTCCCCCGCATGACGTTTGCAGCCACTACGTTGCGGCGTTAGGCTGCGCGTGCCGTGACACTCCTCTTTCTCCCACAACCAACCGGAGCCTAGCCATGCAGCGGCTGACCAGAATGTTTGCTGTTTGTTGTTTGTCTGTTTGCACGCTTCCCTTTGCACAGGCGGGAAACGACGATCCGCTGTCGCTGCTGCCGGCTGATGCACATGTGATCATCCGCGTGCAGGCGCCAGAGAAGACTGTTCAGGATCTGGCGGACTTCGTCAACAGTATCCAGCCGGGTGCCGGCGGGATGATCCTCGGTCAGCAGCCGGCGATCGGCGCGGCCATTGGCAATCCCGGTCTGGTGGGTGTCGACATGTCGCGCGACTGGTACGTAGCCATCAATGTCAACAAAGGCGGCCCGCCGCAGACAGCACTGCTGCTGCCCACCACCGACGCGGAAGCCATGCAGACCGCGATGGGCAGTCTGACGGGGCACGCCATCGGTGACTGGGTGGCTTTTGCCCGTAACGAAAGGGACCTGGCCGATATTAAAAGCTGCGAACAGGGCGATGCCGAATCGGTGTCCCTGTCCGACGATCTGAAGGCTGCGTTCTCCGGCCGGCATGTCGCCATTCTGATCAACGGCACACAGGTGAAAGAGAAGTTTGCCGACGAGCTGGAGCAGATGGAGGCGCAGTGGGAAGGCTTCGTAAACATGATCGTTGCCCAGATCCAGGCGACCTCGCCACAGACCAACGTGGAGTCGGTGCAAGAGCTGTACTCCATGATGGGCAGGACGGCCATTCAGATCATCAACGACACGGATTCGCTGTTGCTGACCGTCAACGTGGCCGACGGCAATCTGGAAATCGGTGAGATGCTTTCTGTGACTCCTGATTCGGCAAGTGGTCGGTATTTGAGCGCGCAGAAATCGACCTCTTTTTCCCAGCTGGCGAAAATGCCGACCGGTTTGCAGGGATATCTGGGCGTCAACGTGGACGTGCAGCCCATGATGGACTGGTCGCTGAAGATGATGGTTGGCGCATTGAGTGAGGACCCTGAGGTGGCCGCTAAACTCAAGACGCAGTTCGAATCGGTTCGCGACTGGAAAGTGGGGGAGATGTGTCTGGGAGGCGGCTTTTCTGAGGAAGGCGGGATGCAGTATCTGCAGCGCACGGAACTGGCGCCGGGAAAAGTGGTCCGCGAATTTATGCAGGCCTTCGGTGATCTGGGGAAAGTCACAGTCAGCGGCATCGAGCAGGAATACGATTATCAGCGGGCGGCTGAAAATGTTGCGGGACTGGAAGTGGACGTGCTCAACGTGACGCAGACGATTCCCGAAGGATTCGACCCCACGGGCATGGCCAAAGACCTGATAGAAGCGATGTATGGCGAGAATGGAATGCAGCAGCGTGTGGCTGTGGACGACGACGTCATTTACCAGGTGGTGGGCGGCGACTTGAAACTGCTGGGCGCATTGGTGACCGGCGACGCCCAGCCCACAACGGCCTGGAATTCCACCCGCGCCGCCCATCCGGAACAGCTGAACGTCATGGGCATGATTGACCTGCCGGCCACCGTGCTTTCCGCCATGAAGATGTTTTCGAAGGTCCCGCAGGCCGGCATTCCCGTTGATGAACAGATGCTGGACGCGATTCAGTTCCCCGAAAGTTACGTTGGCTTCTCGATGGTCGCCACGAAAGATCGACTGGACGTGCTGACGACGATTCCGGCCAGCACACTGCAGAACTTCTTCATGGGGGTCACACGCGTCCAGCAGTTTTGATGCAGCCGGCCGCCGTCAGGGAGATTGACACGTTGAAGAACGAACTGCAGGGGCATGAGCTCATTGGTGAACGCCAGCTGGGTGCCATGCCAACAGATGATTTGGTACGGATGTGGATCGCAACAACATCGGCGATCGTCAAATATGGTTTTGAAATCCGGTATCACGACCTGGAGCCGCCTCGCACCGGCACATTCAATGGTCGCGTCATTTCGCTGGATCCGGATGTGGGCTTTGAGATGCAGTGTTTCATCCTGCTGCATCTGTTTGGGCACTCCGTGCAATGGGTCGCGCCGTCACTGGAAGGCTCGCTGGACGATCTTCAGAACACGACGGATCGTGACCACTTCCTGAAAGAACTGCGTCGGTACGAATTTGAAGCCGCGCAGTTTGGCATCCAGCTGATGCATGAGTCGGGCATTGATGATCTGGATCAGTGGTACAGCGATTTTGTGGAAACCGACTGGCAGTATGTGCGGCGTTACTACGTGGAGGGAGAGATTCCGCTGTGGGCGGACTGTCGCACGACGGGAATGCCGTTGATTGAGCCCGCCAGGATTCCCGCGCTGCAGCACCGCGAGGTGGCCGTCCGGTTTGCCTTTTGAGGGCTGGTGAGAGGAGTGAACGGGCGTGCGGAAGGGCGGGCCTGACGCCGTCTGGGGCTCCTGGCTGCACCAAAAAAAGGACGCCCCGTGTCGGGGCGTCCTTCGTTGTTTCGCTTTGTCGCCTGCCTGCTATTTCACAGATTCGCGGAACTGAAATCCGTCCAGTCGTACCATTTCCAGCGGAACAGCAGAGCCACGACCGCGCGGCTGAGCAAATCCATAGGCGATGCAGGCACCAGACGTCAGTTCGGCAATGTAGACCACGCCGTTGGCCGGCTGATTGCCGCCGCTGGCCCGCAGATTGAGGGGGCCGGCAACCATTGAGTATTTGGGCTCTGGCGTGGCGGGATTGATCTGAAAATCGGCCGCCACATTTCGCAGGTAGGTGAAGGTGAACCCACCGGTCTGTGCGCTCAACAGGCCGCCACGCAGCACGCCGGTGAGATGGTCCAGCACGAAGATGGCTTCTGTTTCGCCCAGCGCGGTCGTCTGGACGGTGCACATGGAAAACTTGTCATTTGAATTCGCGGCTCCCGCCTTCACGGGCGTTTCCGCCTTCATTAGCATGAAGCCGGCACCAATGACCAGGCCAAGAAGCAGACCGGGGACGGTGGAGTTGCGTAGCAGTTTCATGGGGTGACCTTATTGGAAACAGATGGTTTGTAAGGGGCAGTGACGACAGTCCGTCGTCGTCTGCAGCCGATTGTATGAGCAGCCGGGTGGTTGCACCAGATTGCGACGCCCAATGCCGGGAAGCCGATTCCATAACGGATTCGGGTCCGGGTTCTCCGGCAAGAAGTGGGCAAAACCTCGGGAACACTTTATATCCGCCGCCTCGGCGGGAAAATGCGGGCAAACTTTGTAACCCTGGGCGAAATGCGTTGTCTGTGAGTGCCGTTGGGGGCACCCCGCACGCAGCGATGCACGCTCGGTTCATCAGGAAATCATGGCAAACACTAACAGCAACAAGCAGGCCGATTCCGTGTGCGTGTGGACAGCCATCCAGGAAGCCGCAGCCGAACGGGTTCGTTCCGAACCCACGCTGGCCAGCTTTCTGCATGCCACGGTTCTGAATCACGAGCATTTCGCCGCCGCAGCCAGCTTTCATCTGGCCGGTAAGCTTTCGTCGGAGTCCCTGTCCAGCATGCAGTTGCGGGACATCATCGACGTGGCCTTTCGGGGGGATGGGTCCATTGTGGACGCCATTCAGGCCGACATCTTTGCTGTCCGCGAACGGGACCCGGCCGTCAATTGCTGCCTGGTGCCGTTTCTTTATCTGAAGGGGGTGCACGCGCTGGCCAGCTATCGGATTGCCAACTGGCTGTGGCGAATGGACCGTACGTTTCTGGCCCTGCATCTGCAAAACCGCATCTCTGAAGCCTTCAATGTGGACATTCACCCGGCCGCGAAGATTGGCAAAGGCATCTTAATGGACCACGGCACGGCCGTTGTGATTGGAGAGACGGCTGTGGTGGGTGATAATGTGTCGATGCTGCACGAAGTCACGCTGGGCGGCACCGGCAAGGTGGGCGGCGATCGGCATCCCAAAGTGGGTGAAGGTGTGCTGATTGGCGCCGGCGCGAAGATTCTGGGCAACGTCCGAATTGGAGACGGAGCCAAAATCGGGGCCGGCAGTGTGGTGCTGACTGACGTGCCTTCGCGCTGCACGTTTGCCGGCGTGCCGGCGGAAATGGTGGGCCGCCCCAAAGCGGAAGTCCCGTCGATGGAAATGAACCACGGCATCGACATTTAGTCCCCCCCCCCAAAATGCGGTGGCCTGCTTGTTCGAGCTTCTGCCGCCTCGCCACTGCGGTCCGGCCGTATTCGCCCTGATTCACTGGCCTGTTCACTCGCTCTCTGTCCCCGTTGAAGAATTCATGTCTGCAGATCTGATAACCGAACCTCGCTGGCTGCCGGAGCAGTTGGGGCTGCCCATGCCCGACGATCGTCATGCGGTTTCGGCGTGTTTGCCATTGTGGGCACACAACATTGGTTATGAAGAAGGCGATGCGGACGTTGTTGATCAGCTGCAGGCGGCCTATCCCCGATTCTGCTTTCATCCGGCGATTCGCGAACTCTGCCAGCAGAAATTTGGTGACGGGGAACCCACGGGGCTGCCCTTTGTGAGCGAAGCCGCCGCCAGGCGGGCCGCCCATTATGTGGCATTTCGTGGCGGCACGGTCGAGGGACTGCTGCCAGGTGAAGGCTGGACGGGAGTGCAGGTCACAGCGGAGTCGTTTTCGCTGCTCAAGCAGTACTGGCAGCATGCAGGGGAGATTCTTTCTTCGCGGGCGGCCGATGAAGTGCTGCACGGCCGTCCCGTCAGCGTGACAGAAATTCCCCAGCGGTCCGCCGTCCGTGACCGTGTGGCTCAGCTGCAGGGCGTCACGGCCGACGACGTGTTTCTGTTTCCTTCCGGCATGGCGGCCATCGCGCAGACATGGCGAACGGTACTGTCTGTCCGGCCGGGCACTACCTGTCAGTTCGGCTTTCCGTATGTCGACACGCTCAAGATCCAGGAGCGCTTCCCGGAGGCCGTGCACCATTTTTATCCGCTGGGCCGTGCGGGCGATCTGGATGACCTGGCAGCCCGCTGCCAGCAGGAGAACATCGCCGCTGTCTTCTGTGAGACGCCGACAAATCCTCTGCTGGAAACTCCCGATCTGGTGCGGTTGCGGTCATTGGCCGATGAACATCAGTTTCTGCTGGTCGTCGATGACACACTGGGCGCCTGCTTAAATCTCAATGTCCTGCCGTTTGCAGACGTTGTGGTGACCAGCCTGACCAAGTTTTTCAGCGGTTACGGCAACGTTCTGGCCGGCTCAATGGTGGTTGCACCGCACAGCCGCTGGCGAGAGGCTCTGCAGCAACAGCTCGCCGCGCAGTTTGAAGAAACGCTGGCCGATGTAGACGTCTGCGTGCTGCACGACAATTCGGCCGATCTGGTGCAGCGGGTTGGTCAGACCAACGAGAATGCAGCGCAACTGGTGGACCTGCTTCAGAAGCATCCCGCCGTGGAATCCGTATTCTATCCAGCGGAAGACTCACCGCACTACGCGGCGATTCGGCGTGATGGCGGTGGCCGCGGGGGGCTGTTGTCGATCGTCCTCAAACAGGCGGAGCAGACAACGCCCGGGGTGTATGACCGCCTGCGTATCTGCAAGGGGCCCAATCTGGGGACGCACTTCACGCTGTGCTGTCCCTACACGATTCTGGCCCACTACGAGGAACTGGAATTCGCCGAGCGCTGCGGCGTGTCTCGCTGGCTGTTGAGAGTCAGCGTCGGCACCGAGCCGTTTGCAGAACTGGAACGCCGATTCCTCGAAGCACTGGCTGTCGTCTGACGGGCAACATTCAGCCGCCCCTCAGCTGTCCCCCCCCCGTCGTCGCTGTGAGGTGCGGCGATGGTTGGCTAGACTTGCGCATGATCACTCTTTGAGGAATTGACCATGCGCGCCCCGCTTTGTCCGTTTGTGCTCTTTTTGTCTGTGCTTGTTCTGCCTGGCCCGGTCTGCGGACAGGAGGTCGAACCGGCGCCGCGGGTCCTGGTGGAGGGCTGGACGCTTACTGAGGTGCCCATCGAAGTGGTCACACCCACCGGATGCTGCGTGGGGGCGTCCGGAGAAGTCTATGTCATTGAATGCCATACGCACTTCCCGCCGGACGACTACCAGGGGCCGAAGCAGGATCGCATTCTGAAAGTGGTGGACGCTGACGGGGACGGCATGCCGGAAACGGCGAGCGTGTTTTTTGAGGGATCAAGCACCACCATGAATCTCATCACCCTGTCGGATGGCTGGCTGGTGCTGGCGACACGCTACGGAGTGCTGAAGATCCGCGATTCCAATGGGGACGGAACGGCGGACGAGCAGGTTGTGCTGTTGAGCCACGAAACGCCCGGCGATTATCCACACAATGGACTGGGCGGGCTGACGCTGGGCCCCGACGGTCGGCTGTATGTGGGCCAGGGCGAAAACCTGGGAGAGCCGTACACACTGGTCGGCACGGATCAGTCGCAGCAGTCAGGGCACGGGGAAGGTGGCAACATCTTTTCCTGCACAACCGACGGCGAAGAGGTCCGACGAGTGGCCACCGGGTTCTGGAATCCGTTTGGTCTGGCGTTTGACGGCAGCGGACGGCTGCTGGCGGTGGGCAATGATCCCGATTCGATGCCGCCCAATCGTTTGATGCACGTGGTGCCCGCGGCGGATTTCGGGTTTCAGTTCCGCTTCGGTCGTGCGGGCACGCATCCGCTGCAGTCGTGGAACGGTGAGTTTCCCGGGACCCTGCCCATCGCAGCGGCAACCGGTGAGGCGGCCTGCAATCTGCTGGTGGAAGGCACGTCGGCGCTGGTGACCAGCTGGGGGGACAACCGCGTGGAGCGGTTTGAGCTGAAGTCAGATGGCGCTTCTGTTCGCAGCACAGCCGAGGTGGTCATCGAGGGCACGTCTCAGTTTCGACCGGTCGGCATTGCCCGTGGCAGCGACGGCACAATTTACATCACCGACTGGGTTGATCGCAGTTACCCCGTCCACGGCCAGGGACGCTTGTGGCAACTGAAGCGTGAGAAACTCCCCGAACAAACACCACTGCCACTCTCGCCTCGGGAACAGACCGCGGCTGAGGTGACAGCGGATCCTGTCGCGCTGGGACGCATACTGGAAGCGGCCAACAGCGACGACGTTTTCCTGCGACAGGCGGCCGTGCACGCGCTGGCGGAAAATGAGGGGCCGCCCGTGAAGTGGAACGCGCTCAATTCTGAACGAGAGAAACTGTGTCTGCTGGCCGCAAGTCGGTGGCGACAGTTGTGTGCGCCACAGTCGGTGACCACCGAGCAGCGGCAGTCACTCATCCGGGCAGCGCTGCAGGATTCGTCGGAAATGGTTGCGTTGTACGCCGTCCGCTGGGCAACCGAATACCGAGACCGCGAACTGGAAACGCAGATCGAAGGTCTGCTGGAGCGGTCCGATGTTTCGGAACGGCTGTTCGCCGGTGTGCTGGCGTCTCTGGCCTATCTGGAGAATGGGTCAGCGTCCAGGAAGAAACGTGATCCGGACATCGAACAGCGGCTGGTGCGGTTTGTCACCGACTCCACGCGTCCGGCGGCACTGCGAGCGCTGGCTCTTAGACGCCTGCCGCCGGAGTCACGGGTGCCCACCAACGATGAACTGCTGACAATTACACTGACCTCGTCATCGGCCGCATTGAATCGGCAGGTGGTCGCCTTTTTAGCGGCACGCAAATTCGACAACTGGCCTGATCGGCTGGCGATGATTGCCCGCAACAACAACGTGGATTCGCAGTCCCGCGCGGACGCCATGATTCTGCTGGCAAAGCAGCCGGCCGCTTTAAAGACGGTCATCGACTCTCTGGCCACCTCGCGGGATGCCGTGCTGCTGGAAGGCATCCAGCGTCTGCAGACCGAACGGCCGGATGTTAGCGGGCATCCGCAGGACGAGGACATTGACGGCTGGCTTAAACTGGTTGGCGAGGGGGGGAATCCGGATGCCGGTCGCCGCGTTTTCCTGCAGCGGGGCTGTGTCTTGTGTCATCGACACAGCGGTCGTGGTGCACAGACGGGGCCTGATTTGACAACTCTGGCGGGCAACATGACACGGCGACGCATGCTGGAATCCATTCTGCAGCCTTCGCGGGAAATTGGTCCGATGTATGTGTCCTGGAATATCGTGACCACCTCCGGAAAGGTGCGTTCCGGATTCAAACTGGATCGCCCGGGAAAGAACGGAGCGTTGCAGTATGTCGACATCGAGGGAAAATCGTTTGAAGTGCCACTGGACGAAATCGCGGCACGTACGGTCAGTCCTGTCAGTCTGATGCCCAAAGGTCTGCAGCGGACGATGACCGTTGAGGAACTGCGGGATCTGCTGGCCTTCCTGCAGCAGTAGTCCCGGGCCATGCAGAAAGTTGGTGGGCTGTCCGTCGGGCGCGGTATACTGATTCAATGGTTCTTTGTTGATCGTGCTTTGTTTTTTGTGACTGCGTCAGGCGAGGCGGAATAATGAAAGTGGCGACAGGACTGATGCTGGTGTTGCCGGGGCTCATGGCCGGTGCCAGCGCTGAGGACCTCACGGAACTCACTGAACAGCGTTTCCGGAAACTGCATGCGGAACTTCAGCCAGGTGACGGAGAGCTGTGGCGGAGTATTCCGTGGCAGACGTCCCTGCTGGCGGCGCAATCGATGGCGGCCGAGCAGAAAAAGCCGCTGTTCATCTGGGCGATGGACGGCCACCCGCTGGGCTGCACCTGAAACAACGGAGTGATCGACCGTGCGTCGACATTTGCGAGTCCTCAGGTCGTCCAGTTTCTGAAAACCAAAGCCATTCCCGTCGCCATTGATCAGGCTTATCAGCGGCGACAGCAGGACACGGAAGGCGAGTTCTATCGCCGCATCGTCCAGCAAAGTCCCAGAAAGGATTTCGGCAACAACACCACGCAGGGACTGTTCATGGCGTCGGCATCCGGGGACTTTCTCGGCTTTACCAACCACCGCAGCCCGGACCGCGTGATGCAGATGCTCAATGAGGCCTGGAAGAAAGCGCCTCGAGGGCAGGTGAGTGCGATCGTGCGTGAGACGGTCGATCGACGCTACAATCCTGAGCCACCGGAGGGCGGTCTGATTGTCCGTGTTCAGGCGAAAATTCTCAGCGGCTACGAACCGGCCGAAAGTCAGTTTCAACACATCTTTCAGACAGCCCTGTCGCGAGACAACCTGTGGATCACAAAAGCCGAGCATGCCGCACTGGTGTCAGGCCGCGTCCCGCGCGCCCTGGTCACACGCATTGCCCGCTTTCATCTGGTTGATAATACGCGCGGTGAACCACCCATGTGGGAGACGGCGGAAATTCAGTCTGCCGACATGACAGTGAAAGGTTCCGACCTGCTGGGCAGCTTTCGACTGGCGACCGCCGATGGTCGCCGTCGCTATGAGGCCACTATGCGGGGGGAACTGCAGGTGCAGGACGGACGCGTGGTCAATCTGGATGCTGTTGTTCTGGGGACATTCACAGGCGAAGGACGATACACGCGTAACGCGCCCAAAGAGCCCTTTCCGCTGGCCATCTCATTCACGCTGGCGGACGGCTCAGATATCGCGGATGGCGTGCCACCGCAGGGTGGCCGTGGCTGGATCGACGGTTACTTGAAATAGGTGCCACCTTTGGCGGCGTCTTCGTCCAGCAGGCGACTGGCAGATTCCTCCGCCGCTTCACGGGACAGATAGGATCCGTCTCGGACCTTCTGCTTCACGACAGCCAAAAAGTCTTCGCGGGAGACGTTTGTGTCCCGCATGCGGCTGCGCAGGCGTTCCAGATGTTCATCGACCTGAGGGTCGGGCGTGGGTTCGGCGTGCTGTGGCACGTCGATCATGATTTTGCGTTTTCCATCCATCGGCGGACCGGCTTGCTCAATCGTGAGCCGTTGCGTAAGGGAGTGCTGAAATGATGGCATGACGCGTGCTTCCTGAATCCGACTGTTCGTCATGCAGGAATGCACGACTGCTGTGCCCAATTTATCGAAGCTGCGAATGCAAACTTGCGTCCTTGTCTACAGATAGCATTTTAGAAAGCCAGCGCAAACCCTTCCGGTTGTGCCAGTTGTGGCTTTACCATCAGTCCGGTGGAGGTCTGGACGCCGCTCGCGAGTGCGGGACCCTCCCTATTTGACTAGGCTGCCTTGCGAGTTCTCCCCTTTAATTTGGCGGTGTCCCCTACCCTCGACCTCGACTTGGCGCGTTTCAACTTCACAAATCGCAGCGCCGACATTCGCGTCTTGTAGAACGCGGCCCGCATTTCCATGGCGTCGGCAAAACGATTTTTGGGTTTGACGTCGACCGCTTTCTTCAGCCAGGCAATCAAAGAGGGGTGAATGCGGCTGCGGAGCTTTTGGTGCCCTTCCAGAGGCCATTCATAGGGCCATTCCGGCCAGACACCGGAAAGCATGCGGTAGGCAATGAGTCCCAGAGAAAAGACGTCGGACCGACTGGAGGGCCGTCCCATGGCCTGTTCGGGCGCCATATAACCCACCGTTCCGGTGCCGCACCCCCGCATCGATACGCGGGCCACTTTGGCGATGCCGAAGTCCGCCAGACGTGTCACACCACCGTCAAACATGATGACGTTCTCCGGCTTGATGTCGCAGTGGATGACGCGCTTCTCGTGGGCCATCGCCACCGCATCGATGAGCTGCTCGATGATGGACAGGACCGTCTCAAACGACATTCGGCGAGTGAGGCGATCCGACAGCGTTTCCCGGCCAAGCGGGAAGGAGATCACCAGTCGATCTTCAATGATGCTGGCATCTTTGATCTGCAGAATGCCCGGGTGGTCCAGTTTGGCGACCAGCCGTGCTTCGCGTCGAAAGGAACTGAGCAGGTCGTCATCCACCAGTGAGCCATGCGGCACCTTCAGAGCAACCCGGGTGCCCATGATGGTGTCCATCGCCTGAAAAACGGTCGCGAAGCCGCCTTCACCGAGGCGTCGCTCGATGCGATATTTGCCAAGTTTTTGGCGGACCTTGAGTCGGGGCAGGAGTGATTCAGCCATCAGCAGCACTTGTTAAGGAATTGCCGGTCTTACCCGCTGGGACGATTAGTTCAATAGATCACGTATCGTCAACCGCAGCGAACCGGTAAACCATCAGGCGGGAAATCCCAGTCGGAATGCCGCCTTCGTATTGTCCGGTCGTTAAAAGTTTCCACGGTCTCGATCGACATAACGGGTGGCGGAAATTGCCGGATGCGGGCCGCCGATTTCGCCTGGATTGGTGAGGCAATCGGTTGTCTGGCCGTTTGCCGCATTCTGCAATGGCGGTTTTCGCAGACTCCCCAATCCCAGGACCTGGCAGCGGTGCGCAGGCGGCAGGAATTCTGCAATTTCCCCCATGCGACGGACGGTTTCCCGTTACGATCCCGCCACTGATTCGTCTTGTTCACGGCGAGGAACTGGCCGTTTTGACACATCTGAGCAGACTCATGTGGCGACAAGTCCGCGAGATCGTATGGGGACCGCGAGGGAAGCGGCGGGGCCGACGATTGCGTCAGTCCGTCCAGCGCTTCAGCGGTCGGTTCGCGTCAATCCACGGCGAAGTTCTGGAGGCACGCAGGCTACTTTCTGCCAGCAATGCTGACGGGCGAGATGCGCTGACCGCATGGACTGGGCTGACGGCATCAAACACCTCGACCGCATCCGTTGCGGTCACGACACCAGCCGAGTCGTTGTATCTGGTGCAGTTCGACGACGCCACGGTCACGAACGATGCGCCAAATCTCCGGGCCGACCGTCGGGCAGAGCCTCAATGGCTGACGGAGTGGCATCTGGCATTCGTGGCCGACATCGAGGAACAGCTCACTGAGTCGATTGAAGTGGATCGTTCATTCACTCGTGCGCTGAACGCCGTGAGTCTGCGGCTGACGGAGGCTGAAGCGTCGGCAGTGGCAGCTGATTCGCGTGTGCTGTCGGTACTGGCAGACGGTCGTTCTGTGCTGCAGTCCAACAGCGCTGAAGACACCGGCGCCAGGGATGTCTGGACGGGCGCCGCGCTGTCTCAGGATGTGGGCACGCTGGGCGAAGGTATTTTGATTGGCATTATCGACTCCGGAATTGACCTGGACAATCCGTCGTTTGCGGCGGTCGGCCCCGTTGACGGCTATGTCCACACCAATCCCTTTGGCGAAGGTCAATACGTGGGACTGGGTGATCCGAATCATCCGGACTACGACCCCAGTCTGACGTTCAACTCCAAAGTGGTGGGCGGTTTTGACTTTACGGCCGACACCACGTTTGGTGATCCGAATTTCGCCGACCACGGAACGAGTGTCGCGGGCATCGCAGCCGGCAATTTTGTGGATGTCAACATCCCGGGTACGTCCACGGGGACTCAGATTTCCGGCGTGGCGCCGCACGCGAACATCATCGCGTTTGATGTGTGTGACAGCAACGACGCCTGCTCGAATGTGGCCATCGTTTCCGCTGTGGATCAGGCCATCATCAGTGGTGTGGATGTGATCAACATGTCCATTGGCGGACCGTCGCAGAGTCCGTGGAATGGCGTGATGGCTCAGGCGATGTGGAGCGCACACGAAGCGGGCATTTTTGTGGCCGTCTCCGCCGGCAACGACGGCCCTGGCCCCGATACGATCACAGCACCAGCCGATGCTCCCTGGGTCACGGCCGTGGCCGCCGGACGAGTGGGAGAAGAAACGAGCGTGACTGTCTCGGGCAGTGGTTCCAGCGTGCCGGCGGAATTGCTGAGCATCAATGCCATCCGCGGTCAGAACGTTTCCGTGGAGTCAACCATCGGTCCGGCCATCGCGCGGCACACGGCCAGCGTGGTGCCCGGAGATCATCTGGGCTCTTCTGCTATTGCGGCTGGCGAACTGGCCGGTCAGATTGCCGTGATCGATCGCGGAGAATCGCTGTTCGCCACCAAAGTGGCCAACGCCGAGGCGGCCGGCGCAATTGCGGTTGTGATCGTTAACAACGTGGGTGGCGGGCCAATCGTCATGGCGGGGGTGGAGGATGCCGGCATCCCTTCCGTGATGATTTCCCGGGAAGACGGGCAGCGACTGCGGCAGTGGATGGACGCCAACCCGGATGCGCGGCTCACGCTCAATGCGCAAACGACCATCGAACGCAGTGTGGTGGCCGGGTTCAGCTCTCGCGGAGAGAACGAGCAGTCCGACACTCTGGCGCCGCACATCACGGCTCCAGGGTCGGACTTCACCGTGATCGCGCCCAGAGCCACACTGGGTGCGGACGAATGGGACTACTTCAGTGGTACCTCAGCCGCTTCGCCGCACGTGGCCGGAGCGGCCGCCCTGCTGCTGGCCGTCAATCCCAGCCTCACGCCGTCCGAAGTGCAGTCAGCCCTGCAGCTCACCGCCAGTGATGACCAACTCGTGACCGGAACGCTGGAGACCGCCACTCCCTTTGACGGAGGATCCGGCTTCATCGACGTGGCCGCTGCGGTCAATGCCGGTCTGGTGCTGGACGAGTCCAGTGCTGATTTTCTGGCCGCAAATCCTCAGTCAGGCGGCGACACAACGACGCTGAACGTCGCCTCGTTTGTGGCAGACGACGTGGGACTGTCCTTTGACTGGACGCGGCAGGTCCGCAGTACAGCCAGTACGGCTGTGACCTGGACGGCCAGCTTTGCCGCCGACACAGGACTGGGACTGAGCCTGCAGCAGACGCAGTTTACGATATCCGCAGGCGGCACGGCGTCACTGCAGTTGAATGCCGTGGTGGATCCGGTGGCCGCTCAGAACTGGCTGTTCGGAGAAGTGCGGCTTTCACCAGACAATGGTGGACCAGTGCTTGAGTTTCCGGTGGCCGTCCGCGGCCAGGCCGTGCCGGAAGTGCGACTGATTGTCTCCGGCACCGGCACCGATGTGTCCGAAGCGGGAGCCACCGACCAGTACGAACTGCAGCTGGCGTCAAACCCCGCCGGACTGGTCACCATTGAGGTGACCGCTCCCTCCGATCTGCAGATCAGTTCAGACGGTGAAACTTTCAGCAACCAGCTGACACTGTCGATCAGTGACAATTTCGTCCGCACGATCACCGTGCGGGCCGTTGATGACGCTGTCGCTGAGAGCACACGCTATCCGTCCATCACGCATCAGATCACGTCGTCCACCGCCGCCGATTACCCGGTTTCCCTGCCGGCCATTGAGATGCCCGTGCACGTGTTCGACAACGATCGCGGGATGCTCTCACTGGCAGTTGCCGGCAGCGTGACCGAAGGCGGTGGCCTTGTCGATCTGACAGTTGGTCGCTCGGACAACAGCGATCTGACCGAGCCGCTGCCAGTGGAGCTGACCAGTTCGGATCAGCTGGCCTTCTTTGATGCCCAGGGCCAGCCGCTCACGCAGCTGGAGATTCCCGCAGGATCACTGACCCTGCAGATCGGCGTTGCGGCGGTGGACGATCAGCTGATCGAAACTGCTCTGGTAGAACGCATTACCGTCTCAGCGCCGCAGTTTGACGGCGCGTTTGTGGATGTCGATGTGCTCGATAACGACGTGGCCAGCCTGAAAACCGTCGAAACCAACGGTGGCACACTCGTCAGTCGTATTGGGACCACCGATTCGTTCACCGTTCAGCTGCGAGCTCAGCCACGATCCAGCGTGGAGGTTATCGTCTCGACTCTGAATTCTGATCTCGTCACGGTCGACCGCGATCGGCTCATCTTCACCGTGGAACAGTGGATGCAGCCCCAAACCGTGACAGTCACCGGTCGGGACGACAACGGCACGGCCCCCGACCAGACCACCATCGTGCTGACGGTCGATGCGGCTGTGAGCGACGACGACTTTGATGACCTTGCTCCCGTGGCCGTCACCGTGGATGTGGTGGACTCCGCCGGAGATCTGCCGCAGATTATTTCTCCTCGTGGTCGCACGGTGCTGGATCCGCCCACCTACCGCTGGGCTCCGGTCAACAATGCCGAGTCCTATGAGCTGTATGTGGAACGCTCGTCCCGTCCAGGCGTGCCCATTCTGAACATCACAATCCCCGATCCCTTTCATCACAGCGACGTGATGGGGCTGGGGCAGTACCGGTTTTGGGTACGCGCCAATCTGGCGGGGGGCGGCCGGACAGACTGGGTGGGCGATCGGTTCCAGATCACCACCCCCCCCGTGCTGGAGTCATTGCCTTATTATGGCACCGATCCGCAGCCCGAGTTTCGCTGGACGGCCGTCGAGGGTGCGGTCCGCTACCAGGTCTATGTCAACAATGTGACGACGGGCCAGACAGGATTGATCAACGAGTCTCATGTGGTCGACACCCGCTTCGTGCCCGTCATTCCGCTGAGCTTTGGTGTGCACCGCATCTGGGTGCGCGCCATTGACACCGATGGCGTCGTGGGTGACTGGTCCACACCGCAGGACTATTACCTGGGCCCCTCGGCCGTCACGCCCGTGCGTTCCACGTTTGCTGCGCAACCGGAGTTTCAGTGGACCGCGGTGAACGGCGCGACGTCATGGGAACTGTTTATTCGCGTGCCAGGCGGCGGTTCGATTCAGCAGACGCTCGCCGACAATCGTTACCAGCCCTCGACACCCCTGGCAGACGGCCGTCACGTCTGGTGGGTGCGACCGGTCTCTGCCGGCGGTCACAAAGGGCCATGGAGCGAGGCGGCCGAAACGTGGATCGGTGGGCGAACGCAGTTACTCACACCGCTGGACACAACCACCTCCGCCGCACCGCCCATCAGCTGGGAGGCGGTCGACGGAGCAGCAGCCTTCAACGTGTTCCTCAATCGCACGGATACACCCCAGCATATCGAGAGTCTCCAGGTCAGCGACACCACATGGAACCCCGGTATCCTCGCCGACGGCACCTACCGCATCTGGGTGCAGCCCGTCCTGGCGAACGGCAGTGCGGGGTACTGGAGCGATGCTCACGACTTCACCGTGGCGGCCACAGAATCATCGCTCGCAACTGCCCCCGCCCTGCCAGCCACGGTGGCCTTTGGCAACAGCCCACAGTTTGCCTGGCTTGCTGCCGGCGATGCGACCTACGAAGTCTTTCTGATCCACGATCAGCAGACGCTGCACGCGGGCGGACTGACGGGCACCAGCTGGACGGCTCCGGATCTGGGAGAATCCGCTGGACGCTGGTGGGTGCGAGCCGTCGATGCAAACGGACGTCCGGGACCATGGAGTGAATCGGCGCAGTGGAACACGCTGGGCCGGGCGGTCGCCAGCCAGCCCGTGACACAAACCACGGGACTGCAGTTTGACTGGTCTCCCGTGCAGGGCGCTGATCGCTACATCATTCAGGTGGACAACCTGACAACAGGAGAAACTCGCGTGATTCGTCAGGATGATCTGACGGATTCCTCGTTTCTGTACACAGGGAGTCTGCCCGGCGGGCAGTACCGTTTTTGGGTACGAGCCATTCGCAATGCCGATCCATCTGAAGGATTCTGGAGCGTGGCTGTCGACTTTACGGTTGCCTGATCGACCCAAAGCGGTTCAGATCCCTGCATCGAGGGATTTTGTTTTGGGGTGGCACAGATGGCTGAACAACCGTGGAATCGTGGTCTGGCTTTTCGCAGGTGTCTGGTAAGCGTCCTGACGCTGCTGGGAACGCTCACCTATGCAACGGCCGACGAACCGCAGGATTATCGTTCCCGCAATTTTGTGGTGCACACCGATCTGCCAAAAGAAGACGCCGAGCAGCTGCTGGAAAAAATGGAGGTCATGCTCAAAATGATCTCTCGCTACTGGGGCGCTCCGCTCCGCAAACCCGTCGAGTGTTACGTCGTGGTCGACGACAGCAACTGGCCACCGGCCGACCTGCCCGCCCAGGCACGCCCGATCGTTCAAAGCGGCGGCATCACGATTGCCCAGGGAACCCGCCGCGGCAACGTCTTCAATCTCACGGCGACCGTGTATGCGTCCAGTAAATTCGGCACTGCTCAGCACGAAGCCGTGCATGCCTACTGCTATCACACCTTCGGCGTCACCGGACCCACATGGTACGCCGAAGGCATGGCAGAAATGGGTAACTACTGGAAAGAAGACGATTCCTCCGTCACCGCGCCTCCCTACGTCATCGACTTTCTCAAACGATCGCGATCAAAACCCCTGTCGGAAATTACAGACAACAATCAGCGCACAGGAGACGGCTGGCAAAACTACGCCTGGCGATGGGCCCTGTGCCACTTTCTCGTCAACAACCCCAACTATCGCGACCGCTTTCGTCAACTGGGAATCAGCTACCTCAAACAGGGCACCACCTCCTTCGAACGCGCCTATGCCAGTCAACTGCAGGAACTGGACTTTGAGTTTCGCCTGTTCATGCAACACCTGGGAGTCGGACTCAACGCTGAATCCACCGCATGGAACTGGAAGACCAGACCCCGCAAGCCATCCACCAAACGGACCATGACCACAAAGGTCTACGCCAAACGTGGCTGGCAGGCGACCAATGCACAGCTCACCCAGGGACAGCAATATCGCTTCACCACCGACGGCAAATGGTTCATCTCCAGTGAAGAAGAAGTCGGAGTGGAAGGAAACGCCAATGGTGAGGGCCGCCTCGAAGCCGTCCTCATCGAGAACTTCCAGCTCAGCGAACCCTTCGAACTCGGCTCATCCGGCACCTTCACCGCCCCCGGCAACGGACAACTCGTCCTGAGATGTCGCGACAAATGGACCCAACTCAACGACAACTCAGGCTCCATCTCCGTAAAAATCCAGGCGGGCCGCGAGGTCGCGGGCCGCGACGCCGCGGCGGACGTTGGCGTGGAGAGTCGATGAGCATGGGGACGTCCAGTCGCCGAGTCGCTCTCGTTGTTCGCTATCGCGATTCGATGTAGCACCGCGCTTTGACTGGGCACGCGCGATAATGCGGCATACGACTGGATTGGTCGAGAAAGAGCTGATGCCCGCACACGGGGGGCGGGGCAGATCCTTGCTGCTGGGCGAAGCAGGATGCGCGGCACCCGATGGACGCTCGTCGGTCAGGGTACGACGCCAATTCTCAATAGAGCCCAGGCGAGTGACCGCGCCGTTGCCGCATACCGCAGCCTCTGGCCAAAAACACGCTGACCTTGTCCGGCATAAGCGCGGTTCCATGTCGAAAGTCGATAGCGAACAACGAGAGCGACTCGGCGGCTGGGTGTGCCACAACGAATCAGTGACCCCACGCCATCGTCCGCCGCGACGTCGCGGCTCGGCCTTAGGCGAGGAGGGGGACGACTTCTGTTTGGACGGGGCCGCCGGTGACTTCGACGCGGCCGTCGGGGTGGATGTAGATGTCGATTTCGCTGCGGACGCCAAAGTCGTCCAGGTAGATGCCTGGTTCGATAGTGAACAGAGTGTTCGGGAGGATGAGGCGAGTTTCGTGGGTTTCGAGGTTGTCCATGTGGGTGCCGTTGCCGTGGGTTTCCTGTCCCATGCTGTGGCCAGTGCGGTGACAGAACTGGGGGCCGTAGCCGGCGTCCTCGATGACTTTGCGGACAGCGTCATCGACTTCCCAGCCCTGAATGGGGCGTTTGGCGGCGAACGCTTCTTCGACGATGGCGATGCCGGCGTCGCGGGCAGCGGCAACGATGTTGAAGACTTTGACGAATTTTTCGGGGACTTCGGTGCCGACGTAGGCGGTGCGAGTCAGGTCGCTGTAGACAGCGCCGGGCTGATCGAGTTTGGCCCAGAGATCCAGGAGGACAAAGTCACCTTCGCGGATGGTGGTGATTTCGCCCTGACCGGTTTCGTAGTGTGGGTTGCCGCCGTTGCCGTTGACGCCCACGATGGGCGGGTGATAGGTGGTCATGTTGTTGTTGGCGAAGTGCTGCATGATTTGCGACTGCACGTCCAGTTCTTCCACGCTGCCAACGGTGCGGATCTGCTCAGCGATGTAATTCCACGCCAGGTCAAAGGCGGCGGTGGTGTGTTTGGTAACGTCGTAGTGAGACTGCAGTTGCTCGGGGGTGAGGGTGGCTTCGAAGAGGGAAATCAGATCGCCGGAGGGCTGAACATCGCAGCCGAAAGATTTGACCAGTTCCACGGTGCCGGCATCGACGCGGGAGATATAGGGGTTGCCATTGCGGGGCGAGTATTCCATAGCGAGTTTGCTGCTGCCGGAAACGGCCGTCTGGATGGCGGCTTCGAGTTCCTGCCATTTGAGGTAGATGGCTTTGGATCCGGGCAGGTGATCGAGCACATCGTTTTCGATGCGGTGGACGATTTTGGTGGGCTCGCCACTGGCCGGGATGAAGTAGAGGAACCGGCGGGAACTGACAAAGTCGTCGGCCAGATGGAGGACGCGCTGCGCGAGGACGTTGCTGCCACGAAAATCGTAGAGCAGCCAGCCGTCGAAGCCGAATTGTTTGAGAGCATCCTGGACGGCGTTTAGGTCGAACATCTGGTCATTCCTGAAAGGAAACGTCGGTAAGTTGCGAAGCGGCAGTTTCAGTGCGGGAGCTTCGCGATTCAAGTGTCACCATGGTTTGGCTGCGGGGATGAGCGATCTTTGTCACGGGGATGTGGGGCGAGTGTGGCGCGAGCATTTGAGGGGCAGCGCAGAAAAAAGCCCTTTCTGCAGGGGATGCAGAAAGGGCTTTTTTCGGGTGTGCGGTGATTCACCCGCACGTCAGGACAGCGGTCCGAGGGCGGGAGTTAGTCCCAGCTCAGAGAGCCGCCGGCCTGATATTCGGTGACGCGAGTTTCGAAGAAGTTTTTCTCTTTGCTCAGGTCGATGGTTTCGCTCATCCATGGGAAGGGGTTGGAAGAGCCGTACTGTACGGGCAGTCCGATGCGTTCCAGACGTCGGTCAGCCACGTGCTGAACGTAGTCGCGGAACAGGTCGGCGTTGAGTCCCATGATGCCGCGTGGCAGACAGGACTCTGCGTATTCCACTTCCAGTTCGACGGCCACTTTGATGCGATCGATCATGGCCTGCTGGAATTCTTCCGTCCAGAGGCCTGGGTTTTCGGACTTGATGCCGTTGATCAGGTCAATGCCGAAGTTCAGGTGGATGGTTTCATCACGCAGGATGTACTGCACCTGCTCGCCGATGCCAGGCATCAGGTTGCGGCGGTGGAAGGACAGCATCATGACGAAGCCACTGTAGAAGAACACACCTTCCATAATGACGTAGTAACCGATGAGGTTCTTGAGGAAGGCCTGCTGACCTTCGAACGTCTCGGTGGTGAAGTCGGGGTCGAGAACTTCGGCCGTGAGTTCCATCTCGAACGCATCTTTGCGAGCGATGGTGGGGATCTCACGGTACATGTTGAAGATCTCGCCTTCGTCCAGGCCGAGACTTTCGACGACGTAGAGGAAAGTGTGCGAGTGCACGGCTTCTTCGAACGCCTGTCGCAGGAGGTACTGACGGCACTCAGGATTGGTGACGTGCTTGAAGATGGCCAGGACAAGGTTGTTGCCGACCAGCGACTCAGCGGTGGAGAAGAAACCGAGGTTTCGCATGATGACCATACGTTCGTCGGCAGTGAGTTTATCAGATCGCCAGATTTCGACGTCCCGGTTCATGGGGACTTCGGTTGGCATCCAGTGGTTGGCACATCCGTTGAGATAGTGTTCCCACGCCCAGTGATACTTGATGGGCATCAGCTGGTTGACGTCAACTTTGGCGCAGTTGATGAGACGTTTTTCAGTGGCCTTGAAGCGGCCATCGGCACCAACGAGAAGTTCGTCTTCGGTTGATGGGGAGACGGTTGGAGCGGACATAAGCGTTCATCCTTGTTGATTATGGACAGTTAAGAGAGGGGAGTTCCGTTCGACAGACGGCGGATGGCAGAGCGGTCCGGAAACCGGGCATGCGCGAAGCCACCCGCTGCCCGCCTTTCCGTTGAATCCGGGCGCAGGTTAACCTTGCCAGTTGAACTATTGGCAGGCTTCGCAGTCGGGATCATCCAGGCTGCAGGCCTGAACGTTCGTCATGTCGGTTGCGGGGGCTGCATGAGGTGTCTTGACCGCTGCCGGAGCATCGGTTCGCACATTGTCTGCTGCCGCCTCGGCCGCGCGATCCACCTGAATTTCACCAGACGCACTCTTGCTCTTCATCCAGCGAGGCTGAAGGCCGTACTTGTTGACGTCCACGGTCGATTTTTCGATTTGTGTGGCTGCCAGGGTGCGAAGGTAATAAGTCGTTTTGAGTCCGCGTGTCCATGCCATCATGTACATGTCGTGCAGCTTGCGTCCGCTGGGTTCACACATGTAGAGATTGAGGGACTGACCCATGTCGATCCATTTTTGACGGCGTGACGCACATTCGATGATCCACTTGGGATCAACTTCGAAGGAGGTCAGGTAGCGACCCTTGATGTCCGCCGGTACTCGGGGGATGTCAGTCAGCGTGCCGTCAAAGTACTTCAGGTCGTTGAGCATGTCTTTGTCCCACAGGCCACGCTCTTTCAGCTCATTGACCAGTGAGGTGTTGACGTGAGTGAATTCACCGGAAAGGTTGCTCTTCACGTAGAGGTGCTTGTAGACCGGTTCGATCGACTGCGACACTCCGATGATGGTGGAGATGGTGGCCGTCGGGGCGATGGCCATGCAGTTGCTGTTTCGCATGCCATTTTCGGCCACTTTTTTGCGGACGAAATCCCAGTCCATGGTGGTGGAGCGATCCACTTCCACGGGGACACCGCGTTCCTGCTCCAGCAGGTCGACCGTGTCGATTGGCAGCAGGCCGCGATCCCATTTGGAACCTACGTAAGACGAGTAGGTGCCGCGTTCCGCCGCCAGATCGCTGGAGGCAAGAATGGCGAAGTAGGAAATGGCTTCCATACTGCGATCGGCAAACTCAACAGCTTCCTGGCTGGCATAGCTGAAGTTCATCGCCGCCAGAGCGTCCTGGAAACCCATCAGGCCCATACCGACCGGACGATGCTTCTGGTTGGAGTTGCGAGCTTCGTCTGTCGGGTAGTAGTTGATGTCGATGACGTTATCGAGCATCCGCATGGCGGTGCGGACTGTCTCTTCCAGCAACTGCAGATCCAGCTGGCCATCCACGATGTGGCGACGCAGGTTGATGGAGCCCAGGTTGCAGACGGCCGTTTCATTCTCCGACGTGTTGAGGAGAATTTCCGTGCAGAGGTTGGAACTGTGCACGACGCCGCAGTGATCCTGAGGCGAACGAAGATTGGAAGGATCTTTCCACGTGACCCATGGATGTCCGGTTTCGAAGATGCGTGTGAGCATTTTACGCCACAGTTCCATGGCGGGAACGCGACGGAAGATGTCCATCTTGCCTTCGTCAGCCAGACGTTCGTACTCTTCATAACGCTGCTCAAACGCTTTGCCGACCAGATCGTGCAGGTCGGGCACTTCGTTGGGGCTGAAGAGTGTCCACTCCTGTTCCTGCTGCACACGCTTCATGAACAGGTCGGGAATCCAGTTGGCCGTGTGCATGTCGTGCGTACGGCGACGGTCGTCTCCCGTGTTCTTGCGGAGATCCAGAAACTCTTCCAGGTCGAGGTGCCATGTTTCCAGGTAGGAACACACGGCGCCTTTGCGTTTGCCGCCCTGATTCACGGCGACAGCCGTGTCGTTGACGACCTTCAGGAAGGGGATCACACCCTGGCTGCGACCATTTGTGCCTTTGATGTAGGAGTTGGTGGCACGAATGTTGGTCCAGTCGTTGCCCAGACCGCCCGCCCATTTGCTGAGCTTGGCGTTGTCTGAAACCGACTTAAAGATGTGCTCCAGGTTGTCGCTGACGGTGGACAGATAGCAGGAACTGAGCTGCGGATGACGTGTGGCTGAGTTGAACAGCGTGGGGGTCGCTGAGGTGAACCGCATGGTCGACAGGAGATTGTAGAATTCAATCGCCCGTTCTTCCTGCTGCTCTTCGTTCATCGCCAGGCCCATGGCGACTCGCATCCAGAAATACTGAGGCATTTCGATGCGTCGATTGTCGATGTGCAGCAGATAGCGGTCGTAGACAGCCTGCAGGCCAGGATATTTGAACAGCCCGTCGTTTTCCGGGCGGAGGGCTTCCGCCAGTCGCGTCAGGTCGAACTTCCGCAGATCCGACGTGAGGCGATCCGCCACGATGCCGTCAATGATGTAGTGCTCGAACTGGTTGCGATACAGCCGGTTGTAGGCGTCTTCGTCAGACGGAGCACTGCCCAGTGCTTCGTTGGCGATAACCATCTGCAGCAACCGGGCGGCAACGGTGTCATACGATGGATCGATCTCGATGCGAGATCGGGCGGCCAGAATCATGGCGCGGTAGATTTCCGCAACCGAGATGCCGTCAAAGACGGACTTCATGACTTCCTGAACCAGAATCTCCGGGTCACAGTCGTCCAGTCCGCTGCAGGCGACTTCAAAACGGCGGCGAATTCGCTGAGCGTCAAACGGAACGGCCACGCCGTCTTCCAGTTTGACATTCATACGGGGCTTGTCGTCAGCCTGTTCGGCTTCCGGGCCTTCCGCCGGCTGCAGAGCGCGAATCTTCTGGTGCTCAGCACGGTAGACGATGTAACGGCGAGCCACTTTATAGTGCCCGCGTTTCATCAGCAGCATTTCCACGACGTCCTGAACGGTTTCGACGTCAGTGCCGTTGTCAGTGGCCGCATCTTCAGCGACGGCGTTGGACACTTCTTCAGTGATTTCCCGGACCTCGCGGTCCGAGGTGGCATCCAGCGGCTGGCCTTCCGCCAGATTGAGTTCGGCGCGAAACGCATTTGCGATCGCTCGACCAATCAACCCGTCTTCGAAAGGCGCCACACGTCCGTCTCGCTTCCGGACAACCCACTCCGATCGTGCACGAATCATTCGATGCTACTCCTGTCTTTCGTCCTGGTGAAAGCTACGCGTCTTGCGCAGATGTTCCTTCACTTGTATTGTCCTGCCACCCTTTTTGGGTGGCCCTTTCTGATGACCCTGTCTGGCATTCTTCTATTTACATCAGGCGCAGCAGCACTGGCAAAACGGTCAACGGGGAATGCAGCGAGAAGTCGCTTGAGCATGCCGGGGAACGACCCACCGAGGTGGCGTTGCTGTCTCTGATGTTCGACCTCCTGTCGATAAGTGGCGTCCCTGCGAGAGAATGGAATTTATGAACGTGAGACGAACTGTCAATTGAGTTCTGCCCACGTCACCCAAGTGATTGAGCTTGTTGAGTTTGCGGCCATTTTTCTGAAAATTTCAGAAACCGGGTCGACCGCACTATCCCAATATAATGGGGTGAATTCAGTTGTCAACACTAAATGTGGTATGCCTGTTTCATCGGACCCCAAGGCAGGCTCAGCCAGCAAATCCCGTCAGATTTACGAAAAACTGACCTGGGTTGGGGTTCCGAAAAGCCTGCCGATCGCCGCTTTTGTTTCATTGTTTTTTGGCAGAAAATTCACGCTTGTCCTTCCAAAACGGTCGCACTGATGAGCCGCTCACAAACGTTCCCGGGGGCGTGTGGTGCAGGCCGTTAGTCGTCGTCGACCGCCCCGGTTTCTGCCGTCGCGGTGGTGTCAAAGACTTCCGAGCGGACAGTGCCGTCTTCCGCAGCGCCGGTGACAATTTCGATGCGCTGTGCGGCCGCATCCAGACGCTCGTGGCAACTTCGCAGCAGCGTCATGCCTCGTTCGAAACTCGTGAGGGACGCTTCCAGTGACTCCTGCCCGGATTCCAGTTCGGTGACGATGCCCTGAAGTTCTTCCATTGCCTCTTCAATGGACATCTTTGCGGGGGATTTCTTTTTCGCCATCGTCCTGGATCTTGTTGATGTCGGCGGCCTGAGCTGATTGTCGGACTGGCCATAGTGTTTGCATTTGCACGCGGCTGCGGCGATCGTCATCGTACGAGGCAGGCGGGGCATGTAAAGCGACGGCCCGATGAGCCTTCCGCCTCACCGCCATTGTGACCTGATCTGATGAAAGGTTCGTTACGGATGAGATCATTGCCGCGCGCTGTTGGAGTGCTCAGCCTGCTGGGCGCTGTTCTTTGCAGTCAGGCGGCGTCCTGCCAGGACGGACGGGGCTCCTCCATTCCGAAGTGGGCCGGACGCCAGTCACAGTGGCATGGGTTTCGGCGCTTCGACTTTGCTTTTGAACAGCGTGCGGCGCGGATTGTGGTTCCAGACACCGCGGCAGACGGTCATCCGTGGGTGTGGCGGGCACGCTTTCCTGATTTCCACACGGAGGCCGACCGGCTGCTGCTCAAACGCGGGTTCCATGTGGCGTATCTGGACACCAGCGGCATGCTTGGTTCGCCCAAAGCGATGGCCATCTGGGATCGCTTCTATAAGCATCTGCGTGAACAGGGGCTGGCAGCACGACCGGCTCTGGAGGGGGTTAGTCGAGGCGGACTGTTTGTGTATGGCTTTGCCGACCGCTGGCCGCAGCGCGTGGCCTGCATTTATGCGGACACTCCCGTGTGTGATTTCAAGAGCTGGCCACTGGGCCAGGGCACTGGCCTGGGGCATCCGGCCACATGGCAGCGCTTGCTGGCCGAGTATGACATGACGCAGCAGCAGGCCGAAGCTTACGACGGCAATCCGGTTGATCGATTGTCGGCGATTGCTGATGCCCGGATTCCCATTCTGCACATCGTGTCCTTAAATGATCGCGTGGTTCCCCCTGCGGAAAACACGTTTGTGCTGCTCAACAAATACCGCGCCCTGGGAGGGAAGATGGATGTGATGGAAGTGAAGGAAGGCACCGCAAAGTCGAACGGGCATCACTTCACGCATCCGGATCCACAGCGCGTGGCCGACTTTATCGAGGCCGCTTCCAGGGAGGCGTTGAAAGCTTCCCCATCGGCCGGCCGGTAAGAGGCTGCCGCTGGCTGGGCACGGCTGCCGGCCAGAAGTGTCTGGCCACGTCCGCCCGCCTGCCGCGGCCGCCTGCTCTCAGTGCTCCGTCCACCGTCAGTGGTCGACTTCTGCAGTGACAGACAGAGCGGTGCGGGAGAGCATCAGGCCTCCCGCTTATCGTGCGGCGACATCCCGCCAATAGCTGCCTACTTCTGGTAGATCGGCAGATAGTGGTATTTGACGGAGAGGCTCAGCACGGCCATCGACGTGCAATAGACTTTGCCTACGTTGCGTTCCTCTCCGCGAGAGGCCAGCCAGGATCCGTCGCCTTCCTGTTTTTCGAGCAGCAGTTTCTGGACGAACTGCCGTGCGGTGGCGCTGTGATCGCCGCCACGCTGATACATGCCCTGAGCGTAGTAGTAGGTGCCGTACAGGCAGAAACGCTCGTTCCATTTCGGCGGACGTGCCAGCAGGTAGTCAGCGGCGCCCTGCACCAGCGGGGACTCGTATTCGCCACAGACCTGCATGGCCAGAAGACCGGCAGCCGTCATCGTAAAGCTGGCGTGTCGTTTGCCTGGCTCGTAGCAAAAGCCGCCGGGCTTGTCGGTTCGTGGCAGCCCGTTGCGATCCAGTGGGGCGGAGTAGGAGCGTTTAAGGTACTCGACCGCCTGTTCAATGGCGTCAGCGGGGACCTGCAGTCCGTCGTTCTTCGCCGATCGCAGCGCCATCAACTGCCACACTGAAGCAGACAGATCGGAATCACTGGACCCTGGCGTGTACCGCCAGCCGCCCTGCGCGTTGACCGACTTGCCGACTTTCTGTGCACTGAGGATCAGGTCAATGCCTTTCTGGCAGCGCTGGTGAATGCGCTGGTCCTGTTCCTCCGTGGCCCCCATGCCCAGCATTTCGGTGAGCATGAGGGTGGTGATGCCGTGGCCGTACATTCGGGAGCCGTCTTTCTTCCCGAAGTAGCCGTCTTTCTCCTGCTGCTGTTCCGAGAGCACAAAATCGAGCGCTCGGGCCATCGCTTTTCCCTTTCGGTCGGGGTCGGACGGCTGGATGCCCACACTGGCCATGGCCATCAGTGACAAAGACGTCATTGTGGTGTCATGACCGCGATCATGGATGGCGCCGTTGTCTTTTTGCTGTCGCAGCAGGAAGTCAATCGCACGATCCACCGCGCGGTCTACGTCGTCTTTTTCAAATGGCGAAACAGACGTATCGACGGCGCCTTCGACAGCGCCTTCGACGACGCCTTCGTCGGCCGCCACAGGCGCGCCGGCAAGTGCCAGCAGAACGGCTGCAGTGGATACGAGACAGGCGAATCGGGGCGTTGGCTTCCGCGGGGCGGTGTGCGATCTTATCAAAGTCATGGTGATTCCCTGCGGCGCGAGTCCGACTGGCGTGAGCGGCGGGAAAGTACTTTGAAGTACGCTTCCACGCTGCGGCGGTATTCCTCAGAAACCTGAGCTCGACCGCCGCTGACCGTATCTTCGGCATCCCGTGCTCGGAGCTGGCCCCAGTTCTGCGTGTCGCGACGGTTGACGTCTGTCAGTCGAAAAGCGCCCTGCGGCCCGGTAAGGGAGGGTTCGCTCTGATCATCGAAGCCATTCGGAGAGGAAGGTGTTGACGACTGGGCCTGACTGGACGCCTGCTGCCGCAGCGATCGTTGCTGTGCCATGGAAGCTGCCGCCGCAGCCATCGCAGCGGCGGATTCGGAGGGAGTCTGCGAGGTCTCTGAACCGGATGTCTGTCTGTCCAGTTCATCCAGGGCCTGTGCAAGTTGCTGGCCCTGCGCCGCTTGCTGCGGCGTGAAGGATGGTTGGCCGGATTGAGGTTGGCCGGATTGAGGTTGACCGGATTGAGGTTGACCGGACTGAGGTTGACCGGACTGAGGTTGGCCGGATTGAGGTTGACCGGACTGAGGCTGACCGGATTGAGGTTGACCGGACTGCGTTGAGCTCTGCCCTTCGGCCGCCGACGGACTGCTGGCGGCCTGCTGCCCCGCCTGCAGTTCGGAAAGCGTGCCAGCTTGGGCCTGCAGGGCCTCCTCGGACTGCGCGACTGCCGCATTGGCCTGCTGTGTTTGTTGTACAGCGGCAGCTGCCGTGGCGCTGTCGTTCTCCTGGGAATCACCGCCAGCGTCCAGTGGCGCGTCTTGCCGTCCCTCGCCGCCTTCCGCCGCCTGCTCGGTGGCCTTTGCCGCGGCGGCGAGTTGCCGCTCAGCCTGTTCCACTTCATCAGTGGCAACGCCTTTGATTGCGTCTGCCTGCTGCTGCAGCTGCTGAGCGGCCGACTCGTTATTCAAACGAGCCTCATGCCGCGCCGCCCGGGCGACACGCTCTGCCGTGTCTTCGACGTTCCGCTGAACACCCTGCTGCCGGTCGGTGGCTTCGGCCAGCTGCTGCGGTGTGGCCGCACCCGCCTGGGTGTCCTCCAGCTGCTCGGCCAGTTCGGCCGCTTTCTGCTGCAGTTGTTCGTTGCGTTTCTGTGCTGCGGCGGCGAGTCGTTCAGACAGTTGCGCCATCGGATTTTCGTCATCCAGGCTGCCGGCAGGCAGGTCGTTCAGCTCCGCGCATCGCTGCCGTGCTTCGTTCTCTGCCTGCTGCGCCTGCTCACGACGCGCACGAATGGCTTCGGTCTGTGTCTGGGCACGTTCCAGCTGACTGGTGAGCTGCCCAATCTGATTTTTAAGGCTTTGATTGTCCGGCTGTTTTTGAGACTGCTGTTCGATCCGCTTCAGCTGCTGGGTGATCTGTTTTTCATTGCGTTCGGCATTGCGGACATTGGTCGCTTCCTGACGCTCGCGATTGTCCCGATTGCGAACATTCTGATCGGCTTCACGTCGTAACTGATCGGCCAGTCGCTTCTGCAGAGATTCGGCACTGCGTTTCTGGTCCTGTTGCTGACGAGCGTTCTCCGTGGTGGGCGTCTGGCGTGCCTGGTCAGCCGCCTGTCGACCCGCATCCAGAGCCTGGGCGGCGTCGTCGACCGCCTTTTTGACGTCGGCCGCCTTCTGCTGCAGGTCCCTCAGCAAATCGGCATTGCTGGCGGTGTTCGCCGTGCGGGCCGCCTGCTCGAGCCGCTGCTGTGCGCGTTCGAGCTGGTCACTGGCAGGCTGGGATTTGCCCTGGTCGGCTGCCGACTTTGCCTGATTGACCATGGTACGTCCCAGCTGCTCGGCCTGCTGACCAAGGTCCTTTAAGGACTTTTGCAGCGCGTCCTTCTGCTGCTGCAAACGCTGGTCGGAGCGTTCATTGGCCTGCTGGATTTCGCGTTCCTGTCGCGCGGCATCCTCCAGGGCACTGGCGGCCTCCTGAACCGTCTCCTGGGCGATTTCAGACAGCGCCTGCTGCATGGCCGGATTGCGCTGCAGTTCCTGCTCCAGCTCTTCCAGGCGGGACTGTGCGTCGGCGGGCGTCTGGCTGGAATTCACGGGAGTGAACTGCTGATCCAGCTGGCGGGCGATGCCCATGTCGCGTTCGGCCTGTCGCAGCTCGGCTCGCGACAGAGCGATGTCTTCTCCGGCATCCATGCGATTGAAGTGTTCCGCCAGCTGTTCCAGCGTGCTGGCCGTCCGTTCCTGCTGCTCGGCCGCTTCAGCCAGTTCCTGCGCCGTTTGGTTGGCCTGGTCTCTGGCAGCCGCCTGTTGGGCCTGATCCAGCTGCAGATTCATTTCGGCCGCTTCGGCTTCGATCATCGCAATGGCCGTGTCCGCATCCCGCGCTCGCTCCCGCTGTGCCTGTTCAGCAACGTCCTGCTGGTTGGCATCTTCGACCATCGCGTCCAGGAGCATCTCCAGTTCTTCGTTCACGCGGTCCTGTTCTCGCTGCAGATCCGCCAGCTGTTCCCCCGCAGGAGCCGACTGCCCAATGGCGTCCGCTGCCTCGGTGGAGGACTCTTCCAGCTGTCGAATGTCGGCGGCAATCTCGCGGGCCAGCTCCGGAATGGTGGGAGCATACTGTGCGATCACGGCCCGCGCTGCGGCCATAGCGGCGTGCAGTGGAACGTGCGCCTCGCTGAGCATGGCGTGCACTTCAGACAGATCGGCCGAGGCGGAGACGATCCGCTCCCGCTGCCAGCGGCGCTGCTTCAGTTTGCGGTCTGCTTCCCGCATGGGGGGCGTCCACCTCATCTGCTGGTACTGATGGACCACGTCGCCGTGGAGTCCGGCCAGCGGCAGTTTGCGAATCGCCTGATCGAGCTGTCCGGTGATGGCCTCCCAGTCATTGGGGTGGCGGAATCGTCCCGCCGATTTCAGCGCGTTCCAGCGTTCGGATTCCATCAGCGTGGCCACCAGTCGCTCCAGGTGGGCAAAATCGTGTCCGGTTTCCAGCACACGCCAGGCCCGCGTCACATCGAGCAGCGCCGGGTGGGCCGTGCTGTCTGCCGGTTCCGCATCGCGATGTGCAGCGAGGATCGCACTGACGGCCCGATGCGCCAGACCGGCGTCCGCAGCAAACTGCCGATCGCTGTCCAGTCGCGATTGCGACAGTCGCCTGCGTGTTCGCAGCTGCTCCAGAGCGGCCCCGGCGTGCCAGCTCGCCCGCTGCGCGAATTGATCTGCTTCGGTCGTTCGTTCGCGGCCACTTTGTGTGTCGCTGGCATCCTCTGCCTGCTGACGCAGTTGAATTTCGCGGGCCACGTCGGTGGCCAGGTCGTTGAGTGGTTCCATGAGAGTGCCGGAACGATTGTCGAGGTCGTTTCTGGCCTGCACCAATCGTCCAGGCAGGCCGCCATCGATGACCGCGTAGCGCTGACGATCATTGATCTCCCGCGTCAGGTCTTTCACATGCCGCTGCAGTTCCGGCAGCCGGTCGGCCGATTCCATCGCCTGGTCGAGTCGCCCTTCCCAGGAGCCGGCCCAGTCGACCAGCTGGTTGAGGTGATGCACGAGGAAATCGGGCATGTCGGCCCGCTGCGACTCGGCCAGATCGGCAACCTCCCGCAGCTGGTTGAGGACGACCGTTTCCAGTCGGCGCAGTCGCTCGAATGACTGAGTGGGCGCGTTGAGCACCAGCTCCTGCTGTTGCCTGATGGCCAGCATGTCGGTCGCCAAAGCGTTCAGAATGTCGGCCGAAATAAAATGCTGATAGTTGCCGGACAGCACTTCCGCGTCGGTGCCGGCTCGCTGAAACATGTTGTTGAGTTCTGCCACCCATGGCCGCTGCTCTTTGATATCGGTACTGGCCAGCAGGTCGGTGGCGTCGCTGCGAATGTGCCCCACAAAATCGTAGCTGATGCGGGCCACCGCGCGACCGGTCAGATCCACTTCAAACGCGGACGTGCCCGGGGGGAGTTCGGCCAGCAGAGTGTTGATCTGGTCCAGTAGCGTGAAGCCCGCTGTCTCAATCCGCGTGGCGCATTCCCGCAGCGTTTCCACATCCAGTTTGGTCTGCGCGGTGTCCAGTGCACCCGTGCCACCGCGACGAACGGCTTCCCGCAGTTTCTTTGTCACTTCTTCTGCGCGCCGCTGCTGAGATTTCACGGTGGCGGCAAACTGCTCCACGGCCGGCATCAGAGACGCCCGCTGCTGCAGGACTTTGTGACGGTCGGGATTGAAGTCCGGCGCAGATACGACAATTTGCAGGGGAATCGATTCGCCCCGATTGCCCCTGCGATCAGTGGCCACCAGGCGTGTCGTGATCTGATCTCCGGTTTGCAGATTGAGCCCAAGCAGGTCCCAGTTCCATGCCGTCTGCACACGGTGTACGTCGGTTTGAGACTCTTCCGTCTGCGGGGCAGGCAGCGGGCTGACTTCCAGCGGCACCGACACCCAGTCGGTGCCGTTGATGCTGAACTCCTGCTGCAGACTTTCCAGCGGCAGGTCGTCTTCGGCCATCCCCCGCAGGGCGAGAATGTCGTTGGGCGGCAGCAGCAGTTGTGTCTGCTGCTGATCCACAAATCCCGCGCGGGGAATCAGGTCCGGTATGGGACGTATCTCGTAGCGGGGACTGAACGGATTCTCAAACTGTGTCGTGGCGGAAACCAGGTGCACCTGGTACAGGGCTGCGTCTTCCACGGGGACCGTGGTTCGCCAGGTCCCGTCGGCCTGCTGGTCCAGCGTGACGGTGTCGGACTGTTCCTGGCCACTGCGCAGAATGTGCAGTTCTGCCACGGACACACGCTGATTGAGTGTCAGCGACAGGTCGATCTGACTGCCTCCCAGTGCGATCAGGTCTCCCGTGGATTCAATGCGTGTTTCGTCCGGCTGCCGGGTGTATTCGGGATAGCGGATTCGCTTTTCGAACTGTGTTACGCTCGGACGATGGTGGCCTGAAATCGTGTGCCGGCGAGTGACGGCGTCCCCGGCCAGGATGCGGTACTCGATGCGTTCCGCGTCAACGTGCAGATTGGCGGCAAACTCTCCCTCGGCCCGCTGTCGCATAACAATCTGTTCTGGTGGCTGCTCTCCGATCTGCACCTCCAGAATCGCCTCGCCCACCTGTCCGCCGGAGGTCGCCACCACAACGGCCACCGTTTCGTCCATCGGAATCATCTGAGAATGCGGTGTGGGGGCGAGCACCTCCACCTGAATGCGGGACACACGATCGATATTGGCCATGGGCAGCATGGCGCGAACGGCCAGAGTTCGCAGTCGTGGCCCGCCGAACAGCAACACGCAGGCAACCACCACAACGACCACAAACGCGGCCTGCAGCCAGCGTTTCATCAGTGACACGGGCAGCGAGCGGGACACGGCCACTTCTTCCATCTGCTGCCCCACCTGTTGCTGCAGCAGACTGCGAAACGTGGCCGAATCAGGTACCTGATCGGGGGTGTCTGTCGAAAGTTCCACGGCCGCACGCAGCTGCTCTCGCAGCGCCGGGTCGGTGGATTCCAGCTGCGCTGCCAGTTCGGCCGTGGAATCGCGGCGCAACAGAGGGCGTCCAGCCAGCCACCATGTCAGCACGGCCGACAAACCGTAGGCCGTGGCGCTGAGGATCCACCGCAGCTGATCTGTCAAAACCCATCCCCAGTCGCAAAACGCAACCAGCGATATCGCGGGAATCAGGGCTGTCAGCAGCACGCAGACCACGCGAACAAGCCGCAGACGAAATCGCCGCTGGGCAAACTCCTGCAGTTTGTCAGAAACCTGGGGGGCCAGTTGTGTGCTCATGCGATTGATTCTCCTACAGCAGTCCGACGCGTTTGCGGAGCCACCATTCGGCCGTCAATAACAGCAAAATGGCCGAAAACCACCAGTAGCTTTGCCACAGCACTGTGTCGGATTCGATGATCCGGCCGCCGCTGAGCGGCTGCAGCAGCGCGGGCAGCTGATTCAATTGTTCTTCACGCAGATAACTTCCGCCGGATGCGACCGCGATCTGCTGCAGCAGGCTCTCGTTGCACGATGTTTCCGTCAGTTCGGTTGATGTGGCCGCCCGCACGGTGAATGACGCGCGGGCCTTCAATGCATCGCTGCTGTAGCCGGACGCTCGCACGCTGACTTCATACAGGCCGGACTGCAGCAGTTCGCCTGAGGTGCCCCGATAGCGCCCGGGCACATTTTCATCGGCCGTCAGACTGACGGTGGAAATCACGTCTCCGCCCTGCAGCAGCAGAGCGTCCACCGTCGCGTCTGTCGCGGGTCGGCCGTCAGCTCCCCGCAGCTGCACGCGGATCTGGGCGCGATCACCAAAGTCGTAAGCCACGCTGCCGGCATCAAGCGACACATAGTCGTCACTGGCGGCGAAGGGCTCCGGCATAACAAAACGGGCCACCTGATTCCAGAAACGCTGATGGTAAGTGTCCGCGTTCTTGTAACGCCATCGCCAGGTTTCATCCCAGGCAAAGTACAGCACACGGCCTCCGCCGGACTGCCGGGTGATCAGCGCCGGCAGGCGGGTGTCGTCCGCGTAGGCCGCTTCCACCAGCACCTGTGCGTCGGCCAGCGGAGTGACAGGAATGACGCGTCGCGGTGGTGGCAGCTGTGACCACAGTTGCTCATTGCCATCGGCGGCCGCCAGCAGCAGTTCGGGCTGACCGCGACCGGCGGCTGTCAGCTGCAGCGCCTTTGAGACGCGTTCGCTGGCCGTCTGCGTCCATTCCACGGGGATCAGGTCCAGCAGCCCGGCGGCCGTTTGTTCCCGCAGGCGCTGACGACTGCCGTCCACCAGAATCAGCCCACCGCCCCGCTGCTGCACAAACTCGCGAATCCAGGTGTACTCGTGTTCGGCCAGCAGACTGGCCGTCAGTTCGCCCAGGATAATCAGATCGAAATCCAGCAGGCTCTCTTTGGTGGCAGGAAACTGGCCTGGCTGGTCGCCGCGCGGAAGTTCGGGCGTGTCTGTTCCGGGACCCGCCACGATCACATTCACCTTCCACTGTGAATCGCGTTCAAAGGCGTTTCGCAGATAGCGTGTCTCCCAGCGAGACCGGCCGTCGAGCAGGAGAATTCTGGAAGGCTGCGTGACCACTGCCACACGCAGCGCGGTGGTGTTATTGGCTGACTCGGCTTCTTCCAGAAGGGGCAGGATTTCTGCCGTCAGGTCCACAGGCAGACTGTGCTGGCGGACGTCGTCTGAGGCCGACTGCCACTGACCGGACGCATCAACGAGCGGCTGCACGGCGAACTGAAACGGCAGACTGCGCGATCCTTGCCCGGTGGTGTTCAATGACTGCTCCCAGACCACTTCCTGCCGCTGACGAATGCGAACGGTGATCGGCTGACCGGGCGGCATGGTGTCGTCAAAGAACAGTGTGCCGGCCAGTGTGTCGGCAGCGAACACGGATTCCGCATGCTGAGCGGACTTGAGCACCAGGTCGCCCGGAGCCGTGGCTGCACCGAACGATACGGGGAAAAACGGGGTCCCCGCGGCGCCCATCAGCTGCGCCGTCTCAAGGGGTGAGGGGCCCGAATTGTGCCGTCCGTCAGTGAGCAGGACGACGGCAGACCGCCCCGCCTGCCGTGTGTCCTGCGGCACCGCCGTGTGCTGCGACGCCAAACCACTGGTCAGGTCAGTTAGCGGTGCGTTGGGAATCTCCGGAGTCGCATCCGACTGGCTCCCGGCGACGGCATCGGCTGGTGGCAGCACCTGGGTCAGTGCCTCGTGACCGGCCAGCGTGATCACTTCCACGTCATGGTGCTCTCGCAGCTGTGCAATGAGCGAAGTTTCGGCTGACTGCAGTCCCCGCTGCAGTCGCTGCCAGCGAGACGACTGGTCAAACAGATCCAGTGATGTCGCAATGGCACCGCTGTCGGCAGCCAGCCGCTGCTGCACAGACGTGGCAAATTCGCTGCGGACAGTGTTGATCAGAACCTGCAGTGACCTGCTCACCTGAGAGATTGCGTCGGTGTCGACGATGCCCTCGGAGAGCGGCTGCAGCTGCTGGCGTACGGCTGCGACTGGATCGGCGGTCGTAACGGCCGTTGTATCGAGTTGTTGCAGCGCGGCCAGTAGTTCTTCTGCGGCTTTGGGAGCCTGTGTGGACTCGGCTGTCTGGCGATTCCATTCGGTGTGCAGTCGCTGCAGGCTGTCAGCGGTGTCGGCCAGTGAAAAGTCGATACGCCCTTCGTCCAGCCAGCCCTGTTGCCGGGCAATCCGCAGTTTGCGATCCAGCGACAGATGCCGGTCTTCCAGTCCCATGCTCTGTGAGCCGTCCACGTAGACTTTGACGCGGCCCGGTTCGCCCAGCGTGGTGCGATGATGGAGAACCGGTCCGGTGAGAATCAAGATTCCCAGCAGAAACGCGGAGGCCCGCAGACCTGGAAGCAGCCACCGCATCGCTGGAGACAGTTCTCGACTTTCCCGTCGATAAAATCGCCACGCCATGATGGCGACGATTATCGCCAGCAGCAATCCGGGAATCAGCGGCAGCTCACCCGCAAAACGCAGCGTCGTCATGAGCGTACCCCCGCGAATTTCTGCTGCAGTAACAGCTCCAGAAACAGAAATACGAGCAGGATCGCCAGCGCGATCTTCCACACTTCCCAGCCGTTGCGACGGAGGCGATCCTGCTTCAGGTAGGCGGTCGCATCGCTCACGATGCCCGCATTCATTCCGCCGGCCAGGGAGTCGAGCTCTTCGGTTGTCAGCCCTGACAGGCTGGATTCTGCGCGTGAGGTGGTGGTGACGAAGTGCTCCGTGGGCAGATCGGCGGCCGTGAGTCTGTAAACGCCCGGCTGCAGTGTGTCGCCGTAGTTCAGCACATAACGATCTCCCTGGCGCTCGCCGGTCACCGGCTGGCGGCTGCCGTCCGGCCTTGTGAGCGTGAGCGCAATGCTGTCCGCTGTGTCTTCTGCCGTGGCGGGATAAAAGCACACGGCCGCTTCGCCAGTCTGCAGATTGATCTGCGGTGACAGTCGTGTGGCCATGGTGGCCACCAGCTGCTGCATCAGCGGCACAAACGACGGCTGCAGTGGCAGGTCATTCCAGTCGTCATCACACGAGGTGGTGAGCATCAGCACCACACCCTTTCCGCAGCGCCGTTCCAGCAGCAGGGCGTCGCCGGTGGCCAGTCGCGCCAGTACGCTGGCTTGCGCCCGCGGATCGTCCTGGCGGCTGTCAGCCAGGCGGGTTGGCAGATAAGTGGCCCCGGTGTCGAGGCCGGTCGAGGCATCGGAAGCGGTCGCCAGCTGAAACCATTTGCGGAATTCGGCCGCGGTCAGATCGCCGTGTGCGGGGTCGTTGAAATAGTCCAGGGCCGGGTGATCGAATCGCTGGGCCTGGAGGTGAACCCCGTCCTGATCACTGTCGATGGTCTTCAGCGCGCCCAGACGTGCAGGCAGCAGGCTGCGGTTGTCAAACAGCCGGGTGTTGTACCACGGCACGTCCATGCGGCTGCCACACGTGATCAGGACAGCGCCGCCGGATTCAACGTACCGCTGCAGTTCGTTGGCCTGGGCCTCCGTGAGTCGCGGCACGTTGGCCAGCACAATGGCGGCAGGCGTTTGTTCAAACTGTGATTTGAGACTGCCGTCGGCGGCAACGGTCCGGGTGGCGATCAAATCGGAAAGTTTCAGACCGCCAAAATGAAAGGGGGTCAGGGCAATGGACAGAAAATCGGTCTCGCTCTGCAGCGGCTCGGCGGAAGGGTCCCCGTCAACGAGCAGAACGTCCAGGCTGTCGCGAATGTTAATGGCCACACTGGACTGGTTATCTGCCGGCAGGCTGTCGTCGACGTCCAGACGCACGGTGACGATGTGAGAGCCTGGCTCTTCAATCTGGACGGGAAACGTCACCTGCGACGTTGAGTCAGACGCAAGGACGACGTCCGTGACGGATTGGGTGTCGCCGTCGATCTCCACGAAGGCACGCGCTGTCACCTGACCGGAGGTTGTGCTGCGGTTACGCAATTCTGCGCGGACGAGGAATGGCTGGCCTTTGCCGACGGGGACGGCAGGAAGGCGAATAGACTCGACCGCCATATTTTCGGCCACGTCACTGGCGACGGAAAGGAGGGTCAGTTCCGGCTGAAAGGATAGTGCGGACGCCTGGCGGGAAATGTCGTCCGCGAGCGTGCTGTCCGCCCAGTCGGCCGACTGAAAGTCGCTGATGACGACCAGTTCGCGTCGTGTGTTGTTCATGCCGGCCAGCGTGGTCAGCGCGGCGGTCAGCGAGTCGCGAAACTGACCGGCGCCGAGAGTGGCGTCTGACGCTCTGAGTTTGCGGCAGACCGCTTCGGTATCGAACACGGGGGTGTCGAGCAGACTGTGCGCGGCGCCGCCCGCTGCAATTACAGACACGTCCGAGCCACGCGGCAGGGCGGCGATGATGTCTGTGGCTGCCGAGACGGCCGCCTTGTAGCGGCTGCCGGTTTCGTCAGTGGCCTGCATCGAGTAGCTGTTGTCCAGCACAACCACCAGCGATGTGGGCGTGTTTCCAGCCGGCGCTGCTGCGCCTGTGAGGACCGGTCGCGCCAGGGTGAAGGCCAGAATGGCGGGGATCAGGCAGCGCACCAAAAGCAGCAACAGTTGCTCCAGCTGAAAGCGACGGTGATTGACCTTCACCACCGAATCCAGCAGGTGCATGGCGCCCCATTCGACGCGTCGAAAACGGCTGCGGTTGAGAATATGCAGAATCAGCGGCACGCAAAACGCCAGTGCGCCCCAGGCCAGTGGGGTATTGAGCAGATTGAATCCCATCAGCGTGCTCTCCGTCGATGGGCCAGATAGCTGGCCAGTGCGTCCGCATACGGCTGGTCCGTCATCATGGGGACCAGGTTGATGCGGTGCCGTCGACAGCCGCGTGACAGCTGCTCCCGGAACTGCTCCAGACGCTGCAGGTAGGCGGCGCGTATCTGAGAGGGATCCACCAGATGCTGATGGTCGGCCTGTTCCAGAGAGGCGAACTGAGTCCACTGACGAAATGGGAAGTCGATTTCGTCCGGATCCCAGATTTGAAAGACCATGATCTCATGATGCGCGTGACGGAAATGGGCCAGCGCTTTCATGAGCTGGTCCACATCACCGAACAGATCCGAGATGATGACCAGCAGGCCTCGTCGCTGGATCTTCTGGACCATTTCGTGAAACACGGCCGCCAGTTCGGTTTCTGCGCCGGGCGTCTGTTCGTGCAGCGAATCCACGATCGACTGGAGATGTCGCGGGCGGCTGCGCGGCGGCAGATAGCTGCGGACCTGATCGTCAAAGTTCACCAGGCCCACACTGTCCTGCTGTTGCAGCATCAGATACGACAGGCAGGCGGCCAGACGCACGGCGTAATCGTGTTTGGAGAGCGAACTGCGTGAGCCGCGGTATCCCATGGAGCCGCTGGAATCCAGCAGGACCGTGCAGCGAAGGTTGGTCTCTTCTTCATACTCGCGGATGAACAGACGGTCGGTCTTGCCAAACAGCTTCCAGTCGATATCGCGAATGTCGTCGCCGGCGACGTACTGCCGATGTTCTTTAAACTCGACAGAAAAACCCTTGTGCGGCGACTTATGCAGTCCCGAGCAGAATCCTTCCACGACCTGTCGGGCAAACACCTGCAGGCTGGCAAACTTGTTCAGATCGCCTGATGTCAGAACATCATGAACGCGGGGCATGGGGCGGCTTTGTGGAATCAGGGCGGGAGGAGGAGCAACAGGCAGGCACCAACAGTGGCCGCGATCAGACCAGCTGTCCGGCGGTGGCGGGGATGTCGGCCAGCAGGCGTTTGATCAGCTGATCAACGGTGACCCCTTCGGCTTCGGCGTTAAAGGTGGGCACGATGCGGTGTCGCAAAACCGGATAGGCCAGCGCTTCCACATCATCTCGCGTGACGTGGAAGCGGCCGTTCATGATCGCCCGCGCCTTGGCGGCCAGAACCAGCTGCTGACACGCGCGAGGGCCAGGCCCCCAGTCGATCATTTCGCGGACCCAGGCGGCACAATCCGGATCGGCCGGTCGGGCAGAACGCACAAGGTCCAGCACGAAGCTGCGCACATGATCCGGCAGCGGCACCAGTCGCACGGTTTCCTGACACTCGACGATGTCTGCACCTGACACCACCGCTTCCACGGCGGCAGACACTGTGGACGTCGTGCGGTCGATGATGTCGGCTTCCTGATCGCGTGACGGATAGTTGACAATCACGTTGAATAAGAAGCGGTCACGCTGGGCTTCCGGCAGCGGATAGGTGCCTTCCTGTTCGATCGGGTTTTGCGTGGCCAGCACAAAAAACGGCGCATCCAGTTTGTAGGTGGTGCCACCAACCGTCACTTCCTGTTCCTGCATGGCTTCCAGCAGGGCGGCCTGCGTCTTCGGCGGCGTGCGATTGATTTCGTCGGCCAGCAGCATGTTGGTGAAGATGGGCCCTTTGTCGAAGACCAGGTCGCGGTGCCCCGTTTCTTTGTTCTCCTGAATGATGTCGGTGCCGGTGATGTCGGCCGGCATCAGGTCGGGGGTGAACTGAATGCGGCTGAAATTCAGGTTCATGGTCTCGGCCAGCGTGCGAATCATCAGGGTCTTGGCCAGTCCTGGTACTCCTTCCAGCAGGCAGTGTCCTTTGGCCAGAATGGCGATCAGCAGCTGCTCGACCACATCTTCCTGACCGACCACGATGCGACCCACCTGTTCGCGGATCGACTGGCAGGCGGACACCAGACGTTTTGCGCGGGCCTGATGGTCTTCGGACGGAGTGGCGGAGGCGTCAGACATGGATGGTCCTCAGAGCGGAGGCGATTGGGCAGGGTGACAGTGGCAGACGGCACGCGGCGAAGCGAACGCCCGCAACGGTCCGGGGAAATAGACTGTAATATGTCTTCACCGAACGGGGGCCCATAACGGGGCCCGTTTTGCATTCTGTCGCGAATCATTTTTCGAGGGGCAAACGAGACTTGCTGGGGGAGGCCAAATGCCCGATAATCCGCGCCGCCCGGAGAGGACCATGTTTTGATCGTGCTTTCTGCTCAACAGGGTGCGAGGCGGTGTCTGATGGCGGTGTCTGATGGCGGTGTCTGATGGCGGTGCCGTGAGCGTTCCACGCTGAGGCGTCGATGACGCGATCATTTCTCATCCCATCGTTGCACTTCCGGGCGTTCATCACCCGACTGTCTGTCGCGGACCGTTTCCCCAGCGAATGACGCACGGATGCCGTCGTTTCCCTCACAACTTTATGACCGCCTGCACGAACTGCGTCTGTGCCACGCGTCCGATCTGGATGCCTGTGCCCCCACCATTCGTCGTCTTTACCGGGGCCTGCCGGAGTTCGAAAGTGTGTGGCTGGATGCGCTCGTCCAGCGTCGGGTGATCACTCCGTGGCAGGCCGACCGACTGCTGGAACATCAGGACCACACCATTGTCGCCGGCGATGTGACGCTGACGGATCAGTGCGGACCGTCGTCCTATATCGGCCGGGCTGGCCAGGCGACCGTATTTGTCCACGAGTTGGAATCGGGTGACAGCTCGCCTGCTGCCACGTTCTCCAGACAGAACCCCTCGGCTGAGGACCGCTCGGGTGTCCGCACTCGTCTGCGGCGTCTGCTGGAAGAACTCCCCGCCGGACTGGCACCGGACAGTGTAGCGCTGCCCGACCGACTGCTGGAACTGGATAACGGTCGAGCGGTGGTGGTGACTGCGTTTGTGGCCGGATGGTCGGCCGATTCTCTGCTCGTGCGGGGTGGACGACTGCCGTGGCCTGCGGCGGCCGAGATCGGTCGTCAACTGCTGACCGGATTGCGGCAATTGGAAGAGGCCCGTTTTTTGCATGGGGAGATCACGGCCGCGAACCTGCGGCTGCAGGCGGATGGACGGGCCGTGCTCGTGTCCCCATTTTTGCAGCAGCTGCAGCGCCCCACGGTGTCGATTGCCGCCATTCGTCGTCTGCGTGATGTGGAGGGCGTGGCGCCTGAACGCGTGGGGGCCGGACGACCGGTCGATGCCCGCAGTGAATTGTATTCTTTGGGCTGCCTGCTGTGGCAGCTGCTGACGGCTCGCCCGCCGTTTCTTTCGGCAGATCCCGTTACCATGCTGCATCAGGCACGCAGTGCCGAACTGCCTTTGCTGCGAGAACTTGTTCCGGACTGTCCGGAATGGCTGGCCGCTCAGATTCATGCAATGACGCGTCGCAGTGCGGAGTTGCGACCGGAGTCGTTCGCCGCCGCCTGTGCCAACTGGCCATCGCGCAGTCAGCCGCGGGCTGTACGCGCCGTTCTGAAGACGCTGCCTGACCAACAGCAGGCCCGTTCAGCAAAGCCCTCTGGTCGCCGCGTTTCACAAAGCCTGCTGGCCGGATGTCTGCTGCTGCCCCTGTTTGGTTTCTACGCGTGGTACCGCGGACTGGTGCCGCAAACGCTCAGTCTGTCACGGGAAACGCCCGTCACCGCCGCCGACACACGCCAGGGCCAGACGGGCCACAAAACAGACCACGCGACGGACCACACGGCCGAGTCGGAAACGCCCGCGGCCGATCCCCACGCCGTGTTGCCGCTGCCACAACCGGATCTGGCCGGCGTGGTGTTGCTTCAGTCAGGACGAATCTACGTGGCGTCGGCACTGGACTTTGCCGGCGTGATGCACATCGAAGCGGACGGTCGTGAGATGGCGGTCGTCCGGGTCCCGTCGACAGGCTGGCAGGTCACCGCCAGCCATGTGGTCCTCAGTGGCGTGCATGTTGTCGCCCAGGATCTGTCCGCCCCTCCGGACAGCGGTTTGTTAATCACAAGTCATATGCTGTCTGTCCAGGATTGCGTCGTGGGCACGCCTGAAACGGTCTTTGCCAAAGCGGGAGTCGTCTGGACGCCCCGCGATGGGCAGACCCGCGTGCTGACGGTCCGCAACTCAGAGTTTTCCGGCAGCAGCTATGGCCTGTGGCTGCAGGGGGCCCCTGGCCGCATGGAATTGAGTAATGTGCTGTTCCGGCAGGATGGCGGCGCATTGCGTCTGGATGCCCGGCAACTGCAGGACGTGCGGTGCGAGTTGTCTCGGGTTACGCAGGTGGGCGGACATGCGTTCTGGGACGTGGTGCCCAAAGGTGATTCGTCTTCGCGGGTGAATCTCGCTTTGCGATGTGGAGAATCGGTGCTGGCGCCCTCGGCGGCCGTGATCCGGGTGGCGCCACCGGAAACGTTGTCGGCTGAGGCCATCCGTGTGGAGTTTTTATTGCCGGAACGAGGAAATCCGGCCATTGTTCCGCCCGACGTTGATCCAGTCGTGTACTTCGATCGTTCCCTGCGGCAATTCACGGAACTGAATTCCGAATCTGTCCTGTTAGACGCCCTGCTGCTGGCCAAACCCGTTTTTCGGGGGGCACAGAGCGGCACGGCGGATCCGCGTGCAGCGTGGGAACTGGTTGATTATCAAGGTCCCAAACTGAACGCGGAACTGCCCGGCTTCCGGCAGGCGGAACTGCCGCAGGTTCGTGATACGACTGTTAACCCTTCTTTTGATCACGAGGAACTCACTGAATGACGGCTTCCACCGGTTCGTATCGCCAACTGGATGTGGAACAAACGATCGCCACGCTGCAAACGCTGCGAAATCGAATTCGAGAGCGCTTTGATGCCAGCAGTCTGTCCCGTGTGGCGGGCGAACTGTGCGAACTGGCCGGCGAATCCCGCGCCCGAATTCGCTGGATCGAACGCCCTCATCTGGGCCTGCGACTGCTGCTGGTGCTGGTGATTTTTGGGGGCATTGGACTGGCCGTTTACGGCCTGCAGGAAGTTGTCAAAGTGGATGGCAAGCTGGCGCTGTCTGATCTGGAGTGGATCACCAACGAAATCATCCTTGTGGGTGCCGCTTTGCTGTTTCTGTTTAGCCTGGAAGTTCGCGTGAAACGCACCAGAGCGCTCCACGCACTGCACGATCTGCGGGCCATCGCCCACGTGATCGACATGCACCAGCTGACCAAAGACCCCAGCCAGCTGCTCAACCCCAATGCGAAACCCACCAAATCGTCTCCCAAACGCACGCTGACTCCGTTTCAGCTGACACGCTATCTGGATTACTGCAGCGAGATGCTGTCGCTGCTGGGCAAGCTGTCCGCTCTGTATGCTCAGAGCCTGCCCGACCCGGTTGTCGTGGCCGCAGTCAACGACATCGAAACTCTGGCGAACGGCCTGTCTCGTAAGATCTGGCAGAAGATTGTGATGCTGGATGATGTGGCCCGTTTGGTGGCAAGCACTGACGATTTGCCAAAGAGCCACAAAAAAGAGAGCATCTGATCGGTCGGCTCCAATGCGGCCCGCCCCAGTGCAGGCGGCCCAGGCGGCCGACGTCGCCTGGGGGACTGGCCCGAAAGACGTAATGCGACCTGCCGGTATCGAAGGGATGCCCTGTGAATGTTGAGCTGCCATCCCCGTTCGCTGCTCCAGACAACGGCCATGACGAATTGGTCAGACAGCAGCTGCACGCTCAGGCGAAACGAGTCTTTGAGATGAGAGAGGCCGACCCTGAGGATCCGGCTCTCAAAGAGTATCAGTCACTCCTGCTGGAAGTCGTGGGTGACGATTTTGCCGCTGGTGAGCGACTGCTTTCCACAGTGCTCTGGCTGGCCTTCCTTTTCGTTTCCACACTGCTGATGTTTTCTGTCTATCTGCGAGGAGGGATCCCGACGTCGCTGCTGTACGAACTGGTGCTTGTGCCATTTTTGACAGGGGGCCTGCTCTGGGGCGTGCGGAGTTTTGTGCGGAATCACTTCTGGATTCACCTGTCCAGAGCCCGTCATGAGGACGAACTTCTCGATTTGTACAGACGGCGATGGGGGCTGTGGCCGTCCGCCGAAACGGTGACAGAGGTCATGGAGATGAAACGGGCGATGCTGATCTTTGACTTCAAGCCCGGGCGGGAATATGACCAGCAGGACGCGGTTCGCAGGCTGTCAGATGGCTTTGAGCATCTCAAACAAGCTTATGCTGCGGACAGGATTGCGTTTCTCGGCCCGGCGTTCTCCCAACTTGTTCCCCAACGACTGGAGTATCTGTCAGACGTCTATGCAGAGATCGTTCGTTTCCATGAGGGCGGCTCGCCTGAGGCGTGAGACCCGTGCGGTGACAGCGTTTGCAGTGATGGCGTTTGCAGTGATGGCGAGATGCACTGCGAGGTGCACTGCGAGGTGCGGTCTGACGAGCCACCTCTGTTCAGTGGCTCGTCCTGTCATGACGGAGGGCTGCTCGCGGTCGCCAGTTCTTCGGGGCCGAGCAGCATGCCGGCGTAGCCCACCACCCGGGAGCGATCTCCGGTGACGTCTCCGCTGGTGGCATAACCACAACGCTGCGTCTGGTCCAGCTGATCCAGATTCAGCAGCGCTTCCATCACCACCACCGCCGGCAGCATGCCGCACATACTGATGTTGTTGTCCCGAACAGTGTCGTGCAGCGTCTGAGAATTGAGCGTTTCCATCGCGCACAGAGCGCGTTCATCCAGTTCCCGAGTGGATGCGTCATCGGCAAAGTGGTTCATGTCACTGGAAATCAGCAGCAGTGGTGGTGTGTCCTGTTCGGACATCGCCAAAGCCAGCTGTTCACCGAACACCCGACACTGTTTCCAGGAACCGCCACCCATGGCGATGCCTACCACTTTGGCAGCTGGCGCGACGTGATGCAGCAGCGGCAGCAGCACTTCAATGGCGTGCTCCTGCGCATGAGCGGCGGCGTCAAATTCCAGCGACTCGACAGATTCCACCAGCCGCCGGGCGAAATCCAGATCGGTCTTCATTTCACCGTGCGGGAGCTGCCACGTTTCACATGGGCTGACCGCCCAGTCAATTCCCGCGCGGGTGTGCTTGGGGCAGATGATGACCACGGTTGGGGGAATCTGCAGCTGCTTGAGCACGCCCGCCGCCACAGGCCCGGAATACTGCAGGCCGGCGTGCGGCACCATGGCGGCTGGCCACGCCGTTTTTGCCGTCGGCACGTCCCCCATGCATTTTTTGACGATGGCTTTGAGTGCCCCGGCGGCACCTGGATAAAAGCGACCGGCGACGGCCGGCGGACGGACGGCCGCGCCGACGACGGGCTGCGGCACATTGGCGTTGTGAAACGTGGACGTGCTGCTGACGGTGTCGATCGCCAGCACCTGCGCGAACTGTTCCTGCTGGACACGGCAGGCGGCGGCAACCAGCGGCAGCATGTCTTTAGCGGTGGCGGCAGAGTCAAAACGCCAGGCCGCTTTCTGGCCTTCTTTGATGAGCAGCGACTGGGTGCTCGAATCAAACCCGGCCAGGTCCACGGTCGCCAGGGTGCCGTGCATCGAGGTGCCGCCAAACAGCGCCAACTGCACCTGCAGGCCGGACAGGTCGCCCGTCAGACCGGGCGTCCTGCGAATCCAGTTGGCGGCCGCCTGTGTGAGGTTCAAAAGCGTGGTCTGCAGCGCAAAACCGCCCCGGACCTGCAGTTGGGAGAATGTGGCCTGCGCTTCTGAGCCGGCGAACGAGGCCTGCAGGGCGATGCCATCGACCGTGCCATCACTGACAGACGGCGGAAAACAGCCGGGAACGGCGCCCTGCACCTGGGCGAGAATGTTTCCGTGGGCAAAGCGCGCCAGTTGTTGAGCGTCAGCGGTGGACCATGGCAGGGAACGTTTTTGGGACGACGTGTCCCAGCGGGGTGTACGTTCGATGCTGTGCCCTTCGAAACGCAGCAGCGTGGTGGCCTTGTCTTTCCAGGCGGTGGCCGGCAGTCCGGCTTTGCGGCATAGCTGGTTCAGGAACGTCACGGCATCCCAGCCCTGCTCCGTGGCGACCGATGGCAAAAACAGGGCCGCCCGATTTCCCTGGGCGATGCGGATGCCATGCCGGCCCAGTTCGATGGCGGTCGGGCGTTCTTCCCCGCGCACATCGACCTGTTCAAAGTTGTACAGCAGCGTCACATCCAGGCTGAGAAACGGCAGCTCTGTGGGGGCGACGGGCGGAAAACGCTTGTCTTCGGCGGCCGTGCGACTGGCCGACTGCGAGAGCGCTTCGACCAGCGGCATCGGTTTTCCCAGAGAACCGCAGCAGCCCCGCAACTGGCCGTTGCGTTTGATGGTTGTGAAAGCGCCCATCACCAGCGTGGATGCGGCACCGGCCAGATCCGGATCGGAAAGAGAGATCGGCTGTCCCAACGCCCGCTGGCTGATGATGGCACTGGCGGCCTGGTGAATGGCGTCTTCCTGTTCGGTGGAAAGGTCCGGGCTGGTGGCGACAGTGTTCATGGAGACGTTCTGTGGGGGTGCTGGTGAATTGACTGGTGGAGGAGACTGTAATTCAGGAATACGCAGCGGCACCAGTGGGGGTCCGGCAGGCGGTGCTGGCTGGTTGTGCCCCGCGTAACGCGACATGTCCACAGGCTGACGCTGGCGACCCCAGGTCCCCGGGGCTTTGTCAAATCGACCGGGAATTTTTGCCGCACAGTGACCGCAGCGGTCGTCCTGCATTTCGTAGCGACCCAGCTGGTGCCAGTCGCGTTCGATCAGCAACTCGCCGCACCTGGCACACCACGTACTTTGATGACGGACATCGTGGACATTGCCAACATAGGCGTATTGTAACCCCTGTTCCAAAGCGATCGCCCGTGCGGCCAGCAGTGTTTCGTGAGGTGTCCGCGGGCGATCGGTCATACGGAAGTCGGGGTGAAAAGCGGTGAAGTGCACGGGCACATCGGGACCGACAGCATCCACAATCCAGTCGCACATCTGACGCAGTTCGTCGGGACTGTCGTTGGCGTCCGGTATGAGCAGATTGGTGATCTCAAACCACACGTCGCTGTCGTGCCTGAGCCACTTCAGCGTCTTCAGCACCGGCTGCAGCTGCGAGTAGGTGATGCGCTGGTAAAAATCTTCGGTGAAGGCTTTCAGGTCCACATTGGCCGCATCCATGTACTCAAAGAACGGGGCCCGCGCAGCCGGCTCGATGTAGCCCGCCGTGACGGCCACTGAGAAGATGCCCCGGTCGCGACACGCGCGAGCCGTGTCGATGGCGTATTCGGCCCAGATGATCGGGTCGTTGTAGGTGTAGGCCACGCTCGCGCAGCCCGTCTCGTGGGCCGCTCTGGCAATGGCGTCCGGCAGGGCGACAGCACTGAGTCGTTCCACTTCGCGGGATTTGGAGATGTCCCAGTTCTGGCAGAAGCTGCATCCCAGGTTGCAGCCCGCGGTGCCAAAGGACAGCACGGGGGTGCCGGGGTGAAAGTGGTTGAGCGGCTTTTTCTCAATCGGATCGATGCAGAATCCCGTGCTGCGGCCATAAGTGGTCAGCCGCATGTCGCCGCCGACATTCTGACGCACAAAGCAGAATCCCCGGTCGCCCGGCTTCAGGCTGCACCGCCGCGGACACAGGTCACACAGAATGCGATCGCCTTCGCTGTGCCACCACCCTCCCGACACCGAACCGTCAGTGGCGGGAGAAGAATCAGGAGGAAGGACGATCTGCGTCATGAGCACATTCCGAAATTCGTCGGGGCGGCATCAGCCTGCCGTCTGCCTGCAATTTATCGGAATCGGGCGTTCGTCACTACACGGATCGTTCCCACAATCACTGGCAATTGGGGGGGACCTGACATAGTCTGCCGCGATGCCATGGGCCACGTTCTTCAACCCGCTGCTTCTGTTTGGTCTGTTCGGCGTTGCGCTGCCGGTGATCGCTCATTTGCTCAGTCGCCGCAAATTTGACGTGGTCGAATGGGGGGCGATGCAGTTTCTCAACCCCAGCCGCAGGACCCGCCGCCGTCTGCGACTGGAAGAACTGCTGCTGTTGCTGCTGCGAATCGGGCTGATCTGTGTGGTCGTGTTTTCGCTTGCTCGTCCCTCTGTCAACAGCGGGTTCCTGCTGGGGTATCAGTCGGCCGGTTCGCGGGATGTGGTGCTGGTGATTGATGGGTCCAACACCATGGCCCGTACGGACGGGCTCACGTCACTGCATCAGAAAGCCGTGCGGCGGGCGACAGAGTTTCTCGAGACGCTTTCGCCCGGGGACACGGTGGCCATTATCGACGCGCGGGATCGCCCCCGGCCGCTCAGTCAATCGCTGCTTCAGGACCGGGAAGTCGCCCAGGAACAGTTGAGGTCGCTGCTGCCGCCGGCCGGAGCGGGCAACCTGGAGCAGGCCAGTGAGACGGCGATCGGCCTGCTGGGACGAGGCAGTCACGCGCGGCGGGAAGTGGTTGTGTTTACAGACAGACAGCGTGCCGGCTGGCAGCCGGACAGCGAAGAAGCGTGGAAGCGATTTGATGAAGTGGTGAAGTTTCCGTCTGTGCGGCCGTCCACCTACGTGGTGGACGTCAGTCGCGGTCTGGCTCCGATGACGCAGAATGTGTCGCTCGGTCAGGTGCAGACCGGCCGTGATCTGACCGTGCCCGATTTTCCGATTCCCTTTCAGGTGGCTGTCCGCAACGCGGGCAATGGTCCGGTCGAGGTGCCACTGCAGGTGTTGATTAACGGGCAGCGGCTGCCCAATATGGATGGCACCGTAAGCGTCCCCGCTCAGGGCGAGACCACGTTTAGCCGCACGCTGCGGTTTCAGTCGACCGGCACCAATCTGGTCACGGTCAAGGCCGTCGTCAAAGATGACGCCATTGAACGCGACAACGAAAGCCATGTGGCGGTGCGTGTCAGCAATGCCATTCCCGTGCTGCTGGTGGAAGGATCTCAAAGTGTCGATCGTCGACGCTGGGACAGCTTCTTTGCTCAGCTGGCCCTGTCACCGCCTGCCAATGAGACGCCGTGGATTCTGGCGCGGCGGGTCCGCGCGGCAGATCTGAAAATCGACGATCTGGAACAGGTGAAGGCGGTGGTGCTGGCGGATGTCGCCAGTCTGCCGGCTGGACTGCCCGATGCGCTGCTCGGGTTTGCCGCCGCCGGACATGGTGTGATGATTACGCTCGGGGAGGCCACAACGCCGACAGCCTTCGACGCGGTGTACCGACAGTCAGGCCTGCTGCCCACGGTCTCCCTGCAGCGGACACGCCGTGCCTCAGCGGATGTGACCACACCCACCACGATTGCCCCGTACAGTCTGAAGGCCGGATGGCTGGACCGCTTTCGGGAAAGCAAAGGCGCCAGTCTGCTCAAGGCCGTTTATCAGCAGTGGTGGCTGATCACCCTCACCGAATCTGTGGCGGCCACTGAAGCGGATGAACCATCTACGGTGGATACGGTCGGTGGCTCAGAGAAGGTCTCTTTGCCGATCACCGTCGCGCAGCTGACGTCCGGTGATCCTCTGCTGGTGCAGACGACGGTGGGCGATGGCACGGTTCTGCTGATGACCAGTTCTTTGTCGACTGCGTGGAACTCTCTGCCAGCGCAGCCGGACTTCGTCCCCTTCATTCATGAGGCCCTGTTTCAGCTGGTATCGACGGGGATCCGCCGCAATGTGGACGTCGGGGCTCCGCTGATGACAGAATTGAACGCGGAGCGGGCGTCGCAGGACACGCTGCAGTTTGCCGGCCCGTTTGATCAGTTTGACGATGCGATCATGACGCCCGGCGAACAGAGTACAACGCTGCAAAGGACTGCCACCTTTGTGCCAGGTGTGTATCATCTGCAGCAGGCGGACGCACAGCAGGGGCAGCGACCGCTGGACAGCTTTGTCGTCAACTATGACCACGCCGAGGATTTCCCGGAAGAACTGACCGAACAGGATTTGCTGACATTCCGCCGCAATGAACGCCTGACGTTTGTGGACTCACCTCAGGATTTGGTGAGGACGATGTACGCCGATGAGTCCCGCAGCGAACTGTGGTGGCTGCTGCTGTTCGGATTTCTGGTGCTGCTCGTGCTGGAAGTCTGGATGACACGGCGGCTGGTGATGCGGGGGCACGCCGGCCTGGACTGACGCACGCCGGCGAGGCCACGCCTAACGGTTCTTCGGGCGGATGCGGTTCAGTCGTCGTGGCGGAATCTCGGGCACCGGAATGCCCAGCAGCAGCGCGGCGTCTCGCATTTGCGGATCCGACCACAACGATGATTCGACTAAACGACTGGGACGCTGTCCGGCTTTGGCGAAGGCCTTCAGAATGGCGACCAGATTGCGGGACAGGCGCAGCTGAATACGACCAGTGCCAGACTTCGATTTCGACTTCGATTTGCCACTGCGGCGGGGGTAAGAAACGGGCACCATGGCCGGCTGACCATCGAGGGCCGCCTGCTGTGGGCGGGGAGGTCGATCCACGCTGTCGGCAGCCGGCGTGCAGTTGCCTGTTGCCGGGGCGACATTCCGGGCCGATTCGTGCGCGGCGTCAAAACGAAGCGTGGCTGCGTGATGGCGGACCATGGTGTGACACCGGGGCGATCCCTCATCGGTGGATGCTGGACGAACGTTGCGGCTGAGTGAGGCAGGGCGCTGGGGGAGCGTGAGTGGTTCGGACATGGCGACAACCAATCCTGACGAGGGTGATTCCGGAAGCCTTCGCAACACCCGACGGACGTCCGTCGCAGAATCCATTCGCACTGGCATTGGGCGCAGTCAGAACACGGCCAGCGTGTCACTGCCACAGACTTGAGATCGACCACCCACAAGCGGCCGCCTCAGTCGAAACTGTCGCGAAGTGTACGACGACCACAGACGATGCCGATTGGCCGGGTTGTGCTGCCTGTCGGGAAATAAAGTCGACGGACTGTGTGAATCCTGGCCAATCGGTGTGTTGCCGGTTGCCGAATCAGATTTTTGCGTCCGGGCGGCTCACTTTGCGAACTGCACGTTGACCCACACCAGCCGATGATCGGAAGCGCGAACCTCTGTACTCAAAGGTTCGCCGGGTTCCGGCCAGACGACGCCGGACTTCACGATGGAGAATCCGGTGGACGGCAGCACATAGTCCACTCGCAGATTGCCGACAGCGCTGTCGGAAAAATCGGCTGTGTCCGTGGCCGCCTCGCCGAGGTGGCGTTTGTTGACCCCTCCCTGCTCAAGGCTGGCCGCCCGTCCGCCCGGACTGCGTGGCGCAGGTGTCGCCACAATGCGGGGGTGCTTCAGGAGCAGACCGGCGGGACTTTCGTAGCTGTTGCCATCGGAGGGATCGGCATTGAGGTCGCCGGCGATCACGAACTTTGCCTCCGCCGCCAGGCCACCCGAGCGTCCCTGGTCGTCGGTCAGCCAGGGCAGATCTTCGCTGGAGATGTATTCGTGCCACAACCGGATCTCATCGTGATTGCGGCGCTGGTTGCGGGCTTCCGGGCCGTCAAAAGCGGGTGGCGTGGGGTGGCAGGCCAGCAGGTGCAGCGTCTGTCCCTGCACGCGGATCGGCACGTCCCAGTGACTCTTGGAGGACAGCCGCAGTTTTTCCCAGACGGCCGGTGGATACCATAACTGCCCGTTTGCACCGCGTGGTGCCGCTGCATTCGGCAGATCCTTCCACCGGAACTTCTGGAACGTCCGCACACCGTCTTTGTCAATGGGAAAGCGTGACAGCACCACCATGGCGTACTGCCCGGGGAAAAAGCCAAAGCCAAAGTTGTCACCCGGGTCGCCGAAGCGGCCGTTCTGGTCCAGATCGAGACCACTGGGCTGGCCGGTGTTGACGGCCGCGGCGTAGACGTGTGGGTAATGAATGGGGCCCGCACTGTCGTCATCGCCTTTGCTGTTGAGAAATCGCTGCTGAAACAGTTCGACGGCGGCCGGGTCGTTTGACTGGTCAAACTCGTTGAGCAGCACAATGTCCGGGCGAACGGTTCGCAGGATGGTGGCAATGCTCCGGATCTGTTCAGAGTCGCCTGCCAGGTCACGTTTCAACTGACCGTCTTCCCGACGATTCATGCTGACATTGAACGTGGCGATGCGGATGGAGCCGGCCGTCTGCGAGGGAATGTCATCCGTGCCTGCAAAGGCCGGCTGGCAGGTGTGGAGGCGGCACGCCATCAGGACGATTACGCTCAGGGCGAGGAAGGCCCGTCGCGCGTCCGTGGGCAGGCAGAATCGCAGGGAATGTCGAACAGTGCGGACGATGCCCGGAGGGGAAGTGTATTTCATGTGGATCAACGGTCAGGCTTCAGTTGGCTACGATGGACGCGATGGGTTGTCATCCTGCCAGCTGAGAAGTTCGGTGATGAAGTTATTGTCCAGTCCGGCGCTGCGCCGCGCTTCTGTCTGAAAATCGGTGCCCCGCGCGTTTTTGGGTCGTACGGGCCAGTGCAGGGCCTGCGACCACGCTTCAAAGTCAGACTGCCCCTGTTGTTTGAACTGCCGCAGCCAGGTGATGCCAAATTCCACGTGGCGGATTTCATCCAGATGAATGGCCCGCATGATTTCCGCGCCGCGATGATCGTCCACTTTGAGAAAGTAGTCCTCAAATTCGACCGTGTGGTCCAGGTTGGCGGTTTCAAAAACGAGGGGAAGTCCGGCCACATACTCCAGCACGCTGGCGTACTCAGTCGCCTTCGTCCAGATGTAGCTGTTGACTGGCAGGTCGCCGAAAGCCGTTCCCAGTTCGGCCGCTCGGTTGGCGTGCAGACGTGTGTGACGCTGTTCGTCAAACATGATGGTGGCCAGCCCCAGACGAAACCCGGCTGGAGCCTCCGGAAAGGCGAGCAGGACCATGGCCATCACTTCCAAAGCCTGCAACTCGTGATTGGCCATGATGTGGTGTGCGACGGCCCGCTTGTGCGGGTCGCTGAACGCCTGGCCTTTGGGCATGGCAGGCGCCGTTCGCCGCGGAGCAAACTGCAGATTGGCAGGCCGTGTGGGCTGCTCGATGCGGCGCGCGGGGCCGGGTGTGTCGTCCGTGAGTGCGCGGGGGCGCGTCAGTTTGGCCGTCAAATCGTCGGACAGCAAAATCTGTTCGGCAAACTGGGTCAGTTCCACGGTGGACTTCCGTGAGAGAAAAACGGCCGCTAAACCTTTCGAGGCTGAGGCGACCGAAAAAGACGTTTGTCAGCATGGGGCCAGCGGCCTGTCACGACAACCACTCCATCGTGGCGATGCGGAGATGTATCCGTTTGGCGGCCAGAAATCCAGCCTCGCGCACACTCATTGGACAGACTGCCTCGGGGAAGAGGAGACGCCGCAGGGGAATGCCCCTTTCCCTCTACTGATTGTCCCGTGGAGGGTGGGGCCCGCGTTCACCTCGAAGCGTATCGCTGCGGGACGAAAGCCGGTAGACTGTGTCCCTGGGGGGAATGTGGTCGAACTCCCAGCAGTTTTTCGTCAATCGCCAGGGGCCCGTGACACGACGCAGGTTCCCGATCCGACGCCAAAGTCGTCTGGTTCTTTGAGGGACAGGGGGGAGACCTTGAAAGACCTGTTCTGGCCGGCAATGCGGCTTGTGTTGAGAGTGTCTTTGTTGATGACCATCATTCTGGTGATCATCACGCGGATGTACACGCTCGAAGTCTACACGTCGATCATAAGTGTGAAGGCTCATGCGGTTGGCAGCACGGCCTATATATCGACTCCCCGTTTTTCGACCCGGACAGTCGTCAGAACGCAGGAACGCAGCGCGCACAATGACGAAGAACTGGCGAGGTTTTTTCGACCCTCCTGCGTCCTGAATGGTCCCGGGCAGGTGGGTGTGCCGTTTGTTGCCGGCTATGTGGTGGTGCGAACAAATCCCGGGGTGTTTCTCCAGGCGGGGCTGCGGCACTCGTTTGTCATTGTTCTGCTGGTCGTGGGAAACGTGCTGGTAGCCAGACGTGATGCCCGTCAGAAAAAACGGGAGGCAGCGGCACCAAAGGCCTGCAACGAATCCGAACCGAAATCAAACCGCGCGCGACAGTCGTCGGTCGCTGGTGTTGGGGGCGATGCGTCCAGCGCAGAACTGTCGCTCTGTGAGCCAGACGAACCCGCGCGGGGGCGTTCGGGCAATCTGCCGTCGTCGGAGCGTTAGAGCGGGCGGCGGTGAGCAGCCGCACTCGCAGGCGGCATTCGGAGACAAAGCTGGCCCTGGGGGGCCGTCCCGTCAGCCTATTCGTGCCGAGTTGCGTGCCGGGTTGCGTGCCGGGTTGCGTGCCGGGTTGCGTGCGGTGGCTGGGCCAGGCGAGACAGCGTGGCCCAGTCCGCGGCCGTCTGGCTATTTGCCGTTGTAGTCGTCGCCCATCTGATTGGCGACTTCATTGGGATCTTCCGAAATAGTTGACGAAGGGGCGCCTCCTGGACGATCATCTTCGACAGTTGATCCGGGATCTGCGCCTCCACATCCACAAATTGAGGTGGTGATCAGAAGGGTCAGAACGCTGAAGAAGACGGCGCGCATTGTCTCAAACTCCGGTGGGATAGTTGTCAAATCGGGAGGGCGACCGCAGTCGCCGGTCTGGACGATTTGAGCATTGCCGCTGGCGTTTTACCAGTAAGACGCCATATTTTGTTGACTGATCATCCATGAGTAGTGAATCCGCACGACCTGCTGCCCGCACAAAATGGGGAGCCATTCTGGCCGCTCTGGCAATTCTGGTCGTGGTCAGCCTCACCGCTGTTGTGCTGACTCGCTGGAGTGATGACGACTTCCGCAAAGCGTGCACTGCCGCCGCCGACGAAGAAGACTGGGAGCAACTCAGGCAGGTCGCCGGACAGTGGGTGGAGCGCGGCTCCCAACCGGACGAGGCGCTGACGTTTCTTGCCGAAGCCGAATATCAGTCCGGTTCTCTGGAGGACGCTGTTACCCATCTGCTCGCCATTCCGGCGAGCAGTGAGCGTGCTTACAACGCTCTGATTGCGGCCTGCGATTTGCAATTTGGAGAATTGAATCGACCGCTGGACGGGGTCGAGACTCTCAAACGCATGATCAGGCAAAAGCCCGGCTCCATCACCACCCGCCGCCGGCTGATCTTCTTCTATGCTGTGACCCTGCAGCGCAGGGCCATGCTGGACGCCATTCACGATGCGATCCGCGCTCAGGCGGAGCCTCCCGATGCTTATGCCTATCTGGTACTTGCCGAAGAGCTGAGCTTCTCCAACGGGTTTACGAAGAATTCCGAGTGGCTCGGTTCGGATCCTGACAGCGAGCTGTTTCAGGTGGCCAGAACCATTCAGTTGCTCGACAGCGTCTCCGCCTCCGACTCCGCCAGCACACGCGCGTCTTTACCGCAGTATCTGGAGGTCTTTCAGGAGCTCAGGGAGAAATTTCCCGCGAATCCGGAGCTCATCCACTTTGAGCTGGCTTCAGCCATTCGGGAATTTGATGTGGACAGGGTCCGCTCCCTGCTGGCACAGGCGGAGGACGGCTCGAAACACTACCTGATTCTCAAGTCCCGGGGCTGGCTGGCCGCGCAGGACGAGGATTTCGTGGCCGCAGAGGCACATTATCTGGCGTCGATTGCAGAGTTCAGCATGGACTGGACGACCTGGCACCAGCTGGCGTCCTGTCGACGGCGGCTGGGAAAACTGGACGAGGCGGTCGCTGCAGAACAGATCGCCCGGGTTGGAAAAGACATCCAGAAGGAGATTCTGCAGCAGGAGAACACCGCCGCCATTTCCGTGGAAACGCTGGCAAAAATCGCCTCTTATGCCGCCAGCTGCGGAGACGAACTGGTCGCCAGAGCCATTCTGATCAGACTAAACAGTGGACAGGCTCCACTTTAACCTGATAACATCCTTAAGGGACGACTCCTCAATCGCCTGCACCCGTTTTGTTTTTTTGGAATAGCGTACATGAAGTTATCGAGACAATCTCCAAGATCAAAAGCATTCACGCTGATTGAGCTGCTTGTTGTAATTGCCATCATCGCAATTTTGATCGCTCTGCTGCTGCCGGCCGTTCAGCAGGCCCGTGAGGCAGCCCGTCGAACACAGTGTAAGAACAATCTGAAGCAGATTGGTCTTGCTATGCACAACTATCACGACGTGTTTAACACGTTCCCGCACAACCAGAACCGCTGGAACGGCGGCGTGATTGGCGGAAACCAGATCCCTCAGTGGTCCTGGCTCGTGGCCATTCTGCCTTACATTGAGCAGGCCAACCTGTACAAGTCTTTCTCGTACGACGTCAATGTTGACGACGGTGCGGGCGGTACCATTCAGGGCGACCGCAACCACAACAGTATTGGTATCAACACGGCTTTGGCCCAGACGCCAATGGCTGCGTACATCTGTCCTTCCAGCCCGCATCCTGTCGTTCGCACCGGACAGACAAACGGTGGTTATCGCTGGAACGGAACGTCGGTCAAAGGTGGTACGGACTACGTCGGTAACCTGGGACACTTCTGGGGTGGCCGGAAAGACTGCGGTGCGGTTCCCGACGCGCTCGTGAACGATGCCCTGCCCGGCAACCTGGGAACTCGTGGTGGTGCAGGTACACCTTGGGTCAATGGTGAGGATCCCAACCACCAGGGACGCACGAATGGTGTCTTCCGCTACAACGGCAGCCAGAGCATTCGCGACATCGTGGACGGAACGGCCAACACCGTTGGTGTCTTCGAAAACATGCACTGGCGTGGTGGCAACGGGGCAACTTTCGATTTCAACCACAGCAGCTACACCGGCTGGGTGAGCCCACTGGCGGCTGTGCACACGATGCGTAACCCCATCAACAACACCAACCCGAACTGGCTCCAGGGAGCCAACGACCTTCGCTGTGAAAGCCCAAGTAGCTTCCACACGGGCGGCATTCAGGTCACGCTGTGCGACGGCTCAGTCCGTTTTCTCAGTGAGAATCTGGACCACGGCGTTCGGTACAAGCTGGGTGTTCGCAACGACCGCATGGTTCTGGGCGAGTTCTAGGCCCTGTGACCACTGCTGAAAAGTACCAAGGGACGCCATGCACTGGCGTCCCTTTTTTTCGTCAACAAACGTCCCGTTTTTCTGTGCGCCAAACTATGTTGCGCTCTTGTGCCGTCATCGTCCGGGTGCTGCTGTGTGCCGTCATGTGCGGTTGCGGGCAGACGGATTCCACAAAGGATCCCGCGGCCTCGCCGACAGCCGGACAGGGCGCTGCCGAAGAGTCCACGGGCCATGACGCCGGGGATGCGAATCGCTCCGTGTCGCAAAGCGGGGCGGCCACCCGTCCTGGGTCGGAACCACAGAGCGAACCCCCGTCGACGGAGCCTGCCGTCCTGTTTTCCGGCAGCTTTGAACCGGTGGCAGAGTCGCTCGGTCTGGATCACATTTACACGAACGGGGCACAGGGTGAGCTGCTGATGGTGGAATCCATTGGCGCGGGCCTGGGCTGGCTGGATGTCGAGCAGGATGGGCGGCTGGACCTGTTCTGCGTTCAGGGCGGGGCGACGGCTGACACGGGGCAGAGCAACCCCTCCGATGCACTGTATACGCAGACAGCAGACGGCCGCTTTCTTGATGTGAGTCGTCTGTGCGGCATTCGCGAACATGCCTACGGCCAGGGGGTGACGATCGGAGACTTCAACAACGACGGGTTTGATGACATTTTCGTCTCCAATGTGGGTGAGAACTGTCTTTGGCAGAACAACGGTGACGGGACCTTTCGTGAGGTCACAGATCAGCTCCGCAACGCGGCCGCCCGCTGGTCGTCATCGGCCGCCTGGGGCGACGTGGATCGCGATGGCGATCTGGATCTGTATGTGTGCAATTATCTGCAGTATGACCCCCGGGATCCGTTTCCGTGTGAGAAAGACGGCCGCCCGGCTTTGTGTCATCCGCGTCAGCTGCCGGCATGGGCGGATGAATTCTTTCGCAACAATGGCGACGGCACCTTCGACGAGGTGGCTGCAGATCTGGGCCTGGTCGGCGAGGGCAGCAAGGCGCTGGGAGTGGTGATTGCCGATTTGAATGGCGATCAGCATCCCGACATTTACGTTGCCAACGACACCACCGCCAACTTCTATTTTTTGAATCAGGGTGACGGCAAATTCCAGGAATCGTCTTTGCGAATGGGAGGCGGCCTGAATGGCGCCGGCGCCATGCAGGCCAGCATGGGGGTGGCCGCCGGTGATTATGATCGCAACGGCACGCTGGATCTGTTTCTGACGCATTTCACCGGGGAGTCCAATACGCTTTACAGAAACCTGGGTGAAGTGGGGCTGCATGATGTCTCGGGCAAGCATCGGCTGTTTCCGATCTCAATGTCGAAACTGGGATTCGGCACGGTGATGTACGACTTTGATCGCAATGGCCGACCGGATTTGTTTGTGGCCAACGGTCACATCGATTCCAACAACGCCGACGGTGACGGATTTGCGCAAAAGGCCCAGGTGCTGTCATTTGACGGAAGTCGCTGGCACGATGTTTCCGCAGGCGCGTCGGACTATTTCGCCCGTCTTTATGTGGGGCGCGGCGTGGCGGCCGGGGACTATGATCAGGACGGCGACCCGGATCTGGCAATTCTCCACCAGAACGAACGTGTTGAGTTGCTGCGCAATGACGGCACGTCCGGCACGTCCGGCACGTGGTTGACAGTCATTCCGCTGGCGCGGCAGTCCAATCGTTCGGCCATCGGCCTGCAGGCCACTGTGACGGTCGGCGGGCAGTCGTGGACCGAATTCATCGCGGGGGGCACCAGCTTTTGTTCGTCTCATGAACATGTCCTGTTTTTCGGGATGGGAGACGTGCCTGCAACCGAGACTGCCACACTGCAGGTGACGTGGCCTAACGGTCACCGGGAAACGCTCTCGGATGTCTCTTTGAATCAGCAGCTGTTGTTGAAAGAGTCACCATGACCGCGCGCGTCCTGCGAACGATTTTCTGTTGGGGGATCATTGTCGTTCTGCCGGGCTGCGGCCCGCGTCCGCCCCGGCAGATCCCCCCGGCGCAGACGCAGACGCAGTCGTCGGCAGAAGCACGAGCGATCGCACCAGACCGTCTGCCGCTGGATGAGCGGCGGCACGATGTTTACGTGGGCAGCCAGCGCTGTGCGGGCTGCCATCAGCAGATCTATGAACAATACACATCGTCGCACCCCATGGCGCGATCGATCAATCTGCTCTCGCCGACAGACGCCGCGGTGAGTTTCTCGACGCCGTTTCAGTTTTCTGAGGGAGGCCGCGAGTACGAAGTGACCACAGATGATGCGGGCCGGATGTTTCACAGTGAATCGCAGCTGGACAGTGACGGGCCGATCTATCGCCAGCGGGAGTCGGTGGAGTTTGCGATCGGCTCGGGGCAGCGCGGCTACTCGTTTGTTCACAGCCGCCATGGGAGTTTCTATCAGTCCCCGCTGACGTGGTACACAGGTTCGCAAAAGTGGGGGCTGTCGCCCGGTTACCAACCGGAGCGTCATCCGCGTTTTGGTCGACGCATGACGGGCGACTGTATGTTCTGCCATGCCGGGCATCTGAACACCGATCCAGCCAGCGACGATCGTTTTCTCGATCCTCCGTTTCATGAACCTTCCATCAGCTGTGAACGATGCCACGGACCCGGACATCAGCACGTCCAGTTTCACGAGTTTGGCGAGGGTGGGCGTGATGAGATGGTGAACCCGGACCGACTGGAGCCGCGGCGACGCGACAGTGTCTGTTACCAGTGCCATCTGCACGGCAAAGCCAGAATCGTCCGCGACGGCCGTTCCAGCTTTGACTTTCGCCCCGGCGATGCAGTGTCCGATATCTGGGCGGTGCTGGTGGAAAACGTGGGTCCGGCTGCGGGGGCCACCGAGTTCGAGGCCGTCAGCCAGCCGGAGCAGATGACGGCCAGTGTCTGCTATCAAAAAAGTGGCGGACAGCTGGGGTGCATCAGCTGCCACTCGCCTCACGGGATTCCCGCCGCACAGCAGCGCGTCGCCTTCTATCGGGACCGCTGTCTGAACTGCCATGCTGCCCCGCAGAAAGGGTGCTCTGTGCCGCTGTCCCAACGACATCTCGACTCCCCGGAAGACTCCTGCATCGTTTGTCACATGCCGGCGGCGAGTGCGTCCGATGTGCCGCACACCGCGCAGACCGACCATCGCATTCTTCGTCGCTATGTGACATCCGGAAAACCGCGCCCACGTCATGAGCCGGCCTTGTTTCAAAAGGACGACTTTCCCCTGTCGCGTGCCGAAATTCAAAGGGCGCTGGGGCTGCAGCTGGAATCGACGGCCGCCACACGAACCGATGCGAATGCAGCGCTGCGACTGCTCGGCCCGGCCGTGGACCGCGGTGTGGATACGGCTGCCGCTACGGCTGCGGCGTGGCTGCTGCTGAAACTGGGCGACCTGGAAACGGCTCAGCGTTTGGCGGAGCGGGCGCTTGAGCAAACACCGGCAGACGAGTCCGCGCTGGAGGCACGCAGCATCGCCCTGCAGCAGCAAGGGCAATTTGCCGAAGCGCTGCAGATGGTGGATCGCATTCTGCAGGACGCTCCCTGGAGTGCCGTAATTCAGTCGCAGCGGGCCGATCTGCTCGCGTCGCTGGGCCGCACACAGGAGGCGATTGCAGCGCTGGAGAGGTCGCTGGAAATTGACCCCACCGCTCTTCCGCAAAGACGCCGTATCATTACCCTGTTGAATGCATCCGGCGATGCGGCTGCGGCAAAGCGCCACCAGCAGACGCTGAATCGTCTGATCAAGGCCGCGCGTTCCCGGGAGCCATCTCCATGACAGAGGCTCCGCGGAAATCCGGCAGACAGGCGACCGCTGTGGGGGCCGCTCTGGGGGCGATCATGGTTGTGACGTGTGCCATCAGCGTGTGCTGCCCGTCGAAGACTTCGGGGGCGAAGCGGCTGTTATCCGCCGCCTTCACCATCACAGCCGGTCAGCTTCATCCCGTCAGTGAGTTTGAAACCGTAGATGGCCGCAGGATTGTGCGCGTTGTCGCCGGTCAGCCAGTGCACATTGAAATTGCCAGTGAGGATTTTGTCTATACGGTCGAACAGCAGCAGACGCAGCGGGCGGTGGTTGTCCTGCCGGGCGGCGTCTCGTCGATGGACGTGCAACTGGCGAAAGGCCTTTGGCCATTGCGAATTATTCAGGGCTGTGGACAGCTTTCCAGGGAGCACGAGCAGGAGGTGTTCCTGCTGGCCGCTGGCTCCCGCTAGTGGTCTGCTTCGGGGGCAACAGGGTGAAAAGCAAATGTCTGTGACGGGGAACATGTTGGGCGGGCGATTCTGGTTGCTCCTTGCGTGCTGCGCGATTGCGGCCGGCTGTGAGACGCAGACGCCAACGACGCAGCCGGTGGAAGCGAAGCCTGAGCGACCGGAGGGACCCGTGACCGCCGCGCCGGGCGACGATCTGCAGGCGGCGCTTGACCTGGCCGCCACGGCGACGGACGACAGAAGGCTCATTCTGCTGCCTGGCGTGCATTATGCTTCTCGTCCGTCGTTTTGCCTGCTGGCAGTCACGGCGCGTCACGAGGGCGTTACGATTGAAGGCCGAGAGGGGACGATTCTCTCTGGTCGCTCCGCCAGTGATCCTGAGCGAGCCGTTGTCAGCCACGTCCTGTATTGCGGGCACGGGTTGACAGAGGCGACGCAGATTCGCCACCTGGTGATTCGGGACGCGGGAGGCGTGGCGATCAGCACGGGGGTGCCCCGGGAGTTTTTGGGGCGGGAGTCAGCCGTGTTGCAGCGCGGCCTGTTCTTTCAGCTCGATGGCGGCGCGGTGAAAGTTTTCGGCAACTCGTCTCCCGTGTTTGATGCGATTCTGTTTGAGAACAACGCGACGATGCTGTGCGGAGGCGCTGTTTCAATCGAACATCAGGGTGTGTGCGCGAACCCTGTGCAGTTTCTGAACTGCCGGTTTATCGGCAATCGGTGCCCGGCCACCGGCTCAGCGGTGGATGTGCTGGAGGGCAGCCTCGCCCAACTGGAAAACTGCCTGTTTGTGGGCAACATTGGCAACACGGGCATGGAAGATGTTAAGAACAGGTTTGGGCTGACCTACAACGCCAAACATGGCTCAGGGGCGTTGACCGTGTTTCCCGGCTCGCGGGCCAGAGTGAGCCGCTGTACGTTTTGGGACAACTGGAATGGGGTTGATGACCACGGTCCGGGCAGCCAGTATTCCCGCTGCCTGTTCATCGACAACGATGCGTCTGACGGCTCACGTCCAGGCCATCCGTATGAAGTGGATATAATTGCGCCCAACAGTGTTGTGGATTGCGTTTTTCACGCAAAGACACCCGACCTTCGTGGTACAGTTTCCGCGGATTCCAATACATTTCTGACCACCGATCCATCACTGGACGAACACTTCGTGCCTGCCGCTGAATCGTGTCGTGATGTCGGGTATCGGCCCCTTCCGTAGCCACGCGCCGCTGAAGGTGGTTGCACGCCGCCGGAGGCGGTTACACGTGTCATTGCGAAATCCGTGGCCTTGTTTCCAGAACTCTTCAGTCCAGCGGTGAGGTTATGTCGGCGCCATCTGATCGTGTGTATCTGTCTGTCTGCTCCCGGCTGTCAGGGAGGACGAGTCTGCGGTCCGCAGCCGGCATGCTTTTGTACGCGGTTCTGATCACTGCCGCAGGCTGCAGCAGATCAGACACGCCCCAGGGCGCAGGAACGGATACCGGCAGCGCAGAAACACGGCCGGAGACTTCTGACCCGCAGACGCAGCCGTCAGACATCATTGTGGCGGGCGAGGCGAAGCCGGTGGGCAGTTTTCTGTTTCGCGATCAAAATGGCGAGGAGTTTGGTCAGGACCAGATTCAAAACTCCGTGACCGTGGTGTGTTTTGTGTTCACCCGCTGTCCGGGGACGTGTCCCCAGCAGTCTGCCGCCATGAAGCAGCTGCAGGATCGTCTCAAGGCATCCGGCACGGAAGGGGTACGGCTGCTGACGATCTCGGTTGATCCCGAATTTGACACTCCCGACGTGCTGAAGGACTACGGGACATCTTTGGAGGCCGACTTTGACATGTGGGCGTTCCTCACGGGAGATCGGGAAGCGATCTGGAATTTCAGTCGCAACAACCTGGGGATGGCGGTGGCGGAGAACCCGGAAGACCCACTGATTCCCATCGCCCATGAATCCAAATTTGTACTGTTCGACAGAGCACAACGAATTCGGGGCTATTTTGATTCTCAAAGCACTGAGGGGATCGAGCAACTGTGGTCGGCTATTGACGAAGTGCTGCCGGACTTTGTGCCGGATGCCGCTCAACTGACCGATCTGCCCGAATCGGCTCAGCACATGGCCCAGCCGCCGGGGATTCTCGACGATCGCTGGCTGGCAGATGTGGGTGCGCTTGAAGCGGCCACGATGAAGGAACTCGGCCTGGCTCCCGGCTTTCAGTTTGAGGACTGCGTGGAGGAACTGGGAGTGACGTTTCGGCCGCAGATCGTTGACGATCAGCGTCATCGCCTGCTCGTGAATCACTATGACCACGGGAATGGCGTGAGCGTTGCCGACGTCGACGGGGACGGCGTGGCGGACATCTACTTTACGTCGCAGGTCGGCCCCAATGAACTGTGGCGGGGAACGCCGCAGGGGGGATTCGAAAAGGTGGCCGACAGCGGGGCGGAGCGGGAAGACCGAATTTCGGTGGCCGCTTCGTTTGCCGACACGGATAACGACGGCGACCCGGATCTGTTTGTGACGTCCATTCGCGCAGAAAATTCGTTCTTCGAAAACGTGGACGGGACGTTTGTCGACCGCACGAAGAGTTCGGGGCTGGCATACACGGGCCATTCATCCAAGGGAACGTTCTTCGACTACGACAAAGATGGTCTGCTGGACCTGTACGTCTGCAACGTTGGGCGATTCACCACGGAAGAAAAACGGCAGGTTCGCACCGATGCGGCAAATTCGCAGCCGTCGGTGCAGCTCGATTATTTTGTGGGACGGCCGGACGCTTTCAGCGGCCACCTCGCACCGGAGTTGTCGGAGTGTTCACGCCTGTATCGCAACCTGGGCAACAATCAGTTTGAAGATGTCACAGAGCAGTTTGGCCTGCAGGACGACGCGTCCTGGTCGGGTGATGCGGTGGCGTTTGATGCCAACAATGACGGCTGGCCCGATTTGTATGTGTGCAACATGCAGGGGCACGACACGTTATACATCAATGAGCAGGGTGACCGCTTTACCGACCGCACGGATGAGTTTTTCCAGGCGACCCCGTGGGGAACGATGGGCGTGACAGTGGCGGACTTTGATAACAACGGGAAGTTTGACGTGTTCCTGACGGACATGCACTCCGATATGAGCGTCGATGTGGGACCGGACCGGGAAAAGCAGAAAGCGGACATCACCTGGCCGGAAGAGTTTCTGCGAAGTGAAGGACGAAGCATCTACGGCAACGCGTTCTTTCAGCAGGCAGAGGACGGCACGTTCAAAGAAGTGTCTGACGCGCTGCACGCTGAGAACTACTGGCCGTGGGGGCTGAGCAGCGGTGACATCGATGCTGACGGTTTTGCCGATGCGTTTCTCACGTCCAGCATGTGCTTTCCTTATCGCTACAGCACCAATTCACTGCTGCTCAATGCGGGAGGCCAGCGCTTCTACGACGCTCATTTTGCAACTCAGATTGAACCCCGCCCGCGTGATCAGCAGATCGCACCGTGGTTCTCGCTGAACTTTGATGCACAGGACGCGGACAACAGGCTCCGCAAATCGCGAAAAGGAGAGTGGGTCGTCTGGTCGGCCACCGGCAGCCGTTCCAGTGTGATCTATGATTTTGACAACGACGGTGATCTGGATATCGTCACCAACGAGTTCAACACCCGTCCGCAGTTCCTGCGCAGCAACCGTCAGCAGAGCGAAATTCGTTTTCTGAAGGTCGACGTGCAGGGGACAGGAAGCAACCGTGACGCGCTGGGCGCGGTGGTGCGAGTGCACACGACCGGTCAGCGGCAAAGCCAGGTGAAGACCGGGGCGTCCGGCTATCTTGGTCAGAGCGATCTTCCGCTGTATTTTGGGCTGGGAACCGCAGAAACAGTGGATCGCATCGAAGTCACCTGGCCGACCGGCACCACACAGGTGGTTGATGGCCCGATCGATACGAATCAACGGCTCCAGATTGTCGAAGACCAGTAACCGGGCGAACCGAGCAGGGTCCGGCGGACACCGAGGGGGGACCAGGCAGGGGCGAACAATTCCTCACCGCGAACGGTCGGTGGAGTTTTGTTTGGGCATCAGAATGAATCGCGCGGTGATGCGTTCATTGAGACTGTCGTCACCATCCGGGTTACAGATCGTCCAGTGATCACACAGGCAATCCGGTTCTTCGCGATCATCGTGAACGCCCCAGTTGTTCTTCCAGTATCCCATCAGCACGGCCGACTGTCCGTGCTCGCCCCAGCGTTCGGCCACCGCTTCTGCATCGGGACCGTTGGGGTCCTGCATGCCCCGACAGCGGTAGGCGTTCCTGTCGTCGCCGTCGCAGCGTTGTTCGTAACCGCTTTTGCAGGCGAAGGTCCACTCTTTCCGCGTCGGCAAACGATAGTCAAAATCGGGATCCAGCGTGGAGAGGGCGCGGGCGTACCAGAAACACTCACTCCATTCCGATGGTGAGTTGCCCCGAGGCAGTGAAACGTTCGGCTGGACGAGTGGCGTCGGCAGAGACCGCCGCGGGTCGGTTGTATAGACCCCGCCCAGCACGGCCGCTCTGTTGAATGCGTCCATCTGGCTGCCTGTCAGCACGCTTTGCTGAATGTAGTAGGTCTGCTGAGGGAACGCGTCGTTGTGGTCAGGCCGTGTTGGGTCAATCGTGACCAGCGAGAATGTCATGCCAAATCGGTTGGTGATCTCCGCCGGCCACGACTGCCGATCTGCGGACAGCGGCGATGGAGGTGCCTCGTCGCCGGAGAGCGTTCGGGTCTCTGTTTCCTGTGCTGTGTCGGCCTGCCGTGTGGAGGGGCCACTGTCCGTTGATGACGAGCAGCCCAGGGCCAGCAGGAGGCAGGCGATCCCAAGTGGGCGAAGCGTGCCGGGGCAGGAAAGATTCTGTCGGATCGGTGGCATCGTCTGTCGGCCTGATGGAAGCAATGGTGGTCGGCAGTTCAGCCGCGGACGTTCAGCCGCGGCAATCCAGCCGGCGGCCGTTCAGCCGGCGGCCGTTCAGCCGCGGCAATCCAGCCGGCGGCCGTTCAGCCGGCGGCCGTTCAGCCGGCGGCCGTTCAGCCGGCGGCGGTTCAGCCGGCGGCGGTGGGGGCGAGAGATCGCGGTGTCATTGCGATCGATCACACATCAGACCGTGACCAGGTGAGGCCCATTGGGTTGTTTTGGTCAGTTCATACAAGAAGGCTGGCGCTCAGGTCTGCGTAGGGGGGCGAAAAGGGGAGTTGTCATGCTGCTCCTTCAGCACAACTGCGGCGGGCGAATGAATTCGATTCTCCCACGCTGTGGTCAGTACTCGGCACAGCGAAAAAATGGGCAGCTCATAAGCATCACGAACAGAGATCTGGCTCGTGCCAACTTTGATGGCCACGGTGCCGTGCATGACTGAGGAGGACTCGACAGATCGCGGCAGATGCACCAGAGAAACGCCCTGAACGCGGGACCATTCGATGGCACCGGAAACCGGGCCCTGCTGCATCGCCATACCTTCAGGGGTCACCACAATGGCGGAATTCAGAATGCCTTTTTCGATCGTCAATCGCTTACTTCGTTCGGCCGAGTATCCCCAGACAAGGCCGGCGAGCAACAGCGTGATCACAGCCGCCACGAGCATCATCGCGTTCAGGAGCGTGCCGACGCCAAACACGACACCGGAGATCAGCAGTCCACGAACGACGGCAGACGCGGTTTCGCGTTTTGGTCTTTTTCCCGCCTTCTGCCGCGCATTGAGGACGAGCACGGCGGACTCGCCATGCTCTGCCACCTGCTGTTCATAGTATTGCTGCAGCGCGGGCGGGACGTGACTTTGTGTCTTCAGGCTGAGTTGGGAGGTCAAAAAATTGTACAGGTCGCCGCCATCGACATTCAGCGATGCGGGTATCAGCACGCTGCGACTGGATCGGGAGAGGATGATGGGCGATCGGGGCTTCTTCTCCGTCGGCACATACTCGATCGCTGTAATCGATGAGTAAGGCACCTGCTCGTCTGTTGCCGGGAACCAGAGCCCCTGTTCCCGAACTTCACACTCGAACTGGTGCGATTGCTGCCTCAGGATGCAGACGAAAATGATGATAGGGCCGGCGGCCAGCACGACTGGTGGCCACTCTCCTGCCAGCCACGCGATCGCCAGCAGAATACACGAGGCGAACGGCAGGGTGTAAGTGACGATGGAGCGGTTATGCGTACCGGTAATTCTTGTGCCAATCATGGAATCACACTAAGCCGGCTTTGCGATCCGCCTGATAAGCAAATGCCGTCTTCACGGACTTGGCCAGCACGACAATGATGATGACTTTGAAGATGATTCCCTGAACAAGACTCATGGGATTGAGCACCGCGAAACCTGCGGTTCCCAGCAGGTACAGACCCAGCCCCGTGCATGTCATCGGCACCGGCCACGTTTTGACCAGACAGCCACAGGTGATCAGTCCAATGCCCAGCAGCATAGCGCCGCCGTAGATGATACGGACGATGGTCAGAACTTCCTGAGGATTCGCCAAACCGAGGCCGTTGACTTCATTTTCAGCGTTGGCCAGCATGAATCCGTTGACCCCTGCCGTCAGCAGACCCACGACGATCAGGGCCCCTTTGGCCTGGCCCAGTTCCTTCTGGCGGGAAGACTGTGCCAGGTCGCCGAGATCACCCAGTCCTGGGTTCGGTTCTGAGGATGTTCCGAATGGGTTTTCGCTGGACATGGTTGGTTCCAAAGTAAGCTGTCAGTTAGCCAGATGTTAGGCGGTGAGCGTCCAGGCGACAATCAAGCCACTACGGAATTCCCGGAGGGCGACACGTAGTCTGCAGGTGGAAAGGCCTCTGGGGAGGATGGGCAGAGGCCCGGTCAAAGTCGGAGGCACCATCCGCTGTCTCCAATGCTCGCCACGAGCCTTCGGGGACGAGGCCCGCAACGGATCGCCCTTGCTCAGAGCCTTTCGCACTTTGGCAGCCTCTTGCTGTCGGCGAAAAAGAAACAGGCTCGCACGAATCCCCGAGGGGCAACGGCGAGCCTGTTTGATGTCGGCTAACTTCAACATGGGCCAGGCACAGGGAATGCCTGTGTCCTGACGGGATCGCTTAGAAGTTTGGCACCACTTCGCCCCCCGCCTTGGTGGCCAGCGCCTCCAGGACTTTGGGGTCGATGTTCTCCGAAATAAATCGCACGGAACCATCCGCAAAACCGGCGTTCACACCACCGGGGTGTGGGCCGCCGATGCCATCCGGGCCATTGATATACGGTTGCTGACTGAATCCGCGAATGCTGGACTTGCCGCCCTGCAGATACGATTTGCCGCGTTCTGACGAATCCATGATGGCAATCGTGTTGCTGGTGCCGTCGGTGATATCGCGAATGCGTGTCTGTCGATCGTAGCCGAAGATTCCGGCTTTCGGATCGTTAGCCTTCAGTGAGGCGGAATCCGGTCCAATGCCCGAGATGCCCACGTAGTCCATCGCTCCCGCTTCTTCGCCAGCAGCGCTGGGATTGACGAGCACAGGCAGCATCAGTTCGGCCATCGGCTTGTTCTGTTCAGAATTCCACGCTCCGTTTTTATCGATCTGGCCGTACAGATTGTTCTGCTCGATGAACGGCAGCAGTGGATACATCCAGCTCAGCCGTTCCTCGACTTCCAGTTCTTCATTTTCGAATGTGCCGCGGGGGAACGCTCGATATACGTCGTGATGATTGTGCATCGCCAGCATGATCTGCTTCATGTTATTCCGCGACTGCGTGCGTCGTGCTGCTTCCCTGGCCTGCTGAACGGCGGGCAGAAGCAGGGCGACCATGACTGGCAGAATGGCGGCCGACGCCACATTGCCGACCGGCACGCCGGGAACTGACGAACGGGTCAGCACGTGTGCCCCGCTTTCGTCCACGGTGGAGACGGAAACATTGGGGAACATCGGCTCGACCAGTTCCTGAGCACTGGGCAGATCCTGCAGTCCAAATGGCATGCGGATGTCCGGATTGCGCTGTGCGAGTTCCGGCACCACGTTGGCTTCCATCATACCCAGGCCCATGGGAGCCCACGTCATCATGGTGCGATAGCCGGGACGCGGGTCGCTGACCGTGATGGAGGCATACTCTTTGGGCAGGGCCGCCAGTGCGTTTTCCACTTCTTCGTTGGGCGTCCATGACTTCAGCCGGCCTTTCAGGCGAGCGGCAAAGCTCTGAGCCGCACCCGGCATCAGGCTGCCCACAATCCACTTGTCGGTCACCATGATGGTGGGCACAACGGGAACGCCGCCCTGAATCTGAATGGAGAAGAACGTAGCGTCGTCTTTTTCCGATTCGCGAACAGAGAACTCACCGCGGGCTTCGCTCTGGGCGATCTCAGAGAGTTTCCGCAGTGTGCCTTCCAGCACATCGCGGTCGGCCACGCTGGCAACCACAACCGGTCCGATGCCGACGGGAATGGGCATGGAGGTGGGGTCATTGTAGACGCAGAACAGGTCACCCAGTCCGGCACTGAAGACATCGCGAGGGTGTCCGCCGATCATGGCCTGGAACTGCTCAAAGCCCTGCTCAAAGCGGTCCAGTTGATTGTCACCGGCGAAAGTCATCACGTCTGTCACGGTCTCAACGACCAGATCGACGGCCCCTCGGATGTCGAACGAACCGGCGAAAAAGTTGTCGGTGTCGGTCGGCAGCGGTGGCAGTTCATCAAACGTAATGTTTCGCTGGTCGAGCAGTTTCAGCAGTTTCCTGCGGGGACCGGGAGCGATGACATCCATCGAGTTCCAGGTGGCCACACCCTTGTAGCCGCCGGAGAACGTGATGCCTTCCAGTTCGGCCACACCCAGCAGATCGCAGAATTCGCGAATTGACAGTTGTTTGCCCGGTGGGGGATCGGGAAACGGCATGCCGCCAAACTGATCCATCAGCGATTTGGTATCCACCCAGGCCACCTGATTGACCGTGTAGCCGGATTTCTTACGCAGCTTATTCCACAGAGGATGGGCGGTCACGTTTTTCTCGCGGCCTTCCACATTGGCAATGACGCGGTCCGCAGGCTGAATGCCGACTCCCAGCACCAGATGGCTGCCTTCGGTCCACAGGCACACTTCCATGCCCGGCTGCGGTGAGACAAAGCTGATTTCGCGACCTTCCTGGGTGCGGGTCTGAATCTGTGATTCCAGATCGGGCTCCGCCTGCAGAGCGATGGACATGATCGTGTCTTTCATGTCGGCCGCCTCATGCAGCACCAGCACGCCATAAGGGGCAAATGACTGGCCGTCAGGCGAAATGGCGATCGCCAGAGACATGCCGCGTTCCATCAGGTCATTCATGGATTTGCGAGCGGTGGCCGCCATTTCGGGAGAAGCCGCTTTGACGAACATTTCGACCAGGTCAAACACGCGTTCCCGCATCTGCGTGTCTTCCAGCGCCTTCCAGGCGGCCGTTTCCCGCAGCGCAGGCATGTGAGCTTTGGTGCCATCCACCTGCAGCATTACGACGGCTCGCTCGGGCAGCAGTTCGGCCGGAGGGACCGATTGCAGCCGCGTGGGCTCGGCAATGGTGTACAGCGATGCCCCCAGCAATGCGCCGGACATCATCAGAATTGAGACAGCTTTCGTCATCTTGAACCCTTCATCAACGGACGTAAACGGTGAACGGCGCGGTGCCTTCCCTGGAGAGAGAATCCTTGCACTCAGTGCACCAGCGTGCAAGTCAGTCGACTGCCCAGGCGGGGCTCTGGACGGCGACCGCCGTGCGTGCCCGGTGCGAGCGGAATGCGGGTCACGTGGTGCTGAACGGGCCGATGAGGCGGTTTGTCTAACATTTCACAAACGTGACCAACATTCCGAAAAATTGGTGAACGCCTGAACAAGGCTTGTCCGCTCTGGCCTGTCTCCTGCGAGCCACTTATTATCCCCGCCATGAGACAGATGCGTCGACTGCTGCAGATTCCCCTGCTGATCCTGGCCATGGTGCTGTTTGGAGCCGCCGGCCTGTGTGCGCTGACGAACATGCGGTTTCTCGACTGTTTTTACATCGCCTTCATCATGCTGGCGACGGTGGGATCTGAGCAGCCCGAGCCGCTGAATGATGCCACCCGTCTGTTTGTCATGCTGTATCTGTCGATGGGGCTGGGAATCTTTGCCTACAGCGCCTTTCAGTTTGGGCAGACGTTTATCAATGCAGAACTGCGAGTTATCTGGGAACGCCGACGCATGGAAAAAGAGATCCGAAGACTGACCGGCCACTTCATCATCTGCGGCCTGGGGCGGATGGGGCAGGAACTTTGCAGTTATCTGCATGCTCGCAATCAGCCCTTTGTGGTCATTGACGATGACGCAGAAGTGGTTTCCCCGGAGATGCGGGAAGCCGGCTGGCTGTTTCTGTCTGGTGATGCCACTCAGGACGAAGTGCTGGAGCGTGCGGGCATTCGCACAGCGCGAGCGCTCACCACCGTGCTGCCGACAGACGCAGACAACCTGTATGTTGTGCTGTCGGCGCGGCTGCTGAATGGCGGCCTGCAGATTGTCGCTCGGGCGGGCGATGATCGGGCGGCTGACAAAATGCTCCAGGCTGGCGCCACACGCGTGATCAACCCACTGTCATCGGGCGCGATTCGGATGGCGCGGTTCATGCTCTCGCCGAGTATCGAGAACTTTGTGGAGGTGGCCGAAAGCGAAGGTGTGGACTGGGAAATTGCCGACGTGCAGGTGCCGGAGGGATCGTCCTATGTCTCCCGAAAGCTGAAGGAGACAGATCTGCGGCAGTCCGGCATCATGCTGCTGGGGGTCTGCCGGGAGGACGGCAGCAAGTTCTTTCCACCACCGGGCGATCTGACCATCGAGCCCCACGATAATCTGTTTGCCTTTGGCAGTTCGGAAGACCTGGGGCGGCTGGTCCAGCATCTGGACAGCGAGCGGATGTCTTCAGCCGGATGACGTCGGTTGGATGACGTCGGTTGGATGACGTCGGTTGGATGACTGGCTGCCAAAAAGTCGGCAGGTGCAGAAAAGCAGACGCCCACTGTAAACAAACGCCGTGCAGCGCGGGCTTCCGTCGTGGCTACGCGATGACGTCTTCCAGCACGCGGGCCGGTTTGACGCCGGTGAGCTTCTGGTCGAGACCCTGAAACGGGTAGTTGAACGTGTCATGCGCGAATCCCAGCAGCCGCATCATTGTGGCGTGGAAGTCGCGCAGCGGAACTGCGTTTTCGGCGGCCGAATAGCCCACCGCGTCTGTTTCTCCATAGGTGGTGCCGCCTTTGACGCCACCGCCCGCCATCCACAGTGTGAACGCTCCAGGATTATGGTCGCGACCGACAAACTTCATTTCTGTGCCGCCGCGATTTTCCCGCATCGGTGTGCGTCCAAACTCCCCGCTCCAGACGACCAGCGTGTCTTTGAGCATGTCCCGCTGCTTTAAGTCAGTCAGCAGCGCGGCAATGGGCCTGTCGACCTGCTGACACTTCGACTTAAAACCCTCATTCAGCGCTTCCGATTTGGCCGCACCATGCGAGTCCCAGCCCCAGTCGAACAGCTGGATATAGCGGACATCTTTTTCGGCCAGTCGGCGGGCCAGAAGACAGTTGTTGGCGAATGACTGCTTGCCTGGCTCCGTGCCGTACATTTCGTGAATGTGTTTCGGCTCGTCAGTGATATCCATGGCCTGCGGCACGGCGGTCTGCATACGAAATGCCATCTCATACTGCGCGATGCGAGTGAGTGTTTCGGGATCGCCAAATTCCCGACTGGAACGCTCATTCAGACGACTGAGCGTGTCCAGCATCTGGCGGCGTTCATTGCGGGTCACACCATTCGGGTTGGCGATATTCAGAACCGGTTCTCCGGTGGATCGACACTGCACGCCCTGGTAAACAGAGGGCAGGAAACCGCCGCTCCAAAGTGCCTTCCCCACGCGGGGCTGGCGACCGCCGGACAACAGCACGATAAATCCGGGCAGGTCTGTGTTTTCTGTGCCCAAACCGTAGGTGACCCAGGAACCAATCGACGGATAGCCCATTCGCGCCTGACCGGTGTGCACCATCAGTTGAGCCGGCCCGTGGTTGAACTGATCCGTCTGCATCGTTTTGATGAAACAGACATCGTCCACATGCTGTGCGAATTCCGGCAGTCGGTCCGACACCCACGCCCCGCTGTCCCCATGCTGAGCGAAGGGATACTGTGGCCCCAGCATTCTGGGTGTCCCCTGAATGAAGGCGAATCGTTTGCCTTCCAGAAACGACTGCGGGCACTCTTTGCCGTCGAGCGCCTTAAGCTCCGGCTTGTAGTCGAACAGTTCCAGCTGACTGGGTGCGCCGATCATGTGCAGAAAAATGACGCGTTTGGCCTTCGCCGGCAGCGGGGGCGGCAGTGGGCTCTGTGGATTGTCGGCCGTGTGCTCTGGCACATGACGTTCAGAGCCCGACGCCTGCGATGCCAGCCACAGTGCGCCCAGCCCGGTGGCGCTGCCCTGCAGAAAGTGGCGGCGGGTGGTGGATTGCAGCTGCCGCAGAAAAGTTTCTGCAGACACGGACAGACGGTTGGGAAAGCTCATGGTTTGTCCTTTACTTCATCAGCACTTCGTCAAGGTTGAGCAGCAGTCGGGCGACTGCCTGCATGCCGCGATCGACTCCGTCTTCATCGCCGGAAGACACCACGTCATGCAGCTTCAGCAGGTCCGCAATCTCCGCATCGTCCGGTTCCCGCAGGGTGACCTGCAGGAACCCGTGCCGAACCTGCTGACGCAACGATCCCTTCACAGACAGCATCTGTTCGGCGAGCGCGGCTGCACATTCTTCAAGCGTCTGATCATTGAGCATCATGAGCGCCTGCAGGGGCGTGTTGGACCGCAGGCGACGCGGCGTGCAGAACTCTCGTGAAGGAGCATCAAACGCGGCAAACATCGGATAGGGAATGCTGCGTTTGGTGTAGGTGTAGATTGATCGACGGTAGCGATCTTCATTGTCAGGTTTGGGGACCGGCCATTTGTCGCCCCCCTGAAAAGGTTTCCAGACGCCGGCGGGAATTGGCGGATGCACGGGCGGACCATTCATTTTTCGACTCAGCAAACCGGAGACCGCCAGGGCCTGATCGCGCACCATTTCGGAAGACAGTCGAAACCGCGGGCCTCGCGCCAGCAGCCGATTGGCAGGATCGTTCTGCCAGGCCTGGGCCGTGGCTTTGGCCGTTTGACCATACGTGGCCGAAAGCACGATTTCCTTCAACGCGGCTTTGAGTCGCCATTGGTCACGCGTTTGAAACTTGACGGCCAGATAATCGAGCAACTGCGGATGAGAGGGCGGTTCGCCCGACGACCCGAAATCTTCTTCGGTGGCCACCAGCCCCGTGCCAAACAGTCGCGCCCACAGTCGGTTGACCATGACTCGCGCTGTCAGCGGATTGTCTTCACTGGCCAGCCACTGCGCCAGTTGCAGTCGACTGGGCGCCTGCCCTTCCGGCAGGGAGGGAAGCGGCGGCAGTGACTGCGGCGTGCCCGCCTGCACCTTTTGTGCCTTGGTCAGAAACAGACCACGCTCAAACACGTGCGTGGGACGCTGCAGATGCCTGGGGCGCTCGGCCAGAACGGGAATGGCAACCGATTTGATGGCCCCGATCTGTTTTTGTGTGGCGGCGACGTCGGCCCGCAACGCCAGGATTGATTCATCGCTGAGCAGATCTGTGAACGCCGAGTCGGCGGAGACAGCCAGAGCTCCGCGACGCGTAATCAGCGAGAACGAGGCGAGGATGTGGACGCGGTGTTTCAGGACCACCTGCAGGCGTCCCGTGTCGGGAACCTCAAAAGGCTGTTTGAGGACCAGTGCTGCCTGTCGGGGATAGTGGATCCGCGTGTAGGCCGCAAAACCGCGATTGGATTTCGGATTGAGGCTGTCCTGCGGATTGTAAAAGGGCGCCGGCTCATCGATGACCAGACGTGACACCGGCAGCTCCACCGCGTTTCCTGTGTCATCGATCCATTGCACCTGCACGTGCGAGAGCACGAAGCCCCATTCGGAATCTCTGACGGCGGTTTTGGGATCCAGCGGCATGGCAGTCAGCCGCACGGCGGTGAGCTGCTCCATGGAGTTTGGCACGCTGGCTGACAGAGTGATGTCCGTATTGCGGCTCACCGTGTCGATAGTGTGGAATTGCGGCTCACCATCAACCTGTTCCACGGTGATGCGGGTCCTGTTGTTCGTTGACGCCTGCAGATCCGCCACTTTCTGCCAGTGATCGGGCGTGTTTAAAAAGGGATACTCGGCCTCCCAGAGCGCCTGCTGTTGCTGCTGCAGCCGGGATTGCAGGGCAGACGCCTTTTCATAATCCGCCACATTGAGCGGCGTCTTCAAAACAGGCCAGTCCTCGTTCAGGTCCACGTCCTGCGTGTTGTTAAAGAAGGCGGCAAACTGATAGTACTCTTCATGGCGGAACGGATCGTATGGATGGCTGTGACACTGCACGCAGCCAAACGTCACCCCTTGCCATGCCTGCCAGGTGGTGTTGACGCGATCCACAACGGCCGCCACTCGAAACTCTTCGTCGTCGGTGCCCCCCTCTTCGTTGGTCTGCGTGACCCGATGCGCGGCGGTGGCGAGCAGGTCTTCGATGGTGGGAGCAGGCAGCAGATCACCGGCGATTTGTTTGATCGTGAATTCATCGAACGGCATGTCCGCGTTCAGCGCGGCAATCACCCAGTCGCGGTACTTCCAGATCGTCCGGCGTCCGTCGGCACCCAGGCCACGAGAATCAGCATATCTCACCTGGTCCAGCCAAACGCTCGCCCAGCGTTCGCCAAACGCGGGATCGGCCAGCAGGCGATCCACGACAGCCTCACGCGCAGCACTCTCATCTACGGCGACTGCCGTCAGAAACTCGTGCCGATCGGAAAGCGTGGGCGGCAGCCCGGTCAGGTCCAGCGTCACTCGTCGCAGCCAGCGCACAGGCTCCGCAGACGCACTGGGAGTCAGACCACTGTCTTCCAGTCGTTTTAGGACAAATGCGTCAATGGGGTTGCGAGTCCAGAGGACGTCTTTGACTGCCGGGATTTTGGGCATCTGCGGCCTGGTGTACGCCCAGTGCCCACCCTCCCAGACGGCTCCCTGAGCGATCCACTGGCGAAGAACGCTGACATCTTCTGCCGACAGTGCGGCGCCGTGCTCGGGAGGTGGCATCCGCAGTTCCAGATCGGTCTCCAGCACTCGCTGCAGCAGGATGGACGCGTCCGGATCACCGGGTTCCACGATCCAGCCATCCGGCGGCAGTACCTGATCGCGGTACACGAAGGACACCTCCCCGGCCTGCTTCACGCCGCCATGACAGGCCACGCAATGCTTGTTGAGAATCGGCTGGACGTGCTGACTAAAATCGATCGTCTGTGCCGCAGACGCCTCCGCCGTGCCGGACGTTTTCGGCTGGCCGTCGTCTGACGCACAGACCCCCGGCAGCAGTATGACCGGCAGCAACAGTCCGCGCAGCACGCGGCAGACCTGCCGTCGTGTGAGACGGCAGATCGAGCGAAACGCTCGGTGATCATCCACAATCATGTTCGACCTTCTGGTTGCAGGACGGCCCCTTCAGTCTGTGACCATGCGGAGTGGCCATTGTAGGCCAGCGGGCAGTTGGCCGCCTGTCGGTTTTGCCTGTTTTCGTCCCGTGGTACTCCGTTTGGAACGTTTTGTAACCGTCTTCTCAACGTCAACTCAACGTGTACTGCACGTGTTCGGAATTGGAATCAACTGGAATCGACTGCCGTTCTTCCGGCGTGTTTTCTCGGTTTTCGTGTGGAAACCGGTCTATGCTGGCAGCTGAGCCCTGGCACCTCGCAAACTCTGTGGAGCGTTCCCACCGGCCATCGCTCGGTGAGAATGCTCCGTTCCTGGCCGGCAGGCCAATGGCAAGACCGGCTTTCGACTAGTTGCAGAATGCGGACTGGCCCGCTGCGGCAACGTCATGATCGTTTTCCACGGTGGAGCCGGAAACGCCAATGGCGCCGACAACCTGTCCGTCTTCATTGTGGATGGGTAACCCACCGGGAAAGCTAATCAGGCCGTCATTGGAATGTTCGATGTTGTACAGCGGGCCGCCGGGCTGGGAAAGTTCACCGATGGCTCCGGTGGGCATATCGAAGTAGCGAGCCGTGCGCGCTTTCCTGCAGGCAATGTCGATGCTGCCCAGCCAGGCGCCATCCATCCGCCGAAACGCCGTCAGATTGGCGCCGGCGTCCACAATGGCGATGTTCATCGCCACGCCCAGCGACTCCGACTTGTGAATGGCCGCGTCCAGCATGCGTTCGGCGGCTTCAAGTGTCATGTGTTCGGTGAGTGTCTGTGTTGACATGGGAAAACTCCAGGGATGAGAATGGGATGTCGGGCTGGTGTGCGGCTGGATGTCCGCTGAATGTCGGACTTCGAGCGGGGCTGGTGTCCGGCGGGAGTGCGTTTCGCGATGGTCAGAATTATGCGAGCAGACGCCCGCAGGATCTTGCAGAATTCGCGCACGTCGTTGTACATTTGCCGCATGGTGAAGACGACACTCAACTCCCGTGACTTTCAGGATCAATTCTTCAACCAGCTGGCGGCTCCGCGTGAACTGCTGACGCTGTTTGATTTCATTCCCGGCGTTTATATGTACATCAAGGATGTGGACAGTCGATTTGTCCGCGCGAACCGCGTGGTGTGCGATGTCGTGGGAGCCGCTGACCCGGATGAACTGGTCGGCAAAACGGACTTTGACTTTTTCCCACCGGCCATTGCTTCGCAGTACGTGGCGGAAGATGAGCGCGTGATTGCCTCGCGGCAGGCGCTGTCCAATCAGGTCTGGATGGTACCCGGCCGAAACGGTGTCCCGCGGTTGTATTTGTGCAACAAGATCCCACTGCTGGATGCGGCGGAAGCCGTGGTGGGGATCGCGGGCGTTAAGCGGCCGTATGAATTTTCCGCCAGTGATTCGGCAGGCTATGGTCGCCTGACACGCGCCATCGCCTACGTGACAGAGAATTACCATCGCGAAATTGAGGTCGGAGACATCGCGGAACACGTGTCGCTGTCCATCAGTCAGCTGCAGCGGGAGTTCTCTGCCAACTTTTCCATCACGCCCGTGCGTTACCTGCGGGAAGTTCGCATCGGCGTGGCCCGTCATCTGCTGGAGTCCAGCGACCAGAGCCTCGCCCAGATCGCGACCGATTGTGGTTTTTACGATCAGAGCCATCTGACCAGACACTTTAAGGCGTCGACAGGCCTGACACCGATGAAATACCGTAACCGTTTCCGGGATGACCAGACGTCGTCGTCGGACTGACCGTTTGTTGTGTAGTTCTGTTGCATGGCACGCTGATTCAAACGGCGACAGCCATCGGGAAGCCGGCTTGTGATCCCCGCCGAAATCATTGCTCGCAAACGCGATCACCAGGAACTGACAGAAGCCGAGATTGGTTTCTTCGTGCAGGGCTATGCAGAAGGCGACATCCCGGACTATCAGATGTCGGCTCTGGCGATGGCCATCTTTTTGAACGGCATGACGACCGCGGAAACCGCCTGTCTCACGCAGGAGATGCTGGATTCGGGCACGCGGCTTGCCTGGCCAGACGACGGTCAGGTGCGTGTCGACAAGCATTCTACCGGCGGTGT
>JANSXP010000163.1 GCA_024742875.1 Planctomycetaceae bacterium | reverse complement strand
GGTGCCGGCTTTCATCCGGAGTTCACCGGGCGCAAGAATATTTATCTGAACGCCTCCCTGTTGGGAGTGCCCGATGAAAACATACACGAGCTGGAAAACGACATCATTGCCTTTTCCGAACTGGACTATTTTATTGACCGGCCGGTAAAGACCTATTCCTCGGGCATGTATGTGCGCCTGGCGTTTTCCATTGCCACCATGGTGCGCCCGGATATCCTGGTGATCGACGAGGCGCTGTCGGTGGGGGACATGGCCTTCCAGAAAAAATGCGTGCAGCGCATGAACGAGTTTCGCCAGCAGCAAAAGACCATGGTGTTCTGCAGCCACTCCATGTTTCACGTGCAGGAGTTGTGTGACGTGGCCATCTGGCTGGACCAGGGCAAGATCCGCGAGATCGGCGACAGCGATCGGGTAGCACCTGGCTGGGACTGACGCTCGGCTGCTGTCAGTGCCACACGCACAAGTACGACCCGATATCTCACACTGAGTATTTCCAGGTGTTCGCGTACCTGAACAACGCCGACGAGCCGTATATCGAACTGCAGGACGAGCAGCGGGAACAAACGTTTCGCCGCAATCGTAAAAAGGCGGACCTGCTGCTGGCCGAACTGCGAAACAGGGCTCGCCCGTCTAAATTTTCCCCCGTCCTGGCGTCTTTGACACAGCTGACGGCCGACGCAGGGCAGACGATTCAGGTGAGCGAAAACTCCGACAATCTCGTCACCGTCACAGGTGACAATCCGGCCACCGCCACTTATCGACTTCGCCTCCAGCCAAAATCCACCTTTCAGGCGGTCCGCCTGATCGCCAGCACGCCGCAGGGCGCCTCAGGACCGGGACGCACGCCCCATGGGAATTTTGTGTTGTCAGAACTGCAACTGCGACTGCTGCATCCGGACGGCAGTTCAGAGGATCTGACCATTCGCTCGGCCACGGCCACCGCCGAACAGCCAGGTCACACCGCAGACAACGCATTTGACAAAGACACGGGAACCGGGTGGGCGGTCCACACCAGCCGCGGTGTAGCGGCAGAGGCGACAGCCACATTCCTTCTGGAACCAATGCAGCCGCCCATCCGCCCGGGCGATCTGGTGGAAGTCGCACTGGTTCAGACAACGGGTGGCCAGCACACGCTGGCACAGTTTCAGGTGCAGTTCGGCCAGATTGAGTCGGTTGGTGCCGCCGCGCAGGACGCAGAGTTTCAGCAATGGCTGGAGTCAGAACGACCCAACGCTGTTTCCTGGCAGACGATGAAGCCGCTGCAGGCAACATCCAGCCTGCCACTGCTGACCATTGAAGAGGACGACACCATTTTTGCCACCGGGGACACGGCAAAACGGGACGACTACGTCATAACACTCGAGGGGCAGCCGTTTCCCATTCATGCCATTCGTCTGGAAGCTCTGCCCGACGAACGCCTGCCGGCCCGCGGTCCAGGCACAACCTACTACGAGGGCACCCCTGGGGATTTCTATCTGACAGAGATTGGTTTCCGCAGCGGTGACACCACATTCTCCGCCGCATCTGCCTCTCATTCGTTCGCCAAAAATCGCTTTGGCAGGAATCCGGCGACCGCGGCACTCGCCATCGACGGAGACATCCAGACGGGCTGGTCAGTGCACGGACGTCAGGGGGAGCGCCATGTGGCTGTGTTCGTTCTCAAAGAACCGATTCCCGCCGGTCGGGCGGTGACGATCGACATGGCTTTTGGAAGGCACTTCGCCAGTTCTCTGGGCCGCTTCAGTTTCGCCGCCAGCTCATCCACCACGCAGCCACTGGCGCGAGACTGGTCGCCTGAAGTCGCCGCGCTGCTCGCTTTGCCGGCGGCCGACTGGACCACAGCGCAGCGACAGCAGGTGCAGGACACATGGCTGCTTTCCCGGCCGGAGTTTCAGGCTGACGCTGAGCAGATCCGCAAGCTCCTTCAGCGACCGACGGCTGTGACTAGCCTCGTCCTGCAGGAACGTCCCGACAGCCATCCACGTCCCACCTATCGACATCACCGCGGAGAATACCTGCAGCCCAAAGAACGGGTGATCGCCGGCCTGCCTTCGATTCTGGCGGGCGGTCCCGCCCCCACATCCCGTCTGGAATTTGCCCGCTGGCTGGTCTCCGATGACAACCCCCTGACGGCCCGTGTCGTCGCCAATCGTCAATGGGCCGCCTTCTTTGGCACCGGACTGGTGCGAACGCTCGATGACTTTGGTCTGCAGGGAGAAACGCCCTCTCACCCGCAACTGCTCGACTGGCTGGCCGTGAAGCTTCGCACCACGGACCAGTGGTCGCTCCGCAAACTGCATAAGCGGATCGTCACCAGCGCCGTGTACCGTCAGGCGGCCATGAAAAATCCGTCGGCGGCCAGCACGGACCCAGGCAACCGACTCCTCAGCTACAGCCCTCGCTTTGTACTGGAAGCCGAGATCATTCGTGACCAGCTGCTGGCGGCAGCCGGTATCCTGTCTGACAAAATGGGGGGGCCTC
>JANSXP010000092.1 GCA_024742875.1 Planctomycetaceae bacterium | reverse complement strand
GCCAACACGAACTAGTCGTATTGGCAGCCGGTTAAACAAAGAAGAGCCCCACTCTGCAGAGGGGCTCTTTTTTCATGCGCGCAAATCGACCGGCAATGATCACCTCCCTTTCGTGCGCTGTGATTGCATCGGCCAGACGCAGTCGATTGCTGACTGTCCTGCCGTCGACAACGTGAGCACTCGACGGCTGTCAGGCCTCAGCTAGGCGCGCTGGATTGCTCGTTGTCTCGCCGTGAGCAACGCGAACGCCTTGACGGCTGGACGTAGTTCGCTGGATCATCGTCCCACGTCACCGGCTGTCGGGCCGCCCCGACCGCGAACGCTCGACGGCTGGACTTAGTCCGCAGAATCTCCGTCCCCCGTCACCGGCCGTCGGGCCGCCCCGACCCCGGGAGGAGGGAGTGGCGGGCGGATTGGTAGCAGGCCAGGGGCAGGTTTTGGGTGGCTTCGGTTTGTTCGGGGACGTTCCAGACGCGTTGCCAGTCGGTCCAGCGAAAGCTGGAGTCGGAGTAGACGCCGTGTTCGCGGGACACTGGCTGGATGCCATAGCTGGCGGCCATGCTGGAGGGGAAAGGGCGCAGCTGGTGTCGACGTGTGAGGTCGATGGAGATTTCCCGGCCGAACTGACGATCGGGCCAGACGAGGAGTCCGCGGCTGGAAATGTCGTAGGGGTGGGAGCCGGTGATATTGCGGACGATTTGTTCGCGGACGAGCTCGACGCCCGCCTTTTTGTAGAACCCCTGCAGAGCGGTTTCGAAGCTGTGCTGCATTTCCGGGGGGACTCGGTCGAGCCAGCCAATTTCAGCGACGGAGGCGACAAGCCAGCCGTCCTGTTCCTGGAAGAGGAGTCGGAGAGGGCCTGTGGTTTCGGCCTGCTCTGTGTTGGCGCGAAGGATGATCTGAAAGCTGTTGGACGCGGCGTGGACTGCAGTGCAGCGGATGCTGACGTTATTCCACGCGGGGCAATATTCGAGAACGCGGATCAGGTCGCGCTGGACAAAGTGTTTGATCTCTTCTTCGGCGTGTTCGAGGCGTTCGCGAAGGGCGCGGCGGAGGCTGAACCTTTGAAACGAGGCGGGCTTGCGTTCGAGGCGACGCAGGCGTGTGAACAGTTTGGGGAGGGTGCCTGAGTGGAAACCGGGTTTGAGCATGCGGCCGCCCGTTTCGCCGTGGGAGCCGATGATGACCGGGCCGAGGGCGGAGACGCGATTGGCTGCGTAGAGACGCCAGTTCTCTTTTAGCTCCCAGACGAGGAAGCCAAAGATTCCAGGCAGGAAGACGATGTTGAACCACGTGATGGGGCCGGCGAGTGCAAGCCCCAGGTACGGGGTGAGGAAGTCGCGCATCTCCATTTCGATGATGATGATCACGGGCAGGAAGATCTTGTGGGCCACGGTGACCACGGGGAAGTGCTTGACGGGATGCAGTGTGGGTTCAATCAGCAGGTTGACGTAGATCCGGATCAGGAAGGAGACGAAGGACCAGACAACGCCCAGGAGCGCTTTGACCACAACGGTGACCCAGGTTTCACCGCTGTGGAAGCGGAGCCATTCGTCAACGGCATAGATGAAACGTTCGAGAAGATTGAGCATCCATTTGAAGAAATCGATGACCCAGTCGAAGAGTGCCATGAGGAAACGCGATCGCAGTTCGTACCACGCGTTGCCGAGCCATTCGGCGGTGAGTTCTTCGGCGTCGCGGCCGAGGCGGGAGTTGAGTGCCACGCTCAGCAAAAGTGCGATGGTGCCCACCAGCCACCAGGGCTGCGGGGTGAGCAGCACGATGCCGGGAATGAGTCGAAAAGTGACCCAGGCGACCAGAGCCGGAGTGGTGATGTGTCGCCGGAGTTTCACGAACCAGCGGGCCCGCCAGATGCGGTGCACGGCTGGTAGACGAATGATGGCCAGGGGGATGTCGTAGACGACGGTCCGCAGAAAATTCCAGGCCAGTCGCATGCCGGTGAAAAAGCCCGCGCGGACTTTATCGACGTGGATAACGGCCATAAGCATGAAGCCGACCAGGACGATGAGCGGGATCTCGAGCCCAGCCATTACTTCGTCGATGGGGATTTCGTACTGAGCCGTGCTGAGTTGCAGTTGCGGGGTTTCGTCAACGGGGTTGCCATCTTCATCCAGTGGCGAAAGGGCCAGTGCTGACGTGTTGTCGCCACTTGTTGAGTTGTCGCCGGCTGCGGTGTCCGCCGGATCGGATTTCGTCGTGGGCGGATTGTTTGCTGTATCGTCCACAGGATTGCCGCTCGCGGGAGTGGCGGAAGATTTGGTTGCGGCGGAGTCGTCGCTGTCAGATACCGGTGTGCCGGGAGTGATGTCGTTTGGGGGAGCACTATCACTGGCCCCATTACTGGCTCCATCGTTGGCCCTATCGTCGTCGGGTGGGTCGCTGTCTGACGGGGGAGTCTCCTCTGTTTCCTGTTCGTCTTCAGCGTCGTCGCCGGCTGTGGACGTTTTTTCGTCTTTTTTGCCGGTGAGCACTTTGATGGAGTGCTGCGCACCTTCGACTAGGATGACGGCTCCGCCGAAGGGAATCACGATGAACTTAGTGAGAAAGCGTCCGGTGCGGGTGCCGAAGGCGATGGAACTGATGACCTGCAGCCAGCGGAGGTAGAATTCGCCCCGACGGTAGACGCCGTCCAGGGCGACATCAAGCTGGTCGTCTGTGCGGAGCAGATGGTCTCCGCGGATCAGGTCGCGGGGGCCGGACAGATCGGGCAGTTTCAGGTCGTTGCGGCTGATGGCGTCACGCAGATAGCCCATCGTGAGGTAGCCGCGTTCGGTGATGACGTCGAGTGATTCCTCCACCATCTTGTCGAGTGCGACCTGCTCCGGCACGCTCTGAGGAGTGAGGCCGACCTTTGTCAGGGTTTCGCGGACGGCCGGACGGGTCCGGCTGCGCATCTGCTGCTCGGCAAGGTCCGCTGCGGTGTGCAGCAGCCGACTGAGGCGTTCGCGTTCCACGCCTGACAAGCGCACGTAGACCAGGCGTGAAGCGGAACTGGCCAGATGTTTGGCCATCATAACTTCGCGCAGGTTTTTTAATGGACGCCGCAGCGGACGATTGCCGCGGGATACGATCCACTTGACCAGGTCCACCTTGTAAATGACGCGTTCGTGGTCCAGACAGACCTTCTGCAGGTCGTACAGCAGACGCTTGTCAGCGTTCCAGAAACCGTGAGTGGAGTTGTTGAGTAACTCACACAGGGACGTCTTCCAGTCTTCCAGGTCCCCTTCGGGAAACTGCAGAGCTTCACGCAGACGACTGGCGAGGGTGGCCATGTCGCTGCGCGCTGCCTCTCGGGCTTCACTTTGTCCGCTTTCGCTGGTGGCTACTTCCACGGCACGCATGGCGGCCACACCGGCGGCCACCGTGTTGCCACGTTCATTCCAGCGTTCACGTGATTTCAGCAGACGGCCGTAACGACGGGCGGACGGCTGCAGCGTGATGCCTTCGCCCCAGGCCCGTCGTTCGCTGGCAACCGCTTCTTCGTCGCTGACAACCCCGGGAGTCAGATCGGGTTCGGTGGCGCCGTACAGTCGAGTGGACTGCATGAGGGCAGCGGCATCCAGCTGGGATTCGATGATCGCTTCTGCATCGTCGCGTTCGCACAGTGACGGAAACCAGATGGGCAGCAGATCGGGCTCAAAACGAGCCAGCTGCAGCCACGTGGCAGTGAGTTCGCACCAGGCTTCGTGACGACTCTCCGGGTGAAACAATCGTTGTTCGGCCATCAGAACCGAATGGGCTTCATCAAACTCTGTCTGGCCGATGCGGTCGATGAAGTCTTCGGCCAGTGTGCGCGTCAGCAGCCCTTCGTTGACGTCGATTTTCAGACGCAGGTCGACGCGGCCATGAAACAGGCGGGACCACAGCAGTTGCATCAGGTCCTGCATGGAGTGGCCTTCGACTTCGTGGTCTTCGGGCTGCGCCACGAGAATCGACAGCGGTTCGAGGTCCTGAAAGTCGTTCAGACCCAGCTCGTCCGGGTGGGCCAGCATGCGAATATCATAGGCCCGGGCGACGAGGACTTCTGTGTGGGGGATCCGGGAGGACAGGCGGGCGAATCCATGCAGTTCCCTCGTGATGCGACGCACGACCCGCGGTTCTACCAGATAGGCATTGCTGTCTGCCTGCCGGATGGCCCGCTGCAGCTCGGGGATTCGGGATGAAATGGTGCCGCTGGACACGACGTGCCTTTGTCGTTGGGATCACGCTCAAGTGATGTGCTGAACGGCTCGCCACCGTTCAGGCCCGCATCTTACACCTGCGGTTGGAAAGTGCGAAGCGCAGGGAGTGCCCGGCACCGTTTCTGCTGTGGCTTCTTGTTTCTGTCCGTCTGGTTCGCCTAATGTGTCAGGTCGCACAAACACATCGGGCCAAATGAGAGGAATCGCAACCGGGCGGCTCACGATTCCTGACGCGGCTGCCTCAGGACTTGATTTCGAAGATGGCTTCAATTTCCACGGCGACGCCGGTGGGTAGTGCGGCAAACCCAACGGCGCTGCGTGCGTGGTACCCGTCTGTGTCCCTGCCGAACAGTTCGTGCAGGAGGTCGGAGCAGCCGTTGATGACCAGGTGCTGGTCCGTGAAATCCGGAGCGGAATACACACAGCCAAAGACCTTCACGACCTTCAGGTCATCCAGTGATCCATGGGCGCAGTAAACAGAACGCAGAATCTTGACGGCGCATTCTCTGGCGGCCGCGTAGCCCTGCTCGACGCTCAGTTCAGAGCCGAGAACGCCCTTGATATCGCTGACGTGGCCTGAAGTGAGCAACTGGCTGCCACTTTGGATGCACATGTTCAGGTATCCGGCGGGCTGTGGGTCCAGACAAATGCCGAGATCTCGGGCTTTCTGTTCTGCGCTCACGATTTCATTCCGTTGGTTGGAGGGGGAGACGGTCGGAGGACGGGAGGATAGTGGAGGGACTGGTGAAAATGAACCGCCAGGGCCGCGCCTGCGGGACACTGCCAGGGGTTTTCAGTCGCCAAGTGGGCGGACCGTCATGGATCCCGGATCGAACACGTAGCACGTTCGATCGGCGAACGCGGTTTTAACCTGTGCAAGTCGCTCGGCCGAATCGGGAAGTCGGCAGACCAGCACGTCGGTGTCGTAATCGGGGGGATTAATGATGTAGCTCAACTGAGGGTCAGAATCTGACTCGTCCACAAGAATCAGGGCCGGACGCTCAATGCTGGCGGCATGAGTCTGCTGTCGGAACTGGTGCATGCGCAGTCGTGAAAACGACTGCTCGCTGACGGCCGCCGAGACTTTGGATGTGTTCTGAAACATGGGCAGCCGAATCCAGCCGGGCAACAGGCCACCGAGAATCATCGCGCAGACCCACAGGCGAGCCGTTTTCCCGAGCCTGCCGGACAGTTGCTCGGCGGCGATGGTCCAGCCAAGGGTGGCCAGCATGATCAGCAGCGGGGCGGTTTCAAAAACGTAGTGCCAATGCAGAATGCCGTCAAACCAGTAGGGAATGTGGACCAGATGCAGGCACACGAACGCGGACAATAACAGGGTGACCAGCCAGCGACAGGACACGTGATCGGGCCGTTCGGCGTGGATTCCTGCGGCCGGGGTCAGCAGGTCGGAGGCGGCACGGCTCCAGAGGGTGGGCAGCACCAGCAGCAGGCCCAGCAGCAGCGGAACGCGGGCGAGTGTCCATTGAAAGCTGGCCATCAGCCGACTTGCTACGTTGTTGATTGCGGCGGTCGGTGTCAGGTTGGTGGCCCACTCGTCGTACTTTTGCAGCGCGGGAGGTCCGGCTGACGCGGAGGTGTTGACGGCATTGTTGAAGCCGAATCTGTGGCGGGGAGTGAACTCGTCGGTATAAGACTGATAGGCGGAAGAAAACGGGCTGCCTGTGGCGTCGTGATTCAACACAGCGAGTGCTGCGAAACCTGCCAGCAGGGGGACTGCGAACCCGATGATGGTCTGTCGGGCGTGCGGATTGCGGATGATTGTGATCAGCAGATCGACGCCGAACGGCAGGGCAAAACCGGCCGCCGTCATGGGCCGTGCGAGCATGGCCAGTGTGAGAGCGGTTCCCGCCACAAAAGGCCACCGCCGCCGGGACGGATCGGTTTTCAAACGAACATAAGCGTATAAGAACGTGCTTAGGCACAGCAGCGTGGGATGATGGGCCAGCAGGAGATTGCTGAACACGGCAATGCCCGGACTGACAGCCAGCAGCAGGCCGCAGGCCAGGCCGATGCGTCGAGATGCGACGCGGGCAGCGCTGGCGGCAAACAGGCAGGCCGCCATGGCACCGGCCAGCCAGTGACCGGCGATGGGCAGTCCGGTCGGCAGAAAAATGGCCACCCAGGCTCCCGTGGTGGGAAAGTAGCGACTGACGGTTCGCGGTTGATTGCGGACGTGGATCTGATGAAACAAATCGGGGAACTGCTCGCAGGCAGGCCACGACAGCCGCCCGGCGGCAAATGTTTCCGCCTGCAGTTGATAGCTATATTCGTCGTGATAGGCGAAGGGCAGTTCGCAGAAGGCGATTTCGCTGTCAAACGTCGGCCCGGTGGGAATGCGGGTGTAGCCAATGACAGCACTGCCGGCGATCGAGATGGTCGCAATAATCACCACAAAGGAGGGTGGCAGGCCGGGCGACCGGGCAGATTTCGTCTGTGTCGCCGAGGGCGCCTGTCCAGGCGTCTGGCGTCCCGCCGCCATAAACAGCAGTGGCAGCAGGCCCAGCAGCAGAGTGGGAATGGTGGTCTCAAAATCCCAGAAAGAAATGGCCGCCAGGGGCGACAGACCATCGGAAATGGCGGTCGAAATTCGGTCGTACTCAAGCGCTGCGGTCAGCAGGAACGTGGCCAGCAGGCAGGCCGCGATCCAGGCGAGACAGACGGACCGGGAAGATGGAAAACGAGACGACATGCCGGTTTGTACGCCACAATGCCACGCTTCGCGAATGCGGATTGAAAATGGGCCGGTGGGAGAGACGATTCACTGAGAATGGAGGGCTGGCCGGAACCGTGTTGCAGATTGCGAAGCCTGACGGATTGTTCATAATGTCCGTGTCCTCGCGAAAAGCCCCCCATGAAACGTCCTCAAACCAAACCCGCCCTGCTGTTTCGCCTTGTTGTGCCCGCCACAGTGGTCTTCATTCTGACCATTCTGGCTCTGATTGCCTGTCTGTTTGGTGATCCCAATGCCCCGGTAGCCCAGTGGCTGAACGCCAATGGCAATCGTTTGCTGATTGTCGAGTTTGTGGCGGTGATCGTACTGTCATTGCTGGCAATGGTGGTGGACCGGGTCCGCACGCTGCGGGGAATAGAAGAAGAACCGTTCGACGATGTTCCGTCCGCCGCGCCCGCAGCGCCAGTGGTGCCTGCCGCTGCAGACACGGAACAGGATCCGCCGGCTGAGTCCGGTTAGTGAAGTTGCCATGACAGAAGACGTCCGCAAGCAAATCGACAAACTTCGTGCTGAACTGGAACGGCACAACCGTCTGTATTACGTCGAGGCGGCGCCCGTCATTGCGGACCGGGATTACGACAAGCTTATGGCGCAGCTGCAGGCGCTGGAGCAGGAGTATCCGCAGTATGACTCCCCCTCCAGTCCCTCCCATAAAGTGGGGGGAGAGCCGATAGAGGGCTTCGAGCAGGTGGAGCATCGGGTGCCGATGCTGTCGATCGACAATGCTTTTGAAGAACAGGAGCTGGTCGACTGGGACGCGGGGTTGCAAAAAGAGTTTGGCCGTGAGAAGCTTGATTACAGCATCGAGTACAAAATCGACGGTGTGGCGCTGGCGCTGATCTACGAAAACGGCGAGCTGGTCCGTGGAGTGACGCGTGGCAACGGCGCGGTGGGGGACAATATCACGTCCAATGCCCGCATTGTCGCGGGAGTCCCGCTGCGCCTGGAAACCAAAAAACCGCCCGCTGTGCTGGAGATCCGCGGCGAAGTGATCATCTGGAACGAGGACTTTGCGGCGTTTCAGGCGGCACAGGTGGCTGCCGGCGAAGAGCCGTTCAAAAACCCTCGCAACGCCGCTGCCGGCGCTTTGAAGCTGCTGGACCCCAAAGAATCCCGCAAACGTGGTCTGCGATTTCTGGCACATGGCGTGGGGCACGTGGAGGGCATTGCCTGGAAAGACTACCTCGCGTTTTTGAAATCCATTCGTGGCATGGGCATGCCCATCACGCCGAACGTCGGCAAAGCCAAAGGCTTCAGGCAGCTGATGGAGGTTGTCACGCAGATGATGGAGGGGGTGGCCGAGCTGCCGTTTGAAGTGGATGGGATTGTCATCAAACTCAATCAGCTGGCCGATCGTGAGCAGCTGGGCGCTACTTCCAAAAGCCCTCGGTGGGTGCGTGCGTACAAGTGGGTGCGTTATGAAGCAGAAACCGTGGTGGAAGACATCTCAATCAATGTGGGCAAAACGGGAACGCTCACACCGGTGGCCGAGCTGCGACCGGTGGAGATTGACGGCACGACTGTTTCCCGGGCCAGTCTGCACAACAGGGACGAGCTGCAGCGACTCGGCGTGAAGATTGGAGACACGGTCCTTGTGGAGAAGGCGGGCAAGATCATTCCCCATGTGCTCCGGGTGAACGAAGCCGAACGCACGGGCGACGAAACGGACTTTGAGTTTCCTGCTCAGTGTCCGGAATGTCACTCCGCCGTGCAGCAGGACGAAGGCGGTGTTTACATCCGCTGTCCCAATCCTTCCTGTCCGGCGCAGCTGCGGGAGACGCTCGTCTTTTTCGCCTCCCGACCGGCCATGGATATTGACGGTCTCGGCGAAAAGATGGTAGCGCAGCTGCTCGATGCTGGACTCATTGACGGCATCCCATCCCTGTACCGTCTGCACGAGAAGCGTGACGATCTGCTGGCCATGGAACGCACAGGAGCGAAGTCGGTGGAGCGCCTGCTGGGCGGAATCGACGCCTCTCGACAGCAGCCCCTGTGGCGCCTGCTGACGGGCATGAACATTCGTCATGTGGGACAAAGCAACGCCCAGGTGCTGGAGTCTGCATTCGGCACGGCGACGCACATCAGTCAGCAGACCGTGGAAGCGTTGAACGCGGTGGATGACATTGGTCCGATCATTGCCGAATCCGTGCAGGCATGGTTCGCCTCAGAATACGGCAGCACGATGCTGGACGAGCTGACCTCACTGGGGCTCAACATGGGCACGCCCAAAGAAGCGCGGGCGGAATCGGCCGGAGGGACAGCACTGGAAGGCAAAACGGTGGTGGTCACCGGCACGCTGCCGTCACTGAGCCGCGAAGAGGCCAAACAGCTGGTGCGCGATCACGGCGGCAAGGCGGCTGGAAGTGTTTCCAAAAAGACGGACTACCTGGTGGCCGGCGAAAAGGCGGGCAGCAAGTTGACGAAGGCTCAGGACCTGGGTATCCCGGTACTGAATGAGGCAGAATTTCTGCAGTTGATCGGCGGCGAAGCCTAAAGAGCGGCTTCGTGTCGGTCAGGTGACCCAGTTATGCGGGTGAGAAAAAGTCATGGCCGACGGAACTTTGCTGGTGGTCAATGGGCCGGGACGCGGCGTCCGCTTTGAGGTGTCTTCCGGCAGCGGCGAAATCGTGATGGGCCGCAGTATTGGCACACGCATTCGCATTGACGACACAGAAGTGTCCCGGCAGCACGCCGTGATTGTGCATGACGGGAGGGCGTTTCGCCTGCGCGATCTCAAGAGTGCTAACGGAACGTTTCTCAATGGCGATCGCATTTCCGAAGCCGCACTGAGAAATGGTGACTCCATTCGCATTGGTACCACGGCGCTGCGATTTCAGCTGTCGTCTTCTCACGGAGCACGTGATGCCTCGCAGCAGACGCAGCTGGTGACGTTTGTGGACGACTCTGCTTCCAACCAGCATTCGGCCATCGTGCAGCAGGTGGAGGCGCGACAGGCGGCCGAATGGCCCGAACAGAAAGCCGGGCTGGATTTGCTGTATCAGGTGGCCGAAGAACTCGTGCGCCCGTTTGATTCGCAGGAAGCGTTACTGGGACAGATTCTGGAGCTGACACTGAAAACCGTGAAGGCTGATCGTGGCTGCATCCTGCTGCGAGATCCCATTGGGCGGGAACTGATTCCGGTGGTGTACCAGCAACAGGCCGAACTGGGAGCGGAGCCTCAGCAGATGGCAATTTCCCGTTCTATCACAGGTCATGTGCTGCGGCATGGCAACGCCGTCCGCACGTCGGACGCACTGCACGATGCGAGGTTTGGTGCGGCCAACAGCATTTTGTCCAGTGGTATCCGCGAAGCGATCTGTGCGCCGCTGCGGGGAAGAGAAGATCTGCTGGGCGTGATTTATCTGGACACCACCATTCCTGTCGTCGATCAGGCGTCCGGCAGTCTCAGCGGTCGACTGGTGGACGAGCATCTGAAGGTGGTGCTGGCCGTGGCCCGCCAGACGGCTTTGGCGGTGGAGACCCGTCAGTTTCAGGACGCGTTGCTCAAGGCCGAACGCTTTGCCGCCATGGGGCAGACTGTGGCTGTGCTCAGCCACCACATCAAAAATATTCTGCAGGGCGTGGGCGGAGGCGGCTATCTGATTCGCAAAGGCGTGAAAGACGGCAACGCGGAAATGGCCGAACAGGGACTGGGGATTGTGGAACGCAACCACGGACGCATATCTGATCTCGTGATGGACATGCTGAGCTTCAGTAAAGAGCGAGTGCCGGACCTGCAGGCCGGTGATGTGAACGAAGTGTGCCGTGATGTCATGCAACTGGCGGAAACGCGGGCCACGGAGAATGGCGTCTCACTGGAACTGCGGGAGGGCAGTTTGCCAACGGCCCACTTTGACAGCGAGGGCATTCACCGCGCCTTGCTCAACATCGTGCTCAATGGCATTGACGCGGTCGCCGAACACGAAGATGGCTGCGTTATTGTGCAGACCGAGTATGACAGCGGCAACGACGTGATGCTGGTGGCCGTGACGGACAATGGCCCGGGGATTCCGGACGAACAGCACGCGGCCGTCTTTCAGGTGTTTGAGTCGTCCAAGGGCGAACGCGGCACGGGGATTGGCCTGCCGGTGAGTCGCAAAATCATCCGTGAGCACGGCGGCCGCATTCGCATTGAAGGCGGCCCCGGTCAGGGGACACGCTTCGTGCTGTCGTGGCCACGTGGTAATCCGGAAGAACGGCTGGACAGCGGCACCAGCGCCGGCCAGTGACACGTACGAATGCCTGCTAGGTGGCCGTGGTTTCTGATCCGCGTTCAATTGTCCGCCGCAGTTCGTCGACCACCTGGCCGATGGACAGATCGGACGTGTCAATCACGACAGCATCTGCTGCGGGCTTCATCGGGGCCAGCTCGCGATTTTCGTCCCGGGAGTCCCGCTGCCGCAGCTGTGTTTTGACGGTTTCCAGCGTCAGGCTGGATCCTTTGGCGACCAGTTCCCGGTGCCGCCGACGAGCGCGGGCATCAACAGAGGCGGTGACAAAAAATTTGAATTTCGCCCCCGGGAACACGATTGATCCCTGGTCGCGACCTTCCGTCACCAGGCTGCCCTGCTCGCCGATGCATCGCTGCTGATGCACAAGGCATTCACGTACGGTGGGATTGCTGGCAACCACAGAGGAAATGGCCGTCACTTCCGGCGTGCGAATCTCGGCGGAAACATCCTGACTGTTCAGGTGGATCGCGTCGTCCTGGAACCGCAGCTCCACAGAGCGGGCGACGGTGGCGACGGCCTGCTCGTCGGTTTCGCTGGCGTCCGATTTCAGCACGGCCAGCGCCACCGCGCGGTACATCGCACCGGTGTCCAGAAAACGCACACCCAGCTGCTGCGCGAGTAGGCGGGCGACCGTGCTTTTGCCGGATCCGGCCGGTCCGTCGATGGTAACAATCATGGCTACAGAACTGAGCGGTTGTGATGCGGGCACTGCCCGGTGAGGCGATGTGGTTATACAATTGCGGTGGGGGTCAGAAAGTCAATTCGACTTCCTTCAGCTGGAACGGTCCGAATTTGATGACTGTTCCGCCAGCTGCCGGCGACAGCTCCTCGAGCGTGCGTCCGCTGGCGGAGATCAGTCGAGCGGCTGCGGGAGCGCGGGCTGTGACCAGTCGACAGGACGTTGCGCGGCCTTCGGTTTCCTGCAGCAGCAGTCGAATGGTCGTTTGCTCGCCGCTGCGATCCGCGACAGAACGCGCGATCTGGACGTTTTTGGACGACACACCCAGCACCCAGCCGGAAGCGGCGGGACCAGGGCGGCGGGATGTTGGTTGCTGTCTTGTGACGGGGCGACGCGTTTCCAGCACGCTCCGCATGGGCACCGGCTGATCAAAATCCAGATGGAAAGTGAATGATCGCTGCGGTTCCCCTTCCACGATCAGCAGACTGTCCAGCATGCGACCTCCGCTGCGGCGATGATAGGGGCGGCCATCCGGCATGATAAGCAGTCGCTGGTCGGAATCGGCCACTTCGATGTAGTCCGGCGCCTCAAACCGCTCCATGCGAAAGCCGGCCGCCTGCCCCATCATGCTGCGGGAGATGGAGGCGGATTCGTTGTCCCAGGCAAACCGCGACGCCAGATAAGTCATCCACGGGTTGCCGGTGACGGGCGTGTGGAGTTCGTCCACATCGATCTGGATCTGCAGCACCGACGAGTCTCTTTGCACGGTGGTCGTCTGGCGAAACGTGGCCATGACTTCTTCCGTGCCGACGTCGATGATGCGGTTGGTGGTTTCGACACGGCCGAAAAACGGGCCGGCCTGGACAACGCGAGAGGACACCATTTGCGTGGCCGCGTATGCGCAGACCAGCTCTTCGTCTTCCACACGAACTGTCTGGGCCGACTCGTAGCGAAACGCGACGAGCTGACTGACGCGATTGGCACGCTGATTGTGGAATCGTACATCCGCAATACCGCCGCTGGCTTCGCTGATGTGCACTTCGTAGAACTTGTTTCGCAGCAGCAGATCTTCTGCCAGGGGTTTGCCTGATGGTCCTGTCGGTTTGACGGTCTTGCCCCCGCCGGAGGCGTCGAACCACAAAAATCCACCGGCCGGCACATCGACCGAACACCATGTCGTGTCGTCCTGTCGGTAAAATTCGGCGTTGCCTTCGGTGGCCTGCGGCATGGAAGGCAGCGAGAGGTGGGGCGGCCAGGCGAAGGCGGCCCGACGTTTCCAGGGCAAAGAGTTCAGCAGCAAAAGGGAATCGGAGTCACCATCGCTTCCTGGCGTGAGTGAGGCCACTTTGCTCTCTGTGGTGTCGACGGCCTGCTGAATGTGCCGGGACAGATCCTTGGTGCGGTCCATGGCGGCGGCCAGGTCGGGACTGGCGGACAGGTCAATGTGAGTGGCTTCTTCCTCATTGACACTGCGGCGCAGCGACTCCAGTGTGTCGGGAGCGGTTGCACCTGGCTTGAGGATGGCGGCGATGCAGTCCAGCATGGCAGCGTGTTCGAGCTGATCGCGCTGCAGGTGCAGTTGCTGGGGCGACGTGATGGGCGCTTCGGTTTTCAGTACAGACGACTGGATGAGGTACGGACTGAGGTATTCGCCCTCTTTGAACCTGGTGGGTGAAGACTGACCGGCTGTCTGGGCGACAAACTCTCCAAACGTGACAAAGCGACCCAGAACGGGCGCGTATTTGGCGGCCAGTTTCAGGTCATTAAGCCACGGTGTTTTCACGTCCGGCAGTCGCGCCAGCAGGGCCACGGCGTTGGTGTCTTCCTGCATGCTCTCGGTGTAGCGATCTGCAAACCGCAGGAAGGCGGCGGCTCCGTCGATCGCCATGGGAATGCGGGACACAGAATCCAGTGTCGTGCCATCGGGGGCCTGCCAGCACAGTTGTCCGTATTCGCGATCCGGGTAGATGCCGTCATCCAGGACCACATGCAACGCAGAGGAGAAGTCGAAGTGGGTCAGGACGGCCGGCAGTCCTGCGGTCAGGCCGAATCGCCTGCGGGCCCAGGCGAGCGGTGGGTCTGACGGCAGCCAGTTTGGCCGCTGTGACAGATCTGTGCAGACCGCTGACAGTGAACTCAGAGAGGTCCGCAACTCGTGTCGGTGTCCGCTCAGCAGGGTGAGCGTTTCATCCTGCAGACGCCCTGCGACGGCCGCCTGAAACTCGGCCGACTCCCCATGCTGTTGCAGTTCTTCGCCCGAACAAATCAACGACAGCGGGCCGGTCGTTTTCAAGAGTTCGAGGAGCTGTTCAGTGGTCGTCTGGTCGGAGGGCAGGCAGACATCGACGAAGTAGCAGTCCACCGGATAGAACTGTTCGCGACAGTCGAGCAGGCATTCAAACGCGCGTCGCAGATGGTCGTCACAGCCGGCGGCATCACCGGCGATCGCCGCCTGAGCGGCCGCGAGGGTTTCGGTCTCGAGCAGGTAGTTGTCGGGATCAACGTAGTGGTGCATCCGCCGGCTGAGCAGCGTTACCTGCAGATAGCACGTTCCCAGGGCCAGAAATCTGTCCAGCAAATCCGGGGACAGACCGGCCTGGTCCGGGAAGGCTCTGTCAATCTGCCCGAGGTAGTCATCGCGTTGATGACACTCGCTGATGACAAGGCTCAGGGTGTCATCAAAGTGGTCCGGCCAGTCATGGCCCAGCCATTCCTCACTGCATTCCGGAATTAGCACAATGTGCTGTCCGGTGGGAAGCTCTGTGGCTTCGGCCTGGGTGAAATTGGGCAGGCTGCGGGCGGCCAGCAGCAGCGATGGATGCCAGGCAACCGCCACCGCATTCAGCAGCGATGCGGCGCTATTTTCGGGCAGATCGGTGGGAATGTCCTCGATGGAATATCCCGGGATCAGCACGTCGATTTGCTGGTATTCGTTGTCGTTGGTCATGGGGTGATGTTTACAGGTCTGCCTTGGGTGTCGCATGCGAACAGGCCGCGTTTTGCCCGTGTTTTCGAGAAATCTCAGCAAAACCGGAAGAAGCGGGAACTACTCAGCCACGGTGCCCGTCCCATGTTTGCCGTTGCTGAAGCTGAGCGGGTCTCAGTCAGCCACTGCCGGCAATTCGGTCCAGGCCGTTTTTCCGGTGTGAGCCGCACAGTCAGCGTGAATTGCACACAATGACGTCCGAATTCGTCCCTGTGTTCGATTCAGGTTGATGCGACAGTGCGGATTAGGCGCATAAACCACTGAATTCGTTGACGATACGTCGATTTGTCTGGTAGGTTTGTGCTCTCCGTGGTCAACGGCTGGCCGAATTTTGCGGTTAGAACCTGACCCTGATGATCGTGTGTGAGTGTGGTGGTTGCGTAAATTCGACAGCCGAGGCAGTTCCGAACGATCGATGTTGGGGTGGGTTCTGCAGAATTCGGGTCGGAAGTGACCCGGAAAAAGAGGCGTCTTCCGTTCTGGGAGCGTTTCGAAAGAGACACGATGTTTTCGGGTCTCGAAGTCCTTTCAGCCGGTTCACGGCTTTACCTTTCTGAGGGTTGTCTGACGCTGATTGAAAATGGCCGAAACAGTTGGGGCGATGGCTCCGGCAGGTTGTCATCGGCCAGAATTTTCGAACAGCGGAAACGCTTTCAGGTCCCTTTTCCTTCGTTCGACACAATCCGATTCACTGACAGGGTTCGCACCGCGGCAGTCACCGTGTGACTTTTGCGTTGCTTGTGGTCGGTGATCCAAACAGGATTTTCAACATGGCAGAGTCTCGCAGTGCCTGGGGTATTGACATTGGTCAGGCCGGTTTGAAGGCCATCAAACTCCGCAGGGAGGATGACCAGATTCGTGCGGTCGCGTTCGACTACATCCCGCACCCGAAGATTCTCAGTCAGCCGGATGCCATTCCGCAGGAACTGATCGCTCAGTCGGTCGAGACCTTCCTGTCCCGCAATAAGGTGGCCGGCGATCAGGTGGCGATTAGCGTGCCGGGCCAGACGTCACTGGCAAAGTTCATCAAGCTGCCGCCGGTTGAGCCGGCCAAGGTGGCGGAGATTGTCCGCTACGAAGCCAAGCAGCAGATTCCCTTCGATCTGGATGACGTGATCTGGGACTACCAGCCGATTGGCGGTGGAGTGGAAGAAAGCGGCTTCATGCTGGAAGCCGAAGTGGGGCTGTTCGCGATGAAACGCGACCTGGTCTACGAAGCCATGGCACCACTGGCCGAGAAAAAGGCCGAGATTGAACTGGTGCAGATCGCCCCGCTGGCCCTGTACAACTATCTGTCCTACGACGTGCTGTCCTTCCGCATGGACACGCCCGACGCCGAACCGCCAGACGCAGAAGATTACTTCATCCTGCTGGATATGGGCTGTGACAACACAACCCTGATGGTGTCCAACGGAAAGAACATCTGGATTCGCAACGTGCCCATCGGCGGCAATCACTTCACTCGCTCGCTGACGCGGGAAATGAAGCTGACGTTCGCCAAAGCGGAGCATTTGAAGTGCAACGCCACAAAGGCTCCAGATCCCAAGGCCGTGTTCCAGGCCATGCGTCCGGTGTTCAACGACTATGTGACCGAGATTCAGCGGTCGATTGGCTACTTCGGCAGCGTGAACCGCTCGGCCAACATCAAGAAAGTGATTGGTGTCGGTAACGGCTTCAAGATGGCCGGCCTGCAGAAGTTCCTGCAGCAGAATCTCAAGTACGAAGTGCAGCGTCTGGATGAACTGGAAGGCGTCACGGGTGACGGCGTTCTGAGCGATCCGCTGTTCATCGACAACATCATGACGTTTGCTGTGCCTTACGGTCTGGCTCTGCAGACGCTCAAGGCCACACGCATTCGGACGACTCTTCTGCCGCCGGAAATTGTTGTGGAACGCAAGATCCGCAACAAGAAACCATGGGCGGTCGGTTTGGCGGCGGGTCTGCTGCTGGCGTTCTCTATCTCCACGTTTGCCAGTGCTCGCGTGCTGAGTTCGGTGAGTGAAACAAAGTGGAAGCCGGGCCATGATGCGGTCAGTGACCTGGAGTCCACGATCAGCACCAACAAGTCGTCCTATGACGCGCAGGTGGCCACGCACGAGGAGAACAAAAACAAGATTGATCAGCTGACCGCCCCGCTGCGAAAACGTGAGTTGTGGCTGGAACTGATTAAAGCCGTGAATGACTGCCTGCCTCGCGCCAAGGGCGAAGAACTGGATGTGACAGATGTCTCGCTGCAGAAGAATCTGCGTATTCAGAGCTTCACGCAGAAGAAAGTCACGGATGTGAAAGAGTGGTGGCAGGCTCTGGTTGATGCTGGCCAGGACGAAGAATTCATTGGCACTGACCAGACCGTTGGGCCTGAGGGTGAGGGGTACATCGTCACGCTCACAGGATTCCACTATTACAACAACGAAGAAATCGCTTTCCGAAAACTCGGTGTCAACTTCGTGCAGGACACTCTGATCACACAACTGGATCAGTGGACGATCGACGACGGCGACGGCAATCGCACGCCGGTTGGCCAGATGGGGATCACTCATCCCATTGTCGTGTCTTTCAGTCAGCCAGAGACGGTGCTTTTTGATAAGAAAGCGCGAGTGGGCGGAGCGGGGGCTGTGAACTCCGGCATGGGTGGCTACCCCGGCGGCGGCGGTGGTGAGGGTTACGATAGCGGCATGGGGATGTCCGGCGGCATGCCGGGTGGCATGCCCGGGGGGATGCCCGGCGGAATGTCAGGTCCTCCAGGACTGGGCGGTGTCGGTATGTCCGGTGGTGGCGAAGATGAAGGCATGCGGGGCATGATGAATGGCGGCCAGATGGGCGGCGCGCCTCGCGGTCCCGGTGTTGGGCCGGTTGACGGTGTCGATGACGATGAGTCGTCGGTTGTCGTCCTGAAGAAAACATCGTTTGTGGTGCAGTTTGCGTGGACTCCGATTCCTGAGTCTGAACGCGAAGCAGAACCTCCAGTGGTTGATGTTCCGGAAGGGGGCGACCAGTAACCGCATGAGCCTGCTGGCTTGCGGTGATGTTCGTCTTTGTTCCGGGCCTGTTCTCACACTCACCCCTCTTTTGAGGAATGTCTGTCATGGAAAAACTTCAACCTGTTCTCAAGCAAATTTTCTGGATCAGCTTCAGCCTGGCATTGCTGCTGCTGCTGATCGGATGGTGGATGGCCAGCGGCTCACTCAATGAAGCGATTGCTGCCCGCAGGACGGCTGTTGACAGCGCGTTTACGGCGGCCAAGCAAAATGTGACCGCGGTCCCCAATAACCGCTGGACGGAAGGGGCGACCGCAGAAAATGCAGTCCACGAAGAGAACTTTGAGAAGTCGGCCAGTGACCTGTACAGGGAGCAGTTGGATGCTCGCGTGTATCCAAGGTCGATTCGTGACGAGCTGAACAGTCGCAAATTCAACAGCCGCATTGATGACAAGGCACTGCGAGAACGTTTTGCTCAGCTTTACGACTCTTACTTCGATGAGCAGCTGAAGGTTATTAAGCCGTACTTTCACGGCGAAGGGCTGGTGGATGTCAGCCAGCTGCAGGTCACACGGGTGGACTCTTCCAAGTGGAGCACGCGCCGACCCACGTCTGAAGAAATCTGGAACTCCCAGGAAGATATCTGGCTCATTCGATCTTTGCTGGACTCGATCGCCCGCGTCAATCGTGGAGCCGACCGGATCGACAAAGCGCCCCTGCGAAAGCTTGATCTGATTCAGCTGCGTGGCGGCGACCGCGATGCGGAACCCGGTGGCACTGGCGGCGGCGGCCTTGGTGGCATGGGCGGCATGGGGGAAGGTTATGAGAACGAAGGTGGCGGTGGAATGATGAGCGGCTTCGGAGCCGGTCGCGGTGCCGCCAGTGGTGGTGGGGCTGGCGGCGGAGGTCCCTGGAAGCAGTATGAAGGCAGCTTCTCCAGCGATCTGCTGACAGAAGAACTTGGCCCGGATGCCGGCGGAAACATGGCCGGCATGGGGGGCATGAGTGGCATGGGCGGCATGAGTGAGGGCTATGGTGACAGCAGCGAGGGTGGCCCCGGCAGCCTTGGTGGATTCGGCGGGTTTGACGCTGGTGGGGCCGGGGCGAGTGCTGAGCCACCGAGCCGCTATGTGGACGATGATGAGGAACTGCCTTATCGCACCCGAGCCTTCCAGTTGAAGGTTCAAATGGTGCAGACTGACGTGCCGATTCTCCTGGCCGAGCTGACCAACTCCAGTTTCCCGATTGAGATCATCCGTGTAGACGCTGTGTTCAAGAGCGGCAGTGCGGGCAGCAACGCCATGAGTGGCATGGGCGGTGGTATGGGAGGTCTGAGCGGCGGTGACGACTACGAAGGTGGCAGCGGCATGGATTCGGGCATGGGCTTCGGCGGCTCTGCCCCCGGTTTTGGAGGCGGTGCCACCCCGGGCTTTGGTGGTTCGGCACCCGGTGGTTTTGGCGGCAGTGCGCCTGGCGGATTCGGTGGCATGAGCGGACCTCCCGGCGGGATGTCCGGTATGCCAGGTATGGGCCGCTCAGGTAACGGTCTGGGAGGGCTGGGCCAGGATCCCGGACGCCAGGTCTCTCAGGAGCAGCAGGTGATGGGGCAGCGATTGCTGGCAGCCGCCATGGCGGATCCGTCGCTGGCAACAATCCGAGTCGCTGGATTGATGACGGTGTACCGCAGTCGCGAAGAAAACGAAGCGGAGGCTGAGACGAAGTCGGCGGCTGAATCAGAAGAATCAGAAGCCGGTGGAGCGGATATGAGTCAACCGATCCAGGCAGACCCTGAGTCCGCGGAAGCCGGAGAAGAGGCGGCTGGCGAGGCCACCGAGAATACGGATCCGGCTGACGCAGGAACTGCTGCGGATCCGGGTGCCGATGTTGGCGCGACAGGAACTCCGGTTGATGCCGGGACGCCTGATGCTGGGGCAGGTACGGATGCGGGAGCTGACGCAGGGGGGCCGGGGTCGGGAACCGAAGCCGACACACCGCCAGCCGGAGATGCAAAACCGACCGAACCTACCACGGTGCCTGACGGCCAGTAAGGCCAGTTCCCGCGATCTGTGTTGCGGGCCAGTGCACACGTTTGTTGAAATACGCCTACGAGACACCAGACCAAACGGTTATGAAACTGGAGTGGAGTCATGGATAAAGTCAAAGAGATACTGCTGAATCATGGTGAGAAGCTGGTCGCAGGGCTGTGTGCTCTGTTTGGCTTTCTCGCGTTCAGCTCGGCCCACTGGTCGGCCGATGGACGCAACCCGCTGGAGATTCAAAAGTTTGTGACCGACGCCAAGTCACAGATTGTCCAGAATGAATGGCCTGAAGCTGATCAGGAGATGTTCAGCGACATTCCCGACGTGCTGGAAATTACGAGCGACGAAAACGCGCAGTTGACCAACGCGGAAGATTTTCAGCTGACCGATTTCAGCAAGCCGGCGAATCGGCTGAAAGAAAAACGCAGTCAGCCGATTGTCGTCGCACCGGACTTTGCCGAAGCGACCGATGTTGTTGTGGTGTTCGCGCTTCCCCCCAAGGAGGAGGAAGAGGAAGAGGACACTGAAGATCCGGTCGACGAAGACGAGACGGACGCGGCCGACGACGCTCTTCAGAAACTGCTGGAAGAGCGCTTCGGAGCTAATAACACATCCGGCACAGGGGCTGGTACAGGCGGATATCCCGGCGGCGAAGGTTACGAGGGTGGCATTGGCGGTCCTGGAGGCCTGAGCGGCCCAGGCGGCCTCGGAGCTCCCGGCGGCCTTGGTGCACCCGGTGGTCTGTCCGGCGGCGGCCTGTCTGGCGGAGGCCTTGGCGCACCGGGTGGTCTTGGCGCCCCCGGCGGGATGGGAGCGTACGGCGGCGGCGGTGGTGAATACGGCGGCGGCGAAGGAGCTTATGGCGACGACCTGTACGGTCAGTATGGCAACCAGTTGATTAGTAAGAAGAAAGACATCCGGGTTGCCGCCGGCGTGTCAGTGCGAATGTTGATTGATCTCAGGCAGCAACGTGACGCCCTGCGAAAAGCGCTGCATCTGCCAGCTTCAGACTGGCGCGTGGCGCAGGCGCTTGTGGACTATGCCGAACTGCATGTGGAGCGTCGTCGCAAAGCCAATGGCCCGAATGCGTGGGGCGGCGAATGGGAGCCTGTTTCTTCAGAGGACCTCGGAGAGATCCTCAAAGAAACGTTTGGCGTCGATCGCGATATCGTCAGTCCGGCCGTAACTCGCAGCGTGATCACGATGCCACTGCCTCGACGGGCGACTGGCAAATGGTCAGTGGAACAGGCTTCTCATCCCAAGCTGGAAGACTTTGAGTTGAGCGACGAAGAGAAGGCGCTGATTGACAAACTCAATCAGAAGCTGTCAGAGAAGTATGACGAAATGCAGAAGAGCCGCCCTGAGCAGATCACCAAGGGAGGGTTCAGCAACTACTCCAACAACGCCAGCGATATGCTGGGTGGTGGCGGTATGGGCATGCCTGGGATGTCGGGCATGGGGGGCTATCCTGGCATGGGAATGCCAGGAATGTCCGGCATGGGTGGAGAAGAGTACGAAGGTGATTACGGTGCTGGCGGCATGAGCGGCATCTTCAATGATTTGAGCAAGAACGAAGACCTGAGCGAAGAAGAGAAGAAAGGGCTTATCGACAAAACGAAGGCAACGGCCGACAACCGTTACCTGCTGGTCCGATTTATGGACTTCACCGTTGAACGAGGTTTTGAGTATCAGTATCGCGTGCGAGTTGAGATGGTGAATCCCAACTGGAAGCATCCCGTGGATGAGCTGGAGGACCCCGCATTTGGCAGCGAACAGACGCTGATGTCGAACTGGAGTCCGGAAACGCAGCCGGTTTATGTGCCAACCCCTCATCACGTTTACCTGGACGACGTCGAGTCTCGCAACGGTGAGCAGGAAAAAGTGTCTGTCTCTGTTTACACCGACGAAACAGAAAACGGCATGCCTGTCATGGGCAATATTCGCGTCCTGATGGGACTGCCCATCGGCAGCAAGAAAACGCTGGAAGTGGTGGACCTGCGGACTGAGGTTCTGGAGGAGTCCGAAGTGACCATTCGTACGGACGATATCCTGTCGGTGGCGGAAGCCTTTGGACGGATGTCGGCCAGCGATCACCCGGATCTGAAAGGGCTGTTGTCTGGTCCTGAGCCGATTCCCGATGAGATCACTGTTGTGAATCGTCAGGGCGAAATGGTCATGCGAACCATCGGAGATAAGCCCGACGATGAAGCCTTTGACCGGGCCGCTTCAGAGTTTGTTCTGAAGCAGTACGCCGCCTGGAAGGTCCAGAAGCCGTCGGCTGACGGGGGCTTCTTCGGGGCAGGTGACGGCGAAGGTGAAGGCGAAGGAGCCTATGGCGGTGGTGGTGGAGCCTATGGTGGTGGAGGCCTTGGCATGGGGCCAGCCAGCTCTGGCGGCGGATTTTACGGCGGTGGACGTGGTGGCAGCGACCGCTCGTCTCGCGGTCGGCGTGGGGGCAGCGGACGTGGCGACAGCTCCGGACGAGGCAGCGGGAGCCGCTAACGAGGCCGTTGCTGTCGTCTGGCAGTCTCTGCCAATTCTGAACGTTTCCGAGCCCGACCACCTGGTGGTCGGGCTTTTTTCGTGGCCGCTGGGTAAGTTAACCGGCGCGCAGATCGACGGTTCGCCTGCTGCTGTATTTTGATCCTTTGAGTTGGTGCCGCCTGAATTATGGGCTATCGCAATCTGCAATCCTGCGTGGCCGATCTGGAACGCCACGGCCACCTGATTCGCGTCACCGAAGAGGTTGACGCGCGGCTGGAAGCTGCCGAAATTCATCGCCGTGTGTACGACGCAGGCGGCCCCGCACTGCTGTTTGAAAATGTCAAAGACTGTCGTTTTCGGATGGCCAGCAATCTGTTTGGCACCATGGATCGTGCCAGGTTTATTTTTCGTGACGCTCTCGCCTCGGTCGCCAAACTGATTGAGCTGAAGAAAGACCCAACGGCACTGCTTCGATCACCGCTGTCGATTCCCGGGGTCGGGCGAACCGTCTTCTCGATGAGGCCGGCCAAACGTTCGTTTGGCCCGGTCATGCAGAATCAGACGACCATTGATCAGCTACCGCAACTCAAGAGCTGGCCGATGGACGGTGGGGCGTTTGTCACGCTGCCGCAGGTGTACACGGAGCATCCCGATCGTCCCGGATACATCCATTCCAATCTTGGTATGTATCGTGTCCAGCTGACCGGTAATGAATACCAGGCCAACAAGCAGGTTGGGCTGCATTATCAGATTCATCGCAGCATTGGCTTTCATCATGCGGCGGCCCTGAAAAAAGGCGAGCCTCTGCGAGTTAACATTCTGGTTGGCGGTCCGCCGTCGCTGGCCGTGGCGGCCGTGATGCCATTGCCTGACGGCATCCCTGAAGTGGCGTTTGCGGGGGCGCTGTCGCGCCGCGCCATTCGTATGGTAAGACAGTCGGGCGGTCCGCTGATTTGTGCGGAAGCCGATTTTTGCATCTGCGGAACCATTGCCCCCGAAGCGATGCCGGAAGGTCCGTTTGGTGATCACCTGGGGTATTACAGTCTGACTCACGACTTTCCGGCGGTCAACGTGGATCGGGTGTATCACCGCAACGATGCGATCTGGCCGTTCACCGTGGTGGGGCGACCGCCTCAGGAAGACACGGTCTTCGGCGAACTGATCCATGAACTGACAGGGCCCGCGATTCCGACGGTCCTGCCTGGCGTGCATGCCGTACACGCAGTGGATGAATCAGGCGTGCATCCGCTGCTGCTGGCGATCGGCAGTGAGCGGTATGTCCCTTATGCCAGCGATCGTCAGCCTCAGGAACTGCTCACCAATGCCAATGCGATTCTCGGGCAGGGGCAACTGTCGCTGGCGAAGTATCTGATCATGGCGGCCCACGAAGACAATCCTCAGCTGGATATTCACGACGTGAGCGCATTTTTTCAGCATGTGCTGGAGCGCATCGATCTGACCCGGGATCTGCACTTTCAAACGTGCACCACGATCGACACACTGGACTACACGGGGACCGGACTGAACGAAGGGTCCAAGCTGGTGATTGCCGCCGCCG
>JANSXP010000128.1 GCA_024742875.1 Planctomycetaceae bacterium | reverse complement strand
GGCGGCCGCATCACTCAGGTGGGCACGCACGAGGAACTGATGGAATCCGGCGGGAAGTATCGCTCCATGGTCGAACAGCAGGTCGCCATGACGCTGGGCAACGTCCAGCCGGCGGCCATCACCGATTAACGAAGCGGGTTCACATGCCGAACAGCAAGGTGGACAGCCTGATCAAAGCACGCACGGCCATGGCGACCACCGCGACACTGCCGCAGCGGAAACCCCGTGTTCGATGCCGGCAGTGAACTTCGGCAAACGATTTCATTTGTCCAGCGCATGTCAAAAGCCCCGACCACTGTCCGCAGACAGCCTGGCCGGGGCCCTGGGGCATCATACAGCCGGACAGTCAGTTTAGCGTTTGCGGAACTTCACCGAGCTCATGTATTTGGTGCCGGAGTCAGAGGTGACCGTGCTGGTGTCACCGGACAGCGTGGCGTTGTACAGCCGCTGACCGTCAAACAGCACACGCTGCCGAAAGGCCACTTCTTTGCCGCTGGAAGATTTGCTGGCCGGAATGCGATACAGAAACTCGCGGCCCTGCATGCCGTGCTGCTTCACCTGTTTGTCTTCCACCGCTTTGCCAAACGCTTTGGCGCCCTGCTCCCGCGCCTGTTTCACATAGTTGTCCCGCAAAGCGCCCGTCATCTCGTCATCCAGCTCAAAGATACTGATGATCTGCACGGTCAGTTTGAAGTTGGCCCCCTGTGAAGAACCGCGAGCCACCCACTGCGTGTCCATCAGGGTCTTGCCTTCCACGGTGACCGAGGACGTGCCACTGGGCATGAGAGCTTCAAACTGACCGGACGTGTTGATGTGTCTGGTTAAACTGATCGCCGGTGCCGTGCGGGCTGTCGTGCGGTAAGTGCGGGACGAATAGCCGGAGCTGCGGCCACTCTGGTAGCGAGAGCCGCCACCGTATTGAGCCATCGCAGAAGAAGTGAGAACAGTGGCGGCCAGCAGAGCAAATGTGGTCAGGCGAAGCATGGCAAAGGTTCCTGTGTCTGGGGGTCTGGTCAGTGTCAGGCCTCTTGTTGGACCCGTCATCCTGAGAAAACGCAGGTGGTGACAGGACCGGACACGGTCGGCCGGGAATTTCCGAAAAACGCGATGTATCAGGGCCAAACGCAACAAACGACAGTGCCAGCCGTCGCCGCCATCGGTGTGCCCAATTAGAATCAGGGGCCCCAGGGCCCTGAAGAGGTGTGATTGTTATGAGTGTCCATTGGCCAGTTCTCCGCTTGATCGTGTGTGCTGCTCTGCTGTTCGGGATGACGTTGGCCACTGCCGGCGACAAACGTGCCAGTGATGAAACGCCAGCGAACGACATTCCGGCTCTGAACTTCGAGCCACAGACCGTCTTTGACGAAGTCATCGATCATGTGCAGTCGCACTTTTACCGGCCGCAGGCGCTGAACGAAGACTGGCAGGCCAATGTCCGCCGGCTGCGTCAGCGAGCCGCCAAAGCCGCATCACGACAGGAGTTTGCCACCGTACTGAACGAGTTGCTGGCCACTTTGAATGCCTCACACACGCACTACTTCTCCATTCACAACCCCAAACGCTACCAGTTGCTGGGAGTCTTCAGCGCACTGTTTGACCAGGACCGCAGTGACCTGTTTGTGTACCAGGGCATTGGGATCGACACGCGAACCGTTGACGATCAGACGGTGATCACGGGCGTGTTTGACGGTTTTGCAGCGGCCAAAGCGGGCCTGCAATATGGCGACCGGATCATCAGCATCGACGGACGGCCGTATCGCGGAGTGCCGTCATTTGCTGAATCGTCGGGGCCTGTCACCATGGAAATTGCCCGCGGCTCGCTTCGCCTGCAGGTCTCTGTGAAGCCCGAGCAGATGGATGGTCGCACGATGTTTGAAACGGCCCTGAGCAGCAGTGTACGCGTGGTGCAGACTCAGGACACGTCAATCGGATACCTGCATGTCTGGTCCTACGCAGGACAAAAGTTTCAGGACATTATCCGCAGTGAACTGCTGTGGGGGCAGCTGTCACAGTGCGATGCCGTGATTGTTGATCTGCGGGATGGCTGGGGAGGCGCGGATCTGAACTATCTGAACCTGTTTCGTCCGCCGATCGCCACCGTCCGGGGCACGTCGCGGGAGGGGAAAAGCAACAGCTACACGGGCGTCTGGGAACGCCCCGTCACACTGCTGACCAACAGCGGCAGCACCAGCGGCAAGGAGCTGTTCACGTTTGGATTTCAGAAGCTGAATCTGGGCACAGTTGTCGGCGAGACCACGGCCGGCGCCGTGCTGGCCGGACGAATTTTTCTGCTGTCCAATGACGATGTGCTGTATCTGGCTGTCAGCAGTGTCAAAGTGGACGATCGTGTTCTGGAAGGCGCAGGCGTGAAACCGGATGTCCCCATCGCCCGACCGCTTGACGCTGCCGGCGATCCGCAACTGGAGAAAGCCGTCGAGTTGCTCTCTAACCCCACCCGATAGATCGGACTGAGCGAAGCGAACCGCATGCCGGCCGGGCTGCAGACGGTCAATTCGACACGGTCACTGCGGCACAGTCAATTCGGCGGCGTACGTCCCGTCGGACCACCCATCGCCGCGTTATTCGCCAACCGCATCGTCCGGCAGAACATGGCCCATCTTTTCGCGTTTGGTGGCCATGTAGCTGTTACGGCATTCGTGGGGCGGGGCCACAATCGGCACCTGCTCGACCACTTCCAGATCCACACCGGCATACACAAACGCGTCCGTTTTCTTGGGGTTGTTGGTCAGCAGGCGAACTTTGGTCAGGCCCAGATCCTTCAGAATCTGCAGGCCGACCATGTAGTCCCGCATATCGGCTTTGAACCCCAGTTTGTGGTTGGCCTCCACCGTGTCAAAGCCTTCATCCTGCAGACGATAGGCTTTCATCTTCGCCAGCAGGCCGATACCCCGGCCTTCCTGCGGCAGGTACACGACAGCGCCGGCGCCTTCGGAATTGATCATCTGCATGGCCATCTTCAGCTGGTCGCCGCAATCGCACCGCAGCGAGTCCAGCACATCGCCCGTGAAGCACGAGGAGTGCATCCGAACCAGGGGAGCATCCACGGAAGTCAGGTCCCCCCAAACCATGGCCAGCGGCTCCTGATCTTCATGCATGACCTGATAACCGACCATCAGCGGAGCGCCGTACTCGCCGGTGGGAATTTCGACTTCCACCATCCGCGTCACCAGTTGTTCCCGCATGCGGCGGTACTTGATCAGCTCTTCGATGGAGATGATGGGAATGGCATATTCGCGTGACATCTCCTGCAGTTCTTCCAGGTCCGCCATGCCATGACTTTTCTGACTGCAGATTTCAATCAGTGTGCCCACCGGACGTCGACCGGCCAGTCGCAGCAAATCGGTGGTGGCTTCTGTGTGCCCGGCGCGACGCAGCACACCACCGTCCATTGCCATCAACGGGGCCATATGGCCGGGACGAACGAAATCGTCCGCTTTGGACTGTGGATCGGCCAGACCGCGGATGGTGCAAGCACGGTTATCGGCGCTGACTCCGGTGCCGGCATCCACATGATCCACATTGGTGAGAAAGGCCGTTTTGTGCGGGGCGTTATTCTGACTGTCGTCGATGACCGGTTTGAGCTTCAGGCGTTCCGCATCCTGCTCGGGCAGCGGCACACACATGGTACCGCGGCCGATTTTTAGCATGAACTCCACCTGCTCTGCCGTGATGCACTCTGCCGCACAGACGAAGTCGCCTTCGTTTTCGCGGTCTTCGTCATCGACCACGATGACCATCCGGCCATTTCGCAATGCCTCGATGGCCGCTTCAATGGGAGCGAAGTTCGGTTCGAAGTGCTTGGTGTCAGCCACGGTGATACCCGTTTGATGCAGTTAAGCGTAAGGGGAAGCAGATGCCGGAATCGCCGCAAAACGATCTGGCGAGGGCATTCTACGCCTGTACGGGCGATCAACAACAGAAGATCGCACAGAACCGCCACTTACCACAGACTGACGGGTTGCTCCGCTGAGCTCACGCAAAACGAAAACAGGGCGTGCTGCCAACCGGCAACACGCCCTGTACGTTTCACTCATCGCAGTGGCGACTTCGTTAGTTGTTGTCGCCTTCTTCAGGAGCGTCCCCGAGACTGCCAGGACCGTCGCCCAGACTGCCAGGGCCACCAGGAGGAGGTGCCATGCCGCCACCCATACCAGGGAAGCCGCCGCCCATACCTGGCATACCGCCACCCATCATGCCCATTCCCTGAGCCATAAGGCCTTCGATGGCAGTGTCAAACTGCTCCTGCGTTTCCGCAGACTGCAGTGGGCTCAGCACGCCGCTGACCATGCCGGTCACCATGCCAATCTGCATTTTGGCCGGTCCCATCTGCTCTGGCAGAGCGGCCAGTGATTCCCGTGCTTTCTGCATGTTATCGTCCCACTCTTCCACCATGTCCAGAGGCAGCCATTTGCCTTCGTGCTTGATGAAATTCTGAGTCTCTTCCGTGCCGTCTTCCTGGACGATTTTGAGCGTGGCGGTGGTGTCCGTGGATTCGACGGTTTCAAACTTCGCGCCGTAGAAGCTGGCCAGTGGTGATCCGTCCGGGCTGGGATTGAGCGCCATGATTTTTTCCATGTGCTTCATCACGTCCGTGCCGGAAGTCGTGAGGAAGGTCTCACCGTCGAAGGACTTCAATTTGTCCAGATCACCGGCGCCGTCGATGATGGTGCCCAGCAGATCGGCAATCATCGGAATGGCTTCTTTGGCCTGGGCGTTGGAGGCAATCATCTGGTTGCCCGCAAAGAACTCCGCCTTGTCAACGAGGATCGAGTGAATCGTCTTCACCATGCCCATGGACTGGTCCCAGACACCCTTATCCATGTTCTCCGCGAACAGGTGAACCAGACCGTTGACGTCGTTCTGGTAGCTCTCCGGCATCGCCATCCACAGGACCTGCGGGCGGCCTTCTTTGATGCCTGTGCGGATGAACTCCATCGTCGCCAAAGCGGTATCTTCCGCGGGAGCGGATGGCCCGGCGGCCGTGGTTTCTTCAGTATCGCTGGAACAGCCCTGCAGCATCAGCAGTGGCAGCAGCAACAGCAGTGAGAGTTTTTTCATGTGGTCAGTCCCCGTTTTGGTGGCAGCGTCCCCAGGACGGCCGGAAATAGGTGGTTGCGTGGTTTTCCGAGAAGCGCAATGTTAGTGGCCCCCGCGGACAACGAAAGGCGTCGGCCGGCGGATTCAGGGGATTCCACGAAAGTGTCAATTCCGCCAAAACAGCAAAACTGGCGGAAACACGAGCGGACGCCCCGGTGGTTCGTGTCGCGACTTCCTGTCATCCCACCGACGACTGGTGCGCGTCGGCATAGTAGCCGCCAAATCGATTGGCGATGAATTCGTCAAACCGCACGTCTTCCTGTCGCACAAACCCAGTGGATGGCAGTTTCCCGGTTGCGTGCAGGTCCAGCGCCGCACAGATGCCTGCCGCCGTGGTGATTTGAATGGCGCCCCAATGATGACCGGCAATCTCCTGGTGATAGATCTTGCGCGCGTCGCTGACCTGCGTGAACTGACCATTCTGCATGCCGGAGACATTCACAAAAACGATCACGACGTCCTGATAGGTCACGGGAACGGCGTCTTCCAGCAGCGACTTGAGCTGGTCGCGTTTCTCAGTCATCCGCAGATCTTTCAGCAGCAGCTGCATCAGGTCGCGGTGCCCCTGATAGCGAATCGTGCGGTAATTCAACTCGCGGACTTTTCCCTCCAGAGTTTCGCACAGACTGCCCAGTCCGCCGGACGTGTTAAAGGCCTCATACCGCACGCCGTCCAGAGAGAAGCTTTCCAGCCCTTCCATGGGCAGCACGTCCACCAGCCGCCCCTCATGGATGGCTTCGCACGGGTTGCAGTATTCGTTGATCAAACCATCGGTCGACCATGTGAGATTATATTTCAGCAGGTTACTGGGATACTGCGGCAGTGCGCCCACCCGCATGTGCACTCGATCCAGCGATTGAAACTGCTGCGCCAGATTCCACGCCACGATGGAAATGAAACCGGGCGCCAGTCCACACTGCGGCATCAGAATGCGCCCCGGGACGCAGCGTTCGGCGTAAGCACGAACGCGGCGAGTCGTCTCCACGTCTTCGGTCAGGTCGAAGTAGCTGGTTTGGGTTTCTGTCGCCACCTGGGCAATCAGAGGATTGAAGGAGAACGACAGTGCCGACAGCACGGAGTCACGATCCTGCATGGCGTCGCGCAGCTGCTCTGCACTGGTGGCATCCAGAGCACGCGTCTTCACATCCGCATACGTGGTCAGCTTTTGCAGCGCCGTTTCGCTGGCGTCACCAACGAGCACATCGTACTCGCCGGAGTCCGTCAGGAACGCGGCAATGGCCCGTCCAATTTTCCCCGCACCGAGCAACAGCACCTTATGCATGGATCATTCCTTATTGCGAACGACAGCGACCCGTTTAGGCGGAGGCTGACAGGTTGCACGATGCAATTCAACCGTCTGGCCGGATGGGCTTTGCGACTGGCCGAAGCGAAGGCCAACTTCGCGGAACCTGGCAGATCGGTGGCATGAGTCCCTCCAGCCGCTTACCGGTCTCACTCGCTGGAGAAGAACTCCAGAGGGGTCGCCGCATCTGCGGGAGCGACGCGAAATCCGACTTTGCCGTCCATGACATTCAGCAGCAGTTGCCCGCAGACCTCGCCTCGCCAGCCGTCCATCAGCTTGGGTGTGCCCTTCTTTTTCTGCCCAAACCGGTGATAACGAACCAGCTCCGTCAGGTCTTTGTTGTTGGCGACCAGCGTCTGCGAGATATCCAGCTCTGCGCACAGATTGGACAGCGACAGGGACAGCAGTTTGGAAATGACCTGCTCATCAGAGGAAGATTCCTGACGACGATTGCGCTGTTTTTGCGGCAGCTCGCTGTCAGGCAGATTCAAGGCTTCGCTAATGATGGACACGATGTCATCGAGCCGACGTTTGTACTCCGGTCGGTTCAGATCTCGTGTAGCGAGGGCCTGCTGCCGCGTGGACGGCTTGCGTCGCGCCAGGTCCACAAGCAGATCGTCACGCAGGATGCGACGCACGGGACGATTGCGGAAGGCCGCTTCTTCTTCCCGCCATTCGGCCAGTCGGGCAACAATGGCCAGTTCGCGGCGTGACAGTTTGTGCGTGCCGGACAGCCGCTTCCACGCCGGAGCGTCTTCATCAGACACGATGTCCCCAATCAGCCGATCCATTTCCGCATGGAACCAGGAAAGGCGGCCCTGTTTTTCGAGCCAGGCAATCTGCCGATCGCGGATTTCCAGCACATGATCGACGTCTTCCAGCGCGTAACGCAGCTGATCGTCTGAGAGCGGTCGCCGGAGCCAGTCCGTGCGGGTCTGACTGCCGTCCACCGACACCCCCATCACCCGTTGCACAATGGCGGAGTAAGAGAGCGGATAACTGCGGCCACGAAAACCTTCGGCCAGCTGGATGTCGTGCAGGCAACGGGGGCGTCTGCCGATCTGATGCAGGCAGAAACGGATTTCCGCCTGCCCGCCGTGAACGACCACGTCTGTGGTGTCGTCGGCCATGATCTCCCACCACAGTGACAGATCCCCAATTTCCAGGGGATCCACCGCCGCACTGCGTTCCCGGGTGGCGAACTGCAGCAGGCCCAGTTCGGGGCGATAGGTGCTTTCCGACACAAACTCGGTATCGAACGCAACCAGACCGGATTCCCGGATATGGTCGCAGAGTTCTACAAAGTCCTCGTGGTGCGAAATGAGTGGCGTCGGCATCTTGTCCTGTGGGCTACGGGGCAGTTTGTGGGATTCAGCAGGTACCGAATCTCAGATTTGCCGCTGGCTCTGATTTTGCCTTTTCAAAAAAAACGCCTCGTTCATCGCGACGCAGGAGTCAGGCGGCCTTTGGATGGGCCGTTTTTTCTTAATGGATTGTTAGGACGCTGGACCGTTTTTCGCAAGAGTCTGCGAGCAAATCCGCTGTGGTTCGCCACAAATGTCGCTTGTTTGATGCTTTGCGCGTCCGGAAGACGCGCCCGGGCACCCACGAGCCCCGTTGCAGAGGTGCCATTCGGAACAATCGGTAAGGTTTCACAACAGGGACGCTTTTCCGCAACTACTGTTTGACGCCCACCAGAGCCGACCTATGTTTCCGGTGTTCAGCAAACGTGAGACGCGTTTCTGACACCCAAAAACACATCAACATTCGTCGTCTGACGACGAGCTGTTCAACCGAAACAGCAGCGCGTTAAGGAAAGCTGGGAGCTTTGAGGGGACCTTATCGCGCTGCTTTTTTTATGCGCTGTGGGCCAGTTGGCCCCGTGACGGCCCCCTGGCTGGCAGAATGGGGGACTTGCGAGGAGTCTTTCAGATATTCTGAATATCCGGTTCAGACCATCTTTAACGCAGACCGATGAAGAGAGTGCCGGCCGTAGGGACGTACGGCATTCGCGTTTTCAAATGGACGGAACCATGAACAGTTCGCCCGGCTCCCAGACCGGCAGCATTGTGATGCTGGCCATGACGGTCGTGATCACTGCCGTAGGTATTGCCCTGGTCCTGCCGCTTATTGACGGCGAAAACCGCCCGTCGCTGCCGACTGCCGCCGTGACTTCACAGAGTCCCCAGACGCCGGTCGTCAAAGACTACTCCGAGTTTTACCCCCAGCATAGTGGCGGTCAGCGGACCGTCGTGGCCTCGCAGCGCGTCACTCACCGTTCGGGGCAGTCCGGTTTCCGCGCCGAAGCGGACGGTCAGCCACAGCCCGCCGTCCTGCAGCCACAGCACTCGGCTTACGTCGCCCAGTCCGGCCGCGTCAATCGCCAGCAGTTTTTTGCCGGCAGCCGCATGACACAGCAAACAGAATCGCAAACGGCATGGGAGCGACAGCAGGTCACGCTGCAGCCGGAGCGCAGAACCACACAAAGCACTTCTGTGGCTCCGCTGTCCACCCCCGTGGCGACGACGTCCGACGAGCCCCTGCCATTTCCCGACACCGACATTCTCTACAACGAACTGGCGGCCAGCGCGCCGACCACTGTGACCAGTCCGCCTGCTGAACCCGCTGTTACGGCGCCCGCCTTTGAAGCGCCCGACATTCGTCCGGCCGCCGGCCCACAGAATACGGTGCAGCCGCCTGTTGTGCAGACGTCGGTGCCGCAGACTCCCGTGGTCACAGGCGTGCCGCTTTACGCCCCCACGCAAGTGCCTGCCGGCAGCGTGTACGCACCGGTGACAGTGAACTTTGACGCCGCCGCCATTTCCGATCAGATTCGGCTGCTGCAGCAGCGGATTGACCAGGTGGCCGAGCAAAAGGTCAGCAACGTCACTCAGCCAGGCCCCATTCAGCCGGGCCCCATTCAACTGGTCCTGCCGGAACAGATCACCACCCTCAGCCAGCAGCTCGCGCAGAACGCGAGCCGCAAAGACAGGCAGCGTGATCGAGGCGACAAACAGGCGCGGATTGAACAGCGGGCTCAGGAACTGGCCAACCAGAAACTGCAGGAACAACAGCGCGTTCTCCAGGCGCAACAGCAAGCCCAGGAACAGGCCCGCATGCTGGCTGAGCAGCGAGCCCGGCAGCGGGAACACAGTCAGCAACTGGCCCGGATTGGTCAGGGGATGGACACACTGACCCGTGAGATGCAGTCGCTCCAGCAACACACACAGGCCAGCATGGCCACCGCGAGCGCTCACAAGCAGCACGCCAAAGCGACGGCCGATGCGGCAGCAGAGGTCATCGAAGGCTACCGCCGTGAACTGGCCATGGAACGCCAGCGAGCCAACACCGAACGCGAATTGCGTCAGGAGGACGCCATTCGTCTGGCTCAGCGGGAAGCCGCCCTGCTGCGTGAGGCATCTCGTTTCACACCGCCGGAAAGCGTGCCGGCTCCGCGGTCCTCCGGCGGAATTGTCAAGCCACGGGAGATGACGACTGCGCCCGCAGACAGCCCGGCGCCGCTAAAGATCTCTCGTGAAGTCCCTGTCAACGAAAACGCCAAGGCGTCGACGCCCCCGGTTGAAGCCAAACAGACCTCTTCCAGCAGCGATGGCATGAACACCAAAGTTCTGCCCGCCACAAAGACGCAGCCTCCTTTGCCGTTTCCTCCGTTTGAATCTCAGCCCGTTCCGACACAGTCGGCCCCCCTGCAGTTGCCATCACCGGATGCGAAGCCACAGGCCGCTCATACTGCCGCACCCGTGTCGTTCACAAAACAGCTGAGCAACAACGCCAAACGATCCGTTGGATTTTCCAACACGTACAAGTTCAGCATGGAGGTCGACCAGAACGGCCACAATAAGGTTGTGCAGACCGCCGGCCCGGACAGCAAAGCGGGCAGCTCCCGTCAGGTCACAGCCACAAAGCCGATCGGACGCGTCTGCCCTAAATGCGGCAAAATCCACCCGGTCAACCAGCCACACAACACGTCGCCACAGCAGGTGGTCCAGGCTGCCGCGAAGGACACCTCCGGCAACCAGAAGAACGTCCGGCAGACTGCCCTGCAAAATTCGGCGCCCCAGACATCGGCCGCACAGGCACACACAGCCCACCGACCGCCGGCCAGCTACACAGCACCGACGCGGGGCAACATACCACGTGAAGCGACACGGACAGAGCTGCGACGCAACACCCGCAACGCGGGCCGCGGCATGCGAAAGATGGGAACCGCAGAAAATAAAAAACCGTCTGCGGATGATTCAGAAGCCCCCCGCTTCCTGCAGTTGCGAACCAGCACTCTGACCGAAGAGCCCGATGAACCCAGCATCCTGCACCGCATGTCATCGACCCTGCGACAGTTTGGCCGCAGCGTTCAGTAAGGGAACCGTACAGCCACTGCAGACAAACGCTCCGTCGTTCTCTTGAGCTGTACGAGAGACGCAACCGTCCAGTTGCGCAACAGATCCGTCTGGTGCAGCCCAGGCCCTGGATATCCCAGCGGAGCTATGGGTCAGCGATATCGCCGCGACTCGTCCCGGCACACCACGCATGATGTGCGCCACCCCATCGCTCTCAGCAGTGCCGGAGTTGGCGACTCTCAGCCAGACCCACCGCAGTGCTTTCGTGCTGTAAGAGTGGCGGAACAGTCCACGGGCGCAGCAGTTCAGCCTAGCGCGTACCCAACTTCGGAAGTCGCAGCGGAGCAACGCGACGCGCCTCGGCGCAGCGACGTCCCGTGTCTGCCGACGTTCCCCACAGCACCGCCCCGGCCAGCGTTCAAAGCGTTCACCCCGCCAACGACCATTTTCGTGAGGGACACGTCAGGTGATCGGTCAGTCTAGCGCGGACCCAACTTCGGAAGTCGCAGCGGAGCAACGCGACGCGCCTCGGCGCAGCAACGTCCCATGTCTGCCGACGTTCCCCACAGGACCGCCCCGGCCAGCGTTCAATGCGTTCACCCCGCCAACGACCATTTTCGTGAGGGACACGTCAGGTGATCGGTCAGTCTAGC
>JANSXP010000167.1 GCA_024742875.1 Planctomycetaceae bacterium | reverse complement strand
TCAGGAGTTGCGCGTGGAGCGGCTCTTGTGGCACCAGGTCCACCAACCCGCGAGACGGACGGCCAAATACATGACCGAACGCTTCCAGCGGGGAACGCCATATTTGCGGAGCAACGCGAAGAACTTGGCGTCACCCATCAGTCGTTCGTCATACGACTGGGCATTTTCACAGAGCCAGTCGTGGACTACGGCAGCACGAAAGTGATTGCTGCGGATTGGGGGGCCGACAATGGGCCACACCCAGCGGGGAATGGAAGCACCATCCGTCCTGAATCCGATCTCGATCCGAACGCTGTCGGTGATTCCCGGACCAATCCAGATGTCTTCAGTGAACGGAGAGGTGAGCTGCACCCGTCCGTCATCAAGCGATTTAAATTCGACCACGTTCTGAACCTCAAAACACATCCGTTTGAGGTCAGCTCCGGCACTACTCACGCAGTGCGTGCAGCACATTCACACGCCCAGGATATCGAGTGAGCGCGCGCGGTCAAGATCGGTTTGGGGATTTGTTTTGGAATTACGAAACACCGATGTGGCCGTTGTGGCCGCCAGACCGTGATAATACGCGATTATTGCCTTTTGGCTTGGCGGCGATAAAATGCGTGATACACCGTGATAATCCCGGTGATATTCACATTATCACCGCCTGTAGGCGGGTTAAAAGCAACGTTATGTTGCAAACGGAGCCAATCTGAGCAGTGCGAAAAGTCTCGACGAAGCTGTCGCCGTCCTTACCTCCGCCGGTTGGGCGTCATCACGACCTTACACATTGCAAAAGAATAGCGTCGAGATCGTGTTTGACACGTCGCATTACGTTGAGCTTTACCGGCAGCAGAAACGAGTTGCAGAGGCACGTGTGACTTCAGCAGACGAGATGCGACGGTTTCTTCGCGAAAACGACATTTAGTAAAATACCCCACGGTCCAATCACGGCTCACATTCGTCATGGCGCGACCAACGAAAACGAGAGGCTTTCGGACAATCAGCGTCGATAGCATCGCATATCAGTGGCGATTCGACGGTGTGCTGACGGTCTACGCTGATACAAACAGCAGCAATCGCGGGCAAAAGCTCGTCGTTGATTGGGGCTGGGTAGACTGGTGCGAACCCGAATACCAAAATACTCGACAGTTTGATCCGCATATCGTCACGCCGGCTTTTGTTCGGTCGGCGATCCAATACGCACTTACCGCTGGTTGGATTCCCGCGGTTGCAGATCAACCGTTTGTGATCGCGTACGCTGATGGTGAATTCGCACCGCGGGGAGCAACATAACAAGGCCGTGAACCGGAGCACTCATTCACGCGGTAATTGAAATCAAAGTCTTCCGTTCGTGCCCGGTTACGGCAGTCGTTATGCGTCAAGCAGCATGGTGAATGAACCACTTCCTCACCAAATGACGGTTGGGCAGCTACGGCAGCTGCTCGCCGAAGTTCCCGACACTACAGTCGTCGGCTTCGCGTTGCTGCCCGTACGCATTCGCGGCCATTTGATTACCCAACTGATCAACGTTGAAGCGGTATACAACGGTGGACCAACGCTACTGCTGCGACCAAACGAGAAGACTCCGGATGATCATCATCCACGGCGACTCGACAGCAGCATCAAGTCGTGCCTCTACTGGTTCATCGAAGACGTTGTGAAGGGGCTGCTCGAATACGATCAATGGGACTTCGATATCGAGATGTTTGAGGACGGGCGTCTCTCTTGGGATCGCTACATCTCGGCCATCACTGATCCAACCGTGCTAAAGACCGCTGTCACGCTTTGGTCCAACAATCTGGAACTCAATGATAACGGCTTCATCGTTAACGAAGCCGCTGCTGCATTTCGGGCGTTTCAGTATTTGCGAACTCAATTCGATGACGCCTACACTGCCAACATGATCAGGCCGCCACTCGCCGATTGGGAACTCGAAGAAGAACATTTTGTTGATGGCGGAAACGAAGAAGACGCATAACAATACAATGCACCGGAGTTGCCGTCCGGTCTGAAACTGAGATCAACGTCGCTGGCGGCAACCCGGTGATCGTCAACGTTATGCGGTAAAGGTAGGTCACGAGTGGACGAGTGGCTGAAATCCGGGATCTCGCAGCTGCAAGACGCATCGAAAGACGATGCGCCGGGCTACGCCGCGGCTTATGACCAAGCCCTTTGGACGATTGCAACATCATCG
>JANSXP010000008.1 GCA_024742875.1 Planctomycetaceae bacterium | reverse complement strand
GGTGTCCGGATTGGTCACCACGAAATCCGCACGCAGGCAGTTATTGTTCAGCGAATAGGTGACCTCAATTTTTGCGTCGGCCGGCCACAGGGGCAGCCGTTCGGGCGCGTCGACACTTGTCTGAAATTCGGCCGTCACACGGGCCTCTGTCTGATCTGTAATCCGCCAGGGACGATCCAGGCAAAATCCGTGAATGGCATTGCCTGATCCTTCGTGGCCGACCAGTGACTCCGGCAGCTCATAGCGGGTGCCCTTCCAGGAGAACTTTCCCTCACGAACACGATTAGGAAAGGGAAACAGAATCGGGATGCCGCTGTGGCTCACCGGCTTGTCGCCCAGTTCAAAGCCGTCGGCGGCATCGATGACGGACACTGTCTGCCCGGACACACGAGCCAGAAATTCAAAGCAATTCAATCCGATGTCTGTTGAGATTCGCGCTGACGCCTCAGTTGCGGCGTCGTTGAGGGCTACGATGGGCAAAGCTCTACTCCAGGAAAATGTGCACAGGCACGCAGCGCAAAGTGGTGTTAGTTCCACTCAGGATTATTGGGGATATGTGGCAGAATGCGATTCTTCTCTCGCACCAGCTGCAGACAGGCTTCCCAGATGTCATAAGGATTGGCCTGAAAGACGGTCGCACTGTCGGCTCCCACAATCTGCCAGTCGCCGCGTGCGATCTCTTCCTGCAACTGCTCCGGGCTCCAGCCTGCGTACCCACAGTACACACGGAATCCACACTCGTGCGAGCATGCCAGCTCATTGTTCACCAGTGCTTCAAAGGAATCATTGCTGCCGGTCAGATAGATTTCTTCGGCAACACGTTCTTCGTCTTTGCCCAGCTCGCGGCAGTTGTGAAGGATGAACAGTGCCGTTGTTTCCACAGGTCCGCCCGAGTAGATGGGATCTGGCGAGAGCACTTTTTTGTCCACCTTGGAAAATGCTGAGTCAACGCTGATGGAGGAAGGTCGATTGATAACCAGCCCCATCGAACCTTCGTCATTGTCTTCCAGCATCAGCACGACGGTGCGGTGGAAGTTGGGATCACGCAATTGTGGGGAGGACACCAGGAAGCTGCCCTGCAGGTTTTCTGCCATTGCGCTGCCTCGAAACGGCCTGTCGAAAATCGAGAATAACATACGTATAGCGAACGGCAGGAAACCACGCTATCCAATGGCGCAGCACTGCGCCCTTTTTCTGCAACAGGACCCGTGGAGACACGCGCAATGAAAAAGGGCAGCCGCCTGGCTGCCCTGGTGTTCGCCGTTTTATTGTCAGCACTACTCGGCGTCTGGGGACTCAGCGTGGCCGCTGCCGTGGTGAGACGCCTTGTAGGCCTGCATCTCTTCACCCCATTCTCCGGCCTGAGGAGCGAGCGGCGTGTAGTAGGCGACGCCAATGTCAGGCAGTAGTGCAAGTGGCAGGCCAATCGCCAGAATGGTGGTTGGTGCCAGCAGTACGTATTTCCAGTTGCCCTCAAACTTCAGGTGCATGAAGAACATCATCACACACATGGCTTTTGCAACGGCGACAGCAAGCACCAGCACGATGGTGATCAGGCGGTTTTCAAACTTCAACAGGTCAAAGACCACCGAAAGACCCGTGAAGACGCACAGGGCAATGAACACGGCAAAGTAATTGAGATGGCCACCGTTTTCTTCGTGTGCCATGATTTTTCCAGACGCTGATGTTGTTGGGAACGGATGATTGACGAGGCTGGGAGGGTTGGCTTAGACGATGTAAAGCAGCGGGAACAGGAAGATCCACACAAGGTCAACAAAGTGCCAGTACAACCCGCTGTTCTCGACCCAGTCAGTCCATGACTCATCCAGTTTACTTCCCAGAGCCAGACCAAACAAAATCATGCCCACGATCACGTGAATCGCGTGGAACCCGGTCATCAGGAAGTAGATGGAGGCAAACAGGTTGCCATACAGAACAGGGTGCGGATCAAACACGCCGGCTTTGACAGCCGGGCCATAGTCGACATCGCTTTTCAATTTTTTGACAAGGCCTTCAACCTCGCCAATCTTCAGCGTTGGCAGGGCTTCACCTTCGGCCAGCTGTTCGCGGGCTTTCAGATAGCCGGGACCTGCCGCCTGCGGTACGTCTTCCAGTGAAACGTTGGCCACAATGTGCTGGTGCAGGTTTTGCCACTCACTATAAAGACGCAGGTCGGCTTTCGCCGTTTCCCGTCTGGCGGCATCTCCTTCGTCTCCGTTGGCGAAGACGTCCAGCTGGGCACTGACGGTGGCCAGGTCGCGAGCCTCGGGCACATTCACATCGGCCTCATCTTCGCCATCGGTGTAGACAGCAAACCGTGCTCTCACCACAGTCTCCAGCTCGCGGTCGACCTTTGCGATGGCCTGAGTGGGGGTCTCGGGAATTCGACCGGGGATGATGTCGTGAGAAAACTTGCCATAGTATTCCATGCTTTTGATGCCCAGGAACACACAGGCAAGCGCGAACGTGATCAACAGGTATTGCCGCGCTTTGCCAAATAGCTTTTGTGCCATGGCTTCATGGGCCACGACTACGCAGTAGCTCGATACGATCAGCACGAACGTGTTCACCCCGCCAAAGACCACGCTGATATGCGTGTCCTCTGAACTGGTCGGCCAGCCGGGAGATCCCAGACGCAGCACAATGTACGAACCAATGAAGGCCGTAAAGAACATGATTTCCGTGCCGAGAAACAACCACATTCCCAGTTTGGAATCGGGAATTGGGATGCCCATCTTAACGGCGGACGGTTGTTGAGCGTGTGAAGACATGTGCGGTGAGAATCCGGAAATGTGATGCGCTGGGTTTAGCCGACAGAAGTGAGTCGCAGGAAGTCGAGCACCAGGGTGATCAGCAGCAACGGGAGGCAGCATAACGAAACGTACAGCAATCGTCGTGCGTTGTGATCGTTACGTCGCCAGAAGAAAACAGTTGTGTGGTACAGATAGCACAGCGCCAGACCGAGGGCGATCAGTTGATAAAGATCTCCTGTCATGCCGAGGTAAGCCGGCATCACGGCAATTGGCACGAAGCCCAGGGCGTAGATCAACGCGACGAGACCTGTGGTGAAACCACCGTCCGTGAAGGACGGGAGCATACGCAGCCCCGCTTTTTCGTAGTCGCGACGGTGAATCCAGCCAATGGCCAAAAAGTGGGGGAACTGCCAGAAGAAAAACAGTCCGAACAAAGAAAGCGCTTCCAGTCCCACCGGGCCATCTGCAGCCAGCCAGCCGATCACCGGCGGCATTGCACCGGGAATCGCACCGATGGTTGTGCAAAGGGATGTTTTGGGTTTCAGCAGCGTATATCCGCCCACGTAGGTAAGAAGTGTTGAAAGCGTGGCGATGGCAGCAGCAGGGTTGACGGCGTTCCACAGCAGTACCGTGCCGACGCACGTCAGAATTACGGCAACGCTGGCCGCTTCGATGATCGGCAGACGGCCAGCGGCGATCGGGCGGCTGGCCGTCCTTCCCATGGCTCGGTCGGTACGGCGCTCAAGGCACTGATTCAGGATGCTGGACGCCGCCACCAGCATGACCACGCCCAGCAGTGTGGTCATCAGAGTGACCAGTCCGAAAACGATGGGCGATGCAACGGTAAAGCCGACGGCAACCGAGATCATCGTCATCAGCGCAATGCGTGGACGACACAGTTCTGCATAGTCACTGGCACGCTGACGCAGGACGGCCGGAATTGAGCGAATGGCTCCCCCGGAAGGAACTGTGGTGGATGAAGGGGCGATGCTCATGCCATGCCCTCCTGCGAGCCCATCGTTGGTGCAAAAACGTCTCGGGTAGATTCAAACTGTCCGCGACGAAGACAGACAATGGTTTCAAACGTTAACGCTGTTGCGGTTGCCAGCAGGAACATGCCGCCCACGGTATGCAGACTGCAGATTACATTTTGAGCTGGTGAATTGGCGACAACGACCCGTCCTGTTGACGGCAGACCCATTTTGGTCACCCATGAGCCGAGCCCAAGAGCTATCTGAACGAACAGGGCGGATGCCAGCCAAAGCGAGCGACGTCTCAATGCGCTGATCTGGCTGCGTCGTACGGCGATAATGACCGCACACGCGGCGAGGAAAACGGCGACCGCGCCCATCAAGTGCTCGTGAAGCATGGTTCCCAGATGGCGGAAAAGTCCACCAAGCACGTACTGTCCCAGAACGATAACCGGCAGCAGAATCGCAAGCCCCAGTGCCCAGACCGGTGTGCGCTGATCACGCTGCAAATTACCGCCAGAAGGACGGTGTGTGGCAACGACAAAATTGAAGCAAAGCGTGAAGAACAGGCCGCCCGTGATGCTGTGAATCATCGCGAGAACCTGTGCATTCATGCGGACCCGCATTCCCCCCAGCAGGCCCTGACCGATCACGGCGATCAGGATGGCTGTCGCGTACAGCCGAACCCATCGCAAACGTTCTTTGGTAAAGGCCACCACGACCAGCCCGATGCTCACGAACCCGATCAACATGCCTGCCAGCCGGTGGCCGTGCTCCACGAATTTGTCTGTGTTCCGCAGGTCATTCAACCACGGATAGAGGAGCATGTTTTGCCCGTCCGACGTTGGCCAGTCGGCAAACGCCATACCCGCCTTGAGTGTCGTGACGACGGAACCGATGCCGATTGGCAACAGCGCGACCAGGCACGTCAGTACGGAGTACCGACGTATGGCTCGACTCACTGTGGTTTCGTTGTGTGACACGGGAAATCGCTTCAGGGCGGGGTTAAGCAGAGGCTGGTTCTGGCGTGCTCTCCGGCATTTCCGGAGGAGGTGTGGTCTGCAGGATGAAATCCTGACCAAGAGCTTTCGCCTCTGGAGAACTGTATTCGTACGGCCCACGGTAGCAGACAGGCGGGACATCAAAGTTACCGTGTCCCGGAGGAGAAGGGGCACTCCACTCCAGACCATTGGCACCCCATGGGTTACGACCAACTTTCTTACCGCAGAACATGCTGTACAGGAAGTTACCGAGCAGCAGGAACTGAGCGAAGCCCATCAGGATCGCTGAGAACGTGATGAACTGATTCATCGGCAGCAGGTGCTCAAGGTATGGGTGCAGGTAAGGATTGGCATAGCGACGCGGCATGCCGGCGATGCCCAGCAGGTGCATCGGGAAGAAGGTGCCGTTGAAGCCGACGAATGTCAGTACAAAGTGCCACTTCCCCACTGTCTCGTTCATTGTGCGACCGAACATTTTGGGGAACCAGAATGTGATCGCGGCGAATACACCAAACAGCGTGGAGCCGAACAGGACATAGTGGAAGTGGGCCACGATGAAGTAAGTGTCGTGGAAGTAAATGTCGACCGGGACGGCCGCCATAAAGATGCCACTCAGGCCACCGACGATGAACATTGCGACGAAGCCCGCACAGTTGAGCATGACGGTGTTGAACCGAACATTGCCCCCCCAGATCGTGCCGATCCAGTTGAATGTCTTAATGGCAGATGGCAGTGCGATCATCATGGTCGACGTCATGAACGTCATGCCGAGAGCGGGGTTCATGCCCGAAGTGAACATGTGATGGCCCCAGACGATGAAGCCCAGGCCCGCAATGGCCGCCATTGAGTAAACCATGGGCTTATAGCCAAAGACAGGTTTACGACTCATGCACGCCAGCATGTCAGAAACCATACCCATCGCCGGCAGCAGCATGATGTAAACAGCGGGGTGCGAGTAGAACCAGAACAGGTGCTGCCACAGCAGTGGCTGTCCACCGCCAACCGTTTCCGGTGCGTTGTTGACGATGATTCCTGACGGAATGAAGAAACAGGTGCCGAGAATTCGGTCAGTAAGAAGCATGAAGCCGGCAGCCGTCAAAACGGGCAGTGCGAACGCCTGCAGGATGGCCGTGATGAACATCGACCAGATCGTCAGAGGCATGCGGAACAGCGTCATTCCGGGAGCTCGCATGTTGATGATGGTGGTCATGTAGTTGACCGAACCCATCATCGAAGACACACCAACAAATGTGAGGCCCAGCAGCCAGAATGTTTGTGCGGAACCAGAGCCGGGGGCAGATTCGACCAGAGCACTGAGCAGCGGATAAGAAGTCCACCCAGCCGCGGGACCCGCAGTGGCACCACCCACAAAGAAACTGGCTCCAAAACAGACGATAGCAGGCCACATAAACCAATAGCTCAGCATGTTCAACACGGGGAAAGCCATGTCGTCGGCACCGATCTGCAGTGGGATCAGGAAGTTACCGAAAGCTCCGGCGAGAATTGGGATGATGACAAGGAAGATCATGACGGAGGCATGCATGGTGAAGAGCATGGTGTAGAACTCCGGGGAGATCTGACCGCCTTCACCAGAAAACAGCAGCTTGCCAATGACCGGCATGCTCTCCCACGGAAAGGCCAGTTGCCAGCGAACCGCCAGAGCGAGCGCTCCACCAGCCATCAGCATCACGAGAGTCGTGACGAGGAACTGAATGCCGATCATCTTGTGATCGGTGGAGAAGATGTACTTGCTGACGAACCCAATTTCATGATGGTCGTGGTCGTGAGAATGACCATCACTGTGTGATTCGATTGCCGGTGTGATCGTGGCCATCGAAGTGCCTCTGTGTCTAAAGTGGTTCTCTAAGTCATCAACGGGCCATGAGCCCGGCTGCTGCTATTCGTCGTCTTCGTCTGCGGCAACGCCATCGTAATTCTGATCAGCCTGAAGCTGCTCAATGTACTCGGCGACTTTTTCTTCCGGCTCCGCAACGATCGTGGCTCGCATCTTGTAATGGCCCCAGCCACACAGCTCCGCACACACCAGATCGTAGTCGCCCGCTTCCTCGATCATGAACCAGACTGGAATGATCAGTCCCGCTACAGCATCCTGCTTGACTCGCAGCTGCGGAGCAAAAAATGCGTGCTGGACGTCGTCGGTTCGCAGGTTGAATTTGACGGGCTTGCCTGTGGGGACGTGCATTTCGTTTACAGTATACAGGTCACCCGGCTGTGGCTGGTTTTGCAGATCTTTGCCCGGCTCTGGATAGCGGATTCGCCATTCGAACTGTCGCGCTTTGACTTCCATCATGGGACCGTCTTTGAGCGTCTCTTCCGGGTAGTAAGACTTCACGCGGAACTCAGCCCAAACGTCCATCTGATACAGGGCAATGAATACCAGGACGAATGCGGGAACCACTGTCCAGATCAGCTCGAGGCTGTGACTTCCGTGAGAGAAGTATGCCTCAGAGCCTTCCTCTTTGGTGGCACCTTTCCAAAGGACATAACCCAGCGCGAACTGAGTGCCAATGAAAACGACGGTGACGATGACCAGGATCAGATAGAACAGATCATCGATTCGCGAACCGAGGGGCGACTTGGCCTCACTCGGAAACCACCAGCCACGGTCAGGTGCAATCCAGCACACAATCAGTGCGACCAGAGGCCAGAAGAAAAAGAATAATGCCCAGAGTTTCTTCACGGGGGTTTCTCCCAAAACGCGTTCGCGTTAGTTGTTCGAAGCGGTCGCAACATCGCCGGCAGGCAGCGGTGCGTGTCCGGGTTCCGGCTCAAATGGAATGCTGAGCACGTAATTCACGATGTGCCAGATCTCGTCGTCTTTCAGGTTCTTGAATGACGGCATTCGAGAACCTTTAATGCCAGCGTAAATGCGGCGGTAAAGATCGATCGGTCGACGCCCACCGCGGTAGATGCCGTATGTCAGATTTCGTGGCTGATTCAGGTTGTCCCAAACATCGTGCAGTCCCGGCTCGGAGTACAGTTCCTGTGTGACCGGATTTTTTTCGTAGATTGTGGTCTGAGGGCCGTTGCCGTTGCCGGCGACGCCGTGGCAGTCAGCGCAGTTGATGGCCTTGCTGAGGTAAAGCTCTCGACCAAGTCGCCGCGACTCCGGCGAGTCGGGAACACGCGGAGAGTTGGGCGTAATCAGTGCGTCGTCGGTATCGGCCTCAGTCCATGATGTGGCCAGGTCATCTGACACAAACTCCAGACTGTCAGCCATGTCTTCGGCGAGGAAATCCTTGAGCTCGGAAACGATGTCTTTGTACGACTCCCCGTCCGCTTTGCGGGCATCGACGGCATCCTGCGAGTAATCGGCAGACAGCTCTCCAGCCAGCTTTCGTTCAAACTCGCCTCGCATGGAAAGGAAGCGGACGTATTCAACCACGTCGTACAGCTGTTCATCATTAAGCATCGGGACGAACGATGGCATATAGGTGCCAGCCACGCCGTTTCGCAGCACCCGCGTGAGATCATCGCGACTCACTTTGGACTGCGGCTTGGTGGACGTGAACTTAAATACTCCATGACGATAGTCACGTGGACGCGGGTACAGATACTCCGCTGTTGGGCCGTTTCCATCGCCGCTGGTTCCATGGCAGTGTGAACAATGCTGCATGTACAGCGAACGCCCGGTCTGAAGACGCTCTCCCGCGCCGATGACCACCAGATCTCCCTGTGCCGGAGCGGTCTCCATGGCAGAGGCCAGAATGGCTTCGCTCTTTTCCGCATCCCAGCCTGTGATGATGACGACCGCCGGCGCTGCTTCGCCCGTCACAAACTGGGCAACAGCCGTCTGCCCTTCTTCCAGCGTGAAGCTGTCACTCAGGTTGAGCTTGAGATCCTTCACAACGTCGCCAGCGGGAGTCTCAGCAACTGTTCCCGACAGACCACCGAAATCAACGGGCAACTGGCTCCATGCCAAAAGGTGCTGAGGGTCTCCGAAACGCTCATCCAGCAGTTCTTTGACACCCGGCAGGTCTTCGACACCGTTTTGAGCTTCCTTCATCAAGCCTTCGGTACGGTCGCTGTAGACAAACCGGGCTTTGAAAGAGTCAGGGAGGTCTGAGCCAGAACAACCTGCGACGACAGCAAGCAGGAGCCCGCAGGTCACAATGCTGAAATGTCTGTTCTTCAAAAACATCAATTTATACCCTCGACGGCCAGTTTCTTTACTGACGGCACGTCAGCTCGTGATTCTTTAAAGCGCCAACTTGGAGGAGGCGTAAGGGATTTCCAGCTCGTTTTGGCCGGGCTTGATCGTAACCTTCAACTTGCGTTCAACGAAGTTGCCGGTAGCGGATTCGTGCCAGACGACGAAGTCGTGTGTCCCGGATGGGATGTCCTTGATCTCAAATCGACCATTCTCGTCTGTAACGGCACCGTAGGGATGGTCGAGTGGCAGGTGATAAGCCTTCATCCATGAGTGGAAGTCGCATGTGACGGCGAATGGGTTTTCCGCGGTCTTGTAAACCAGTTCCAGTGTTCCCTCGCGGTCGTTCGCTGGAACCAGACTGGAAACACCGTTGTTGCGAGCCGGATTGGTGTGTGTGTTGTGAGCGACAGCATCTCCGCTGAGAACTTTCAGTGTGGCTCCAACAGGCACAATCATGGCGCGAGGCAGAAATCGGCAGTTCTTCTGGTCGAAGTACAGCGGTTCCGCTGATTCGAGTTTCGGTGAACCCTTCGGCGCCTTTCGCATGAAGACAAAGACGTTCTGCACTCCGTTGTCCGTTCCCACGACAAGCTGTTCATTGGGGACTTCGACGGCCGCGCAAACCTCTTTGTCTTTGATATCCGCGCCCTGTGCAAACAGAGGTTTCAACTGTGGATAATCGCCAACCATGACGACTCGGCCAGTCAGTGTGCCCGGCCCTGAGCCGCCTGATTCGGTCGCAGGCTGGCTTCCTCCATCACCAGTCTCGGCGGCAACGACTTCACCGCCACTCAGGTCAGCAGGTAGAACGGTGACTTCCGGAACGACGGCAGAGCCTCCACCGTATTCCCCGCAGCCCGCCAGGGACGCGAGGGAGAGGAGCGTGATTATCTGAAACTTTTGCATGACTATTCCTCCGCTCCGGCAGCTGTTGTGTCAGCCGCGGCGTCTGGTGTTGCGACTGGTGGAGCGTAGACCGTGGGACCAACGTCTTCCAGTAGTTTGGAGTAGTTGAACAGACCGTCACGGACCGCACCGACCTGCGCCTCCGGGTCACCCTTGAACAGATCAGGGAACTGAGTCGTGTTGTTCTTCGGGAAGTTGACAGGCATCGACGTGTAAGGCGTGATCCAAGTCGGCTTGTAGATCCAGAGCTTCACCCAGTCAGATCGAAGTCGTCTTTCGACTCGATTCAGGTTCGGCCCCTGAATGTCCTTTTTGGGATCGGAGGCTTTGAACTTACGGGCGCCCACGGAATGACACTTGATGCACAAAGGCCCATTGATGGTCTTCCAGCACTCACTCAGGTAGTCCTCGTTTTGTGTCAGCAGCCCTTCAGTTTCCAACTGCTGTGTCTTTTCGGCGACGTAGTCGCCGTCTGTCGGAAGCACTTCCTGATAGGGGAAGGCAGCCCCGTCGACGGCAGCAAAGTAATTGGCCAGAGCCCTCGCTTCTTCGTCAGAAAGCGTGAATCTCGGCATCCGCAGCACTGTGGTGTAGCGCAGTTTTTCTGGCTCCAGCAGGAACTGGTAGAGCCACGGTGTCTGTACTTTGAAGCCTTCCTGGTACAGCGGAGGCGGTGAAGCCTGCCATGCCAGATTGCGGTTTCCGCCGGTGACGTTTTCGGTCAGATAGTCGACCAGCATCTCGGCGTAAGCTCCGCCCCGTGACGGCTGATAGTCCACCATCTTGGTGTCAGTAATTGTGATTCGAGAACTTGGCAGAACTCGCGGCGCGTCTTCCTCACTGCCGAAGTCGAGGGTCTCCCATGTGTCAAAACCAGACTCACGATATTCCGGGTCTTCTTCCTCAGGATCCGGCAGGACCATGCGGATGCCGTGGAATGAGGCTAATGGAAGTTCCATTTCCTCTCCATCCACGAGGAAGGTCCGTTTCTCGCCCGTCAACGCGTTCTTCGGTTTGCGGAACTTCAGCAGCAGATCGCGGGCGTTTTCGTAGTCAGCTGGGGAGAGCTGTGTCGGGAGCACGTCCTCCTCGATATCGACTCCGTACGTGACCTTCGGGAGTTCGATCATGTGGCAGCCGGTGCAGTTGTACTTCGCCAGCAGGAACTCACCATCGATGCGGGTCTTCTCACGCACGTCCGGCTGATAGATGTACTGCTCAGCGGGAGGCTCAGCGACCAGACCCAGAACGAAGGTGGCGATTGCTTCCACTTCGTCTTCTTTCAGTGGGAACTTAGGCATTCGCAGGCGTTCGTCGTAGCCTTTGGTATCCGTCTTCTCGTAGTCGTAGCTGCGTGGATCACGAAGTTTCTGCCAGATGAATCCCGGTCGACCGTGGTGGATCAGACTGTCGTAGAAGTAGGCTTGCGTCAGCTCTGGAGCGACTTCTTCTTCACCGTAGGTGCCATCCTTCGCCATTGCCATTGCGTCCTCGACGCGATCCATGGTGGATGATCCATCAGGTTCCCCATGATGGTGCAGGAATTCTTCAATGTGCTCGATGCCCAGCTTGCTGGTGTCTTTACGACCCCAGTCCTGAAGAGCAACACCGATCGGACGAGAGTCTTCATATCCGGGGATGTCATGGCAGCCGTAACAGCCGTAACGCGACACCGATCGGCGACCGATGTACTCCAGCTTTCGCTGCTTCCAGTCCTCGTCACTCTCAACCGCATCGCCGTTGGCCGTAGCCAGCACGCGTTCATCGCCCGCCAGGTCTTCCGCCAAAGCGGGGAATTTCTTACTGCTCAGAATGGCTTCCACAGCTTTTTCGCTGTAGCGAGCCTTCTTCAGGTACAGAGTGACCAGCTCATCCAGCTTGGAAAGCTCGAAGCTGGAGGGATCAGCCTGCATAAACTCACCGGGTTCTCCCTGAGCCAGCAGGAAGGCCGTGATGTCTGCGGCGGGGTCGATGGTCTCTTCGCCCACTGTGTAGGGATCGAGATACAGGTGAGGCATGCGAGTTCGTGCGTGGTAGCGTGTGGGCTCCTTGACCCACGTGTACAGCCAGTCGCTGAACTCTGCGTTGTCTGCATTGCGATTCACCTTCTGATGAATCTTGCTGATATCAGGACCAAAATCGGCCGTTGAGCCGGGAGTGGCATCGTGCTGGTGACAGGCGAGACAGCCTCGCTCTGTGAACAACTGCTTGCCTCGCTCGGCGTTGGCGACGTAATCTGCGGCCGGCTGGAGCAAATCGATATCCTCTGACCCGTTCAGCAGTACCGAGGTCAGACCTGCCAGCTCAACTTCCTCGTAGCCGTCGGTTTCATCGCCCTGCTCTTTGTTCAAGTGACTTCGCAGGTTAAAGAACTGCGGCATCTTTGTGCTGGGACGGAAACGCTTGGGTTCCTGCGTCCAGTCGTAGATAAAGCCGGCGGAGGTTTTGGCAGCGATGTGCCGCAGGGCCGGGCCCACTTTGCGGTACTTACCAGCGTGCTGAGCGGGGTCCGCTTCCACGCGGGCCATCTGGCCTTCTGTCTGCGGTTCAAGACGCATGTCGGGGCCGATTGCATCACCACCGTCATACCCATGGATCTCGTGGCAGCCAAAGCAGCCGTACTTTTGGATCAGCGTGAAGCCCTTGTAAGCCTTGGGAGCTGACGCTCCAAATTGGGGATTGATGCCCAGCTCAACAACGTCATGGTGACATTTGATGCAGGTGGATTCCTGGAAGCGGTCCGGCTGCATCGGGTACTCCCAGAAATGATTGGGGTGGTAACCGAATTCCTCTTCCCACTGGTGCGCCTGATTCGGATCGTTGGGTGTGTGTTCCGCATTTCCGAATGTTGTGCCCGAGCCCTGACCGTCGTGGCACACCGTACAGCCAAATTTGGACACGGGGTGCGGACTGGATGCCGTCACAAACAGTTCGTGATTTGGATGGGTCGTGTAGGGGTGTGGAAACTTGTTCTCTTTGACCCACGTATCGACGTTGTTCTCGCTGGCGATGCCGTGAGGGAAAGCAGGCTTGTTGCCAGGCGCCGTGCGATCCATGTTCATGTGGCACGTTCGACAGCGGTCAAAACGAGCAATTTCTGTCATGCCCAGTGTCTGGTGCAGATCTGGAAGCCAGTCCTGAGTGACCTTCAGGTGACCATTGAAGCCATCAATGATCGGTGCCTCCATGATTTTTCGCTTCACTTTCTTCCAGGTGCCTTCCGGAGCAATGTCGTCCAGCGCATCCTCTGCCAGCTTGATGTCCGCTTCCAGCTTGTCCATCTGCTTTTTGTTTTCAGCGGCACGCGCCTGCACATCAGCCAGTTTGACGACGAGTGTCGCTTCCTCAGCTGTGTAAAGTGGCTCACCGTCTGGGTCGAGCCCTTTTGGCATGCCCACATCGTCCAGTTCTCGCTGTGCAGCTTCCAGTTCCAGCTGAATCTCGTCGGCTGCCGTCTGCGCTGCCTCGAAGCCTGCGAAGCGTTTGGCAAGCACATCCTGTGGCAGCGTGTCACGAATGGCGAGGTCGTATCCCGCTCGGGCCTCGTCACGCAACGCATTCTGGCTTTTGAGTTTCAACGCCAGAGCGTCGAACTTGCGAGTGGCCATATCAAGCTGCTTAGCCACCTTGGCGTCAATGTCGCTCAGCTCTTTCATCGCCGTGGAGATCTCTCGCCTTTCGGTCGTGAGTTCTTCCATGCGAGTCTCGTACTCCCACGTCTTCATCTGAGCGATGTCACGCTCTTTCTTCTTCGCTTGAAGCTCGAAGTTGGTGGATTGGTAAGAGCGCCATGGGTCTGAGTAGTCCTGGACCATGGTCCAGATCACAGCCACGAGCAACGCCACACAAGTGCCCGCGAAGACTTTGTGCAGCTTTTTCTGGTTCCAGAAATATTGTTCAGTTGCCGGCATGTCAGAAAAGGCTCCAGCGAGGAGTTATGTCTGTCCACAGAGAAAACCGTGGGAGACGATCGCACATCACGCGCGAGAATTGACAAACGAAAGGATTCTAAATGTTAAAGAACCACTCGGGGATACCCACGATGTACTTCAACGAAAACGCCCAGCGGAGAACCATCTTGATTGGCAAGACGGCCATCCACAGTGCGAGATTGGAGAATACGAGGAAACGGAAGATCCCCATTTTCACAAAGTACTTACGGAGCACTGTCAGACCGAGAATCGGTGGCAGTACGGCGAAGTACAGAAAGATCAACACGATGCCCGGGGATTCCCGCAGCAGCATGGTGGCGACGGGACTACCGAGGAAAGCATCTCCCTTGGGCATGCCGCCATAAATGGCGCTGATTCCGGGGAAGCCCCAGAAGAATTCCGAGAGGTTGACGTTGTTGGCCGCTTCGACCTTGTGCACGTCCCAGACCTCATAGATTCCGTAGAAGTTCCAGTTCGGGCCTCGCAGAAACGTTCCCAGAACGATCAGAGCGATCCACAATGGGAAGAAGCCAAACAGGAATGTCGTGACGGCGAAGGCTCGTTCTTTAAACACGTAGTAACCGTTGCCCGTCTTGTTGAAGTCGATGTAAGGAATCGCCATCAGGCCACCAAGAATAATGCCCGGCAGCACCACTCCGGCCAGCCATGGGTCGAAATAGACCAGCATTTCCTGCAGTCCCAGGAAGTACCAGGGAGCTTTCGAAGGGTTGGGGGTCTTCACCGAGGAGGCGGGTTCTTCCAGAGGAGCTTTCAACGCGATGCCCCAGAACACGAGCACAACGGTCAGAAGCACCATGCAGATCAGCTCTGTGTAAACCAGGTCAGGCCAGACGAGCACTTTCTCGTTGTTCTCCTGCTCAAACAGCGGCCGACCCTCTTCGATGCGGCGGTCGTTGTCGCACGCACGGCGGAAGTAGATCCATGTCAGGAAGCTGACGATGAACAACATGGCGACAATGGGAACATTGTCCGGCTTGCCGACGATCTGGCGGAAGTCGTAGTCACTCATGGACAGGGCGAGGAAGATCAAAGATCCCTGCAGAAGTGACCAGGCGACGGTGTCTTTGATCCACCATTCACGGAATTGAATCATGGCCCAGAACAGGACCAGAGAGCCCGCGAAATAGATCTTGGGATCAGCAAAGAAGGCATCGACCGGGTTCTTGAACCACTCCGGGAGTCGAATCAGGAACGTATCCGGGCTGCTGGTGCCGGTAAAATGAGCGGCTGAAACCATCAGCAGGATGGCTGACAGGACGGCCCAGATGGTGGCCACAGGTACGCCGCCCAGAATGGGAGTGTCTTTGGAAAACTCGCCATCCAGCTTGTAGCTGCGGGCCGTCCACCACAAGTTCATCACGAACAGGATGAGGTAGAACCAGCCAAGGCCGTGCAGGACGCTGGACGTTAAATCAGGATGGGGATTCATCGAGTGAACCGAATCAGTTAAGGATCACGTGAGGTTCATCGTCGACAACGGCCGACGAACAGTCGAAGCACAGAACAGCCTACAGAGGCTGGCTGATGCCACCATCTTTGCGGACACGCCAAAAGTGAATGGCGATGAGTCCCGCGACAACGATCGGAATAGCCACACAATGGAGGATATAGAACCGGTTCAGCGTCGCTTCGCCCACAAACCGTCCACCCAGCAGCAGAAACTTCGCGTCACTGGCATTGGTGATCAGGTCGTAGCCACCCATGTTCAAAATCTGAAAACCGGGCCCTTCGCCACCGAGGAAAGGATGGGCGCGGGCCATGTTGGACCCTACGGTGATCGCCCAGATCGCAAGTTGGTCCCATGGCAGGAGGTATCCGGTAAAAGACAGCAGGAGCGTCAGCACAAGCAAAAGGACGCCCACCACCCAGTTAAATTCTCGCGGTGGTTTGTAACTGCCTGTCAGGAACACGCGGTACATATGGAGCCACACGGTAATCACCATTGCGTGTGCACCCCAGCGGTGAATCTCACGCATGATTCCCAGTGTCTGAACGTCTCGCAGTGCCTGAATGTCGTAGAACGCCCACTCCAGTGTGGGACGGTAATAGAACATCAGCAGTACGCCCGTCAGTGCTTCCACCAGGAACAGGAAGAACGTAATGCCGCCCATACACCATGTGTAGGACAGCGCGATTCCCTGTTGCTTGATGGACACCGGGTGCAGGTGCAGGAAGAAGTTGGTCAGCATCACCACGACGCGGTTTCGACGATCTGTCGGCGCGGGGTGCCGGAAGATACTCTTCCAGATCTGCGAGTTACGAATGTATTCGCCTACGGACACAGCCGTGCTTCCTTAAACAGTGATCTAAACAGGACCGAATCACCCGAGAAACGGTGTGATCAGACAGAGACAAAGGACGACGCGTTTTCCCACTGACCAAGCTCTTTCTGGAACTTGATGCTCTTGTCCACTTCCAGCATGCCGTCTTCTGCCAGTCGGATGCCGTGACGTTCCAGTGGTCGGGGGGCGGGACCTTCGAAGTTCACGCCGGTCTTATAGAAACCTGAACCATGGCAGGGGCACTTGAACTTCTGTTCGCCTTCCAGCCAGTTCGGGGTACATCCCAGATGGGTGCAGACCGTGGACAAGGCATAGATGAGAGGCTGGCCATCGACTTCGGCGTTGACGATCCAGACTCCGTACTGAGCCTTCCACTTGGTGCTGACCGTGCCCGGACCGTAATCCGTTGGCGGGCCAATTTTGAATTTTGTTGGTGGTTCCACAAGCACGTTGGGCATCATGAAACGGGCAATGGCGAGGCTGGACGCTGCGGTCGCAGCCACCAGAGAGCCCCATGCCCAAACCAGCGGGCTGCAGATGATTCCCAGCAGCAGTGCCAGGAAATCTCGACGGGGCTGCTCGGCTGCCTTCTTTGCTGCTTTGCCTGGCAGCGGTTTTTTCGGAAGTGCGACTTTCTTAGGTGCCGCTTCTTTGGGCTCACCAGTTGCCGGATCTGCCGTGACGACGCCCTTGCGGGCCGCTTCGATCATCTCAGCAGCTGACATGCCTGACGCTTTGGCGGTGTCGACGGGCGCTGCTTTGGCAGCCACTGCCGGCTTTGCAGCAGCGGCCGGTTTGGCCGCGCCACCGCCACGAATCTGGTCTAGAGGTGAACCGCCGGCAGCTGGTTTGGCTGCTCCACCACCGCCCGCTCGAATTTGATCCAGCGGAGACCCACCGGCAGCCGGTTTGGCTGCCCCGGCACCACCAGCGCGAATCTGATCCAGGGGCGAACCACCAGCGGCGGGTTTGGCTGCCGCTGGCTTTGCTGCTCCACCACCACCGGCACGAATTTGATCGAGCGGCGAACCACTGGCGGCAGGCTTGGCTTCCGCGGGTTTGGCCGCTCCGCCGCCACCACCAGCGCGAATTTGATCAAGTGGCGATCCGCCAGCAGCTGGTGCGGCCGACTCCGCGGGCGCGGATTCTTCAGCAGCGGACGCTTCTGCGGCGGAATCGTCCGCCTGCTCTGGGGCCGGTGCACCACCGCCACGCAGCTTGGCGAGGATGTCGTCTGTGCTTGGTTTGTCGCCGCTCATATTCAGGGTTCACCCACAAGGTGCCAGGTGCAAAATCGATGGGGACGCCGGAAAACGCCTGTTCAGTCAGACATCGGACATCAGCCAGCGAAACTTGCAGGGGCCTGAAACGGTCTTGGTTTGGCCTCTTCAAGCGTGGAAGACAGCCTTTCCCTCCAGCCCCTGTGGGATTCTGCACCTGCAGAACCAAGGTGACAAGTTGTATGGAAAAACGCTGAATTCTTTTCTCATAAGACGGAAGTGCAAAAAAACGAGCTTCTCAGGCCCGGGAAGCAGAAAAACAGCCAATTTGCTGGGTTTCAGCGGCCGTCATCATGAGTGTTGGGCGTCCGTTTCTACCCTCAAAATGACCGGATTTTGCCGTTTTGGTACAGCGGTCGCTGACGACAATTCAGGAAACGGTCATTGGCACGCTTGCTGAGATTAGATGACGACAGCCTGCGTGAGGCAGTTTTGAGAAAACAAACGGCGCGCTCAAGCGTTGTCGTCCGGGGCCTCGGACGGCGACGAGGTCGCATTGGCGGCAGCAGCCTGAGCGACTGGCAGGCGATAGAACAACGCGACAGGCAACATGAAAACGGCAAGCGTCAGGAAGCCAAGATACTGATGCTGCAGGCTTTCCCCTGCGGGGCTGATGGCCGTGCAGGCAGCGTTGAACACTCCTAGATAGACCGCAGATCCCAGAATTCCAAGCCATGTCATGAAATTCATCGCACCGATGAGTCTTCCCTTCTGTTCAGCAGGTGGTTTTGACTGCAAAAACACCTGAATCGGGACAACAAAAACGCCTGCCGAGATTCCCAGCGACAGCATGGCGAATCGCAGCGCCCACTCCATCGCATCGGCGGACAGCAGGCAGGTCAGCAATGATTGCGTAGTGTTCGCGGATTCGGCAGGGCGGCCCAGCCAGCCGCTTCCAAGCACCGTAATCAACAGCAGCGATCCGACAATCATCCAGCTGCCGCGGGTGGTCCAGCGTCCCCCGTCTTTGCTGCCGCCGCGGCTGGTGAAGCCGGCAATCACACAGCCCAGCGCAATGCCCACTCCCACAGAGGCGGCCATCAGGCTGGTGCGTGTTTTGTTGAGATTGAGCACGTTTTCGCCCAGCGTGTTGATGGCCGGCTGCGCATATCCGCCAATGAACCAGAACAACGTCATCACCAGAATGGCTTTGAAGAGCGATTTGTCTGAGCCAAACAGGCGGCGTATATCTTTGGGGATGAACAGGTTGTCAAGTTTCAACCGGATGCCGGGATCAGCAACTGGTGTTGGTCGGACCAGAAATGATGTCAGGGTTCCCAGCACGGCGATGGCCACCGCGATTGAACTGCACAGCCACAGAGAATTTCCCAGGCTGTCCAGCGCAAAGCCAGCTCCCGCCATACCAAAGATAATGGCCACAAATGTGGTCATCTGAATGGCGCCATTGACAGGCAGCAGCTTTTTGCTGGTGAACAGTTCTGGCAGGATACCGTACTTGGAGGGGCCAAATATCGCGCTTTGGGCACCCATCAATGCCAGGACGGCGATCAGCAGCGCCAGTTGTGTGGTGTCGCTGAGGCTGCTGATCAGCAGTACCTGCAGCGCGGCTGCCATCACCACGATTTCCAGCACTTTGCACAGAACGACAATGCGACGTTTGGAGTATCGATCAGACAAATAGCCTCCCAGACCTGACAGCAGCACAAATGGGAGAGCAAAGGCGCCCAGAGCCCAGGGCTGGAGGTCCGGCCCGTTGCGGGATACCAGGTCGGTGCATTTAAGCAGCACCATCTGTTTAAAATAGTTGTCGTTGAATGCACCCAGAAACTGGGTGATCAGCAGTCCCCAGAACACCGTGTCTGCGGCCAGCGAGGCGGGGTGCTGTTTGGCGTCCGGCGACTTGTAGGGATTGGACATCCGACGTGAATCCGACAGGAGGCAGAAGGACGCGGCACACTATCAGATGTTCGGGGGGCCGCCTAGCACGTCTGTCATCAGGCTGCCGTGATGCGCGCAGAAGGCATCGAGCGGCGGCCGCTGGTACGTCCCGGCTGCTCGTGTTTCAGGACGCAGGTGGCGTTTCCTCGAGCAGTACTGTGACCTGTCCGTCTCGCACTTCGGCCGGGAAATGCTGCTGACAAAGGGTGTCGTTCAGGCAGTGCTGGCCGGACGTCACGTCAAACTGCCAGCCATGCCAGGGGCAGGTGACCGTGCCGCCGTTGAGCGTTCCTTTGCCGAGAGGCCCACCCGCGTGAGGGCAGATGCCGTCAAGCACTTCAAAAGTGCCTTCGACATTAAACACGGCAAAAATGCGTCCCGCCGCGACCACTTCGCGGCCCTCGCCGGGCGGAATTTCACTGGCAGCTATCAGGGGGACGGGTGTGGGCATGGCGACAGCATAACGAAAACGGCGACCAGACAGAATGCCGGTCGCCGCAGCGAGTTCTTGTTTGAACAACGCAGGTGCCTGCCGTTTTGGCGAGGCCCTGTCAGGAGGCCATCACCGGCTTGAGTGGCTCGTCAAGTTCCGGTTCCACAACGCCCATGGCGTCGAAGATGTCGCCGACGCCGGGCTTGAAGACGTCACCCACAAGAATGTCGACCATGTTGGACTTGTACTGAGGGTTCTCTTTCAGGAAGGCACCGAAGCTGAAGTCTTCTGCATAGAACGCGTAGACCAGTTTACGGAAGTTTTCGATGCCCTGCTTGTAGAGAGGCTGCCACTGGCCGAGGCGAGGGCCGGTGAGGTCGCATCGCTGCAGGGCGTCGTGGATGGCGTCTGCGGCAAACTCGCCGCCTTTGAGGGCCAGAAAAACACCGCTGGAGTAAACAGGGTCAATGAAGCCGAAAGAATCGCCCACAAGCACCCAGCCATTGCCAGCGCCCTCGCGAGAATAATACGAGAAGTCTTTGGTGGTGAAGTAGTCCGTGCAGCGTTCCGCATTCGCCAGTCGCTTTGTCATGGCGGGGCACAGATCCAGCTCTCGCGTATAAACGGTTTCTGCGTCACCGTTCTCTTTGCCGAACATGTGACTCATGCTGCCCGTGCAACCGACGCTCACGACATCGTCCTGCAGCGGGATGTACCAGAACCACGACTTCTTGCCAGGTGTCTGCATGATGAGCGTGGCCCCCTCGTCCTTGCCGGGATCACGGTGGGCGCCTTTCCAGTAAGTCCAGATGGTGCCCTTTTTGAGGCGCGGATCGGCGTCACGCTGGCCTCGGCGGTTGCTGATGAACGCGGACTGTCCTGTGGCATCTACGACCACTTTGGAGCGAATCTCACGCTCTGTGCGACCACCGTCTTCGTTCAGCAGTCGGACTTTGACACCGACGGCCACGTCGTCTTCAAAAATCACGTCCGTCACCTGAGCAGATGTGTGCACTACGGCGCCCAGTTCACGAGCCCGGTCCATCACCATCTGATCAAACTTGCCACGCTCGACCTGCCATGTGACGCTGCTTTCGTGAGGGTTGTACATGTCGAAGTAGAAGGGAGCGGATTCCTTCACGCCTTCGCTGACAAACTGCACGCTGTACTTGCGCGGGAAGGCCGATTCCTTCAGGCGGTCGATCAGGCCCAGTCGTTTGAGAGGCCAGTAGGTTTCCGGAATGAGCGACTCACCCACGTGAAATCGCGGCAGTTCAGCTCGTTCGAGCAGCAGCGTGCTGTGTCCATGCTCAGCGACCAGTGCGGCCGTTGAGGATCCCGCCGGACCTCCGCCGACAACGATCACGTCGTAAGAGTTGTCGATCTCAGGCAGATAGTTAACCGGGGATTCGGGGTTGGGCTGAATCATGGATGGCGGTCCGACAGGCGAGGTGAACGAAGCGGGTGAATGACGTTGTGGACGACGCTGACTGAGCGATTCGAATGACCATGCAGATGATCGTTTTCCGTGATCGTTTCCGCCAGAGCGCAATGTGTCCGCTGACACGCATTCCTGCGACTTGTTCTACGTCAGCGGGGCCGAAATTTCCAGTAAATCCACGGCCGGGGAGCCATTACAGAAGATGGTCGCCATGCGTCCGAACGTCTCCTGGCCGACCTCCATCTGGAGGTATCGACTTAACCCCGGTCCGGCCTGAAACTTAACGATTGCACCCAGATCAATGTGCCGAAGAACGTTATGCTGAATTAAAACGCGGCCCAGGGGAATGGATTCGGATTCAATCTGTTCACGGACCGAATCGGTCACAAAACTGAAGTTGAATCGCACAATGCCGAACTGCACGTTTTGCGACGTGCCCTCTTTGTTGAGCAGGATCTTGCGGCAGTACAGATCGTCCACAACCTTTGATTCGACCACCTGAACTTCGACCGAGCAGTCGTGGAAACTCTCCATCGTCACCGTCATGTGGTGCTCGTGCACCAGCATGCGGTGGTAGGGCTCCGGAGTCGCTTCCCGAGCGATGTGTTCGGCATTCAGGTACAGCGCGTCACCGTCCGGTTCAGGGAACAGGGCGCACAGTTGTTCCAGTTCGATCAGTGGGTTCACGGAGCCGGGATTCCTTCACGGTAAAATGTGAGTGCACAGGCGCTGCGTCGTTTGCCGGCGCCAACCGGAAGTCTAGCCCACCTGCACAGCACCGAGAAGTCGCCCACCGTTGCCAGCGGGGAATTGAGCTCGATCGCCCGGACGTGCCGGGACAGCACATGACGATCCGCGCCCCATCTGGCCGGACACGCCTGGTAGCAGCGGTCCACAGAACCCGCTGGAGCCGCGTGGCTCTGCAGCTCGCGATGCCGCAGGGAAGCCATGCCGCAGTTTCTCAGGGCCTCAACGCATCTGACCCGCTGTGCCTGCCCGAAAGCTGCGCGTGACGGTCGGGATCAGGTGTAGCGAACGGCCCTGTGTTCTTCTTCGAAGTATTCCGGCAGCAGGCTGTCCGCCTGCAGCAGACCTTTGCGGGTCAGTTCGATGCGATCGCCATCCACCGTCAGGTAGCCAGCTTTGGCCTGATTGGCCAGTGGTTCGGCAAACTGCTCGGTGACGTCAACTCCAAACTTCTCGCGGAAGGTGGCGGCGTCGATGTGGCCTTCCTTCATCTGCAGCACAAACTCGCGGATCAGAATCTGATGCGGCGTGGGTTTCAACGCGCGGTTGATTGGCAGTTCTCCCGCGTTGACGGTCGCCGTGTAGTCTTCGATCTTATCGAGGTTCTGGTAGTGCACGCCCTGAAAGTGGCCAAACGATGACACGCCGGTGGCCAGAAGATCGCAGCCCCGCCAGACGTTGTCACGATACACGAAGTGATCCGTCTCGGGATTGCGGATCATCTCATTGCCACTGGAAACGTGATAGCCGGCCGCGATCAGCTGATCCATCGCCTCGCTGACCCAGCGACGTTTCGTGGGCCAGTTGGCGACCGGCGACTCAATGCCGCTTTCCTTCATTTCTTTGGAGTAAACCGTGTTGAACGGCAGTTCCATCTGGTAGATCGTGACGTTGTCCGGCTTCATGTCGATCGCCTTTTCGACACAGCTTTGCCAGTTGGCGTCCGTCTCTCCCACCATGCCGGCGATCAGGTCAATGTTCACCTGCGGAAAGCCAACCTGCTGAATCCAGTCGTAGGCACGCAGCACTTCCGGAGACAGGTGAGCGCGGCCGTTCTCTTCCAGGATCTTGTCGTCAAAGTTTTCCACGCCCAAAGAGATACGTGTGATGCCGATGTCTTTGAGTGTCTTCAGTTTCTCCAGGCTGAGTGTGCCCGGTTCGCATTCGAACGTCACCTCCCGAGCCTTCTCCCACGTCACGTGCTCACTCATGCGTTCCCGCAGAGACCGCAGTTGTTTAGAGCCCAGATAGGATGGCGTGCCACCGCCGAAGTAGACGAACTCGAGTTCGCGCCCCGCCACCCCCGCCTGCTGGCTGATCGTTTCGATTTCTCGAATCAGTGCCTGCACATAGTCCTCAATGGCCTTAGCATTTTGGTTGGTGTAGACGCGGAAGTAGCAGAATTTGCAGCGTTTGCGACAGAATGGAATGTGAATGTACAAACCGAGCGGCGTCTGCTTCGTCTCGGTCAGAGGTCGCTCAAACCCTTCAAACACCGACGGGACATTGTCCTTATTCCACAGCGAAAACGGCGGGTAGTTGGAAATGAAGTAGCTGCCGACTTCAGTGGTTTTTGAAACGTCTGTGGTGGTCATGAGCGGTGTTTTCTGTCTCGCGAGTGCGATCGGGCGGGCAGTACAAATTTGATTCCCGGGGATTTGATCATCGTCGAAATCCCGGGGGAACACCAGTGTCGAATTCTGTTCTATGGGGCACAGGACAGGTGTCATTCATGTGGCGCCGCGTGCAGCGGCCGGCTTTGTGCAGCGACCGCTGCTAGCCAAAGCACCGCAGTTTGCCGTTGGTGTCATCTTCGCCCACTACCAGGCAGCCGTCTCCAATGGCGATGCCCGCGTTGACAGGCTTGCCCGCGTTGTATTTCCACACGGGCGTGCCGTCGCTCAGCTTCAGGCCGTAGATGTTGCCGTCCCCCCCGCCAAAAAATACACGCTCATCGACCACAGCCGGGGAACTGTCGATGCGGGCTTTTGTGGCAAACGCCCAGCGGCCTTCGCCCGTTTTGCGGTCAATGGCGTGCATGACTTTGTCGTGCCCGCCGACCAGCACCAGTTCGTCAGTGACAGCGGCGGAGGCATGATACGGCAGGTCACGGCGGCCGCGATATCGCCAGACAATCTCGCCCGTCTTCCAGTTGAGGGCCGCCACATCACCAGCGTGCGAGCCGACGTACAGCATGTCGTCGTAAATCGCGGGAGAGGCAATCAGATACGACCCCATCTCTACGTCTCGCGATTCTTTACCGCTTTTCAAATCAATGACGCGGAGGTGTTCGTCGCAGCCACTGACGAACGTGAAGCCCTCCACGATGCCGGGCGAACAGTTGATGCGATCGTTCGTTTCAAATTTCCACGCCTCTTCACCGTCGCGGGTCAGGCAGTACAGATACGCATCGTGCGAAGCCAGCAGCACTTTGTCTTCAAAGGCCGCCACCCCGCCTGCGATTTCCGCATCAGTGACGTACTTCCACCGCAGCTTGCCACTGCTGCGATCGACCGCGTGCAGAATGCCGTCTTCGTCGCCAATGTAGATGGTGTCGTCAGTAACCAGCGGGGCCGCTTTGAACCCGGGCGCAAATTCGTCCTCGTCTTTGCTTTCTATCGAGCGGTAACGCCACAGCTCTTTGCCCGTCTCTTTGTCCAGGCAGTGCAGGTAGCCTCTCAGTGCGGGAGCGTAAACATGGCCACCGGCGATCGCGCAGGTGGAGATCCAGCCATCCGCTGAACTTAGCTCCCACTTCAACTGCGGATCGGCGGCCAACTGAGTGGTGGCAATGCCCTGCTGTGCCGGACCGTTGCGAAACGATGTCCAGCCGGTTTCAGGCGTTGCAACTGCCTGGTCTTCACCCCAAAGTGCGGGCAGTCGTGTGCCGGCGGCGAGAGTGCCCAAGCAAATCCCCAGAGTCTGACGGCGGGTCATGCGGTTCATGGCGTTCCCTTTCAGGCGGGATCAGGTTATTAAGGAGGAACAGGCGAGACATGCAGCAGTTGCTGCTGGGAATCGTGGCGTGATTCCGGCGGCCAACCGCCAGCATTACATGGCATTTCGATAGATACGGCTGAACGAATCTGCGTCCATTGTTCGTGGATTGAACGTTCCCGTCCATTGGCTGGAGGCCTCAATTCCCAGCTGAACGACCATTTCGTCGTCAATGGGCTGGGAAATGGCCTGCGATAACGACACCGGCATGCCTGCGACCTCCAGAAATCCGGCAAAGCCACTGGCCAGCAGTTCGGCCGCCTGTTCGTCTGAGTCGTTGCGGCCCGCCCAGCCGGCGGACTGCGCCAGTTCCCGATACAACAGTCCCACCTCCGAAGAATTCCAGCGAATCACGTGCGGCAGCATCAGGCCCACGGCAACTCCGTGAGTGGTATTGAAGTGCGCGGTGAGTGGATTGGCCGTTGCGTGGGCGGCTCCCAGCATGCTGTTTTCAATGGCAGCACCGGCAAAGTGCGCTCCCAGCAGCATATTGCCGCGAGCCTCAACATCATCCGGCTGTTCCATCACGGTCTGAAAGGAGGATGACAACAGTTGCCAGGCCTGACGGGCAAACATCTTGGAAATCGGGTTGCGTTTTTTGGTGACGTAGCTTTCGATCGCGTGGGTCATGGCGTCGATGCCCGTTGCGGACGCGACCGAACGCGGCATGGTGACCGTCAATTCCGGGTCCAGAATGGCCACGCGGCAGGCGGCTTTGGGGTCGCCACATGGCATTTTCATGTGCGTTTCCGCATCGGCAATCACGGCAAACGACTGCGCTTCGCTGCCCGTTCCGGAGGTGGTGGGCACGGCGATCATCGGCAGCATTTCCTGGGTCGCTTTGCCGACCCCGCGGTAGTCCTGCATCCGTCCGCCATTGGTCAAAAGAAAGTTGGCGCCCTTAGCGCAGTCCATGCTGCTGCCGCCGCCCAGCCCCACGATCAGACCGATGTTCTCTCTTTTGGCGAACGCCACGCAGCGGTCCACATCGTCCGTGGTGGGATTGGGCGAAACGTCATCAAACACAGCGACGTTGCGTCCTGCCTGTTCCAGATACTGGACCGCTTTTTCGGCATGGCCAGCCTGCTTCAGCCCAGGGTCGGTGACGAGAAGGACGCGCGCTGAGTCAAATTCTGCGGCAACCTGCCCCAGTTGTGCGAAACAGCCAGCTCCGAACACCACGCGTGTGCGTGGTTGATAGTCAAAGGCCATCGTCAACGGCGCTGCCACGTTCGCGTGGTCGACGGTTTGAGCTGCTGAATTCATTGGTATTTTGGGCTGGTCTCTGCCCCGCAGAAGCGGGAGGACGGGGAGGTGGGAGGACCGTGATTATATGCCTGGCCCAGCAGAACAACAACTTGCCGCCCATTTCCCAGGCGGGGCTGTCAGACGCATGTCAGATCTGCCTTTCCAAACGTGCCACAGGGCCGAAAGTATCGGCCGAATTGCCAACCTTGTCCTGCAGCTCGATATTTCGTTCCGTATTCTGTCCCACAAATACTGCCTTCATTTTCAATTCGACCAGAGTGAGCGGTGCACAGCTCACACGGCGGAAAAGGCGCAGATCCTGCTGCCGACTGCACGGATCGCTGCCAATTTGCCGCTGTTGCCTGTGGTGGTCACAGAGCGTTGCCAGGCCTGGCAATCGAGAGACGCCGTGATATTGACCATTGCGTGATCCCGGCGGAAAGTCCGCTCAGGCCGCTTTCTCTAACGCCGGGCACGAGGTGCGCTTGTGTATTTTCTGATTCGACCTTTTCGAATGCTGCTGAAGGCCGTGCTGGGCGAAGCCAAAGCCGGTCAGTTGGCGCTGGGATTTGCGTTCGGCCTGTGGATTGGCATGCTGCCCAAGGGAAACCTCACGGCCATTGTGCTGGGCGTCATCATGGCGTCGACACGGGCCAACCTGGGAATTGCGACGGCAACGATATTGCTGACCAGCCTGGGGGCCACCCTGCTGGATCCTGTGTTTGACGCTGTCGGCGGATTTCTGCTGTCGCACCCGGCTCTGCAGTCTCTGTGGACCGAGCTGTACAACATGCCGGTGATGCCGTGGACCGGGTTTAACAACTCCATCGTGCTCGGCAGTTTTCTTATAGGGCTGGCTGTCGTGTTCCCCTGTTACCACTACACCAAACCCTGGTTTAAGAAATACTCAGAAGTCGCTGGCAAATGGGCGCGGCGTTACTGGCTGACGCGATTGCTGATGGGAGTCGAGTGGGCCGATCGCCTGACCGTATCGGGCTGATGCTCGTTCCCTGCCAGTTCACTAAGCGGTCTCACACGTTTTCTTCGAATGCACACGGAGGTGCATCGTGCGATGGTCTTATCTTCTGCCCCGGTTGTTCATTGTGGCGATCGTGTGGGCGTTTTTTGCCTTCGGCTTTGATCCGCTGCTGCGATACTCGGCCACACAGACGCTGCAGTCAGTGACCGGTGCCAAAGTGGACGTGCGGCAGCTCGACACACAGTTCTTTCCACCGATGCTGACCGTCTCTGATGTGCAGCTGGCAGATCGCAGTAAGCCCGGCCGCAATCTGGTGGAATTTGGCGAAATCAAGTTTCACCTCAACGGTGACGCGCTGCTCCGTCGCAGTTACGTTGTGGAAACCGCCGAAATGACGGGCGTGCGTCTGGGGACACCACGCGCTGACGATGGCCAGCTGCCTGTTGAGGAACAGTCGGAAGGCTCGGCGATTCCCGGCTGGGTCTCCGATCAACTGGAGAGCTTCGGGGACGAATGGCTGGACAGCCTGACCGCCGACGTGAAGGAAAAACTCGATCCCAACGTACTGGAGTCCTATCGACTGGGGAACCAGCTGTACGTCAAATGGGACGGACGGTTTCACGACGTTAACGATCAGATCAAAACCGCAGCAGCCCAACTGAAGCTGTTGAAGCAGCAGATGGAGGCTGCCCGAAAAGGCGACACGCTCGACCAGATTCAGAACTACCTGCAGCTGGCTCAGGATGCAGATCTTTTGCTCCGCAGTACGCGGGCGACGGTCAACGAATTTCGACAGAAAGTGCCGGCGGAAATTCGCGCGGATCTGGCAAAGCTGAATGACGCTCAAAAGAACGACCGGCAAATGGTTGCGCACAGTCTGCGGATGCTCAAGCCCGATCCACGCCGAATCACCGAATCATTGATTGGCGAATCGATGTATCTGCAGCTGCATCAAATGCTGTCGTGGCTGGAGACGCTGCAGGACTATCAGCACAAGATCAAACAACCGCCACCGCCGGAACGCAGCCGTGGGCGGGAGTTTGAGTTTCCCCTGTTTCACCCCACGCCAAAGTTCCTGGTGCGCAAAATGCTGCTGACCGGGGAACTGCCGCTGTCAGACAGTCCCACGCCCTTTCATGCAGAGGTTCGTGACATCACCAGTGATCCCCGGCTGCTGGGCAAACCGGCAGTGCTGGATGTTGCCACGGATGGCAAATCACCAGTTCGGCTGGTCGTGCAGCATGATGCCACATCGGACGTGGCCGTCACGCAGTTTGCGACCGACTTCACCGATCACAATGGGCAGGAGCTGTCGGCCGGAAAACCGAACGGCAATCGGCTGACGGCTCGTCTGAACAAGATGCACTGGAACGCTCGCGTGACTTTGCGTGATGGAAAAATTGACGGCACTGTTCAGATGCAGTCCGACTTTGGTGATGCCCATCTGCAAACCGAGTCGGACAAGCCGCTGCTGGCCAGTCTCTCCGGACTGGCGGAGACCACGCTGTCAGGTGTCCGACAGATCAACGGCACCATTCGTCTCACGGGGGATGCCAAACGCCCGGATGTGCGATTTGAGTCGGACCTGGGAACGCAGGTGGCCAGCGGGCTGGAGTCAGCCATGGCCAGTTTTCTGCCCGAGGTTCAGGGGCAGCTGCTGACGGCCTTTGACGGCTATGTGGATCAGCAAAAGCAGAAGCTGTACGGCAAACTGGGAGATCAGTACAAACACATTCTGACAGACCATCAGCAGCTGCTGGCGAGCATCACTTCCACGCGACAGTTGCTGGCCGACCTGAAATCCGGTCGTGCCAATCCCGATGCCGTCTTTCAGGCGGTGTCTCAGTCAGGAGTGCTGTCGGACGGTGACCAGAAGAAGGCCGATAAGATTCGTGGCACGGCCAACGAGATCCTGCGCGGTTTGAACGCACCGGATCGAGCACTCCAGGATGCGCTCCCCAGCCTGCAAAATAAGTGGCAGAACAAGCTGCTCGACAAACTACGCCGCTAATTGACGGCACAGCGATGGTGCCTGGGCCGCCGGTTGAGGCAACCTTGTTATGACTCGGGCGAGTACATGGCAGCAAAGCCGACATCGGCTTCGAGAGCCTCAGACGCATCCGATCGCCGAGCTTCAATGCGAATGCCGTAGGACTGACGCACGGGAACTTTCAGGCGGACCGGCACGTCGTCCACGCACTCGCATTCCACGTCGGGCATGCCCTTCAGTGGTGGCGAAAACGGGATGTGCAAATTGGCGCGTTTCTGGCCCTTGTCGAATCGCACCGTCATGACGCCTTCCACCAGCTCTCCGCCGTGGGCATCGCTGGTGCGTTCAAATTCGGGGACGGCGGGTGTCGCTCCAGGTCTGCTGTGTGTGGTTGAGTCGGTCCGCTGCCGCTGTTCCGTGGTCTTTTGCGGCGCTGTGACGGACGGCGCCTCACGTTCCCTGACTTTCGCCGTTGCTTCCGGGTGCGCGGTTGTCTCCGAATCTGATGCGGAACGCCCAAATGGCAGGGGGATCCCAAAAATCGAACGCCCCTGGCCTGACTTCGACGTTTCCTGGCCGGTTTGAGCTCCGAAAACGGCGTCGTCGGGTTCTCGCCCGCCACGATCAGTCACCTGACGACGCGGAGTTGAATTAGCCTCCGCCGGCGGATTGGCAGTGCTGTTGTCCGAGCGAGCGGGGCGACGAACATCGTCACGACGCGGGCTGCGGTGACGTTCACCGCGGTGGCGGTTGGTCTGCTGCAGGTACTCCGGCGGGGCTTCACTGCGGCGACTTTGCGCCTCCCGCTGCTGCAGTGGTGTCTCATCCAGCGGGTCTGGTTCGTGGCGAGTGACTGGCGACGGTGGCGGTGGCGGTGCGGTGCGAAACGTGGTTGGAGGTGTGACATCGTCAGCGGAAGCTGGCCGCAGCGAGGCGGCAAATCGCGTCTGCCGATTGGGACGATTCAGAGCGCTGGGGCGTCGGAGAGACGCCTTGCGTTCGACCAGTTTCTGCTGTCGATAGGTACTTGGCGTCGCAGGCGTCGGGTAGGCGGCTGCGCGACGAGATGGGCGCGCCTGTTTGCGAACTGACTGTGAGGACGGCGGGCGGTCCGTGTGGTGCTGACGTTGCTGAGGTTTTCGCCGCGCCGGGGTGTAGTCATCGAGTGTCTCCCGCTGCAGGTCCATTTCCATCATGGGGTCATCGAGCAGACCCAGATCAAAGTCGGAGCCGAGGATGTCATCCACCTCGCTGGCGGGGCGCGTGGGGCTGTAGCTTGCCGTGGCGGCCGTTGTGGTGTCGGCAAACGCGTTGTCCTGGCCGAGATACGCCCGGGGCGCCAGCGACGGACGTTCGCAGTCTTCGACGACATCCCGCAGATCGTTGAACTTGAACCAGCTGGCATTAGGATCCATGACGCTGTTTTCCACGCGATCAAACACGGGCAGCGGCATGATGTATGTTGACCGGCCACGAGGCACGCCAAAAAACTCGTCCGGCACATGACTCAAAACGGCGATCACCATCAGCAGAAAAATGCCCAGCGCTACCCACCATCGCAGCGGCGAGGCAGGGGAAATGAGATTGAAGGCAATCAGCGGCGGCGGAAACAGGGTGGCTGTGGCTGCGATGAACAGAGTCAATGAGTCGGCTGTTCGTGTCTGCGTCGGGTTAAACAGCATCCAGGCGAAAACGCTTACAAAGGCGCTGAAGGCCGCCAGAAATGAGGCGGTGCCAGGATCGGTGGACTGCACAAGCAGCCCCGACTGTCTGGCGTTCCACAGCAGAAATGCGGTGCCCACAAGGCAGATCCAGGCAATAATGGCGATGGCCTGGCGAGTGCGGGACGTGCGGGAGTGCGGAAGTTTATCTGCCATGGCCTCGTGCCTGAAAAATGCAGCGATCGATCCGTGAGGCCGAATCCTAGTTGGCAGACCACTTTGATTCAATAAAACTCCCCGTCTGCCGGGATTGTCTGTCCTTCACAGAGTTCTGGCTCAGCGTGGCCCCTGCAGCCACCGGCGCGCAAAAAAAGACGGGCCGAAGCCCGTCCTCGTCTTATTGTCTTTCCCGTGCTGCGTTAGCTGCAGGCCGCTGCTGCGTTAGCTGCAGGCCGCTGCTGCGTTAGCTGCAGGCGCTCTTGAGAGAGTCGACCATATCGGTGGCTTCCCACTTGAATTCCTTCTCGCTGCGACCGAAGTGACCGCCGTGGGCCGTGTGGCGGAAAATGGGAGACCGCAGTCCCAGGTGTTCGATGATCCCTTTGGGGTTCAGCGGGAAGATTTCCTGGACAGCGTTTTGGATGGTCTCTTCAGCCACCGTCGCGGTGCCGAACGTATCAACTCGTACGCTGACCGGATCTGCTACGCCGATCGCGTAGGCGAGCTGGACTTCGCACTCAGACGCCAGTTCCGCGGCGACAATATTCTTGGCAACGTAGCGACCCATGTAAGCGGCCGAACGGTCAACTTTCGTGGAGTCCTTGCCCGAGAACGCACCACCACCATGGCGGCCCCAGCCACCATAGGTGTCGACGATGATCTTGCGGCCGGTTAGTCCGGTGTCACCGTGAGGACCACCGACAACGAAACGTCCCGTCGGGTTAATGTGGTACTTGGTGTTTTCGTCCAGCAGGTCGTTGGGAATTGCTTCCTTAACAACTTCCTTCACATACGTGGCGATGTCCTCCTGGCTGACATCGTCTGAGTGCTGGGTGGAGACGACGATGGCATCGATTCGTACGGGCTTTGGACCGTCGTACTCCACAGTGACCTGACTTTTGCTGTCAGGACGCAGCCAGTTGACGTCACCCTTGAGGCGTTTTTCGGCCAGCAGATTGATGATGCGGTGAGAGAAAGCGATGGGCACGGGCATCAGCTCATCCGTCTGATTGCACGCATAGCCGAACATCAGCCCCTGGTCTCCGGCGCCATCGCGGTCGACACCCTGAGCAATGTCACCACTCTGGCTGTGCAGAGCGCTGAAGACGCGACAGCTATCGGCGTTGAAGCCAATGTCATCGCTGGTGTAGCCGATTTCCCGGATGACCTGTCGGGCGACTTCCACATAGTCGATTTTCGCCTGGGTCGTAATTTCTCCGGACAGAACCACCAGGTCTGTGGTGCAGAGGGTTTCACAGGCGACGCGCGACATGGGGTCCTGAGCCAGCAGGGCGTCCAGGATGCCGTCGGAAACCTGGTCAGACACCTTGTCCGGGTGCCCCATGCTGACAGATTCGCTGGTGAAGAAGTAGTTTGCCATCTGTGATTCGTACCCTGTGTGCGTGAGTAGGTGAATGTGGTCAGGTGCAACGACAGTCGTAACGGGCCAGGCGATTCCGGCTGGCCATGGTGGCGTCAGAATGCCAGTGACTCCGAGGATGTCGTGGCACCGATGACGCCATGGACAGCAGTTGCCTGATGCCCGGAGTGGTAGGACAGACGTGTTCTGTTTTGCTGCCGTTCACTCTCAAACGGTCCCGGTGACGTCAATCCGATCTCTGGTCGGTCGCGGAGTTTAGGAAAGGCTCGAATGCCCCACAACACATAAACCGGGCTCGATAAAGGGCTTTTCCATTCTCCGGAAGCCGCCGTGGGGGGCAGAACCGGATTTCTGACGTCACATCGACGCCGACTGCATTCTGCCTTGTGCAATTGCCGGACTTTGTCAAACTCCCGCCATCTATCTGCAACGTCACGGAGGGCATTCATGCCGGTCACACCCGCTTACAAACGCGTCCTGTTGAAACTCAGCGGCGAAAGCTTCTGCCGGGAAAACGAATCCGGCATCTCGATGTCGGAGCTCACCAGTATCGCCACCCAGGTGAAAGAAGTGGTGGAAGCCGGCGTTCAGCTGGCGATCGTCAACGGCGGAGGCAACATTCTGCGTGGCAAGCAGTTTTCCGAGTCCAGTGAGACGATCATTCCGTCCACCGCGCACTATATGGGCATGCTGGGTACGGTCATCAACGCTCTCGCTCTGCAGGATGCGCTGGAAAGCGTCGGCGTGGCCACACGGGTGCAAAGCGCCATCCGTATGGAGGGCGTCGCTGAACCTTTCATCCGTCGCCGCTGCATTCGCCATCTGGAGAAAGGACGAGTGGTGATTCTGGCGGCCGGGACTGGCAGTCCGTTTGTCACCACAGATACTGCAGCCGCACTGCGAGCGCGGGAAATTGACGCGGATGTCGTTATGAAGGCCACGAAAGTGGATGGCGTGTATTCTGACGATCCCGAAAAGAACCCGCATGCGGTCCGTTACACGCAGATTTCGTACAACGAAGTGATTGAGCAGAACCTCCAGGTGATGGACGCCCAGGCATTTCATCACTGCATGGAACACCAATTACCCATCCTTGTGTTCAATTACAAAAAGGTCGGCAACATTCTGCGGGCCATTGCGGGCGAAACTCTGGGAACACGCGTGTCGGCAGAAGGCAAAGCCACCACTTCGTAGGCATCACATCGTCTGGCGCCGTAAGCGAAAATCGCCGACTGTGGTCACACGCCAATGGGAAGGGCGGATGTGATGGGTGAGTCGCTGAGATTTGTCAGTCAGTCTCTGGAGCAGTCCGACCGGTTTGGACGGGCGCTCGCGCAGTCACTGCTTCCCGGACTGACGGTGGCCCTGAATGGCGAGTTAGGCGCCGGCAAAACGGCGCTCGTGCGGTCCGTCAGTTCGTATTTGGGGGCAGATCCTGACCAGGTCAACAGCCCCACATTTGTGTTGCTGCAGTTGTACGTGGATGGTCGCCTGCCCGTCGCCCACTTCGACACCTACCGTCTGGGGGACGTCGACGAATTTCTGGCCATTGGCGGAGAAGATTACCTTCTGGACGAAGAAACCGTGTGTTTTGTCGAGTGGGCCGAGCGAATTTCTGACGCTCTGCCGCCGGACCATTTGCAAATTCGCATAGCTCATGCGGGAGAATCCTCGCGTCGATATGAGGTTCTCGCAGCCGGCCCCCAAAGTCGTCGCGTGCTGCAGGAACTTGATCGGCAATTTGACCGTTCTGACCTGTCGCCCGGTTTTGGTGGCACTGCGAACTGATGAGAGCTGTGTTTCGGTGATAGCCGTGTTTTGGCTCACCAGAGGGCCGGTCAGCGGGAAACTGAAGTAGGCTGTGTTTGCGGGATCGGATATTCTGCGGGCCAGCGGCCTCCCCAGGAGCATTCGAATTCCCTGCCCATCGACGGATCGATGAAGCGACTTTCCCTTATCCTGTGTCTGACAGTCGTCGGATCACTGACTGGTTGCCAGTCCACTGCGCCGCAGGAGACGGTTGAAGCCGAGTCGCGCCGACAAAGTCAGCGCATCACGGAACTCGAGAATCGTCTGGCAGAATCCGAACGTTTGCTGGCTGATCAGGATCGGGAACTGCAGGCTCTGCGAAGTCGGCCCGCGGACGGCGTTGTTCAGGTGGGATTTGTCGGTGACTCGCCAGAGACTCATATGTCTTCAGGAATGGCGCCTGAGGTGATGGCGGACTGGGCGGGTGTGAGCGGATTGCGAATTCACCGACTCACATCGGGCCTGAGCAAAGACCACTCGGCCTTTCATCTGGTGCTGCAGCCGCTGGACAGTGATCAGGAACTGCGAAAAGTGGCCGGGCGGATCGAAGTTTCTGTGACGCTGCTTGAGCCCGGCCAGCCGCCGGTGGGGCTGGCCACATATTCACTGTCTCTCACTGACAGCCGCCGCACCTGGGTGCGCGGGCTGGTCTCGTCCGGTTTTCAGCTGGATGTGCCTCTCGACAAATCACAGTGGCCAGCGCGACCCGGCGATGCTCGCCTGGCTGTGGCTGCCAGTCTGGACCTGGGGACAGATCGTGTGTATTCCGCCTCGGAAATCTTTGACGTCACTCCCTGAGTGGCGGTCGGCGATTAATCGACCGGATCGTTTTTCCGCGTCACCTGACATGCATCCTGCCGCTGGCCTGCTAAAATCCGCGGCAATCGCCGTCTGCAGAAAATGCGGACCGCGACAAGTCAATTGCTACCTCGCTCTCTGAAGCTGGCCATTGCAGGCCGCTCATCGAAGGCCCGCCATGGAAAGCCAGTGGATTCGCACGACAACAGCAGAAACCTTCCGCGAAGACGTGGTGGAGCAGTCACAGAATGTCCCCATCGTGGTGGACTTCTGGGCTGAGTGGTGCCAGCCGTGCCAGCAACTGATGCCGCTGCTGGAGAAACTGGCGGCGGAGTTTGACGGTCGTTTCATCCTGATGAAGATCAATGTGGATGAGCAACCCGAACTGGCGGGCGCTTTCGGCGTGCAGTCGATTCCCTTTGTTCTGGCCATGATCAACGGTCAGCCGGTCAGCCAACTGCCCGGCGTGATGCCGGAACCCGAGATTCGAAAATGGCTGGAATCCTTTATTCCGTCTCCGGCCGTCGAGGCGTTCAACGCGGGAGTGGAGGCGGAAGCCGCTGAGGACTTTGCGACAGCAGAGACCCATTTTGCCCAGGCGGTGGCACTCGACGGCGAAACGTCGCAGTTTCGGATTGCGCACGCCCGTGCTCTGCTGCAGCTGGACCGCGAGCAGGAATGTCGGGAGATCATTGAAGACCTGGAAGGTCGCGGTTTTCTGGAGCCGGATGCGGAGTCACTGAAAGAGCAGCTGGAGTTGCGGGCCAATGTGGAGGACTCTGGCGGCATCACGACTGCAAAGGCGGCGCTCGAGGCAGACCCCGATAATCTGACATTGATCATTCAGCTGGCTGAAGCAATGAGCGTGGAAAAACGTTACCCCGAGGCTTGTGAGCTGCTGCTGGATGTGGTCCGCAAAGATCGCACGGAAGTGCGAGAGCGGGCGAAAGAAGCGATGGTCGCCATTCTCGGGGCGATGGGACCCAAATCGCGACAGGCGGCCGATTATCGCCGCCAGCTGGCAACCGCCTTCTATTAATCGACGCTGCCTCCCGCGGCGCTGTTCGCCACCGCTGCCATGAGACGGGCGCAGGCCTGCGTTCGTCGCTCGGTATCGAGCCCACCGAAAAATCACTGGACGAGACCACATCCCGCCCGCACACTTCCCACCGTGCCGCGGGACGGGGCGTTCAGTGGGAGGAAAAACGAATGACGGCAATTCGCTGTGCAGGCTGGTGGGAGCAGTCCGGCTACGGACGCCAGCCGATGAATAATCTGCAGCTGGTCTACACGGACCTGCACTTTGTCGGCAGCGGTTCAGACTGTGTGGGCGTCTTTGAGCTGCGGGGGGAAATTGAGGGAACCAGTGTCAGCATCATGAAACAGTACGTCGACGCTCATCAGGTGTTGTATGCCGGAGCGGTCGACGGCGAAGGCACCATGACGGGAATGTGGTCGATATCTGGTGTGGGCGGTCGCTGGCTGATTAAAGTGGAGTCGGTCATTGACGCGTCTGATGACATTCAGACGATTGTTCCCGGTTAGCCTGCTTCCGACGACTCCTCAACGGCTGCCTTGATGTAATCGATATAGCGGTCGATGGAATGGTCGGCAAAGTGGTCCACCTGAAACTTCAGCAGGCCGCTGGCAAAGCCTCGCAGGCGATCAAGCGTACGCGTCCAGCCGTTGACGCTTTTGATGCGGCCGTGACGATTCAGGTACCACTCGGTGCCGCTGTGTCGGTACCCCAGCCACGCCGGAGGGACACGTGTCACCAGGTCATTGTTGTTGACCCAGCGGGAATGGTCCAGGTCAATGAAGTTGACAAAGCGTTTGTCGCCCACGCGGGGACTGCCGTAGGTGTACAGCGACTTCGGCATGGATGGGATCTCTGACAGATAACAGCGGCCGGCACAGATGGTGGCCATGGCGCCACCCAGGGAATGGCCGGTGAACCACAGCGGTTTTTCGTTGGCTTCCAGTGCGTCTTCCAGCATCGGCCACAGATCATCGACCTCCTGGTTGAAGCCCTTGTGAACACGACCAAACGTTTCCGTCAGGACAGAAACGGCGTTCGCATCCGCCTTGATGTCATTCCACTCATGGGGTTCGGTGCCGCGACAGGCGACCACGCAGTCTGTTTCATTCCAGAACATGTAAGCCTGAGCGCCGTCCCGCTCAAAGAACTGCAGATCAGAAAAGCCAATCTGGCTGACCAGCCCACGGGCCGCCTCGATGTCGTAGTAGGAGATGCTCGACAGTTCGGCGAACAGCAGCGACTTTTGCAGCTGTGCGAGTTCGTCGATGCCGGATTCCAGGCTCGAATGCGGCGTTGGCAGGGGAGTTTCTTCAGTCATCAAAAGTGGTCGAATTTCCGTTTCGAATGGTCCTTAGGGAGAAGTGGCCCGGGCGAACAGGATCCCAGGGGCCCCCTGGTTTTCCAGCGCGGTCCGCCTGGATTCAGTAATTTTTGGGGCCCATGCCGGTCTCTGGCCGGCAATTGCGTCGTTCACGGTCGGTTCCGGATCCGGGTAACGGCGAAATTGGCTTTGTGCTATGTTTCTGACGCAGGGACTGCATGATTGCACAGTCAGAAAACAGGAATTTCCACAGTGTCCGCGGCACGCCCCCTCCCAGTGACCGACTCTACCGACTCGACTCCCACGCTTCGTCCGGAAATTGCCCGCATCATAGATTCCGGGCAGCAGATGGAGTTCTCTTCCGGCACCGTGTGGCCCGTGCTCGCCGTTTCCGGCGGCAGCATGCTGTTGCTGTGGACCAGTTTTACGCCTGTTGATTTTGGTCCCCTGGCCTGGGTGGCGCTGGTCCCGCTGTGTTTGCTGCTGCGACTTGCCGCCCTGCCCCGTCGCGCTTACCGCGGCCTCACACTGGTCGGATTCGTCTGGGCGGCCGCCACTTTGCAGTGGATGCGACTGGGACACTGGACGATGTACGGCGCGCTGCTGGCGCTGTCGTGCTACATGGCCCTGTATCTTCCTGTCTTTGTTGCCGGCAGTCGCCGATTGGTGCGCGCCGGTGTGCCGGTTTGGCTGGCAGCGCCGTTGGTCTGGACCTCGCTGGAGTACCTGCGTGCCCATCTGATGACGGGCTTCGCCTGGTACTATCTGGGTCACACGCAATACCGCTGGACATCACTGGTGCAGATTGCCGACGTGACCGGAGCCTATGGGATTTCCTTTGTGATGATGCTCTTCACAGGTGCGATTGCCGCCGCCATGCCGGCGACTGCACTGGTGCGACTGCGGCTGGCGTCAGCGGAATCGGACGTCGTGATCGACCGTCGTGGCAGTCAGCGTCCGGGGCTGATTTCCGCCGTGTCACTTATTGTTGTTTCGTGTTTGTATGGCGTGTTTCGCATGGAAGCCCCCTCCCCGGAGTCTGTGGGAAATGGGCCAGTGGTGGCCGTCGTGCAGGGCAACTTTACACCTGAGGTCAAACACGACCCTGACAAATGGCTGCGCATGGTGCGCGAGCACGACATCCTGACCCGTCGTGCGGCCGGCCTGCGACCGGATCTGATTGTCTGGCCGGAATCCATGTTTCCCGTTCCCAACCAGATTATTGGTGAGGGAGTCACCGACGATGATCTGGAGTCCTATCTCAACCTTCATAACTCGGTTTCCAACAGTGACCTGGCGGACGAGGAAAAAAAACGCTGGCATAGTGGCTATGCCCGTGAACTGCTGCTGAATCGCTCTCAGGAAGCCGGCGCGGCGCTGATGGTTGGTATGGCCACCGAGCTGGCCCAGGTGAATGGTCGTCAGCGTTTTAATTCGGCCGCATTCATTCGTCCGGATCAGGGCTTCGTCGACCGTTACGACAAACAGCACCTTGTCGTTTTTGGAGAGTACATACCACTCAAGAGCATTCTTCCCTGGATGGCCAGTCTGTCGCCCTACGGCGGAGGGTTTGGTCTGGATGCCGGTGAGGAGCCCAAAGTCTTTGAGTACGGCGGGATCCGCTATTCTCCGGTTATCTGTTTTGAGGACACTGTGCCGCACCTGATTCGCGACTGCGTGGCCGCCACAGACGCGGAAGGAAAGCAGCCTGACGTACTGGTGAATCTGACCAACGACGCCTGGTTTCACGGATCCAGCGAACTGGATCAGCACCTGATTACTTCGACGTTCCGCTGTATTGAGAATCGTCGTCCGATGGTTCGCTCTGTCAACGGCGGGGTGTCCGCGTTGATTGATTCCAGCGGTCGGATCCGACAGCCCGAGCACTTCCTTGTCATGCAGCAGCAGGAGATGGGTGTGACGGCCGATTTTCGTCCCGCCAAATCCATGATTGATCCCGCCACCGGACAGCGTTATCGCCAGTGTTCGGCCGTTCTTTGCGGCCAGATACCGCTGGATGGTCGGACCACACTCTACGGGCAGTTTGGTGACTGGTTTGCCATTCTGTGTGCGATCGCGACAATCGGGCTGCTGTTGGTTCGCCGCGGGGACGGCAGTACTTCCGGTTCAGAAGCTGTGCCGGAATTGAAGGTTACCGCCTGATTGTCGGACACTCCCATGCTTCTGAATGCGGCCCCCCTCCATCGCCTGATCTGCCTTGTCAGCCTTTTTCTGGCGACCGGCTGCGGTTCAGGAACGCAGACCGTCAAGCAGTTGCCACTGCCGCCGGAAGGCAAACAGGCAAAGCCGCCGGAGCAGGTGGGCGAATTCGATCCGAATGGGAACAAGCAGGAAGCCGATGACTCAATCACCATGTCCAATCCCATTACCGGCCCGCTGGAAGCTTACCAGCCGCTGAAGCAGCAGGTCATTGGGATGGGGATCGATCACGCCATCCAGTTATTCCATGCTCTGGAAGGCCGCTATCCCAAAGACCTCGACGAGTTCATGACGCGGGTCATCAAAGAGAATCACATTAAGCTGCCGTCGCTGGGCGCGGGGCAGTCGTACGAATACGACGTGCAGAACCACAAGCTGCTGATCGTGGAAGACAAACTACAGGCAAAGTAGGAGCGATCCGGCAGCCGTTACTCATCGGGCGCCGTGACTGGATCGTCGGCTGTCTGCTGATCTCCGTCGACCCGCACTGCCCGACTGTCTTCCAGCAGTTTGCGAATGCCGCTAAGGATCATCCTCTGCCCCTTCGCAACAATGTCTTTGTGTCCGATATCGGTTAGGTTCACCCACTGACGTGGCACCGCGCTGGACGACTGTTTGGGAAACGCCTCAAACAGTCGCTGGCCAAATTTCTGATCGACGAGCGTGTCCTGGTCGCCGTGCATCACGAGCACAGGACACGTCACTCGCGCGGCCCGTTCGGCGGAGGGAAATGTGTCGACCAGCAAAGCGCGAACTGGCAGCCACCAGTAGAGACTGCTGGCTACATCGCCCATGGAAGAAAAAGTGGCCGTCACAAACAGGAACGCGGGCGGTGTCTCTGCCTGTGACTGTCGTTCTGCCAGGTACACAGCCGCCGCTCCGCCCAGGGATGTTCCAGCAATGCCCAGTTCAGCTGGCTGATAGCCCAGTTCACTGATGGCGTACTGCCAGGTGGCGTCGCAGCTTTGCTCGATGGTGTCTTCGGTGGTTTGGCCGCCGGAATCACCATACCCCTGATAGTCAATCGCCAGGACGTCGAGTCCGGCCTGCCGGAGCAGTTCGTACCAGGGACCGCGATCTGACCGATTTCTGGCATTGCCATGAAAGTACAAAACCAGGGGACGTTTGACGTCGGACTGCTGCTGCAGCAGCCAGCCGTGAATGGTCTCGCCGTTGCCGCACGTCATCTGCACGTCCTGGCAGGATTCGAATCCTGCCGTCGCCTTCTGATGCTCGGCCACCGGCAGAGCGTCAGCGGTCGAGGGGTGGTACAGCAGTTTGCGTTGGAAGAATCCGAGCACGGTGAGAATCACTATGTAGCAGATGACGAGCAGTCGCAGGATCTTTTTGGTGCGTCTGGTCAGCAGGCTGTCGGCTTTCGCCGGAGCCGTGTTGGGAGGCGACGGTGGAGGCGATGGGCTGGGAGCGTCTGTCATGACTGTATTCCAGTTGAGAGAACCTGCGTTGTAGTCTTTCGGACGCAGAGATGCCCGCCCAAACTCAGTGGATTGGCAATTCCCGTGAATCGGCATGGTTGCCCTTCCCGATTTGTCTCAATTGTGGTCTCTGGTGTCGCAATTCGTCATCTTCGGCGAATTCCCGGTCTTCCAGGGGGTCTCTGTTTTGAGCGTTCCCCGGCGGGCGGATACACTCGCCGACTGTTGAGACTCCGGCCGGAGTCTTTTTCCACGCACCCGTTCAGGCTGACTGCAGATGTCCCTTCCGATTATTGACCCTGATGCCCCCAATCCCGGTCCGAGTGTTCCGGACGTGGACGGAAAGGCAAAAGGATCTTACGCGTTTGTCAGTCTCGGCTGTCCGAAGAATCTGGTGGACAGTGAGAAGATGCTGGGCACGCTGGCGATGGACGGGTACTCCCTGGTGCCCGATCCGGCGGAATCGGATTTCGTCATCGTCAACACGTGCGGCTTCATCGAAAGCAGCCGGGCTGAGTCACGGTCTGTGATTCAGGAAATGCTTGATCTGAAACGTGCCGGTAAGACGCGCGGTGTGATCGTGGCCGGCTGTTTGCCCGAGCGTCTGGAAGAAGGCGGCCTGGCCAGCGAGATGCCCGAAATCGATCACGTGGTCGGCGTGTTTGGTCGCGATGAAATCAGCAAGGTGGCCGATCGTCTGCTGGGGGGCATTAACGAACAGCGGGAGTTGTTTCGTCCGGCCCCCATTCAGGCTCTGGATGACCGCGCTCGTCTGCGGATTACGCCCGGTCACTTTGCCTATTTGAAAATTTCCGAAGGCTGCAATCGCACGTGCACGTTCTGTTCGATTCCCATGATGCGGGGCAAACACATCACCAAGCCCATCGAGATGGTGGTGGAAGAAGCACGGGAACTGGCCGCAGATGGCGTGCGGGAACTGAATATTGTCGCTCAGGATACCACCTACTACGGCATGGATTTGTACGGCGAGACCCGGCTGGTGGAACTGCTGCAGGAACTGGACAAGGTCGACGGACTGGACTGGATCCGGCTGATGTACCTCTATCCGGAGCATTTCACAGATGAACTGATTGATCAGATCGTCGCGTCTCCCAAAGTGCTGCCGTATCTGGACATGCCACTGCAGCACATCAGCAGCCCGGTACTCAAACGTATGCAGCGCCGTGTGAACGGTGAGCAGACCAAAGAACTGGTGGCCCGCCTGCGGGAACGGGTTCCCAATTTGGTGCTGCGGACAACCTTTATTACCGGCTTTCCGGGCGAAACCGATGAACAGTTTCAGGAACTGTACGACTTCGTGGCAGAGACGCGTTTTGAACGCATGGGCGTGTTCACCTACTCCAAAGAGCCTGGCACACCGGCTGTCAAACTGGACGGACACCTGCCCGAAGACGTGAAGGAATCTCGTCGTGACGCACTGATGAAGCTGCAGCAACAGATCGCCTTTGAGCATGCCGAGTCGCTGGTCGGCTACGAACTGGACGTGCTGATTGACGACCAGGTAGAAGACAATGTCTACATCGGTCGCTCTTTCGCTGACGCACCGGAGATTGATGCCAGTGTGTTTGTGTCGGCCGAAGGTCTGGAAGTTGGCAGCATGGTGCCGGTGGAAATTGTCCGTCGAGAAGATTATGACCTGATCGGTGTTGCCCATCAGGCCGAACTGATCGATTAGCTTCGTGGCCCTGCCGCCAACAGATTGCAGACAGATTGCAGGTTGATGCCCGACTCGCAGCAAACTCATGTCAGTACTTCCAGCCCGCCCGCTCGGCTGGGGCGCGAATCGCTGAACATCCCGAATCTGATCACCCTCAGTCGGCTGCTGCTGGCCATTGTGCTGTTTGCGCTGATTGACCACGGCCAGTACTGGCTGTCGGCCACCGCACTGTTTGTGATTGCTGCAGCGACCGACTGGATTGACGGATACCTTGCCCGCAAGTACGGCCAGGTCACAACACTGGGCCGAATCATGGATCCATTTGTCGACAAGATCATCGTGGGCGGCACCTTTCTGTTCCTGTTGGAAAAGAACGGGCAGACCTCCGGCGAGCAGATCGTGCAGTCAGGCGTGAACGCCTGGATGGTGATCATCGTGATCGGCAGGGAAATGTTTGTCAGCAGCCTGCGTGGATTTCTGGAGCAGCAGGGCAGGGACTTTTCCGCCAGCTGGTCGGGCAAGGCCAAAATGATGCTGCAGTGCGTCGCTTTGACGGCCAGTCTGCTGTCCATGAGTGACCAGGCCGATTTTCCGTGGCTGCCGCTGACACGAGATATCCTGCTGTGGTCCGCTGTGGCGGTCACCGTCTGGAGTGGAATGGTCTACGTTGTGCGCGGAGTCAAGCTGCTCCGACAGCCTTAACTGATCCGGGCGCCTAACGGGCCTGCACCTAACTTTTGCCGGAGAGTCCTGATGTCTGTACGCATGTGCCTGCTGCTGGCCGCCGCCATTGCGCTCGGTGGAGACGGCCGTTGTCTTCCGTCGGCTGTGGCTCAGGAGGCCGCCCCGGCCAGTGCCAGGCGAAAGAATCCGAAAAAGAAGCAACCGCCGTTCCAGTGGGTCAACCCGCTGAAGTCCAAACTGCCCGGCGTCAGGCACCAGACGTTTCGCAGCGAGAGCATGGAGCTGGATGTCGGCTACTGCATTTATCTGCCCACTGCCTATGAACGGCTGCCGGAGCGCCGATTCCCGGTTGTCTATTACCTGCATGGAGGTCGCCCGGGAAGTGAGACAAAAAGCGTACGACTGGCAGGCTTCATTCATGAGCATATCGAAAGCGGCGATGTGCCACCGATGATCTATGTGTTTGTCAACGGCGGTCCCGTGAGTCACTACAACATGCCCGATCGCGAAAATGCGATGGGCGAAGATGTGTTTATCGACGAGCTGATCCCGCATATCGACCAGACGTATCGCACCATCGCTACGCGAAGCGGTCGTGGGCTGGAAGGGTTCTCTCAGGGCGGACGTGGCACAACGCGGATCATGTTTCGTCATCCGGCGCTGTTTGGCAGTGCCGCGCCCGGCGGTGCCGGCCATGCCACCGAAAAGTCCATTTCAGAAAACGGTGGTCGTGAATCTGACAGTTTGATCTTCACACGTGGCTACAACACGTACGATTTGGCAAGGAAGTTTGCCTCCCGACCGCATCCGGATCTGCCGATTCTGATTCATGTGGGAACGAAGGGCTTCAACTACGAGAACAACCTGGCCTATATGAAGTTTCTGGATGAATTGAAGATCCCGTATCAGAAGCTCATTGTGGATGGCGCACCCCACAGCGCCGCTCGCATTTACGAAAAGAATGGCCGTGACATCATGCGATTTCACGCCCGTAACTTCGGTCTGCAGCGTTGATTAACGCTGCCACTCGCCGCCGAAGTGCTTTCTTAACAGGACGGCTCAGCGTTTTCCTGCCGCTGCTCTTGATCGTGACCGTCGACCACCGGAGTCAGGCGCTGGTTCGGGGGGCCGCACGTCGATCTCAATCAGCATGCCGGGCAGAAACAGGTTGGGGAGTGTTTTCAGGTCGCGTTCATCCAGCAGGCGACTCGTGTATCCGCGTCGCGCTGCCTGCTGTTGCAGCTTGATGATGGCCTCCCGGCAGCCGTAAGAAAGCAGGAGTCGTCCCCCGGGTTTCAGATGCTGCGGCGCTCCGTCGAGGATCGAAGCCATCAGGCCAAAACCAGGATCGTAGAACGCATAATCTTCGACATGAGTTGGCTTGCCAGGCTGCCACGGTGGGTTGGAGTAGATGATATCGAAACGCTCGTCGTCCTGGATCACAGTCCAGGCTCCGGGCTGCTCCGGCGGCACCAGTCGTACGGACAGTCGCTCGGCCACACCGTGCCTTTGGGCGTTCAGAATGGCGTTCCGAAAAGCCCACGGATTGATGTCTGTGGCCACAGCAGATGTTGCTCCGCCATGCAGGCAGCAGAGTGAGACCAGTCCGGAGCCGGTGCCGATCTCCAGCACCGTTCGGTCCCGGGCGAGGTTCTCCGAGATCAGCAGCTGGCGAAACGTGCTGGAGTCATCCGGTTCCCAGAAGACGTGTTCCAGCAGACCAATGGGCTGTGGCAGTCCCACGTCTTCTTCGCTCTGCAGCAGTGATTCACAGTGAGAGACGTCGATGTCGGCCACATGACTCGCAGGATGACCGCCGGCCCCGCCTTTTTCCCCCTGTGCAGATGACGACGGGCGGGCGTCGGAATCACGTGCCGTGACATCGGAATCCGGTGCGGCACGCCCACAGCCGGTGGCTGCCAGCAGTATGGGCACGCAAAAAACGAACGTCAGACGCTGATCACGAGGTTGGTCGATGGGACTGTCTCAGGATCTCTTTCGCACGGGCAATGGTGGGGCCGATGGAATTGAACGGAATCCCCAGTGTGCGGCTGATTGCCCTGTAAGACTTGCCTTTCAGGAAAAACAGCGACACGACATTCCGCATGGATTCGGGCAGTCGGACCATCAGACTGTCGACCTCATCTTTGGCATCGACCTGTCGGCTGCCGGAATCCGGTTCTCCACTGGCCAGGCTCGCCTGGTGTGCCTTCACGTGACCGAATGCCTGCAGGTATCGACGCTGTGTCAGTTTTCGCAGGGCGATACGTCGAATGACCACAGTCAGGTAGGTGGCCAGAGAACTTCGACCGCGAAAACCGCGGATCGCTCCCATGTCGCGTTCCAGCAGGGCGGCAAAGACGTCAGCCGTCAGGTCATCCAGATCGTCCGAATTTAGTTTCAGGCTGTGGGCATGAGCCGTGTGACGAATCACCTGGGTCACCAGGGGGGCGTACCGCTCAACGAAATCCGCCCAGCCGGCAGACGAGCCGGACAGCAGTCGGTTGATGAGCTGGCGATCGGTTTCTGTCAGTGGCATGTTTCAACCCTCCGTCACCGCGGTTGGCCGCATTGTCTGGAAGAAGTACGGACCGTTCACGCGACGGCCCTTAGTTCAGTGGCTGGTGTCTCCGCCTCCGTTCCCTTCGGGATGATTGTCACATCATTCGTAATGGCACAGCATCTATTGTGCCGAAAACGACCACCTGAGGCAATAACTGCTATTGGAAAGACGCGACGATCGTTGGCGGATAACGTTCGTGTCAGGAGAATTACTGAAAATACCGGCAATGTTGGCCACGACAGTGGCCCGGATTTCCTAACCGGTAGCGAGATTCTGTCTCAATTCAGCTCGTTGCAGTTTGAAGCAAAAACTGAGGTAGAAAATGACGACGAAACTGACGTAAAACGCCACAGACGCGAATTTTGCGTGGTATGTCACGGTAGACGTGATGGATCGGGAAACCCGGTCGAGTTGTTTTTCGAATTTATCTGGAGCCCACGAGGTGGCTCCGCGAACTGAGGAAAGGTATTGAGATGACTCACGTTGTTGCTGAGCCATGCTTCAATTGCAAATACACTGACTGCGTAGTCGTCTGCCCTGTGGAGTGCTTCTACGAAGGCGAGTCGATTCTCGTGATTCATCCCGAAGAATGCATCGACTGCGAAGCGTGCGTCCCGGAATGTCCCGTCGAAGCTATCTTCCACGAGGACAACGTGCCTGAGCAGTGGGCCGGCTACACCGCACTGAACGCGGAAATGGCTCCTCAGTGGCCGGTGATCACCGAGCAGAAGACATCCATGGCAGAAACCGACGGCAACTGCGCCAACCCTGCTTAGGTGCCCCACGAGTCGCCAGCAGCGCGTCTCACGAAGACAGGCGGACTCAGGCGGATCTCAGACGAGCCACGCTACGCCAGTTCCGGAGTGCTGCGGCCATCGCAAGGGTGTTTATGGATGACCGCAGGGAAGCCTGCCTGAATCCCGCCCGACGCCAGCCTCCGAAGATCTGGCTTCTGTTTCAGGAAAGCCTTTTGGCCAAACCGGCCAAAAGGCTTTTTTGATGCGCCATCGCGTTCCGGGAAGCATCCCCGGGACGCGCCTCAGTGATGGGTCAAACGCGAACGAAGTACTTTCGACGGTACATCCACCACGCGACCAGCCAGAAGACGATAAAGGCACTCGTGGGGAACACAACGGTGCCAATGTTGGAGTCATCCAGCGGATAGCCGGCCAGACCATCGAGCGCCCGGCCGAAATGAGTGCCCACGATTTTCTCGATCACCCAGGGACGCAGCATCTGTCCCATCAGATACATCACGATGGAGTTCATACCCACCACGATCAGGGGAAAGGCCAGCCGCTTCAGCGGCAGCGCATCAAACAAAATGTAGAACACGAGCAGCAGGGCGATACAGTAGCCTCCGCTGAACAGGACCCAGCTGGGGGTCCAGATACGTTTGACGATGGGGCACACGGTGTGATGTGCGAGCAGTCCGAAGCCCAGGCAGAGACTGGCCCACAGCAGCAGATACAAAATCTTGTCACGATGCGACACAGGCTGCATGAGCAACTGCCCGCAGAAGATCCCCAGCAGTGTGGTGGCAATCGACGGCAGGAAACTCAGCGTCGCGTATCCCCCGCCATTGAACTCGAAACGCTCGGAGTCAGCAAACCACCAATCGCGGATGTTTCCCAGCGCGGCTGTCACCGGGTTGTTGTCGACAGGATCTGCGGCGTCTGCCGTGTCTGCATTTTCGGGGATCGCTGGACTCCCCCGGCTGTCGTCGCCCACAGCCGGCGACCCCTGGTCACCCGGCTCTGCGGCAGCAGCCGCATCTTCCGCTTCTTCTGAGGTGAGTTCCGACTGTGGCGAAGCGGATGATGTCAGCTGAGACCGCAGGGTGTTCAGCAGCCACACGTCAAAAAAATGCGCCGCGTTGCCGTTCTTCGACCACGGCCGGTATGCGCCCTCGTACACTTCTCCGGCCTCAACCGAAGCGTTCACACTGGCATAGTTATAGTCCGCTGGCGGTTCACTGAATTTGAAGATGGTCCAGGTGCCAGCCAGAATGACGATCAGCGCTGCAAACTGCACACGCGCCGAACGTCCCAGCAGCAGGTAAGCGACGTAATAGCCCAGTCCAATCTGGGCCAGCACATTTGTGAACACCCAGTTCGTGTGGTCGTTCTTCAGGGAGTAAAGAAACACGCCCAGCAGCACGAGAATGAGGGCTCGCCGGATCGCATGCAAATGCTGTCGCAAAACGCTGTCTCCGGCTTTGGACCGGTGTGCGTAGGAGAACGGCATCGCGACTCCCACCATCAGCATGAAGGCCGGCTGGATCAGATCCCAGAATGAGACTGTCGCCAGCCCATGCACGCTTTCCCAGGGGGGATGACGAAAGTGGAATCCGATCTTCGACCACGTTGGGTAGTCCAGCCACCGCCACACCTGATTGTCTTGCGGCAGGTCGGTCAGACGAGCAATGCCGAAACCGCTGGCGGCCAGCATAATCATGATGAACCCGCGAAAAGCGTCGAGAGACACGAGTCGTTTGGCTTTGGGACGCCTCGTTTTGCGAGGGGCGACGGGAGCCGCGATTTCCCTGTCGGACGACGTGTTTGCCATCAGCCTGCTTTCTGTGCCCGTCGCAAACCCGTGTGGCCGGGAAACGGTGAAGTTGTGTGAAGTTGGGTGAAGATTGGGGAAGTCCGGCGATTTCCCCGGTGCTCGCCGGTTCTCACTCTTCGGAACGGGCCCAGGGGAGCCTATGGTATCCCGGATTAGGTTGATTCAGAGCGATTCTTCAGCAAAATGCTGGCATTCACAACTTCACCGAACGAGACAGAGATGTCAATTACACAAGCGGAAAAGCTGAAGGTCGAACTGACCGACAAGTGGGTTGTCGTGGCGGAAGATGTTCCCGAACTGCGGCGATTTGCGGAGCTCACCGGTAAGGTCAAAACAGTCAATATGAACTGTCGGGCGCTCGTGGAGTTTGATGACGTTGAAGACATTTCGTGGTACGACATCGATCCACAGTTTCTGACAATCGTTGACGGTCCACGACCGAAGAAAAAAGAAGAACCAGCCAAAGCCAAAGCGGCGCAGGCCGCACCGAAAAAGGCGGCGGCCGCTGGCGGCGGTTCTCCGCTGGACGCGATCCGGGCTGGCGGAGCGGCAGCACCGGCGAAACCAGCTGCCACAGGTGGTTCTCCACTGGACGCCATCCGCGTTGGTGGCGCAGCAGGTGCGGCCGCAGCAGGCGGCTCTCCGCTGGACGCGATTCGCGCCGGTGGAGCCGGAGCCGCAGCGAAACCGGCTGCACCCGCAGGTGGCTCACCACTGGATGCCATCCGAGCCCAGGCTGCCGGCGGTGCAGCGGAAGCGGACGCAGCGCCCGCGGCAGACGAGGCGCCCGCGGAAAACGAGACACCGGTGGCAGAAGAAAAAGCCAAACCGGCTCCCACCGGCAATCCTCTCGATCAGATTCGTTCCCAGGGTGGCTTCAAGGGATAGCGAACCGGCCTTCTGCCGCTTCCTGTCCGGGAGCGGCGGGATGACTCATCACATTCTGGCATGACGCCCGAGGTGGTTTCCTCGGGCGTTTTCCTTTTGGTGCCGACATCGGCAGGACGGACATATGAAGATTGCCTGGCTGGAGTGCGCAACCGGGATCAGTGGCGACATGACACTCGGCGCCCTGATCGACCTTGGAGTCGACCTGAAGGCGATTCGTGAGGCTGTTGAATCGCTGCATCTGCCCGACGTTGTGCTGCGTGTCGAGACGGTGATCAAGAATGGATTTCGATCGACGCATGTGCTGGTCGATCATCCCGAGCAGCACGCGCACCGGCACTATTCGGACATCTGTGCGATTCTGGATCAGTCCGCACTCACTGAGACGCAAAAGCACCTTGCACAGCGGCTGTTTCTGGCGGTTGCCGAATCCGAAGCCCGCGTGCACGGTTCCACCGTCGAGCAGGTTCATTTTCATGAAGTCGGCGCCGTGGATTCCATAGTGGATATTGTCGGAGTCGCTGTGGCGTTCGATCTGCTGGGAGTGGACCGCATCGTCTGCAGTCCCGTGCCCACGGGGCGAGGATTTGTTCACATCGACCATGGCATCTGTCCGGTTCCGGCGCCGGGCACAGCGGAGATCCTCAAGGGAGTTCCTCTGGCCGACATTCCTGTGGAGGCGGAACTGACAACGCCCACAGGAGCCGCCATCGTAAAGACGCTGGCTGACAGTTTTGGCCCTCTGCCAGCGATGACCATCGAGCAGGTGGGCTACGGGGCCGGCACCATGACGTTTCCTCAGCGGGCGAATGTGCTGCGAATTTTCGTCGGCCACTGCACGCCGGAGCCGGGTGTGGAATACGTCTCGCTGCTGGAAACCAACCTGGATGATGTCTCACCGGAAGTCATTGGACACACACGCAGCCGTCTGATGGATGGCGGGGCGCTTGATGTGTACTCACTGGCCATTGACAGCAAGAAAGATCGGCCTGGCACGCTGCTGAGCGTCATCTGTCGGCCGGAGACGTGCGACGGTCTGGAGGCGATCGTGTTTGCGGAAACCAAAACGCTGGGAATTCGCCGAACGCTGGTCGAGCGCCGGACGCAGAATCGACGGATCTGTCAGGTCCAGACCCCGTGGGGCACTGTTGGTGGAAAAGTGGCATGGCGGACTGGGTATTCCGCGGCGTTTTCTCCGGAGTTCGAAGACTGCGCCAAAGTGGCAAGACAACACGGTGTTCCGCTGCGTGAAGTCTACCTGGCGGCTGAATCGGCCTTTCAGCAATCCGGCCAATCGGCGACGATGACACCGCTGTCAGGTGCCGACCGTTTGGCCGATAGTCAGGACTCTCACAGCCATGATCATGACGGTCACACGCACGACAGCCATACCCAAGATGGTCATACCCATGACAGTCACTCGCATGATCATGATCACCACGGTCATGACCATCACTAACTCATCATCTGTCTGAGACGATATCGAATGCCTGAGAGTTCTCAAAACGAACCAGCCGCCATTCGACTGCTCGTCTTTGATCGGATCATCGACGGCTACGACCGCGAACTGCAGCAGATCAAACTGCAGATTGAACGCCGCAAAAAAGAGCAGAATCGACAGCCCCTGTGTCCGGACTATCGCATCCGACGTGCTGCATGAGTCAGCCGTTTTGCCGGCCGATCTTTCTCGGCATCTAGCTGTAGAGTGTCACCCGCGACATCGGCCCGGCTGACTTGCCGACGTCATCCCGGTCTTTCGCCAGCGTTGCGTGCGGATCCTCAGGAGGCACGAATCTGTCCAGACGCGGTCGGAAAACAACAATCAGCATCAGAGGCAGGTACCACAGCACGTAGCTGCCCACATCGTCCGGATACCACAGCTGAGCCATCACGATCAGGGCCGTAGAATTCGCAAGCAGGTTTTCCAGATTTCGTTTTCTCGGGATGACCGTCATGGCGACCAGCAGCACAAAGAACAGAGCGGCCAGTGTGATCCGCAAAAAGATAGTTCCGGTGGGCTGTTCGGGCAGCGGAGATGCCGCGTCAAACAGTCGATAGACGCTCCAGTTGGCCGTCATCACCAGCTTGTTGACAAATGAGTCCGTGTTTTCGGATGTGAACGCCAGAGCCAGCATCAGTACGGCCGCGGCCGCCGCCACCGAAACACAGAATCGAAGTCGCGCTTTACTGGAGTAAAACACGACCCACACTGGCAGCAGAAAGACGGCAAAAAACAGCGTGCCGCAGGCTGCGCCCAGCAGGATGCCGGCCACGGCCGGCTTGCGATACATGGCGACTGCCCAGGTCAGGCAGGCGGCCGGAATCACGTGCGTCAGTTGATGCACGTTGAACGCGGTACATGGCAGCAACAAGTACAGGCAGCTCATGGAGACGCCCAGTTGAACGCTGTTGAAGTGCCGCCTGCCGATGTACATCAGCCCCAGCACAACACACGTGTGCGCAAAGACGACCAGCGTGCGTGCCAGAAACTGCTCGGGCCCGGAAGGAGGGGCGTCTGACTGCACATCGGATGCCGTGACGTGACCTGATAGTTCGGCCACTTTTGCGGCGCCTGCTGCCAGAATCGTCTCCGTGGGGGTGGGCGTCGCCTCCTCGCCGTCTTCTGCCTGAGCGCTCTCGTGTCCGCCCAGCAAAGCCACACCCGCTTTCACGGAGTCCACGTTGTCCTCAGGTGGTTCTTTCAGAAAGACGCCGGACATCAAAATGGAGAACGCCGGAATCAGTAAGAAAGTTAGCCCCGCCTGATTGAGGTTTTGTTCCAGACGCGGGCGACGGGTCAGCCATTCGTCAAAGATCAGACGAAACACAAGCAGGATGGACAAACTGAGGATGGCGATGGAACACCAGCCGGTCATCGCTGTGTAGTAGCCTGCCATTGCGTCTGTCAGGGCGGCGTCTTTGTCTTCCAGCTGCAGGCGCGCATCGCCTTCGAGCACGAGTGCCGTGGAAAGCAGCAGCGTGAGCGTGAGATCCAGATTCCGCACGGACCACAGCCGCGAGAATCGGAAGAACACAGCCACAAGCAGGACGGCGACGTACAGCAGCCACGTCGGATCCGAAATTGTGACGAACAGGAATTGTTTGTTATCCATCGCACGAAGCCATGCACATACCAACCAGCTTCTGCCACGATCATTCCTGATGACGCAGAATCGGTAGATGCAGGTACGCAATTCAGACAACACCCCTGTTGCCTGCCCAGCAAAAGTATTTCCCCAGACCGAATTGGACGTCGGACGACTGCAAATAGCAACCATTTCACTGGGAAAATGGCCAAATCGAGTCTCCGGGAGCCCTTCGATGCCAAACAGGTTGACTTTAGGGACCCGGAGCCATGGATCAGAATCCCGTTAACTCCACAGGAAAATCCGTACTTGAGCTGTCGGAATTCCCGCGAACAATTTGAGTTCTGACGACGTTGAACCCCGGAAAACCCAGGTTTACTCATTGGAGAGACTTCTGTGACCGCCACACCGCACCGCCTGTCACTGCCCTGCCGATCCCTGATCCGACTGACCGTCTTTGGTTGCTGCCTGCTTCTGGCTCTGCCCGCGGCCAGTGCCCAGCCTTCGCGCAGTTCCCGGCGGGATGCCGATCCGCCGAGCGAGAAATCTCTGGAACTGCGACTGGAGAAAGCAGAGGAAGCACTCGTCGAAGAGTACAAGTCTGTGGTTGTCGAGTTTTACAACCAGGGGAACAAGGAGAAGGCGATGGACATGCTCCGTCGTCTGAAGACTCTTAATCCCAAACTGTCGGGCCTCGATGATCGCATCAAGTCCATCAGTGAAGAGTTGATGCAGGAGAATTCCAACACCATCAAGATTGATACCCGCAAGAGCTGGCAGTTCATCGGCGACGTGGCGGCCGAACGGCCCTTTCGGGTGGCGGCCCGCGGCGAGTATAAGCTGACGGTCACCACCGTGGTGGGAATCGACGGGATGGTGGTGGACAAAGAGAACAAGGACTATCTGCCGACCGCACCACTGGGCTGTCTGATGGGCGTGATAGTGGTGGATGGCAAGCCAGGCCGCCCTTTCCCGCTGAAGGCTGAGATGGAACATACGCCTAAAAAATCAGGCAAGTTCTTTGTTAAGGTCAACGTGCCCGAAGGCGCCCGCTGCACGGGAAATCTGGATATGATGGTGTCCGGTTATATCCAGTCCGCCAAAACGGGGCGCTGAGATCGGTCTGCAGTCCGGCAGCGGTTTGCCGGCAGACAGACACACACAGATTCCGACATGTTCAAACAGAAAAGGGCCAGCTGGCGGATTCCAGCTGGCCCTTTTGATTTGCTTCAACGCGGCGTCGATGGTCAGTGGCCGCCATCGGGTGAAAGCAGGCCTTCGAAAAGCGGGCCATAGACAATCATGTCGTTGCGCGGACCTTTTCCGTGTGTCGGCGAAGTGGCTGAGCATCGCCGCAGACACCATGCTATGGAATCAACAGGACCAGGCCCGTGATCCACAGAAATTCGGCCGCGGATGCTTCTTCGTTGAATGGCAACTGGTACTTCTTTTTAGGCGCCCATTCGCCAGGCTGATAGTAACCCAGGGCAAACTCTCGGCTGGACGCTGGTCGAAGAGCCATCTGATATGGCAGTGTGGCCACCTGGCCGAAGAAGCGACCCGACGAAACAAACGGCTGCAGCATGGGGCGATGAGAATGCCCGTAGCGTTCCAGACCCACGTCTTCGAAATACACGGGATGGTACCAGAGATTTGTGGGTTCCCACTGCAGCACGGTACGAGACACAACGCGTTCCGAGTATTCGCCCTTGTCCATTTCATTCACGAAGAAATTCGGCGGCAGGCTGGATGGCTTGATATCTCCCCAGGCGAAGTCCAGTGTGGGTTTGATGGACGTGATGCGACGATCAAACAGGTTGGGCTCCTGGCCGTCTTCATCTTCTGTTGGCTCGGGAGGGACGGGCATGGCGGCTTCGTCGCCGCTGGTCAGCAGGATTTGACGTTCATAAGAGTCAACATCCAAACGCTCCAGGTCCGGATCAAAGAACTCGACAAAACCAAATCGGCGAACCGGCTGGGCCCGACGTTGCTCACGTTTCTGCTGTCGTACCTGTTTTTTCACCGCCTTTTTCGACGGCTGGCTCCAGACCTGATAGCTGCCGGCAAGTTGTGGGCTGTTCACGGCAGGCGGACTGATGAGGGGAGTTGCTTCTTCCACGGTCTGTGCAGCGGGCGGCTGAGGCGTGGACGGAATGGTGATCACCCCTGAACCGCCATCGCCGGCCGCCGCCAGGACGATGGGAGTGACGGGACCACACGTCAGCGACACAGAAACGGGTGCTCCGGCTTTAAGAGCACCATGGTTCTGCTGTGCGGCGCGAGCGGCTGAAACTGCCAGCTGACCGGGCGTGACGACAGGCTGAGTGGATGCAGCCGGTTCTGGCGTCTCGGCCGAAGAGGACTTCTCGTTTTCGTGGGCCGAGGGGACCGATAGCTGAGCGGCATATTCTGCCGCCAGGTCGTCAAGCAGCACGCGACCGACATCGCCCGGTGGCTCCGGGATGGTTGTTTCCGTGACATCGACCGGAGGCTGACTGTCTGCCGATCGGGCAGTGCCGGAAACGGCCAGACAGGAACAGGCCAGCAGAGCCGTCCCGCAGAAAAACCGGGAGACAAACCTAGGCGTTGTCCTGCGAATGTTCGACCGAATAGTTCGGTGCTTCCTGAGTGATAGCGATGTCATGAGGATGGTTTTCCCTAACCGAAGCCGCGGAAATCTCGATGAAACGAGCCTTCTCGCGGAGATCCTTGATTGATCCCACACCGACGTATCCCATTCCGGATCGCAGACCGCCGGTCATTTGGTAGATCACGGGTTGCAGTGCCCCCTTATAGGCAACTCGGCCTTCGACGCCTTCCGGCACCAGTTTGGACGTGTCCCCGCCATCAACTTTACCCTGTCGATAGCGTTCGCTGCTCCCCTTCACCATAGCTCCGAGCGATCCCATGCCCCGGTACCGCTTGAAGCTGCGGCCCTGGTAAAGAATCATTTCCCCCGGGCTTTCGTCGACACCTGCCAGCAGACCACCGACCATCACGGTCCATGCTCCGGCAGCAAGTGCCTTGGTCATATCACCACTAAAACGAATGCCCCCGTCGGCAATGATGGGTATGTCCGAGCCGGCCAGCGCTTTGGCCGCGTTGTTGATGGCGGAAAGCTGAGGAACACCGATTCCGGAAATGATTCGCGTCGTGCAAATCGACCCGGGACCAATGCCCACTTTCACGGCATCTGCACCAGCATCGGCCAGTGCTTTTGCACCCTCGGACGTCGCCACATTGCCTGCGATGACATCAATTTCAAACTGTTTCTTAATGCTGACGATGGTTTCGATCACGTTGTGGGAATGCCCGTGAGCACTGTCCACAACTATTACATCGACACCCTTGTCGACCAACTGAGAGACTCGTTCCAAATCGTGGACACCAACCGCAGCTCCGACCCGCAATCGCCCTCGAGGATCCTTCGACGCCTGCGGAAACTGCAGGTTCTTGTCGATATCCTTGATCGTGATCAGTCCCTTCAACTGGTATTGATCGTCTACCAACAGGAGTTTCTCGACCCTGTTTTGCAGGAGAATTCGCTCAGCTTCTTCCAGGCTTGTGTTTTCCGGAGCGGTGACCAGCACGTCCTTGGTCATCACCTCTTCCACAGGGCGCTCGCGGGATTCGAGAAACCGCAGATCCCGCCGGGTCAAAATGCCCACCAGACGGCCATCCACGGTAATTGGAACGCCGCCAATGTTGCGCTCGTCCATGATGCGAGACGCTTCGCCGACGCTCGTTTCCGGGGGGAGCGTCACTGGATCGACAATCACACCGTGTTCACTGCGTTTCACACGGTCAACCTGCAATGCCTGCTGCTCGGCCGTCATGTTCTTGTGAATAATGCCGATTCCGCCCAGCTGGGCCATCGCAATTGCCATTTCGCTTTCCGTCACCGTGTCCATTGGACTGCTGATGATCGGCGTGCTGACGGAAATATTGCGAGTGACCCGGGAATCCAGATGCACGTCGGATGGCAGCAGCTGGCTGAAGCCAGGTTCCAGCAGCACATCGTCAAACGTGTATCCCTTGTAGGCAATGCGATCCTGCATCTCAGTCTTCCTGTTGTGGTTCAGAGTTGGGTGACGACAAAGCCGCCTGAAAGCGGTTGGCGAGCTTGATCAGCGTCGGCACATCCAGTGCTTCCGCTCTTGTGTCCTGATCATGACCTTCGGCCGCCAGAAGTTCGTCCACTTCGGTCTTGCTCAGCTGCTTGCTGTACATACCGACAAGCACTCGTCGCAGCAGCTTGCGGCGATGATGAAACAGCCGCCTGAGAAAATCGAGAAAGAACGGCTTGTCGACGATGCGGTCACCGCGCCCATCATGTCGCCACAGACTGACAATCGCCGAGTTGACTTTCGGCCGCGGCCAGAAAACTTTTGGTCCCAGTCGTCGGATGATTTTCACACTCGTTTGTGACTGCAGCCACACTGACAGCGCGCCGTAGCTGGACTGCCCAGGCTCGGCAATCATGCGTTCGCCCAGTTCCAGCTGAATGGTGCACACCATCTTCTGCCAGGGAAGATCAGAGGCCACCAGATTGGAAATCACGGGAGTGGCCACGTTGTACGGGAGGTTGGCGACCAGTTTCAGCTGGCTGCCCGGACGGGAGGCCAGCTCCTCTTTCAGCATGTCTGTGATTTCCGGTGCGATCCGGTTTTTGTTTTTCAGAATGTCTCGGTGGATAATTGTCGCGTTGTCGTAATTCTCGGTCGCTTTGGTGGCCAGAGCATACATGTTGCGATCCACTTCAACGCTGATCACACGTCCGGCCTGCTGCGCCAAAAATGTGGTCATGCCGCCCGTGCCAGGTCCCACTTCCAACACCACGTCGTTTTCGGAAAGGTCGGCTGCACGCACAGCAAATTCAATCAGATTGATATCGATCAGGAAATTCTGGCCCAGATCACCGCGCGGATTGAACCCGTGATCTTTGAACAGCTGCATCAGGTACGATCGAGTTTGCCGGGCTTCGTCTTTCACTCAGTTCCAATTCAGTCAGAAGGGAGATTGGTTTGGCGTTGTCGGGGAGAGGAATCGGGGATGGAACGGACTAGGTCTGCGGGGTGTCGTCTGGTGCGGCAAAATCCCAGATCGTCCCCTCGCGTTTGCCAGCCAGCAGGCGGGCCACGTATTTGCCGAGTATATCGACTTCGATGTTGACCGGATCACCAATGGCCCGCTGTCCAAGGGTCGTGACGTCCAGGGTGTGGGGAATCAGGGCGACGGAGAAGCGATCTTCCGTGACGTTGACCAGCGTGAGGCTGATGCCGTCTACACAAACAGACCCTTTGGGCACCATCAGGGCGGTCAGTTCCGGCGGCACGCGAAACCACATGTCGACCCACTCGCCGCTGCGGTCGATCACGTCCACGTGGCCCACGCCATCAACATGTCCCTGCACGAAGTGCCCGCCGAGTCTTGCGCCCACGGCTAAAGACCGCTCCAGATTGACTCGGCTGCCTTCAATGAGGCTGCCGATGCTGGTTTTGGACAGCGTCTCCTCGCCGGCCTCAAAGTCAAACGTGTCGCCATCGTAAGAGACGACCGTCAGACAGCAGCCGCAGATGGAGATGCTGTCGCCCAGAGAAGTTTCCGAAACGGGAAAGCACTCAGTGTCGGGGGCGATGGTCAGGCGCACGCCGTTGGCGTCCTTCCTGAGGACCCTGACTGTACCCTGCCCTTCAACCAGACCCGTAAACATGTTCGCCGTGCAACAGAAGTGTCGTGTTCGACACGTGCGGAAACCGAATCCAGCTTCGGTGCGTCGCCGTGTTGCGGGGTAATGTTAGCAGCCACCTGGAAAAATGCATCTGCCGATTGCGAGTTTCACAGGATTCTCACGGCGATCAGCGGGAATCTCAGTGTTGCCAGGCGTCACTCGGCATTTTCACGCGCCGTGGCGACGGATTCCTATGCTGCCGACGGCTGGCATGTCGGGCAGAAATACGTGGATCTGGCCTGATCTCCCTGACGAATCATCCGTACGGCCGTGCCGCATTTCAGGCAGCTCTCCCCCCGGCGGCCGTAGACCCACAGCAACTGCTCGTCAGGGCGAAAACGAGTTCGCCGCGGGCCATTTTCAAGATTGCGGCTCATTAGCAGACGACTACGATCCCGCAGGCTCAGCAAGGATTCGTCATCAATGTGCCTGACCGGCGTCAGCGGGTGCACGCGTTCGAGAAACAGAATCTCAGATTTGTAAACGTTGCCAATTCCGCAAACGACCGTCTGGTTCATTACGGCCTGACCGATCGGTGTGCGCCGCTGCGTTCGCATCCGAGACAGAAAGACCTGGTCGGAAATGGGCGGGCCCAGCAGGTCAGGGCCGAGTCGATTCAGGTACGGATTGCGGCGAATTCGCTGCTCGCTGACCACCTCCAGAAGGTCGGGGGTGAAGCAGACAATGTCGTGCCTGCGCGTGGTCAGTTGCACGCACGCCTGCTGTCGGGGCTTGTACCATTCATGATTGACGGGGTAGATGTGCCATGCACCCGTCATTCCCAGATGCGAGTGCAGGACCAGCTGGTTGTCAAAGTGAATCAGCAGGTGTTTGCCGCGAGTCTCCACGCCGGTCACTGTGCTGCCAGCGAGTGATTCGGCGCCCACTTCGCGCCGACCGGTCGCTGTCACCACAGTCTGGCCGTCCAGCGCTTTGCGGACACTCACAGCTGCGCGAAAAACTGTGTCTCCTTCAGGCATCCGATCCCTGTCCTTTGTGCCGCAGACCCTGCGACGTTTTGTGAAAGCCGGCCTCCTCCAGTACGGGCAGCAGGTCCGACTTTGCCGCGCTGTCACCGTCAATTTTTACCAGCACCACAGGCTTGCCGGGGCGAGCCAGTGAAGCCAGTCCCACGGCGAGGTCACGGGCACTTGCATCCTCCATCGCTCCGTCATCTCCACGAAACGTCAGCAGGTTTTGTCGCGTGCGTCCCAAATAACCGAGCAGGATTCCATCGCGAACGATCACGCGGGCGCCAGCAACGCGCTGCGGACGCTGGGCGTCATCGGTGGTGTCCGGCCATGCCAGCGCGTTGCCCCACGGACTGGCCGGGTCTGTGGCAGCCAGTATCAGCGTGACCGCTTCCTCATCCTCCTGAACCTCCCGCCGACACCCACGCAGTCGATCCTCGGCGCCCGGGGCAGCAAACTGAGCGGCCCCCAGGCCGGCCACGAAATAGCCACGTCGTACCCGCGCCGATTCTTCCATTGCCTTGAGCACAGGATAAAGACCAGCAAATCCACCGGCCACTTCTTCCCGCGCCAGCATATCACGTGTGAGCACGCCGTGCCGTTCCACGAGTTGCGCCGAAATGGCTGTCTGCCGCTCCGTCGTGCTGGGGCCGTCCGTAAACGTGGGCAGCAGTGTCCATCGCCCTTCACTGCCCGGCAGTCTGTTTTGTCGTCGAGAACGAAACGAGCGGACAGCGCGTCGGTCTCGGCTGGATCTTCCCGCAGCCGCTCGTCGCAGTGACCGCAGCGGGGTGAGCGTGTCGTTGGTGACTTCACCATTCCAGACCATATCCCACAGCACGCCCAGCAGGTCGTTGGGAAACTGCCGCAGCGACGTGGCGATCTGATCAAACAGCAGTCCGCCGCGCTCTGTCAGCAGCTGCCGAATCTGCTCACTCAGATCATCGTCCGCCGGTGTGATGACGGGGGCCAGCTGCTCATAATGATCGGTCAAGAACAGGCCGATGCGGCCATCGTGTGAGCCGGTGCTGTCGTACCCCCGCCAGATGACTTCTCCCTGCACGCACAGTTCGTCCAGGTCGGCTGGCCGAAAGCCTTCCAGTCGAGCGGGCAGAATTTCATCTTCCAGCGTGGATGCCGGTAACGGAGCGCCCTGCAGCTGCTCAATCACGTCCAGCAGGCCGTCCAGACCACGGCGGCGGCGGGTGATGCCATGCCAGTCGGGCAGAAAGCGGATCAGGGCGTCCTGCTCAACCGGCTCCACCTCTTTGCGGAGGGCGGCCAGCGTCTTTCGCTTAATCGATTTGAGCACATTGGAATCGCACCACTCCTGCCCGGACCGTCCCGGCAGGAACTCGCCGTCCAGCACACGACCCGCTTCTTTTAAGCGTGCCAGCACCGACAGCACCGGCGCGACACCAAGGCCAAACCGCCGTGCCGCTTCATCGGCCGTGAACGGACCATGTGTGCGGGCGTACTGACTGATCAGATCTGTCATCGCCTCTTCCACCGGCTCCAGAAACGCGTCCGGCAGTCCCTGCGGCGGCATCACGCCCAGTGCGTCTCGCAGACGACTGGCGTCCTCAGCGGCGGCGATGGTGACCCGATCCGCGATTTTCACTTCAAAGGCGCGTCGTCCGCCGATCAGCTGGGTGATCCACTGCTGGAGGTGACCGGCCGTCACATCATCCGGCTGGCATCGCTGTCCAGTTTCCTCAATCGTCAACGGGCCCAGGTCCAGCAGCAGGGAATGCAGGTCATCATCGTGCCGCAGTTTGTAGTCATTCAAACGCTGCAGGTCGCGTTCCACGTCCACAACGACCTGTGGATCGAACAGTTCACGGAAATCGACAGTGCCCAGCAGCTCCCGCAGCTGGGCGTGATCCAGCGACAGCGTCTGCGCGCGGCGTTCGGCCAGGGGGGCATCGCCGTCGTAGATGTAGTTGCCAACATAGTTGAACAGCACGGCACCGGAGTACGGTGAGGGGTGTTCCGTGCGGACTGAGCGCACACGAATGTTGCGGGTGCGGATGTCCTTCAGCAGGGAGATGAAGCCCGGCATATCGAACACATCCTGCAAACACTCACGGTAAGTTTCGATAAGAATGGGAAACGCGGGAAACCGTGAGGCAACTTTCAAAAGGTCGGCCGACTTTCGTCGCTGCAGCCACAGCGGTGAGCGTTTCTGCGGACTGCGACGCGGCAGCAGCAGAGAACGGGCCGCGTTTTCGCGAAACCGAGCCGCAAACAGCGCGGTGCCGCCGATTTCCCGAATCAGATCTTCCTCCACGTCTTCAGGATTCGGAAAAAACGTGGCTTCCGGCGGCAGATCAAATGCTTCCGGAATACGAAAGACGATGCCGTCGTCCGTCCACATCACGTCCACATCGTCGTCGGTCTCTGCCCGCAGTCTGGCGGAGACAAGCAGCGCCCACGGGGCGTGCACGCGCGAACCAAACGGGCTGAGAATGACGATCCGCCAGTCGCCAATTTCGTCCAGGAAACTCTCGATCACAATCGTGTTATCGGTCGGCAGTTCTTCAACGGCTTCCCGCTGATCCTCCAGATAGCCCAGCAGTGACTCAGCTGCCGACTCCTGCAGTCCGTGCTGCTGCGTAAGCCGATCGAGCGCGTCGGTGCGTGTGACGCCCGCCAGCTCTCGGGACAGGCCTCCAATGGCTTTGCCAAATTCAAACGGCCGTCCCGGGCCATCGCCGCGCCAGAACGGCATGCGACCCGGTTCACCGGGGGCCGGTGACACGAGGACCCGATCGCGGGTGATGTCCATGACCCGCCACGATGAGGCACCCAGCAGAAACACGTCGCCGGGCCGACATTCAAACACCATCTCCTCATCCAGTTCGCCCACGCGGCCCCCCGTGGTTTCGCCGTCAGCACCGACCAGAAAGACACCGTAAAGTCCCCGGTCAGGAATTGTGCCGCCGTTGAGGATCGCCAGCCGCTGGGCGCCTTTGCGCGGCGAAACCATGCCGCTGACGCGATCCCAGTTGATGCGCGGTCGCAGTTCGGAGAATTCATCGGACGGATAACGCCCCGACAGCAGATCCAGCACGCTCACGAATGACGCATGTGGCAATTCAAAAAACGGAGCCGCGCTGCGCAGTGTCGCATAGATTTCGTCCACGTGCAGCGCATCGCGGCACGTCATGGCGACGATCTGCTGAGCCAGCACATCCAGCGGGTTGCGAGGATATTTGGTTTCCTCAACCCACCCCTCCAGCATTGCGCCTGCCGCCGCGCTGCAGGCCACCAGATCGCCGCGATACTTGGGGAAGATAATTCCCGTGCTCAGGGCACCCACCTGATGACCAGCGCGGCCGATGCGCTGGGTGCCCGATGCAATCGAGGGCGGGGCCTCAATCTGAATCACCAGATCCACGGCCCCCATATCGATGCCCAGTTCCATCGACGAGGTGGCCACCATGGCCGGCAGATCGCCGCGTTTGAGTCGATCTTCAATTTCCGCCCGGATGTCTTTGGCGATGGACCCATGATGCGCCAGCGCGATTTCTTCCTCGGCCGTTTCATTGATGGCGGTCGCCAGACGTTCGGCGAGGCGACGACTGTTCACAAAGATCATGGTGGAGCGATTCTGCCGAATCAGTTCCACCAGCCGTGGGTGAATGGACGGCCAGACAGAAGGGATCGACGGCGCCGAGGCGGCGTTGCCAATCGGGATGTCGTCCGGTTCGTCGTCGTCCTGTTGCAGATCTTCGGCCGGAGTTTCAATGGTGACGGCGAAGCGGCGTTTCTCCGAGGCGTCCACAATCTGCACCGGACGTGGCTGGACGGGTGTCGCCGGGGCTGCTGTGGCCTGCCCACCGCCCAGCAAACAGGCAATTTCTTCCAGCGGCCTTTGCGTCGCTGACAGGCCAATGCGCTGGAGCGGAGGAACGAAAGACTCACCGGCCGTCTTCTGCCGCAGCAGTTCCAGGCGTTCCAGTGTCGTAAACAGGTGCGTGCCCCGCTTGGTGCCCGCCATGGCGTGGATTTCGTCCACGATGACAGTTTCCACTTTGCTCAGCACCGACTCGGCCTGCGAGGTGAGCATCAGGTACAGTGATTCCGGAGTCGTGATCAGAATGTCGGGCGGTTCTTTGTTGATCAGCGCCCGCTGTTTTTGAGTGGTGTCTCCGGATCGCACAGCCACGGTGGGCGTGTGATGAGCGATTTCGTTGCGCTGTGCAAACGCCCGCAGCCCGGCGATGGGAGATCGCAGATTCCGATCCACATCCACGCCCAGCGCTTTCAGCGGGGACACGTAGACCACGCGAATGCGGCCGGGGGGCGTGTTCTTTTTCCTGGCACGCGCCCCTGCGTTTGCCTGTTCGGCCCGCAAACGGCTTGCAGCGATGAGATCTTCCCGGAAGAACAGACGGTCAATGGCCGCCATGAAAGCGGCGAGTGTCTTACCCGAACCCGTCGGGGCCAGCAGCAGCGCGCTGTGATTGTGCGAAATAAAGGGCCAGGCTTCCCGCTGAATCCGCGTGGGCTCAGCGAAGGACTGCTCAAACCACTCGCGTGTGCACGAATGGAAATTGTCCAGCGCGGATGTGGTCACGTCGACAGCCATCCCTGTGTTTTACCCGCCGGCTGCTGCCTCGCCAATTGTGCCCTGCGACGGATCTGTAATGTGTGGGTTTCTGCCGGCAGATTCGTTCAGACGGCGGGGCCGCCCCTCACAGCAGCATGACTACGCCGTCCATTCCGGCCAGCCGGCTGTAAATCGCCAGCACCTTCTGCGGTGACTCACACAGTGGTGTCAGCGAGATGGAAACGTGCAGGCCGTTTTTCGTAGCCCGCAAAGTGAACGGTGGATCCACTTCCAGCCCCAGTTCGTCACGAACGCAGGCGACCACTCGTCCCGTGAAATTGTCACTGGCCGAACCAATCACTTTGAACGTGTACTCGCACGGGAAGTCGTGATGGGCTTCGAGAATGTCAACGGAAGGAAGCTGCATGTCTGGCATCCTGTTGCGGCAATTCAGAGCGAACCGGGGAATGTTTCAGTTCAGACCGATCACTGTCCGCCGGACGTTCCATCATAGCCAGGACCAAACGTCCAGCGGATCGAAATTCGGCCCACGGACGTGAATGCCTGGTTTGCTGACAGAAATCAGGAACAGACGTCCGTTAAAGCGACGGACAAAGGACAACTTTCATCGCTTCAGGTTCGCCCGCATACAGCCGTTCAAACCAGTCGTGCCCCTGTTCCAGCGGAGCTTTGGCGGTGATCAGTTCTTCCACGCGGATCATGCCACCGGCCAGAAGATCCACACAGGCCGGATATTCACCGCTGGACGCACAGGAGCCGAAGACATTCAGTTCCCGCGTGACGACAGACTGCAGCGGCAGTTCGATGGTCGGAGCCAGATTGCCCACGATGGTGACGGAGCCGCCTTTGCGAGTGCAGTCGATGGCCGACTTGATGGTGGGCGTGGCGCCCACCACTTCCAGGGCCACATCGGCCCCTCGACCGTTCGTCAGTTCGGCCACGCGGGCGACCGCATCTTCTTTACCGACGTTGATCGTCACGTCGGCGCCCAGTTTTTTGGCAACTTCCAGACGCTGGTCATTCAGGTCCGTGGCGATGACCTGGGCGCAGCCTTTCTGTTTGATCGCCTGAATCACGAGCAGACCAATCATGCCGCTGCCAACAACAACGGCCGTGTCTCCCAGGGAAACGGGCGTGCGATTGGCGGCGTGAACGGCCACAGAAACCGCTTCAATCAACGCGGCGTGTTCAAACGGCAGACTGTCCGGCAGTTTGCAGCAGATGCGGGCCGGCACACTGACATACTCAGCAAAGCAGCCATAACGACGGTAGTCGTCACAACTGACGCCCAGAACCATTCGGTTGTCACACAGGTTGGGCCGACCGCTCAGGCAGTACGCGCACTTGCCACACCAGACGGTGGAATCAAACGTGATGCGATCCCCTTCGGCGTATCCTGTGACATTTTTGCCAACGGCCGCAACAGTGCCGGCCGCCTCGTGCCCCATCACCAGGGGAGGCTGACGTCGGCCGCTGCTGCCATCCCAGCCATGGATGTCACTGCCGCAGATGCCACAGGCGGCCACCTGCACCAGAATGTCGTCCGGACCGATTTCCGGTGTGGGGATGTCGGTCAGTTCGAGCTTTTTGTATTCGGCCAGCAGCAGGGCTTTCATGGCGTTCCTCGTTCCTGTTGTCAAATGATCGTTCGATCAGCAGATTGGCACGGTTCCCCGGCAGAAGGTCCGCTGCGAGCAGGTGGTGGATCGCAGACCGCTACTTCCGCAAACCGTAGCCGTTGATCTTGCGATACAGCGTGCGTTCGCCGATGCCAAGAAGTCGTGATGTTTCTTCCCGGTTGCCGTCCGTCAGTTCCAGAGCTCGCTGGATGTAGTATTTTTCCACCTCGTCCATGGGCCGACCAATCAGCGAGTCAGCCCCTGAGATGCCTTCGACCTCGGCGAGCGTGTCTTCACTTTCCACCAGCGGAGCGATCTCTGCCGGCAGATCATCGACATCCAGCAGCCCGTCGATGTCCATGACGACCATGCTTTCAATGCTGTTTCGCAACTGGCGAATGTTGCCAGGCCAGTGGTAGCTCAACAGTGCCCGCCGGGCAGTTCGCGAGAAACCGCTCACTTCACGGCCCGTCTTGCGAGTCATCTCCTTCAGGAAGTGCTCCATCAGCAGAGGGATGTCCGCCGGTCGTTCCCGCAGAGGCGGCAGCTGCAGCGATACCACATTCAATCGGTAATAAAGGTCTTCACGGAAGGTGCCGTCTTCCACCATCTTTTTGAGATTGGCGTTGGTGGCAGCCACCAGACGCACGTTGATCTCCATTTCATCATTCGCACCCAGACGCGTGATGCGACGATCCTCCAGAACACGCAGCAGCTTCACCTGCGTGTCCATGGGCATCTCGCCCACTTCATCCAGGAACAGTGTGCCGCCGTTGGCGTATTCAAACTTGCCCACACGACGACCGGATGCTCCCGTGAAGGCGCCCTGTTCGTGCCCAAACAGTTCGCTCTCGAGTGTGCTGTCTGGCAGGGCCGAGATGTTCAGAGGCACAAACGGCTTGCTCTTGCGCGGGCTGTTGTGGTGCAGTGCTTTGGCCACCAGTTCCTTCCCGGTGCCGTTCTCGCCCTGAATCAGCACAGTTGTATCGGTGGGCGCCACATTTTTGAGGATCTCAATGATGCGGTGCATCTGCGGGCTGTTGCCGATGACGCCTTCAAATCCGAAGCGTTCCTCCAGCGAGCGTCGCAGTTCGGCATTGCGGCGAATCAGCCTCAGTCGTGCGGCCGCTTTCTCAACGGCGGAGCGAAGTTCGCCAATGTCCAGTGGTTTGGTCAGGTAGGTGTAGGCTCCATGCTGCATGGCAGTCACGGCCGACGTGATCGAACCGTGGCCGGTCAGCACAATCACTTCCGCGTCCGGCAATTCCTCCTTGGCATGCTGCAGGATTTCAATTCCGTCGACATTGCCCATCTGCAGATCGGTGACCACCACGTCCCAGGATTCGCTGGAGATCATCTGCGATCCGGCTTCGCCGGAGGTGGCGACCTTGCAGTCACAGTTGATTCGTTCCAGACTGTCGGCCACAGCCTGAGCGTGTCCCTCATCGTCGTCCACGACAAGGACGCGAATGGGGATGGTGCTAAGATCCGGAGTTTCGTTTTTGGATTCCGCCATAGTCCCAGGGCAGTTTTTTCGTGACTCGATCAGACGCCCGCAGCATCCGGTTTTTCAGGCAGGACGATGGTGAATCGCGTGCCTCGTCCGGGTTCGCTGTCGCAGGCAATCGTGCCTCCGTGTGCTTCAATGATACGACGAACGGTCGGCAATCCCAGTCCGCTGCCGGCTGACCGCGTGGAAAAGAAGGCGCGAAACATGTGTTCCACGGTCTTCGCATCCATGCCCTCACCGGTGTCGATCACTTCCAGCACGACTTCGCCATCACGAACCATCGTCAGAAATTCCAGTGTGCCGCCTTCGGGCATAGCCTGCAGTGCGTTTCTCGCCAGATTGGACAACACCTGACGAATCAGGGCCCGGTCCATCCGCACGGGTGGCAGATTGGCATCCAGATGAGAGCTCAGCTGGACCCCGGCGTCCGCCGCTTCGGCCGTCAGGAAATTGAGAAAGTCGGCAACTTCATCGTTCAGGCTGCCAGCCTGCAGTGACAGTTCTCCTGCTTTGGCAAACTGCAAAAAGGCGTTCAGCACGCCCTCCAGGTTGAGGCATTCCGACTGCACCCGCGATACACGATTGAGCATTCGTCGGGCGTTCCCCGAATCCTGCTCGCTCAGATCTTCCGACAACAGCTCCAGATTCATGCGAATCGTCGACAGCGGATTGCGAATCTCGTGCGCAAGTCCACCAGCCAGCGTTGCCAGCTCAGTACTTTGAGCCTGCAATCGCTCGCGTTCGCTGTCGTTGAGCGCCTCGGCCATAGGTTCCGCTTTTTGCAGCAGAGAAAGTACGGGCGATGGGCGTCCTGCCGCAGCAGAACGCCCACCCAGCCGAATTTACTCGTCCTCTTCCTCGAACTCGACGTCCGCATCACCGTCACCACCCTGCTCCGCCAATACGGCCTTGCGAGACAGCTTCACTCGGTTCTGGTCGTCGACCGCGATGACTTTGACTTCAAGGACATCGCCAATGCTGCACACATCGTTGACGTTCTTCACGAAGCCGTCAGACAGTTCGCTGATGTGACACAAACCGTCTTTGCCCGGTGCGATTTCGATAAACGCGCCGAAGTCCTTGATGGACGTCACTTTGCCGGTGTAAACGCGGCCCGGCTGAATGTCTTCCGTGAGCGCTTCAATGCGAGCCAGAGCGGCGTCAGCGGCCGTGCCATTCTCTGCAGAGATGGTCACTGTGCCGTCTTCGGCAATGTCGATGGTGGCTCCCGACTCTTCCTGAATGGCACGAATCGTCTTGCCACCGGGGCCAATCAAAAGACCGATCTTTTCGGGGTTGATCGACGTCTGGACCAGCTTGGGAGCGTGAGTGGACACGGACTTTCGAGGACGGGAAATCGACGAAAGCATGTTTCGCAGCAGCTGCTTGCGAGCCTTCAGTGCCTGAGCGAGGGTCGCGCGAATAATCTCTTCGCTGATGCCTTCGTTCTTCAGGTCCAGCTGAATCCCCGTCACACCCTTGCCGGTGCCCGCCACTTTAAAGTCCATGTCGCCGAAGTGGTCTTCGTCGCCCATGATGTCCGTCAGCAGGGTCCACTTGTCGCCTTCGTCCACGATACCGATCGAGATGCCGGCAACGGGCTGCTGAATGGGAACACCAGCGTCCATCAGCCCCAGTGTGGCACTGCAGACGGAAGCCATCGAACTTGATCCGTTGGACTCCAGAATGTCTGAGATCACGCGAATCGTGTACGGGAACTTCTCTTCAGACGGCAGGACTGAGGCGACAGATCGCTCGGCCAGACAGCCATGTCCAATTTCGCGACGACCTGGTCCACGAATCGGACGGCACTCACCCACGGAGAACGATGGGAAATAGTAGTGCAGCATAAAACGATCAGAGAACTCGCCGAACAGGCCATCGTTCCGCTGTTTGTCCCGGGTGGTTCCCAGCGTGATGGTGGCCATCGACTGAGTTTCACCACGCGTGAACACTGCAGAACCGTGAACGCGAGGCAGAACGTCAACATCACAGTTGACGTCTCGCAGTTCTTCCGGCGTACGACCGTCCAGTCGGGTGCCACCGAGAATCAGCTCTCGAACGGCTTTGGCTTCCATCTTGTAGAACGCGTCACCGAACTGATCACGCGTGAGACCGTCGGCCGTTTCGTCGGCTTCCTCGGGGAAGTGCTTGTCCAGCAGTTCCGCTTTCAGTGCAGAAACGGCGTCCGCCCGTTCCGCTTTCAGGCGAGTTGCCTTGGCTGCCTTGAGGGCTTCAAAGGAGTCTGCCAGCAGACCGTCGAACGGGTTGTCCGCGGGCACAGGGAATTCCGGTTCGCCGATGCCCAGTTTTTCGGCCAGTTCGTTTTGCAGCTGGCACAGCGTCTTGATGAAGCTGTGGGCGAACATGATGGCATCGCCCATTTCTTTTTCGGGCATCTGATTGGCGAAGCCCTCGATCATCAGGATCGACTTTTCTGAGCCGGCGACAATCAGGTCCAGCGGACTTTCTTCCATCTGCTGGACAGTCGGCATCAGCACCAGTTCACCGTCCACCATACCCAGACGCACGGCCGCGATCGGGCCTTTGAACGGCAGGCCGGAAAGTCGCAGCGCCGCACTGGCACCATTGATGCTCAGCACGTCGGGATTGTTCTCGCCGTCACAGGCCAGAACGTTGGACATGACCTGAACTTCGTCACGAAACCCCTTGGGGAACAGTGGACGCAGAGGACGGTCCGTCAGGCGGCAGGTCAGGATCTCCTTGGTTGTCGGACGTCCTTCACGTTTCTGGTAACCCCCGGCAAACTTCCCGGCAGCCGCCAGGCGTTCACGGTAGTCAACCGTCAGTGGGAAGAAGTTGGTTCCCGGACGCGAGGGGCCCGTCTGAGCGGCAACAAAAACGACGGTTTCGCCGTACTGAACAACAACAGCGGCGGAAGCCTGTTTGGCCAGTTCTCCCGATGTGAGTGACAGGGTTCGGCCACCCAGTTCGCATTCAACAGTTACTTTCTTCACGATCAATCCTTACCCGGCAGCAGCCGGAATGAGATTGCTGATCGCGGTTCTCATCAGACATTCGGCACGTGTAGCAACTTCACGGCATCAAAACAGCAAGGCTTCCCTTCAGCCCGGTCGTCCGTTCCATGCGCCTCACCAGGCGATCATCGGCGGACCGATCCGTCTGCAAACTTTTTCCTGCCTGCAAATTCCGACAACTTTAAAGTCGCCCCAGGTGGCGGCAATCCGCGACGAACCTGTGGCAGCAATCAATCAACACAAAAAGATAAACGACTTACCAGCATTGCGGGCAACCAAACATGATGCGGCACAGAATCCGCAGCCCGCCAGATACAAAATCAAGGGCGTCCGCAACGGCGAACGCCCATCCAGCTACTTTCGAATTCCAAGACGAGAAATCATATCCAGATACTGGTCTGGAGCGGTGGCCTTGAGGTAATCAAGGTGCCGACGGCGTCGGCTAACCATTCTCAGCAGTCCACGTCGGGACGAATGGTCCTTCTTGTTGCTTCGCAGGTGTTCTGTCAGGACGTTGATCTGGTAGGTCAGGCAGGCAATCTGCACCTGTGGTGACCCGGTGTCGTTATCACTCTGTCCGAACTCTTTGCGAAGCTTCGCTTTCATTTCCACGGAAATGGGCATGATATTCCAGTCTGTGCGTCGTGAAAGACGCGATTCCAGTCGACGGGGTGATCAGTGAATCACGGCCAGCACTGCTGACGGCAACCTCTAAAGCCCTGAGCGTCGAGATGGAGGGGCAGTAAAGAGCAAAAACACAGCGTTTTTGCTTCAGGAGGCAGGATTGTATCGTCGGTTTGCGCACGATCAATCGAGATCTGAACCTGATCGGTCGATCCTCCGCTGTGGTCGCGTCGAATCACCCGTTTCCGCACCTTTTTTGCCCATTCTCACTGTTCGGACCTTTCTATCGCCTGGCAACAGGTGTTGGCCGTGCCCTCTGAGAGGAAAAGTCCCGCGAAACGAGGACGCAGCAATCTGCGCCATCTCAGGTACGCTGCCCCAGTGCCAAAGTCCGTGAGATCCTGCCGGGCGGCTGCGGAAACGATACCCGGGGCTCATCCGACGCCTGGGCGGGCACCTATCTGAGCACACACAAAAAAAGGCGACCTCCAAAGGTCGCCCATTGCACGTGCGGAACTGCCTGCCGGTCCAGAGTTATCGTGTGGCAAACGGGTTGCTCGGATCTTCGGCCGTGCGGTAGCTGTAGCGATCGGTCAGTCGCAGTTCCATCGCCATACGACGGCCGCTGCGGAATACTTCGATCTTCGTCGCTTTGCCGATCTCGGCCAGACTGACCAGATTGATCAGATGGTTTTCATCAATCACGGACACACCATTGAATGTCAGAATGACATCACCGGGTCGCACGCCCGCCAGGTAGGCCGGAGTGGGATTGTTCTGAGGACGATAGACCTTCATCACGTGAGCCCCAACCGGACGTGGCAAACCGAGACGTCGCGCGGCTTCCGTATTGAAGTTGTTGTCCAGTTCCACGCCCAGATAGGCGCGACGGACTCGACCGTAAGAGACCAACTGCTCAAAGACGTGTTGTGCCAGGTTGCTGGGGATGCTGAAGCCGATGCCCTCGTTGCCGCCACTGTTAGAGGCAATTGCCGTGTTGATACCGACGACCTGCCCCAGCATGTCAATCAGCGGGCCGCCGCTGTTGCCAGGATTGATGGCCGCATCCGTCTGAATGAAGTCCTGATTTGTGACCGAACGATCATCGGTCAGTGTCAGATCGCGTCGACCTTTGGCACTCACGATTCCCATCGTCACAGACTGGCTCAGCCCGAATGGACTGCCAACAGCCAGGACATAGTGGCCGATACGAACCTGATCACTGTCGCCCCATGAGACACTGGTGGTGGGCATGTCATCGATCTGCAGCACGGCGATGTCGGTTTCTTCATCGCGGAACACTTTCCGCGGATGCAGTTCCCGACCATCAAATGTCTTCAGGTCTATGGCCGACAGTTCGGCACCGCGAATCACGTGATTGTTGGTGACAATAAACAGGCCTTTAACTTTGGCACTGCGCATCATCACTCCGGAACCGGTCTCTTCCACGCGACGTCCGTCGGACTCGCGTCGTGTGGCCTGAATGTGTACGGCCGCCGGCATCACCTGACTGCTCACGCGGGAGATGTGCTCGCCACTGTGGATCAGGTTGGAAGAATAATCGGGTGCGCTGGTTTCGGCAGGGGCCGGAACAGCGGTCGCTTCAGACGACAGCTTCATTCCGTCCAGATGTCCTCCGACTGCCAGGCCCAGTGCCAGCATGCCCGAAGACAGCAAAAATGTGTTTGTTCGTCGCGCCATCAACGTACTCTCCATGGGAAAGTGGTCATCCTGAGGCACGGCTCCGTCCGCTTGGTAAAACTCGCCAGTCATCTGTCGATGTGAGAATCCTTCAGCTTCCTGCTGAGGACTGCTCCCTGCCCACGCCGGCTTCAATGACGACAGGGACAACTGTTTCATCGAACGTAGAAACTGCGGAAGGCAAGCTGGATCCGGCAGAAGTTGCCGTCAGTCGAAAACGCGACGACTGCTGATCGAAATATTCCGCACAGTTGCCGTCTGTCCCTGGCAAACTTTGACGGTTGAGCAGGTAACTGACGCGCTGCCTGGACCAAATCCGTGGCCCGGGTGTGCCGTGCGGGCACACCGACGGAGCCTGGCGGCCGTTCAGGTGGTCATCGCGCTGTCATGGACGGCTGTCTGCTATCGGGCTGCGATCAACTCCGTGAATCGGCTGACATCACGACGGATCGCCGCAATCGCATCGGGGGGAAGAGTCTGCTCACCGAAACGAACCGAGTTGAACGATTGGGCAATACGGGCCGGCAGCACCCGATCTTCCGATTGCGGCAGTTTGTCGCGAAAGTGAGCGACCGCCATCTCAGCGTTTTCGCGCGCCGTGTGGTGCGAGGGAAATACGAGCCCGTTTTTGGCGCATGCCGCCTGGAAGTTCTCGTAGAAGCGGATCACCGTCTTGTGCTGCCGCTGAGACGGAAGCGTGCTGGTTATCAATCCTCGGGCCCAGCGATAAAGGGCGGTGATCGGGTTGACGCGTGTGAGCAGGGTTGGAATCAGCAGTACGACAAATGTGACCATCCAGGTCCGCCAACTCACCCACGTGCCCGGCTTGAGAATCACGTCCGTGTAGAACATCTTTAGTGATGCCACCAGTCCGCGTTCTTTAACGCCCTCCCAGATCTCTTTCATGGAATCCAGCCACGGTCGGATGATGGCTTCCTGCCGCTGGAGGCTCATTTTCTCCACCAGATTCATCCAGTTGTCATCAAAGGCCCGACCAAGATCCGACCACCAGTCGAACTGTCCGGTTCTGCCAACAATCTCCTCGCGGGCTGTCGCAGGGGTCGTGTCGATCGTCTCCCAGCGTTCATCGATGAACACTTCGTTCCACGAGTGGGCATACTTCTGCTTGACTTCGTAGCGACCGGACACAGAGTTCAAATCGCTGCCCTTGTAGCCATTCACGATGCGAGCCGGTACGTCCACCGCCTGCAGCAGCAGGGCGCAGGCCGATGCGAAGTACTCACAGTGACCGGATTTCGTATTCAGCAGAAAATCCTCAACCGGATCGAGCGCCCGGTCGGACCGAGTCAGTGTGTGCGAGTATTTGAATTCCCCGGACGTGTTGAGAAACGCCATGACCTTGTTCACACGGTCTCGAGGGGGAATCAGATCTCCATTTTCGTCACGGCACAGTCGATTGGCGATTTCACACAAACGTGGGAGATTCCGCTCGAGGTTGGGAGTGATGCACCACGCCTGTGCGGACTTACTTTCCCACCCACCAAAGCGACCCTCCCGCACCAGATGGCCCACCATTCCTGCGAAACGTTCTGATGGGGACTCCGCAATTGACGGACCATGCTCTTTCTGCCACGGTTCCGCGGCCTTGCACCACACCTCGAATTCCAGCGGATTCTCCTGCAGCGAACGCCTGGAGGCAGAAGACTCGAGTCGCACGGAGTACCAAAAGTGCTTTTGTGTGAGTGCTCCATCCGATTTCATCTTCAGGTTGTGGGCGGGTGTGGGCACAAACGCAAATTCGTTGATGGGCGGGTCCTGGGTAATCCTGACTCGAAAATCTGACTCGCCTGGGCGACCATTGAATGCGACAGGATAGTTCAGTCCGATCGCCGAACCCCGACTCCATTCCGACGTCCATCGGCCCTCTTTGTAGTGCCCCAGGGCCGTGCCACGGAACATGATTTCGTCCATTCGCATAGCCTGGGCGAACTGCTCGGGGGTGACTGGCGAGCGATCCGTCATTTTCTGAATTTCAAATTGCAGCGCCCGTTCGTCGGACTCCATGATTTTTCCAATGGCGCCCAGAGCCACAACGTCTTTGAAGCCAATACGGCTTCCCAGACCTCCTGAGGAGGAGTCCGTCTGCAGACCCGCCAGCGGACTCTCATTGACCCAGATTCGCGGGAACGCCGCGAACGTGACGCCCGCGACAACCAGCGATGAGCCGAACGTGAACAGCACGATCCAGCGAAATCGCCAGCCCATCCAGGGTTCGCGATCGTCGAGCTGCAGTCCGTCACGGACCAGTAGGTTGCTCGACACGACGGATTCACTGGGAACTGCCAGACTGTCTTCGACAGCTCCTTCGCTGCGTCGCATCCGCTGCCGCGCGCGAAACAGAGTGAAGACGGACATCGTCCATGTCATCAGCAGCAGCATGCCAACCAGCGCGGCTCCAAATCCGCCACTGGTGGTCAGCACCGAAGCGACGGAGACCTGCAGGACCCCCAGAGCCAGCAGCCACCAGAATTGACGAATGCCCTTGGGCATCAGCAGGACGACCCAGGTCATGTAAATCAGCAGGTGGGCTCCTGAGAACAGTTTGGTGAGGACGTCTGTTCCCACAAACTCGAACAGCATGGCCGCAAAGGCAATCAGTCCGAGCACGTTGGTGGCCCAGACGGGCAGACGCAGCATCTTCCACTTGTCCACGACGAAGTGAGTAATCAGAGCGACCAGCGGAGTCAGGGCGCTGGGAAGCCGCGACTCTTCGGCGAATGCCAGAATCAGCGACGACGCGGAAACCATGATGGTCATGCTCCACGCGAAGGCAATCTCGACAGAACGATCGGCTTTCATGCGGACGCTCCCTGCGTGGTCCGGGCGTCGGGCTTCACTGTCTTTGCAGACTCCTGTGCATCCGGTGGTGTTGCCGCGTCTTCACCCGTTCGCTGATCAGGGACAGTATCCAGTTCAAACAGATCCTGCAGGCCTTCGTGCGTGGCTGTCATGATAGAGAGCTGCGTGGCAGCGTTAAATGTGTCACGCGTCAAAAGCTGCACCGTGCGTTCGACGGCTGCCTGTGCCTGGTCGGGACGCGGGGTGATGATGATCAATCGCTCGTCCAGCAGGTCGTGTCCCAGCATCACGGCCGTCAGTACGTCGTCGAGACTGGCCCGGGGAGAACGCGAACACATGGCCAGAGCATCGAGCGCTTCTTCACGGAACCCGGCGGGCGAGCGACTGGAGATGACCACCGGCTGTTTCGTCGCCAGTGCCAGCAGGTAGCGACTCCCTGACGATGTATGTGTCTGTTCAACACAGATCGATGCGGTAAAACTGATCGCCAGTTCACTTTCTTCGCGACTCCAGTCTTTTTGTTCCGGCAGATCAAGAATGATGAGCGAGTCAGACTGACGGTTCTGTTCGTGCTCACGAATCATCAGCTCTCCGCGTTTGGCGGTGGACCGCCAGTGGATGGAGCGGGGATTGTCACCGCTGCGGTATTCGCGGATGCGGTGAAACTCATCGTCGAAGAATCCCGGTCGCGAATGGCGACGATCGTTCGACTCGGAAAGTTCCTTCTGCTGCCGCACCCAGCGCGGCAGCAGGTGCCCCAGTTGTGGATGGACGATCAGATCGGTTGTGTCCTGAAATAACTGCCCCCGCTCTCCAATGCCCATCGGAAATCGTGAGCTGACGCGAATGGGACCCAGTCGATATCGTCCTCGATCGGAAAACCGCACCTGGTATCGACCAATACGCTGTTCCCGGCCAGGCACACGCACGAACGTGACGGTGCCCTCATCGTCTCGCCGCTGTGCGGTCAATTGTTTTCCTGTGATGCGGTCCCGCACTTCCAGCATGTGGGAGGCCATGAATTTCTTGTCATTGGCAACCTGCACTTCTATGCCTACGAACTCACCGGCGACGGCACGCCCTGGTGCACGCCGCGTCACCCGGATTCCCTTGAGCATGCGGTAGACGATGGCCCCATTGAGCACAAACGGTCCCGCCATCATGCCAAACACCAGCAGCGGCATGTTGCGATGCCCCATCAAAGCTCCAACCGCAAGAGTCAGCATGATGGCCAGAAAGCCAATACCCTCCCGCGGAATCACGACCCGCGATCTTTTGCCGGCGCGGGACATGAGGCGACCGATTTGCCGCCCGAATATAATGTTGAGTACTCCCAGCACGAGCATCACGAAACCGAGGATCACCAGCACGGTGCCGGACATCCCCTGAAATTCGCGAAAGGTATTGGGCAGGACAAAAGCGCCGAGAAAACAGGCCACGGCGGCCAGAAGTTGCGTCAGCGCACTGGCGCTGAGCGCGAGGCGGGACTTCACGCTTTTGGCGTTGTCATTCATGGAATCTGGCCCCGCTGGTGAACGGCGGAAAAGACAGGATGGGGTCGATTGCCATCAGGCCGTCGGTGGCCGAATGGCCGGAAGAAGTCTCACCTGCTTCACAGGAACGATGACCGGTCCCTAATTGTCTGTCAACCAGTGCGGATCCCGAGCCCGTGCGGTAATTCACGGTTCTGCAGAATCCTCCCCCCCCGATGATTCAACGCAGATTCCCGCGATCTTCCAGTCAGAATCGGGGCGCAGGAGGCAAAAACCGCGCAATCACACACATGCCCGTCGATCCAGGCAGCGATTTGGTCAGACCACAAGCAGCGGTTGGGGCACTGCAAACGCGGTGACACGATGCTCCGTGACGCAGCAGCCACCGGCTGCTGGCCGTGCAACGGCTAACTGTCGGACGATTTTGCGGAGCCCGACGTTGATGAAGAATCCGACGACCCGGATGAATCGCCGGACGACGCGCTCTCACGCGCCTTCTTATCAGCCGAAGCGCCTTTCCTGTACGACTCGCTGCGATAATCGGTCTGATAGAATCCCGATCCCTTGAAGATGATGCCACCTCCCGCGCTGATCAGTCGCTCAGCCTTGTTCTTGCCGCACTCCGGGCACTTCTTTGTCGGTTCCGACTTGATGGACTGAAACTCTTCCCACGTGTGCTCGCAGGCTTTGCAGGCGTATTCGTATGTTGGCATAGTGGATTCCTGGTGCTTGTCTTAAGCGTCTGTCGCACTTTCTTCTGCCGCCGGCGGTGGCGCACAGCTGACCATGACCTTGGCCGGTCGTATCACGCGATCGTGAATGCGATAGCCGGCTTCCACAACCTGCAGGACTGTCATGGGCTCGTGGTCAGCGGAGGGGACCTGAGCCATCGCCTCGTGCAGATTGGGATCGAACGGCTCTCCGTCGGGCACAATGGGCTCGGCGGAGTGCGACTTCAGGGCATCGGCAAACTGCTGCGATACCATCTTGATTCCATCGATCAGGTTTTGTGTGTCGCCCGATTGTTCGGCCGCGTCGACGGCGCGTTTCAGATTGTCGATCCCCGGCAGCAGGTCACGAATCACGGGCAGAGCCTGATATTTCATTGCTTCCAGTGACTCTTTCTGGCTGCGACGACGGAAGTTCTCCAGTTCGGCCTGAATACGCAGGACACGATCCTTCAGTTCCGCGTTTTCTGTCTGCAGCTCTTCCAGACCTCCGGTCTGTGCGGCAGCGGCGTCCGCGGAGATAGCGTCCACGGCGTCCTGCAGGCCGTTATCGTCGGCTGCTGTTTCGTCTGGTTTGGGGGCTGTTTCGTCAGTCATGGCTTTTCCCTTCGGGACATCGCTTCGATGCCGAAGCGTCTTCTGTTCCTTGAGTATCTAGTCTTCGCTGGTCTCATCGCCGGCGAAGAAGTCTTTCACGTGATCGAAAAACGACTTGCGTTCCGGCAGCACATTGGATTCCTCCAGCACGGCCAGCTCACGCAGCAGTCGCTCCTGCTCCCCCGACACCTTGCGGGGAACTTCAATCTGGTACTCGACAATCAAATCTCCGTCGCCACGACGACCATTGGGGTCCGGCATACCCTTTCCTCGCAGTCGTGTCATATCGGCCGGCTGCGTGCCCGGTTTGATCGTCAAAGACTCTCGGCCAGCGAGAGTCGGAATATCGATGATGCCTCCCAGTGACGCCTGTGAGTAGCTGATGGGGACACGGCAGAGCAGGTCCTGGCCGTGTCGCTCAAACAGCGGATGATCTTTTACCTTAAAGTTCACATGCAGATCACCGCGCGGGCCACCTTTGATGCCCGCCTCGCCTTCACCCCGAATGGGCATCTGCATACCGTTGTCGACTCCGGCGGGGATATTGATCTCCAGGGTCGTTTGTTTCATCCTGCGTCCGCTCCCCGAGCAGTCCTGACAGGGATTACTGACCGATTGCCCTTCTCCGTGGCAGGCAGGGCAGGCTTTTTGCACACGGAAGAATCCCTGTGACTGCACGACCTGTCCGGCCCCGCCACACATGCTGCAGACGACCGGTTTGCTGCCAGGTTTCGCGCCGGAGCCCGAACACGTGTCGCACGTTTCCCGCCGATTGATTTCCAGCACACGCTGACAGCCGGCCGCCGCTTCGGGAAGGTCGAGAACAACGGTGGTCTCCAGCGACGCGCCGCGTCGTCCTCCCCCACGACTGCGGCTCTGACCGCCTCCGCCAAATCCAAACCCCTCGAAGATATCGCCAAACGCGCTGAAGATGTCATTGACGTCATGGAATCCGCCGCCGCGGCTGCCAGCGCCGGAAACACCCGCATGTCCGAACTGATCGTAGCGGGATCGCTTGGTGTCATCGCTCAGAACGTCAAAGGCCTCTGAGGCCTCCTTAAACTTGCCGACGGCTTCGTCGTCTCCCTGGTTGCGGTCAGGGTGGTACTTGAGCGCAAGCTTGCGATAGGCCTTCTTGATTTCCGCAGTCGATGCCGTGCGTGACACGCCAAGAACTTCGTAGTAGTCACGCTGGGACATTTGTGCTTCCATTTCTCACACACCCTGGATGTGCGAATTGTTCTGCAGAGCCGATCTCCCTGCGGAATCGGTGAGAACTAAAAACGGGGCACCAAAAGGGTGCCCCGTCAGTTCAGTTCACTCAACGGAGCCAGCGATCTGGGTCGCTGCCTGCTCCCTGTGCATTAGCGTACGGCACCCTGGACTTTCGGCTTCTCACCGCCATCCGGGTCATCCGTGCGTGTGACCAGCACCTGAGTGGTCAGCATCAGACCAGCGATGGAAGCCGCATGGGTCAGAGCACTGCGGACCACTTTGGCTGGATCCAGAATGCCGGCCTTCAGCATGTCGGTGTACTCGCCTGTGGCGGCATTGTAGCCATTGGGGCCAGACAGCTGAGACACTTCGTCAGCGATCACGGCTCCGTCTTCGCCGCGGTTGCTGGCGATCTGCCTGACGGGAGCTTCCAGAGCTTTAGCGACAATCTGAACACCCAGCTGCTCGTCACCTTCCAGCTTCAGAGCTTCCACGTCTTTCACGGCTCGCAGCAGAGCGACACCGCCACCAGGCAGGATGCCTTCTTCCACGGCGGCTCGCGTGGCGTGCAGGGCGTCTTCCATGCGAGCCTTGGTCTGCTTCATTTCCGCTTCTGTCGCAGCTCCCACAGAAATGACGGCCACTCCACCGGTCAGCTTCGCCAGGCGTTCCTGGAACTTCTCGCGGTCGTAGTCACTGTCCGTCTTTTCAATGTGGTCACGAATCTGCTGAACGCGGGCTTTCAATGCTTCCAGATCACCGGCACCTTCAATGATGGTGGTGCTGTCTTTGGAAACTTCAATGCGACGGGCAGAGCCAAGCTGTCCCAGCTCAACGCTGTCCAGCTTGATACCCAGATCTTCAGAAATCAGCTGGCCGCCAGTCAGTGTCGCCATGTCACCCAGCATCGCTTTGCGGCGATCGCCAAATCCGGGAGCCTTCACGGCACAGATCTTCAGGATGCCACGCAGCTTGTTAACGACCAGAGCCGTCAAAGCTTCGCTGTCGACATCTTCGGCGATGATCAGCAGAGGCTTGCCCGACTGCGCCACTTTCTCCAGCAGAGGCACCAGTTCCCGCAGGTTCGAGATCTTCTTTTCGAACAGCAGAATCAGGCAGTCTTCCAGCACGCACTTCATGTCCTCGGCGCTGGTGACAAAATACGGTGAAATGTAGCCCTTGTCGAACTGCATTCCTTCAGCGAAATCCAGTGTGGTGTCGTTGGCTTTGCCTTCTTCCACAGTGATGACACCGTCACGACCGACTTTCTGCATGGCTTCTGCCAGCATGTCACCCACAGCCTGATCATTGTTGGCAGAGATAGCGCCAACAGAGGCAATCTCTTCTTTGGACTCCACGTCCTTTTTCAGCTTCAGGATGCTTTCCAGAGCGGCATCAACCGCTTTTTCAATTCCGCGACGCACAACGGTAGGATTGGCTCCCAGTGAGATGCTGCGGAGACCTTCCTGGAAGATGGCCCGAGCCAGCACGGTCGCGGTCGTCGTGCCGTCACCTGCCAGATCACTGGTCTTGCTGGCGACTTCGTTGACGAGCTTGGCACCCATGTGCTCGTAAGGATCTTCGAGCTCAACTTCCTTGCTGACCGTGACACCGTCTTTGGTCACCAGAGGATTGCCGAAGCTTTTGTCGATGATCACGTTGCGACCCGTGGGGCCCATGGTGACGGCAACCGCTTTGGCCAGAGTTTCAATGCCGCTTTGCAGCTTCAGACGGGCGGGATCGTCAAACAGTAATTGCTTTGCCACTGTGTGGTGCTCCTTGTTGAGCGATGAATTGATTGGAAGTCTTTGCGGACGCGGGGGACGTGTGATCGGACCCGCGTGCGAATCTCAGGTGGCAGGCCGGAGAAACGTGGAGCCGTCGCAACAAACGACGGACACCAGCTCCGAACACTTCGCGCCGTCAAAAGATGACGCGATGGCTCACCCGCGAATTAGACAACTTTGGCGAGGATGTCGCTTTCGCGAAGAATCTTGACTTCTTCGCCGTCGACTTCGATATCTGTACCACCGTACTTGCCAAACAGAACTTTGTCGCCAACGTCAACGCTGATGGTTGCTCGCTCGCCACTGTCCAGCAGACGACCTGGACCAACGGCAACGACAGTGCCACGCTGTGGTTTTTCCTTCGCAGCGTCAGGCAGCACGATGCCTCCGGCGGTGGTTTCTTCTGCGTCGTCAGCTTTTACGACGATACGGTCATCGAGAGGATTGATTTTCATTTCAGTCAACTCCGTGGTTTCAGGTCTTTGTATGAATAGTCCGCTGCACGCGGTCTGTTGGAAAGCGGTCGGTCCGGCAGGAGCCGACTCGAAAGAAGTATTGCCGCGGCACATGGCCGCGGCGGCTGCGGCCTACATCATGCCAGGCATGCCACCCATGCCAGGCATACCGCCCATTCCCGGCATGCCACCCATGCCACCCATTCCGCCCATGCCGTGGTCATGGTCATGATGGTGGTCATCGCCGCCGGCTTCCGGTTCGGCGGGCTCTTCCACGACGATGCAGTCGGTGGTGAGCAGCAGACAGGCAACACTAGTGGCGTTTTGCAGTGAGGTGCGAACCACTTTGGCGGGGTCGACCACACCAAAGCTGACCATGTCACCATACTGGTCGTTCATGGCATCGTAGCCGTAGGCGGCCTTCTTCTCTTTCTTCACACGATTCGCCACAACGGCTCCGTCGAGCCCGGCGTTGGTCGCAATCATTCGCAGTGGCATTTCCAGCACGTTGCGAACCAGTTCCAGTCCCAGGGCTTCGTCGCCGGAAAGCTCCAGTTTGTCGAGCGCTTTGCCACATCGCAGCAGAGCAACACCGCCACCAGGGACAATGCCTTCTTCGATCGCCGCTCGGGTGGCCGCCAGAGCATCGTCGATCAGGTCTTTACGTTCCTTCATTTCTGTTTCTGTGGCAGCACCGACCTTGATCTGAGCGACGCCCCCCGCCAGCTTGGCCAGGCGTTCCTGCAGTTTCTCACGATCATACTCGCTGTCAGTTCCGTCGATCTCACGACGAATCTGCTCAGCGCGACCGCCGATGTCGCCCTTCTTGCCAGCCCCTTCAACGATCACTGTTTTGTCAGCGTCGATGCGGACCGATTTGGCCTGACCCAGATCAGACAGCTGAACATTTTCCAGTTTGATTCCCAGGTCCTTGAAGAACGCTTTGCCGCCGGTGAGGATGGCAATATCTTCCATCATCGCTTTGCGTCGATCGCCGTAGCCGGGTGCTTTGACAGCAGCCACTTTGACGATACCGCGCATTTTGTTGACCACGAGAGTCGCGAGCGCTTCGCCGTCAACGTCTTCCGCGATGATCAGCAGCGGAGCACCATCCTTGGAAATGGCTTCCAGGACGGGCACCAGATCCTTGGCGTTGGAGATCTTTTCCTCGTGCAGCAGGATGCGGCAGTTTTCCAGCACGCATTCCTGATCGTCTTCGGACGTCATGAAGTGGGGAGACAGGTAACCGCGGTCAAACTGCATGCCTTCCACGAGGTTGACCTCAGTGGAAACCTGTCGACCTTCTTCGACAGTAATGACGCCGTCTTTGCCCACTTTCAGCAGAGCATCGGCCAGGATCTCGCCCACTTCGGGGTCATTGTTGCCGGCAATGCTGGCAACGCGAGCGATCTGATCTTTGTCATTCGCTTTCACGTTCTTGGACATGCTGGCCAGTTCGGCGATCACAGCGTCGACAGCCTTCTGTGCGCCTCGGGCAACGGACATCGCACCTGCGCCAGCGGCCAGGTACTTCAGCCCCTGTTTGTAGATGGCCTCAGCCAGTACGGTGGCCGTTGTCGTTCCGTCACCTGCGACATCATTGGTCTTGGAAGCGGCTTCCTTCACCAGCTGGACGGCCACGTTTTCGTAGGGGTCTTCCAGTTCAATGTCTTCAGCAACTGTCACGCCGTCCTTGGTGACCTTCGGGGCGCCCCAGCCCTTGTCCAGAACAGCGTTTCGTCCGCGAGGCCCCAGAGTGCTGGCGACGGCTCGGGAAAGTTTGGATACGCCGGAAAGCAGCCCCTTGCGAGCCTCTTCATCGAACGTCAGTAACTTAGCCACGGTTTCTCCTCAGTTTTCGACTTACAACCCGTGCGGCACAGGCGCACTTTGGATGTCTGTTTGGCAGCAGTCTGCCGTGCGAGATGTCCAGAGCGAACTGCGTGCCAGAATGCTGCTCGTAATTATAAGTTGTTATCTGGAAACGCTTTGTGCTTAGTGATTGGCAGCTGCGGCGAAGCGTTCGACAGCTGGTTCGGTCGATTTGGCAGACTGGTCTGCGAGGCGGGTCACTCACCGTCAATCTGACACGCATGGACCTGGCCCAGAGGGGGCCTCACCTTCGGTCAATCGCGCGGCGCAGCCTGAGCGCGGAAGCGATCCGATGGCGATGTTCCCGGACGCCGAGATCCTGGGCATCAGCAAGCAGTGGCCAGATTGGCCCTCAGGTGAGCTTCAGGGCCGATCGCACACGGTCGACGGTTTCCGCGGAAGTCAGTTCCGACTTTCCGAAGCCGTAAACTGCCCCTTCGGCGACGGCCTTTTCCTGCCACTCAGGAAAATTGGAAACCAGCATCACGGGAATCGCTGCTGTGGCTTCACTGGCCTTCATCGATTTCAGAATCTCCATACCGTCACTGTAGTCCGCATCCAGTTTGCGGTTGATCAGCACCAGGTCAATCTGCTGTCCACTGATCGTGGCCTGCGTGTCGTCCGGCAAGTCGGACGTTAGCACTTCCACATCGAAATTCGATTTCAGAAAGTGGCTGAGGGCGGCGTTGTCGGGACGGCACTGTCCGACGCTGAGCACGGTTTTGGGCATGAGACTTCTTCCAGGTCGCGGCGATTTGCCGCAGACGATCAATTGCCGCTGTTGTCTCCATCCACGTCCTGCATGTCAACGTCGACAGGACGATTCGCCGGGTTTCGGTAGTACGACGCGAATTTATCGTCGGCAACGAGTGCCAGTGGTGTGTCAACTGTGACCATGTCACCCACCTCAACATAGACAGACCGAATGACGCCTGAATACGGAGACGTCACCGTCGAAGTGGTGCCGTCCGGCAACTCAATTTCACAAATCGCCGTGGCGTCCGGGTCGGATGCTTCACCCTGCTCTGTCAAAATCTTTGTTACCGTGGCCGTTCGTCCGGTGGGACCCAGATCCGGCACCCGGATGGTCGGTCCGATTTCCCGGAGACAGGCGATTTCGCCGTTGTCTGCCACCAGGTAAATTTGATCGGTCACGAAGTTCTGGTGATGGACATTGAATGCCGTGATGTTGAGTCTTCCAATTTGCTCGGCCGATTGCAGGTCATACGCCACCAGTCGACCTGTCTGATCACGACCGTAGGCGTTGAACCGTCCGATGGCCGTGATTCCTTCGACGCCCGTCACATCCCATTTGCGAATGGGGATGCGAACTTTCAATCGCTGCAGTTGATCTTCCCGAACCACAGCGATGTTTCGTTCGACGCGTGCGGGAAGTTCTTCCAGCAGGTCTCGCGCCTCATCCACACTGGTCGAAGACAGACCATCGATGCGAACAATCAGATCACCCGGCTGCAGTCCGGATGACTGCCCGGGAGAGCCCGGGGCAACATCCACCACGCGGACGGCATTGGGCAGTGGCAGTCGCAGCTTCTGCTGAAGTGCTGCATCCAGTTCAGCTTCCTCGATGGCCACGCCGATGCGATTGGGCGCCATTTCCAGAGGAATCTCCACAGGACGTCCCTGCTTCAGCGGGAGTGCAGTCTCGCGCGTAATCCGCGTCAGTGTGTTCTCTGTGGTTACCACATAGACAAAGTCACCGACAACCACGGGAGCCTGCGTCATGTTGCGTCCAATGGGATACACCCACTCCGCGCTGCCTTTGAGCAGATCAAGGCTGAATGCCTGATTGTCTCCAGTCAGCATGATCACGCTGGACGACGTTTCGTTGGGAGCGATCGCCAATGGGGCGGACGCCGGTTCGTTCAGCAGCATCTGAAAACGTGACTTGCCTGGCTGCGATCCACCGATTTCCACCGAGTGAATGTTGCCTGCCTCGGTGGCGAAGGCGAGCGCGAGTTTGCCCAGGACGGGGCGAGTGACGATTTCTTCCGCACAGATGAAGCGCCACATGAATGACCGTGGGGAGGTGTCCGGCAGTGCTCCATAACGAAACTTGTACTGCAAAACGCCCAGGGAATAAGCGTAGATGGCGCCGCCCGTGATCGGAACAAAAATCGCCGAATCATTCATTATCGGGCTGGCCGAAGGCTGACCGGGCAGCCGGTGTTTCAGCACAGAACGACCGGTGAACTTGTTGAATCCGTAGATGACCGGGCCGACCACGATGACAACCATGTCGTCATTGGAAGTCAGAGCCATGGCGGGCTCGTCGTTGCGGCCGACCTGAGCAGTCCACAGTTTGTTGCCGTTTTCGGCGTCAAACACGGTGAGCACGCCGCTGGTCGACTGAACGTAAACGTTGTTCTCGTCGTTAGTAACGTGAGCGACCGAGTCGCGGCCGATATCCATCGTGGCCTGATTGCGCCAGCGCGTTTCCAGTCCCACAGCCTGCAGGGACTTCGCAGGCGGCAGATCAGCGGCGGACAGCTGTCCAGCGAATAGACAGACAGTAATCAGGACACGGCAGGCAGTAGTCGAAGATGGCATTGCGGTTGGGACCTGCAAATTGCTGTTCGGGTGATCGTGTGATCGTATGGTCAAATCGCGATTCGTGCTTGGCGGTCGCTGTCGCGCCGCGCATAGCACGGGCCATTCCAGGACCTCTGGTCACTCTAGGATAACGGCACAGGGAAGCGAAAGACCAGAGCCGAACTGCGGGAATTCGTTGCCATCGTCCATTCGGCGCCGCGAAGACCGGTTGCGAAAGGAATCCTGCAGTCTGGCAGCCGGATATTTCGCGTCGTTCTGTCAGGCCGCGTATCCGGCAGATTCGTTGAATTCGGAGCGTTCGCCGCGTCTGGCAGATCAGCCTGAAAGGTCGTCAGGCTCTGCCCCCCATCGCTCCATCAGATCGTGAGGCACGCACAGCTGGTCACAGACGCGAGCCACGACAAAGTCCACCAGATCCGCCAGGTTTTGCGGCTGATGATAAAAGCCGGGCATTGACGGCAGCACCAGCGCTCCCGCCTGGGAAAGCCGCGTCATATTCTCCAGTGCAATGGAGCTGAGCGGCGTTTCTCTGGGAACCAGAATCAGCTTTCGACGTTCTTTCAAATGCACGTCAGCCGCACGTTGAATCAGGTTGGTCGACGCCCCGCAAGAGATGGAAGACAGCGTGCCCATCGAACAGGGACAGATCACCATGCCACGTGTCAGGAACGATCCGCTGGCGATTCCCGCCGAGTAATCGCGTTTGCGATGAACGCTCAATCGGCCAGTCACGGGAGCGCTGAGCTCCCGAAATCCCCACTCACTCGCGGGCGGCTGCTGGAAGGCGGCATCGATGAACTGCTGCCACTGAGCCGGCTGGGCGGAATCTCCCGGCAGGTCGGTGCCAACCTCCCGCAGAGACACCATACGCGCCGCTTCGCTGACGATCAGATGCACGTGCAGGTCGCTGCGCAGCAGAATCTGAGTCAGACGCAGCGCGTAGGCCGTGCCGCTGGCACCTGTAATGGCAAGGACAACATTGTCGGACATAGGCTTCACCCCGCTGATCGTTCCACTCAGCTTCCGTATCGACAAATACCGCAGATCGTTAAACTATCCAACCTGCTATCTGCAGTTCCGACCGGAATCCGCGAAACGCTGCGGACGGGTCGGATTGTCTCTGTCGACCGGCACGAAGGTCCTGTTCGTGATCAACTATCGCAGTCTCAAGAAACTGCTGGGAGAAACCAGCCTGGAGCGGAAGTGTCGTCTGCTGCTGGGCGGCTCCCTCATGATTCTGATCACGATCAGCTTCTGGCTGTATGCCGCGCGTACACGGCAGATTGTGGAGAATCAGCAGATCGTCAAAGCGGAGGCTCTGATTCCCGGAATCCTGCGGCTGCATCATCAAAAACTGTTTGTACATCAAATCACACAAAGTCCAACCACCGGAACCGCTCCGGAAACCGATCCCGACGACCCGCGTTCGGCGGAACGCATTCTCTGGGATGATTTCTTTCAGGGGGTTTCACAGGTTGATGAGTTCAAGGTCGGCGCCAAATGGAGCGTTTTTCGCAAAGACGAAACGCCCGGTGGGGATGAGGAAATCGCTACGCTGACTCGTTTTCGCGATGAGGCGCTGAAGCCGGAGGGCACTGGAGAGCTGTCTTCCCACATGTTTGTGGAGAACGATGCGGGGGAACGGCACGTTCGGTTCTATCGCGCTTTGATTGCGACGGACAACTGTCTGAAGTGTCACGCAGAAGACACCGCCATGGCGTTTCAGGAAAACGAATTTGTTGGCATGGTGTCTGTGGAACTGCCCATGGCGGAAGTCGAGGGCAAGCTGAGCCAGAACCGTGCCATTCTGGTCGCTTCTGCCATCGTGACATCGTTCCTCGCGATGCTGGTCGCCTATGTGATTGTCCGCTACATCATCGTGAAGCCCGTGCTGCACCTGAAAGACGTCAGCGACGAGATCGCGCGGGGGAACCTCAATCTGCGGGCCGATATCAGCACGGGGGATGAGTTTGAAGAGCTGAGCCATGCGTTCAACCGCATGCTGCGACACATGACGACTGTCAACGATGAACTGCGTGGGCTCAACGACAATCTGGATGCCAAGGTTGATCAGCTGGCTCAGGCCAACATGGAACTGTTCAACACGAACGCCATGAAGGACGAGTTTCTGGCCACCATGAGCCACGAACTTCGCACCCCTCTGAACAGCATTCTGGGGTTCAGTGACGTGCTGGCCGGCGCGAGTAATCTGGACGAGCGGCAGCAGCGCTACGTGTCCAACATTCGCAAATCGGGTCGCAACCTGATGGTGCAGATTAACGACCTGCTTGATCTGGCGAAGATCGAAAGCGGCGAAATGAAGATTGAAGTCGCGGACGTCAACGTTCGTGATCTGCTGGAACTGCAGGTCAGTCAGATTGCCCCGCTGGCCGACCAGAAGAACATCGATGTGCGAGTGCAGCATCCCGAACAGCCGCTGTCAGGCGTACTGCAGGATGCTGGCAAGATTCGTCAGATCGTGACCAATCTGCTGTCCAATGCGATTAAGTTTACGCCGGAGGGCGGCCGCGTGAGAGTCAGCTCACAGATGCTCCCTCAGGACATGTTTGAGATCTGCGTGGAAGACACGGGGATTGGTATCCCCATTCACGAGCAGCAGGAGATCTTTCAGAAGTTCCGCCAGGGAACCACGACCGCCGGCGAGCGTGATCACATGACCCGCGAATATGGCGGCACGGGACTGGGCCTGTCGATTGTCCGGGAACTGTCTCGGCTGCTCGGCGGTGATGTTTCTCTGGAAAGTGAATTTGGGAAAGGCAGTGTCTTTTCCATCAGGCTGCCCCTGGAAGCCCCGCCGGAAAAGGAACAGATTGATCTGTCGATTGAATCTCCGTCCGGCACCACGCTGAACCGCATCACGTCAGTCGACCTGCTCAATCGCCCTCGGACGGTGGCGTCGGACAGTGTCTCCGACAGCACTGCAGAGGCTTCTGAAGTGTCCGGGGACAACGCTGACGAGTCGCTTCCCGGAACACCAGAGGGCGCCGATCAGCTGCCCGCGGAAAATGCCTCGTCGGAATGATCGGTCGGGGCGTGTCGCCGGATTGATGTCGGACTGACGCAGCGAGGGCACTCGCCTGCAGGCGGTGGCGTCCGGCCAACCGGATGTGCCAACTGCGCACGAAAAAAGGGTGATCCATTGCGGATCACCCTGTCTTCGTTTCACCGTGACCTGGCGAGGCCCCTGTGGTGCCTTAGTTTTCGTCTGGCAGTGCGAAGGGATCGACGACCTGTGGCTTTTCGATCAGGCCGGAGCGGATCATGCTCACGGGCACATTGCGGCGGACCGTCGCGCCATTCTCCACCACGCGAATTCGCTTCAGGTTGCGCTTGAATTTCCGCTTGGACACGCCGGTCGTCTGCCGACCGTTACCGCCCAGGTATTTGGGCTTACCACGCTGGGTTACGCTGTTACCCACGACAGGCTTCAGGTCGCCGTACAAATCCAGCTGCTTTTTGCGTTTGATACGCTTGTTTTTCTTGAGTGTGCTCATGAGTCTGACTTCTATTCTGCCGCCACAGCGTTACCGGCCAACGAATTAAGGGCGGGAAGGATACTCGTCGCGGGACGGAAGTTCAATTCGGATTTCTGGTTACGTCGGCAGGAATCGGCGAACAACTCACAATTTCGAGCTCTCGCCTCCATTTTCCTGCGTTATTCGTGTCGCAGGGCTTCAATTGGGTCCAGTCGAGCGGCCGATCGGGCGGGATACAGCCCGAAAATCACGCCGATCCCCACGGAGATGAAAAACGCCAGCGGCAAACTGGAGGGGACTGGCTCCGGGTTCATTTCGGCAAACATCTGGCCGAATTCGCTGCCCGCCTGCCCACCTTCAAAGATGAATCGCTCGACGAAGGCGCGAATTCCACTGAACGCATACGATGTTGACAGCCCCAGCGCGATTCCGATCAGCCCACCGGTCCCGGAAAGCACGATCGTCTCCGTCAGGAACTGCACTGTGATGTCGCGGCGTTTGGCCCCCAGAGCCCGCCGAATGCCGATTTCCCGTGTCCGCTCAGTGACGGTGGCCAGCATAATGTTCATGATGCCAATGCCACCGACGATCAGGCTGATCGCCGCGATGGACCCCAGCACGACGTTGAAAATATCACGGATCTGTTCCGCCTGACGCAGCAGTTCCAGCGGCACAACAACGGCGTAGTCACTGTCGGTTTTGTGATTGCGTTTCAAGCTCTCCCGAATCACGTTCGCGGTTTCCACGACTCGATCCTGATCTTTCACTCGCAGCGTAATCTGGCTCAGTTCCCAGTATTCCGAGCTGAACGACCCGGTCTTGCGTTCGATATTCAGGTTGCCCATGCGGGCCCGCATCGTTTCCAGCGGGATGTAGATGTCCAGGTTGTAGTCCTGTCCGGCCATGCTGCCGCCGATCGCCGCACTGGCCTGACGTGGCATGGTGACGCCAACAATGCTGTAAAACTTGTCTCCAATGCGAACCGCCTGACCAATGGGGTTCTCGTACTGAAACAGTTCGTCGGCGGTGCCGGCCGCGATGACCGCCACGTTTTTCTTCTGCTGCCGATCATCGTCGGTGATGAATCGACCCTGTGCCATTGTCAGGTGGTTGATGTCCAGATAGTCCGCCGTGCAGCCCACGATACGGGCAGTGATGTCGCGGTCACGATGCCGCGCCGATTTGCTCAGTTCGCGAATCGGTATGGCCTGTTCGATGGTGGGAATCGTGCGTTCCAGCAGATCGAAGTCCTGTTGCAGCAGGCCGTATCTCAGGACCGATCCCCCACCGCTGTTGACCGCGCTTTCCGGCGGCGGCTTCACGCTGCGGACAATGATGTTGGTGGCTCCCAGCTTCAGCACCTGAGCCTGGGCCTGTTCGCTGGCACCGCGACCAATGGCAAGCATCGCGATAACGGAAAAGACGCCAAAAACAATGCCGAGCATCGTGAGTCCTGACCGCAACTTATGCAGCATCAGGCTCTTCATGGCCAGTTGAATGGTTCGCAGCAGATTGGGCATGTGACTTCGGTTTCCGGTTGTTTATCCGGGGAAGATCCCTTCGCCGGCAACGACTCCGTCTTTCATGAAGATCTGGCGCTTGGCGAGTTTGGCGACTTCCGGTTCGTGCGTCACCATGATGATGGTTCGACCTTCCGCGTTCAGTTTCAGCAGCATCTCCATGATTTCGCCTTCTGTCGCGGAATCGAGATTACCGGTGGGTTCGTCGGCCAGAATGATCTCGGGGTCATTCACCAGAGCTCGGGCGATCGCCACACGCTGCTGCTGACCACCGGACAGCTGAAAGGGGCGGTGGTCCAGGCGATTTTTAAGGCCGACCAGTTCCGCCAGTTCGCGGATGCGATCCTGATCGGTGGAATTGATCTGGGGATAGCCTTCCCGATAGTGCAGCGGGACTTCAATGTTCTCCACCACCGTGTACTGCGGGATCAGGTTGTAGGACTGGAAGATGAAGCCGATCATTTCGTTGCGAATGGTCGACAGCTCATCGTCACCAATCGACGACACGGCACGCCCACCGATGATGTACTCGCCGTGGGTGGGGCGATCGAGGGCGCCCAGCAGATTCAGCAGCGTGCTCTTGCCACTTCCTGATGACCCCATGATGGCCACGAAGTCGCCTTTGGGAAAGTCGATGGAAACGCCTCGCAGCGCTTTGACCACCACACTTCCCAGATCGTAGTGCTTTTGCAGGTCAACGACCTGGGCGGCCAGGTCGGTGTTCAAATCTACGGACGACATACGTGTCTCGTCGGTGAATCAGGAGTTTGCGGTGCGGGAGGGGCGAAACCCAATGGTGACCGCTCGTCTAACGCTGCTGCATCGCAGCTGTCATTTCCTCGACAGTCACCTTGCCGTCCTTGTCGGTGTCTACGCTGTCGAACCGTCCCTGCATGTCGCTTTCGTCTTTGGTGACCACCCCGTCTTTGTTCTTGTCGATGCGCTCAAAGATGGCCTGTGGGCTCGGCATGCCGCCGCCCGGTGCGCCAGCTTCGGGGCGACCACCTCCGGCACCTGGTCGACCGCCACCGGGAGCACCTGCTCCGCCGGCTCCGCGGGGACGAGCTTTGGGCGTAGCCACGCGTTCACGGCCGGCTTCCAGTTCGGCCATGAGCTCGCTTTCCAGATCGTTAATCTCTCGTGAGAAGTGCGTGCGGGGATTCATGATCACCCGTTCGCCTTCGACGACTCCGTCAAGAATTTCCATATACTCGTCGTTGGCGTCACCCACAGCGATTTCGCGTCGCTCCACATCGGCACCGTCCACGACGTAGGTAAAAAACTTGTCTGCCAGTGCGAGGACGGACTGCACGGGAATCTGCAGGATGTCTTCTTCCCGGTCGTCAATGATGATTTCAATTTCAGCCGTCATGCCGGGCTTCAGCTTGCGGATCAATTCCTGCGAATCCGTGATGCGAATGGCGGCTTCGTATTCCTTCAGGTCGGTATTGGGCCACTGACCGGGAACTGGCACAGCAGAAATGGTCTCCAGCAGTCCGTGGTAAGTTACCGAGCTGACCGCATCAACTTTGATTTCCACCGGCTGCCCGACCATCACGCGGCTGATGCGTGACTCGTGAATACGGGCGTCAATTTTCATCTGGTCCAGGTCCGGCAGGTTGATGATGGCCTGACGCTCACGGACGGTGGCCCCTTCTTCGATAACGACCGGCTCGCTGCGACGGCTTTGCTGCGATGCATAGACCACTTCACCCGGTGCGGGGGCGATCAAACGGCAGGCGGCAATCTGGCGAATCAGGCGTTCCAGTTTTTCTTCTTCCACACTCAGCTTCTGTTCAGCCGCAAACAGGTCGGCTTTGAGGGTGGCCATTTCGGCTTCACCTTCCAGCTGCACACGTGAGGTTTCCCGAACGGAGTCCTCTGCGTTTTGCTGCAGTTCACTGATCTGACGCTCTTTGGTGAATTTCTGCAGCAGCACCATCTCGCTCTTTTTGACGTCGAGCTGGATGTTGGCTTTCATCACAGCCAGTCGCTCGGCTTCCAGAGCGTTGAGTGTTTCGTAGCCTCGGCGAGCCTGAGCGCGAACCTGCTCATACTTCTCTTCCGCCATGGCCAGGTCTTCTTCAAACTGCTTCAACTCACCTTTGAGTGTTTCGTAAGCCTGCTCATACTCGCCGCCTTCGAGCGTGTACTTGTCCAGGTCCATCTTGGCCAGTTTTTCTGCCAGACGGGCCTGAGCCAACAGGCTCTCGTTGGTGGTCTCCTGGATTTCGATGCTCTTTTGGGACTTCTCCACGGTCGCCCGCGCGGAAGTCACGTCGATCTGCTGCTGCTTCTCTTTTTCCTCCAGCGCCGAGGAATCCAGTTCGCACAGCACGTCACCGGCCAGGTAGTCGCCTGCTTTCACTTCGGCCCGGTCTTCCACCAGGATCTCCGTGAATTCTCCCATGGAGAAGGAGTAGCTCTTCTCTTCGCCGTCGGGCGATCGCACGAGGATCGTTTTGCCGGACTCCGACTCCATATCCACAAATTCGACAACGCCGTCGATCTCTGAGGTCACCGGGCCCTGAACACGGCTGCCTTCCGGCACCAGCGAAATGATGGTCGTGCTGCCCTCCACCGCGTTTTTCAGCGTGGAGTTCTGCAGGCTGTCAACGGTTCCATTTTCCGTGATGGTAATTCTGAAGGAGCCTTTTTTGACTTCCTTCAGGATGTACTTACTGTTGACTTCCTCACTTTTTTTGGAGAAGCCACCCAGCCATTGCCGGGTCGCCGGAACCTGTGTGAGGGCGATCGCGCCGGCCACGAGGACACCGGCGATCAACAGACCTTTCGCGGCACCACGTCTTGAGGAGCGTTGATTCATGAATTTACTCGTAGGTAGGAGGCTCGAGGACCGGGAGGTCCTCGGAAACCGATGCAAGGGGCGGGCCCTGGACGGGAGGCAGGAGTTCTTCGTCTAACACCTCGGCAGGTGGCAGGGTGTCGAGCACTCCCGGCCCGTCCTGCAAATAGAAGGAATCTTCCCACACGCCGTCCTGGTTGACCCTCATGATACCCATGTCTCGAAAGATGTTAAGGCGATTCGACTCATAACTGACCCAGTCTCCCACAAGAGATTCCTGAGCATCGAGGACCGAATCGAGAGCTCGCACAAGCGACAGACTGTTGTTCTGATTGGGGTTCAGCCGGGAACTGTCGTATTCTAGGGCGGCATTGCGAACTGTCTGCCTGTCAATTTCCAGTCTTTGCCGAGAAACCTGCAGTTGCCGCCAGCTGCTGCGGATTGCCAGCTTCACCGCATCTTCATCCGCCATGTAGGCTCGGCGGGCCCGCTGATAGGCCACCAGAGCTGTGTTGTAGGCGTTTCGTTCCAGGACCTGGTCCAGTGGGGCCTTAAAATCGAGCGAAACGCTAACATCGTCAGTCGTGTTGGCGCCCCCAAGGCCAACACCGCCGCCCACGTTGAGGTCCATCAAAGCCTTGAGCCGATTGGCGGCCACTTCCACGGCGCGACGAGCATCCATCACTTCGGCCCGCGAATTCATCAGGTCATGCCGGTTGGCCAGTCCGATTCGAACCGTCTCTTCCACGGAGGGTATGCCATCAATGCCGTCGATCTGAAAAGGATTCAGGGCAATGACCTCGACTCGCAGACCCGCCTGGACCACCTGAATATTCTGGGTGACGGCCAGAAGTTCTTCGCGAATATTCATCGCAGAGTCACGGATCAGCAGTGACAGCATTTCGGGGCCGATCGGCTGATCTTCGTCGAAGTACCGTGACTTGTTGTAGCCGGGAACTTCTGCCAGCTCCTGGGGAATTTCCGTGGCGCTGAGCAGATTGTCACCGTCTGTATCCAGTTGTTTCAACCATGCTTCAACGTTGCCGGATTTCAAAAATCCCTGCAGGACTTCCGCCGCGTTCGCCACCAGGTTGAAGTCACCTTCCACAATGCGGAAGAAGTTCAAATCCTTGGCGACATCGCGGATCACCCGGTCGCGCTCCTCCTGGCTGTCAAACCCGCGCTTGCCCGGCTGTCCTTTCAGGTCGGTTTCCGTGGCCGCCAGCAGATTGCGGATGGGAACAAAATCCTCCTCCACCAGTCCCAAAGCTTCGGAGTCGATCCGCTCACCCCAGGCGATGATATCGGTGACGTAGTCTTTCAGGTGATTGCGGGATGCTTCCTCCAGGGGGGCCAGTTCGATCTGCAGAATGCGGGCACCGAAGCCCTCCTGGAAGGCTTTGAGTTCATCAATCATCGTGAGCAGGTCGCGGTCAATCAGTTCAAATGGCGCCAGAAACGCATCATCCAGCGTCATTTCGACGTCTGGCGGCAGTCCCAGCACAATCTTATAGGCGTCCAGCAGGTCGGCGAGCACCCGCCGCGCTCCTTCCAGGCGGTTCTGGTTACTGTTTCGCTGTGTGATCAGCTGCAGCGTGCTCAGGCTGATTCCCTGGTTAGCACGCCACCGGATCAACTGCTGGGCACTGGCCTGAAATCGCTCGTCATCTGAGATCGCCAGCAGCAGCTTTTCGTCTTCCGCACTCATGTCGCCCGTCCAGAACAGCGTTCCCGACTCTTCGTCCCACCGGAGTTTGCCTTCCAGAGCAGGAGGGATTTCCGCATCGCGGGGGAATAAGGCCAGTGGTTCACTGACACGATTGGGCCGCTGGCGGTCCTTGCTGAGGCCGATTTCAATTTCCGACGTCAGCTGGCGAATGTTGTTTTCCTGGTTTCTGATGCTTTGCGACTGCGCCTGAATCGCCAGGTAAGAGTCGGCCACGTTGGCGAAGATGGTCTGGCGGAATCGGGCCATATCGCGAACGGCATACAGCAGGTCTCGCTCGGCCTGCACCAGTACCTCCATACGCACTTTGCGGCCGGCCCCTTCCAGCAGGGGCTGAGAAATCTGCCAGGCCAGTCCAGTGGCCGAAACGCCATTGCCGGGAGTCCAGAACAGGTTATTCAGCACGCTGACGGCAAACTGCCCGCCGCTCGGCAGCGCCTGCTGCAGTCCCAGTCCGTTTCGCAGCTGGTGAGTCTCGACCCCATTGTTGCTGCCAAAGAAGTTGTACAACGCTCCTCCGAAGCCAGGTCCGCCGAGACTGAAGCGAGTATTCAGCAGATAACGCTGTCCGGTCAGCGCCAGCCCTGTCAAGTAGACGTTCTCCAGCTGCGTCTGATAGCCCCGGCTGTGAATGTATGTCAGTTCCAGACTGTCGCGCAGATTCAGGCTGGGAATCACGACCTGTCCGTGAGCATCCACTGGGTTGCCGCCCTGCATCAGCACGCCATAGGGCTCCAGCCAATGCGGATTCTCGACCGTGGCTGTACCACCGAAATCGCCCCAGTGTTTGTAGCCTTCTTTGCCGTCTGCACAGTGCATAAAGCAGTGTGCCGATGGATCATCGGGCGGCAGCGGAGCGCAGTCGGGATCGTACGGATCGTGGAATCGGCTGCGGGGATCGGCGCTGAGCCCGATGCGGGGCAGTTGCCAGTGCGGATTGTTCATCTTCTCCGCAATGGCATCGTACGTGTCGTTCTCTGCCTGCAACCGCCAGAAACGACGGGAGCAGCCGGTGCTCTGCAGCAGCAGACAGCCAATGAGCACACGCACAATGAAGGAACGGGTCCGGTGGGTTCTGTTCTTGAGTGACATCCATGTCGCTCCGCAGCAGGTTGGAATCTTCCGGCAGGTCCGACTGTCGCATATCCATCAGATGCGCTCGTCAATTGCCTTTCGACAGTCGTACGTACCTGTGGGATTTCGACAGTCGTGATCCTCATGCTGCATGCGGAAGCCGACCCATCCGAGGAATCCGCGACACCACTACCACTGGACGTCGTCAATGCTGCACCACCGGAGAAGGTCGTACGACTGGGCGACAACTCTTATCCGGCGAACCCGTCTGACCAGACTAACCGGACCGTCGATCACTTCCGATCGGAGACTTCGACCTGCAGATTCAGCGCCCCGTCGGCCAGCTGCAGTTCCGCCGCATTGGCAAACCTTAACGGTTGCCCGCCCTGTAACGGATTCGGAACCCCAATGGCCAGCTGCTGTCCCGGGAACTTTCGCAGCAATGCTGGCAGAGCGAACTCATACTCCCGTGACTGCTGCGGCAGCAGGTTATTCAGGTGCAGGTCGGTCGTCACGGCCGATGTGAGCCGGTTGTCGGACACCACTCCCACCCGCAGCGTCCAGTGGTGATAAAACGGAGCGATGCCCGTATTGCGGATCCGAAACTTCAGTCGCGAGCCCTTGACCTGTGCCTGCGTGACGTGAAATTCATAACCCATCTTCTGTACCTGCCGCCGTGCATTGCGAATGCGCTCTTCTGACTGCCGCTCGCTAAACATGCCGGTGTCCATCAGCCAGGTGGCGTGCGTTTGCTGCACGCAGTCTGCAAAGGTCTGCTTTTTGTGTGGCACGTAGTTGTCATCGAAGATTTTTCCCCACAGCTCCGGACGTATTTCGCCACCGACAGGCTGCGTCATCCAGCGCTGCACACAACCAGGCCCGCCACTTTTCATAGCCGGCACAAAGAACCAGTTGTCTTCCTCCTGACCGGTTTCCAGTGTGGCCCACGCGAAGGAATCATCGTGATAGCCCAGTCGGCGATCATGGTTGGCCGCATACGCCCACGTGTTCGGGCCGGCCGGATATCGCAGCAGCACGGGAGTTTTGCGGAAGTGTTTTTCGTAGGCATCCATCACTTCCGACTGCACCTGTTTGCTGGCCATCAATTCCGTTTTGGGATAGGTGTGCCATTCGCCCCAGGTGCCCAGCAATCCGGCTGTGATGTAGCCGACCCGGGGATCGCCGTCATAACGCTGGCCCAGCGCGGCAATAAACTGCTGCAGTGCCTGGCGCAACCGGGGGTCCTCGTAATCGGGCGTGCGGACCTGTCTGCTGGGGAACGGGGCCGTGTTGGTGTTCAGCCACGTTGTCACTTTGACGCCCTGCTCTGTCAGAAACGGCGGAATACCTTCCTCGTGTCCGGGGTATTCCATCCAGATTCGAAACACGGTCTGATGCCCGCGACTGGCAATGTCGTCCAGTCGTTCCTCCAGTTTGTCCCACCGAAATTCGTTGGGGCCGACCATCAGGTCACTCAGCGGCAGATAGTGAAATTCCATGCTGTGCGGAAACAGATGCCGTTTTTCGCCCGCATAAGGGACCAGTCCCTTGAGCGGATTATCAACCGGGGCCGGGGCGTAAGGGAGGGAGACCTGGCCGTCTGCCTGCGTCGGCAGCGCGACAGGGACCGCCAACAGCAGCAGAACGAGCGAACGCATAAGGACAGACAAACGCAACTTTTCGGCCTTTTGAGGTGCGGGACTTGTCAGCAGCGCCACAGTGTTTAGGCTGCCGCTTCAAGATGAGATGTGTCGAGTCACGCGACAGAATCTTCCGTTCAGGCGGAGTTTTATGATCAAGCCACACCACTGTCCAATCTGCGAGAAGACGTTTCCGACCTCAGAAGAGCCAGGGAAAAGCCACTTTCCCTTTTGCAGCGATCGCTGCCGCAAAATGGACCTGTTTCGCTGGTTCGATGGACGCTATCAGGTGGTGGAAGACGTGGATCCGCTGGTGGCCGAGTTTCTCAGGCAGGATCCCGACATCAAGGTGGAAGGTGACGATCTCGCCGGCTGACTGTGGATCCGTTGTGAGGCGTTCTGCGACAGATCAGCAAACACCGTCCGCCGATGGGACTACACAAAGATGTCGCTGACCACGCGACCAAACACGTCCGTCAGCCGGAAGTCGCGACCGGCATAGCGGTAAGTCAGCTGCTCGTGGTCAATGCCCAGTGCGTGCAGGATGGTGGCATGCAGATCGTGCATGTGGACTTTGCCCTCCACCGCTTCGTGCCCAATCTCGTCCGTGGCGCCATAGCTGAAGCCGGGCTTCACACCACCGCCGGCCAAAAACGACGTAAACCCACGGGGGTTGTGGTCGCGGCCGTTGTTGCCCTGAGAAAACGGCGTGCGGCCGAACTCGCCGCCCCACCAGACAATGGTGTCTTCCAGCAGTCCTCGTTCTTTGAGGTCCGCCAGCAGTGCGGCCACTGGCTTGTCCGTGGCGCGGGCGTGCACCATGTGTTTGGGCATGTTGCTGTGCTGATCCCAGCGCGGTGTGGGCGACTCATCGGCGTAATTGATCTGCACGAATCTCACACCCGCTTCGGACAGCCGCCGGGCCATCAGACACTGCCGCCCGAATGCATCGGTTGCCTTTTCACCAATGCCATAGGCCTGCTGCGTTTGTGGTGTTTCGCGGGCGAGATCCAGTATTTCGGGGGCATCGGCCTGCATCCGCCACGCCAGTTCGTAGCTGCGAATGACGGCTTCCAGTCGCTCGTCCTCCTGCGGTCGTCGGTCCAGCTGCGCTCTGTTGAGCTGCTGTGTCAGCTGAAATCTTTCCCGTACGTCCACTTCGCTCAGTTGCCGGTTGCGAATGTGGTCGATGGTCATCTGCTCGACACTGCGATTCGCCCGTCCGATGGCCGTGCCCTGAAAAACAGAAGGCAGGAATGCGTTCGAGTAGTTTCTTGGTCCGCCTTTGGTGTCCGATGGCTGCAACTGCACAAAGCCGGGCAGATTCTGGTTTTCGGTGCCCAGACCATACATCAGCCACGAGCCCAGTGAGGGTCGAATCAGATTGGTGGCACCGGTGTGCAGAAACAGTGTTGAAGGGCCATGCGCCACACCTTCGGTGTGCATCCCCTTGAGAAAACACAGGTCGTCCACATGCTGCGTGATTTCAGGAAACAGTTCGCTGACGTGCTGGCCGCACTCGCCGTACTGGCGAAACTTCCAGAATGGCTTCATCAGCTCACGTTCGCTCACCTGCCCAAACGTATTGAATCGCACGCCCGTGAACTCGATGGATTTCCCGTCGCGTTTGATCAGATCCGGTTTGTAATCGAAGGAGTCCACATGGCTGGGCCCGCCCTGCATAAAGATAAAGATCAGGCGCTTCGCCCGCGGTGGATGCATGGGAGGTCGCTGTCCCAGATCTCCAGAGCGGATGTCTGCCTGCGCCTGATCGGCCAGCAGGCCAGCCAGTGCCAGTGAGCCCACACCGCAGGCCGAGCTTTTCAGCAGCTGCCGACGCGATGTGGGCAGGCTGGTCGGCATTGCATTTGAAGATGGCGGCATCTGATCCTCCCGGCACTAATCGATGTAACGAAAATCCACAGACGCAAACAGTGCCTGGAAGACGGCTTCCCAGGTTCGTTCCGGGCTGTTGGCGGACTGCTTTACAAACACGCGTACGGACGCGCTTTCTGTCGCCGACGGATAACGCCCCAGGCACATCAGATAGGCGTCCGTGATCTGATCGGACAGTGAACTGTCCTTCTGGGCCTGCTGGAGAAACTCGTTAGCCGCCGCTTTTGCATACTGCTGAACCTGCGGGCTGTTCAGCATGTACAGCGCCTGCGACGGCAGCGTGCTGGTGTTCCGTCGACCGGTCACAAGGTTGGGATTGGCGGCGTCAAAAATCTGGAACAACTCGAGCATCGAATTCCGGAAACACGGCACATAGACGCTGCGATACTGCCGACCGCTCTCGCGATGGTTGTATCCGTTGTCGTACTGGGTGACCTTTTCGATCGTCCGTTCCGGCATGCGGCGATCCAGCTGACCGGCTGTCAGCACCAGCACATCGCGCAGATATTCGGCATCAACGCGGCGACGAAAACCTCGTGTCAGCAGACGATTATCGGGATCGCGAGCCAGCGCCTCCGCACTGGCGGTGGACGACATGCGAAATGAGCGGGACGTGACGATGCGACGAATCAGAGACTTAACCGACCAGTGGTCCTCATGGACGAAGGTCCACGCGAGATAGTCCAGCAACTCGGGGTGAGTTGGCCGCTGACCCATGCTGCCAAAGTTGTCCGGTGTGCGGACCAGGCCTTCGCCCAGCAGTTGCTGCCAAACCCGATTCACAAACACGCGCGCGGTCAAAGGGTTTTCAGGCGAGGCGATCCACTCGGCCAGTTCCAGACGTCCGCTGCCGGAAGTGATGTCAGAACGCACAGGACGGCCGTGTTCATCAAACGCGCAGGCGACAGAGACAAACCCTCTGGGCACCTGCGCACCCCGGTTCCGTACGGCTCCCCGAATGCGGATGTAGTCATCGGCGGGCGACTTTGCTTCCCGGACCGTCATGACCTGTGGCGGACGGGGTTTGTTTTTCTCGGCAGACTTCAGCGCTTTTTCAGCGATCTGCAGCTGACGCAGCAGGTCGTCACGGCGGTTCGCGTCGCTGTCGCCGGTTGCCTCACCGACTGGCAGGAATTGCAGGGCATCCACAATGACAACTCCCGGCCCCGCGTCCTCCGCATTGATGGTGATCACAGCCGGCTGTCCCTGCTGAAAGCGAAATCGCCCCAGTCGAGCAAAGACCCGATCGCTCGGCGGCTGACGCTGATCAACCTCGACCGTGGTGGTGCCGTCCGCGTGATGCACAATCAGAGGCAGACGCGCACAGCGTTCCCCGCCGGAGTTATGACACAGTCGGACCTCGTATTCGCCGGACGGCAGGTCGGCTTCAAACCGCACGCGGCATCCCGTCTTCTTAAAGTCGTCGTGCCGATAACCTTTGTTGACGAACGGCGCGACCACCGTGGAGTGAATCCAGTTGCCTTCAAACACGGCGTCATCGTCATCCAGAATGATTCCCGGCAGCGACGTCGCGCGGAGGAATTTCTCCACGGGTGTGCCGCTGCCCGTCTGCGTCTTCAGCCGCTCCACGTCCCGTCGCAGCTGTCCCGCTTTCTTCTCCCAGTCGTCCATCGCCCGTGCGTCCTGACCGGAACGCAGGGCTGTTGTGACAAACCCGCTGACGTTGCCCGGAGTAAGAGACTGCGTACTGCGAAAAATTCCCGCCAGAGCGTAGTAGTCGGCTGTGGGAATCGGATCAAACTTGTGGTCATGACACCGGGCGCAGCCAATCGTCAGTCCCAGGAATGTGCGACCCATCGTGTCAATCTGTTCGTCGACGACCTCCATCTCCAGCAACTGCTTGTCCTGCAGTTCGTAGTTGGTGGGGCCCAGCGCCAGATAGCCGGTCCCGGTCAGTTGATCGTCAGACTGCTCACTGCTGTCCGCCGGCAGCAGGTCTCCCGCGATGTGCTCGCGGAACATCCGATCAATGGGTTTGTCCTTGTTGAAAGAGCGGATGACGTAGTTGCGAAAACGCCATGCGTCGGGAAACATCAGACTGCGACCGCCGCCGCTGGATTCGGCAAAGCGTGCCACATCCAGCCAGTGTCGCCCCCAGCGTTCTCCAAAATGAGGCGAGGACAGCAGCTTGTCTGCAACCTGCTCCACCGCCTGCTTTGGCGACGTCGACCAGAGTCTTTCGAACTGCTGAATTTCCAGGGGACTGGGAGGCAGTCCGGTCAGCGTAAAGTGCAGACGGCGGAGTGTCTCCGTCGCGGTTGCTGGCTGTGGTGAGGGGAAGCCGGCCTGCTCTCTCGCGTGCTCAACAAAACGATCAATGGCGGATGGCGACTGATTTGATGTGTCGCCGGGAACGACGGGCCGCTGGACTGGCCGAAAACTCCAGAACTCACGACCCTGCTGCAGGTCGATCTGATGCCGCGTGACCGCGCTGCCGCCTTCGCGCGGATCGTAAGCGCCGTCCTTAATCCATGCGACGAAATCGGCCGCCACGGACTCGGGAAGTTTTCGATCCGGTGGCATCTCGAATGATTCGTGTCTAAGCGACGAAACCAGCAGACTGTTTTCGGGGTCGTCCGGGTCGATCAGTTCGCCCGATTCTCCACCAGTCAGAACTCCCACTTTGGAGTCCAGCAGCAGCCCCCCGCGGATGTGTTTGGCTTTCGTTGAATGACACTGATAGCAGTGCTCAATCAATACCGGGCGAATGCGGCTTTCAAAGAACTGCAGCCGTGCGTCGTCAGGCAGTCCTCGCGCAGGCACAAGAAGTAGGAGCAGAACGGAATAGGTGAGTCTGGTCATCGGTCGCGTGTGTCCAGAGTGAGGTGGGACACACATGGTAGCCGTCAGAAACCAGGAATTGAAGCTGATTCCACAGTTTGCTGTCGCGTCATAAATTCGGGCGGATCGCAGCCGTAGTCTGGCAGCAAATCCCCTGGGATCGCAGCGCTGCTGTCAGTCACCGCAAACGGTAGCACACGATTTCTTCCGCGTTGCGCACATACAGCAGACCGTTATCCCACGCGGGATGATTCCACGTTTTGGCAGACATCGCATTAACAGCGCCCTGCTCGACCCATTCGCTGGGATTGGCGTCCAGCAGGACCAGTTTTCCGGACTCGGCCACGACCACAATCTGGCCACAGGAATCCAGCAGTAATGCCTGGCCGAAGCCATATCGTCCGTTTTTCCAGCGGCGCTCACCGGTTGTCACATCAATGCAGGCGAAGATCTGCTTGTCGAATCCGAACAGCGAGTCCTCAAAGTGTACGAAGTCGTTGTAGGACGGCTTCAGGTAGCGACTGTCCCATCCCACCTGGGTGTCCCAGGAATCTCCGTCCAGACTGACATCCACTCGCACCACGTTCTTCCCGTCGCCGGTGGTAATGATCAGGCTTTCATCCGACACCTGCTGTGGCTGCACCATGGGAAACGATCGTTCTTCCACCACTTCGCTGCGCCACAATTCGTGTCCTGTGCCGACCTCCAGCCCCCGAACCATTTTCGGCTCGACAAAAACAACCTGCGTGACACCACAAAGGTCTGCCAGTTGAGCCGAACCGTAGTTGCCGTTTGGGGAAGCGATTTGCCAGATGGGCTCTCCCGTCATTTTTTCGAAGGCAATCAGTCCTCCATCCCCCTCTCCACCGGCGAACGCAATCACCATGTCGTCGACCACCAGAGGGGATGTGGAAAAGCCCCAGATCGGCACCTGGCTGTTAAATGTTTCTTTGAGGTCTTTCCGCCAGATGACATCACCGTTGCTGCCATCCAGCGCGGTTAGCATGCCACGCGCACCACTGCTGTAGACGATGCCATCTACGACTGTTGGCGTTGCCCTTGGGCCCGCTCCGGACACGACTTCCTCAAACCTCGCGTTTTCCTGATACACCCAGATGGGTTCTCCGGTGTTGGCGTCATAGCAGGTCACCGCTTCCTGCTCCCCCTGCTGCTCCTGTGTGAACAGTCGGCCGGATGTGACGGCCATGGATGACCAGCCTGGACCCACACTGCGGCGCCACACTTCCTCGGGCGGATTTTTGTTCCAGTCCTGACGAGCGATGTCTGCTGTGACACGAGAGTTCCGCTGCGGCCCGCGGAAGCCGGACCAGCCCGGATCGGTCTGCGTCCATTCTGCGGGGGCTGGCAGCACACGACCTTCCAGTTCGCCCAGCAGCCGTTCTTCCGCCGTGGCCTGCCAGCGCCATGACATTTCCGGCATGTACTGGCCATCAATCCCGTCGATTCGTGTCAGTCCCATCAGGATCCAGCCGGCTGCCGTCAGTCCCAGAGTGGTCCGCAGCCGCGAAGTGGGCGACGATGTTCGTGCCAGCGTCAGGCCGGAACTGCACAGGATCAGTGAGAGTGGCACGCCGAGAATCCATGCGCCGATTCCGCTGCGGTGGGCGGCCGTCATTCCCGTCACCACGCCCATGCCCACCATGGCGGCAGTCAGAATCAGACCGTGTGATTTTTTCAGGCCTTTCAGCAGCAGCAGCGACACCGCAAACAGCAGGCTAAACGCCAGCGGCCCGGCCATCATGGCCACAAAACGCACGAAGTTGTTGATGGAAGGTGTGAGCCAGAAAACAACGAGGGCCGCATGCAGAGCGGCAATCACAATGACGGGCCAGACTGTTGTTTCCGCCGGAGCAACGGCGTCCTGTGTTGGTTGTTCAGTTGTAACGGCCGTCATGGAGGGAGCCCTTTCCAATTCTGTTTTCGGTCCCACGGTTTTAGCCGGGCGCAGCAAAACGGCCATCTCAATGCCCGCAATCACTAAAATCACGCGGGCATTTGAATGGCCGGTTGCCTGTTTGATGTTCCATGCGCTGCCTGCAGCGGCAACGATTCCGACATTTGCCTAGTTGTTTTTGGTCGGACGAAAACCGTTGACCCACGACAGAAACGTCTGCACGTGTCGTGTCTGAATCCACACCCGCCCCTGACCGGAGAATCGGCAGACCAACCCTTCCCCGCCGAAGAACAGCTGCTTCAGTTTGCTGCCACCGCGAAGTCCGGGCAGCACGGAGACGTTGTAATCCAGCGTGTCTTCAAAGGCGACGATATAGCCCGTGTCGACGATGTATTCATCCGTCACATCGATGGCCATAATGGCGCCATACGAGTTGAAGAAAATGTCGCCGTCTCCGGACGCTTTGAGCAGCACCAGCCCCTTACCGCTGAAGAAACCTTTGGCTCCGCCCCATTTGCCCGTCACTTCCACGCCGTCGCTGTGCAGCATGAAGGCTCCGCGCTGCAGATACAGTTCACTGTCTCGCAGGCGATGATGGGCCGTGTCGCCCGCGGAACCAGCGGCGAATGTGACCTCGCCGGGGCCTTCTTCTGCGGAAAACGTGTTGATGATCAGGCTCTCGCCGCCGAGCGCTCGCCCGATCGTCTTGCCCAGTCCGCCTTTGAAACCGGATTTGAGCTTAATGTTGGGAGTCATTGAAGCCATGGCCGATGTTTCGGCGTAGATCTGCTGACCTTCATCGAGGTTGACGGTCACCAGCGCGAAGTCCGGTCGCTGGCTGATTTCGAAATCGAAATAGTCTGACGAACCTCTGATGGTCTTGCCGCGTTCTGCAGCGCTGCCGGCTTTGCGACGGCGACGCGGTGGGGCAGCGGCCACCTCTTCCACGGGCACATCCTCGATGACGTCATCGTCGTCATCCAGTTCGGGAATGTGCATGATGGCTTCGCAGACCTTGCACTTGGCTTTCTTGCCGGCAAGTTTGTCGTCGACCTTGTACTTTTTCTGGCATTCAGGGCAGGCAAATTCAATCATGATGTCTTCCCTAGCGAGGCTTCAGTTTGGGGCCAAGCGTCTGTCCGAAGCTGGGCGGATTGTGGGTCTGGCAGAACAGGCGGCCCTGTCCCTGAAAACGACACACCAGACCTTCCCCACCCAGAAAGCTACCAATCCAGCTGGATCCGGCTTTCTCGATGCTGAACTGCAGTGTGTCTTCAAAGGCGACGATGTGACCGGTGTCCACAATGTGGTCACCGTCGACTTCCACCTCGTAGATGGCGCCGAAGCTGCTCAGAAACAGATCGCCTTCGCCCGTGCATTTGAGCCAGAACATGCTCTCGCCGCTGAACAGAGCCTTGCCCAGCCCCTGCCAGGTGGCGTCGATTTCGATGTCGGTATCGGATGCCATCCAGCTGGAACCCTGAACGATCAGCGATCCGCCGGTCAGCGGAAAGTGCATCACATCGCCCAGCATCTGTGGACCGATGATCAGCGACTGATCAGGTTCAGTGGCCGTGAAATGGTTCAGGAACAGACTCTCACCGGCAAACATGCGTTTGAGTGCCTTGCCGAGTCCGCCGCCCTTGCCACCGCGTTTTCGTGTGGTGGTTTCCACTTCAAAACCGGTCGTCATGGCGATCATCGCGCCCACTTCGCAGGTCAGCGATTCGCCTTCCTCCATCGTCATGCGGGCCACCGATGCGGCCGGCTGAGATAAGAATTCGTAGTCCATATTCTACCTGATTGCTGAGGGGTGTACTCCCAAAGACAGCGGTCGCCAGCGCGCCCACCGGAAAGAACCAAACGACTGGACACCTACCAGAGATGCGAGTTGGTCCACGCGGCCAGTCCGTCAAAGGAACGAGACTGCATATAGATGCGACCGGGACCGGACACTCGTGTGACCAGCCCTTCGCCGCTGAAGAAGCTGGAGAACAGGCCGCCCGCCATCCCGACTTTCACACCAATCGAGGGCTCGTAGGCCACCAGATGGCCCGTGTCGACCACGTATTCGTCCTCGATTTCCTTCTGGAAGATGCCGCCATAGGCACCAAACCAGACGCGTCCTTCCCCGCTGACTTTCAGCCGAAACAAGCCTTCGCCGCCGATCAGCATGCGGAAGCCCGCCCAGCCCAGGCCCAGCGTGATACCGGGGTCGCACGCAATAAAGGCGCCCGGCTGCAGGAACATCGTGTTGCCCTTCAGCTCAATGCACTCGATGTCGCCAGGGAATGGCTGAGTGAGAATCAGCTCTCCTTCCGACTCGGTTGTGAATTCATTGACGAACATGGATTCACCGCCGAACAGCCGTTTGGCAATCCCTTTCATCACACCACCGCTCCACCGCGTGGACATGGTGACGGTGCCACTCATGCTGGCCATCGCGTCAGCTTCAGCGACGATGGATTCGCCCGCGGAAAGATTCAGCTTAATGTTGGCAAAGGAGGGACGGTTTCGTATTTCGTGATCCATTAAGGCGTCCGTCTTCGTTCTGGTTGATGATTAGTTGCCTGGAGAAATGCCTCGAATGGGCAAACGCTGGTTCGATCTCAGTTCATGTCGTCCACACGACGCCGAACATCGTCCCAGTCGACATCCAGTGGTTCGTAGTCCTGCGGCCCCAGTTCCGCGACGAGGCCGCGAATGTTGATGATTCTCGCCTGGTGATCAGGATGGGTGCTGATCCATTCCAGACTGGCTGGCAAACCGTTGCCCTCTTCCTTGAGGATTTCGAAAAACTGTGCCAGCCCCAACGGATCAATTTTTGCCGCGTGCAGCATGCGCACACCTTCGCTGTCGGCTTCGGTTTCCTGACCGCGACTGTAGCTGTTGACGGTGGCCAGCTTAAACACCTCTGCGCCCAGCACGACCAGCCCTTCGACATTGCCGATCAGCAAATTCACGGCTGCCGCCACACCCAGCGACTGCCCGACGCGCTCCAGTCCATGTCGTAACGTCGCATGAGAAATTTCGTGCGCCAAAACGCCGGCGACCTGCTCGGGTTGATCGGCGTGTTCGATCAGTCCCGTGTAGACCACGATAATGCCGCCCGGCAGTGCGAAAGCGTTGACCTGCTCGGACCGCACCACGTGAACTTCATAATCCAGTCCCGCCAGGGCCGCGTGCGGCGCCAGTCGTTCCACGATGGTCTCCATGGCCCCCACAATCACGGGGTCGTGGATCTCTTCACCTCCCAGCTCCATGCCGGTAAACGTGTGCCGGCCGATCTGTTTGTCAACGCTGACAGGCAGCGCATCCACGGCAGCGGAACCGGCGATTTTGATGCCGTAGTACAGGCCCGTCAGACCCACCACCAGACACACCATGCAGATCAGCACAAAGTTGCGACCGCTGCGTTTGTCGGATTTGACCTTGTTTTTGCCGGCCTGAAGCTGATCGTCCAGCAGGCCTCCGGCCGCAAACGCCAAAGCGGCAGAGAACTTTTTGTCTTCGGTGAAAATGGTCAGGCTGCGATCTTCGTTGCGACAGAAGACCATCTTATTGTTGAAGCCGCCCATCTCCACGTTGCAGTCGGAATACCGCAGCGTGAACAGCTGTCCGTCTTTGGCCGACGCTTTGATGGCATCGTGAGCCAGTTCAATGTCGGCCCCTGCCCGACCACCATCGATCGAGGAACTGAAGACGCCGCCGGTAAAATAAGTCTCGTGCATTTCTGGTCTCAGGAAAGAAGCCTCTTTTCCTGACACCAATCTTTCAAAAACGGTCACCGAAGTCAAACAAGGTGGGGCGACCGCCTGTCACACCCTCACAGGATGGCGTCTGATACGCCGTCGACAGACACCGTCAGCCGACCCAGTCAAACCACGGTGAATTCATGAGCCGCACTCCACGGCCCCGTGAATCCATCCGCCAGCACCCGCACCCAGGCGCGGTAAGTGCCTGCGGTCAGGTCCTCTGATAAACGGGAGTCATTCGCCGTCTCTTCGTTAACTACGACAGTTCCGGATTCCACGGACTGTACCTGCAGTTGGTAGCGGACAGCTGGCCCTTCCACTGCAGTCCAGGCAATGCTCACTGTTGTGCTTATGTTGCCCACAGGCCACGTGATTTTTGATTTTCCGTCATAGTTGAGCGTCACCAATTCACTCGCCTCTCCTGCGGTGCCGTCGGCGGCTTCTGCAACCACATATACGGCCTGGTCGTCGCCATACTCGGGCACTCGCAGAGAATTTCCGTCCACGGTTCCCTCTTCCGTGATCGCACCACGATTTGTGATCACGTAGTGATAGGTCATTCCCTCTTGGTGCGACCACGAGACGAGCGCTGCTTCACCTGGGACTGTCGTGACCACAGCGGCGGGCACTGACGGGCGGAATGTTCCCGCAGGGGCTGGCCGGCTGAATTCGGCTCGCTGAGTCCAGGGGCCCCACCTACCCTGAGCGCTCTGAGCTCGTACCCAGAAAAGGTGGTCTGAATAGGAGCGCATCGCGAATCGATATTCCAGCTCCGCGTCGGCTGCGACGACAGCTCGCACGACCTGGCCTGAAGGCTGGCGCGCGAAGACCTCATACGACGAAGCGCCTTCCACGGGGAGCCATCTCACTATGCTGACCAGCTTCCGAGGGTCGTAGTCAATCGTCTCAATTTCGGTACGGCCTCCGACATACACGGTTCCACGCTGACTCCACGCTCCGGTGGTTCCATCAATTGACGTCGGCTGTACCCACCACCGGTAGGTGCCGTAGGCGAGGTCAAAAGGGACTTGGTACTGCGATTCGTTTATTCCTGCCTGATTCAGAATCACACTTCCGGCGTGCTCGATCCAGATACGGTATGTGGCGGCATCCTCCGGCTTGTGCCATGTGAATGCTGGCCGTGGGACGAATGTCGCGACAGTGGAATTGACCAGCTGCGGTCCTCGGGCGAGGCTGATGGGATCGGTCCATGTGCTCGAATAGCCACGTTCGTTGATGGCTCTGACCCAAACGCGAAACCTGCCGAAGCTCCTTTCAAAATGATGGGTGAGTTCCGCAGTCGTGATGTCGACGACAACAGACCCGCGCGCGAGGTCCTGAATGACGACACGGTAATGGGTGGCCCCAGGGACCTGTTGCCACGTCGTGATCAGACCGGCAGACGATATCGAGGCTGACGCCATTGGCGACACGTCAACACTCAGCGCCTGCGCCTGCCACGCGAGTCGACGGCCATCCGCCGTCACTGGACGTACGTACAAAAAGTACTGCCCCAGCGGCAGATCTTCGGACATTGTAAAAAATGGCGTGTCGAGATTTGTATCGACTATGGCTTCGCGTGAGCCAGCTGCTGCCAGCCACACATCCCACGAATTTGCAGAAGGGGCAACGGACCAGCGAAATGTGGGGTGATTCGTTTGGAATCGATCCGGTGTGACAAAAATATGTGTGTCCGGAATTTGCACTGAAACTGTACTGCCGTCGCTGCCTAGCGCACTGACGACTGAATCGAATAGTTCATTTCGAACGACTCCGTCAGTCCATCCGTCGAACGTCCCTGTACCACTTTGCCTTTCAAGGATCTGAAGAACACCGCCTTCGACCGGCGACCAGTCTGGGTCTTTACTGACATTCAGTTGAACGCCGGCAGGAATGTCAGCGTGCCCCGTGACTGTGAGCAACGTTTGCGTCGAGGAGCCAATAACCGCGTGAAGCTGGGCATTAGGGGCGAAATCGGCGTCTCCAAAGAGTTTCAACGGAGAATTGACGGGAACGGAGCCAATTTTGATCCGGGCGTGTTCCTTCCCCCTGATGCTCACTTGATTCCAGCCGGGCGCGATTGCCTGCAGGATGGTCCGATCGATGAGATGACCGGTTGTTGGCGCCCAGAGCGAAAGCTCCGTCGTATCCATCGTCGACGTAAACACCAGGTTGCCAGTTCCGACAAAGACGGGATACCCGTTTATGCCGGGCAGTTCGAAAGTCGTATTGGATCGAATCTCTACCGTACTCAACGCATTCGGGGACTTGATCCTGACATCCGGGGAAATACCAACGCCCCGCCGCAGGCCGGAAAAGTGTGACTGCCCATCAATCAGCACGTTTCCATGGGTCAAAACAGAAGTGTCGCCAAGCAGACTGATGCCGAAGGAATGGGGGCGATCGCCGTCCGTTTGCCCACCGGCATGTCCCAGCAACTGAACGTCACCTGAATCTGACGAGACGTTGGTGTCCATCATGGTGACAGCCGCGCTATAGGGTTTGTCAGGTGTTACACCCTCGATCGTGATATCGCCTGTTGTCGTATGAAATCGACTGAACTGTGTCAGAATCGCATTTTCTGCAAATCCATACAGGAAGAGATTTCCTGTGGTCGATTCGATTTGGGTTCGCACAATCTGCAAACCTCCAAACTCAACGTCAGTCTGGATGCCACGAATGTCGATGGTTCCCGATCCGGTCCTCAATGCTGCAGCCTGCGTGGTAACGTACTGCCCCGTGAGTCTGACTCCCCCGTCATCGCCCGGCGAAATCGTCTCCAATTGCACCTGGGAAAGAAAGATCTGTCTGGGCAAGCGTGTCATATCGTCGTCAGCAACGAAGCCACCCATTTCGATCGCATCTCCCGCCGTCAATGCCACATTCAAGACACTAATGGAGATATCACTGCTCAAGGTGATTCTTCCCTCAGGGGCTTCAAGTGGAGCGTTGATCCACATGCCGTAGTCGGCATTGATGCCGCCGGTTGCCTGTACATGCAGATTGCCCTGTTGGGTCACGAGGCGATCGGACACGATAATCCCCTCGTTTCCGACCGCTGACACCGCGATATTGCCACTGATCGTCTCAACGGCTGCATGATTTTCACTTTCGCGGAATCTGACTCCCTGTTCTTTGCCTGCACCATGGATGGCGATGTCTCCAGTGTAGGAGGTGACTGAGCGTAAATCCGCACCCAAGTCTCCCTTGCCAATGATGGAGATGTGTCCCATGTCATCGCCTCGGCCAGTCGATCGAATCGGCGTGACGAGCCACAATCCCCTCGTACCTTCATCCATTTGGGACGCTTCACCGTGGATGGAGATATGGCCTCCGTGAGAACGAATCTCCCCGGAGCCACCGCTGATGCCGGAGGAGTTTAGTCCTGCGTGGGCCATCCCCCGCATCCGTATGTTGCCAACGCCCGCCGCCAGTCCCAGCGAAGTGATGTTGGTACTGCCAAGCTGAATGCCTGCGGAACTGCGTTGGCTTACTTCCCCTTCAATTGTCAAATCATGTGTTCGCACCGATATGGCCGAATCTGACAGCACCACTCCGGTCTGCCACCTGCTCGTCAGTTCCGGGCTGGCGAATCCGGAGATCCGCACGTTCGCCGACGTATTCTGTGTGTCCTCAGATCCCAATGCTCTGATTGCTGTGTTCGTGACACTTACTCCGCGATTATAGAAACCACCTTCCTCTGCGGTGTGGCCAGTGAGTTCGATATTTCCACTGGTGGTTTCAATCGTCGATGTGTCGACGTCGATCCCGTGATTATTGTGAACCCCAATGCCGCCAGTCCCTTCGAGTCGGATGTCTCCGCTATTCGACAGCAGTGCTGAGTCTTGCACCCATAATCCTCGCCGATCGCTGGAGTCAGCATTGTCTACGCCTTGTCCGTAGAGGCTTAGACTTCCCGTTCCTGCCACTTGAACTTGAGAACTGACCACAAGCAGTCCCGTCGCAGAGGAGGAAGCAAACCCGTTGCGGTTGGCGTCTAGACTCAAGTCTCCATCGCTGAAGTCAAGGCTGGCATCACGGATCTCGATGGTGCCTGCTGTTGTTACGGCAACGTTGAAGTCTCCAAAATCTGAATTGCCAATGAATGCCACGGATGGTGATGAGCCAGACAACCCCATTAGCTGTACGTCAAATGAGTGCTCATACGCAGAAACACTGTGTTGAAACGTCAGGGATGTCGCCTCTCCGTTGTCGTTGACGGCGACATTGCTGTACTGCGACAGGTCGTGCCAAAGCAACGCGTTCGAGCCGAACCCCGCAAAGGCATCAGGAGAAGAAAGGTTGATGTCGCGGAAGACGCCGTTGGAGAGGGAGAACTGGTAACCGCTCTCTTGCGCAGAGATCGCGAGCCGCTCGCCGTCCTGAAGCTCGAGTTGTAACGTGCCGTCCGTATCACTCACGCCGGCCAGCAGCGTGCGGACCTCCAGTGGCTCGGTACGAAATGAGCGTCGTCGGGCACGTCGAGAGAATCGAGCGCCGGACAGGTGACGAGTTGGCAGAAGGCGGCGCAGCAGCGCGGGGATGTTCGGCTTCATGTGGACCTCGGGTTGAAGCCGTATCACACCTAAGGCGGTCCCGTCGGTCAAACGGCAATTCGCTCGTTCATCAGAAACTCAGCGAATATCGTGCCCGGCTGCGGGTTGGCGGGATGTGCGGCGAATCGCGGCGAATCGGTCTGGGTGACGTGTGCTGTTTCTGATTCTCCGAACGCTGATTCACGTCCGCTGGGCTAGACGCGGAAGACTTCCAGCGGCACCGGCGTTTGTGGCTTGGAATCCTCCGCCGCAACGATCGCCTGACCGCGTCGGGACAGTTCAGCCAGCGCTGCGCGTCCGGTGTCTCCCAGGTCGACCGTCCAGTCGTTGACGTACAGGTCAACATGCTGCATCAGCACGTCATCGTCAAATTCCTGGGCGTGCTGCCGCATTGTTGGCAGCGCGGAGGCGGGATCGCGCTGGGCAAACTGCAGCGAGTCACAGATGACGGCCTGGACATTGGCGATGGTTTCCTCGGGCAAGGATCTTCGCGCCAGAATGCCGCCCAGTGGCAGTGGGCTGCCGGTTTCTGTTTCCCACCGCGTCCCCAGATCTTCCACCAGCGACAGCCCCTGCTGCTGCCAGGTAAAACGACCTTCGTGAATGCAGACACCAAAGTCGGCCGTCTGATTCTGCAGCCTCGGCATGATGTCCGAAAAGATCGTGTGCTCCATCCGGCAGGTGTTTGGATGGAACAGTTGGAACAGCAGCGCGGCTGTCGTGTGCTGACCTGGACAAAGCACCGTCTGTTGCTGATCGTCCGGGCGGTGTTCCGGCCGCTCGTCCTGACGTGCGGCCAGCAGCAGCGGGCCTACGCCAAACCCCAGTGCCGAGCCGCTGGGCAACACGACTGTGGAATCGGCCAGCAGCAAAGCGGCGTGAAAGCTGGCCTTGGCGACGTCAAAATCGCCCGCAAACAGACGATCATTCAGTTGCTGAATGTCGAGCAATTCCACATGGAATTCCAGACCCCGCCGGTCGACCAGCCCGTTCAGCAGGGCGTGAAAGGCAAACGTGTCGTTGGGGCACGTGGAAATGGCCAGATGAATGGTGGTCATTGCAGTGTTTCGATCAGCAGGTCAGAAGCGGCATGCAGCGCGTCGGCAATTCGCCAGTGGGCCTTGTCGCGGTCACCGGCCACGTTAGAGATGCCACGGATAATCGACAGACGGCAGCCCGCCATCGCACAGGCAAACGCGACGGAGAATCCTTCCATGTCTTCCGCAACGGCCTTCGGAAAGGTCAGTCGCCGGTCGTGCACGTCCTTCTGCGTGGCGGCTGCCGAGCAAACCGTCAGCAACTGCCGCTCTTCATGACGGTTTTCATCAAACAGTGTGATTTGATCGCCAATGCGAAACTCTCCGCCGGACTCTGTGGTCTGTTTCCAGTGACTCCAGCCCAGATCTCCCGCCGTGCGAAACGTGTCGGCCACACCGGCCCCAATGCCGTACATGGCCACTTCCGAAAACGACATGGCCGAGCCGGGGGCAATTTCACGATCCAGACCGCCCGCAATTCCCGCCAGAAACACGTGATCTGCGGGAGACTGCAGCAGCAGCTGTGTCGTCCGCGACGCGGCGGCCACCGGACCAAACCCACACAGGGCAATCCGCTCGGCCGGAAATCCGATTGCCTCCAGTCGACCGGCGATGACAGACATCTCTCCAGCCGTGGGAATCAGGATGAGCGGGGCAGGCATGGGGGCGATTCAGTCGGTGATTGATGAGACAGACGGGGTGGCCGCACGATTTACTCATCGATGGCAGCCCCCGACCCATTTTGGCAACCGGCGTTGCAAGAACCACGCTGTGCGGCAGATTTGCGGCATTCCACGGAAAATCCTCCGCCGTCACCAGCCGCGACACGCTGCGACCGATTCCGTGAGCACGCAGAGCCGTCCCTTATCGCCCAGGCCCTTCGCGTGAGATGACCAGACTGACGGCCGGTCGTTTGGCGGTCTCAGAAATCCATGGCTGTCCGGTAGCTTCTATTGGGTAACGATCGGCGGACGGCCCCAGCACATCCCGAATTTCCTGACGCAGTGCTTCTGCCTGATCAACGGCTCGCTGCCACGCTTTCTGCGATGGCATTCGTGCCCAGACAGTGAGCTGAATGGAGTGCCCTCGGCGACGAAACAGCGGGGCAGAATCCAGCACGATCTGCCGCAGCTCTTCGGGCATAAAGGGGCCTTCCAACGGCAGGACGCCAAAGACATCAAAGTTAACGTCCCCGGTCAGGTCGGGGAGTTTCTGCGTGTCGTGTCTTCGTTTGACCTCCTGGATGAACCGCTGGAAATCTTCCTCCTGCCGGTTGATCACACGCTCGGAGTCCTCTGTTTCGTCCGGGCCGGTGGGAATGTCGGTGGAATCTTCGCCCTCATCAGGAATCACCCAGACGGCAGATGCTTTGGGCATCTGGAAAGCCTGAGACACGGTCTTATTGCCTGGGGAACCGGCTCCTCCTTTGCCCTGAAAAGCGCGGATGAATGATCCCGTACCGGCATGCAGTTTCGCTCCCGTTTGTTCCTGGGCGAGGGAGTTGAGCACGATGAAGAACGCCAGCAGCGCGGTCATCGTGTCTCCGAAGGAAATCAGATAGGCTTTACTGGGCGGTTCCGGGAGTTTCTTTTTACGGGCCATCGCTGCGGCTCCTGTCGCTGTCAGAAGATTTCTTCTGTGGTGGCTCGAACAAGACGGATCGTGACGTGACCGGCACTGACCTGCTGTTTGTCGACTGTCGCTACGGACAGTCGTCCGGGCGCCAGTGAAAATCCCTCGTAGATGGCAGACGCCATCAGCAAACCGGTCTGAGCTTCCGCCGACGAGGGCGCCAGAAAGCGAACATTGACGGGGACATTCAGCATCTGGCGTCCCAGCATCTGCGACAGCGTTGTCGCATACGAACTCAATGTGCCGTCCCCGCGTTTGAGCATGGAGACAGGCACACTAAACTCAAATCGCTCCGCTTTGCTGACGGGCTCCTCCTGATCAAGTGCATCGATTCCCTTTGACACAGACTTGGTGGCTGGCGAGAGCATCTGCGGGGGTGACTCACTGCCGTCTTTGGCCACACGACTGGATGGCGGCCGCACGCGCACCACCATGCCGTTTTGCTCCATGTATTCCTGCTGACGGGCCACCCCGCTGGAGTTGCCGCCGCCAAACATCACCACCTGCATACGGCCAAAGTTCTCCGGCTCGGTGGTGGAGAATGTCATCAGCAGGATGAAGAACGTCATCAGCAGCGTGATCACGTCGCTGTAGGTCATAAACCACGCGGGGATATCGCCGCCGCCTGGTTCTTCCGGTTTGTCGCGCGCCATGGCTTTGTCTCACTTCATCAGGCGGCTTTGGGAATGTCGAACGAGCGTTTTTTCGGCGCCAAAAAGGCGAGCAGGCGTTCCTGCGTGACCGTGGGGGCCTGTCCTTCAATCAGTGAGCGCAGCCCGGAGATCATCAGTTCACGAATCATGGTTTCGTTGTTGCTGCGGGTCTCCAGCTTGCCGGCCAGCGGAATGCAGAACAGGTTAGAGACCACGGCTCCGTAAAGGGTGGTCAACAGGGCGACCGCCATACCACCACCAATTTTGCTGGGGTCGTCCAGGGCTCGCAGCATCTGCACCAGACCGATCAGGGTGCCGATCATCCCGAAGGCGGGAGCCGCCGCTCCAATGGAGTCGACGATCTTCTTGCCCGTCGTATGCCGCTGCTCAATGTAGGCCAGTTCGGTCTCCATCGAATTGGAGACCTCTTCCACGGCACCGCCACCAACCACCTGTTCGAGGCCGCGTTTCAGGAAGGGGTCGTCAATTTCTTCAATCTTGCTTTCCAGTGCCAGCAGCCCGTCGCGGCGGGCAATGGTGGCCAGGTCAGAAAAAATGGCGATCACTTCCGGAGCTTCCGGCAGTTTGACAAAGAAGCAGTTCTTCACCACGGAGAAGACGCTGAGCACGTCCGACAGTGGAAAGTTAATCAGCGTGGCGGCGATCGAGCCCCCCACCACGATGAGCAGCGACGGCGCATCGATGAACGGCATCAGGCCACCGCCCCCCAGAGCGATCGAAACCAGAATCAGACCGACGCCGAGCAGCAGTCCTGCAGGTGTTGCCTTGTCCATAACTATTCTCCAGCCTTTGCATCATGCGATGCTTCCGATGCGTGCCTCTTAGATGGTCGCGCGACGCATGCGATAAATCTGAGCCAGAATCTCTGCGACGGCGCGGAAGAATTCCGGCGGAATTTCCTGTCCCACTTTGATGTTTTTGTAGATGGCCCGTGCCAGCGGTTTGCGCTGCACGACCTCAATGCGATTTTCTTTGGCGATGCGAACGATGTTCTTCGCGAACACTCCTGCCCCCTTCGCGACAACAATCGGCGCACTCATGCCGGATTCATATTTGAGGGCCACCGCCAGGTGAGTTGGGTTAGTGAGCACGACGGTCGCCTCATTGGCTTTGGCGACGGACCGCTGCTCCAGCGTTTCCCGCTGTCGCTGCCTTTGCCGCTGGCGAATGATGGGGTCGCCCGTGTCGTCTTTTTGTTCGCGTTTGATTTCGTCACGCGTCATTTTCAGTTTCTGCTCATGCTGGTAGCGCTTAAACAGATAGTCGGCGGCCGCTGGTGTGAGGAAGAATGCGGCAATGCACAGCCAGATGATCACACCTGTGTCCCATGTCTCACTCACTACGGTGGTAAAATCGCTGTGGACAGAATCTCCATAACGCTGCCAGTTCCAGTAAAAGAAAATGGAAGTGCCCGCGAACGCAGCAATGACCTTCAGAATGGCCAGAAGACTTTTCAGACCATTGTCCAGGGACATCAGTTTCTTCCAGTTGTTTGCCGGAGCCAGCTTTTCGAATTTGATCGACAGCGGCGTCAGGGCAAAGATGGGCCCGGTCTGAATCAGAGCAATCGAGAAGGACACGATCAGCATCAGCAGTACGGGCAGGCTGCAAATGAGCAGTGACTGCCATGACAGCCAGCGAACCACGACGTAGTCCATCTGCGGCGACCAGCTGGTGATCGCGTCAGACAGCCACGTGCGGAGGCCACCGGTGAGCGTACGCCCCATCGACCCGCCAAACCACAGCAGGATCAGGCCGCTGACCAGCAGCGCAAAGGCGGAAGCCACCTCGGGGCTTTGTACCACCTGGCCTTCCTCGCGCGCACGTTCGCGACGTCTTTGCGTCGGATCTTCTGTGCCCTGTTCCTGACGATCTTCGGCCATTTAGAAGACTCCGTACTGCGCGACCTGCTTCATCCAGACCGCCAGTCCGGAGTGCAGCTGAGGTAGAAACAGCATCAAAGCCACCGTGCCCACGGCGACACGCATCGGCATGCCGATGGCAAAGAAGTTGAACTGCGGCGCTGAGCGAATCGTCACCATTAACGTGACAAAAAACAGAAACAGCATGATGCCGACAGGCGCCGCGATCACGAGGCCACCTTCCTGAATCCGGCTGATCTGATCCAGCACCATGCGAAATTCGGGGAGCACGCCGACGCTGCCGCTGGCCACCGAACCCCGGGCAAACGAGTGTCCCAAAGCGCCCAGGGCGATGTGGTGCAGGTTGAGCGAAAAGAAGATCATACCGGCCAAAGCGTCCAGCGCGTTGGTGACCACGTTGGAAGGCTGCTGATCCTGTGGCGAGGCCAGGCCTCCCATCGTCAGGCCCATTTCCTGAGCGATGTACGCTCCGGCAATGCGAATGGGGACAAGGCACATGCTGAGCATCCAGGCAAGCGAGAGTCCGTACATCAGCTCCTGCGCGGCCAGCCAGCCCAGCTGCAGCCAGTTGACGTCCGGCTGTGACAGGCCGGGAGCCGGCATGAACCTCATCGCGTGCTGCTCCGCCAGGCAAAACGTGATCGCCACCGCCAGACCGATTCGCACGGTCGCCGGAATGGTGCGCCCGGACGGCACGGGCAGAAAAGCGACAAATGCCGACACCCGAATCAGGCACAGCATGGCCCCAATGACGAGCGCCGTAATCAATGGACCACCTGCGGCAGTCTTTCCAGCATGCGATAGGTGAAGGCCGAAGCGATGTGGACTGTCCACGGCAGACAAACAAGCATGGCCACGCCAACGGCAATAATGCGGGGCGCAAACGAGAGTGTCTGATCCTGAATGCTGGTGACCGTCTGAAAGATGCTCACGCTGACGCCCACCAGAACACTCACAATGACGGGTGGTGCAACAAGCAGCATGGTTGTCATCATCAGGTCTCGCCCGATGGCGATGATTTCCAGAGAGTTCATGGCGAATCCTTTCGCGACTTACCTGGCGGAAACGGGTGTCCTCTCGAACTACCGTCGCGTCGGTTTGGGTTCTCGTTTCAGTGCCAGGCTGGCGTTGATAATGTCGTTGACAAGAATCTCGTCACCCACTTCCGACAGAATGTCGGCCACGCGTTTGTCTTCCATGCGCGACAGCAACTGCACGGCCACATCCATCTTGCCGTCGTTGGCGAAATTCTTAATCACCACGGCTGCCTTTTCCGGCTCCATGATTTGAACGACCTCAGACATTTCCTTCAGGTTCGTGCTGAGGTCTTTTGGTGTGGCGGCGGTCGGCGTACTTCCGGGGGCCTCTTTTTCCATCTCCTGCGTTTTCTGCTGGATGGTCGATTCCCGCTGTTTCAGATCCTTCAACAGCTCCACGGTTTCGTCACGCTGATCACTGATCTGGGCGAACAGGCCCTGCACGGTCTTCTGCTCCGCCTCAATATCTGCCAGCATCAACTGGTGACGGGCTTCGATTTTCTTCAGTTCCTGTTCCCGCTGACGAATGCTCTGTTCCCGTTCTCTGATGGACAGTCCCAGCCGCACGATTTCTTCCATGCTGAGTTTCTCGGGCCGCACGGCGACCGGCGTTTCTTCATCCGCGACCACTTCGTCCGGCTGTCGAGCCGTCAGCACTTCGCCACTGGTGGCCTGACGCGGTGTCAGACTGGTGGGCTCGGGCTCTTCTTCTTTGGCCAGTTCCTGTGTCAGCGCCTGGGAATGGAAATACCACGCCGAAGCGCCGGTTGCGGCAAAAACGACCATCCCATAAAGGCCAAGGGTAATGAGTTTTTTCATGATTCTGACTCCGATGTGCTGTCTGACCGCAGAGGGTCAGAGTCGCAAAGCGGCCGTGTGTCCGTTGTGTGGCTGGTGGCATTCTGCGTCGTCACCGTTCCGTAGTGGTGACTCGCGCGATCCACGATGTCAGCCAGCTGCTGTTGCCGCTGCTGCAGTTCGTACTGTGCGCGTTCCCGCTGTGTGGCTTCTTCTGCGACTTTCAGATCCTTCCAGGCAGCCGTGCGAAGCTGTCCGGCTCTGGCGAAGGCATTCTCAACAACTTGAGTTTGCTCCGTTTGCTCAACGACCCGCTGACGATGCCACTGAGAGTTCTGCTGGCCGGAACGCAGTGTGCCCCCGGTTGGCTCCTCACGCAGCAGTGTCCCAATGGCTGCGGTCGCCTGCTGTTGCAAAGCCTGTTTGCGCTGCAGCTGTAGCCGGGCCAGATCCGCCTGACGGGCGGCTTCCGCCAGTTGCAGGGCGGCCAGTTTTTCCTGCTGCTGTCGCAGCCGCAGCAACGGCTTCAGGCGTGAGACAAAACGTTTCATGAGGCGGCCCCCTGACTGTTGCCAGCGGAAGTTTGCCGCGCCTGCAGAATGGCGCTGCCCAGCAGCAGCAGATCCTGAGATGACTGTTGCAGCGTGAACGATTCACCGACGCTTTGACACAGAAAGTGGCGAATGATGGGCATGAAATGAATGGCCTGATCGACCGTGGCGACGGTGCCCTTCTGGTAGGCGCCGATTTCAATCATGTCTTTCATTTCTGCGTAGCTGGCCAGTAATTCACGCACCGTGGCGGTGGCCTGCTGATGCGGGGCGTCGGTAACTTCGCGAAACAGCCGGCTGACACTGTCGAGAACACTAATGGCCGGGAAGTGTCCGGCCGCCGCCAGCTCTCGTTTCAACACGATGTGACCATCGAGAATTGAACGAGCGGCATCTGCGATCGGTTCGTCCATGTCATCTCCGTCCACGAGCACGGTCACAATGCCCGTGATGCTGCCGCTGCTGCCAGTCCCCAGTCGTTCCAGCGTCTGCGCCATGAGGCTCATCACCGACGGCGGATAGCCACGGTTGACCGGATGTTCGCCCAGCAGAATCCCCAATTCTCGCTGCGCCATAGCCATACGCGTCAGGCTGTCGAGAAAAAACAGGACATTGATGCCCCGGTCTCGATAGTCCTCGGCAATGGCAATGGCCGTCAGAACAGCGTTGATTCGCATCAGTGGAGACTCATCCGACGTCGCCACCACAACCACAGAGCGTGCCAGTCCCTCCGCCTGCAGGCTGTCTTCGATAAAGGGGCGCACTTCGCGGCCACGCTCTCCCACCAGCGCAACCACATTAACGGTGGCATTGGAGTGCCGTGCGATCTCCCCCATCAGCGTGCTTTTGCCCACGCCGCTGCCGGCAAACAGACCGACGCGCTGCCCCATTCCCAGGGTCAGCAGGGTGTCGATGGCACGCTGCCCGGTGACCAGCGGCTGGTCGATCCTCTGCCGCAGCAGAGAATTGGGAGGAGGGGCATGCGGAGAACGCGTCTTTCGTGTTTTCGGTTGCGGCTGACCGTCCACCGGACGTCCCAGTCCATCCAGTACGCGTCCCAGCAGTTCCGGTCCGACATCCACCTGCCGCTGCATGCCGGTGCACTGAACCTGCATTCCCGGTTCCGGCCGGTAGTCATTTTCGTACGGCATCAGGAGTGAACTCTGCCCGTCAAATCCAACGGCTTCCGCACTGACGGATCGGCCATCCGGCAGCTGGATCTGGCAGCACTCGCCCACGGCTGCTCGCAAAGACGCCTGGATCAGACCATTGGCGCCAGTAACTCGTCCCGTCTTTTGAAAGGCGGGCGTTCGAGCGGCTGTGTCACGCAGTTCGGGCACATCAAGCAACGGTGTCATGGATCGACTCCAGCCAGGCGCGACGAATGGTTTCCAGCTGCGTTGTCATGTTGGTGCACCAGGTTTCCTGAGGAGAGCTGACCAGGCATTCCCCCTGGGCCACAGAAGCGTTGGCCTCCAGCTGAACAGACTCAGCGTAGGTTGTGCCATCGAGCAGTGTGCGGGCAGCTTCCAGATCTCCCGGATGCAGGCCGATTCGCAGAGGGCCGGCGGAGCCAAATCTGCTGAACGCCTGTTCGATTCTCGCACCGATGTCGTAATCTCCGTTGCGAACGGCGTGTCCCAGCACTGTTTCTGCCGCGACGACAGCCAGTTCCACAATGGTCTGCCGCATCAATGTCTGCTGTTGCTGCTCGTAGACCTGCAGCGCTTTCAGCGAGGCGTCAATCTGCAGCAGCAGTTCCGCCGATGGTTCCGGAGGACTGACAGCAGGAGTCTCCACAGAGTTCGTCACGGCTGTTGTCGCAGGTGCAGTGGCGACAGGAGTCATGGGCTCTGCGGCGATCGCTTCCCATGTGCGCACCGATACAAGGCGGCGCGGGAACACAATCGTGTTGTGGGCGGTGGCGGCGGCACTCATCAGTCTCCCCCTTCCGCAACCATTCCCATGATGCTCACCAGCGAGGCCCGGGCGGCTTCCACTTTCTCTTCACTCACGCGGGGCTGGAACTGCATTTCCTCTTCCAGCGACCCACGTGCGCGATTGGACATGACTTCAAACACAGAGTCGATGATCGCCTGCTCGGCTTCGTACAGCGCGGTGACCAGAGTGGTGGTGTCCACCTGAGCCAGAATCTTCTGCCGAATGTGAGAGTCCAGCGTCGGCAGGTCGTCAAAGACGTACAGTTTGGCCATCAGCCGCTCTTTCAGGTCGGCGTCTTCCTGAGCCAGGGAATTGATCATGCGGGAACGATCCCGTTTGGGCACCTCTCGCAGCATCTCGGCCAGACGGTCAATCTGTTCGCGATCATCGGGAGGTTCGCTGGGCATGCTTTGCCCGCGGTTGAGTGTGGCCCGCACAATGCGTTCGATCAGCATGGGGGGAGCTGGCTGGTTGGACGAAAACTCAATGACCACTTTGCTCTGCTGCTCTTCCGGCAGAAGTGCCAGCACATTGGCGGCGATTTCCGGCTGCAGTTCGTTCAGCAGCATCGCCGTAATGCGCGGCTGCTCCGGTCGCAGCGCGTTGGCAATCTGAAACGTACTCAGCGACTGCAGTTGTTCCAGCGGTGTGTCGCCATGCAGTTCGGTCTCCTCCGCTTCGGGTTCCGGTTCGGCGACGTCGTGTTCTTCCGCGATTTTCAGTCCTGGCTGTCCCAGCATCTGGGTGAGCGGTCCGCCGGATTTACGCAGCAGCGCCAGCATCTCGTCAAAGCGACGGATCGCGCGACGGCCGGCATCGATGGGCACGTCAGCTGTGGCGGTCAGTGACTCACGAAGTTTGTCCGCGACGCCCGGTTTCATGCGCGCAAGCACATCGTCTGCCGCCTCGGGCGTCAGCATCTTCAAAAATGCGAGACTTTGCTGGTGTCCGTCCATAGTTCTCTGATTTGCTGCCGGCGTTGATCAGACGCCAGTGCTCCCTGCTCAGGCCGCGTTGTTGACGGCGGTTTCATCAGCCGCTTCGTCGTCTTCCCCCATCCACACGGACAGGATCTGAGCGGCCGCATCCGGCGAACCTTTCACACGCTCTGACAATTCCAGAATCTGTGTCAGTTGCTCGGGCGACAGGCCATCGGAAGCCGTGTTTTCGACCATCACTGGTTTCATTCTCCGCAGCGCCAAAAATCCGAGTACGGCGGCAAGCGCCATTCCCAGCGCCAAAATGGCCCTGTCGACCAGCCCTTCGTATTCCTGAAAGGTGGATACCAGTGACGGCGGCGCGGCAACAGGCACGATTTTCTTCATCGGAGCGAAGGCTACGGTGAATCCGTCCAGACGCGCTTCGTCATAGCCTACCGCCTGCTTAATGATCGCTTCGACATCCTGCTCGGTGAGTGCGGGCGGTGTGGCGGCCGCCCCTGTGTTGCCCGCCGCGGCGGCCGGGTCTTCGTCCGCAGTCAGGTCGACAATCGCGGCAATGCTCAAACGCTTGATCGTTCCCGGGGAATCCTTCACGGTTTCATCGATGCGCGGATGATCATATTCGGTGGAGTTGATCTCTTTTTTATAGTCGCCCAGCGTGTCGCCACTGCCAGGGTCGGATGTCAGATTCGGATTGAAGCCCACTTCGCCGGAAGGTCGCACGCCGCCCGTCTGCGAGACGGTTTCGATCGACTCTTCCTTTTTGATCTTTCCATCCGGGTCGAAGATGGTTTCGGTGCGCGTGGTTTCGCGAAAGTCGATGTCCGCCGTCACTCGTACCGACGCTTTTCCCGGGCCAAGCAGATCCGCAAGAATGGTCTCCGCCTTGATGGACAAAGACTGCTCAATCATCTGCTGATGCTCAAACTGCGAGCTCATGTGCCCTGACATTCCGCTGCTGGAGGCGAACATGCGTCCTTTGGTGTCCATCAGCGTGATGTCTTCCGGTCGCAGGCCTTCCACGGAGCGGGCCACCAGCATCAAAACAGACTGTGCCGTACCACCACTCCACGGTTCCCCGGGAATCAGATCCAGCATCACGCTGGCAGTTGTTGGCTGACGCTCTGAAACAAACGGGCTGACCGGCGGGCGGCTGATGTGCACAGTGGCCGATCGAATACCGGTCAGCTGTTCCAGAGTCCGGGCGATGTCGCGCTGCAGTGCGCGGGTCCGCTGGTCATTTTCTTCAGTTGGAGTGCCCGGCATTCCGGCAAAGCCTGTGGACGATTCGGAGACAGCCGGATCAATAATGTCTTTGATGGCCATGCGCCCCTGTGCCAGGCTGCTGCGCGGCACCATGACCGTGGAACCGGAGACGCTCAGTTCGTACTCCACATTTTTGGACTCCAGCTGACTCATGACTTCGGCGGCGGACGCCGGGCTCAGATCGCTGGCGAGCGTGACATAGTCCGGCTGGGTGGCCCAGTAGAACGTGCCGAGTACGGCCAGCAGACAGGCCGATGCTGCCACGGACAGCATGCCTTTCTGCGGCGTCGACAGACGGCTCCAGACGTCTTTGAGTTGGGTTGTCAGTTGATTCCACATGGTAATTACTGTTGAACAAAGCGGAGCTCTCACTCCTCACGGGCTGGACGAAAACGGGTCAGGATGGCCTGACATCAAACCTGCATGCGGATGATTTCCTGATAGGAACTGATAAGGCGGTTTCGAATTTCCATCATCAGGCGAAAGGCGATTTCCGCTTCCGAGGCGGTCAGCACCACTTCGTGAATGTTGTTGGCTTCTCCGGACACCAGATCTTTCACGCTTTGGTGAGCCTGGGCCTGTTCGGTACTGGTGTCGGTGACAAAATCTTTGATCAAATCAGCAAACGGAGCCCGGCCTGAGTCCTGCGGCTTCTGCGCTGGCTGAGCGATCTGCTGTTGCGGACTGACACCACCAATCTGCGAAGCACCGTGCATTATCCCAGTCCTCGCAGCAGGGTCAGTGACTCCTCCGCCATCTGCCGAAAGATCTGGAGCGACTTCAGGTTGGCTTCGTAGGCGCGACTGGCGGTCACCAGGTCCACCAGTTCCATGGGAATCTGAACGTTGGGCAGTTCAATAAAGCCTTCGTCGTTGGCCGCTACGTGTCCCGGGTCAAACACCATGGGCAGCGGGGACTCATCCTGGGTGACTCCGGTCACTTCAACTCCGCCAAACATCGGGCCTTCGCCTGTCGCATTCAGCATCGACCGAAAGCTGACCTGCTGACGCCGGTAGGCTTCTCCCGGTCGACTGCCGACCGAATGGGCGTTGGCAATGTTTCCCGCCACGACTTCCATACGGAGGCGTTCTGCAGACAGGCCGGAAGCGCTAATCGCCATGCCAGACAGAATCTTTGACATCTGAATCCTCCGTGTTCCTGGTTGCTGCCTGAGCACAATGACCGGTGATCCGGTTTACGGGCCGTCCATGGCGTCCCGCATCATGCGCATTTCCGCTCCAATCATTCGCAGATAGGTCTGCATCATCATGGCGTTCTTATTCAGTTCACCCACTTCGCGATCAAGATCCACGTTGTTGCCGTCGTTTCTGGTCTGCAGCCCAGCTGTGGCGGCAATCTGCGGCTGTGCGGCTTTGGCGACATTCAGCGCAGGCCGTTCCAGCTCGGCGGCCAGCTGGTCTTCAAAGCGCACTTCCTGCGTCTTGTAGCCGGGTGTGTTTACGTTGGCGATGTTCTGACTCACCACGTTCTGCCGGGCGTCCGCGGCAGAAACGAGGCGCTGCAGTAACTCTGTTTTTTCGCCCATGATCTTCATGCTGGAAGAATCGGAAAGGGCGACCCAGTGGGTGCAGACGATTTAAGCGTTAAACTTTACCACGAACGTATGCCTGATCCGTGTCGCGGAAGAACATGCGGGGTGCAGGTGAAACACTCAGATCTTCCCGCGCACGCGCGTGAAGAAAGCAAGTTGAGCTCGCTGCGGTTCTGAAAAGACGTCCGCGTTTTCAAGAGAACGTTCAGGCGGCCCGGCGGTTGCATTCCACTGGGGCAGTTTCTTCCTGGCGTGGGTGGCCCTGTTCCCGATACCGCGCCATTTTGTTGCGGAGGGTGCGTGAGGAGACACCCAGTGCTGCGGCAGCAGCCGTCTTGTTGCCCTGAAACTGTTCGATCCTCGCGAGAATCACGTGCCGTTCAATGTCGTCCAGCGGCAGCGTGGCAAACTCCGGTGGCAGCCCCTGGGGTTCATTGCGGTTTTCCGGTAATTCGCAGTCGGAAATCGTCCGCGTTTCCGCCAGCACGCAGGCGCGATGAATCACGTTGCGCAGTTGCCGCACATTGCCAGGCCACGAATAGGCGTACAGCCGTTCCATCGTCTCTTTGGAGACTCCGTCCACGCCCGCCCGGGACTCACCGGAATACTGCCGCACGAAGTAGGAAACAAGTGGTGGGATGTCGCGTGGTCGTTCGCGCAGCGGGGGAATCCGCAGCGGCAGCACGTTGAGTCGATGCAACAGGTCATCGCGGAACCGGCCTGTTTCGGCCTGCCGTTCAAGGTCGCGATTGGTGGCGGTGATGATACGGGATTGAAACCGGCAGCTTTGAGTCCCGCCAACGCGGTAGTACTCGCCGGATTCCACCACCCGCAGCAGTTTTGCCTGAATGCTCAGCGGCAGCTCTCCCACCTCGTCCAGAAACAGGGTGCCATCGTCCGTCATGGCCATATGGCCGCGATGCTGCCGTTCTGCGCTGGTGAACGCTCCCTGCTCGTGACCGAACAGCTCGCTTTCTGCCAGCGTTGTGGAAAACGCGGCACAGTTGACCACGCGATATTCCCGTTGCGCACGGGGACTGTGATCGTGGATGTAGCGAGCCACCAGTTCCTTGCCGGTTCCGCTTTCGCCGCAGATCAACACGTTGGCTGACGATCCCGCGTACTTACGCGCCATCGCCAGCACACTCTGCATGCTTCGAGACTGAAAAATTATCTCCATCGATCAATCGCCCTGCCGTGCTTTCCGTCTACCCCGTTTTCAATGAAACCCGATAGGCCTGCTGCGCAGACTTCCTTGCTGCGCCGCCGTCCAGTGTCTGTGACAGCACTGCCTGTTGCTGCCCTGCAATTCCCAGCGAGGCGTCCAGTTTGTCAATCAGGGTTCGCAGGACCTGCTCGTGGGCAGCGATCACCTGCTGAATCTCTGGCTGTTTGAGCTCGCCACTGCGTTCCAGTTCCGGTCGCAGCTGAGTGATCTGTCGGTCGATGTCGGCCAGTTCCTGCATGCTGGCCTGAATCAGGCTGGCGGCTGCGGTCGCCTGACGAGTGGAGGGCCCCTCACCGTCGGTGATCAGCCGCAGTGCGTTTTCGTAGTGCTGTCGCTGCTGGTTCAGCAGGGCCAGCAGTTTCTGTTTACTGGCTGGAGGTGGATTCATTGGATTGCGTCTGTTTGTAGGTCTCAATCAGTGTACGAATCTGGGCGGCCTGTGCTTCCAGTTCTTTACGCTCTTCCAGCCGTTCGAGCCACCAGCGGGACAGCACGCTCACATTGCCCGAATCAGAGTTTCCGGCCAGCTGGCGATAAATGGACTCTGCTTCGCCGTACATGCCCAGTCGTCGATGGCAGCTGGCCTGCTGGTAGGTATGCCAGTAGCGATCTTCGGCGGACAGGTCTTTGGTTCGCACGGCTTCATACATGGTCAGTGCCAGTTGAATCTCTCCTGTGGCAAACAGGTTGTCTGCCAGTTTCAGGCGGTCGACGGGAGAATCCAGCACGGTGGTCGCGGACAGATAGCCGGGTTTCTGCTTTGGAGCTGCTGTCGAAGTGTCGGTCTGCGGAACGTCGTCTTTGGTCAGAGCGTTCATCAAGTCCGAAAAACGCCGCGCGGCATCATCGGTTGGCGCCGCAGCATCCGGCGCGGCAACATCAGCGGCCGCCATGGCTGACGGGTCGGTGACCGGCGACTCGGTGGCTGCGGAAGGATCGTCCGCAGAGACATCGATGGGTGTGGTTTGGTCTGCAGAATCCGGTTCATCGGGAATCTGCAGCGCAGTCTCGGCGGGACCGGGCTGCGGCAGAGGAACCGCATCGCCGCTGTCCGGACGGACATTGGCCATTGTTTCCGATGGCAGACTGTCAGCCGAATTGCCGGGAACACGACCAGTTCGGATCTGTTCCCGAATCGCCTGTATCTGACGCAGAATCTCGTCCATGCTCCGCTGTTTTCTTTGATGCAGCTGGTCCAGTTCCGACGGCGGCCGCTGCGTCGATCGTTTGTCCACGGACGAACGCGGGGCAATGGTCTCCGGCGGCACCAGAGGCGGCACAATGACTTCCGCTTCGGAATGGGCCGGGTGCTCTGTGGTCTTCGGAGCACTGCCAAAATCAATCGTGGGGCAATACACCGTGTCTTTTTTGGCCGGAGGTCGGGAACGGATGGACTTTTGAAACTGCGCGGTCACAGACGAGACGCCCACACCGACAGCCATCCAGGCGGTCAGTATGTACAGCAGCGCAGGGTGTCGGAGCGACGCCGCAATTTGAGAGAGCTTCCGCGTCATGGGACATTCTCTCCTGCGCGGGCCGTGCTGGTATGACTGGCCGGTTTCACTCCGGAATCCAGATGTGGGACCATGCCCGCGTAGCAGTACACAGCAGCAAGCGGCTGCCCCGCTTTTTCGTAGGATTCCCCGAGCACTCGCAGTGCCGATTCCGTTGTGGCAACCTCCTCTGAATTCAACGCCGCCTCCGTCGCATACTCAATGGCGTCTGGCACTTTTTCCAGCTGCAGTGCCAGACGAGCCCGACTCACCAGACCGCGACACCGCACTTTGTTGTTGTCGGTTTCCGGCAGCGCATCCAGAATCTGTTCGGCGCTGATCGCCAGTCCGTCGGCCACCAGCAGGTTGGCCAGCTGAATGCCGCAGTGTGTCAGCAGAAAGTCGGGCAGCCGCGTTTTTAGTGCGGCTTCATAGGTGCTCACTGCGTCAGGTCGCAGGCCACAGTCCTCAAACGCGGCTGCGGCCAGCAGATACCAGTGTCTGCCAAAGTTCTCAGCGGGCTTAAAGTGGGCCAGCGCTGCGACGACGCTCTGAGTTTCGCGTGCCACGCGCACCGGGTCCGACGCACGCCGCAGTCGACAGTACGCGGACAGGAAAGCCGCGCTGGATTTCTGGCCGGGAGTGGCAAACAGCGATCGCCTTTGCATCAGCACGCTGCTGGTTCCGGACGGGTTGTCGGCCAGCAGGTAGGCGCTTGCCAGCAGGATCGCAATATCGGCTTCGGAGCGGTGACCACGGCTGCGAGCGGTGCCCACCTTCAAACAGCTGAGAGCTTCCGGAATGTGGCCGTTTTCCAGTCGCAGTCGACCCAGATACATGTATCCGGCCACCTGTGTGTCGAGCGTGGAGTGACTGTGATCGATGCTTCGCAGCAGTGCGTCTTCAGCCTGCTCGTATTGGTAGTTTTGCAGAAAACACTTTGCCAGATTAAGTGCGGCGATGCCGGTGAGCAGCGTGTGAGGGTGTCGCTCGATGTACAACTGGAACACGTGAGATGCTTCCACGTACTGCTGCTGATCGTATTGCAGTACGCCCAGCAGCAGCTGTGTCGAGTGTGCCTGATACGATTCCGGTGCAGCCAGTACGGCCCAGCGGAGCATCCGCTCAGTGACGGAGTTGTGAAATGCCAGAGTCTGTTCGTCTGTGGCCTCGTCCTCTGTGCGGAAGACGAGCACATTGCCGTTGAGTTCCCACAAAAGACCAAATCTCAGTGACAGAGCGTCCAGAATCAGGCTCAGGCTCTTGTCGTCCACGACAACCGCCTGGCCGTGTCCGGCAATCGCAGCCTCCACGCCGGAAGAGAGCTCCGCGGTAAAACCGAGTTGCTGGACCATCGCTGTCAGCAGGGAACGAACGCCCACCCGCGGCTGATTCATCTGCACGAAACAGGCATCCGGTTCCCCGGGGGTCTGCTGCAGAACTCGAAAGACGGGAATCTGACTGGTGGAAGTTGTCACGGCGCGGCGCTTGAGCAACTGCAGCTCTCGATCCGGATCCGGCTGAAGACTGGGGATCACCAGCTGATTGATGTCGTTGGCGGCCACCGCCGCCCACGCCCGGCTGGTGTGTTGAGAATTCAGCATCATGGCCCGGCCGATCAGGTGCAGCAGTTCACCGTTCACCCTTTCCGACCAGGAGGATTCATCCAGAATGGCGGTCGGAAAGATGTCGGTGGTGAGCAATTCGGTTTCCTGTCGGGCCACAAGGCAGCGTGCTTCTCCGAGCCGTGCCAGATCGCGAATGCCCAGAAGACGAGCATCCACGGCCAGCTGCCGGTAGCTTTGCAGAGCGATCGATATGTCCCCCAGAAACTCGTGGCACAGTGCGATTCTCAATCGAATGCTTTCGATGGCCGTTCCGGACGTGTGGCTCAACACCGTTTGAAACCGATCACGGGCCCGGGAATAGTAGCCCATCCGCAGCCACTCATCGGCATCCGCCAGCATGCGTCCGGTGGGACTGACGGCCAGGTCCGACTCTGCTGTGAGGGACTCCGACACCGCCGCAGGAGAGTCGGCACCGACGGAAGAACTCGGAATCAACTCGTCCGGAATTTCGTCACGCTGCTGCGTGAATTCATTCAGGTCTGAGGGGAAGTCCGGCGGGCTGAGAGTTTCCGAGATGTCGGACTCGCTGGCTGGTGCTTCGGGAGCTGGCTTGTGTTTGAACCACAGGCCCACCCCAGCCCCCATACAGACAGCAGCGCACACCCCTAAAACGGGGGCCAGTTTTCGCAGCAATGATGTGGAGGATGGCTGGTTCACAGAGGAATCGTTGCAAGAGATAAACGTTACAACCGGCAAGGTCTTCCCGGTCTGCCCTGTCGTTACAAACTCATCGGCGAGGTAATGGAAATCGGTTAGGAGAATTTTGACCGCAAGTGGGGGGCAACAGCAGCGATGACTACGCAGTCACGCCCACCCTTAGAAGGGCATGCGGACTTTCCCTCAAGTTAAAAAAACAAGGTCTCTCGTCGGAAGCGGGCTCCTCCTATTCGTCGACCTCTGCAGTACGGAAAAGTACGAATGCAGGTTTACCATAGCGGGTGAGTGCTTCCCCTCAGGCCAGTATTCCATCATCCGAACTCCATGGACGGAGTCGTGAAACACACAGGGACGTGGATTTCGTTGAGCTGCGTGGCTCGCGGGCACAAACGTCATTCACAATTAACATTGGAGAGGTCTGAAAATGGCTCTGACAATCACGAACAACGTGTCGTCACTGAACGCACAGCACAACCTGACGCGAGCGTCAGGTAGTGTTGCCAAGTCGGTGGAACGACTGTCCAGCGGTTTGAAAGTGAACCGCGGTGCAGACGGTCCTGCCGCTCTGGTTATCTCTGAAAAGCAGCGAGCACAGATCGCTGGCCTGCGTCAGGCGATTGACAACTCAGAGAAAGCCGTCTCACTTGTTCAGACGGCCGAAGGCGCGCTGAACGAAATCAACTCACTGCTGGTGAAGGTCCGCAGTCTGGCACTGGACAGTGCCAACGCCGGTGTGAACGACAACGATGCCCTCGCGGCCAACCAGTCTGAAATCACCAACGCTCTGGATACGATCAGCCGTATCGCTCAGAACACGCAGTTCGGTACCAAGAAACTGCTCAACGGCGATGCCGGCATTACCGGATCCACGAACAATGCGTCTGTGACGTTCGTTTCCGGTGAAGAGACCACCAAAGAAGGTTCTCACACCGTCAACGTGACAACAGTCGGCGAACGTGGATTCGTCACCGCTGCTGCGGCCGCCACCACGCCCCTGGCGCAGGATGAAGTCCTGACGGTCAACGACACAAACATCAGCCTGTCGACTGGTCTGACCCAGGCTCAGGTTGTGGACCGCATCAACGAGTTCACGTCCGAGACGGGTGTGGTTGCTGAGATTTCTGGTGGTGCAACCCGACTGTACACCACCGATTTCGGTACTGATGCCACGGTCAACGTGGTTTCCAATGTGGCACCTGCGGCTGGTTCCGCTGGCTTTGCCACCACGCTGACATCTGACTCCGGTGAGAACATCCAGGCCACGATTGGTGGTGTAGCTGTGACGGGCACCGGCAACTCACTGACCGCCACGTCCGGTGTTGTCGACGGGCTGACCATCGAAGTGGCCGCCTCCGGCACTGATGCCACACTCACGGCAACCGGTGCTCTGGGCAGCGTGACGGTGAACAACAACTCTCTGGTCTTCCAGATTGGTGCCAACCAGTCACAGACGGCTTCTGTGGCCATCGGCGCTGCCACCGTGACCGGACTGGGCCGTGGTCTGACCAACAACCAGTTCAACGACCTGAGTGCCATCGACGTGACGTCGGCAAACGGTGCTCAGGATGCCATCGCTGTGGTTGATGCGGCCATCGACGACATCACCAACCTGCGAGGAAAGCTGGGTGCGTTCCAGCAGAACACGCTGGAGTCCACGGCCAACAACCTGCGAGCCACTCTGGAAAACACGGTCAACGCTGAGTCCGTCATTCGTGACACCGACTTTGCCGAGGAAATTGCCAACTTCACAAAGAATCAGGTTCTGGTTCAGGCCGGAACATCTGTTCTTGGAAACGCCAACCAGCTGCCTCAGCTGGTGCTGTCTCTGCTGGGATAGTCGGCGACTGACACGCTCGGTTAGTTTTGTCGGCGACCATGCTTTGCCTGGCCGCTGGCATCTGACCGGGACCGGAATGATGATCAAAACTGTTCAGCCAGTTGTGCTCTTTGCACAGCTGGCTTGAACCATATTTTCACCGAGCCAAAACGCGGGCCCGCAGGCTCACTATTGAAACAGACAAACGGCCGCACCCTGTAGGCGACCCCTGCTCCTGGAGTCACATCATGCTGACCATTGACGGACTCGTTACCGGGATCGACACCGAATCGGTGATTTCCGGTCTGCTGCAGATCCAGCAGACACAGCTTGACCGCATTGAAGTGCAGCAAAGCGAAGTGCTGCAGCAGCAGGCGGCATTCGGCACGCTGGAAGCCGGACTGCTCAGCCTCCGCAATGCCACATCCGGACTGGCCAGTTCCTCCAACAGCCCGTTCCTGCGAAAAGTGACCACGGTCAGCGACGAAACGGTGCTGGCGGCAACTGCCAGTTCGAAGGCCTCTCAGGGCAGCTATCGTGTCACCGTCAATTCGGTGGCGCGCGCCCATCAGGTCGCCTCAGGTGGTTTTGCTGACGCGGAAGCCGAGATCACCACCGGGACGCTGGAACTGCGAACAGGCTCTGGTGACCTGACCACGATTACCATCGACTCTTCCAACAACACCCTCACCGGGCTGGTGGAAGCGATTAATGATGCGGATTCGGGTGTGTCCGCCTCTCTGATTTCTGACCCCAGTGGTGGTGCCAATTCGCAGCGCATCCTGCTTTCATCGCGTGACAGTGGAACGGCCAATCAGATCTCCGTGACCAACAATCTGGCGGCGTCTTCCGGCAGCGCGACGCAGGTGACATTTGATTTTGGCAATCCCGTTCAGGCGGCCACGGACGCGTCGATCACGCTCGGCAGTGGCGCTGGGGCCATTGCCGTTTCGAGTGAAAACAATCAGTTCGACGACCTGATCTCTGGCGTGCGAATCGATCTGCTGAATGCCTCCAGCGGCGATGAAATCGAAATCTCAATCCGCCAGGATACCGACGCCGCCGTCACGGCGGTTAGCGAATTTGTCGAGGGCTTCAACGCCTTTATGAGCCAGGTGGATAATCTGACGGCCTTCAATGAAGGAGGCGAAAACGGCGTTCTGCTGGGCAATCGTTCGGTGATTGCTCTGCAGCAGAGAATTCGTACAGCCGCTCTGGACAGCGTTGCCGGAATTTCGTCGCAGCTGAACACACTGTCAGCCGTCGGTATCTCTGTGAATGACAATGGGCAGCTGTCGTTCGATTCCTCACGCCTAAGCAGCATCATGAATGGCGAGGTGGACGGTCTGGGCCCCGAACAGCTGGCCGACCTGTTTGCGACCCAGGGAGACAGCACCAACGCGGGCGTCCGTTTTCTGCTGGCCGGCAGTGACACCGTGGCCTCCAGCAAACCTTATGAAGTAGACATTACGCAGGCCGCAGAACGGGCGGTGGCGACTGCCACCAGTGCCGTTTCCGGCCCCGTCACCATCACGTCCGCCAACCGGGAAGTCCGACTGTCACTCAGCGGCGTGGAAGCCACCGTGTTTCTGCCGGAAGGCACTTTCACCGATACCGAGCTGGCCGCCAGCCTCGAAGCCACAATCAACGAGTCGACAGAGTTTGGAACAAGAAACGTCCGCGTCAGCTCTCAGGCGGGCGTGCTGCAGATTGAAACAGAGGCGTTCGGCTCATCGTCTTCGCTGACCGTTCAGAGCGGTTCCGCGCTGGCGGACCTCGGCTTCTCCGGTGGTGAAGCGGGCGTGGGCAAAGATGTGGAAGGTCGATTTCTCGTCAATGGAGTGGTCGAAGAGGCCACCGGGCGCGGTCGGATTCTGTCCGGTGACGAAGGCAATGCCAACACGGCCGATCTGCAGGTGGAAGTGACGCTGGACGCTGCCTCCGTGGTGGCCGGCGTCGATGCCGAACTTACTGTGACGCGTGGCGTGGCGGCCACACTGGATAAAGCCATTGGTGACCTGATCTCAGCGGACACGGGACTGCTGTCCACGCTGGACGCTGGATTTGATCAGGAACTGGAAAGCCTGCGAACCTCATTCGATCGACAGCAGAATCTGTTCAACCTCCAGCAGGAGCAGTTGATCGCTGAGTTCGTGGCGCTGGAATCGGCAATGAGTCAGCTTCAGTCGACCAGCAGTTTTCTGGCCAGTCAGCTGGGTGGAATCTCGTCTCTGCAGGGTGTGTCTTAATCAGTCTTTATGGAAATCGAAATCTGCCATGATGGATCCCCGAACACAGTATAAGTCAACACAGGCAACCTCGTGGACGCGTATTGACATGCTGCTGCATGTTTACGACCACGCGATTACCGCTCTGAAGGCTGGCACTTCGGCGCTGGACAGCGGTGAACCTCTCGACAGCAGTTCGCTGCGTCGAGATGCGCAGACTCGTGTGATGCTGATTGTGGAAGGGCTTGACCTGAAACAGGGAGAAGTCGCTCAAAACATCATGCGAATCTGCACTCACATTCTGGGTGTCACCTGTCGTGATGACGCCTGCGAGTGGGACCGGTGCGCCACGCTGCTGGAGGTCATTCGATCCGGGTTCGCCGAGGTACAGGACGAAGCCCGACAGGCGGAAGCTGATGGCACGATTCCCCCGCTGGAATTCGCCGCCACTTAAGTCGTGCCAATTTTTGTCCGCCGCTGGCCTGGATGAGACTCCCTCATAAACTGGTTTCGCCGGCGGATCGCGTGCTGCACTTCGGCTCCCAGGACCCGCCAGGGCCGCCGCCGTGCAGACTCGAAAAGGCGAGATTCGCATCCCAATGGGCGGGCCAGACCGACAGTGTGAAACGTGAGTATGAATCACCCACAAGGTGACGCACGACGAATAGTGTGCAAGTCTTTACCACGAGGCTGCGTCCAGGCGTTCGCGACAAAGTCAGATAACGACCACGTGTGATGATCGGCGCATTTCGCGGCTGCCTCGGTCTGCCACCACTCGGCCTGCCATCACGGCCGCCGGCCGGCGTCCAGCCTGCTGGCCATTCGTCTCGCCCGCTCCGCGAAATGCCCACTCTGTGAGGCGTTCACGCTGAGACACTCGGTCGGCACGGATTCGGTCTCGATTCAGCCAGCTGTTGTCAGAACCGCACGCTCTTCGGTCTTCCCCGTCTGCCGTGTGCGTGCTGTTCGCTTACGTGTTCCTCAGGCCAGCCGTACCGGCACGCACACAGGCGCCGGGCGACGATACCAGGACCGGCTATTTGCGGTCGCGACCTGTTTTGAGTTCGATCGTAAACTCGGCATCTTTGCGGCTGATGGTGATGCGTTCGGACTGTTTCTGTTCCTGCGGTGAGTTCTCATGTCGGATGACGGTTAGCAACCCCTGTCCCCGAATCACGCGTCCTGTGATCCATTTGACTTTGACGGTGTATTTTCCGGGCTTGGCGCGAACGATGACGAACTGCTCGGTCGCGTTTCGGCCTCCCGTGCTGCTGGCGACGAGCATGCCGCCGCTGGGGGTCAGTGGAGTGCGCCAGGAGCATTCGTTGCCGTCCGGATCTGTGACGCTCAGGTCGATGTCGGCGTCCCCTGACCAACGAAGGTAGATTCGCAGGTCACGCACCTGACAGGCCGCGAGAGCCTCCCGAACTTCGCTGGCCTTCTCCGGCCTGCCAGCTGAGACAAGTGACCGTTCAAGCTTTTGCAGTTCGGCCGTCCACTGCCGGTGAAGAGTCTCGTGTTCGGCATTCCAGACGTGCTGCAGGCTGCCCGTGTGGGCCCAGATCATGTGATCAGGGTTGCCGCTTTTTTCTGCCAGGCTCCTGGCCATGCCCCAGGTCGCAGGCTGCCATGGATTGCGTCGGATTCCTTCCTTCAGCAGTGCGACGGCCTGATCGAATGCATCAAAGCGGCTGAGCAGGGCCACTGTCACCAGCAGTTGCGCTTCGTCATCAACGGCAAAGTCCACTCGAGACAACACAGCGCGATCAATCTGCACCTGCGGACGTCCGGCAATCTTCAGTTCCTGAACCAGGGCGTCGTACATCCAGGGCTGAGCCTTATTGTTGCGGATGGCCGATTCGATGCCCTCAATCACACTTTCGTGTTGTCCGTCGTCATGCAGTCGGAACAGGCTGTCTGCCAGAATCTGCGGAGCCACCTTTTTGTCTCGCAGGACCACGTGCCATGTCCGACGCAGACGCTCGGGCTTGACGTCAACGAGTTTGAGGAGATCGGCCGCGCGCGAAATCACCGCAGTGTCCAGAGGGGACGACTGCGGTGATTGACTTTTTTCCTGTCGCCAGCCGGTCAGGATAAAACCCGGTCGGCTGTGCAAGCCAGCGGACAGTTCTGCCGGCGTGATGGTGCGTGCACCTAGTTCAGGACTGGTTTTTTTTTGACGTTCTTCAGAGGGTCTGTTGTGATGCCATCCTCTTTCAGGCCATTCAGCACACCCAGCACTTCAGGTGGTACGCTGAACGCACCCTGACCGCCGCCGAAGCCGCCCTGGCCACCGCCAAAGCCACCCTGACCGCCGCCGCCGAGACCGCCACCGCCGAGACCACCACCACCGAGGCCGCCGCCGCCAAGTCCACCGCCGCCAAGACCACCACCACCACCCAACTGGATCGGGGGAATGGCAAGGTCAGCGACAGGATAGACGCGGGTGACCAGCGTTTCGCTCTCTTTGGTTTCGGTCGTGATCAGCATGACTTCGCTGTCGATGATGTAGGTCAGCGCGGGTTCCGTCGTCTGGTCGAAAATGTGCTTCAAGGCATTGCGAAGCGTCATGCCTTCAAAATTCACATCTCGAATCAGCACGTCTTCCAGGCTGTCGATGCCTTCAATTTCCAGTTCGGCAAAGTCCGGCAGGATCGTCATGCGGAAGTCTGTTCCTGAGGCTCCGCCGTCCTGTCCCCACGTGGTTGTGTAGTAGGTCGAAATCTGCTCCAGGATTTCGCTCAGTGGCGTTTCTCCCGGGAAGTCCAGCAGAGGAACGGGTTTGTCGAGCATCTGGCTGAGCCATTTCTCAACAGGAGCTTCTGTTCGCAGGTCAAATGATTCGTAACGCGGGACGCGTGTGAGTGTGAGAGCACGCCACACGTCAGCCGGTGGGTACTGAATGGGGGGCTCATCCGGGAAGGGAATGTGCGACAGTTCAACCTGATACAACACTTCCAGGAAGCGGTCGTGACGCAGGTTGACCAGACGATACGCTTTGTCCAGCTGACCCAGTGATTCTGACATCACAAGCGCCTGTGTGGCGGGACCATTGCCTGGTTCCAGATCGATCGCGATTCGCGAGACGCCTTCCGCATCTTCAAAACCGTTACGATCTCCGTGGCGAGCCTGGTCCAGTAGACCGCGGACCTGATCAATCAGGATGGCCAGACGCTGTTCTTCCTGGGCTTCCACTGTCAGTCGCTTACGCTGAGCTTCCAGAATGGCCTGCTCTTTGGCAATAAACTTGGATCGCTGCTCGTTGACTTCTCGCATGTTGGTGACAGAAATCAGGGCCTGACTGACACGACGATCGAGTTCGTCCTGAACATCGGGGGCGATGTTTTCTGATGAGCGAATCGTCTCCAGCAGGTCCTTCAGTTCGTTGGTCGCCAGATCCGGATTGTCGAAGGCCTTTTCACGAGCGGCGTCGATGGTGCCGTTGGCACGCTGCACCAGCCGTTCGGTCTGTACTTTCAATTCCGCTTCCGCTGCAGACAGCGCGTCGCCGGGATTGTCGGCTCCCTGGAAGGAGTCGATGTCGCCGGCGGGAGGCTGAGGCAGTGATTCGACACCACCTGCCGGAGGCTGCTGCAGCGCGGTGAGAATGACGGCTGGGTCTTCGAACATCCCCATTTCGGCAACCTGAGCGAAGACTTCTGTGGCACGCTCTTTTTCACCGCGGCGTTCGAGGCTGCGGGCAGCCTTCAGTGTTGAGATATAGGCATGACGGAAATCGTTTTCCGCACTGTTCAGTTCAGCAAGGCTGACGGTCGCAGCGTTCACTCCGTCAGACGTACGGACACGCTCCAGCAGGTGGGCAATGGCTGGACCAGCGGCAACGCGGCTGGCCACGGGGATTGTCATCTGACGAAGGCTTGTGGTGACAGTCAGGTCACCCTTGATTGCCTGGGCGGTGAACAGCACAGAATCGCGATCGGACCGCAGGAAGGCCGTTCGGGAAGAAGCACGCTTGATACTGCCCGCTTCATCACGAAGTGAGGTGACGGCAACAGGCGCGGTCTGCAGGCTGGCGACAACGTCTCCAGCGTCAGCAGCCACCTCATCAGACAGACGCGACAACGTTCCGCCAGTCAGGTTCGCCAGAACGGCCGGCAGTTGAGTGCTGGCTTTGGGGCCGGCAACGACTGAGTGAAACGAGACGTTGCGGGAAACGAGTGTGTTGGTGAAGCGGCCCAGTTCCTCAGGACTCAGGCGGCGACTGGCGCTCATGCCGTCACCCACATACAGCACAGACAGTGGCTGACCGTCGGCCAGTTGGCTAATCTGCTCAAAGGTCGCGGCCAGGTCTGTGGAGCCCAGAGGCGTCCGCATCTCCAGCATCTCCAGGGCATCAGCCACGCTTTCGCTGGTGACAGACACCAGGCCGTCAGTCAGGCTGTTGCAGCGGACATCGGCAGCGAACAGAGCCACCATGCTGTCGTCTGACAGCTGACGGATCACTTCGTTGACGAGGTGGCGACTCTGTGTTCCGACAAACCCCGTTTGACTGGCTGACGTGTCCACAATGACAACGTGTCGCTTGACAGATTTCGCGCCGGGCTGATTCAGACGGATGGAAACCGCTGAGTAATGGTCGCCCTGAGTGCGGTATTCGTGGATGACTACGGCATCTTTTTCAGCGGCACCACAGATTGAGCCGACCAGCAAACCAGCAGCGACCAGAGATCGCATCAGTGGGATTCGCGGAATCTGCATAGGAGAACCTTTATCGGCGAAAGCCGAACAGAGGTGAGTCGAAAAGCATCTGAACCAACGCAGCCGAGGCCGCGATCAGGACATCATGATATATCCGTCGTCGGACACTTGGGAAAGGAATTCCCTGTAAAAATGGGGTGTTCACGCCTGTTTTGGAAGACCTGGTCCGAGACGTCAACCAAGGTCCACTGTCAGCTAAAGTCAACGAAACGCGATCGGCCGTTGGGAATCGTCCAATCGGATTGCTTTTCCTGGTTATTTTCAGCCGATCAAGCCGCACATCCTCACACGGGGGTGAGGCGAAATTCTGCGATTTCCTCTGACAACGGCGGAAAACAGCGCTGCCCACATACGCGGAAAGTGGGATTCAAGATCGGCTGCCGGAATGCTCGATGACCTTTGAGGTGGCTTGTCGCTATAGCCGTGACAACTGCTTCAATCGTCGCATCCCGTTTTTCCTGCCCCGTGAGTCCGACCCGTGAGTGTCCGTCGACTTCTGATCATCGCGGTGGCCGGTCTGTCCGTTTTGGGTTCGTTGCTGTGCTGGCCACCATCTGAGCCAGCGAGCCAGACGGGTGGCTTTCACCGCCCCACTGACGCCGTGACAGCCGTGGCGCTGGACGCCAGTGGGCGTGATTCCCGGGGCCGTATCTTTGTGCCGGCCCACGCGCGACTGGCGATTGGCAGCCTGGATCAGTCGGCCCAGTTTCACTCCGTGTCCATTGAGTGGCAACAGCAGCAGACCCAGCCGGTGGGCATGGATCTGCGCTATTCGACTGACGTCCCGTTTGACGTTTACCGCCCCGGAGCATGTGTCCGCGTGCAGCCGGCTGCCAGCCTGGCTGGCTACGAAAACCAGGGAGTGCCGCCAGTCGAATGCACGCGTGGCGATGAGGTTCGTCGGTTTGCGGTTCCCTTTTTCCCGCGAACGGGGGCCGCCATGGAACGATTTGTCGTGGGTGATCTGGTTGCTGCCGGAGGTCGTACCCGCGTGTTTCTCACACACGACGGGGCAACGGAACCGCCGGCCGATGTGATACAGCGGGCTCACGAAATCGTACGCCTCACAGAACTGGGGCTGCGTGACTTCGTGGAGGAGCAGCTGTCCCCGATCAGCGATCTGGATCACGACGGGCACCTGACATTCGTCTTCTGCGATCTGGCCGAACAAATCGATGTGGCGGGAGTGGAGCCCATTCGTGGCTGTGTGCGGCAGAAAGACTTTTTTGACCACACGTGGAGCTTTGGTGGCGACATCGTGTACCTCGACTACGACCTGCCTGGTGGGGAGCAGCTGGCGGCCGTGCTGGCCCACGAGCTCGCACATGCCGCGATTTTTTCGATACGCCGGTCGCTGCTCGCCAACAACTCAGATGCGGGTCAGCTGCCATTCTGGATGAATGAAGGCATCGCTCACCTGATTGAGTTTTCCGTGTGCCCAGTCAGCGATAACCTGGCCGGTCGCATTCGTGATTTCCGCGATCGTCCGAATTCGTTTCCCCTGGTCATCCCTGACTCTTATCGCGGTCGAGGCCTGCGGAGAGGGCCATCACGAGCAGCAGCGCTGTCGTTTTTTCGCTTCGCTGTGGCCACAGACCCGGAATTCCTGACGAATGTGGTCACCGCGCGATATGGCGGGCCCCTCGATCCGTCTCAGGACAATCTGCCTGCAGTGCGTTTTCCGCAGATCTTTCGAGAGTGGATGTCTCAGGAGCGAGCGGAATCGCCCCGCCTGTCATTGACTCCGGATAAACTCTGTCGCCTGACGCTTGCGGGCACTGCGTTCGTGCAGTTTGAGCCTGCTGCGGCTGCCGGATTCGTCTCCGTTCGCGCACCACAATCCGCACAGTTGCAGATCGTGATTGTGGATCCTCCAGCGTCACCCGCTCGAGTGGCGGTTGAGCCCGCTGCCGGCAACATCGAGCTCTAGCAGCGGTGTCACGTCACACGACGTCGCTCAGGGATTTTTTGCCAGCTGTGACAGACGTTCGCGTCGCTTGAAGTACGACTCCATCTGCACCTGAGAGCACATTCGTACGACTTGATCGTCGTACAGGATGCGTCCGTCATCAGTGAACTTCACGCGTGTAGCATGATCCGCAGACAGTTTGTCTGCCAGAATTCCGCCGAAACTGATGGGATCGACAGCCCCCAGTTCGGTCAGCTGCTGCTGCACATCCAGACCACCCACCGACATGCCAAACAGGTGAGGATCGTTGTCTGCCAGAATGGAGGACGTGCTGACATCGGCCCGCAGGGCCGTCTCGAGGTCCCCAACGAGCGGCTTCAGGCGACGATATCGCTCAGAAAGTTCCGTGATTTCGCTTTGATTGGAGCCAGCTCGCACGTTACCCACGTCAGCCAGACGTCGGGCCACATAGCGGGTCATGGCCTGATTGCGTTTCCGATCGTCCTCTGTCCGAAACGCGGCCCGGCGATCAAACAGACTGCTGAGTTTCTGACGTGAGTAGAGCCGGATCGCGGCTCCCTTGTATCGCAGCCGCCCGTCAGGTGACTCGATTTGCAGCTTCAGCCCTCCGCCGGCGAGCAGCTGCTTTTTCATATTCAGGTGGCGGGCGACTGACGGCACGGCGAAGCCAGCGTAGAGTGCCGCGAAGGTTTCCGGATCGACACCGCGACCTTCTTCCAGGTCCTTCAGCGCATCAATTCCACCCACGGAAACACCGAAATAGTTCACACCGATGAATGCGTTCTTCTGGAAGTCAATGGCTCGCAAAAACCCGTCCAGGTCGCGGATGGCCCGCTCCAGTCGACTGTAAGCCAGCAGGCTCTCGGTCGACAGGTCCTGCAGCAGTTCGTCAGCAGCGGCTGGACGAAGGCTCGCCATTCCAGCGGCGGACATCAGCCCCAGTTTGAGAAAACGGCGTCGGGCAACTGGAAGACCGAGGAAGTCAGATTGGCGGGAATCGTCCATTTGCGGCATCCACGTGTACGAAAAGGATCCAGGATCCGGAAAACGTCATTATGGTCGCGTCGGTCACCACGCCGCAACAAATGTCACCGGGATCAGGCGGCCTTTCGCGAATCCCTGTGGACATCGTCCTGTGCAACCGGCAGACGTACCTTTTCCGGTTGCTCTGTCTGCTGCCGGCGGCCCTGCGGGCCCACGTAGAAGGTAATCATCGCAATCAGACCGCACACGGCCAGTGCCGCAAAGCAGCCCATGACAGCCAGCTGGTCGTCAGTGAATGTAGATGACAGATCCATGACCTACTCCAGAACTCGAACGTCAAACAGCCAGTGGTGACGAGCGCGAGGTCGCCCCAAGCAAAAACTTCGGCAGTTCCTGCACCCCTTGTCTTCGGATATCCGGGCCTCCTGGCTGCAGGCTACGCCCGTTGATGCGGCCTTCCCTCATTTGTGGATTCCAGTTGGTGCAGGCAGGTCGGTCGGGCAATTCAGGCTGACTGCACTGGTATCACCTGCAGGGTGGCAGCGACGGAGGATCGCACGCGACTGGGCTGACTCCGGCAGATTCCGCCGCTGCGCGACTGTTAACCTGTGCGGGTTATGCGGGGAAAAACGATGAACGTGGTTGAAGCGAATAAGGCTCCTGGGTCCGGAATGACGATGACACTGATGAATGCTGCGGGCCGTAATGCGCTTCAAGCTGTCGCTCTGCACAGCCTGCCGCGATTTCCGGTGACGAAATGTCACAAGGTGTCTCATGAAAAACTCTTCGACCAATCTCCCGTTTCTGCACTCCGCGCCGAGAGCCATCTCCGCGGCACTGCTTACGTTTTCTCTGCTGCTGACGGGGTGTTCCGATCAGCGACGGCAGGCGGAAAGTCTGGTGCGGCAGGCCGTCGACCAGCAACAGCAGGGACAGTACGAAGACGCCGTCAACACACTCAATCGTGCGGTCGCACTGCGCCCCGAGTTTGCAGAAGCCCTCTATCTGCGGGGGACCTGCCACGGTGCTCTCCAGCAGCTGGAGCTGGCGATCACCGATCTGGAAAACGCCAAGCGAGCGCGACCGGAATGGGATCGCACCTGGTGGGCACTCGGCAATCTGTATCGCGCTGCCGACCGGATCCATGATGCCCGCGATTCGCTTGATCAGGCACTGACGCTGAAGCCCGATTCCACCGATGCCCTGATGGATCGTGCCTCTTTGCTGGAGTCGCTGGGTGAGGTCACGGCGGCAATCAGTGACTTGCAGCGCGTTGTCACTCTGGAGCCGCAAAATGTTCAGGCCCTGTTTGAATACGGGCGTCTGCTGCTGAACGATGATGCCGGCGAAGCACTGGTCGTGCTCAGCAATGCCCTGAAACTGGATCGACGCAACGGACACATCTGGCTCTATCGGGGACTGGCCCACGAATCTGCGAAATCGCCCGAACGCTCGCTGGCGGATCTCACTGTGGCCTGTCGCCTGATGCCCGAGAATGCAACGGCATGGCATCATCGTGGCCGAGTCCTGCGACAACTTGGCATGGCCGAAGACGCCGTGAGCGATCTGCAGCGAGCCGGCAATCTGGCACCTCACGATTCCGCCATCAAACAGGATCTGCTGACTGCCCTGCAGGATGTCGAGTCCAGTCGCACGCGGGCCACCGTGGTATCCGCTTCCCCCGAGCATCAGATGCGGGCCTCCGCAATCAGTCTGCCCGAATTCGTTGAGGAGCCCTCCGAGGCGGCATCCAGGGAATCGGCCGGAGGCTTTGAGCTGTTCCCCCTGCCGAACCAGACGGCAGAAGTGGCTCAGCCGTGGACGGCCGGAGAAGACACGCTCGCAGAGGCGGGCGACTCTGCCGAAACACAGGGCCCTGGCTTCGAGTTGTTTCCTCAGTCCACTGAGCCGGATGTGGCGCAGCTTCCGAAGAATGCTGCTGATCCGTTTGACGCTCCCGCCTTTGATGAGCCGGAAGCATTTGTGATGTTTGACAACACGGAAAATCAGGATCAGAAGCCAGCCGAGCCGTTCTTCACAGACGAACCGGTGACCATTGCGGACAATGAAAAAACGGGGCCGGAACTCGTCGACACACGGGCGATCTATGAGCAGGCGGTGGTCGACTATCGAGCTGGCAAAACGGACGCCTGCCTGGCCGGACTGGAGCAGGTTCTGTCGGCCGAACCGGAACATACGGCCGCACGGCTGCGTTATGCGGTGGTGTTGCTGGAGCAAAAGCAGTTTGCCGAATCGTTGCAGCACGCCCGTCAGGTGCTGGCGGTGGAGCCAGCCAACGGTGACGCTCTGCAGTGCGAAGCCGACTCTCTGCAGGGGCTCGGCAGAACGGAAGCGGCCATCGCCGTGTGGCAGAAGCTGGCACGGATACCGCGTTTTGCTGTGTCGGCCCGACGCCGTCTGGCCGAACTTCACGCTTCGGACACTGACTGGAAGCAGGCCGTTGAGTCACTGACTGCCCTGCTCGACCGCACACCCAACGACATGGACTACCTGCAAAGACGCGCCCGGGCCTACGAAAATCTGGGAGACTACACGCACGCCGTCGCCGACTGGACACAATTGTGTCTGCTGGATGCCGGCAATCCACGTCATCTGGAACGCCGCGCGGGCGCCTTTCAGGTTCTGGGCGAAACCCGAGCGGCCGTGTCGGATCTGGCCACTGTCTTCAGGGCGGAGCCTGGCAACGTGGCGGTCGCCGCGCAGCTGGCGCGCCTGTACGCTCAGCTGGACGATCATCAGGCCGTGATAACAGCATTGACGAAGGTCCTGGAACAGCCGCAGGCGACAGCCGACGACTGGTATCTGCGTGTCAAAGCACACGCCGCGCTGGGGCACGACAACGCCGCTTTGGCCGATCTCGATCGTGTGCTGCGTCTGCGCCACACACATCGGGACGGCCTGTTCATGCGAGCACAGATCTACAGTCGCAATGGTGAGCTGCAGCAGGCCGTCAATGACCTGACGCAGCTGATGAAGGTCCACGGCGCGGAAGTGGAATGGCTGCGACTGCGGGCAGATGCTTTCTCCCGCATGAACGAAACAGACGCCATGCTGTCTGACTATGCCGCGCTGCTGAACCTGAAGCCCGATGACGTTCCTGTACGCCTGACGCGAGCCAGACATCTGGTCGAACAGGAGTCCCTCGATGCCGCGCTGCAGGATGTCGATTATGTGCTGCTCAAGGACGCGGAACAGCTGGACGCTCTCAGGATTCGCGCCGGCATACACTATCTGCAGCGCAATTTCAGTGCGGCAGCAATCGACTTTGACCAGGTGCTCACGGTCGACAACACAGACAACGATCTGCTCTGGAAACGCTGTCATTGTCGCCTTGAGCAGCAGCTCAACACTTTGGCGCTCACCGATCTGGACCTGCTGCTGGAACGACTGCCGGAGCATCGGGAAGCCCTGATCGCCCGAGCACAACTGAAAGAGGATTCCGGGGTTTACGAATCGGCCGTCAGCGATCTGACTCGAGCGATAGAAGTTCAGTCGGACGATATGGTCGCGTGGAAACGCCGTGGGACCATCTATCACCGGATGGGACGTTTCGAGGAGGCCGCGGACGATTTTACCCGCGCCCTGACTCTGAACGCTGAAGACGCGGAACTTTACTACCGTCGGGGCCTCGCGTGGCACCAGCTGCGTCAGCCGGAAAAAGCGATGGAAGATCTGAACGCCGCCCTTTCCCGTGATCAGGATGTGGCCGATTTCTGGTACGCTCGTGGCAATGTTCAGGCCAGTCAGCAGCAGACGGATGCGGCCGTGGCAGACTACCAGCGCGCCATCGAGTGTGACGGTGAGCACGCAGCGGCATGGTACAATCAGGGTAACATGCTGTATGGCCGCAGCGATCTGCAGGGTGCTGTGAGCTGCTGGTCGAAGACCATTGAACTGCAGCCAGGGCTGTTCCGCGCGTACAACAATCGCGCCGCCGCCTACGTGCGTTTGAAAAAATACCCCGAGGCAGCGGCCGACTACGAAAAGACGCTCTCACTCAACCCCGACTTTGCGCGTGGGTTTGATAACTTTGCCTGGCTGATGGCGACCGCAGAAGACAGCACGTTCCGGGATCCGGCGCGAGCGATCAAGTATGCGGAACGTGCCTGTGAGCTGACCGACTATCGTGACTGGTCTCATTTGAGCACCCTGGCAGCAGCTTGTGCGGAAGCCAATGATCTGGCAGGAGCCCAGGCCTGGCTGACACGGTCTCTGGAGTTGGCACCTCAGGCGGAGAAGGCACAGCTGAATGACATGCTCAGTCGCTACGCCGCCGAAGCGCGTTCTTCAGAAAAATCTCGAGTGGCCAACGAGGAAGAACTCACCGGTCGAATTCGACTCTAGGCGGGATGCGGCCAGCTTGATGATGGTGACGTTTGTCGGAAACGGCGTGGGCACGGCAGGGCAATGGAACGATTGCCCATTTAACCGTCGGTTTCGGTGGAGCCGCCGGGGCTGTCAGCGTTCGGCTGTGGCAGCGAGGTCGAAGTTTCGTCGGCGATTGAGGGGGCCTGTTCGGGCAGTTCCCGAATGACAATCCTGCGAAAGTGGGTTTCAGACCCCTCGCTCTGCAGGGCAATGCTGCCCTGGTAAGGGTTACAGCCAGAGACTTCGCCCGCCTGTTTGCCGTTGATTTCCACACTGACTTTGCCGTTGCGGGCCACCACGCGACATTTGTTCCACTTGCCGATTTCCAAAGCCAGCCCTGTCGCTTCCTTGGCGCTGTCGCTGGTGGCATCGCCGCTGGGGAAGATGCTGCCGGCACTCGGCTGATGCAGTTGCACCTGCAGCGAAGTGGGCCACAGCCGGGGTTCATTCTTGGTGAAGGCAAGGACACCGCTGTTACCGTTGGGGTCAGAGACGTATTTCCATTCGAAACTCAACTCGAAGTTCTGGTACTGACGTTTGGTGATCAGGAACCCTTTGGGAGTGCCGGTGCAGATCAGCAGCTTCTCACCGCCGGACTCGACCACTTTCCAGACATCGCTCAACCGCGTGTTTTCTTTGGAAGAAAACATCGTCCATGTTTCTTCGAGGCTGCCCGCCAGCAGATTGACGCTGGGAGTTGCAGCGACTGGTGGCTTCCGAACTTTGGTGTCCTGGTCAGCGGCGGTGGGGTCGTCTTTGCCTGACTGTGAACGGTTCGCGTCGCCCTTGTTGGGGGTTGTGCTTTCTTTGGAAGTGCCGTTCTTCTCTTCCGCGCTGCCAGGCGGCTGCTGATTCAATGCTGCCTGTGAGGCCGAGTGAGCGGCAAGGCCCGCAGAGAGAACACGAAATGTGCCAGAGGAGGCGAGCGTCACCGGTAGGGTGACGACCGGTGAATCTGGAGGAAGTGTCGCATGCAAGCGCGGGCTGGCAATCATCAGCAGTCCGACAAGCCCGCAGAGCCCACGAAGAATGGGGACAGTTCCACGGAATCCGTATGTTCGCCGACATACGCGGGACGTGGAATGAAGGGGCAGCAGCATCAGTTAAACCTGAGGATCAACGGTGTTTGTCACCCGGCAGATTCTACGGTCGAACCCGCTGTGATCAAACGAGCATGCTGTTTGCGTGTTAACCGCAGCAAAAAAATCAGTGTTTTGGGCAATCTCAGCCAGAGGAACGAATTGCCGCAGCGTCCGCAGGCAGATTTGGCAGCTGGGGGGCTCGCGTAGCAGAATCGGCAATGTGACGGGCCAGCGGGAGCCTCGAGGGCCCGCTTCGTCCCGGATCTGACAATTACCATGGACGGCAGACTGGCAAATCTGATACTGTTGGTCCGATGTTAACACTTAGCGGGGCTCTGGCACCCGTCAGAGGCTGACCGCTAATTCACTTCAAATCATGTCGGCATGGAGGCCGTTATGGAATTGAAGAAACGCAAAGACGACTTCTCATCCAACAACAGTGATGCTCTGCGCACGCAGATCCGCTGGTTGATCCGCCGGGATATGGATGAAGTTCTGGCTATCGAACGCGCCAGTTTTGAGTTCCCGTGGACCGAGGATGAATTCCTTGCCTGTCTGCGGCAGCGCAACTGCATTGGAACGGTTGCCGAACTCGATCACGAAATCGTCGGTTTCATGATCTACGAATTGCACCAGTCTATGCTCAAGATTCTCAATTTCTCTGTGGCGCCGCACATGCGGCGGCAGGGGGTGGGACGGCAGATGGTGCAGCGTCTGATCGACAAGCTGTCACAGCAGCGTCGAAGGGAAATCGTGCTGGAGGTCCGCGAAACCAACCTCGAAGCACAGCTGTTCTTTAAGAATTGCGATTTCCGCGCCCTCCAGGTGCTGCGAAACCACTACGACGATACCTGCGAAGATGCCTACTACATGCGGTACTGTCTGCGGGCGGCAGATGCCGATTTCCAGTCCGGAAATCGTTTGTCCGAATTTGACGCCGCCTAACCAGCGGAAAAACGGCTTGCCGGTCATTGGAATATTTTGAAATGAAAACGTCCGCTTCGTCGGACGTTTTTTTCTGCGCGCAAGCCGCCACAGGCCGTTATCTGAACGGAGCAGCAGAAAAACTGATGAGAATTGACTCCGGGCGGGCGGATTCTGACGACGGTTCCCGCCCAATAAGGACGTACCTCTGATGACAGTTCCCAGGGATTCGTGGGGCCCGCTTATTGCGGAGACTGCCGACTCCCGTTAGCTTCCGTGCGCGGGACGGCGATTCGCAGGTCGAGACGGAAAGACGTGCGGTCCCAGAAAGTCGAAGGGGTTTCGGACGGAGATGTTTGCCAGTTCACTTTGGATACACAAAGTCGACGCCGTCGTCCTGCTGGTCTTTTCGCTGTTGATCCTCCTCGCTGGTGTGATCTGCTATGCGGGCCTGCGTTCTACGTCGGACTTTTGTGTGGGACGCCGCTCCGCTGGTTCGCTGTTGAGCCTGCTGTTTGGTTTTGGTTCGGGGACGAATCGCGATCACGGTGTTTCCACCGTTGCCGGGAGCATGCAGCAGGGCGCCCCGGGAGTTTTCTGGCAACTGCTGTGGCTTCCCGTCATTCCCGTTTTCTGGTTGGTGGCCCCCCTGCTGCGTCGGCTCAGAACCCGAACGACGGCCGACTTTTTTGGTGCCCGTTTCGGCACGCCTCTGGCCACGTTCTACTCGGCCTATGCCATCGGTATCACTGTGGTGGTGGTAGCGGCCACCTTGTTCAGCGGAGGCAAGCTGATTGATGCAGTGGTCGGTGATTCGCTGGAGCAGGTAAGCGACGCGCTGAAGTGGGATATTCCCATGATTCGGCTGGTTCGGGTCGTTTCACCGCAGCAGGCCGATGACAGCGCAGATGTTGTGCCTTCCGGACGCGTGTTTTCCATTCGCAGTCGCCGCGTGGAAGGGTATGAGTATGCCGTTTTCGGAACAGCCGCTTTGATACTGTGCTGCACGGTGCCTGGTGGCATGAGATCGGTGCTGCTGACGGCAGCCATGCAGACTTTGCTCATTCTGGGAGTGTCTGCCGTTCTGCTGCCCATCATCCTGCAGTCTGGCGGCGCCGAGTCATCTCTGAGTACGCTGGAAAAAGTCGAACGTCTTTACTCACCCACGTCGGGGGAGCCGGTGGGCTGGTTTTATGTCTGTGTGCTGTGTGTGACTGTGCTGCTGGGCTTTATCGTACAGCCTCACGTGGTGGCCGTCTGTCGAGTGGGCCGCACAGAGATGCAGTCCCGAGTGGGGCTGACTGCCGGAAACCTGTTGTCGCGTCTGCTCATAGTGATCTGGGTCGGTGGCGGCCTGGTCCTGATGTCTGCATCTGAACCGTCGCGCGTGGCCCGTTCTTCCCCGGCAGGTCAGATGCTGTCAGACTCGCAGGCCGTGATGGCTGCGGTGACCCCGCGCTCGACTGCCGCGATCTCGCGGAACTGGTCAACTCCCATTCCAACTCCCGACGATACCGCGGTGTCTCGGTTGAAACGCGTGCTGCCGCTGAAGACCTGCGGTTCTCTGGGTTTCGTTGTGATCGCGATCATGTCCATGATGATGGTGATTTGCAGCGGTCAACTGGTGCTCGCTGGCGGGATGTTCGCAGAGAATCTTTACAAACGGGTTCTCAACCCCGGACGCACAGAGAGACACTATCTGCTGATGGCCCGGGTGGGCACCGTTCTGGTGCTGCTGGCAGCGCTCGTCATTCAGGCGACGTTTTCGAGCCTGATCACAGCCCTGCGGCTGGTGGTGATGGTACCGGCTGCAATGGGGATCAGTATGTGGTTCGGCCTGTTTTGGCGACGGTGGAATTCCGCGGCCGTTTGGGTCTCGGTGATCAGTTCGCTGGCGACCTGGTTTGTCACATGGATGTACCCGCACAACCTCATTGACTTCCTTCCCGAAGTGATGTTTCAGCAGCAGAACGGCTCCGTGGCGCTGCTCGAGTCGTGGCAGATGCTGCTGTATGTGGGCGTCGGTATTGTCAGCGGAGGCCTGACCTCTCTGGCCACGATGCCGGAGTATGGCCCCCAGGTTGATCTTGTCTTCAACGCACTGCGGACGCCAGTGGAGCCGGACGAAGTCTGTCCGTTCGCCTGCGTCGTCCCTGAAAACAACCAGCAGCGTGATCCCGTTGTGGAAGTCGGGATGTGGCAGTTTCCTGTGCTGACGCGAGTCGATATCATCGGCTTTTTCGTCAGCTGTGTTGCGGTGGGACTGATCGCCCTGTGCGCCGTGCTGCTGAGCTGATCAGTGAATCGGGGGAGCGACGATGCGAGCAACTGTGGGCAAACGCAATTACGGCCGTCACGAGGTGCGTTCAGCGGTCGTGACATTCTGGCTTATCCTGCTCGCTCCACAGACGCCTCTGTCGGTGATGCACGGAGGACGTGCGGTCGCAGCCGGTGACCGCATGGACTGGCCGAAACACGTCGTTGCGACTGCCGGACACTGCAACACGGTCGTCGCCATGGATGTCAACGGCGATCAAAAAATGGACGTGGTCGCCTGCAGTCCTGGCCAGATCGTGCTCTACATTGCTCCCGCTTACGATGCAAAAGTTGTCCTGCATCAGTTCGAACGGGCACGAAAAAACTGTATCCACAGCACGGTCATGGACGTTGATGGTGACGGCGATCCGGACTGGGTGGGGACAGTGGCGGCCGATCACCCGTTCTGGCTGGAGAATCCGGGGCCAGCGCTCGCATTGACCGGTCCGTGGCGCGCTCGGGTGGTCGATGACGAAATCACGGGAATTCACTGTCTGACCACCGCCGACGTCAACAACGATGGACGTGACGATGTGGTGATCAACAACTTCGAGCCGGAAAAAGGACTGAAGGATTCCATCGCATGGTTTGAGGTGCCAGCCGATCCTCATTCTGCAGATCGCTGGATTCGTCATGTCTTTGCCAAAGGTGACGCGCGAGGTGGCAGTCATTACATGGGGGTGGGAGACATCGACGGTGACGGCTGGAAGGAAATCGCCGTCGGCGCCAAGGGAGGCCCGTTCGCAGATGGAAACTGGTTTGCGTACTGGAAGAACCCTGGGCAGTCGGCCGTCAACGGCCCGTGGAAGAAGGTGCTGCTGGCCAGTGAGCAGACTGCGGCAACCAATATCCTGCCTGCTGACGTCAATGGCGATGGACGTGTCGACTGGGTGGCCAGTCGCGGACACGGACAGGGGACCATCTGGTTTGAAAACCCCTCCTGGAAAATCCACACGATCGATGCGCAGATTCGATATCCACACAGCCTCACCGTGGCGGACCACGATCAGGATGGCGACATCGATGTTGCCACCTGTGGATTCGGCAGTGAGCGAGTGATGTGGTACGAAAATGACGGAAAGGGGCGCTTTGAACTGCACATGCTCGATGATGCTCAGCAAAGCTACGATCTGCGCTCCGTGGATATGGACGGCGATGGCGATCCGGACCTGCTGAATGCCGGGCGCGGGACGCACAATGTGGTCTGGTACGAAAACCGATTGAAGTGACGGAACGCCGCAGGGGCCCGCACACGAAACGGCCGGAACTCGAAGCGTCAGGGCTGCTGGCTCGATGCCGGCGCCTCGCCGAACTGCAACTGCAGCATCAGGTCATGCACATCACAGGCCGTGATGCTGTCCTGCTGCACATCGCGGTTCGAGCAGATGAACACGGGCGCCTGGGCGTCCATGGCGTTGGGGTCCGGCAGGCGACCGTGACTGCCGCGAACAACGGACGCATCCAGGCCAATTATGTCCATGTAATAGCGAAAGCCCAGAAGTTTCTGCGCCAGTCTTCGGGCGACGCGCAGTTTGGGAAACGTCAGCTGCGGATTGACGAACAGCTCCGCCGGGTCGTAGCCCGGCTTGCGATGGATGTCCACGGTACGGGCGTAATCGGGCGCGACGGCATCATCCAGCCAGAAGTAGTAGGTGAACCAGGCGTCCACACCACTGACGGCGACCAGGTCTCCGCTGCGATCATGGTCCAGACCAAAGTCAGCCAGCTGGTCCGGTTGCAGCACCATCTCGATACCGTCTGTGCGTTCCAGTAACGCGGCGACGGCAGGAATGTCGGCACAGTCGCGGACGTAGACGTGCGACAGCTGGTGGTCGGCGACAGCAAACGCGGCAGAAGCTCCACAATCCAGCGTTTCCCAGCCGAGTGGTTCGCGTCGTGCCGTCAGGAAGCCGGCTTCCCGCAGAACCCGATTGATGTGGATCGGCTTTGAAACTTCCGTGATGCCGTATTCGCTGAGCACAATGACGTCCGCATCCTGCGACCGTGCGGCGTCGATCAGCTTGCCGGCTTCCCGATCGACAAGGCGAATGTCTTCTGCAATGCGTGGATCGCCCGGGCCCAGACGCTGCAGGTTGTAATCCAGATGAGGCAGGTAGACGAGCAGCAGCGACGGAGACTTGTCGCTGAACACCTTCACGCTGGCGTCGGCAATCCATGCGGTACTGCGGATGTCTGCCGTTGGCCCCCAGAAATTGAACAGCGGAAACTGCCCCAGCTCGGCCTGCAGCTCGTCGCGCAGTTCTGCCGGTTCGCTGTAGGAGTCCGGCAGTTTTCTGCCATCCGCCGGATACGATGGGCGCGGCGTTACTGACCACCGGCAACCGGAATACATATTGTACCACCAGAACATTTTGGCGGTGGTGTGCGCGGAGTCGCGCAGCTGCGCGGTTTGGAATACGCGGGGCGCCTGAATGAGGTGGTTAGACTGTTTCCAGAACTGTACTTCGGCCTGTTCCCGATTGTACCAGCCGTTGGCCACGATTCCCGTGTCGCTGGGCATCCGCCCGGTCAGCAGACTTGCCTGCACAGAGCAGGTGACAGCCGGCAGGACAGTGTCCATGGGCTGTCCAAAACCGTCCGCCATGAGCCGGGAGATATTGGGCGTATTCGGCCCCAGCATATCGGACGTCAGACCGACCACGTTGAGGACGACAAGCTGACGATGGCTGCGGGAACTGGTCATTGGAGAAACGCTCAGCCGTCCGAGGTCTTCGGTTTGTCGTAGCCGAATCGATCAAACGCGGGCTTCAGTTCGGAGTACACGCGATCGACCCAGTACGGATCATCGACGAACTCGTTCTTCTTGTATCGCCGCAGTGAGTCCAGCTCCGGTTCGATGGCACTGGCCAGACCATCGAATCCGGGCAGGTCCAGCGCGCCATAGGCTTTGCCAAGGGCGCCAATCGGATCGACTTCCATTTCCTCATAGCAGATTTCGTGCAGTCGACCTTCGGGGACCAGCTGACGATCCTTCTCGTAGACTTCGAAGCCGTACTTGTAACTGGCAATGACTTCTTCTTCGTGACCTTCAAAGTTCACTTTGCCCAGCGTGTTCTCCTCAATCATGCGGCGACGCAGGTGCACGGATGATCGAAAGATATTGTACGGGTTGCGGTGGATGTACAGAAAGCGGGCATCGGGGTACATCTTCAGCAGCGTGGAAACGTGGAATGTGTGGAACGGCGACTTCATCATGATCCGCTTGGGAGAAGAATAGGTCAGTTTCTTCACCAGCAGTTCCAGAGAGTCTTTCCATCGCTGCAGTTCATGGGACGGCAGCTCGTCAAACTTCAGCGACCGCCAGAACTGCGAGAAATCATGCGGGTGGGCCAGCAGCATGCAGGGCGAGACCTGACTCATGATGCACAGTGACACGTCGTCTTCCTGAGGCGCGTCCCAGGAGACCTTCATGTTGTCCATCGGCCGCGCTTTGGGAACGAACGGCGACGTCAGCCGGGTGACCACTTTTTCCGTGAGCAGAAAGTGCCAGGGAAACAGACAGCGATACAGCGGAAGGTGCTGTAGATTGGGGTCACGGCTGAGCAGCGTCTGCAGCAGTGTCGTACCGCTGCGCCAGTAGCCGAGCACGAACAAGGGTGGGTGTTCGACTTTGGTCTCGCGAATGCGACGCCCGTAAACGGCCGATTCGAGGGCGGCGAACGTCGAGTTGTACAGCCCCGAGAACGGAAGGCTCAACAACCGATGGAGTCGGCTCCAGTGAATGTCGGGGCCGGATTTGAGCAGGCGCGCGACACCCGAGACCGTCATCCCATGCCACAGCATCAGCCCGCCCTGGGAGTGCTTAGCCGGTTTCGATCTTTTCTTTTCAGTCATCGATTCTCGATTTCGCAGCGACTGCTTTTTTTCGACAAGGCTACTCATGGTGCTTTCTTGGCAGGGACTACGAAACCTGGGGGAAGCCGAAACATGGGGAGCAGAATTATTCGTCGGTGACGCAACCCTCGGAGGCAGACTTAACGGTTTTGATGTACTTGTACAAGGTTCCTCTTGTGGCCTTGAAGGCGGGGGCCACCCACTGTTCGCGGCGGGCGTGCAGCTGCTCGTCTGTCAGGTCCACGTTGATTTCATTGGATTCGGCATCGATTGTGATCACATCGCCGTTCTGGATCAGGCCCAGTGGTCCACCGACCTGCGCCTCTGGGGTAATGTGTCCAACGATAAATCCGTGTGATCCGCCGCTGAATCGTCCATCCGTCAACAGGGCCACGTCTCCACCCAGCCCTGCTCCCATGATGGCCGATGTGGGTGTCAGCATTTCCGGCATGCCAGGTCCCCCCTGAGGACCCTCGTAACGAATGACAACGACGTCACCTTTTTGGATCTGCTGCTGTTCCAGTCCCTCGAGCATCTGCTCTTCCGAGTCGTAACACCGGGCGGGGCCAGAGAACTGCAATCCTTCTTTGCCCGTGATCTTGGCGACCGCTCCTTCCGGAGCTACGTTGCCACGCAGAATTCGCAGGTGGCCGGTTGCTTTGATGGGAGTGGAAACCGGCTGGATGATTTCCTGCCCTTCCGCCAGGCTGGGTACGTCAGCCACATTTTCGGCGAGCGTTTTTCCCGTCACCGTCAGGCAGTTGCCGTCAATCAGTCCCTGTTCAATCAGATACTTGTGCAGGGCTGGCGTTCCACCAACCCCGTGCAGATCTTCCATCACGAAACGGCCGCTGGGCTTCAGGTCTGCCAGCAGTGGCACGCGATCGCTGACAGACTGAAAGTCGTCAATCGTCAGATCAACGTCTACAGATCGGGCCATGGCGATCAAATGCAGAACCGCGTTGGTCGATCCTCCCAGCGTCATCAGCACCACCATGGCGTTTTCAAACGCTGTGCGGGTCATGATGTCACGTGGCTTGATGTCCTGTTCCAGCAGCACACGAATGGCCTGTCCGGCCCGCAGACACTCGTCCAGCTTAGCCGGGTCTTCGGCGGGAGTGGACGCGCTGTAGGGCAGGCTCATTCCCAGTGTTTCGATTGTGGAAGACATTGTGTTGGCGGTGTACATGCCACCACAGGCGCCGGCTCCCGGACAACTGTTGCGGACAATGTCCAGTCGCTCGTCATCATCAATTGTCTTTGCCAGATACTGCCCATAGGACTGGAACGCGCTGACGATGTCCAGTTTTTCGCCCTTGGCGCTGCAGCCTGCTTTGATGGTCCCGCCGTAAACCATGAGGGACGGCCGATTCAAACGCCCCATGGCCATGATGCAGCCGGGCATGTTCTTGTCACACCCCGGCAGGGAAATGTTGGCGTCGTACCACTGACCGCCCATAACGGTCTCGATGCTGTCTGCAATCAGGTCACGGGACTGCAGCGAGAATGACATCCCATCGGTGCCCATGGAGATGCCGTCGCTGACACCGATGGTATTGAACCGCATGCCCAGCAGGCCGGCCGCATCGACGCCTTCTTTGACCTTCGCTGCCAGATCCAGCAGATGCATGTTGCAGCTGTTGCCTTCGTACCAGACGCTGGAAATGCCGACCTGCGCTTTGTTCATGTCGTCCGGCGTCATGCCAGTGGCATACAACATGGCCTGAGAGGCCCCCTGAGAGCGGGGCTGCGTAATTCGCTTACTGTACTTATTAAGTTCCGTCATCGATCGACTGGTCAAAACTGTTCAGGGGTGGTCCTGCGGGGCACGGGGTGATCGCAGCAAGTTCGGGGTCTGCAGAACGCTGGAGCGAACGACACGACCGCCGTGTGAGCATACACCGTGGTCGCATGGCTCACGATAGTTTGTCGTCTCAAATCCCAGCTTGCCGGAATTCCCACGAGAGCGAAAATTGCAAAGTTTGCCTACTCGTCAGTGTCAGCTGCTGTTGGAGGCGCTTTATCGGCGTCCAGTCCATACTTAAGCAGGGTGTCCATTGAGATGTGCTCAATGGCCGACATGTGAGTTGCTTCCAGCAGGATTTTCGGTGCGACGCCGGCTTCCAGTGCCTCGATCCAGCGAGGCAGGCAAATGCACCAGCGATCTCCCTGCCTCAACCCTGGAAATCGATATTCCGGACGTGGCGTCGTGAGATCATTCCCTGCCTGCTGGGAAAACTGCAGAAACTCATCGGTGACTTCGGCACAAACGGTGTGCATCCCGGCATCATCGCCGCACGTATCACAGGTGCCCGTGCGAAAAAAACCGGTCATGGGGTCGGTTGAGCAGGCAATCAGTTCCCCGCCAAAAACGTTTTTTGCCATCGTATTTTCAGTTCTTGACTCGCAGACGTTGTCGTTGAACCACCTGACCCGGTTTGCAAAACCCCCGAGTCTGCCCGGATTTCCAACCGGCAGAATATGCCATCTGCGAGAACCGTCAAGTTACCTCGCTGTTTGGACCGATTCTAACACTCAGGGGGAGCTTGCGCAACAATCCACGCGTGCGACAGCTCAGGAAGCATGATGCTCCAACTGCGTACCGGATATGGTCATGGATGACAGTAAGACAACTTTTGGACCCAGCTCCAGATTCTCCACATTGCCGCTGCCAAGGAAAATTGGCCTGGCAATTGTGGTTGTGTTGCTGGGGTATGGGCTGGCCGATCCGGCCTTTCTGTCTGATGCGGACATTAGAGCCGCCCATAAGGTCGACGAAGAGGCCGCACTGCAGGATTTTCTCACTCACATCGATGGCCGGGAGACCTTTGCGGCGGTCCGCAGAGCGACAGAACCAGAACCAGCGACCGGAACCGAAAACGGGCAGGGCAGCGAGCCACCGGCAGTGACCGACCCGTCGCTGCCGAATTCTGCTCCCGTTGTCCAGAACGTTTCCTTTCCGCAGCTGCCTGAGTCCGCGGCGGCCGAACCCAACAACGCCACTACTTCGGCAGCCCCTGCCGGAGACGACATGTTGATTGTGCCGCGGCCGACCCGAGCGCAGGCGGATTCGGCGAATCCCCGGATTCGTTTGACGGGAACGATCTATCCCAATTCACTGTGATCGAAGACACTCGATGGCGGCGGGTGTTGCGTCTGCGGCTCCGTCGTATTGACAATGCTCTGTTTGTGAGAGACTGATGTATCTGAGTTACTGGCAACTGCATTCCGAGCCGTTTCCGTATCGGGCGGAGCCGCGTCAGCTCTATCAGGCCCGGACCACGCAGGCCGCCTCACTGCGGCTGCGCTATTGTTTTGCCAACAACGCCGGCGCGGCATTGCTGCTGGGAGTCTCTGGTGTGGGGAAGTCGTCGCTCCTGCAGCAGTTGAAGGCGAGTGAAAAAGATCTTCATCCGTTCGCGCACCTCACGTTTCCCATTACGTCCCCTGATGAACTGCTGCAGGCCGTCGTGGCGGACGTGGCCGGCAAGCCAGCGCCAACAGACTCCACACTGGCGTGTTTTTCTACGATTCGCGAGGCCATATCCGAGGCGACCTCTGCCGAGCGGCACGCAGTGATTGTGTTTGATGAGGCTCACCTGCTCGGACAGGACGCCTTGAATCAGGTGGTCCTGCCGCTGCTGAATCTGGCGGTGACCGATCGGTCACTGCAATATTCCGTGGTTCTTGCCGGTCACCCTGTGCTCGCATCGCAGGTTGCCAAAAACGCTCAGTTGCGGGAACGCATTTCTGTCACCGGCGCGCTGGATGGATTTACGCTGAATGAGACGACTGATTACATCGAGTCGCGTCTGTTGGCATCGGGAGCCCAGCGTGAGCTGTTTACCGCGGAGGCCATTGCTGCGGTGCACGAACTAAGTGGTGGAAATCCTCGGCGAATCAATCGCCTGTGCGATATGTCGCTGCTGGTGGGATATGCCGACCAGAAACAGGCCATCTCGGCCGAACAGGTCCACTCGCTCTCATCGGAATTCCTGCCGCGGGCGGCCTAGCGGCCTAGCGACCTGCCGTGGTGGCCCCGCTCTGTCACCCCGGAATTTCGATGCCGAACCTCGCCGGGGGGCGTGTGTCGCGTTATACTTATTGCTCAGTCAACAAAGCTGCAGAGAAATTCTACTGCAGCGACTGACAAAATTCCTGACGGGGGCGATCGGATTTGACTGGGTCATCGTCGATCAGGGTGGCGTGTCGTGGTTGATCAGCAGGCCACGTAAAAAGCTGATCAAACAATAACTGCTACTCCGCAGTACTCTCTGGCTGCCTAGAAATAGGCGTCACTGAACAAGGAATCCCCGTCTGAGGAGTCCGAAGTTCAGTTGCAAATTCAGACTGGTTTCGGCCCACCGTTCACTACGGCCGAAATGAGACTTTGTTGTGGACTAGTGGTGCAAGGTTTTGTTCGGGGTATCTCGGCACTGCGAAATTAAACAACGGACTACGCACGTAGAAGCTCTGGTTAAGAGTCCACAGGACGGGGGTTCGATTCCCCCCGCCTCCACTGAGTGACACAGCCGCTGGCCTTTCGAGGGAAGCGGCTGTTTCTTTGTCGGCCCGTGGCTGGCTTTGCCCTGTGGCCTTTTCTTTGCCCTGTGGCCACCACCACCAACCACCAACATCTTTCCCTGTCGCCATGCCATCAGACCGACGTTATACCGAAGCGTATTCCCAGATGGCCAACAGCATCCAGACAGACGCAGAGACGAAACTTGGTCGTCCGATGTCGGCGGCGGAGGCAGACGCGATTCGCAATGCCGGCTCGCTGATGATGCTGGAGTCAGTCGGTCTCGGAATCGAGCGGGCGTCCGGTGCCGACGATGTCATTCGCCAGATCACCGATGCCACCCTTGCGTTTGCGGATCGCCTTGACGATGCCCGGAATCAGGTGCAACAGGCCCTGTGTGGGAAACTGAATCGATCTCTCAGCCTGGCAGAAACGCAGGCTGTTGCCGGAATTTCGAATTGTCTGACAGCAATGCAGATTCTTCACAACATTGATGACGCCGTCGCGGTTACCAGCGTCTCAGACGTCATGGTCTGATCGTGGCCTCTCGCACGATCAGACAGCTAACGAATCTCGTGGAGTCTTCGAACGGAGTTCTGCATGCAATTCCGCTGGTTGTTCGTGCAGTGTGGGCGGAACCACTGACCAGCCATCTCGCGTGGAAGCGTCAACTTGGGGGACCGACGTTTTACAAAGATGAAGAACGAGCAACAGCAGTATCGTCACATCACCTGGTCTGCCGCTATCGTGTGGAGACTCGAGGTATCACTATGGTCTCTATTGGCACTGTCCGCCATCTGGCCCTGCTGGAACGCACTGCAGGCACGTCGCCGCGTCGTCACCGAACTTTCTGATTGAGGAACACCATGACGTCTGCCTGGACACTGCGACCCCGTGAGGGGGTGGAACGATCCGAGTTGAAGATCGTGTTCGGACAGTCGCGCGAGGCCGTGCGTGAGCACCTGCAGGACGCCTTCGCTCCGCCGCAGTCGCATTTTGAAGACGAGGACGATTTTGCCCATCCGGACGGGACGCTGATTCGTGTCCGCTATGACCAGGTGGGCGTGCAGGATATCGAGGTTCTGGAAGGCGTGTTGATGTACGAGGGCATCAAACTTTGTGGGGCTGAGACGTGGCCTCAGGTGATGTCTCAACTGGCGACTCTCGGCATCACCTTTCGTCCCACTCAGTGGCTTGGAGACGGGACCGACTGTCTGCCCATTGCCGTCAATATCGCAACCCGCGAGCAGATCGGCGGTGATGGCGACGGCGTGGAATGGGTGATTTTGTCGAAGCGATTCCGGGACTAATCGTCGTGATTGCTTTGTTGGTGGAATTCGAGAGACTTTAGCCTCACGGAATCACCAACTGAAATCATCGATCCATCAACAAGGTAAGCCTGATGCCGACCTGGGAATACAAATATCTGTCTGCCGAAGATCTGGAGAAGCGAGGATTCTTTCGCAGCGTCAAGCCGGAAGATGTGGAGAAGTACTTCAACGCGCTGGGGGCAGAGGGCTGGGAGATCATTAACGTCGATTTCACAGACACCAACGCCTTCATCGATTTTCGCGGCGTCGCGCGCCGGCCGTGCGCCTGATTAGCGAGCTATCGGCCGAAATGGATGACGTTTTTCCAGCCGAAGGATTTTTGTTTACGCAGGACGAACTGTCCGAGCAGTGGCTGGATATCAGAGTGGCCAGTCAGCCGTCTTTTGACGCCCCGGCCGTCAGTCCCCAGGTTTTTGCCGAGCAGGCAGCCGTCGTTGCGGTGGAGGTGCCGCGGCTGCTGCAGTTGACCATTCGAGCTGTCTGTGAATCTGTGGCAGCGACGACGGACGATCGACTCTGGCCTCGATCCAAAATCTCTGACACACAACTCCACGATTTCCTCAGTGCAATGAGGCAGGCGCGACGGGAAGGCGGCTTCCTGCACTCTCACTGTCAGACGGTTGACCGTTTGGTGAACCTGCTGGATCAGGCGGTGCGTGAGGGGCGGGTCGTTTTTCTTCACTTTTAATCATCCGGCAACTGTGAACTCCCGTCGACTTCGTTGACAGGAAAGCCGGTGGCGGACAGGACGATGGGCCATTCGGGATGGGCCATTCGAAAACGACGGGGCACACGGCATGAATCATTCGTTTTCTCACAGCAGCGGCTCCCGCAGGACAGGGACGAGATTTGCGTGCTGGCTGATTGTTACTGGCATTCTGCTGGCAGGTTCTCCCGTAGCCTCTGCGCACGTCAAGTGGTTCTCCGATTTTGACTGGACGGCCACCCCCCTGCCCTTTGCCGAACTGGCGACGCCCACGTTTTGGGCCATGTTTGCGCTGAGCCTTGTCGTACTGTCTGTATTCATCATTGTCGATGATCGCACCACCGCTGAGCCGCGGATTCAGTGGGCCATCGACTGGCTGGAGAGAAATCGCCTTTCCAGCGAACTGGTCATGAGAATTGCGGCCTTTGCCACTTTGCTGGTCGCATGGCAGGCTGGCACGCTGCTGACACCCGAACTGCGGGTCGACAACGTCTGGGTCGAGCGGGCACAGTTTGTTGTCATTTTGCTGCTGCTGTGGCCGCGAACAACGTCACTGGCGGGAGTCGGCCTGGCTGGCCTTTGGTTGTATGGTGTCCTGCGATTTGGTGCGTTTCATATGCTGGACTATGTGAACGCGCTGGGCTTCGCGTGGTTTCTGATGGTTCGCCCACTGCCCCACAGATTCCTGCAGGCCACTGCCCTGCCCGTGCTGTATTCGACGGTCGGCTTTTCTTTAATGTGGCTGGGGAGCGAGAAACTCGTCTTCCCACAATGGGGGGAATATCTGCTTGATCAAAATCCCCTCCTGACAATGGGGCTGCCCACCTCTTTTTTTCTGACCTCCGCCGCCTTCGTCGAGATTGGCCTGGGCTTTTTGTTAATTATCTGTGTGCTCAGCCGATCGTTGTCGATCACCATCACGCTGGTCTTTTTTCTGACAACGTGCGTGTTTGGCAAGGTGGAAATCATTGGTCACACGCTGATTCACGCTTCACTGATCGTGTTTCTGTTTGAAGGGCCAGGGCACTCGTTCACGCCGCCGTCCCTGTTTCACAAAACGCTGAAGATGCGATTGGCCTTCGCCAATGTGAATTTCGCGCTGACCGTCTTCGCGGTGCTGTTCGCCTACACGGCGGCTGCGGCTCAGGTCACAGAACCGTCTGCCGAACATCAGCACAAAAAGTTCGAATTGAGCGCAACGGACGTCATTCCCACGCTGTCGCTGCGAGCGGAGCCGGATTCCCGTTCCGGCTGGAACCTGCAGATCATCACGGAAAATTTTCGCTTCACGCCGGAGAGTGCCGGAGCCGCAGCGGTTGCCGGTGAAGGACACGTGCACCTGTATCTGGATGGTGAAAAAACCGCCCGGGTTTACGGTCCCTGGTACCACCTGCCGCCGCTGACTTCCGGCGAACACGAAATTCGCGTGACGCTCAACGGAAACGATCACACAGATTTCTGCCTCAACGGTGAAGTGATTGCCGCTACGGTGACCATCAGCAGCCCGTGACGAATCAACGTCTGTAGGTTCCTGCAGGCTGCCAGTCAGGTTTGATCCGGTCGCGTTCTGTCGCGACGCACGTGGTACTGAGTCTGCACGATGCCGTTGGCAAAAGATGCCGATTGCTGCAGGTCGAGCCACACCTCAACAGGTAACTCTCCAAACAGAGGGATCCCGTCACCCAGCAAAACGGGAATGGTGGAGACGTTCAGGTCGTCAATCAGGTCAGCTCGCAGAAAAGCCTGGATGAGCTGACCGCCGTCAATGTACAAACGCGTGGCGCCCTCTGCGGTCAGTCGGTGGACCAATTCCTGCGGTGTCTCGTGGGTGAACGTGACGCAGCGGTCTGATGGTACAGAGGGTGCTGACGCCGTGCGGCTCATAACAACAATCGGTTTTTCGCCGTATGGCCAGTCTGCAAACGAATCCACCTTGTTGTAGGTACGACGGCCAAACACCAGGGCGTCCACAGAATCAAACAGCTCTCTGTAGCCATAGTCAAAGTCTCCCTCGAGTTCCGGGACCGCATCCAGCCATTCGATGCTGTCATCCGGTTTGGCAATGAAACCATCCAGACTCTGAGCGATAAATACAGAACACTGACACGTCATTTGAGGATCCTCGGGGAAGTTGCTGATGTCCCCGATTTTCTGCTCTGTACTGGCTTAGCTCAATCGTCCGGCCTGTGGATGCCCGGGATTTGCTGGGCGATTGTGTCCCCGAGCGGTGATAAGGCATTTCAAGAAACATTGAGCCGAACGGTTGGAGTGAGCGTTGTGTGTTGCAGAACGGGTGGTCTGTCAGATGATTGCACGCAGCAGGAGGTCGATGTGGGAGAAAAATCGGAAGCGTTTGTGAAGGGTGGGTGTGGCTGTCTGGTTGCGTTTGCTGTGCTCGGCCTGCTGGCCGTGATGTTTGGCGGTCATGTTTATCTTGACCCCGGCGGCGCCGTCATGCTGTTTGTGATTGGCGGTCTGCTGGGACTGGGATGGCTGGCCATTTTCAATTCAGGGCGGCGGACCGGTCAGCGTGACAGGGGTGACCGAGACCGCCCCGATCGCTGGTAGCAGGTCGGTGGGTCCGAACTGTTTGCTGTCCAGTGTGTCCCCAACGGTTGATGCCGCGATCGTATGAACGCGATCGTATGAACGGTATCCCTGTCACGATCGATAAACGACCGCCCGTGTCCGAATTCTTCTGTCCGCATTTCAGGGCTCTATGACAACTCCGTTAGAAGACAAATCGACCGTCGCTGAGATTCGTCAGCGTTTTGATCACGACGTGGAGCGGTTTTCCAACCTCGAGTCGGGGCAAACGGCCACGATTGACGCACCTCTGGCGATGGAACTGATCACGCAGGCGGCTGTCGCTGCCCGCTCTCCCATTGACCGTGTGCTGGATATTGGCTGCGGCGCCGGCAATAACACGCTGCGTTTACGACAGGTGTGCGAAAGTGACTTTGATGTGGATCTGGTGGATCTGAGCCAGCCGATGCTGGACCGCGCCTCGTCCCGCATTAAAGAAATCAACGGTGGAAACGTGCGGGCGCTGGCTGCCGATTTTCGGGACGTTGATCTGGCGGAGCAGTCGTACGATGTGGTTGTAGCGGCTGCCGTCCTGCACCACCTGCGTGATGATGCTGACTGGGAAGCCGCTTTTCAAAAAGTCTATCGGTTGCTGAAACCAGGCGGCAGCTTTTGGGTGACCGACCTGGTCTCGCATGAGTCCGTCGCAATTCAGGAGTTGATGTGGCAGCGGTATGGCGATTACCTGACACAGCTGAACGGCAAAGACTACCGTGACACTGTCTTCGCCTACATTGATCGGGAAGATTCGCCTCGTCCCGTGACGTGGCAACTGGACTTGTTGCGGCGAGTGGGATTTGAGAGCGTCGATCTGCTGCACAAGAACGCGTGCTTCGCAGCCTTTGGTGGGGTTCGTGGTCGGAGGTGAACGTCGAAGACTCCGAATTGCCGTTCGACGCGACCATGCCGAGCTAATGCGTCAGGCAGCGATTTCGTGCTGTCACCCGCCATGAGTCAGACGTCCTTCCGTTGTCAATCACGGTCACGTCTTCGTGCAGCGCACTGGTGGGACAGATGTGGATCGGAATACCCAGCAGTACATCGCCGACGCGATATTTTTCAGCATGCGGTGTTTGCAGCACCAGATGTTCTTCGTTGTGAATCACCTGCTCCGCGTCAGGTAACTCCGGAAAAAGAACGCGTCGTCCTTTGGGTGGGTCCGCAGCCACCGACTTATTGCCCAGATCCAGCGTCACGCGATCGGCAGTTGGTCGACTGATGACCCGAGTGATCACCACAGCGGCCGGTGCAAACTCCAGATCAGGAAACGCAGAACCGTAGCCAGCGTCGTGAAAAATCGATGTGCCGGGACTCAGGCAGATCTCCGGTTCGGTGAATTTGCAATACACGGGGAAGGTCGGTGTGCCGCCGCACAGCAATTCCGGAATCGACAGCCCCTGCTGCTCCAGGGATTGTTTCAGCGCCAGCACATCCCGCCACGCGTCCGTGACCGCTTCACGCCGCTCCGTCAGATCCGACTGCCGCTGATGCCCGTCGTAAATGTGAAATCCGGCCGCCCGAATCCCGGGTGCTGCTGCGATTTGTGCATACAGCGGCAGCGCCTGAGGGCTGTCTGCGGAGACTCCCGTGCGATGCAAACCGACGTCCACATCCAGCATTACACCGATTGTCAGATTCAACGCAGACATCCTGTCCGACAGTTGCTGCAGTGACGCCGAATCGTCGGCTGTCACAGTCAGTGACAGGTCCGGGAACGCTTTGAGCAGTTCGGCCACTCGGTTCACGCCAGGGCCCACGACGTTGTAGCCGAGTACAACGTCCGTGGCACCGCAGTCTGCCAGCATTTCCACTTCGGCAATCGTGGCTGCCTTGTGCTTTGAGATGCCCGCGTCGATGAGCAGTCGGATAACTGCCGCCATCTTATGCGTTTTGCAGTGAGGGCGGAGGCGATTCACATCCCCCGCCATGGCAATCATGCGGGAGATGTTGTCGCGCACACGATCAGCAAAGACAATCAGGCCCGGGCTGAAAACGCTTTCCAGCAGGAGCGGCGAAACTTCGGGGATGGTCAGCATATTGGTCACTCACACAAATTCTATAACAGCCCCCATTCTAGCGGCTCTGCCGGCGCGACCAAACCTCGGCGCTCCGTGAACTGACAGGCAGGGATGGTGGGTGGGGTGGTCGGCGGCTTAGTAGTTCAGCTCGACGCCCGAATAGAAGTTGATGCCGGGCCGGAATACGCCCAGACCGCTGCGATAATCCAGATGCTCGCGGTAATTTTTGTTCGTGAAGTTTTCGATGCCAGCCGTCAGCAGCCACGGGCCATGCCGCCGGAACGCGCGAATGTCGTACGTGGTAAATCCGGGGGTTTCGATCTCGCCCAGTGATGCCGCGATGCGATCCTGATCGTCGACAATGCGGGCTGACACTTCGACGCCCCACGTCCGCTCCGCCGACGGATCCTGGAGTCTCACACCCAGTCGCGTTTCCAGCGGCACAATCCCTGGCAGCGATTCATGGTTGCGATCAAACACGCCACTGCGATCGAAAAAACCGAATCGAGATGGTTCATCTCGGCTCAGGTCACGGCCTTCGATGTAGCTCATCGTCCCAAACGTGGTCAGCCACGGCTGTACGTCCACTTCCGCATAGGTTTCGAAGCCGGCAATGATGGCGCGGTCTGTGTTCAGGAACTGCGCAGCCTGCGGCAGGCCACCCAGCCCGCCTGCGCCGCCGGCGGGCGTCATCAGGTCATAGGTGATCAGATCGTTGACCCACGAAAAGTAGCCGTGGGCGCCCAGGCGCGCATTCTCAAAGTTGCCCTGGATGCCAAAGTCCAGTTGCGTCAGTCGTTCTTTTCGAAGTTCCGGATCACCCATGAGGGCCGTCAGTCCAGGCTGCAGACTGCCAATGAAGGACGAGTTGGTATACAGCTCTGTCAGCGTGGGGGGACGCTGTCCGTGTCCAGCTCCCATGGTGACCGTCCAGTGGTCGTTGACGGCAATCTCTGCGGTGAGAAATGCCGACCACAGGAAGAAGTCCCGGTTCAGGGAGTCGACCCACAGATTGTCGGAAATCGTGATCGGCACGCCGTCTACGTTGTTGTTCGCCTGAGTCGTCACAAAGTCGATTCGCCCGCCGGCGGTCAGCGTCACTACGTCAGAGACCGGTGCCACTTCTTCCCAGTACAGTCCCACGTCGGTGGACTGCGAAGGGGGAATGGGAAAATTGTTGTCGTCAGGATCCGGGATTAGCGGCTCGATGTCGTTCAGATGCTGACGCAGATGCGTGATGTCGAATCCCACGGAGGTCTGCGTTCCATCGGCTTCGGCGAACGTTGTTTCCACCCGGTAGCCCATCGACTGACCTTCCGCGTCAGTAATGGCGAAGCCGTCGAATCCCGATGGCGAGAACAGAATCGTGGGCAGCGTGGGGATTTGCTTCGTCTTGCCGGAGTTCAGGGTGTCTCCCTCGAACCGCGTTTCGTTGTACCACACTTCACTGTCGAGACGATCACCGATAAGCGGATTGGTATTGACGTATTTCAGCTCGTAGCCGTTCGTCACCAGAAAGTTGATGTCATAGACCAGTCCGGGGAATTCCAGATCGGTCTGATCCAGCCGCAGATAGTTGAACTCGAAGCGTTCGTGTTCCCCTCGGTCCCAGCCAAGTGCGAAGAACAGGTCGCGCGATTTGTAGCTGGCCGGAATGTCACGTCCGTCCCCGGTTTCGTAATCGGTCCCCGTCCGATGTCCGTAGCTGACACGAAATCCCCAGTCCTGGCTGCCACCCAGCAGGGTTTGTCGTCCGTAGGACTGCTCGCCGTTGGTGTCATAATCGAAGCTCGTCGATCCGTGCGTTTCGTACTGCTCGAATCGCGGTGTCTCAATCAGGTTGAAGTCGACAAATCGAAACCCGGGTCCGTACCGAGGGCTGTAAGGGCCTTTGATGATCACGACGTCTTCCAGCAGCCGGGAGTCGATCTTGTTCATCATGGTGTCCAGATCCGCGCGGACCGGAGTCCAGTAAGAACCGGACGCCAGTACCTGCCCCGTCCGCTGTCCGCGAATACGGGTTTCTGACACGATGGGCGTGCGGTCCTGTGTGGAGACTCCGTGCGCGGAGATTGCCTTGCGCAGCAGATTGCCCACGTCGTTGGACACCCGTCCTTTCGACTCAGAACCAAACACGGCGCTCGCGGCCGGACTGGTGGCCAGTCGGCGGCGGTGTGGAGGCAGACGATCGACCTGATTCACACCACCAAACAGGTCTTCCGGCAGTTTCAGTCGGGCTGGAGCTTCCTCGACGGCCGATTCACGTTCTCGGGGCTGCAATGGTTCGGGAGGCTGAAACTGAACCAGTCGAAACGGGTTGTCTGACTCCTGTGCGGAAGCGACCACACCAAATATCGTCAGCCAGCTGAGTAACAAACCGCGACTGGCGGTTACCATAGATCGCATCGCAGTACGTCCCTGATCTGCGCTGAATCGCATTCCCTGCGATTCCGATTAGCTCACCGCAATGTGAGAGAGTGGCCCGTGGCTTCCCGTACAGCGGTCCTTCAGTCTGGTCACTGATGGAGGTCTGTCTGGTGGTCTGCCCAACAGTAGGGAAATCGGTCGCCAGTGGGGCCCGGTTCAGGAGGACCCCAGTGATTGTTGGAGGATCATTCCGACGTGTTGGATTGTGCCTGCTGGGGTGGTCCGGCAGGAACTGGCGATAACGATTGTGCGGATTGTTGGGCCTGTCCCACCCAGTGACGCAGTCGATGATCTCCTGGCACTTGAGCGAGCCCCGTCTCTGCCTGGCGTCGATATTCATTGGCCTTCACCTGGTCTCCTGCTTCCGCGGCGATACAACTGGCGATGGCGTAATCCACGGCGAGCGGGTGTCTGCGTGCCAGCAGCGTCTGGTGAATCAGGTCACCGGCCAAATCGTATCTGCGCTGACGAAGATCGGAGATGGCCTGCAGCTGCAGCAGGTGCGGCGAACGACGGTTATTGACGTTCGTCTGCTGCAGCAGGTTCTCTGCCTGCTGCCAGCCTTGTGTGCTGCCAGCATCCAGCAGACAGCGAAGCAGCGTTTGCGTGGCCGAATGGGGCTGCCGAATTTCGTCGGCGGACTCATTGACGGTCAGCTGTTCGAGTTGCTGCCGCACGTTGTCGGATTCCGTTGCTACGAGGGGGGTGAACTCCCACTGAGCGGCCGCCAGAGCAATCCTCAGCCGTCGCACCGATCCCGGGGCGTCTGCGGCGGCGGTCAGGGTGTCGATGGACTGTTGGTGAATCTGGCTGGCGTGCTGGAAGGCCGTTTGGGCTGCCGTTGGATTCTGCTGCTCGCGACAGACGCGCGCCAGGTTGGTGGCCGCCGCAGCGCGTGCCAGATGGTCGCTGGCGGACAGATGAGATTCCGATTCGAGAAACTCGAAGATCTGCAGAGATCTCTGGATCTGTTCACTGGCCGCGGGATCGCCGGTCATCACGAGCACATGTCCCAGGGCCACGTTACAGCTGGCCAGTCGGCTGATGGTGTCGCGATCTGCCGAGCCGTCTTCCAGCAGGCCAGTTAGCTGTTCGATAGCGGATCGCAGCATCTGTTCCGCATCATCATAGCGATGCAGCCGCACGGCCAGCTGCCCCAGGTTCGCCTCCGCGACGGCCAGGTTTTCGTTATAGAAGTGATCACCAAACATTAACTGCCACGAGGCGGACAGATCATCAATGGCCCTGCGGTAGGCGGCTTCTGCCGCCCAGTCTTCACCCAGACGCTGCTGAGCGTTGGCCCACTTCATCTGCGCGATCGCCCGATTTTCCAGGAAGTCGGGACGTTTGTGTTCTTCTTTGATCTGACGAGTTGTGGCTTCCACGTCGCGCTGAAGCTCGGCGGCCGCCTCCCGATGACGTCCCAGCAGCGTGAGCACGCGTGAGTAATCGTTGCGGATGACGGATCTCAGATGAGCGATGCGTTTGTGCAGGGAGGAATCGTTGATGCCGGCAACGACCTGATCCGCGCGCTGATAACGCCGGGACGCCTGTTCCAGCTGCTGTCGGGATTCGGCCGCGCGACCAGCCATCAAAAATGCGCGGCCGGCGGCCAGCCGCGATTCGCCGCTGTCGGTCGTCTGCAGCAGCAGCGTGGCGGCGGAGCACAGCGCATCACATTGCGCCGCTGCTGCCTCGCTCAGTGTGCTGCCGTGCAGTTCCACCAGCAGCAGGCCGGTTTCACTGTTGAGCGTTTCTGTGACCGCCTGATCAGTCTGATCGATCTTCTTCAACTGCTCGGCGGCTGTTGTGAATGCTTCTCTGGCCGCGTCCGTCTCGCCGAGCAGCACGTGGAGATCGCCCATTCGCAGCAGACACCTTGCGGCCTCCAGAATCAGCTGGCGATCCTGTTTCACTGACGCGTGCAACTGCGTGTAGTGTTCCAGTGCCTCCCGGATGAGATCTTCACGAACTGTTGTCAGACCAGGGAATCGCTCCAGGGCGCCACTGAGACCGATCAGCCAGGTGTCAGCGGCCGTTCGCGATTTGCGGAGCCGGTCCAGCGCATCGGCGCGGGCCTGTTCAGCCTGCTGACGGGCCCGTCTTTCTTCACGATGCGCCTGTTCGGCCTGCTGGCGAGCGGAAATTTCTGCGGTGTGTGCCTGGCGAATCAGGACCGCCGCGACGCCGCTGACGACTGCCAGGGTGATTGCTCCGGCGATCAGTGAAGTGGCCATCGTGCTGTGACGTCGGCACCAGCGGGCGAACCTGTCAATCAGGCGATCTCGGTGAGCGGTGACCCGTTCATTGGCCAGATACCGGCTGACGTCGTCGCCCAGCTCTCCAGCGTGCTGGTAACGCTCAGCAGGATTCAGGCTCATGGCCTTCACGCAGACCGAAGCCAGCGCAGCGGGAGTGCGTTTATCAACGGTTTGTGGATGGCGATACTCGCCCCGCATGACCTGCTGCAGTGTCGTCTCGACATCGTCGCCATGAAACGGCAGTCGGCCGGTGAGAATCACGTACAGCATGACACCCAGCGAATAGGTGTCGCTGGCCGGTGAAAATTCTCCTTTGGAGCCACGCGCCTGCTCAGGCGGCATATAGGCGGGCGTGCCAACCACCGAACCTTCCTGAGTGACGACCGGACTGAGCAGACCGTTGAGTCGTGCGGAAGTGGGGGCTGCCTTTGGCAGCGGTGTACCGGCTGGCAGCGTGGCCACACTTTCCGCTTCGGATTCTGCTGCGGACAGATCAGTGGCCAGTCCCCAGTCCACGACAATGGTTTCGCCAAACTCACCAATGACCACGTTGGCCGGCTTCAGGTCTCGGTGAATGATATTTCGGGCGTGGGCGTAACTGACCGCATGGCAGATATCAATGAAGGACCGCAGCAACTGATGAAACCGCTGACGCTTACTGGCGCCGGACGGCAAGTCATGGTAATCGCGTATCTTTTCCTGCAGTGTGTCGCCGTTGAGCAGCTTCATGGCGTAAAACGGCTGTCTGTCCTCCAGGCCGACACCGCGTTCGTAGACCGGGACAATACCGGGGTGCTGCAGCTGAGCGGTAATCTGTGCTTCATGCAGGAAACGCCGCCCGATGTCGGCGTCGCGACTGGCGGCTGGCCCCAGTTTTTTGACGGCCACTTCCCGATGCAGCTGTCGGTCCGCAGCACGCACCACAACGCCCCAGCCGCCGCGGCCCACTTCCTCCACGGGCTCGTAGCGGTCTTCTCCGGTAGGCAGCAGTTCGTCCCGATCTGTGCGAAATTCCGATTCCAGGTCCTGTCTGCGGCGTTCGGCGGCGGACAGCGCGACCTGAGGGCGAGTCGTGCGTTCGCGATGGCCCATGGCGGTTGATCGGCCCGCCTCCATGCGGGACTGCTGTCTGACCAGTTCGTTTATCGACTCCCGTTGCCGTCGCGACAGAATTTCGGCGTCCCGGAGAATGTCGCCCACCTGCCGTCCGGACTGCAGCGCCTCCTGCACCACATCGACGATTGCTTCGGACCCTATGTTCTGCTTTCGCCCGGCATCAAACAGCAGCGCCAGCAGTTCTTCATCAGCAATCTGATACTGACGATCCACGCTGGCACCGGCCGTGATTTCGGAGGGATCATTCATAGACAGGAAGATGTATCAAACGTATCAAACAGGGCGGACAGTCGTAATGCGCGAGCGGCGATGGACGGCATCAACGGACGAATGACGGCCGCCCCAAAACCTGGCGGTTGTCGGGGCTTAGTCGGCCGTACATACCTGATTGCGTCCCCCATCCTTGGCGGCGTAAAGCTGCGCATCGGCCGCTTCGATCAGATCGGCCGGCTCCTTAGCGCAGCCGCTGCGCGACAGTTCCGCGACACCCACACTGATGGTCACGGGCAGCGGCTGGATCGATGTGGCAAATGGTTCCGCAGCCACGACAGCGCGGCAGCGTTCCGCCAGTTCCACGGCTTCGGCCAACTCCACATCAGACAGCAGAATGGCAAATTCTTCACCGCCGTAGCGGGCAAAGACATCATGTTCGGCGATCACTGAACTGATGCGGCGCCCCATTTCCTGCAGAACTTCGTCACCTGCAAGGTGGCCGTGGGTGTCGTTGACCGACTTAAAATGATCGATGTCAAACAGAATCAGCGAAAGGCTCGTGCGGCGGGTGACCGCCCGACGGAATTCGCGATTGATGATGTCGGTAAACGAACGCTTATTCAGCGTGCCCGTCAGGCCGTCCCGTGTCATCATCGAGTAAATGGCTTCGTGGTACTGCATTTCGATGTGGTTGGTCGACAGAAACTTAAAGATGTAACTGCCGAACTGCACGCGGTCTCCGGGCGTCAGTTCCACTGACGAAACCTTTTGCTCATTCACGCATGTGCCATTGGTGCTGCCCAGATCGGTCACGAAATAGCCATCTCCCACCTTCTCAATCAGAGCGTGCTGGCGCGACACGGAGGAGTCCGGCAGGCACAGCCCGCAGGAGGATTCGCGTCCAACGGTCAGCTGACTGTGACCCAGGTGGGTCAGATTGTCGCTGATCGCCAGAGGGTGGATCTGCAGAAAGCAGCCCACGCCGTTATCCAGTTGCGCGGTCGCCGTTTTTCTGGCGATCGTTTCTTCCCAGCCTTCCTGTAACATCACGGGCCCCCAGGCGATGTTGTCTGACAAAATTGCAGCGTGCCGGCAAATGTGGGGTCCGCGACAGCCGTTGCCGGTTGCCAACAACTGAAGCGTCTTCGATTCAGCGAATCGGGTTGCGGGTCTGCCAGGCGGTGCCGATTATGCCGATTGTTGTGGCCGTCAGACGGCACGCAGTCACCGCACTCAGCGGGAGTTGATGGGGTCCACGTCGACCGCCATCTCCACACCATCGGGCAGTTTGAGCGTGTCTTCCACCCGCAGCCAGATCGTTTTGACACGCTCATGAGTGGGGGCGGCAATCTGCAGATGAAATCTCCAGTAGCCGCGCAGGCGGGTGATGGGGGCAGGCGCCGCGCCCAGCACCCGCACCTGGGGATCGTGTTCCCGCGCCGTCTTTCGCAGCTTGTCGGCCACCGAACTGGCTGTTTCGTGGACCGCTGGCTCACTCAGTCCACGAAAGATCACCCGCGCCACACAGCTGAACGGCGGTGCCCCGGAGTCTTTCCGCTGATGAAGTTCGTGAGAGGCAAAGCCGAGAAAATCGTGTTCAGACGCGTACCGGACTGACGGATCGTCGGGATTGGTGGTCTGCACAAGGACCCGACCGCCCCGGGAGCTGCGACCCGTGCGACCAGCCACCTGGGCGATCAGCTGGAACGTGCGTTCGGCGGCCCGCATATCAGGCTGGTTGAGCATCGTGTCGGCATCGATGACACCCACCAGCGTGACATTGGGAAAGTCAAGTCCTTTGGCAATCATCTGTGTGCCCAGCAGAATGTCGATCTCTCCCTGCCGGAACTGTTCCAGCGCGATGTCGTGACTGCCGGGCTTTTTCATCGAGTCGCTGTCCATCCGCAGCACACGTGCCTCTGCGAACAGAGCGTTCACCTCTTCTTCCAGTCGCTGTGTGCCGGTGCCGATGTAGCGAATGGCCGCGCTGTCACAGCTGGGACACTTTTCCGGAGCCGGGATGTGATAGTCACAGCTGTGACACACGGCCTCCTGGCGATCCCGATGCCACGTGAGCGTGATGTCGCAGTCCGGACACTTGACGCCTGTGCCGCAGCTGCGGCACCAGACCGTTGGAGAGTATCCCCGCAGGTTCAGAAACAGGATGACCTGGCCTTTGTCTTTCAGGGCCTTCAGAATGCCGGTGTAAAGTGCCCGTCCGATAGAAGCCCCCTTGTTAATGCGAGGGTCGTTGCGTGTGTCCACAATCAGAACCGGCGGCAGTGGCAGTTCGGCCACGCGATCGGGCATGCTGATGAGCGTGTCGTGGTTGCGCGTGGCCCGCAGCCAGGATTCCAGTGTGGGGGTGGCTGAGCCGAGGAGCAACGGCACGTTCTCCTGGGCACACCGAAATCGGGCCACTTCCCGCGCGTGATAGCGGGGCGTGTTGTCCTGCTTAAAGGTGGGTTCGTGCTCTTCATCAATCACCACCAGGCCAAGGTGTGGCGTGGGCGCGAACACGGCGCTGCGGGCTCCCACAATCACTTCGACTTCTCCGCGGGCAATCAGTTGCCACTGCCAGTGCCGTTCTGCATCGCTCATGTGACTGTGCAGGACGGCCACTGAACCAAAGCGACTGCGAAAACGGCGAATGGTCTGCGGCGTCAGACTGATTTCCGGCACCAGAACGATCGCCTGCCGTCCGTAACTGACGACTTCCCGAATCGCCCGAATGTAGACTTCGGTTTTGCCACTGCCAGTGGCTCCGTGCAGCAGCATCGTGGAGTGCTGCCCGGATTCCAGCGCAGCCACGATGGTGTCCAGAGCCGCCTGCTGCTGATCATTAAGCACCAGATCGGCGACTGTTTCTGTTCCCTCAAGTGTCTCACCCTGGATTTCTGAGCGAACCTTTATGGGGTTAATGATGCCTTTGGTCCGCAGTCCGTTAATGGGGCCGGGACCACAGTCCGCCAGTTCACACAGCCGGGCGACCGGAATCGGAGCCGTGGATTTGCGCAGCGCGTCCACAACGGCCTGTTGTTTGGCGGGCAGCCTGCGAACAGCAATCAGCGATTCCGCTTCTTCAGCCAACTGGTAAGACTGCACCAGTCGCGTGCCGCTCTTACGCCGCACGCCCGCCGGGATCACGCTTTCCAGAACCTGTCCCCACCCGCAAAGATACTGCTGGCCGATCCAGCGGGTCAGTTCCAGCATGCTGACTGACAGCAGGGGAACGGCATCCAGGACTTCTTCGATCGGCTTCAGTCGCCGAGAAGGGTCTTCAAGCTGACGTACATTTACGCAGTATCCCACAACCCTGCGATTGCCGCGGCCCAGCGAGGTTTTGATTCGCATGCCGGGCCTGAGTCGTTCACGGAACTCGTCCGGGATACTGTAGGTATACGGTTTTTCCAGGGGCAGATTGAAGACGACCTCAGCGACCTGAATGTCTTCCGCCGCCGCATGCTCCCAGTCGGGGGTGTCCGCAAAATCAAATAATCCCTGTTGGTCGGACACTGTCTTGAACCGCTGAAAGATGGCAAAGCAGCCGGGAGCATAGTGACCTGCTTACAGGATCGCCACTGCCCTGACCGCAGGCCCGTGGCATCCGACGACGGAGACTTCATCAACTACTCGGTGCCGATGAGCCGACGGCAGGACAGAAATGCGGTGCGTGCCGCCAGTTCCTTTGTGGCGGCACGACCCGTGGAGTCTGCTCCCAGAGCCAGCTGCGCCATTCTTTGTCCCAGCACGGGCGCAAACTTGAATCCGTGTCCCGACAGTCCGGCGGTGAAAACGACATGGGCGTGCTGCGGATGACGGTCCACCACAAAATGCTCGTCCGGAGTCATGGTGTAAAAGCACGTTTTCTGCTGATGCGCGCGGCACGCCGCCTGTGGCAGGAAGTCGGCGACAAACTGACCGACACGTTCTGTGTCCTGAGGTTCCGGCGCACGAGGATCGTGCAGCGGGTCAGACACTTCGCTGCCGCCGCTGTGCTCTCCCGCCTTAATGCCGGCCGGGCCGATTTCAGGAAGGCCGTAAAAATAGCCCTGCTGGTGCTCTACAAAGAAAGCCGGGCATCCCGCCGACATCTGCAGACGCCGATCATCGGTGTGGTACCAGTGCAGGTGTTTGCGGACGACTTTCAAAGGCACGTTCAGCGCCGGCAGCAGAGAGTTGGTCCACGCTCCCGCGGTGACCACCACGCTGGCCGCCTTATAGCAGTTGTCTTCTGTCTGGACGGTCACGCTGCGGTCCGTTGGCAGGATCTCGACCACACTTTCATTCAGCGAAGTTTCGGCGCCAGCCGCAGTTGCCATCTCCACGTGCGTTTTCACACATTCTTCCACCAGCAGCACGCCGGCATCTTCTTCGTAAAGGGCCGAGGTACCGGGGGGAGCGACGAATTGTGGAAAACGTTCGGTCGCTGCTGCCGCCGTCATTTCTTCAATCGGCAGACCGTGTGTCCGGGCGCTGTGGCGGACGCCCGTCATGACCACACCGTTTGTTTGACCGAAGTAAATCACGCCGGAAGGCTGAAGCAAAGAACGCCCGGACTCCTGTTCCAGCTGCTGCCACAATTCCCACGATCGGCAGGCCAGTGGAACGTAGTCCGCGTGTTCGAAGTAGGATTTGCGAATCATACGTGATTCGCCGTGTGAGCTGCCGCGATCGTGGCCGGAGGGAAAGCGATCGATGCCGAGCACACGCACACCGGACCGTGCGAGGTGAAACAGGGCCGCACTGCCGATGCCTCCGATGCCGATGACGATCACGTCATACGTTCTACTCACGCGTCAAAGCCTCGTCGGTGTTGAGCAGTGTCAGGCAGATGGACGCCCACGCCGCGTGTCGCGCGGCCGGCAGAGAATCGTTTCGGACAGATTCACCCACGGTCAGCAGATCACCAGCCGCGGCTGGGTCGCTTTCGTAAAGACGCAGCGAACGCTGCAGCCCCGCCAGTAGAATCTGAAGTTCTTCACTGCCCAGATTCCGACCGAGCACCGACAGAGAAATCGCCTGCAGCCGCCGCTCGTCCGTTGTCAGTGCTTTGTCCAGCAGAACACGCTGTGCCAGGTGCCGAGCGGATTCCACGTAGGTTGTTTCGTTGAGTGTCAGCAGCGTGTGCAGTGGTGTGTTGGTGCGTGATGTTTTCACCGTGCACTGCTGCCGGGATGCGTTGTCAAAAAACATCGTGGGTGCCACGATCCGCCGCCAGAAGATGTACAGGCTGCGACGGTAAAGTTTGTCGCCAGTGTCCTGGGTGTATTTCTTTTTGCCAAATGTGGCCTCTTCCCACACACCGGCTGGTTGGTAGGTGTTGACGGGCGCTCCGCCGATCTGACGATTCAGCAGGCCGGAAACCGCCAGCGCGTGGTCACGGATCATCCAGGAAGGCATCCGATAGCGACTGCCGCGCGCCAGCAGTCGGTTGTCCGGATCCACCTGGGCGAGGTTCAGCGTTTGGCCATCGCCATCCTGCAGCTGTGAATCACGCACAACAGAGGACTGCCGGTAGGTGTGACTGGTGACGATCTGTCGTACCAGCCGCTTGATGTCCCAGTTGTGTGTGCGGAAATCGGCCGCCATCCAGTCCAGCAGCTCGCGATACTCCGGATACTCGGCCTGAACGCCGAAGTCTTCGATGGTCTTCACCAGCCCAATGCCAAAAAACTGTGCCCAGAAGCGATTGACGGTGACACGGGCAGTCAGTGGGTTTTCGTCGCTGATCAGCCAGCGGGCCAGATCCAGTCGATTTGCGCGTGGGCTTTCTGTTTTCAGCGGCGGCAGGCTTGCGGGGGTGATCGTGCTGACTTCGCGATCGGTCACGTCATTGTACAAACCGCGATTCAACACAAATGTGGGCCGCCAGTCTGGCCGATCCTGCATGATCATGACCCGGGGCGCTCGCCTGGAAATGCTCTCCAGTTCCTGCTGAGCCTGAGTCTGTTTGCCCGAGAGCGAAGCCCAGGCGGGGTCAGCGGCCAGCAGCGCCTGCTCGATTTCCTGCCGATCCTGATCACTGCGTTTGTCGGGGGCAATCTGCAGTTTGGCCAGCAGTGCGGCGTCGTCACCGGACAGATCGGCGTCCGGGCGTGATGTGACAGCGATCCGAAACCTTCCCAGATTGTGGTACCGATGCACGGAGTCGTGTCGCAGCACGATCTTCAGCTGATCGCCCTGCTGAATGCTGACCGGATCGCGAAAACGAAAGACGGCCGCATGTGTCCGGTCGATCGGCCGTCCTTCATAGACAGCCCAGCCGGTTCTGGAATTGCCGTCGAAAGACGTCGCCACTTTCCAGCCATTCTGCTCATAGCTGGCCGCCGCCGTTGCAATTGGCACCGATGATGAACTGTCATCCCGGACAACGCTGCATTCCATTTCCGTGAGGACAAAATTGCCGCTGTCAGATCGAGCCAGTCCATTTTTCGTCATTGATTCGTGTCGCAGCGCTTCGAGGCGTATTGCGGCAACGGTCCCTGCCGGCGGCTCGTAAACCAGCGTATACGTGTCGTTGACCGGGTTGCTGCCTGCCGCCAGGACAGAGCGATCGTTGAGTACTTTTAGTGACTGATGACGGGCATCCGCTGCCGTGGGTTGCAGCGACGTCCAGATACTGGCGTTCGTGCGGGCCCGCAGAGAGTCTTCCCATGCCGTCTGGCTGGACAGTGCGGATGCACGCGTTTGCTGCAGTTGCTGCTTCAGGCGTGCCAGTTGTTGCCGCAGGCTCTTGGTCCGCTCAAGACTCGCATCGCTCATGACCGACATGCTGGGCGCCGTTTGCGGATCACCCCCTCCGCCAGTCACCGGAGTCTGATTGAAGAACGCGTAGAACTGATAATACTCGTTTTGCGTCAGCGGATCGTATTTGTGATCGTGACAGCGACAGCAGTTGAGCGTCAGACCCAGCCAGACGGTCCCCATGGTTTCGCTCATATCCATCACGTAATCGACGCGATTCTCTTCCGGAATGCGGCCCCCTTCTCCGTTGATGGCATGATTGCGACAGAAGCCGGTCGCCAGTTTCTGTTCCGCCGTGGCATTCGGCAGCAGGTCTCCGGCCAGTTGCAGTGTGGTGAACTGTGAGAATGGCATGTTGTTGTTAAAGGCGTCAACCACCCAGTCCCGCCACGGCCACATGGTGCGTTCCCGATCTCCCTGATAGCCGTTGGAGTCCGCGTATCGCGCCGCATCCAGCCAGTCCCACGCCATGCGCTCTCCGAAGGCGGGGGAGGCCAGCAACTGGTCAACCATACGTTCGTAAGCATCTGGACGCTGGTCCCTGAGAAACCGCTCCACGGTGTCCGGTGCAGGCGGCAGACCTGTCAGATCCAGATGCAGACGTCGCAGCAGCGTCGAACGCCGGGCCGCGTCGGACGGACGCAGCCCTTTGGCTTTCAGCTTGCGCTGTACGAATGCGTCGATGGGGTTGTGAACGGGGAATTCTGTGAATGAAGGCTGGGGCACCGACGGTTGTGTGAGCCGCTCGAACGACCAGTGTTTGCCCCAGGCCGCTCCGCTTTTTACCCAGTTCTGCAAATCCTGTTTCTGCTTTCCTGTGAGCTTTCGATTGGAGTCTGGCGGGGGCATTGCGATGTCCGGATCGTCGGAGAGAACACGAAACAGGATTTCGCTGTTTTCCGGATCCGCTGCATCAAAGGCAGCCGCAAAACCGTCCTCGGTGTCCAGACGCAGATCTGCGCTGCGGTTTTCTTCATCGGGACCGTGGCAGAAAAAACAGTTTTCCGAGAGCGTCGGCAGAATGTCTCGCGCAAACTGAGGATCGTCGGCGAAAGTGGCCGGACAGGCCAGAAGCAGAATCAAAAGTCCAAAACGAAGCATGGTGGGCCGTACTGAGACGTGAGTTGGCAGTGGACGAATTCAGGGAGGGGACGCGAGTTTACCGTCGGGTGCGCGGAACCGCAATTTGCATCCATCGGGGAGTGGGCTTTACGTGCTCTCCATGCGGCAGGCGATCGTTTCCGAGTGTCCGCAACTTTCGGGAATTCTGTGTTCCTCATTGCTGCCGACCTGCAAACCGAGACCCCGTCGGTAAACTTGGCCCCAACACGAAAAGGCTGGGATCGGCGCCGTTTCAGTGCATCAAAGGCTGCTTTGAGCCGAACCGGATTTGCGCACTTAGAAAAGATTTGTTCGCATGAACACAGAGCTCACGGATGCCGGCACGGCCTTCACCGATCAGCCGTTTCATGTCATGACCAAGCCGATCGGTCCGATCTGCAACCTGGACTGCACTTACTGCTACTACCTTCACAAAGAGGAACTGTACCCCAGGGGCAATAAATGGAAGATGACCGACGATTGTCTGGAGTCTTACATCGCCCAGTACATCCGCTCTCAGCCGCCTGGTACGTCGGAAATTACGTTTGCGTGGCAGGGAGGAGAGCCAACGCTGCTGGGACTGGATTTTTTCGAGCGCTGCGTTGAGATTCAGCAGAAGCACGAGCGTCGCGGGATGTCCATCAGCAATACGCTGCAGACCAACGGCGTGCTGCTGGATGACGATTGGTGTCGCTTTTTTCTGAAGCATCGATTTCTGATTGGCCTGTCGATCGACGGGCCGGCCGACCTCCATGATGAGTTCCGGGTGGATCATCAGGGGGCAGGCAGTCATTCCCGAGTGATGGCCGCGATGCGAAAGCTGCGCAAGTTTGGCGTGGAATACAACGCCCTGGTCGTCGTCAATCGCCACAACGGAGCTCACGGCGGCCGCATCTACCGCTACCTGCGTGATGCCGGCTGTCGCTATGTGCAGTTCATTCCGATTGTGGAAAAGCAGGGCATCGGTCGTCACGCAGAAACGGATGCTCCGTTGACTGGTTTCACAGCATTCGACAAGGCCCAGTCCGCCGTCAGCTCTCGCAGTGTGCTGCCCGAGCAGTTTGGGCAGTTTCTGATTGACGTGTTTGACGAATGGGTGCAGCGTGACGTCGGTCGCGTGTTTGTGCAGATCTTTGATCAGGCGCTGAGTGCGTGGGTGGGGGTCGAGCCGTCCCTGTGTGTGTTTCGGCGGACGTGTGGCCGCGCTTTGGCGATGGAGCACAACGGAGATGTTTACAGCTGCGATCATTTTGTCGAGCCCGAACATCTGCTGGGCAACGTGAATGTGATTCCGCTGGAAGAACTGGTGAACTCGGGGCAGCAGCAGGCCTTCGGGGACGCCAAGCTGGAAACGCTGCCGCAGTACTGCCTGGACTGCGAAGTGCGGCATGCGTGCAATGGGGAATGTCCGAAGAATCGCTTCCTGATGACTCCCGATGGCGCGGAGGGGCTAAACTATCTGTGCGCTGGTTATCGGGCGTTCTTTAATCACATTGATGGCCCGATGCAGAAGATGGCACAGCTGCTGAAACAGCGGCGATCTCCGGCGCTGATTATGGAGGCTGCCCGAGGGAAGCACACGCCTGGTCGTAATGACCCCTGTCCGTGCGGATCCGGTCGGAAATTCAAATCGTGCTGTCAGAAAAACGGGAGCTGAAGGTGGACGCTTCCTCACGGTATCAAAAGCAAATGCTGTTTCACGGCATCGGTGAAGCGGGCCAGCAGAAGCTGAAAGATGCTCGGGTTCTGCTGGTTGGCTGCGGCGCGCTGGGGTGTGTGGTGGCAGATGCCATGGCACGCGCAGGGATTGGGCATTTAAAAATCGTGGATCGGGACTTCGTGGAAATCAGCAATCTGCAGCGGCAGGTGCTGTTCACGGAAGACGATGTGAACGCTCATCTGCCCAAAGCGGTCGTCGCTGGCGAACGCCTGCGAAAAGTGAATTCCGACATTGCGATTGAGACTCACGTGGCAGACGTGGATCACACGAATGTTGCCGAGCTGGCCACCGGCTGTGACCTGATTCTCGACGGCACCGACAACTTCGAGATTCGCTATCTGATCAACGATGTGGCTCTGGAACTGAATATTCCCTGGATCTTTACCGGCTGCACGGGCAGCCATGGCCAGCTGATGCCCGTGTTTCCTCATCGCACCGCCTGCCTGCGATGCCTGATGCAGAATCCGCCTCCACCGGGCACAACCGAAACCTGTGACACGGCCGGTGTGCTGGGCCCGGCAATCGGCGTCATCGCCTCGATGCAGGCGGCGATGGCCCTCAGGATTCTCACCGCCACAGACGGTCAGTCACCTGAGGAATGTGTTCCTCTGAAACTGACAATTGTGGATGTTTGGGATCTGACGTTTCGACAGGTCGATATTTCCCGCTTGCGGGAGCGGTCGGATTGCCCGGCGTGTCGGCACGCCGAGCGACTATGGCTGGGCGGGCAGCAGCGTTCGGGCTCCACGGTTCTGTGTGGTCGCAACGCCGTGCAGATTTCGCCGTCACAGCCGGTTTCACTGCTGATTGCCGACATTTCTCACAGGCTGTCGACTGCGGGCCGCGTTACAGAAAACGCGTTTCTGGTCCGTGTCGACGTGGAAGATTCGCCCCTGCAGATGACCGTATTTCCCGACGGTCGCGCCATCGTGAAGGGGACGGAGGATCCTGCGGCTGCGAAGGCGCTATATTCTCGTTATATTGGCGGGTGAGCGGCGGTTAAACGGTCATCTGAAAGACTCCCCCATACAGACACCCTCCGGGCAGCCAAACCGGACTGGCTCACCAGTCGCCAACCAGATGCCAAAACCAGCCGTTCAGCGGCTGACACTCACACTAACGGTCCCAAGCTGTGAAACAAAAAGTCCAGCACTTTCTTGAGCTGATTCGTTTCAGTCACACAATCTTCGCCCTGCCCTTCGCAGCACTGGCGGCCGTGCTCGCGTGGGGGCAGCCGGGCACGGAGTTTCGGGTTCGTGATGCTGTTGGCATTCTGCTGTGTATGGTGTTTGCTCGATCTGCCGCCATGGCGTTTAATCGGCTGGTGGACCGCGATGTCGATGCTGCTAACCCGCGTACCGCTGTGCGGCACATTCCTGCGGGCCTGCTTTCGGTTCGTGCGGTCACGATTTTCACCGTGCTCACCAGTCTCGGGTTCGTCGCTTCAACGCTCATTTTTCTGCCAAAGCAACTGCCCATCGTGCTGTCTGTTCCGGTGCTCCTGTTCCTGCTGGGTTACAGCTATGCGAAGCGGTGGACGTCGCTGTGTCATTACTGGCTTTCGGCCGCGCTGATGATGTCTCCCATCGCCGCCTGGATTGCTGTGCGTGACGAATTTGCTCTGACCCCGACACTGCTGGCGGGCGTGATTTTCTTTTGGGTTGGCGGTTTCGACATTATCTACGCCTGTCAGGACGCCGACTTTGACCAGCAGCGACGGCTGCACAGTATTCCCGCACGCTTTGGTATTGCCGGTGCGCTGCGGATCGCATTTCTCAGCCACACGCTCACCGTCGTGATGCTGTTCCTGCTGTGGCTGCTGGCCGGCCTGGGAACCGTCTTTCTGGTGGGTGTGGTGGTGATCAGCGGACTGCTGATGTATCAGCACTGGCTGGTTCGTCCCGATGACCTCAAACGTGTCAACATTGCTTTCTTCAACGTCAACGCCATCGTCAGTTTTGGCATCCTGATTATTGGATGTCTGGACGTCTGGCTGCGACAGTCCTGAAACGGAATATTCCGGACCCTCACCATGTTTCAGACCCTTGCTTCTCCACTGCAAACAATTGCCGACAAAGTCTACGCTGGCGAACGCCTGACGTTCGAAGACGGATTGTATCTTGAGCAGTCTGCCGACCTGCATACGCTGGGCCACCTGGCCAACTTTGTTCGGGAACGCAAGAACGGCAACGCGGCGTACTACAACACCAACATTCACCTGAACCCCACGAACGTTTGTGTTTATCGGTGTCGGTTTTGTGCGTTTCGCGCCAACCTGCGGGATGAAAAAGCCTACACGTTCGACGAGCCGATGATCCGCGAGCGGGCTCTCGAAGGTCGCGCGGCGGGGGCCACGGAGATTCACGTGGTCGGTGGTTTGCACCACAAGAAAAAGTTTGACTGGTATCTGGACGTAGTACGCACGATCCACGAAACGTGCCCCGAGATTCACATTAAGGCCTGGACACCCGTCGAAATCAGCTGGTTCAGTTCGATCACCAAAAAGTCGATTCGCTGGGTCATGGAGCAGCTGATTGAGGCCGGTCTGGGAAGCATGCCCGGCGGTGGGGCCGAGATCTTTGACGAAGAAATTCGCAAGCAGCTGTGCGAGCACAAAGCCAACTCTGAGGTCTGGTTTGACGTGCATCGGACGGCCCATGAACTGGGACTGCGATCCAACGCCACCATGCTGTATGGCCACATCGAACAGGCCGAGCATCGAATCGATCATTTGATTCGATTGCGGACTCTGCAGGATGAAACTGGCGGATTCCAGACCGTCATTCCGCTGGCATTCCACCCCGACAACACGGAACTGGATCACATCGAGAAGCCGGATGGTCTGGTGGATTTACGGACAATTGCGGTCTCCCGACTGATGCTGGATAACTTTGACCACGTCAAAGCTTACTGGATTATGCTGGGCGAACAGACGGCTCAACTGGCGCTCAGCTACGGGGCCGACGATATTGACGGCACTGTGGTTCACGAACTCATCTACCATGACGCCGGAGCGGAAACCCCGGAAGGCAAGACGGTCGATCAGCTGCACCAGCTGATTCGTGAAGCCGGACGCGAGCCGGTCGAACGCGACACTCTGTACCGGGAGGTCATTCGTGAGGGAGCCAGCTGGACTCTCGGCGAGCCGCTGACTGCAGCCCCGTGACGTGCGCGGTCCGGTCATCTGCGCGTCGATTTTCTTCACAGTCCGCAGGCCGCTTTCTGTAGCGCACAGGCGACGGCCGCGATGAGCGGGGGAAGATCAGAGTGACGCTAACGCAGCTCTTTGCGGATGACCAGTTTTAATCCGGACCACGTTGCGTCCACAGCGCACACTTTCACGTCGACCAGCCCCATCGGCAGGCAAACCTCACGGATCACGTCTTCGGTGACATCCGTGGGGACCTTTGACGCCTTTTTGGGCCACGAGACCCAGATCATTCCGTCGCGTCGGATCTGACGTTGCGCCATGGCAAGGACGCGCTCCAGTTCTGTTCGTGATACCGTAAACAGGTGCCATAGATCGACGCCGCTGCGCAGCCGCGATGACAGGGTGACGCTGTCCGGCAGCGGGGCGATGAGCGCCGGATAATCGGCCGGCGCGTTCTTCGTTTTCAGGCGAAAGCCTGCCTTGATGCCCAGCTTTTTGCTCAGTGGCGTGCCTGAGTATCCGGCTGTGTCTGACATAAGAGTTTGTCCATGGAAGACGCTGACGATTACTGAGGGGGCGAAGTCCCGGGCTGCTGCTGGTCGAATTCTTCTGCCGGCATTTCCACCTCCGGCAGCGGAATGCGTTTTTGAATCCGCAGAGCGTAAACGGCATACCGGCGATCAGCGAGATTCCAAATCCAGGGGTCAATGGTGTGAACCGTCTCCGGCCCACTGGGCAGACGCGACAGCACGTTCAGATCGTTCAGGACCATTGCCGGGCTGGTGCCGGTGAAAAAATTCTGTTTGCTCACCAGATCACGAATGATGTCTGGCAGGGAGTCTTCTGTTGCAGAATTCAGTTCCGGTGCCGTCAGCGACGAGACCACGTCGGTGACAAAAATGGCCACGCCGCCGGTTCGCAGCATGCTGACCAGCCGACGCAGATGACCAATGCGCACGGCCTTCAGGGCGTTTTGAAACGCCGGGTGTTCGCGATGAACGATATGGGCCAGCGAATCCACCAGCTGGGTGTAGACGCAAAGACTCAGCACAACGTCCGCTTCCGGAACGTCTGCCACGCCGTTTTCTGACGACAGCGCCTGCAGGACGTTGATGCAGTGTTCCCGATTCTCTTCCTCAGGTTCAAAGTCGCGACTCGTCAGCGACATCAGCGGTTCAGCGATATCCTGCGGGGCATGGAACGTCACCTGTGACTCATCGACCCCGCTGACAGCGACTGCTTCCCGGGAAGCGATATCGTCCACATCCACCATGTGGATGGCATCAAACAGCTCCGCCAGTTGCGTCAGGTCCACATCGTGGCAGTTACCGGAACCGAGCAGGACAACGGAGGAACACTTTCCCGTGTCCGGTGACAGCTGACTGACCGTGGCTTTGACCAGCCGCATGACATGTTCGCGATGGCTGGCGTAGCTGTCCGCCAGTCCGGCGGTTTCCTGGTTTCGCTGGCAGTTGAGGCTGATGAGATCTGAACGCATGTGGCTTCCGCACGGCTGGAGAAGAGATTTGATCAGCACCTTAGTCTGTGAGGATCTGCGGCAACAACATCCCACTGCAGCCGATCGCTGAGGATGGACGAATTGGTGACGATTTTGCGGTGTGGTCTCTGTTTTGCGGCCGCTGACAGCCTCCAACCAGCTGTCGGGGCACTGGTGTTCTGCTGCAGATCCGATCTCGCTGCGCGAACCAGCCGGCGATTCACCCTGCCCGAGCAGACGGGGCTGATCGACAGCGGCGGCGATCCTGTCTGCAAATTGCCAGCTCGCACTGCTGTGATGCGTCGCACGGGCCGACCGAGTTCGTGTTAATCGACTGCGAAAATCGCGGTGCGCCCCCAGTGAACCTTGCCGGGCCTGTTGTGTCTGTACAGCGCAGTTTGTAGGGTTAGTTCTTCGACAGGCGGAAAGCCGAGAACTTTGGGGACATCCCCAGACTGTCACAAATTCCAGGAGTTGTGGCGTTCGAAGCTTCACAGTCAGATCGAAGGTCCAACACGAAAGGGGACAGACCCGTGGTGACCTCAGTTCTCGAACGACCGACATTAGTCCTGAATCGCAACTGGCAGCCGGTTGGTGTTGCAACCGTGGCCCGATCGCTGGTGAAGGTGTGGAACGAGTCCGCTCGCATCGTCGATCCGGAAAGCTATCTGCAGTACGGCTGGGAGGACTGGTCGCTGTTTGACGTTGCGGATGGTGAACCCTGCATCCAGACGCAGTGGATGAAACTGCGAGTACCGGAAGTTGTCACGCTCACTCGTTATGATCGTCTGCCGAACAACGTGGTTGCTTTCAGTCGACGTAACGTCTTCAAACGCGACAACTTCACGTGTCAGTACTGTGGCTGTCGCCCCGGCAGTGAAGAACTGACGATTGACCACGTGGTACCGCGATCACATGGCGGCGTGTCCAGCTGGACCAACTGCGTGCTGGCCTGTGTCGACTGCAATCATCGCAAAGCGGCCCGGACTCCGGAACGCGCAGGCATGCCACTGAAGCGGCCTCCGGTCAGACCCGTGTGGAATCCGTCCTATGCCCGCAACGGTGTCCGACTGGAGAGCTGGTCGCGTTTCGTGAATGACGCGTACTGGAATCTTGACCTGGACGACTGATTTTCCGGACACGTACGAATTTCGAAGGCTTCGCATCCTGGTGGGTGCGAAGCCTTCTTTTTGGACATGCGGGCATGCCCGCTGATGGCCACAGCAATCGCAAAATTCGCCATGTTTGCGTGAGCGGGCACACGGCCGTCCCGGCATGTGATCAAATTTGGTGATCCGTCGTAAGGAATTCTTCGTTGTCACGAACTGGATACAGGGACGTTTGATTTGTCCTCGCAACCAGAACTGGAGTGTCATGATGAATTCTCACCCCTCCCAATCGTCTCCCTCATTTCCTGTCGTTGTCGACTACGAACGCCTCGCACGATTTGAAACGGTGCTGAATCTGCGGGATATGAAGTCTCGTTCGCGACTGAAATTTGCAGCAGTCAGTGCCGCCGTTGTGGCTCTCGCGAGTGCGGTTTACTGGGCGTTTTGAACAACCGCCCGCTGTTGGCCGTATTCGTCCCGCGACTCTCGATGGTCTTTTTCCGCAGTGTTTCTGCCAGGCGACACATAACGAAACACGCCAAACCTTCGCAAATGAGGCTGTCCCTGTTAGGGTATTCTGTCGCGGCCGGCCTTCTCAGTCGGTCGTTGAGCTTCCCGCCTTAACTCCCGCCTGCGAAGGGGTGCCGTATGTTTGCTGCAACAGCAATGGCCGTCCTGGTGATCTTCACGCCGGACGAAACTGTATTTTCAGGTCCTCAGCCGGGTGAAGAAGTTGCACCGTTTGAGCTGATGTCGGCTTTTGGTGAAAACAGCGGCGATGTCCAGACGGTCGCCAATGATTCCGGTAAACCTCAGTTGCTGGTGTTCCTGCACCAGAAAAGCCGTCCGGCGTTTGGTGTTTCTGTGGCGTTGATGAAGCTGGCGGCGGATCGTCGTGACAAACTCGACCATGCGTTTGTTTACCTGACGGATGATCCCAGCGCAGAGGGACGCTGGCTGAGCGGGCTGCAGAGAATTTTTCCCAAAGGCATGACGGGCGGCGTCTTTGCCAAAGGGATTGAAGGACCGGAAGCCTATGGCCTGAACCGCAATGTGACGCTGACTGTGCTGGTGGCTGACAAAGGCAAAGTGACGGCCAACTTCGCACTCGTTCAGCCGAGCCTGCAGGCGGACGCTCCGAAGATGTTTCAGGCCATTGCGGATGTGCTGGGAGAAAAAGAACCGCCAAAGGTGAGCGACTACAGCGTGCAGGGCATGCGCAGGGCTCGTCCGGCAGACGCTTCCGGCAAAGGCGAACAGATGCGAGCGGAACCTTCCGGAGCGCTCAGAGCGCTGCTTCGGCCCGTGCTCAATAAGAGCGGCACGCAAGAGGAAATCGCCAAAGCCGCGCAGGCTGTGATTGATCATACGGACACTCATCCAGCTGATCGTCAGCAGATTGGCGACATCGCACGGCGAATTATCGCCGCGGATCGGCTGAAAAATTACGGCAACGAATTCACGCAGTCCTGGCTGAAGAAATGGGCGAAGGAATTTCAGGCGAAGCCCGCTCGTCGTGGCGCCCGAAATGGTGAGGGGCCCAAAGGCGATCCGTCATGATGGTCGGCCCCGTCCTGATGTCGGGACTCGCGTTTGTTCTGAGTCTGGACGACCCCGTTCAGGCGGGCGTCCGCTCAGGAGACGACGTTAACGCGCCGGCTTCCGCAGACCTGGTTGACTTTGACACTGACGTGATGCCCATCCTTACGAAAGCAGGCTGCAACGTAGGCGCCTGTCATGGCGCTGCGGCTGGTCGCGGAGAGTTCTTTCTGTCGCTGTATGGCAGTCGGCCGCAGGCTGATTACGAGCAGATCACACGTTTTTTTCAGGGACGTCGCATCAGCCGGACGGAACCGGAATCCAGCCTGATGCTGAAAAAGGCGACCGAACAGGTCAGCCATGAAGGTGGGGCACGCGTTGAGTATGACTCCGCCGATCACGCCACTCTCATTCGCTGGATCCGGCAGGGGGCCCGGCGTCAGAACGTCCGCCGTTTGACGGAGTTTCAGCTGTCGGTGGAGAAGGACCATGTCACCGTCGGCGAATCGACACAGATCTCTGCGGGAGCCTGTTTCAACGACGGCTCCAGGCGAGATGTGTTTCCGTGGACGGTGCTGTCAGCCGACGATCCTTCCGCAGTGACGGTTGCGGCAGACGGCAGGGTCACCATTCTGAGGTCGGGGCGTCATGTTCTGACGGGCCGGTATATGGATCGAGTCATGACGGTGGAAATCATGGCTCCCTGGGGTTTACCAATCGCGCCGCGGGCGAATGCTGCCAGTCCTGTCGATCAGTTTGTTGACCGTCGATTAGCGCAGCTGCAGATTCCGTCTGGTCCCCGGGCTGACGATGAGGTTCTGCTGCGACGGCTGTATCTGGATGTGACCGGGCGTCTGCCGACTGATCGGGACCGAGCTGACTTTTTCCGCCAGCCTGAAACGTCGCGTGTGGAAACGCTGATCAACAGATTGACAGAAACGGGGGATCAGCCCACAGCTTTTGATGGTTACTGGACCTGGGTGATCGCTCAGCAGCTGCAACTGGGAGCTGTGGCCCGAGGAAAGCAGGGGCGTGAAGCGATCTACAACTGGCTGCAGGAGGCGATTCGTCGCGACGAAGGCTACGATCAGATCGTCCGTTCTATGCTTACGGCCACCGGTAAGATCTCGGAAGTTCCACCGGCCGCCTTCTATCAGGTTGCTCCCGGACCGGGTCCCACCGCCGAACTGGTGAGTCGAGCGTTCCTCGGAGTACGTTTGCAGTGTGCCAACTGCCACGATCACCCGCTCGATCACTGGAAGCAGGAAGACTATCACGGACTGTCAGCTATCTTCGCAGGACTGCGGGTTGGCGAGTCCGTCAAAGTCGGCAGCGGGTCCGTAGTTAATCCGGCCACCGGCGAACCGGCCGTCTCACTGATTCCTGGGGGTGATCCGGTGTCCCATGCGGCCGACCCCAGACTGCCGCTGGCGGACTGGCTGTCGGGATCGGACAATCAGCTGTTCGCCCGTGCGTTTGTGAATCGTATCTGGGCGCGTCTGATGGGCCGCGGCCTGGTGGAACCCGTGGATGATCTGCGCGATACGAACCCCGCGACGCATCCGCAGCTGCTGGACTGGCTCGCTCGCGACTTTCAGGCCAGCGGCTACCGTCTGCGTCATCTGGTCCGCACGATCTGTCGGACGGACGTTTATCAGCGAGCCGCAGCGACTTCGGTGTCAACGCCGCCGCAGCTTGCTTTTTATCCCGGGGCCCTGCCTAAAAAAATGGCGCCCGAAGTCTACCTGGATGCGATTGGCACAGTTCTTGGTGTGCCGCGACCTGTCCAGGTGTCCTACCGCGGACTGGCAGCTCGTCAAAATGGACAGGCCGCGCTGTCAGGTTGCCAGGGGCCGGAATGCGAAACACTGACACTTGCGAGCAGCAACCTGGCGGTGCAGCTGAGTCTGCTGAATGGTCGGCCGCTGAATGAACTCCTCGAAGAAAGTCGACTGCACGATCTGGCGGACGGAACCCCCGATGAGGTGGTCAGTCGGCTTTATCGAAGGGCTCTGGGCCGACTGCCGACCGCCGGCGAATCCGCGTTCTGGGTGCCGCAACTGGCGGGCCGCCGTGCTGAGGCCGATGTGACAGTGGATTTGTTCGCCCTGCAGGACTTCGCGTGGAGTCTGCTGACATCTGCCGAGTTTCTGACCAGCCATTAGCCACAGGAGACGACCATGACATTTCGTCGGTATTCGTCGCAGCGAACGTCTATCACCCGGCGGTCGGGAGTTCTGCAGATTGGCCAGCTGATCGGCCTGGGAGCTTTGACGCCCACACTCTTGCCCGCTGTGCGGTCAGAGGATGCTTCTTCAGGAAAGATGCGAACCCAAGCAAAGTCCTGTGTGCTCATCTGGCTCGATGGGGGACCAAGTCACCTGGAAACGTTTGATCTGAAACCCAGCGCTCCGCAGGAAGTGCGTGGTCCGCTGTCGGCCATCCAGACGGCTGTTCCTGGAGTCAGCATCGGCGAATGCCTGCCGCAGACCGCAAAGCTGATGCGTGACGTTGCCGTCATTCGCTCGATGACCTCGCCGCTGGGCGAACACAACCTCGGCACCCATTACATGCTGTCGGGATTCAAACCCACGCCTGCACTTGAGTATCCGTCGTTTTCCACAGTCGCCAACTTTCGCCTGGGCACCACCGATCGACTGCTGCCGGGTCACGTGGCCATCCCCGATGTCCGTGTGGGGGGCGCGGCTTACCGCGGCCTCGGCTACCTGCCGCCCTCCAGCGGCGCCTTTGCAGTCGGCGGTGATCCCGCGTCCGATCAGTTCGCCGTACGGAACATGACGGTTGCCGAAGGCCTTACACTGGACCGTATTGAACGTCGGCGACAGTTTGCCGAACAGATTGCCCGCTGGTCGGCTGGCGCGGATTCGAGCGTGCCGGCCGAATTTGACCAGGCGTTCCGCATGGTGACATCGCCCGAAGCGGCAGCCGCGTTTGCCCTGGAAGAAGAACCGTCCGATGTCCGTCGTCGCTACGGTCCGAAGACAATTGGTCAGTCCTGTCTGCTGGCGAGGCGACTGGTCGAACGCGGTGTCAACTACGTGACAGTCACAAATCGCGGCTGGGACACCCATCAGGATCTCACGACACGATTAAAAGACGGCTTCCGCGGATCACGCCATCCGGTAGGGTTGATTCCCTCACTGGATCTGGCGGTGTCGTCGCTGATTCACGACCTGAAGGATCGTCGTCTGCTGGATGAGACGCTCGTGGTGGTGATGGGAGAATTTGGTCGAACGCCGAAACTCAATCCCGGAGGCGGGCGGGATCACTGGCCGCGGGTGTTCAGCGTGATGATGGCTGGTGGCGGTGTGGTGGGCGGCCAGGTGATTGGCGCCAGCGATTCAGTAGGTGAGTCTCCCGCGGATCGCCCTGTCACGCCATCCGATCTGGTGGCCACGATCTACACACTGCTGGGAATCGATCCTCAGCTGGAACTCACCACGCCTGACCGACGCCCCGTCCGTTTGACGCCGGCCGGTGCGCAGGTTGTTCGTGAACTGACGGGATAACGGGGGCTTCACGTGCGCTGGGTTTCGGTCCGAATTCTGCCACTGCTGCTGGCTCTGGCTGCAGACAGCAAAGCGATCACTGCCGCTGAGGCTCCCGCTGAACGTCAGTATCCGGCCACTGCCCTGACGTGTTCGGCGGATGGGCGATGGCTGGTGACTGTTGGCGAGTCGGAGCTGTGTGTGCACGATGCAAAGTCACTGGCCGTCGTTCAGCGCGTGGTCCTGCCGATGCCCACCAGTTGTGACGTGCGTTTTCTTTCCGGAGAACAGGTGATCGTGGCCGGTGGAACTCCCGGGGAGTCAGGGGCACTGGTGTTGCTGCAGGCAGCTGAGGTGCAACCGCTTCAGTTGAAGACCGTGCAGCGGATTGTCGTGGGAAGCGATGTCCTGTCCGCGGTGGCACGCGGAGCAGAAGAACTGGTTGCCGGAGGGTTTGATCGTGCCCTGCATCGCAGACTGATGACAGAGCACGGGGCCGCGGAAAAAATTACGGCCGCTCACTCCAAACCGATCACCGATGTTGTCTCCGATCCTGGCCAGGAACTGCTGATCAGCAGCGGCGCCGACAACACGATTCGCGTCTGGAACATTCAGTCACTGAAACAGGAACGAGCGCTGAATAATCATGCCCGCGCGGTGCGCGGGGTGGCTCTCAGACCGCAGCAGGATACGACCGCTCTGCCTTTGCTGGCTTCGGCCGCCGATGATCGGACCGTCCGCTTCTGGCAGCCCACGATTGGTCGCATGGTCCGATTCAAGCGACTGAAAAGTCCGGCCACCTGCGTAACGTGGCTGGATGACGGTTCGCGGGCTGTGGTCGGCTGCCGCGATGGGCATGTCTGTCTTGTCGATCCGGTCCGACTGTCACTCACCCGGATTTCCGTTAGTCAAAGCGGCTGGGTCACCTGTGTGGCTGCCGTTCCGGGAACTGTCAGCGTAATCGCCGGTGCGACGGACGGAGCGCTTCGCCGAATGTCGGCCACCGATGCAGTGGATTGATGGTCACAGGCGTTGAACGCAGTGGCTGTCCGCGGGCTCGCTCAGCGAACAGGGACGCGCTGAGTGTCACGCCCAAAGACCTGATGCACAACGCCGCGGACCGGCGGGGCCGGCACGGCGTCCGCGTCGGGGGCAGAGATTTCCGCAGGGGGGACCTTCTGAACAGCGGGGGATGGCCGTTCATCATAAGGCTGGGGCTGCATGGAACCGGGTGGCAGCGGGGACTGACCTTCACTGGGAACCGGGTTCGGGGCTGGTGTTCTGTCAAAGATGTACAGTTCGTGGTACGGCAGCAGAGAGCCTTTCTCCAGGTGCACATTCTTGAGTGCCACCGCATACTCAGTTCGCGATCGGAAGTAGCGAATCTCCGCCTCCACGAGTTTTCGCTGAGCATCCAGCAGATGATCGACATCGATGTCCATGTCGTTTTCATCCTGTGTTTCGTAGGCTTTGAGAACCTCTCGGGCCGCCAGCAGACGGTTGAGGTTGTTGTTGACTGCTTCAAACGCGCGAGCCGCGTCGGCCACGGCGTTGCTGAGATTGTGGACCACTTCCCGCTGCTGCTCTTTTTGAATGGTGCGTTCACGGCACAGCATCATTTCCGCATTGCGGACAGCCAGATGGGCTTTGCGGTAGCCCAGCGGCACTTCGTATTCCAGGCCCACAAACCACTCCTGCTGGTCGCCGCTGGAGAGATTGCGGAAGGCGGACGACGGCACGCTGCCATTGTTATTGGTACGGATCAAATCGTCGCCGAATCCGCGGAAACGATAGCGTCCCACGACATCCAGACGTGGATTCAGGAAGTTGCGTGATGCCAGCAGTTCCATCTCCCGACGTTGAATAGCGGCCTGCTGCCGACGCAGTTCCGGTCGCAGCTGAATGGCATCCTGCTGGATGATGTCCCAGTCAAAGATCATGTCCGCGCGGGTGGGTTCGTCGGCCGGACGAATCAGTTCGCTGTCATTAATCGTCAGGCCGATCAGCAGACGCAGTCGACGTTCTGTGACCTGCACACCACCGGACGCTTCCAGTGTGCCCCCAGTGCTGCCGTTGCCTGTGCGTGTTCCCAGCGTCACTCGCCCGGTCAGGGCTTCATCCACTTCGGACTTAAACCGATAATACTGTTCGCGAGCGAGCGCTTCCGCAGCGCCGGTTTCCAGATCGCTCTGCTGTCGCGCTCGAATGCGGTTCCATGCTTCCAGCGCCCGTTTCATGGCGCGACTGCGGGAATCCAGATCGCGATAGGCGAAGTACAGATCCCAGTAGGCGTTTGTCACGTTGTTGACATAGTCTCGCACCGCGATTTCAAACTCGATCTGATCCATGTCGGAGTTCACACGGGCCAGCAGCACGCCGTTGTAGACACCCTCGGTGGCACCCGGACCTGCGATGCGGTTGAACTGAACACCCGCGCCCTGCAGCAGCGGCTTGCGAAT
>JANSXP010000130.1 GCA_024742875.1 Planctomycetaceae bacterium | reverse complement strand
TTGTCGCTGACGACCCCTTACACGAGCCTTCCACGATACGACGGTGGGATTCAGTCGCAGTCACTGCCAGCGACTGTTGTCACCGCTGACATTCGCAATTTTGAACTCCTTGCGGCCGAAATGAGTAGCCTTGGAGATGGGTGGGACACAGTGGTTGATGCTGTCCCCGTCGGCTTTATCAATAGTGCCGGCGGTCTCACATCGACTGTCACGTCAGACACGATTGGTGTTGAGTTTGATGAAAATGTGAGTCTTGACGGAGTTTTGACGTCACTAAATTACTCGCTTCCGCCCATTGCCATCCCCGATCCTGAACTGGTCCGCATCACAATTTTTCGCGGAGTAGCGGCTGCGGGATCTACCAGCCCGTATGCGAACATTCCAGACGGGCGGATGAGCCTCTCGTACCCGCTGACGGCTCGTAACGGTCAGGTGTGCGTCTGGACAGAGGCAGCCGTCGGCGGAATTGCAGCAAACGACTACAACGGCGATGGGATGACATCTGGTCGCGCACTTCCCGTCGAGTTTCTCGACACGGAACCATCTCGAGTCATCATTCAGCAGAAACGCGTTCAGGACTTTAACTGGTTGCTGACGGTTCGGCGTGGGCCGGATGGCAGGGCTCGAGGGGTGGACGTTGTTGTGATGTTCAATAACGGTCGAAAGCCTGAGAACGAACGCGTGTTCCCCGCAAACTTTGTAGATGGGTCATTTGGTGTGTCTGTCGCCGCGACAAGCGGCGTGGATGGTAACGGCGACCCGGCGGAGCCGTTCCTCAAGCGTGGTGGCTGGGTCCTTGATGTGGACAACGCACGGTGGTACCGCATTGCGAATTATGTGGAGCATCCCAGCCCAGTATCGGATGCGGCCAACCCGACGCAGTTTCTGGTGACTTTGGAGTCCGCTGCGGTCGAGACCACTCCTGGTGTTGCTGCCGGTGGACTGGTTGGCGGTGCGATGTTCATCCCTGGAATCGTCGACGTTTACCCACTTGGCAGTCGGGCCATGCCTGACGACATGATTCAGTTGAACTTCTGATGCTCGTTCGGATCCGTTGGGATCGATAGAGGTTGTCATGAACCGTTATTCTTCAAACAAACGATCAATGCGATGCAACCGCGGTTTTACGCTGGTTGAGATGCTTGTGTCCGTGACGCTTGTCCTGTTGATGATGACAATGTTTGCGAGCGTTTTTCAGATCGCCACCAGCAGTGTGAGTCAGCAACAGGCCAACTCGGAGAATGACCAGAAAGCCCGAGTGTTGATGAACGTGATTCGTGCGGACTTTGAAAAACGCTCTTATCGTGACCTGCAGCCATACACGGGGCCGTGGGCAACGACTGGCATCAATCCGACCCTTGGTGAATCTTCGCTGACTAGTCCGACTTCCTTTGGGAATCGATCCGGATATCTGTACATCAGCACGAACAATGCTGATAACTATTCGGACGACATGATCCAGCTGACAATTGATGCTGATCAGACTTCGCAGAACACGGACGAAACTGAAATTTTTGGACGAGCGTCGGCTCTAGTGGATCCCATTACAGGTAATGCATCGCTGTCAGGGAGTCCCAACCAGCCAGAATTAGACGATGGACAACTAAGCCAAAACTCCACAACCAGTTCGACGAAAGCGGAAATCTGCTACTTCCTTCGAAACGGAAATCTCTACCGGCGTAAGGTACTCATCCGCGAACCATTGAGTGTGGCGGGTGGTGATCTGGATGATCAGCCGACAAGTTTTGCCGACAATCCATTCTTCGTTGGCTACACGGATGACACTTCGGAATCGTCTCGCGCGTCTACGTTCACTGGAAACTTCCGACTACCCGGCACTTCGGTCTACAACACCGACGGTACGTTCAGTACGGCGAATGACGTCCTTACGAATGACTACCATCTGTACTTCGATCACAGCGCAATTGCCCAGTTCACGGTTTTGGATTCCTCCGCGCCCAACACTGCCTACCAAACGGCTCGCATAATCGGTGTCAACGCCCTTTCAAACGAGAACTTCAACGACGGTGGTCCGCTGGTGTCACTGGGGAAACCTCGGAATCGCTTCGGCTTTGACTTTGCTACTGGCTTCTCCAGGGAGCATCTGAGGCTGTCGGATACCACCGACGCAACCTCAACAGCCGTGGGATTCATTGGGCGATTTCTGCATGCCGAGACATCGGCCAACAACTTCAACTATCCACAGCAGTTGTGCAATGTCGAAGGCTCACCCGGCACAGTCCTTTATGGCGGGAATCCGTACGATGTCGGAACGTCCAGCTACACGCTGAATGCGAACGGCGTTATCTCTGAGTTTGATGGTCTTGTTGGGCGTGGAGGATCACGTGCTCAGGAAGACTTGATCCTGTCGAATGTGCACGAATTCAAAGTCGAGGTCCTCGATGAGCGCTTTGGGGATTTCGTTGTCCCCGGGCACGGTGCCTACTCCGGTGGGACGGCCACAGGCGTTGATGGCGATTTTCACATCGCCCGGCTGCTGAATACGACCTACGGCCCCGACAATCGGCCACGCGGCGCTGTTTTTGATACATGGCACCCGGATAACTCTCTGCAGGCTGGCCTGCCTCCGACAGGCGGTCCATTTACCGCACAGGCTGGTCAGCGTGCTCCCTATGAACTCTATGAATTCACTCCTCCTCTGGCGACGGACGGAGGCATCATGCGAGATGGTGTGCCCATCGCAACGAGTAATAAAGGGTATTGGCAGACTGGTAGCGCTTACGTTGTCGGAGATGTCGTCTTTGGTCTTACCGATACAGTTTGGGACCCTGACCCCAGCGACTCAACGAATCCACTCACTCCCATCAACGGTGTGTTTGATACGCACGCGCAGTCTCAGGATCAGCCAGCACCCTGGGAATATCAGATCGCGTTCCGCTGTATCGGCTTAAACGATGGGACCGCCGGGATCGGCAATGGCAACGGCACAAACGAGACTGGCGCCATCCAGCCGACGTGGGCTATTACACCCGGCCGCCGCACAACAGACGGCGAATACGTGTGGGAAGCGGTCGATAACACTCGATCGCTCAAGGCCATTCGAATCACTGTGCGATTTCAGAACGAAAAATCGGGAGACATGCGTCAGTTGACGATGGTCCTGCCCGTTGAAGAAGAGAACTAGCGGCCGCGCCTGCGGTCGTCCTGTCTGCGTCGCCCTCTGCGGCGACTGGGTGACTCTCGCCCTTGTGTTGCTCAATCCAATGGAGCTCAATCATGAAACGTGAACCGAATACACCGAACGATAATCGCCGAGGTTCAACTCTGGTGATCGTGATTGCGTTGCTTGGCCTGCTGACGTTTACAGGGATGGTGTTCTTCACCTTCGCGTCTCAGGAACGCGTGGCCTCTGAGTTCTTTTCTGAGGCTGCAAAGATTCAGCACAATGATCCAACAGATGTTTGGCCGCACATGCTGGAGCAGATTATCGTTGGCGCCCCGGAACAGTTCCGTGGAAGCGTGCTTTACAGCCCGACACGTCGATATTCTCTGGTTCGGAATCTCGTTGGCAGTGACATCTATCCCGGCAACGCAGACGGGATTGACGTGCAGTACAGTTCTGAGTATCCGGCTGTGGGAATTAACGACGAAAACGGTGTTTCGTTCCTTGAGTTTGTCGATTCCCCGGCGGCACATGGCGCATTAGTGCGAGCCACGGCTCCTGAGCCGGACGTGGACTACACTTATCCGGATATCAACAATCTGTTTCTTGCCTACCAGGGATGGGCGATTGCGGAAAACAGTGGCGGTGGATCCCAGCGACAGCTTCCCGTGTTCATTCCATCATTCTTCCGCCCGCAGTATATGCGGCAGCCGTTTAGTGGTTCGGGGACTCTCAGTCTGGGCGCCACATTCGAGGGCGAGTTCCGCACCAATCGACACTGGGCGTATGCATATCAACCGGGTGCGACAGGAAGTGATCCACCGACAGCAGTCGCTCCAACAAATGCGAACAGGAATACTGTCCTGTTTCCGGCACGCAGTTTTCGGCCACATCCGAGCCATATTTCTGGTGTGACATCCAACGGCACGACCGTGCTGCGATACATCACGGAGGATGAAGCGACTGCCCTTGGATTGGGAGCTGGTGGCTTTCCGTTCCTGCCCGAAGACTCCAACAGCAACGGCATTAACGGTGACCTCGGGCTATGGACTGGAAATATCAGCAGTGCCACCACCCTTGACGATTTCGAACTCGATGCTGATCCCGACGGCGATGGAATCAACGAAGCTATCTGGCTCGATCTCCACTTCCCGATCCAGGAGTTTACCGACTCCACCGGAGCCACTCGCTCATACGTCGTGATGTTCGCGGTTACGATTCATGAGTTGGATGCACTCTTCAATTTGAATGTTCATGGAAACCTCGCCGGTTTGCCGCAGACAGGAACCCTTCCGCAGGCGGCCTCTAACGGGGATTTATCGAGCAACTTTGTGTCACGCTCGCATCAGGGACTCGGCCCAAATGAGGTTAACCCGGAATGGGGTCTGCGACGCAATGTCGCTTTGAACGCCGAAACCGAAGAACACATGCACATCCACTTTGGCGCCGCCGCTACGAACACGCTGGAGCAGGCGAATATCGAGTGGATTTGGGCTCTTATGGGGCGAGGCCAGTATGATGATCGCGTAGTAACACGGGACGCCGGCACAGGGGCGATTACCAGTGTTACGCCGAATCCGATCACAGACCTGTTTGGCGGCCGATGGGGCGACAAGCAGATGCTCTACAACGCACTTGAAGTGGCGTCGACGCGTTTGCGAATTGCAGAAATGCCAGGTCCTGGACGCGCCGGAAACATTTACGGCACTTCGTTTGGTGGCCGATTCGGTGTTGATGACAATCAGAATGCGCGCGAAGGCGATGCATTTGTTGAGCTTGTCGATCACGACAATGATCCCACAACTGCTGATGTCGCCGTGGTTCGACAACGCCCATACGGTCATCCGATGAGCTTTTCCGGTCGAGGTCAGCGAACGCAACGGGATTACGCATCGTTTGATGCCGGAACCAACAGCTTTGATCTGGCGTCGGGCGCAGAACTATGGAGCACGGACAACCCACTGTTGCCCATGTTTCTCCGTCAGGAAACACAGATTGGTCCAAAACAATGGCCGGGCTACATTCAGTATGGTGCCGCGAGCACGCTCCAGGCTGATCCCGTGCGATATGGGTTTGGGGTCGACGGTGCACGCACTGCCAGCAACACCCTTCTTGGTGACGCCGCTGGTGATGACCTCAGTGTGAGCGAAGAAATCGACCGTTTGTTTGAAGATCCCCTGGAAACAATCTTTGATCACGATATCGCCGACCGCGACTCCGACGGAATTGCGTCAATCGGGGATCTCGTGGCCCTGCAGTGGCGGGACGCTACTCTGTCGCCGGACGCCGCCAAGGACAAACTGAGTGAGCATCTCAGTGATCTGATGCCGCACGCTCTGGCCGAGGATAGCGATCAGCGTGAGATGTTTACGACTTTGAGCAACTCACTGCGTTACATCGCCATGCGACGAAGTTCGCAGCGAGCTTGGGAGTACACCGCTGATAGCGACGGTTTTGACCAGGATGGAAACGGATTCCCAGACGGTGATGGATTGCTTGAGTTTCCGCCGAGCTACAACCAGCAGGTCTTTGGCCCTGATGATCCATTTAGGCCACAGGTCCGTCGTTTACTGACCAACGAAATTGGAGAGGGACGGAACATTCTCGGAGTACTGCCGCTGAGCGTGAACCACATTCTGGACGTCGATCGTACGGATGAAACTCCGGCGGAAGGCACGGCCGCATTCCTTCGCTATATGCAGCGATCTGGTCTGCGGTTCCGCAGTGTGACTGAGCATCCCCATTACACGGGAGTTCTTGAAAATGAGCCGTCTGCATTGACGGAGACAGACGTGCCCACGATCGAAGCATTGGCCGACAGTGATCCCAACACCGTCGCTTCTGAGGCCAACGTTCCCTACCCGCCGACGAATTTTGGCGAACAGGAGTTCTGGGCACGACGGGATCGACAGCAACTCGCTCGCGATATCTATGTGCTGCTCTACACCCTTGGTGGAGCAGAATCGAATGGCACGGGAGGCATTGTTAATTACACCACGAATGGTTCGGCGTACACCGAGGTCCAGTTGCGACGCATGGCTCAGTTTGCTGTGAACATGGTTGATGCCATGGACAATGACGATGTGATCACCAAGTTTGAGTATGACAAAGATCTGACGAACGGTTGGAACCTTGATGATGACGCGTTTTCCAATGATGCAACGGGGGCTTCTACAGTGACCTCTGCCCCTAATCAAGGTTTGTACCCTGAGGATACGGATGATCGTGGCGTTGTCTTTGGTGTCGAAGCACAGCAGTTGGCATTCAGCGAGGTGCTGGGAATCACGAGCAACGAAGTGGGGGCAGCAGATCACCCTGCCACACTGCAGGACGATACAGCTGGTGACCGGCATCATCTGTTCATCGAACTACGCAACATGCTGCCCAACACGCTTGACCTATCGTATCTTGAATCAGCCAACGAATTGACCGGTGCGTTCCGTATTGCACGGTTTGATCGTCAGAACGCATCTGATCGCATCGCACTTCCGGATCAGCCCAACGCGGCGATCACTTTGACGGACGATGCCGGCACAGTTAACGGCGGGGGCCTGTTTACGATCTCCGCAGCGAGTGACACCAGCACCAGTACGAGTGACTTTTATGTCGACTACGACCTGAGCGGTGATTTCAATTGCATTGCTCCGTTCGGTGGCCCTGCTGTGACGGGACCGACTGGCATGACAGCGCTCTGTGATGTTGATGTGATTGAATCGACCCATGCCAGTCGTTATGTCATGACTAACAGCAGTCAGGCAGTCACGACGGCCGGGGGAGCCTTCTTTGACGGTTTTGATCCGACCATGGACTACGGCGGGAATCAGGCATTCACACGTTTACAGGCTGCTTCTAATGCTGGTGGGCAATTTGGCACAACTCCGACTGAAGCGGGGTTCGATTTGGTGATTCAGCGACGCCTGAATCCGCATATGCCATCGCTTGAAAGCAGCGCTGGTCAGATCGACGACGTCAATCCCTGGGTTGAAGTGGACAGAATCCGGGTCGTGTTTAAGGAACTCGGACTTCAGGATGGAGATACAGCAGCAGAACTGACAGGTACGCGACTGGAGAACCTGCGAAGTTCCGAACGTGTGTCGGAGCTGAATGACACTAGCCGTGTCGACTTTGGCGGGAACAGTGTTGCTGAACATCAATACAACTCGTTGACCCAGCCATTTAACTCTCAGCAGTTGACTGATCCAACGATGGCCTATCAGCCAGACAACACGATGGCCAACTTCAATGATGGTCTTCAAACTACTGTTTGGCAGCCGCATTTCGATCGTGAGTTTGCTTCAACAGGAGAATTGCTGAATGTTCCTGCCTTTGGCCCTAATTTGCTCACTCAACGATTGCGGCACAGTCAGCTGACACCTGACTCGCAAGTGGAAGGAGCGACTCTGGACCCTGAGAACATCGCTGGTGCTTCAGCCATGTTCCTGCGGCCTGACTACGATCCCACTGGGACGACAACCGACAATGACAATCGTTGGTATCGTCTCTTTCAGTTCGTTGAAGTGCCGTCGCGAGTTCACCGAATGGTCGGCAACTATCTGAATCAGATTAGGACCCCGGGAAAGATCAACTTGAACATGATCAGGCATCTGGAAGTGTTTGCTGGTTTGGTTGATGACCCCCTGTTTGTCGACCTCGACAACGATCGGTTGAATTCACCGTTTTCGGTGGACAGCACACCAGGCGTGGTCGGGACGGCTCTTGATCAGGACCGTTATCTGAACTTTATTGAAGAGCGCGACGGCGCCACCGTTGGAGGCTATTACGATCCGACACCTGCCAATACAACCAACGGCGACGATGCAACTTCCTTCCTGATGCCTGGCGTACCCGGCTCTACGCCCTTCCGGTCCTCTGGGTACACGGCGGATGCCGCTGACGATAACGGTATTGACCGAACGATTCTTCGTAACCGAATTGACGATGATGGCGCTACCGCCGACCGGCATTGGCTGGAGGTTGGTACGCGTGCAAACCACAACGCGCCGAACACAGCGTCAACCACTGTCGAACGCCATCAGATTCTCAGCAAGATCCTTAATAACACCACTACAACCAGCAACGCGTTCGTTGTCTTCGCCCAGGCTTCATACTTTGAAGCCATTGAAGATCCGGCCACAGGATTCGTCCGCGTTGGCGGACGAATCAACATTGCTGATGGAACCACTTCTGGGCCAGGCCCCGACGGTTGGCAGCAGCGAGCCGTGTTTGTCATCGACAGAACGGACGCTTATCAGGCTCTGGACCTCGGTACTGGCGACTTTGACTGGCAGCGTTTGGTGAAATTTGAGGCCGAGATCGAGTAGTTGAATCGAATTCAGCGACCACAAAGCCCAAAGGATTTCCTTTGGGCTTTTTTTGTGCGCGGGCGTAACCGTCCGCCCGCTCATGCTATTGGCTTCTCGTCGCGCGGTTTGCATTCCCAATCCGACGGCGGCACACTATTCCCACAACCACCGCCGCCAGACTAAACACCTTCCGGCAACAACCGAGAATCAGCGGCTCACGGCTGTCCTGTCACATCCCGTGAACCAACCCGTCGTGACCTGGCCACACAGTCGCACACAGTTCCACACCGTCATCCCCGACTGCCGGCCGTCTCCACCAACCCACGTCGGCCGACAACCTGACACCCACCGATCAACCAACAGACCAACACCAAAACCCAAAAGGCGAAACCTTATGTCCACCGATTCCTCACGCCGTGATTTCCTCAAATCATCCGCCTACACCGCCGGAGTCCTCGGCGCTGCGTCCACCGTCGCCTCCGCCGCGGCCCCCTCCCGCAGCCCCAACGCCAAAATTCGTATCGGCTTCGTCGGGCCCGGTGGTCGCGGGTTCGGTGCTCACGTCAAACGACTCACCAAACTCCAGGTCGAAGGTCGCAACATCGAACTGGTCGCCGTCTGCGATGTCTACAGCGTCCATCGTGACAAAGCGGCCAACTACATCGAAAAAGAAACAGGCGGCAAAGTCGCTCGCTACGAAGACTACGTCGAGATGTACGAAAAAGCCGACCTCGACGCCGTCTGCATCGGCACCCCCGATCACTGGCACGCCAAACAGACCATCGATGCCCTCAACGCCGGCATCCACGTCTACTGCGAAAAACCCATGACCAAGACCGTCGAAGAAGCGATCGACGTCATGAAGACCTGGAAAAAATCAGGGCTGGTCATGCAGGTCGGCGTGCAGTCCACCAGTCTGCCGCTCTGGAATCAGGTCAACGATCTCCTCACCGGCGGCAAGCTCGGCAAAGTGCTCATGTATCAGACCGAGTTCTTCCGCAACTCCGCCCAGGGACAGTGGCGGTACTACAAACTCGAAGAGTCCATGAACCCCACCAACATCAACTGGAGAAAATGGCTGGGGGTCGACGAAGGACTGGCCGAATACGAAGACTTCGACCGCGCCAAATACAAACAGTGGCGTCGCTTCTGGCCGTACGGTTCCGGCATGTTCACCGACCTGTTCGTCCACCGCACCACCACCATGCTCAAAGCCACCGGCCTCCGCTTCCCCGGACGCGTCACCGGGGCCGGCGGACTCTACCTGGAATACGACGGCCGTGACGTCCCCGACGTGGCCACCGTGGTCGCCGATTTCCCCGAAGGCGTCCAGGGCCTGGTCACCGCCACCATGGCCTGCCAGAACACGCCCATCAAACAGCTGATCCGCGGCCACTTCGGTTCCTTCGAGTTTGGCACGGGCGAAAAATTCGACAGCTTCGAATACATCCCCGAACGACCCCAGGTCACCCGCGACAGCAAAGCCAAACAGGAGACCATCTCCACCGGACAGGTCGAAGACACCACCTACGCGCACTTCAGCAACTGGGTTGATGCCCTCGAAGCCAACGATCCCTCAATGTGCAACAACGATCCCGCTCTGGGCGCCGCCGCCATCACCACCGTCATCCTGGGAGCCAAAAGCTATCGCGAAGGCAAAGTCTTCCACTTCGATGACGAAAACCTGACCTTCGGCGAAGGCAACGGCGACTGGGCCGCCCAGTGGGAACAACGCTCCGCCAAACGCGGCAAACCCAACCACATCCCCGGCTGGTCCGCCGGCGACAAAGGCAGCGTCCTCGAAGAACCCGACTACATGAAACTCGCCGGCCCCTGGAAAAACGGCGTCGAGCCGGGAGCCCCGGCGGGCGGTGGCGAATGACGCTGCGTTCGCAGCTGGGGTCGATTCGGCGTGGATAGTCTCTGCGCGCCGCTTCGCTTACCGTCGCTCCCGCTGGTCGCTTCGACAACCGAGGTCGGATCCGCGCTTGGCCGCGAGTCGCGGCGGACGGTGGCGTGGACCGCTGCGTTCACAGCTGGGGTCGATTCGGTGTGGAGCGTCTCTGCGCGCCGCTTCGCTTACAGTCGCTTCGCGTTGCTCCGCTATCGACAACCGAGGTCGGATCCGCGCTTTGCCGCGAGTCGCGGCGGACGGTGGCGTGGGCCGCTGCGTTCTCAGCTGGGGGCGATTCGGTGTGGAGCGTCTCTGCGCGCCGCTTCGCTTACAG
>JANSXP010000075.1 GCA_024742875.1 Planctomycetaceae bacterium | reverse complement strand
CCAAGACCAAACATTGGCACTGTGTTGCACACACGCAACATCATGCCCAAACAGTTGCGACCGTATTCAAACTTGAAACAGTGGCCGCGACTGTTGTAAAACTGTCCCAATGTGTTGGGACCTGTGCCGCGTGTTTTGGATTACTGCCCCAACTGTTTTGGCGTGAGGATGCGTTTTGCGAAAACCGGCCCATGGCAGCATGCTGGCCAGCATCGACCGCATCGTGCCGGCCGCATTGGCACACAGCGCAATGCGCCCCAGGTTCAGGCCGTGGTAGGCAATCGTCAGTCCATCACCAATTTCCGGTGTCAGCAGGTTTTCCGCCGGCACACGGAAGTCCTTAAAGATCAGGCCGTTGTTGTGCGCGCGTCGCAGCGCGTACAGGCCGTACTGGTTCATGCGGAACGTTTCGTCTTCCTGCTCCGGCAGGTCGACAATCAGCACGGCCGGCCGATCATCAATGCGACAGACCAGGCCAATCGTGCGCCCGGGCACCGCATTGGTGATAAACAGCTTCTCTCCGTTGACCACATAGCTGTCGCCATCCAGCACGGCCGTGGTCTTCAGCGCCGTTAAGTCGCTGCCTGCGCCCGGTTCGGTCAGCGCAAAAGCACTCAGACGCCGCCCACTGGCCAGCAGCGGCAGGTAGCGTTCTTTCTGTGCGGCGGTGCCAAACGTGCGCACCGGATCCACGGCACCGATGCACCCGTGAACCGATGCCAGTCCGGCGATGGTGGGCTCAATGGTGGCCATTCGCGTCAGAAACGGAGCGAAGTGCGAGAAGGGCAGACCACAGCCACCGTAACGCTTGTCGACCAGCGTGCCCCAGTAGCCAGCATCGGCCAGCTGCCCGAGGACGTCGTCCGACAGTTTCCCATCTTCACCGTACAGTGTTCCGCCACGCAGATGGCTGCGCGCCACGTGCAGGCAGTCATTGATGACTTTGCGTTCGTCGCTGCCCAGTGCTGGCACATCAAAGTGAAATTCTTCGACGGGCACACGGTTTTCCCACACCGCGCGATGAATGGGGCTGGCCGTGGTTCGTCGCCGTTCGGCAAACATTTCTTCGACCTGATCATCGGCCGTGTCGACGACGCCCGTGCGACGAGCTTCCTCTGCCGTTTTACCGCCCAGCCGCAGGGCCGTTTCGGCAAAGGACACATTGTCGGTGCGTGCGCTGATGGCTGAGTCATCACGGGACTCGTTGCCGGCGGGGATGTTGTTGATGTCGATGCTCATGGCAAATCTCCTTGCTGTGGGCATCGATTGCGCCGGCTGTGGGCCAGCTGTCAGGATGCCCTGAAGTGTCGTGTCGAGTGGTTGGTCACTTTTGGACTTTGAGAAAAACAAAAAGGTCAGGAAACGGCAGCGCGTGACGTTCACACGCAGAGAATTCAGACAGTCCCCGGCGCACCGGAGGTACCGGAAGCGGATGCTGGTTTCAATTCACCGGCAGACTGGTTGACCAGCCAGGCGGATGGCTTGAAGCGTGTTCCGTGGCGGACCGTCAGCACGTGCAGGTTGTTCAGCAGCGTGTCGCTGCCGATGTGAGAGGCCAGTGTCAGAGGACCACCTGTGTACGGTGCGAACCCGGTTCCCAGAATCATGGCCAGATCGGCCATCCACTGCTCCGAGACCACGCCGTCCTGCATGCAGAAGCCCAGTTCGTTGATCATGGGATAGACGATGCGCCGCTGCGTGCCGGTGAGTCCGTCGTCCAGAAACGCGCCCACCTGAGAGTCGCTGGGGGGCGACAGGGACGCTGATTCGATCAGCGCCGACAGGTCGTTGACCTCGCCGCGGACACCATCGCTGTAGTGATAAAAGCCCCGGCCGGACTTGGCACCCAGCCAGCCTCGGCCCACCATCTGACCCAGAAAACGAATGACCTCAGTGGATTCCGGCAGCACGTCTTCCAGCGTGGTGGCCACATGCCAGGCCACATCGAGCCCCACGTGATCGATCAGCTGCAGCGGTCCCATCGGCAGTCCGAAACGTCGGGCCGCGCGGTCGATTTGGCGGATGTCTGCCCCTTCCATCACCATGCGCACCGCTTCTCCCATCCCGGGAAACAGCACGCGATTGACCAGGAATCCCGGCGTGTCAGAAACCTGCACGGGCGTTTTGCCCAGCTGCCGAGCAAAGTTCATCAGCACCTGGACGGTGCGTGCATCGGTGTGTTCAGCGCGAATGACTTCCACCAGATCCATGCGGTGCACAGGATTGAAAAAGTGCAGGCCACCCACCCGCTGCGGATGATTGGTGGCCTGGGCCATTTCCGCCACGGACAGTGCCGAAGTATTGGAGGCAATCACGGCGTCGGGTCTCAACACCGCATCCAGTGAGGCGAACACGGCGCGTTTGACGGGCATCTTTTCTACCACCGCTTCAATCACCAGATCGCAGTCGACCAGATCGTTGTAGCTGTCGGTCACGAGAATGCGGTCGAGCAGGGCCTGTCGGTCGTCCGCCGTCATGCGGCCGCCACTGACGAGTCGGTCCATACTGTGAGTAATGCGTTCCCGCCCGGCGTCGGCCAGTTCCGGCGTCAGTTCTTTGATCACCACGGACAGACCTTTGCCGGCGGCCAGCTGGGCGATGCCAGAGCCCATCGCACCGGCGCCAATGACGCCGATGCGACGGACCTGGGGAACACTTTCCCCGCTGGCTCCCGACAGTGGACTGGTGGCAAGACGTGAAGCAATGCGATTGCCGGTAACATTGTTGTTTCGAGCGTCTGACGAACGAGCCCGCTCACGCCACAGAAACAGATTCAGCAGACTGCGACATGTGGATGTGTTAACCAGCTGCGCGAATTCATTGCGTTCCACGACGTAGCCGCGCCCGCCCGATCGTCCGCTGGCGGCCACCGCGCGAATAGCGGCCGGCAGCGCGGGATAGTGGTGTGCCTGTGAGCGAATCCGGCGTTCCGCCGTGCGTGCCACCAGCCAGCGTCCGACGGCAGAGTCAGTGGCCGTGCGGACAAGATTCTGCTGCCATGACGCGCGGCGGCGATCTTCCGAGCTCACCCCATCGGTCAGCACCCGCGAAATCAGCGTCTCCCAGTCGGATTCCTGTGCAATGGCATCCACCAGCCCCATCTTCCACGCTTTGACAGCCGTCAGTCGACCGCCTTTCAGGATCAACGGCAGCGCGGTGGCGACACCGACCAGTTGTGGGAGCCTCTGCGTGCCACCCCAGCCGGGAATGATTCCCAGCTGCGTTTCCGGCAGGCCGAGCCTTGTGGCTCGGTCATTGAGCGCGATGCGTTCGTTACAGGCCAAAGCGAACTCCAGTCCGCCTCCCAGGCACGGTCCATGAATAGCGGCCACGGTTCGCAGGGGCAGATCGGCCACCCGCTGGAACAGCTTCTGGCCTCGACAGACCACTTCCACAATCTGCTCAATGCCTGTCAGCTGAGCAATCTGGTGCACGTCCGCTCCGGCAAAGAAACCAGTCGGTTTGGCACTGCGAAAGACGACGGCACCGCTGCCCTGCGACTCCAGTCCACTGACGACGTAGTCCAGTTCGCTGAGCACCTCGTCATGAAAGACGTTCATCGATTTGTGCTGCACGTCAATCCAGACCACCGTCTCGGCTTCACTGAGACGATCGATGCGGAAGTGTTTTAAGGCGCGACTAATCATGACATTCTCCTGTGTTGTGTTCCCTGCCCGCGTGGTGAACGCGGGCCGTGTTCCTCAGATCCTCAGATCGCAGTTTCCACCACCATCGCCACCCCCTGACCACCGCCGACACACAGCGTGGCCAGTCCGCGGTGCAGACCGCGTTCCCGCAGTGCCCGCAGCAGCGTGATCACCATGCGGGTGCCGGTCGTGCCCACCGGATGTCCCAGCGCAATGGCTCCGCCATTGACGTTGAGCCGATCTCGTGGAATCTCGCCCAATGCATCAGAGCGATTCAGCTCCTGCTGTGCGAAACGGTCTGATTCCATGGCCGCCAGACACGCCAGCACCTGCGCGGCAAACGCCTCGTTGATTTCAAAAAGATCAAAATGACTCAGCGACAGGCCCGTTTCCTTCAGCAATCGCGCCACCGCGTAGACGGGGCCCAGTCCCATTCGCGTCGGATCGCAGCCGGCGATGGCGTAGCTGGTCACATAGCCCAGGGGAGTTTGCGACGTGATGTCCACATCCGCCGCCCGCTTGAGCACCACGGCCGCTGCGCCATCGGTGAGCGGACAGCTGTTTCCCGCCGTGACCGTGCCCACGTCGTCCTGGGCAAAAATGGGATGCAGCTTTTCCAGGGCGGCCAGCGTCTGGCTGCTGCGGGGAACGCCGTCTTTTTCAATCAGTGACACGTCACCGCCAGTGCCCACATCATAGGGGGCCACCTCTCCGGAAAGAAAACACCGCTCTCTGGCGTCGCTGGCGGCCACGTGACTGGCCAGCGCGAAGGCATCCTGGTCAGCCCGCGAAATCGCAAATTCGCGGGCCAGATTTTCGGCCGTCTGTCCCATGTTGAGCCCGCACGTGGGGTCGGTCAGTCCCAGCATCACACCGGGAACCGGTTTGAAATGCTTTGGCCGCAGCCGCGACAGCACCTTCAGTCTTCCCAGCAGAGTCTTTTGTCGGGACAGCTTTGTCAGCAGGTCGGCCGCGCTGGAACGGAACAACAGAGGGATACTGGACATCGACTCTGTGCCGCCGGCCACCACTGTTTTCGCGCGACGCTCGTTGAGAATCTGCCAGCCAGTGAGCAGAGACTCCATGCCGGATGCACAGTTGCGATTCACCGTGTGGGCAATGCGATCGTGCGGAATGCCGGCGTTCAGACTGATCACCCGGGCAATGTTGGCCGAGTCCGCCGGACCCGACACATTGCCCATCACGACTTCGTCAACCGCATCGGGAGTAAGCTGGGCCTGCTGCAGTGCGGCCTCAACGGCTGCGACACCAAGGCTGACCGGGTGAGCGGCCGCCAGATCACCCCAGGCACGACAAAAGGGTGTCCGGCGACCGCTGAGAATGGCAAGTGGATGAGATTGAGACTTCATGGCGGGACTCCTGATCGATGGATCACAGATACGGTTCCTTCGCAAACACTTCGCTTTTCAAAACGCGCCGCTCTACGGATCCGTGGTGTCCTGATCACGCAGACGACGACGAATCACCTTGCCCAGAAAACTGCGGGGCAGATCGCTGCACACTTCGTACAGCCGCGGTCGTTTATGCGCGGCCAGGCAGTCAAAGCAGTGATCACGCACCGCTTCTTCGTCCCACTTTGCTCCTGCCTCCAGGACGACAAACGCTTTCACCAGTTCGCCCCGCTGATCATCGGGCACGCCCACCACTGCGGCGTCTTTAATGTTGGGCAGGGCTTTCAGCTCGGATTCCACATCCTGGGGATACACGTTGAAGCCGGACGTGATGATCAGGTCCTTTTTGCGTTCGACCACCTGAAACAGTCCCTGCGGGTTCAATCGCACCAGGTCACCGGTCGGCAGCCACCGCTCTGTGTCGAAGCTGGCCAGCTGACCGCGTTCGTCGAGTTGTGGCTCAACCTCGTGCCAGTAGCCCAGCATCACCTGCGGCCCTTTGACGTGCAGCTCTCCCACAACTCCGGGAAAGACGTTTTCGCCAGTGTCGGCATCCACAATCCGACAGCAGGTGTCCGGCAGTGGCAGGCCGATGGTGCCCAAAGCGGCGGTGCCATCGAGTGGTCCCACGTGCGTCACGGGGGAAGCCTCGGAAAGCCCATAGCCCTCCACCACCATCGCCTGGCCGTGCTCGGCAAACTCTGCGCCGACGGAAACCGGTAGCGGAGCGCCCCCACTGATCACCCACTTCAGTGAGGTGAGGTCGGCGGGACGCTGCCGCATCTGTTCGTTGATGGCCACCAGCATGGCGGGAACCGCGTGAAAGACGGTAGGGCGGTGTCGCTCGATCAGCTTCATCACCTTGCGGGTGTTGAAGCGATGATCCATGATCAGCGTCGCCACCATGGCTGCACCACCGAGCAGATTTGTCGACAGCCCGTAGCTGTGGAAGAACGGCAACACGGCCAGCAGTGTTTCCTCGCCGATGGTCGCTCCCGCCCAGTAGTACTGCTGCCAGGCGTTGGCCACCAGATTGGCGTGGCTGAGCGTTACTGCCTTCGGCGTTCCTGTGGTGCCACCGGTCGGCAGAATGTAGGCGGGAACACGGTCCCACTCGACATCATCCCACGCAGTGGGGTTGCTGGGGTCATGGTAGTCCAGTTTGGGCAGTTCTCCGGACGTACGTCGTCGCAGCACTTCGGGGACCGGGTCCGGCTCCGATTGCGTCTCGCCTTCCGGCAGGGCGTCCGCCATCAGTTCGTCCCAGAACCAGCCGACGTGCTCGGTGGCTGACATCCACCAGAAACCCGCCTTCTTGCGACGCATCAGCACATAACCCACCTGCTCAAACAGGGGCAGGCGCGGACGCAGCGACACAAACAGTGTCTTGACCGGACGATTGGGGCCGGAAATCAAATCCGCCAGCATGTCCAGGCAAATCACCAGTCGGCAGTCGGTCGCCGCCAGCATGCGGTCCGTTTCTTTCTGCGTGGCCAGCGGACTGAGTGCTACGGCCACTCCCTGGGCCCGCCAGATGCCGTTGAGCGCGATCAGATATTCGGGGATGTTGGGCAGCAGAATGCCCACACGATCACCGGGCTGCACGCCCAGCCGCCGCAGTGCGACGGCCGTGCGAATGGCGTCGAGGTTGACCTCTTCCCACGTCCACTCCACATCGTTGTAGTGGCAAGCAATGCGACCGGGCATCAGTCGCGCGGCCCGATCGAGCAGACCCCATGCGGGGATGTCGGGATACTTCAGCGTATTCGGCACACCTTCCGGATATCGATCCGAGCGAAAGGCATCGCCGTGGTTTGACTGGTCACGAAAAATCCTGGCCATGGTCCACCTCCGGTTCGGCGCGGACCGGATGGACCGGTGCGCGCTTCCGCACGAGGCGATCTGGCTTTCAGATTTCCAGGCAGTCTAAGCGGTTACAGAGACACCCTTCCTCTGGGTTCGGTTACCGGATGAAAGCAGGTCGCGGTATGAATTGTCAGAGTCTCCTGTGGAAACAAGAACAAACAAAAAACGGGTCTTTGTGTTCGGGGTGGAAGCGTCCGCAAGGACACTTTCCTCACCTGTCTAAGGCTAGGTGGCTCGCCCACCATGGTCAACGTTTTGTGTTGTTGATTGTGTCGTAAACTGTTTGTGGCTAGGAGGTTGTGTTCTTGTGATTTGGCTCGACATCGGCCCGTTTTTCGGCCTGCAGGGCGGACTTCAAATCGTTCACCTGCCGGGCCAGAGTTTCTCGTTTCTGCTCCGCTTCGCGCTTGCGCAACATCGCTCGCTCTGTGTTGCGTTTGCTGAATCCCGCGATGGCGGCGGACACGATTATGATGATCGCCGTGGCGCCGCAGAACAGCAGCAGCTGTGTTGAGTTCAGCTGTCGCAGCAAAAAGATCTGCGGGTCGAATGCGTTGTCGGTAATGAGCATCGCAATGACGATGCCCCACAGCGCCACCACGCCAATGATCACGCTGCCGCAAAATACAAACAGTCCAATGGCAAGCGGCCACCACAGAAGTTTCGATTCCCTGATGACCAGCGAACCAGCCTGCAGTTGGTAGGGGTCGGGGGCGGGGTCGATGGAGTCGTTCGTCATGCTGGCCTCGTTTCGGACAGGATAACTCTAGGCGCCAATCGCCAGCAGAACAGAGGTGGTCAGCAGCGAAGCGCCCGCCAGTCGACGCAGCATGGTTGTTCGCCCAGCGCTCGCTTCTCCCGTCTGCAATCGCTGCGCAAAGGCCCAGGCCAGCAGTACACCCCATAAACCACGCAACGCATAGACAATGTTGATCCGCGGAGCGTCCCCAAATTCCGCCAGCGAATAGCACATGCTCATCGCCTGCAGCGCCATCAGAATGGTGCCCCCAATAATCCAGCGCCCTGCCTGCCGCCGGCGGATTTCTGTCGGCCATGTCACAAACGGCAGCAGCAGCAGTGACAGCAGGCCGGCCGCCCCAAACATCACGGGGAGAAAATCGTAGCCGCTGTAGTCACTGGCCCACTTCTGCAGACACACATCAAACAGCGACAGCGAGAAGGCGGCCGACAGCGCCAGCACCACCGTCAGCAGTTTGTTGGTCTGTGGCGCAGACGTACTGTCGGCTGCGTTGCTGGTATCCGCGGCATCGTCCGCCTCGGCCGCTTTGCGCCCCGACCACTGAATGAGAATCACCCCGGCCGTTGCCAGTGTTCCGGCCAGCCAGACCATACCACTGACAGGCACCCCTGTGCCAAAGGCAGACAATGCGGCGACCATCAGTACCTTCAGGCCAAACAGCGGCGTCGCCACACTGACATCACCAAACTGAAAGGCCAGATAAGTGAACACCTGGCCGAGAACAAACATCAGCCCAATCACCGCCGCGATGCCCCAGCTTTCAGCGGGAATGACCTGGCCGCGCACAGCGGCGATCAGTCCCCAGAAAACGGCCAGCCAGAAGTTCCCCAGAAATGTGCCTGTCCACGGTGTTACGCCGCGGGAAAACGCCTGCTTTGCCAGCATCACGCCAAAGACAAAACAAACACTGCTGAACAGCGGGAACAGAAGATGGTAGGGCACAGCGGGCTTTGCAAACGGATTCGGGCTTCAGATGCTTGGGGTACTGTATCGTTTCCGACACCCGGCAGCATCCCCGTCTTACTCCCTCGGACAACCGTCGTCCCGAATGTTCTGCCGGACCTTCCCAATCGTTCGCCGCTGGGCGTTACCCTGTCCCGTTCTGCCTGCATCCCCGCTTGCGTCCCGTGTGTTTGTGGGTCATGATTGACGGATAGCCGCTCCGCTGCTGTCCCTCCTGATCGCACTCTCGTGAACGAGTCCTCCCTATGCGACCAAATTTTTCCGCGACCAATCGTCGTCATGTCCTGAAGACGACCGGCCTGACGCTGACACTGCCACTGCTGGAGTCTTTCCGCCCCCGGACTGCGGCGGCTGCCGACGAATCGCAGGAGAGGGCTGACGCAGCGCCCGCCAAACGCCTCATTTGTGTTGGCTCCAACCTTGGCCTGTATCGCAAAGCGCTATACCCGGAGCTCACCGGTAAGGACTACGCGGCCACGCCGCTGCTGGAGCCACTGGCGAAACATCGCCAGGACTTCTCCGTCTTCTCAGGGTTTGACCACCGGGCGGGCAACGGCCACAACAACTGGGACAACTATCTTTGTGGCCGGGACGTTGGTTCGGTATCGCTCGACCAGCTGGCCGCCGAACATGTCGGCACCTCCACGCGATTTGAATCGCTGCAGCTGTGTGCCGGTGACATTCCCAAACAGAAAATGGTCTTCACCCGCGGCGGCGTGCCACTGCCCATGATCAACCGCCCCAGTGTCGTGTACGGCAAAATGTTTGCCAGCACCGAAGATCGGGCTCGCACAGAGTACCTGCTCAAAAGTGGACGCAGCGCCCTGGACAAACTGCGGGGCGACGCCCGCCTGCTGCAGCAGAAAGTCAGTGCCTCCGACAAACAGAAGCTGTCGGAGTACTTCACTTCACTGCGTGAACTGGAAACACGCATGGGCCGCCAGCTGAACCATCTGGCCGAAGACGCGCCCACCGTCGATTACGAAATGCCGGCCTTCGATCCCGTCGCGCCCACCATGATGCTCGAATGCGAACGCATTATGTTCGATCTGATGGCGCTGGCCCTGCAGACCGATTCCACGCGCGTGGCCACCATGTTCATCGCCGGACTGGGGCAGGTGTTTACTCTTGATGGCGTCACCATGCGAGCCGGCTACCACGCTCTTTCCCACCACGGCAACGATCCGGATCTGATTCGGGATCTGGTCCGTGTGGAAACCGAACACATGACGTGCCTGTCCCGCTTCCTCGATCAGCTGAAAGAGAAAACGGATGCCCAGGGACAGCCGCTGCTGGACTCCACCATCGTGATGTTCGGCACCGGCATGGGAGACGCCAGTCGACACTCGAATCGCGACCTGCCGACCATCGTTGCCGGCGGCGGCTTTGACCACGGACAGCACATTGCCAGTGATCCCGCCGGCGATGACAGTCGCCTGCTGGGCGACGTGTTCCTGACCATCCTCCGCCAGCTGGGAGTCGAGTCGGGGCGATTCTCCAACGCCACTCGGGGCATCAGGGAACTGAACGGCCTGGGCTGATCTCCGTTTCGCCCATCGCTGCTCTCTCATCCCTGCTCCTGTTCGGTCACACTGTCGGTACCGTACTGTCCCGCGCCCTCAGCGCTGCCCGCCGGCCCGTTCTGATTTATCGTGAGACATCTGCCATGTTTCGACTGCTGTGGCCTGCCTGCCTTCTGTTTGTTCCATTCGTGGTTCCCGCTGCATACGCCGCAGACCAGATGCCGGCCGACGTGGCCCGGGTCTTCCGTCGCTGCTGCGCCGACTGCCATTCCGAGGGCGCTGCCGAAGGCGGCTTTGCCTTCAACGTGCAGCAGGTCAACTGGGCCGACGCCTCAACCGTCCACGCCTTTGAGGACGCCCACCAGCGGATCACCCGTCAGCTGATGCCGCCCCCCGATGCCGAGCAGCCGACCAAAGCCGAACGCCAGCTTGTGTCAGACTGGCTTGATGGAAAACTCAAATCGCACAGCCCCATCGGCGGCACCACACTGCGACGACTCAACCGACGAGAATACGCCAACACGGTCGCCTCGGTCTTCGGTCTCACCGACTACCGCATCCCGGCCGGGTTTCCCGCCGACAGCACGTCCTCCGGCTTCGACAACCAGGCCGAATCCCTCGTCATGGCTGGTTCCCATCTGGAAGCATACGCCGAAGCGGCGGCCGACATCGCCGATCAACTGTTTCCCCCGCCAAAGTCTCCCGTGGAACCCACAACCGTCCGCGTCGCGCCCGACGAACTGGTGATCAGTTATTCGTCCGCCTGTTTGATTGACGGCGCCATGCGACTCGGGTCATCGGGGCGCAATTTCCGGCGTCACGCCACATGGCCCACCCTCTTTGAAGCACCCGCCTCCGGTGAGTATCAACTGGAAATTGACGTCTCCGCCTATCGTCCCCCCGAGACCACGCCACTGCTGGATATCGGCGTGATGCCCATGCTGGCCGGCAATGGTCCCAAATCGTTTCAACAGCTGTCCGTCGAGGGGAGCGAACGCCAAACTCTGAAACTGACGGTGCCACTCAACAAGGGCGATACTGTCGTCCTTCGCTACGCCAACGGTCCCTTCGACTATGACGATGCGGACGCCTACAAGGCGTTTCTCACTGAGCACCTGACGCAGCATCCTGAACTCGCGGCCGCCTGGGACAGCCTCGGCAAGGTCGCTCGCGGCGGCAGCGGCTGGCAGCGGCTCAAAGAAGAAATAGCCCGTCCGGATCTGGGCATCGAATCCTTCCACGACAACCCCGAAGCCATCGCCAAAGTGGTCAAAGCCATGGCGAGCAACAAAGTCTCCAGCGGCGAAACGCTCGTCTACAAGTTCTTTGAACAGGGCCCCAACCTCGGTATCCATGGCCTGGTCATTACCGGACCCCACAAGCCCATTCAAGATCGCGCCGATATCCAAAGCGAAAAACTCAGGCAGGCACTGACGGGCACTGACTTTGACCCCACCGATCCCTCCCAGCTGCGCAGCTTCTTTGACCGCTTTCTCCCTCTCGCCTTCCGACGCCCCGCCACCGGCCCGGAAACAGCGGGCTACGTCAACCTGGTCGAAACCGAAACCCGTCAAACAGGCTCCCCCTCACAGGGCATGCATCTGGCGATTCGCGCTGTCCTGCTTTCCCCCGATTTCCTCTATCGCGACGTCGGTTCCGGCACCCTCAACGACCACGACCTGGCCACGCGCCTGTCCTATTTTCTGCAGTCCGCTCCACCTGATGCTCAGGCCCGCAAACTCATTGCGGCCGGACACTATTCCTCCCCTGACAATCTCCGCAAAGAAACAATTCGTCTGCTGCAAAAGCCCTTCGCCGCAGACTTCACCCGACAATGGCTCGATCTGGATATCGTCGAGACCATCATGCCGGACGCCCGCCTGGGGAAATTCTCTGACCGACACCGCCGCACCATCCTTGCCGAAGCGCCCGACACCTTCTGGTTCCTCTGGCAGAAAAATCGCTCCGTCACCGATCTGATCACCCCCGATTTTGTCATGACCGATGCCGAAGTCGGCTGGGACATCTACAGCCTCGAACGCTTCGCCCCCAAAAAAATGACCAAAGACGACAGGCGTCGTAAGAACAAAATGACGCGTGTCGATGTCCCCCGCGACGGACGACACGGCGGTCTGCTGTCCATGAGCGCCGTCATGACGGCCACCGCCAACGGCGTCGACACCCAGCCTGTCCTGCGCGGAGTCTGGCTCATGCAGAATATCCTCGGCTCCCCACCTCCCGAACCTCCTGACTCGGTCCCCGCCCTCACGCCCGACACCTCACAGGCCACGACCGTCAAACAACGTCTGGCCGCCCACATGTCCGAACCCTCCTGCGCCATGTGCCACCGCGAAATCGACCCCCTTGGCTTTGCCCTCGAAAACTTTGACCCTGTCGGTCGCTGGCGCACCACCTATCCCAACTTTCGCAGCAACACCGCCACCACCCAACCCGTCGACGCCACCGGTGTCCTCCCCGATGGCACGCCCATCCACGACGTCACTGACCTCAAACGCTGGCTTGCCGATCACCCCGAACACTTTGTCCGCTGCCTCTCGGAAAAACTGCTCACCTACGCCACCGGACGGTCACTCAGCTACCGCGAACGCGCCCTCGTGGCCGAAATCGTCCACCGGCAACAGCCCAACAACTACCGATTCCGCGACCTCGTCGTCGCCCTCGTCACCTCCGAGATCTTCCTCACCCAATAACGCCGGGGGCCCCGGCCCCGGCGGGGGCGGTGGCGTGGATGGTCGATGATTCAGGTGACGTCGCTGCGCCGGCTCGCTTCGCGTTGCTTCGCTATGACAACTGGCGTGGGACCGCGTGTGGCATGCAGCGAACGCCGGCATGTCGGGAACTCGGGCGGTGGCGTGGATGGTCGATGATTCAGGTGACGTTGCTTCGCTATGACAGCTGGCGTGGGACCGCGCGTGGCATTGAGGTGACTGAGTCGTGGATTCGGCCCGGCCGACCATGCAGCTGGGCCGACCGCAGCGAACCCTGGCATCCCGGCAAACGCCACTGGTCCTTCGCCGCGCGCTGCGGGTTTCGCTTCGAGGTGGGCAACCGCTCGCCACACCGTGGCCACTGTTCAGCAATGTTGACATTCGTGTTGTCAAATCTGAACGTCGTGGAACGTGATGAGGCCATTTGTCAACAGCTGCACACTGCAAAAGTGCAACTCGTCGTTTTTAATGTTTGGCGCAACCTTTTTGTCAGCAACGACTTAGGTGCGTGTTGGTTTTTGGCAGACAGAAACGTCTTGTTCGGGACCGCACTTTGCAACTGGAGAGGTATCCCCCTCGAAGCACTGACGCAACGAGCACCTCAGCAGGACAAACTGATAGATGATGAATCAGAAGAAGCGCCAACGTCTGAACATTGAGTCTGATGGAACGACCGCAACGGTGGGGCTGGACCAGATCGAAATCTGGGATGGAGCGGATCTCGCCCTCCTCCGCGAAGTGCTTTCCGAACTGATCGACAAAGAGTCTTTCAAATCCATCGGCGTTGATCTGCAGTCCGTCAAATACATCCCCAGTGGCTTCTTCGGGATGCTGTTCGAGTGGTACGAAGACGGGATCAACATCCGCCTCCACTCGCCACAACCCAACGTGGAACAGATGCTCTGGTTCCGCATGTTCTTCCGACGTGAAACGACGGGCGCCTTCACCCTCAACGACGAAGCCGTCCGCAACCACACTCCCAATCAGCAGGTCGAATATCACAAACGTGAATTCACCGGCGAAGACGTCGAAACCGAAGAACTCATCGAAGCCACACGCACCCCCTCTGAATCTGCCTGGCAGCCACAGTCCTGAATCGCCGGGGGCCCCGGCGGGGGCGGTGGCGTGGATGGTCCATGATGAGGTGATGTCGCTGCGCCGAGTCGCGTCGCGTCGGGTCGCTATGACATTCGGCGTTGGATCCGCGCGTGACATGCAGGAGACTGTGTCGACCGCGCAGCCCAGGCGCGTCTTAACGTCCGGGGAGCCCCGGCCGGGCGGTGGCGTGGATGGCCCATGATCCAGGTAACGTCGCTGCGCCCGCTCACTGCTCGCTGCCTGGCGACGACATCTGACGTGGTCCGCGCAGCAACAAGGTGGTTATGTCGGCGGATTGGTGCCGGGGCGAGCGCGGCAAACCCGGATTCGCCAGCGGCGATGGCGTCGTATGCTCCGTGACGCCTCGATGCGAAGGTGGCGGTGCTTACGTGTGCGGAACCGACGGGCCTGATCGCTGCCTGGTCGGCCAGGTGGAGCACCGCGAATCCGACACGGGTGCCATGGACACCGAGGCGGCAACTCCCCCTGGTTCGGCCTTCAGGTACTGCGAGTGCGGCTCAGGGGCGTCATTGTGGTCGGCGACCCGGTATCCTGATATACTCAGACCTATTGTTGGGCCGTTTGAATCAGTCGAGTGTGGGACACCATGGGACGAAGTTTTGAGAACCGCAAGCAGTCGATCATGAAGACTGCCGGGCAGAAGTCCAAGTTGTACGCCAAGTACGGCAAGCAGCTGTATGTGATCGCAAAAAATGGGGTGCCAGATCCGGAATCCAACCCCGCGCTGCGGAACCTGATTGAGCGGGCCAAGAAAGAGCAGGTCCCCAGCCACGTCATCGACAAAGCGATCGAGAAAGCGCGGGGCTCCGGTGGTGAAGACTTTTCCGCGGCCCGCTATGAGGGCTTTGGCCCCGGGGGCTGCTCTGTGATTGTGGACTGCCTGACGGACAACAACAATCGCACGGTGACCGAAGTCCGCAACTGTTTTACCAAATGCGGTGCCAAAATGGGGGCGGCGGGGTCCGTATCGCACCTGTTTGATCATCTGGCCGTGCTGTCCTTCAAAGGGGACAATGAGGAAGAAGTGCTCGAAGCGATGCTCGATGCCGACATCGACATCGAAGACACCGAGTCCAAAGACGGCTTTGTCACGCTGTTCGCGCCGGTGAGTGAATTCTTTAACGCCAAGCAGGCGCTGCTGGACAAGTACCCCGAGATTGAACTGGAAGTGCAGGAGGTGACCTTCCTGCCGCAGGCGGAAACACCGATTCCCGAAGACGACGTGGCCAGCTTTGAAAAATTCCTCGCCATGCTGAACGACTGCGAAGACGTGCAGGACGTCTACCACAGCGGCGTGCTGCCGTCGTAGACCGGTTCGTTTAGTTCGAGAAACTTTGTGCCGACCGTGGCGCTGGAAGTTGCATCCGTTGACTTCCATTCGCCAGGGTTCGCGGCCCTGCGCCCGCCACCTCGATGCCACGCGCGGACCCGAAGTCGGTTGTCGTAGCGGAGAAACGCCGGCGCAGCGACGTCAGCTGAATCCTCGTCGATCCCCCGCCAACGCCCCAGAGTTCCTGGCGTGCGTTGCCTTCATCCCGGCCTTCACAGCTCAGCCGAGACTGGTCCAATTGGGCAGCGCCGCCTGAATGTCACGCGCGGTACCACACCGAATATCGCACTGAAGCAATCCGGCGCAGCGACCATCGACACCGCCGCGGCAATCTTGTCCTGTGAGATGTTGGTCACGCGCGGTGCCACATCAAATGTCGTAGCGCAGCAACGCGAAGCGAGCCGGCGCAGCGACGTCACCTAAATAGTCGACCATCCACGCCACCGCCCCCGCCGGGGCCCCCGGCGTTAGCGCACCTGGAAGGGGATGATTTCTGTGGCGAAGCGGTTGCGGAGTTTGTCGCGGAGTTGGAGTTGGATGCGGTAGTCGCCGGCGGCCAGGTGAGAGGGGACGGTGAGTTCGAAGCTTTGGAAGTAGTCGGAGCGCTGGGAGGAGGCTTCGTCGGAGATGTCGTCCAGTTCGGTGGTTTCGATGGGGGTGTCGCTGTCGGCGTGGAGGATCTGGAGTTGTGCGGCGAAGCTGGTGCGTTGGGTGCCGCGGGAGGTGAGTTCGGTGCCGAAGTTTTCGATTTCGGCGTAGAGCAGCAGGGGTTGTCCGGCTTCGAAGTCGTTGGAGGGAAAGACGCTGATGCGACCGAAGCTGTTGATTTGGCTGCACAGTTCCAGTCGGGGAATGGAGAGGACGGATTCGCGGGCGAGGTGGCGGGTGGCGGAGCGCAGTTGGCCGGCGGTGACGGTGAGACGTTCTTCGTGGGACAGTTCGTCCCGGTCACGAAAGTGGGCCAGGGAGAGCATGAGTTCCTGCCAGAACTCCTGTTCGACGGCGGTGGCTCCGGGGATGGATTCGACGGCGTGGCCAGGTTGATCGGCGATGAGGTAGAGGAGGCGGAGATCCTGTTGCAGGCGGGCGTAGTCCTGTTCGCGAGTGGGCTGACCGGTGGCGGTGCGTGGCCAGGTCTGCAGTTCTGTTTCGGCGGCGAGGATGAGGGTGTCGAGTGCCTGCTGGAGACTGGAAGGCGGTGGAGGGACGGCGGGCGTGACGGGAACGGGCGTGGCGGGAACCTCCGTGAGTTCGGGAGCGGGCGCAGGTTCTGGCGAGCGTTCGCGAAAGACGCCCAGAGGATTGGAGAGACGCTCGAGATTGCGGCGCCACAGAGATTTTTGTTTGTCTTCCTGGTCGTCGTAGAGGCCGCGAAGTCGATCGAGCATGGATCGTTCCTCGGGAGGCAGGTCGGCGGCCGTCTCCGGGGCAAATCCGAGTGGTGTGTCCGGGGTGGCCAGAGGGGATCCCGGTTGCGATCCGACAGTGGGAGCAGGGGAGGACGGGGTGTCCGCGGGCAACTGGTTCAACGGTGGACCACTGGCGGGGGTGGCGGGAAAGCCGGCGTCGTACTGCAGGGGGGGGCGTGGCGTGATTTGGATGGTGTCGGCGGGGACGGTTGGTGCGGGCGTGAACGCTTCGGTGTGGGACGAGTGATTTGGGATGCGCCGTTCCATGACGCGCAGCACATCGGGAGCGTCGGTGAAACTGTGCCCCGTCAGATTCTGGGGTGGGGATGCCTGTGCGGCGGTGGGAGGGTTGTTGTTTCGAGAACCGGCATTTGGGCCGAAGTCCGGTGCGAGCAGCCGCGCGGTTGGCTGGACAGAATGTCCGACTGACGGGTGGTGGTCGGCTGCCAGGCTGGCCGGGAGTTCGTCCTGAGAGCGAAATGTGGGTTTCATTCGGGTTTGGACGAGCGATGGCTCAGAGCCATTGAGGCTGGCCAGCTGGATCCGATCTGCCGAGCCGTGAAGATCGTGCGTGCGATCAGCGCGGGAGTACTTGGGCCGCAGCGAAGAGTAGTTCTTCAGCATTCGCTGCCCACAGCCAGTGGTGAGCAGGCTGACACAAAGCGTCAGCAGTCCGATGGAGATTCTGTGTTGTTGCACGATCGTCTTCCGCCAAAAAAAACAGCGCCGGGGCCCACCAGACGTGGACTGCCGCAGGATATCTTTCCGGCCCGTCCGCCAGCACCAGAATCCCGCCTCAGAGCATCCAATCGCAGATCGTCGGTTGGGGGAACGGGCAAACTTCGGCAACATCCGCCGGGAGTGGGGCGCGGGCCGTTTTGTGGTTGGTGTGGGAGGAGGCAGAGAAGGACGCGTGATGCTGTCTGTGCTAAGATGGGGGCATGGCGAGTGACGGTGAAAAAGAGCAGCGGCGACTGGTATCGGATCGGCTTCCGAAGTGGGCCGGGTGTCGTGTGACGGTGATGGGGCTGGGGCGGTTCGGTGGCGGTGTGGCGGCCGTGCGCTATCTGTCTTCCTGTGGAGCCCGGGTGACGATCACGGACCTGCGCAGTGCGGAGGAACTGTCGGACTCCCTGGAGCAGCTGGCGGATGTTGAAGTGGAGGGCGTTGTGCTGGGCGAGCATCCTGATTCCGTGTTTGCGGGACGGGATGTGCTGGTGGTGAATCCGGCCGTGCGTCCCGGGCAGCCCGATATGGAGCGGTTTCGCCAGTTGGGACTGGTGACCAGTGAAGTGGAGTTGCTGCTGTCTGCTTTGCCTGCCGAGGTGCAGGTGGTGGGCGTCACGGGCAGCAACGGCAAATCGACGACGGCGTCTTTGATCGCCCATTTTCTGGAGGCCGCGGGGCGGACCGTGTGGCTGGGCGGGAACATTGGTCGCAGTCTGCTGCCCGATGTCGGCCAGATCGCGGCGGGGGATGTGGTTGTGCTGGAGCTGAGCAGTTTTCAGCTGTGGCATCTGCAGGAAGCGGGCTTTGCGGCGGATGTGGCAGTGGTGACCAATTTGACCGCCAATCATCTGAACTGGCACGGCGATATGGCGGCGTATGTGGCGGCCAAACAGGTGCTGCTGGCGAGACAGAGTCTGCGGCAGGTGGCCGTGCTGCCGGCGGATGACGAAAAACTCAACGGTTGGCGCGTGCGGGGGCGGCGTATGATGTTTGGAGATTTCGACTCCGGGGAAGAGGGCGTGTTTCTGGAAGACGAAATGCTGATCACGCGGCAGGGCGCTATGGAGGATGCCCAGCGGACGCGGTGGCCGCCGCACCTGGCCGGGACGCATCAGCGGAAAAACGTGGCGGCGGCGATGGCCGCTGCGGTGGCTTGCGGGGCTCCGGCTGAGGTCATTGACACGCTGTCCGAGTTTCGACCGCTGGAGCATCGGCAGCAGCACGTGGCGACGGTCAATGGCGTGCGGTTTATCAATGACTCCAACGCGACAACGCCGGAATCGACGATGGCGGCGCTATTGGCGCTATCGGCGCTACCGGGCTCTGCTGCGCAGCCAGCGCTGCGGGCCGACATCACGCTCATCGCCGGTGGAGCCAGCAAAGGCGTGGACTTTGATGATCTGGCGGAGGCCATCGCTGCTTGTGTCAGCCATGTTGTCCTGATTGGTGAGACAGCCCACGCGCTGCAGCAGCAGATTGAGAGGGCGGTTGCCGCAGGTGTGGGCGCCTGTCAGGTGCAGCAGGCAGAATCGCTGGAGGCCGCTTTTCGTGCGGCGGTTGCACTTGTTTCGCGAGGCGGTATCGTGCTGTTGTCGCCAGCCTCTGCGAGTTTCGGAATGTTCCGGGATTATCGGGATCGTGGTGAACAGTTTGCGAAATTGGTACGAGGTTGGGCAGGCGATTCATGCTGAAGATATGTCGATGTGGTTCCGTCATGCTGACGCTGTTGTTGATCGGCGGGTGCTCAGAGCCCGAGGTCAAACAGGAAGCGGCGTCCGCGCCGCCTGTGGTGCAGATGGAAACGTCAGATGAGCCGCCTCCGCTGTTGCCTTCTGAACTGCGGCGGATGCTCAAGGCCAACGAGCTGGCCAAATTTCGTCAGATGGGCTCGGAAATTGTCGGTGCCGAGTTGTTTCAGTCGGGCGTGAAGTCGATCGAACCGATGCGGGGGCTGAAGCTGCGGAGTCTTGACCTGGGAATGACGGAAGTCACCGACCTGTCGCCAATTGAAGGGATGCCTCTGACATCGCTGATTCTGGAGGGCACACCGGTGACCGATCTGTCGCCGATTCGGGGCATGCAGCTGGAACTGCTGTATCTTCAGGGGACGACGGTCAGTGATTTTTCCCTGCTGGAAGGTATGCCTTTGCGGCAGTTGAATCTGATGGCCGCCCCCGTCACCGATATCCGCTTTGTGGCGGCGATGCCGCTGAAAACGCTGTGGCTTAACGACACCCCGGTGGAAGATATTTCGGTGCTCAGGGGCAAGACGCTGGAGAGTCTGGACATCAGCGGCACCAAAGTGGCGTCGCTGGAGGATTTGCAGCAGTCCAGAACACTGCAGCGTCTGAACATTGCCGGCACACCCATCACCGACCTGACGCCGCTGCAGGGCCTCTCGCTGCAGAGAATTACGCTGACGCCGCAGACCATCACACAGGGAATCGAGGTGCTGCGAAGCATGTCCACACTCACACAGATTCAAACGTCAATGCAGGGCCGCGGGCAGTCGGCAGACAGCTTCTGGCGGATGTACGATGCCGGTGCGTGGGCGCCTGTGCCCGATGAGCCCGGCAAGTCCGATGAGCCGGAACAGCCAGTCCCCGGCGAGGTGGGACCGGGCGCGGATTCCGCGGACAACACCAATGACTCTGACGATACAGAAAGCAGCTCGGCGGGGACCGAGCAGTCGGAGCAGACGTCTCCCACGGAAGCGACGCCGGATGTGCCAGCAAAGACGTCCGCAGAGTCTGCCGGGCTTCCGGGCGAAAAAAGTGGCAACGACAAACAACCGGCGGCCGCTGAGCGGGCTGCCGGGAAGCAGGCAGGCGAGAACAGCGAAGCACCAGAGTCAGCAGCCGATCCGGCCGATCCCTCACCAGCGGCGTGACCGACGGGGAGACGCCGACAGCAACGGACAGTCGCTGGCCAGCAGACGAACATTATCTAAACCGAAGCAGACATCCACAGAGTTGACGCGCTTCGGCAGGAATCAGCATGACAGACAGTGTAATTCAGAAGATTCGGGACAACGTTGAATCGGCCGTTCTGGGCAAGGGAGAAACCGTCCGATTGTCCGTGGTGGCCCTGCTCGCCGGCGGACATGTGCTGCTGGAAGATGCGCCGGGCCTGGGCAAAACGGCTATGGCCAGGGCGCTGGCCCGCACGCTGGGGGCTCAGTTCTCGCGGCTGCAGTTCACGCCTGACCTGCTGCCCAGTGACATTCTGGGAGCCAATATCTACCGACCCAACACGGGAGACTTTGAGTTTCGTCCCGGACCGGTGTTCACCAACGTTCTGCTGGCCGACGAAATTAACCGCACCACTCCGCGAACGCAAAGTGCGCTGCTGGAAGCGATGAGTGAACAGCAGGTGTCGGTGGAGGGCGAAACCATGCCGCTGCCGCTGCCGTTTCTGGTCATCGCCACGCAGAACCCATTTGAGTTTGAAGGCACCTATCCGCTGCCCGAAAATCAACTGGACCGCTTCATGGTGTGTCTGGATGTCGGCTACCCCGATCGTGAGACGGAACGTGAGGTGTTTCGTCGGCATCGTGACGGAGAGCCAACCGACGGACTTGAGGCGGTGACGAACGGGGAAGAGATTCTGCAGCTGCAAAAAAAAGTCAGCGACGTCCGTGTGGATGACTCCATTTCCGACTACATGCTGGAAATCATCGGGGCCACCCGCAATCACCCCGAACTGGCGCTGGGAGTGAGCACGCGTGGTGCCCTCACGCTCTACAAAGCCGCGCAGGCGATGGCGATGGTGGAAGGACGCGACTTTGTCATCCCCGACGACATCAAGCAACTGTGCCTGCCTGTCCTGGCACATCGTGTGGTCTGCCGCGGCGCGCTGCGTGACGGTCGTCGGGACCGTGCCAATCAGATTCTCAACGCCATTCTGGATGAGCAGGCCGTGCCGACGTAACTGCGGCAACTTGTGGGGTTCCTCGGCAATGGATCTCGTGAAAGGATCAGTCCTCATGCTGCATGCGTTCTTCGTCTGCCGTTCGTGCCGCGTTGTCCGTGATCTCGGCCCCCTCCTTTCGGCCGCGATCCTGCTGTGCCATTTGGCGGTCTCCGTCCACGCCGCTGACCGTATTGAACTGTTTGACGGCAGTGACCTGAAGCAGTTTGAATTTGCCGACCAGGCGTGGCTGATTGCCCCCGACCGTTCGATGACGTGCGGCTTCAAGCTGATCGAACAGGGCGCGACCAAAATCCGCCGCCGAAGTCTGGGCTACGCCTGGACAAAGCAGAACTACGAAAACTTTCGCCTGCGGCTGCAGTATCGCCTGTCATCCGGGGCCAACAGTGGGGTGTTCTTTCGCACTAACCCGGACGACCCCGTCCAGCAGGGATTCGAGATTCAGTTGCTCGAAGAGGTCGGCTACAAACAGACGGGCAAGCTCAAGACCAAAAATCGTAACGCCGCCCTCTACGACTGCCAGGCGGCTCGGCGGCATCGGCAAAAGCCGGTGGGCGAATGGAATCACCTGATGCTGGAGTGTGTCGGGCCGCAGATTCGCGTCACCATCAACGGCGTCCTGGTCAATCGTGTCGATATCTCGAAGTGGGACAAACCGCGGACCAATCCGGATGGCACGCAGAATAAGTTTCGCGCCGCTTTGAGCCAGCTGCCCCGTTCCGGTCGTATTGGTCTTCAGAATCACGGCGATCCCGTGTGGTTTCGTAATATCTCGATCGAGACTCTGTAACTGAGCTGGTTGCGAATGACGTCTGGCTGGCGTTTAATGGCCCTATGAACGACGTCACTCGCATTCTGAATGACCGCCAGCCTGACGTGGCCGAACGGTTGCTGCCACTGCTCTACGACGACCTCAAAAAACTGGCGGCCGCCCGCATGCAGGGCGAACCAGGACAGACCATCGGTCCCACCGGTCTGGTTCACGAAGCCTGGCTGCGTCTGGCAGGCGGTGAAGGAACGTGGGAATCACGCGGGCATTTTTTCGCCGCGGCCGCCGAAGCCATGCGACGGATTCTGATTGACCGGGCCCGCCGCCGCAGCGCCCAAAAACGCGGAAAGAATCCCAATCGCGTGCCCCTGTCCGCGGACCAGATTGCTGCTCCGGCCAACGATGATCGGCTATTGGCTCTGGACGAAGCGCTGCAGCGATTTGCCGCCGCTGACCCGGAAAAAGCCGAATTGGTGAAACTGAGATATTTTGCCGGCTGCAGGATCCATGAAGCCGCCGAGATCCTCGGAGTGTCCACCGCCACGGCCGACCGCTACTGGGCCTACGCCCGTGCGTGGCTGCAAAATGAACTGCAGACCTCTGTGGACTGATCCTGGCCGGCGACCGCCACTGACCGACCGCCCTGCTGCGAAATTTCCGCCCCGCAAAAAAAAATGTGAATCGGCTGATAGAAAGGGGCAGCCGTTTTCGCATAACCATGTGACGCCCGTCCCATGACGCTCTGTGAGAAGCCAGATGGATGAATTCGAACTGTTTGAAGCGGCCGCTCGACTGCCCGCCGGCCCACAGCGCCAAGAGTTTCTCAGCAGCGTCCAGGACCCTGCGCTTCAGCAGCGACTGCGGGCCCTGCTGGCGGCTCACGAGAATCCGGACTCCTTTCTGCAGCAGCCCGTCGAACGTGTGCTGGACGTTGAACAGCCCGAAGAAACGGTGATCGTGAACGGCGACGGCGAACGCACGTCCATCGGCCCCTACCGCCTGCTGCAGGAAATCGGCGAAGGCGGCATGGGGATCGTCTACATGGCCGAACAAACCGAGCCGGTGTCACGCCGCGTGGCCCTGAAGGTCATCAAGCCCGGCATGGACTCACGCGAAGTGGTGGCTCGGTTTGAAGCCGAACGGCAGGCGCTGGCGCTGATGGACCACCCCGGCATCGCCCGCGTGCTGGATGCCGGCACCACGCCACTGGGCCGTCCGTACTTTGTCATGGAACTGGTCAATGGCGTGCCCATCACACAATACTGCGACACCCACAACCTCACCACCCGAGCGCGGCTGCAGCTGTTTGCCGATGTCTGCCGAGCCGTGCAGCACGCCCACCAGAAGGGCATCATCCACCGCGACCTCAAACCCACCAACATCCTTGTCGCCGAATACGACGAACGCCCTGTCCCCAAAGTGATCGACTTCGGTGTGGCCAAAGCCATCAGTCAAAAACTCACTGAACGCACGCTGTTCACGCAGTTTGGTCAGGTGGTGGGCACGGTCGAATACATGAGCCCCGAACAGGCGCAGCGCAATCAGCTCGATATCGACACCCGCAGCGACGTCTATTCTCTCGGTGTGATTCTCTACGAGCTGCTGACCGGAGAACCGCCGTTCGATCGCGCTCGCCTGCGGGCGGCCGCCCTGGACGAGATGCTGCGGATCATCCGCGAAGAAGAACCGCCCCTGGCCAGCACCCGGCTCAGTTCCAGTCAGAACATCGCTGCTGTCGCGCAAAAGCGAGGCGTGCAGCCTGCCCAGCTGACATCCTGCATCCGTGGTGACCTCGACTGGATTATTCATCGCGCCCTGGACAAAGATCGCAGCCGTCGGTACTCCGGCTCGCAGGCGCTGTGCGAGGACATTGAACGCCACCAGGCCGACCGCCCCATCACGGCCGGCCCTCCCCGCACACTCACCCGCATCCGCAAGTTTCTCCGCCGTCATCGCTCGACGCTGCTGCTCAGCACCGTCACGATTGCCCTGCTCGCTGTGGCAGGTGGGTTCTGGCTGCAGCAGTCTCTGCGAACTGCAAAGTCGATCCAGAGTCTTTCCGATCGCACGTCCGCCGCCATTGCGGACGCCTCCCTGGCACTCGGCCGGGCCTCCTCAGCACCCGTCGCCAGCACGGCCGAATGGACGGCGGCGGACGCCAGCGTGCAGCGCGTTCGCGATCTGCTGACACAGGGGACCGTCAATGCCAAAACTTCCGCACAGGCGGACACCCTCTTTCAGGCAGCGGAAGGGGCCCGCAAGCATCACGACGTTGCCCTGCGTCTGGAAAATGTGCTCATCACCTGCGCCACACATCCGGATCTGGAAAGCTGGCAGGCCATGCAGCAGGAACTGAAAAGTCTGTTTGCGGAAAACGGCTTTGACCTGAACCGCACCGCCCCGTTGCAAATCGGCGAGCAGATTCGCACGCACCCCTTCTCCAGTCTGTTCAGCGATGTGCTCGAACTGTACATCGGCACGCTCGGTCACATGGCCAGCCTTGGTGGCCCACCGGCCACACAGGAAAACATGCAACCCTGGGCCGAGGCGATGTACATCGCCGACAACGATCCCCTCCGCACCGGCATTCGGCGGCTGCTCTACGCCGGGGTGCGGCCCCAGGAAGATGCCATCGACGCCGTCGTGGCCGATGCCGGACTCACCCACGCCACCGCCCGCACACTGTCGTGGCTGGGAACCATTTACCAGTACGCCGGCGCCACGGACAAATGTGACCGCGTCCTCCGCGATGCCCTGGATCGCTACCCCACCGATGTCATGCTGAACTTCGATTACGGCTTTACCCTGGCCTCGCAGGGACGACATCACGAAGCCATTCGCATGTATCAGCGGGCCCTCGCGTTTCGCCCCGATGCCGCCGGGCTGTGGCAGATTATGGGCGTGTCCATGATGCACGTGGAAGAATTTGCCAACGCGGCCGACGCCTTCCGCAGATCCACAACTCGTGAGCCCGACTACATCCCCACCTACATCAACCTCGCCGAAGCACAGATCCAGCTGGACCATGCCGACCTGGCACTGGCCAACGGTAAAAAAGTGATCGAACATCTTCCCGACAGGCCCGATGGATACGGTCTGGCCGGCCGCGCCCTCATGCGACTCGGACAATTCCAGACCGCCCTGCCACTCCTCGAAAAGTGTGACGCTCTGGCCGGACAGCGCTCCTGGAATAAGCCCTCCGAAAAATGGCTGCAGCAGTGCCGGGAGGCTCTCGCGCCTCTGTGCCCCCAACAGACAGATTCCGCAGACAACCCCCCGCCAGAACGACAGTAGGCCACGCCAAAAAACAGTAACACGTCCCCATCCCCCCCCTTCTCCTCAATCAGATATCGTGACGCCATGAAAACAACCCTCGCCGTCATCGCCGGAGTCATTGCCGCAGGAATCGTCATCAGCCTGCTCGAATACGCTGGCCACCAGATGTTCCCACTGCCCGCCGACATCGACACCACCAGCATCGAAGACATCAAAGCCAACGCCCATCGCATCCCTGCCGCCGCCCAACTGGTCGTCTGCCTGGCCTGGGCACTCGGCACACTCGCCGGCAGTTTCACGGCCACCAAAATCCTTACGCCCCGCACCCGGTCCGAATGGTCCCCCGTCCGCCCCGCCCTGATCACCGCCGCCATCCTCGCCGGAGCCGCCCTCGTCAACCTACTCACGATCCCCAGCCCCGTCTGGATGTGGATTGTCGGACTGTCCGTCTTCCTCCCCTCCGGTCTGATCGGCTGGAGACTGGCCGCCGATGTCTCCACCCTCCTCATCGAACAACACAGCGACGCCTCCCCCGCTGAAGTTTTCGCCCTCGCCGCCGACTTTCCCAACGCCGCCAACCACGTCTCCGGCATCACCCGCGTCGAAATGCTCACCCCCGGCGACCCAGGCGTCGGCACCCGCTTTCGCGAAACACGAATCATGTTCGGACGCGAAGCCGTAGAAGAAATGGAAGTCACCGACTTCCAGCCCAACCACTCCTACACCATCGAAGCCAACTCCTGCGGCTCCCACTTCCGCACCCGCCTCACCACCTCCCCCGCCGAAAATGGCACTCAGATCACCATGGAAACCACCATCACACCCACCACCCTCTTCGCCAAACTCATGTCCCCCATGGCCGCCCTCATGGCCGCCCCCCTAAAGAAATGCCTCACCGAAGACCTCTCCGACCTCGCCTCGGCCGCCTCTGCCGCGAGTCGCGGCTGACCATGGCGGCGGACTATGGCGTGGGGATGCCGAACAAAATGGGACGTCGCTGCGCCGGCTCGCGTCGCTACGCTTACGCGTTGATTCGCCGCGACAATCGACTGCTCCACGCTTAGGTCGCGAGTCGTGGCGGTGGATACCGCAATCACAAGTATTGGACGCGGATGGTGCACCAAGGCTGATCCGCTGCGAGTCCCGGCAGTCAGGTTGACTCCGGCTCGGTCTCAAGGCTAGTCCTGTGATGATGCCATAGGCGTGCGCATGGCATGTCGATGCCTCTGGGGACCGCATTGCCAAACGCCGATTGTGCCCCAATGGCGGCTACGGCTGCGACACAATGACGATGATCTCTGGGGCGTATGGTCGGCCCCAACAAGTCCTGCGCCCCGTCAGCCGTAAGGTGGCGAAGCGCGGGACAGCGTCTTTGGTCGTAGCGAAGCAACGCGTAAGCGTAGCGGCGCGTAAGCGTAGCGACGCGGCTCGGCGCAGCGACGTTCGATTTTCTCGACACTCCACGCCACCGTCCGCCGCGACTCGCGGCCAGGTGAAGCGCGGGGCAACTTCGGTTGTCAAAGCGAAGCAACGCGGAGCGGCTCGGCGCGGAGACTTTCCATTTTGTTTGACGCTCCACGCCATGGTGTGCCGCGAGTCGCGGCCGCCATGGTGTGCCGCGACTCGCGGCAAAAGAGAAGGCCGACCATCGGGGGGATGGCCGGCCTTTTCGGGTTTCAGATTTTGGGGGTGACGTTAGTTGTCGTCACCGCCATCGTTGCCTCCACCGAGGCTGAACAGTGGTCCGGCGTCCTGGCCCATACCACCTTTGAGGTCTTCGCTGCGTTTGGCGACAGCTGTTTCCTCGGCTTCTTCTGCGGCGGCGGCAGCTCGGATTTCTTCGTCCGAGCGGCAGCTGAGACCGATTTTGCGATCGGCCGTGTCGACGCGGAGAACGCGAACTTCGATTTCCTCGCCGACGTTGACCATGCTTTCGGGGTGCTCAACTTTGCCGTCGGCCAGTTCAGACACGTGCAGCAGGCCTTCCAGTTCGTCTTCCAGCTCCACAAAGACACCGAAGTTGGTGATCTTGGTGACGGTGCCTTTGACGCTGCTGCCGGGGCTGTACTTTTCGGGGATGGTCGTTTCCCATGGGTCGTTGGCGAGCTGCTTCAGACCCAGAGCGATACGACGACGTTCCTGATCGACGGACAGAATTTCGCATTCCAGCGGATCGCCCTTTTTGAGCATTTCGTTGGAGTGCGCGATCTTGCGGGTCCACGACATGTCGCTGATGTGCAGCAGGCCGTCGACGCCTTCTTCCAGTTCGATGAAGGCACCGTAGTTGGTCAGGTTGCGGACAGTACCCGTGACTTTGTTGCCGACAGGGTACTTGTCGATGACGTTGTCCCATGGGTTGGACTGCGTCTGCTTCATACCCAGTGAGATTTCCTGCTTGTCTTCGTTGATGCCCAGCACCATGACTTCGACTTCGTCGCCAATCGCCACCAGCTCGCTGGGGTGATTGATGCGGCGTGTCCAGGACATTTCGCTGATGTGCACCAGACCTTCGATGCCGTCTTCCAGCTTGACGAAGGCACCGTAGGACAGCACGTTGACGACTTCGCCTTTGATGACAGTGTCGACAGGGTACTTCTCGCCGATGTTGTCCCAGGGGCTCTTGGTTTTCTGCTTGAGGCCCAGGGCGATCTTTTCTTTTTCGTAGTCGATGTTGAGGACCATGACTTCGATTTTGTCGTCGATCTTGACCATCTCGGTGGGATGGTTGATGCGTCCCCAGCTCATGTCCGTGATGTGCAGCAGACCGTCGATTCCGCCCAGGTCAACAAACGCACCGAAATCGGCGATGTTCTTGACCAGACCTTCTCGCAGGTCGCCCACAGCCAGGACTTCCAGCAGAGCTTTCTTTTCTTTTTCGCGAGCGTCTTCGATCAGGCGACGGCGAGACACAACGATGTTGCGTCGGGCTTCGTCGATCTTCAGGATCATGCACTCGATTTCCTGACCGATGTAATCCGCGATGTCGGACGGACGTCGGACATCGACCTGGCTGGCGGGCAGGAAGACATTGACGCCGTTTTTGACAACGTTTTCGCCTTCCATTTCGCGACCGATGGCCACAAGCAGACCACCTTTGATTTTGCGTACGACGGGACCGCGAACAACATCGCCTTCGTCGTGGGTCTTGATGATCTCTTCCCAGTCGCGGACTCGACGAGCCTTCTTCATCGACAGGACGATCAGCCCAATGCTGTCTTCAAACTCTTCCAGCAGGACTTCAATCTGAGAGCCGGGTTCGGGCAGAACTTCGCCGTCTTCCCATTCTTCCCGCTGGATGACTCCTTCGCTCTTGTAGCCAATGTCAACGACCACTTCTTCGTCGTCGACGCGGACGACTGTTCCGGTGAGGATGTCGTTGATGTCGTAAGTTTGCGCTTCGGCGGTAAGCACTTCGCCAAATACGTCTTCGTCGAGGCCCATCAGAGATTCGAGTTCTGAATCGTCGACGTCAAATTCGCGGAGGAGGTTGCGATCTACCATGGTTAAGCCTGAGACTAATGCCTGCACCGACCGTTCGGCACATGACATGTAAAAAGGGTGACAACTGTGCCGGTGCGGCGGACTTCCGACGCAAATCCAATTCCAGCTTCCAGTTAAGGATCGCGGATAGTATCGAAACTCCAACCATGCGTCCAGTAGAGGATTCGGCCACTTTAGCAAAAACACAGCCTTTTTGGCCCCGCAGCGGCGTGCTGAGATTCCACGCGCTGGGAGGCGCCCTCGCAGGGGACGGCGTCGTGGAGTGGGCCGGCCGGAACACACCTGGCTGCCGTCGCGATGACGGCGCTGGCCACTCGAGCGAAGGGGCGTCGGCTGCCGATGAGTCCGCCCGGGCGGCGACGATCAGGTGCCTGGGTGTCAGGGCTGCGGGGGGCCGGTCAGCATAAGGTCGCAAAGTGTCAGGCGTTCTTCGACGCGGTGTCGATCTTCGGGACGGAAGGCGTCGTGGGCGTGCTGATAGGCTGTGTGGGCCTGTTTCCAGTTTTGGCTGTCAAATTGCAGATCCCCCAGGCGGGTCCACGCTTCTGGGTGCATCAGACTGCCGGCGTTCAGCATTTCGGTCAGGGTTTGCAGTTCGAATGTGGTGTTTTCCAGCGAGCTGAGGTCCTGGAGAAACTGCATTTCCTCGAAGCTGCCGGGGTTCAGCTCAATGGCCTGGCGGAGCACCATAATGAGCTTTTTGGTTTCGCCGTTGCGGCCGTAGGTGTGTCCGATGTTGACGAGCGCCTTGGATCTCAGGACAGGATCGGTTTCCAGGGCGGCGCGGGTGAGCAGCAGCTGGACAGCTTCGTTGCGTCGGCCTGACATCTGCATGTCGCGGGACAGGTCCCACATGATGATTGTGCTGTCCAGGTGATTCAGATGGGCGAGTGACAACAGTTCACTGGCGACGCGGGGCGCTCGATGGCGAATCTGCGTGGCCAGACTCCAGACCAGTTCCGGGGGCTGTTGGGGAAAGGCGGGGTTGATGGCTTCCAGGAGCAGGGTCTCCACGTCGTTTTTCAGCATGGCGTCCCGCAAAGAGACGCGATAGGGATCCGGGTCGAGCAGGTTGACCAACCGGGCCACCCACGTGCGGGCTTCATGCTGCCCCAAAATCGCGTAGTGCAGCCAGATTTCGAGATGCGGAAACAGGGCCTGCTGGAAGGCCTGCGGGCGGTTCTGAATGGCGGTGGCTGCTTCGTCGGCGGTCACCACGCGAAAGCTGAGTCCATAGTCGGAGAAGGCTGTGACCGCGCGATGCGCGCGGTCGGTGGCGATGCGGCTGTTTTGGGTGCCTCGTCGCTGGATGCCGTTTCCCCGGGCGGGGCGTCGTTCGGGCAGCGGCGACTCGGCCTGAGAGGATTCGGCCTGGGCGGATTCGGCCAAAGAGCGATTGGCGTTGTCTTTGCCGACGCCGTCAATGAAACGCAGTTCGCCGGCTGGAGCGCGGGCGACGCGGGAGTTGGAGGCCATCTGCTCCATGCCGGCCAGCAGTTGCCAGTCTGCGTCGGCCATGCTGCGGGCGCTGGCCCGCGTTTCGCGGGCACCGAAAATACGAGCGTGCAGCTCCTGTTCGTTCACCGTGTTTGCTGTTTTGGCGGCACGCTCCAGATAGAAGTCCGCCTCTTTCCACAGCGGATCATGCTGCTGTTGTGAATTGATGGCTTTGGTGAGCGTGACCTGAAAAGAGTCCAGGTCAGCCGTCGCGGTGGCCCGGTCGGCAAACAGCTGTTGCTGCTGTTTGGCGTCGAACGCCGCTTTCTGATTGCGGTTGTGGTCGACAAGCCGCCAGACGGTGGCGGCAAACAGCACGCTTCCCGCCAGCAGGGCCAGTTGGATGCGTCGTCGTTTGCGTTCTTCGCGGACCTGGGTTTCGCTGCGGGCCTGAGCGAGGCGT
>JANSXP010000045.1 GCA_024742875.1 Planctomycetaceae bacterium | reverse complement strand
GGTCGACTCCAAAACGATTGCCGTTCAGTTTGAGGAGCCGCACATTGGGAGCGTGCTGATTCAGATGTCCGAGACGGATGACGGGCTGACCGTTAGTGTGGCGGCCGACGATGACCTGACGCTGGAGATGCTGCAGACCGGATCGCAGCAGCTGGAAACGACACTCAAAGAGAACAATATCGAACTGCTGGAAATTGCCAGCCTGCCTCCGGACATGAGCTTCACGCAGCAGGGGCAGCAGGACTCTCCCTTTCAACAGACACCAGACGTCTATCGCCAGGCGATGGAAAGCGGCCAGCCGGCGGCTGCTCCCGGCACGCCCCAGCGACTGACCAGCAGCGAGCAGCTGAATTTTCGCGCCTGATTGGCCACAACCTCACGCCAGGAATTTCTCATGACGGAAGCATTCAACGCTGCACTCGGGCAGCAGCAGTTTTTGGAACTGTTTGTGACGCAGCTGCAGTATCAGGACCCGCTGGAGCCGGTCGAACAACAGGACTTTCTCGCTCAGCTGGCTCAGTTTTCCACGGTCGAGGGACTGGAAAATCTGAACACCAAATTTGATGACCTGCTGCAGCTGGAACTGGTGGCCAGTGGAACCGAGGTGCTCGGGCAGGAAATCACGACAGACGACAATCTGACGGGCATCGCTCAGGCGATTCGCCAGGAAGACGGACAGGTACTGGTGGATGTCGATGGCACGCTGGTGCCGCTCAGCGGCATTGTGACCGTTCGCAATCCTCCCGCGCCCGTCGCGGATGCGTCCGGCACTGGCACTTAAAGCACGGTTCAGAACCACATCCCGCAAACCACATTTGCACGTCACATCGGACCACGGCGATGCTGCCGCGTCCTGAAACACACTCGACAGACCTAAGCGGAACAGACACATGGCCAATTCACTGCTCGTTGGAATTTCGGGACTCCGCAGTCACCAGGAGATGCTGCAGGTCATCGGAAACAACCTCGCGAACGTGGACACGACCGCGTTCAAGTCGTCGCGGGTTCTGTTCTCGGACCTTGTGTACCAGAACATTAAGGAAGCTCAGTCCGGTGCCACGGGGATTATCGGCAGCGTGAATCCCATTCAGGCGGGCAGCGGCACCAACCTGGCCCAGGTGGATCGCAACGACGCGCAGGGCAATCTGGAGCAGACCGGTCGGCAGCTGGACCTGGCGATTGAAGGGGCTGGCTACTTTGTTCTGCAGACGGCCGACGGGCCGGTCTATACCCGGGCGGGCGCGTTTGGAATTTCCAATGACGGCACGCTGGTGGACCCGTCGACCGGTACGCCTTTGCAGCGAATTGGCGACATTGGAGAACCGGATGGCGTCAATCCGGCGTTTCAGGTGAACGGCGATGACAGCATCAAGATTCCGCTGGGCGCTCGCATCCCCGGGCTGCAGACCAGTCAGCTGGACATCACGGGCACGATTCCCCGCAACGCGACGGCGCAGCTGGCCAATGTGGTGCACAGTGAGTCCCGTTTCCTCACCGGCGGCAACATCGCCACGACATCCACGCTGATTAATGACCTGGACATTAACGTGGTGGATCACATCCCCGGCGACCTGATTCGTATTGCCGGAAATGACGTGGATTTCACGCCCGTCAGCGTGGAGTTCTCTGTGGACGGGACGACCACCATGGCTGATCTCGTCAGCGCCATTGATAACGCCTATCCGGGCGCAGATGTGACGTTTTCGAACGGCCGCATTGTGGCCACTTCCCGCACGAAGGGGATTTCTCATCTGAATATCCGGCTGGACTATATTCAGCCGGCCGCCAATCCCGATGGATCGATTCCACCCCACGGCGAAACGGAATTCAGCACAATCCCAATGGTGGATCAGGTGGAAGGCACAGAAGCCACGTCTGTGTCATTTGCCTCCACGCAGATGTTCGATACACGCGGCAGTTCGTTCACGATGGACCTGAATCTGACAAAGCAGGAAGACGGCAGCTGGAGTCTGACGGGCGATATTGATCCGACCATTGGTGAAATCGTGGATGGATCGGTGACCGGAATTCGCTTTGCCGATGATGGAACACTGGTGCAGTTCGGCGGCACGGGCAATGGAGACTCCCGGTTTGTGCTGCGACTGAATGACCAGTCAGAAGATCAGATCATCGACGTCAATTTTGGAGAGCTGGGGAGCCTCGACGGACTGTCGCAGACCGGTGATTCGGTTTCCACACCGCTGGGAGAAGCCAACGGTTACGCCAATGGTGTGTTCGAAAAGGTGAGCACCGATGCGGATGGAGTGGTCTTTGGCATTGCCGACAACGGCGTGCGTTTTCCGCTGGCCCAGCTGGCGATCGCCAACTTCCGCAACTCCAACGGTTTGAAGGGGATTGGCGACAATCAGTTTGAGGAGACGCTTGCCAGTGGAGCGGCGCTGCTGGGAAGCGCACTCAGCGGAGGCCGGGGCGCCATTCGGGCCGGACAGCTGGAAGGGTCCAACGTGGAGCTTACGGCGGAATTCACCCGGCTGATCATTGCCCAGCGAGGCTTCTCAGCCAACGCCAGAACGGTGACCGTCACAGACGAAGTGCTGGAAGAGCTGACCAACATCATTCGTTAGTCACCGTCAGTTCGTCCAGCATGCGGGACAGCTGCTCCATGCCGGCCAGATCCCGATTTTGCTGGGCTACCGCTTCGTGTTCCAGTCGCGAAACTTCGCCCTGCCAGTGGTCCACCTCCGCATTCAGCTGTTCCACGCGGTCGTTCATCGCGTACACCGCCAGCTGCAGACGTTTGTGGTGGGTCAGTTCGTCACGGCGTGCCTGCTGCAGTCGGCGCAGTTCATCTTCCAGCACCAGCAGGCGTGAGTCGGCGTCTGCCGAGGGCACGCTGGCGGATGTGGGCACAATCAGCCTCTCGGCTGTTTCCGGAACGGGGGCCGGTTTCTGATCCGCTTCGGTCAGACGTTTTTCCTGCTCCAGTGCTCGCTCTCGTGCCTGTTGTTGCGCCTGTTCCTGCTGGCAGGCGGGACAGTCGTGGCACGCCTGCGTGGGCAGTGCGCAACCGGACAACACATTCAGGCTGGCGGCTGCGAGAACGAACAGCCACGTGCGGCGGCCGACAGCCAGCAGTTGGGTGGGTGATGTAAGGGCAGACATCGTGGGCATCCTGACAGCGGGATTCGATTTTGGGTCATGTGTCCGAGCGTCCGCAGCACATGCTGGCGGGAGCGACTCGGTTTGGGGGAGCGGGCTCAGGGGGTTTCGTATTCGCAGTGCAGACTGGTGGTCTGACCGCATTCGCAGCGAACGTCGATGCGAATGATGTCTCCGGCGCCGTTGCGAACCAGCTCGATGGCCGGTTCTTTGTGCGACTGATGATCTGTGGACGCATCAGCGGTGTCAGTGTCGGTGGAATCTGCCGGCTGGGGTTCCGAACGGCGCGTAAACTCGGCAAGCGAGACCAGTGCATCGGCATCAAAGGCGGCGCTGTGTTTTTTGACGATGGGCATCGGGTTGTCTCCTTACAGCCGGGGGCTAACGGTCGTCTGGCAGACCGTCGACCATCTTTTTCCAGATGGCCGCAAATGTGGAAACCATCAGCCCGCAGAACAGTCCGCACAGCATGGCCTTAACCACGCAGCGACCGGCGGAATCTCCCTGCAGCGCGCAGATCAAAAACGCGACGCAGGCAGTCAGCAGACCCACTCCGGTGGATGTGGTGCGGGCGGACAGATGAGGGACGGGCTCGGACATATTTGATGGTGAAACGACAGAAGTGAGTGATCAGGTCAGGTCAGATCAGAGAAGGTGTATGTGGGTGGTCAGGCGGCCTGGTTGGCGGCGGAGTCGGTTGTGTCGGCAAAGACGGCCGTCTGAGCGATCGCATGCAGCGAACTGATGATCATGTCATTGGGAACTTCCTGATAGGCCAGCAGTCGCAGATCGGGAACGGACCGAGCCAGCACCATTTTCAGCGGGCGACGCAGAGATGCGTCCACGAGAAAGGCGGCGTGCTGCCCGCGTCGCCGGCACTCGCCCCACGAACGATTGACTGACTGAATCAGGCGCCCCAGTGCGTCGGGGCCGATCACCAGCTGGCCTTCGTGCAGGCTGGTCCGCAGCTGAGCATCCAGTTCCGGTGCCATGGTGATGGACTGCAGCGTGCCTTCGGTGTCGCGAAACTGCTCGCACACCAGTCGGCCCAGATCGACGCGGACACGATCGGTCAGCACATTGATGTCTGTCTGACCTGGAGCGTGATTCAAAATGGCCTCCAGAATCAGTGCCAGGTCATTCAGTGGAATGCGGTCTTCGGCCAGCTGGACGAGGACCTGATGCAGTGTGCCTATGCGAATGGTCTCCGGCCGAATCTCTTCCACCACGGTGGGCGCAAATGTCTCGACGCGTTTGAGCATCTGTTTCAGCGACTCCAGGGTCAGCAGCTCGTGTGAGTGGTTCTTCAGCACTTCCCCCAGATGAGTAATCAGCACACTCAGCGGATCGACCACCGTGCAGCCCTGGGCTTCGGCAATGCGGCGGTCTTCTTCGCCAATCCAGCGGGCGGGCAGGCCGAAGGACGGTTCCGTGGTGTCGGTCCCCGGCACGGTCACTCGCTGATGTTCGGGCAGAATGGCCAGCAGCCGTCCCTGATGGACGGCGGATCCGGCCACTCGCCGGCCGGCCACCAGAATGCGGTATTCGTCTGCCTGCAGTGTCAGGTTGCTGTTGATGCGCACAGGCGGAATCCAGACGCCATTGGCGCGGGACAGCTCTTTACGCAGCGTGGTGATGCGTTCTGAAAGTCCCTTGGTTTTGCCGGATCGAATGGAGGGCACCAGGCGAGCGCCCACTTCAATCACGGCCCGATCGGACAGCAGAAACTCATCGATCTGTTCTTCTTCAGAGGGAGCGGCGGGTTCACTGGTCTGCGGTTCGCCTTCTTCACCGGGTTCCGCTTCGGATGTGAGATCGGGCGTGACAAAGCGGGCCAGCAGCACCAGACCACCGGCCAGTGACAGGAACGGGATGGCGGGCATGTCGGGAATCAGAGCCATCGCAAACAGGATGGCGGCGCCCACATACAGCGGCTGCCGACTTTGGAACAGCTGACTGTTGATTTCCTCGCCGAGGCTGTTTTCGGAGGTGGTCTTGGTGACCAGCACACCGGCTGTGGTGGCGATCACCAGTGCGGGAATCTGTGAAACCAGTCCATCGCCGACTGTCAGAATGGAATAGGTGCGAATGGAATCCACAAACGAGAGGCCATTGGTCATTCCCATGACCACGCCACCCAGCAGGTTCACCACAGTGATGATCAGCCCGGCAATCGAGTCGCCCCGCACAAATTTGCTGGCACCGTCCATCGCCCCGTAGAACTCGGTTTCCTGAGACAGTTCATCGCGTCGTCGACGGGCTTCTTTATCCGTGATGCTGCCGGCATTCAGTTCTGCGTCGATGGCCATCTGCTTGCCGGGCATGGCGTCCAGTGTGAAACGGGCGGCCACTTCTGAAATGCGCCCGGCTCCTTTGGTGATCACCATAAACTGGATGGTGATCAAAATGACAAAGATCACAAGCCCCACGATCAGCTGCCCGCCCACCACATAGTTGCCGAAGGCTGTGACGATTTTCCCGGCATCGGCGTCCAGCAGGATCAATCGCGTGGTGGCAACATTCAGCGCCAGACGAAACAGCGTCAGCAGCAGCAGCAAAGACGGGAAGACCGACAGTTCCATGGCCTGACGCGCACTGAGGGTTACCATCAGCAGCAGCAGGCTGGCGCCCAGATTGCAGGCCAGCAGTCCGTCCAGCAGCGGCGTGGGCAGCGGCACCAGCATCACGACCAGACCGGCCAGCAGCCCGACGGACAAAGCCGTTTCACTGTTGGTCAGCAGTCCGGAGACGAGCGGAGAATTTTTGGACGTATCAGCCATGAACGACGGTCAGGAGCGGATTACTGTGTCGGAAGTCTGGGAGTGTGGATCAGTTCGCCCGGCAGTTGGGCGTCAGTGAAAGCTGAGGGTTAACGTTTGTGCGATCAGCACCCAGCCATCGACCACCACAAACAGCAGCAGCTTAAATGGCGTGGAGATCACCATCGGCGGCATCATCATCATGCCCAGTGACATCAGGATGATGGACACCACCAGATCGATGAGGATGAAGGGGATATACACACAAAAGCCCATGATGAAGGCGGTCTTCAGTTCGCTCACCACATAGGCGGGAATGAGCACCCGCATGGGCGTGTCTTTGGGCGTGGAAATGGACGAGATGCGGGCGATGCTGGCAAACAGCGCGATGTCGCGTTTGCGGGTCTGACGCAGCATGAAATCCTGAACAGCGCTTTTGGCAGACTCAAATGCCTGACCGCCGTCGATGTTGCCATCCAGATAGGGGACAATGGCTTCGGCTTCAATCCGTGACGCGGTGGGGGCCATGACGAAGAACGTCAGAAACAGTGACAGCCCGACAATCACCTGAGTGGGCGGGATCTCCTGTGTGGCCAGCGCTCGGCGGACAAACGACAGCACAATCACGATGCGTGTGAAGGCCGTCATGGTCACCAGAGCCGACGAGATGAAGGCCATGGCGCCCAGAAACAGGGCGACTTTCAGCTGGGGCGACAGCCCCTGCATGGTGTCGGATTCGACAACCCGCTGCAGCGTTTCGGTGGCGGCAAACATCATGCGGCGTCCTCCAGCTGCTCGGACGCTTCCAGCAAAGAGGCGTCAAATTCGTCGGCCAAAGGAACCATTTCGCGAATTCCGGAGGTGTCTGAGGCCAGCAGCACCTGACGGCCGCCGATTTCAATCAACTGGACAAACTGATTGCGGCCCAGACTCAGTGAGTCAATCACCCGCGCGTGTCCTGTGGAAGGACCTGCGGACCCGGCTTTGATGATGCCGCGTCGCTGCAGCATTTTCAGACCCACAACAGACAGGCCGCACAGGCACAGAATGACGACCATCCACAGTCCGAAGTTGATCAGCATGTCCTGATCGATGCCCTGTCCTGTGGCCGACGGAGTTGCGTTCTGCGGATTCGTCAGATCCAGAAACGGCGTGCCGGTCGGTATGTCTCCGGTGGGGTCTGACCTGATGGCGTCCGGACGGGGCGCGGTGGCCGCTGCAGCGGGCGTTCGCGAACTCCGGTCGGCCGCCGCTGGCAGTGACAGCAGCGGCGGCGCAAACGTGGGGCGAGCGGTCAGAAGTCGGTGAGGATCCTGCGGCCGATAGACGGGAGGATCGTCAGCCTGGCAGACGGGCGAAGAATCCGGGCCGCAGATCAACAGCAGGAAAATCGGCAGCGCGCGCAGCGCAGCACTACGGGGGGATGGCATCGTCAGCCACCTTTCGATGCAGAGGTGTCGATGGCAGAGTTGCCGTCGATGGACGTGATGCGCACGGCATACTTGTCATCGACCACAACTACTTCGCCCCCTGCGATTTTCATCCCCTGTGCCATAACGGAAACCGGCGCGGTGATTTCACGGTCAAGTTTGACCACCGAGCCTGTACCCAGATTAAGCAGGTCACCAATCGGCATACTGACACTGCCTATCTGCACGGATAGTTCCACCTGCACGTCGGCAAAGCGATCGAGCGAGAGTCGATGCGCGGACGTGCGTGGAGAGTTTTCCGGAAATTCCACCGGACTGGCCGTCTGCGCGGCGACATCGCCCGCCGGCGCGCTGACATTTGCGGCTGCTGTGTATTCCGGTGTGTCCGGCGTTTCGGATGTTGGTGTTTCCGGCATCGTGCCCTACCTTTTCGACGCTAGAATTTCAAAACCCTGATGACGGCCCAGACGGCATGGCATTCCCAGCCACTGCAGTCGACCCGCCAGAAACGCCTCCACCGGCTGCTGAACATTCTGGTCCAGCACAAGAAAATCTCCGACCTCCAGTTCGTTCATCTCCGGAAGTGAAATGCGTGTGGTGCCCAGCTGAACGACAATGTCCACGGGCAGTGTGGCGGCAATCGCCGGCAGCCGTTCGTCCGGCAGAACGTCCGCGTCTGACAGCGAATCAAGCGACGACATGCCAATGTCGGTCAGGCGATCCACCTGCAGCAGCCACCAGGCACTCTGTTTGCCAAACGGTGTTTCAATGATCAGCTCGCGCTGCAGCAGACCTTCGTCCGGCGCGTAGATGCGGGACCGCATCGGCCGATACAGACACGCATCCAGTCGGCACGGCAGCGGCTCCAGTTCGGGCCAGCCCATGCCGACAGTGCGGGTGACTTCGCCAAACAGCAGTTCCAGCATGGAAGTTTCGACCGTGGTCAGCGGTTCGAATTCTTTCCAGTCTTCGCCGATATCACCCAGCACTCCGGAGACCAGCGTGGCAATCATGTCTCCCGAGAAGGTCACCAGCGACGGAACCTCGGCTGTGCCAAGTCTTAAGCTGGCTGCGTAGCCGGGGTCGGCCGTCTGTTTGAGAATGTCGCCAGCCGTGCCGCTGCTCAGTTCTCCCATAGTCACGGTGACCGTGTTGCCCACCAGGCTTTGCAGGCCTTCGTTCAGCAGCGTGCAGGTCTGGGCGTGCCAGTCGTCGAGCGCACGTTCGACGTCAGACGCCAGTCGTCCGGGCGCTTTGAAGTCAAACGGGATTCCAGCGATCTCGGTCATTGCACGGCAAATTCCACAAACAGCACGTCGTAAATGCGATCGTAGCCGTCGGGAAACAGGATGGAGTTGAATTGATCCTGAATCTCGCGCCGTAGGCGGTTCTGTCCGGCCGCACCACGCACTTCTTCCAGGCTCTTGTCAGAAATTCGGCTGATCAGCCAGCTTCGCAGCAGCACGCGCTGCTCTTTGAGTTTTTCCAGAAACTCGGCTTCAAAATCACTGGCGACCTGCAGCTGCACGACAATTCGCAGATAGCGCGTCAGGTTGCCCTCATTCAGATTGACCACAATCTGCTGGTCTTTGGCTTCCGGGTCGGCAAACGGAACAAAGACCGTGTTCTCCGGTTCGGGCAGTTCAAACGGAGGCTCTTCGACTTCTGTTTCTTCTGTGCCTTCTGTTGTTGGCATCAGTGTGGGCACCATGCCACCAGCGACAGCCGCCAGCAGACCCACCAGCAGCCATGGCACGACACTGCCGCCAGACGCCTTCGCGTCTGTGGCTTCTGCGTCTTCTGTTTTGACTTCCTCGTCCGCCATCTCGTCTTCTACCGACCAATGTCAGTACATACATACCTACGCAGAAATCTTCGGCCGTGCTTTTGCTCCCCCTTGATGGTTCCGGGCGGGGGCGAATGTCCAGCCGTGGATGCGATTACTTAGTCGAGTGGCTCGCCGCTGGCTGGAGTGGAAATCCTGCCAGTGCGGTAAAACACTCGCGGCGGGTGGATGGAATTGCAGGGAAGGAAGTTCCGACTCTGGAACGTGTTTCCGGGTGATAACCAGCAGTTTTGCGTCGGCGCGGCGTAATTCACTTCGGTTTGCAGGGACCAGTTCGACTTTGCCGACGTTAACGTTTGTTCGATCACTACGTAGGGCAGGGAGGGGCGGATGTTCCCCGGGATGTACAGCGCAGCGAAAGCCATGCAGGTTGCAGAACGGCAGCACGAGGTGTCGGCCAGCAATCTGGCGCACATGAATTTACCGGGCCACCGTCGCAAGCTGTTCGCCAATGGGGAGTTCAGTTCATACCTGAATCCCGGTGGCACGCAGGAGCAAACAGACGGCAGCACACAGGATGGCATCGCCACCGATTTTACGATGGGCGCCACAAAGCAGACCGGGCGTCGACTGGATGTGGCCATTGAAGGAGACGGCTTTTTTACGCTGCAGGGGCCGGACGGCAAACTGTATACACGCAATGGCGGATTTCAGATCAGCAACGAGGGCGAGATTGTCAGCGTGGATGGTCTGCCGGTGCTGGGAGATCGTGGTCCCCTGCGAGTGCCTGCGGGCACTTCGTCAGAAGCCATCATGATAGACCCCAACGGCCGCGTGTATGCGGGGCTGACTCAGGTGGGGCAGCTGCAGGTGGCCATTCCGGAGTCGACCGAAGACCTGCAGCAGGTCGGCGATACGCTGTTTGCCGTCGCGGACGAGTCCACCGTCAGCACACAGGAGGGCAATTTTCGGCAGGGGATGCTGGAACTGTCCAACGTGACGCCGGTGAACGAGCTGGTGAATCTGCTGGTGGCGTCACGGCACTATGAAGCCGCTCAGCGAACGATGCGAGCCATCAGCGATGCGATGCAGAATCGGATCGACCTGAACTAGACAGCAGCGGGGCATGACAGGCCACGCTGACACAGAACAACAGAAAACGACAGCCACAGATCGTGTGTTTCGATCGACGGCCGACAGCGGGGGAAACGGAATTCCATGTTAAGAGCTCTTTATACCAGCGCAACGGGCATGAAGGCCCAGGAAATGCTGATTGACAACACGGCCAACAATCTGGCAAACGTCAACACCACCGGGTTCCGACGCTCTCGTGTGGACTTTGCGGATCTGGTTTACAACACCGTGCGTCAGCCGGGGACGATCGCCTCGGGCGCTCAGGTGTCGCCTACGGGGCTGCAGATCGGCAACGGTGTGCGGGCGGTCGGCACCACCAAGCATTTCGCCCAGGGAACCGTGGAGCAGACAGGCAATCCGCTGGATATCGCCATCGAAGGGGACGGTTTTTTCCAGATGCGACTGCCCAACGGCGAACTGCGGTATTCCCGCGCAGGTAACTTTCGCATCGACGCGCAGGGACAACTGGTGAATGGGGACGGCGTGCTGCTGGAACCGTCGATCACCATTCCCCAGGACGTGGACGTGACACGAATCACCATCAGCACGGCGGGCGAGGTTCAGGGCATTGTCTCGGGAAGTGATACCGCACCGCAGACACTGGGCACCATTCAGCTGGTCGCGTTTCGAAATCCGGCCGGTCTGTCCAGTGAAGGGGCAAATCTGTTCTCCAGCACGGCCGCCTCGGGCGATCCGGTGATTGGCAATCCCGGTGACGTCGGTTTGGGTCAGCTGCGGCAGAGCTTTCTGGAAAACTCCAACGTGGAGGTCGTCACCGAACTGATTTCACTGATTTCCGCGCAGCGGGCTTATGAGATCAATTCGCGTGCCATCCGGGCGGGCGATGAGATGCTGTCCACCTCTGTCGACATTATCAGGTAAGGCATGATGTTTCGAAGTCTCATGATCGTCACTGCTGCCGGACTGCTGAGCGTTTCCTGTGTCGCTCAGCAGTTCGGTCGGCCGTCGAATCAGCGCGGTGTGCACATTGCCCTGCCCGATCAGGCGGCCGTGAAATACGCGCACGTGCGACTGGGCGACATCGCCAACATTACCACCTCGGATGCCGCCCTGAAACGTCGCGTGTCTGAGCTGGAAGTCGCGGAGTTTGGCCAGGGACAGCAGGTCGCGCTGGTGAAGCTGGCCCGCATCTCCATTTTGCTGCGACTGAACGGTGTGCCGGCCGGTTCGCTGACCATTGACGGGCCGAAGGCCGTGCAGGTTGAGTTTGCTCCGCCCGCATCACTGACCGATGTGGACGTGGAAAACGCGGCCACACAGACGTTTCTGGAACTGATCGGCGGCGAAGCGAAGGATCTGCGGGTGCGTCTGAACGGGCCGTTTATGGTCTCGCTGGGCGCCGATGTGCGCGACCGCCGCGGCCTTCGAGTGGAAGTGCTGCCGCCCGGTGAACCGCGGCTGGGCCGCCTGTCTACGGCCGTTCGTCTGTGGGATGGATCCCGGATTGTCGCCAGCCGTCCGGCCACGTTTGAGGTGCAGAAAAGACAGAAGGTGGCCGTGGTGCTGACATCGCTGCGACGCGATGACACGGTGACCGCGCGCAATGTGCGTCTGGAAAATCGTTTTGTTTCGAAGTTTCAGGATCAGCCGTCAGAAGAAGACATTCTCGGCAAATCCACGCGTCGGGATTTGCGGCCAGGGCAACTGCTGTCACTGTCAGATCTGAAAACGCCGCCGCGGCAGACGTCTGTCATCGCAGTGCGAGCCCGGGAGACAATTGAGGTGGAAGCCGTCTCGGGCGTGTTGCGCGTGCGACTGCAGGCGGCCACTGCACTGCAGACGGGGCGCGTGGGCGACATCATTCAGTTCAAAAATCCGGATTCCGGCCACACACGAGCCGGCCGCATCGTGGGGCCAGGCCGCGTACAGATCAAATTGTAGGTCATTCGAAAACGAGGCTTTCGGGGGGAAGCATTATGAACAGACGAAAACTGGGCGCTGCATTACTGGGCAGCCTGCTGCTTGGCAGTTTGCTGCCATCGAGCATGGCTGACTCTCTGTGGAAACGCCGCTCGCCCCGTCGCTGCTATCTGGTGGATGATTCCCGCGCCAAACGTCCGGGGGATCTGCTGACGATTATCGTCAGCGAAGCCACCACCGTCAGCAATCGTGAAGGCAAAGGGCTGTCCAAAGAGACCAGTGCCAACGGAGTGTTCAACCTGGCCGCTGCTTCCGGTGGTGGCTTTGGTGTGTCGGCCGCTGATGCCAGCCTCGATTTTTCCAAGAGCACAGGACGGACATTTGACGGTGCGGCCAACTACCAGAACAGTCAGCGATTTACCGACCGAGTGACCGTGACGGTGACCGGACTGACTTCGCAGGGAGATCTGATTGTGGAGGGCACCCGCAATATTCAGATTGCCGGCGAGTTCCGCACGCTGCATGTGGCCGGCATCGTCCGAGCCATCGACATCGGTCCTGACAATCAGGTGTCGTCACAGCTGGTGGCCAATATGTCAGCCGTCTACGAAAGTCGTGGGCCCGAGCGGGCATTCACGCGGCAGGGCTGGCTCGGTCGCGGTATGAACAAAATCTGGCCGTTTTAGTGACACGCGGACGGGCCTGATGACGGCACGTCGGAAAACAGGGGCTCAGGTATGGCGGGGCGTCGTACACAATCTGACTCGAACGGGACTGGCCACAGCGCGGCGTCGGCACAGCGGTCGCACGCCCGGCTGTTGCTGGCGGCCACGGTTCTGCTGTGTGGTTCCCGGGGGCTCGCCCAGCAGGGACCCGGAGTTCCTGTGCCATTGCCACAGCAGGGGACGACTCCGGCGCCTCGTTATCTGCCGAATCAGGGGCCTGCTTACGGGCCGGGATACGGGGCCGAATACGGGGCAGGCAGAGGTGGCGGATTTGGTGGCTATGGTGCGGGCCTGGGCAGTCCGGGATTCCGCGGCTATGGACCCGACGCGGCTGCTTATCCCCAGGGCTATCCGCAAACACCGCCGCCCACTTATCGGCAGACACAACCACATCCCGGGGCGGCCGCTGACGCGACACGCACGGGGACCGGTCAGTCTCGACGATCGCCCGTCGTGCAGGTCCGTGTGAAAGACATTACCACGCTGGCCGGCGAGCATGCCAACCAGCTGGTGGGCTACGGACTGGTCACCGGACTGAACGGCACCGGAGGCAGCAGTGAATCGACCAAGCGACTGGCCATCTTGATGCTGCAGGAACTGGGATTGCGGGCGGACCCGGCCACTCGGGCGTTGATTCAGCAGTCGCAGGAAAAGACGGACAACATCTCTGTCGTGATGGTCACCGCCTCTTTGCCACCGCACGCTCGCATCGGTCAGGCGATTGATGTGACGGTGTCAGCCTTCGACGATGCGGAAAGTCTGAATGGTGGTGTGCTGATTTCCACGCCGCTGACCGGAGTGGATGGTGAAGTCTATGCGCTGGCCGCCGGGCCGATTTCCACCAACGGCGGCAGCTTTGGCGGGCAGGCGGGCAACGTCACGAAAAACCACCCCACGACCGGACGGATTGCCAATGGAGCAACCGTGGAGGCCGAAGTGCCGTCCACTATCTTCCAGGACGGGCAGTTTCAGCTGCTGCTGCGACAACCGGAATTTGAAACCGCCACTCGTATCGCAGATGCCATCAACCGGCAGTATCCGTTTAGTGCTCTGGTGGACAGCCCGGCCGTCATCCGGGTGCGTTTGCAGGGGCCGCCGGGAGACGAATATCGATTTGTGTCGCAGTGTCGCAATCTCATGATCGAGCCGGACGCCGTGGCGCGGGTGGTGATCAATGAACGCACGGGCACGATTGTGATCGGGGACAACGTGAAGCTGACGCGGGCCGCCATCGCGCACGGCAACATCATTGTCAGCACCAGCGAACAGCCCCTGCCCTCCCAGCCGGCGCCGTTTTCTCAGGGAGAGACTGTGGTGGTGCCGCGAACGGAAATCGACGTGACCGAGGAAGGCGCGATGATCAATGTGATCGACAACACGGTGACCGTTGGCGATCTGGCGGCCTCGTTGAATGCTCTGGGCGTGACGCCCCGCGATTTGAGCAGCATCTTTCAGATGCTCAAAGCGTCGGGCGATCTGCATGCGGAACTCGTGTTTCAGTAAGGAAGCCTGTTATGAATCCTGTCAGTGTGCCGGCCATTCCGTCCGTTGCCACCAGCCTGCCGTCTGCCGCGACGACCTCGGGAACGTCCGGTCGTTCTGTCTCGGCTGATTCGGCAGCCGCCCAGGGAGCAGAGCAGGAAGAAAAGCTGCTGAAACAGTTTGAGTCTGTGATGCTGTCCATGGTGCTCAAACAGATGCGCCAGACGGGCACGGGGGAAGAGGGTCTGTTTCCTGGAGACAGTTCCGACACCCTCGGCGGAATGTTTGACATGTATCTGGGCGAACATCTGGCGGAGTCGGGGGGCTTTGGTCTGATGGACGCGTTTCAGGGGCGGCTGCTGAGTGGGCCGCAGACTCTCTCGCCGCAGCAGGCGGGCGAACAAATTCGACAGCAGGCCACGGAGGCGTATCGCCATGTCAGTACCACAGCCGTTCAGTAAATCAGAAACCATCAGTCTGCTGATCTCCAATCTGCGACAGGAGATGGCCCGGCTGATTTCCACCGAGTCTTTGCTCAATGACTTAGCGCAGGTTGAGTTTGATGAAAGCGGCGTCCGGGTGCGGATTGAAACCGCCTCGCAGCTGGCCGCTGCGCTGCAGAAGGATCGCGGCCTGTTGCTGGAGCGACTGGCCCGCGAGTTTTCCCTGCCGGTCGATCAACTGAAGCTCTCGGGCGTTATGGCCGTTTGCCCATTGTCGCAGCGGGAGGAACTGGTGGCCGTGCAGCGGGAACTAACGCGGGTGGTGGCTCGTTCGCGGGCTTCGGCGGCTTCGGTGAGTGTGCTGGTGCACGAATCACTGCGGATGCAGCAAACGGTTCTGTCGGCGCTGATGGGGATCACCACGTCAGACCGCTATAACGCCTACGGCGCCCAGCCGATTGACACGGGCACCACGCGGATGGAATCGCGGTCATAGGAAGAGTTCTTCTGTTGGATGGCTGCCAGGGATAAGGCGGACCTATGAGAAGCTACGAGATTGGACTGTCGGCTCTGCGAGCCCAGCAGATACGCATCGCCACGCACGGTAATAACATTGCCAACGCGGCGACGCCCGGGTATGCGCGGCAGGTGACCGAACTGGTGGAGCGGCCCCAGTTTGAGTATCAGAATCTGCTGGTCGGCAATGGCGTGGATGTGGCCTCCATTCGCAGCCTGCGGGATGAAGCGGCCGAAGCGGCGCTGAGCCGCAATGTGTCGCTGTCGAGCAGTGTGGAGGCGCAGCTGAATTCCAACGAAGCGGTGGAAAGCCTGCTGTCGCCTGGCGGTTCCTCCATTCACACGTACATCAGTGATGTGTTCAACAGTCTGGAGCGTGTAGCCAACGCGCCGGAAGAATCCACGGCACGGGGAGAATTCGTTCGCATCACCGAAGCGTTCGCCACTGAAGCCGCCTTTATTCACAGCAGCATGGAAGACGTCCAGCAGCAGGCGTTTCGCGATCACAGTACGGGGGTTGGCACGGCGAACACGCTGATCGACAAAATCGCCGGGCTGAACGCAGAAATCTGGACCTCGCGCACCAATGGCGATGAACCGCATTCGCTGCTCACTCAGCGGGATGCCGCGGTGAAGGAACTGAGCGAATGGGTGGACGTGCGAATCACGCCTCTGGACAGCGGTCGGGATGTGGTGATGATCGGCGGCGGGTCAGCCTCATTCACCATTGAGCCAATTGAGCTGTATTCGGAAGTCAACAACGACGGGGAATTGAGCGTGCAGGTCGCTCCAGGGCGAGAGGTCACTGTAACCGGCGGACGGCTGGAAGGACTCGAAATTGTCCACAACCTGACTGTGCCGGAGGCTGTCGAGGAACTCGATGCGTTTGTCAGTGAGATGGTGCGGCAGCTCGATCAGCTGCACGCCACGGGGCTGGTCAGTCCCGACGGCTACCAGTCGCTGACGGGCGTGCGCGGTCCGGCACACGCCAGTCGGGCGCTGATTGACTCGGAACTGCCGTTTCCCGTTGCCAGCGGTGAGATCTATGTTTCGGTGACCGATCAGACGACCGGCGTGCGGGAGACGACACGCGTTTCGGTCTCTGTGGAAACGGAATCTCTGCGGGATGTGGCCGTCAGGCTTTCCGCCATTGACGGGCTGAATGCCATTGTCACGTCCGGCTCCAATCAGCTGATCATTCAGGCCAACGAAGGCTTCAGTTTTGACTTTGCCGGGCGACCGGACAACGTGGCCAACAAGGCATCGTTTGCCGGCACCAGCAATGTGACGTTTTCCGGCAGGTATGCGATTGATGTGGCAGATACGGCCTTTGATCCGCAGAATCCGCCGTCGGACTTTGTCCCCCGTAATCAGCAGCTGACAGTCACTGTGCCGGCCGCCGGCCAGATTGGCATCACGCCTGGACTGCAGGCGGAGGTTCGCGACGACACGGGCCTGGTCATACAGCGGCTCAATGTGGGGGCCGGCTACACGGTGGGCGAACAGCTGTCGCTGAACAACGGTCTGTCTGTGGCCTTCAGTGAGGGCACCGCGGTGGCCGGTGATGTGGTGCCTTTGAAAGCGGTCAGCAACTCAGATACCACGGGACTGCTGTCGGCGCTGGGCGTCAACTCGCTGTTTTCCGGTCGATCGATTGCCTCGTTTTCTGTTCGCGATGACATCAAAGCCAATCCGTTTCTGTTTGCTGCCTCCATCAGCGGAGAGGCGGGCGATGCGGAAAATGCGGCCCGCATGTCGGCGGCCCGCGATCATCAGTTTACCGAACTGGATGGTCGCACGTTTGTGGAAACGCTGGCCGACATCACGGCCAACTCCGGACTCAACGTACAACAGTTACAGAACGACAGAAATCGGCTGGACGCGTACGGAAGCCAGCTGCAGACATCGCGAGACAATGTCTCCGGGGTCGATACCAATGAAGAACTGCTGCATCTTCTGGCGGCGGAACGGGCCTTTCAGGCGGCCGCCCGATTTGTGGCCACCTACGACGAGACGGTCGTGGAACTGTTGAGTCTGTTCGGATAGGAGGGCCGGTAAACCGCATGCGTCTGCCAGACGATGCGTGGGACACCGCAGGAGGCACACTATGTTTCGCATCACATCATCCAGTTTGAGCGATTTTTCGATTCGCGAACTGTCTAAGCAGTCGGCTCAGCTGCAGGATCTGCAGCGACAGCTGTCGACAGGGCTCAAGGCTGAACGCCCGTCCGACGATCCGGCGCTGGTCCGCAAGGCCCTGGTGGAAGCGGATCGCGTCAGCCGGTTTGAGCAGCACGCCGAATCGCTCAACCAGAACACGGCCCGCCTGGAACAGGCCCACATCCAGACGCGAGACGCCCAGCAGCTAATCGTCCGAGCCAAAACACTCGCGCTCAGTGCTCGGCAGTCGACCGACGAAAGCGAGATCAATATTATCGCCGCAGAGCTGGACGGTGTGCTGGAGCAGCTCACGACGATTGCCAACACCGAAGACGTCAACGGCTTTTTGTTTGCCGGCACGCGAACGGGAGATCGTCCCTATCCAGAGTCCATCAGCACGTCCAACACGTCCACCTATGCCGGCAATCAGGACCCACTGCAGCTGTACATCACCGGTCGTGAAACCTCCACTTCGCTGCAGCCCGGGCTGGATGTCTTCGGCGGCGCCATTCGAGGGCCGGTGGAGTTCCTCGGAGATAACGGCATCGCGCCGGGAACCGGTGGCAGCTCGGCGATCGGCTTTCACTCTATTGAAATTCAGCACCTGGCCACCGAATACCTGGGCACTTCAGGCGTGGATGCGGGCGTTTCTTCGTCGGCATCGGACACCGTGATCGGTCAGCGCGGCACACATACGCTCACGATTAATGACACCAGTGGCACGGGAGCTTCGGGCACCGTGCGTCTGAACAATGGAGTGGAAGTGGCCTTTACTTCGGCCGACACCGATTTGCAGGTGACCGGTCCGACGGGCGAAGTGGTCTACATTGACACCACAGCCATTACGGCCGGCTATTCCGGAGACATCGACATCATTGCCTCCGGTTCACTGTCAGTCGATGGGGGGGCGTCCAGCCATCCGATCACCTTTGAAGACAATCAGGAAGTCACAGATGCCCGCGACGGCTCGGTGATTTATCTGAACACTTCGGGCACGCGCAACACGTCTTCGGCCGAACTGGAATTCACGGGCACCTTTGATGCGTTTCAGACGATTGTTGCTCTGAAGGAAGACCTGCTCAATGCCCGTGATTTGCCGGGAGCCACGCACGATGCGGCCATCGGCCGGCGGATCGATGATCTGGACCGGATCAATGACAATCTGCTGCAGGAAATCGGCGTGCAGTCGGTCAACCTGGAGCGTTTCGATCAAATGGCCACGCTCAATGACGAGCAAAAGCTGGCCCACGAACTGTCGCTGGCGGAAACCACGGCGGTTGACTACTCGGTGGCAGCGATTCAGCTGCAGGATACGCTCAATCTGCAGCAGTACACGATGGCCGCCGTGCGGCTGGTCACCGGCCCCAATCTGATTGACTTTCTGAACTAAACATCTCACCCGATGACCGCGCAAACTTCAGGTGGCGGTCATTGCAGACCCCTCACGACGACCGACTTTCCCGCAGGAGCCCCTCGTCATGCAGCGATTTGATCAACCCCATGGACGTCTTGAAGCGCCGTATGTGATGTCGGCCGCAGAAAAGAATCTGGCCGAGATGATCTGCCGCCGCATCGAAAACGAAGAGGTGGGAGCGCGGGAAGTGGGCCAGCAACTGGTCAGCTTTCAGCCCATTCAGCAGCATGTGCTGTCGCTGGCCAACCAGTCACTGCCCGTGCATCGCCGTCGCATTGACGACCCTGTTCATGCGGCCGTGATGCTGGGCCGTGGACGACTGCACAAGCTGTTCACCGGCTATCTGGCCCAGCAGACGGTTGCCGACTAGACCATTCGGCCGCCGGTACTCACGCAGGCTACCCTGTGGGACAGAGGGTGTGAATCGGGAAATTTGCGCAGCTGACACCGCCCGTACCGCCTGGCTGAAATGGCGGCAGGTGACTAGAATCCTGTCACAGTCGGCGTCTGCCGCCGACGCTGGGACGCTGCTTCGTGGCTGTCCTACCAGTGATTCACCATGATTCTGATACAGGCAGCACCGTGATCAGCTCCGACCGCATGACGGCCGAACAATTCATCCATGTTCGCAGTGAACTTCCCGACGGTGGTCGCTGGCACGAGCTTCACGAAGGCCGCGCGGTGCTGATGGAAGCGCCCGACGATGCGCACGGCACCACGATCCTGAATCTCAGCCGCGCTCTGGCAGAGTGGTTTACGAAGGCCGACGATCAGGACATTGGCTATGCGTGCCCTCAGATCGCGCTGCACGTGGCGAAGGATCCGGACACGCTCCTGTGCCCGGCGATGAGCTACTTTTGTGAGGGGCGGCAGTTTGAAGAGGCCGACAACGCGATTGCCGTCCAGGTGCCTCGTCTGGTGATTGATGTGGCGTCCGCCAACGATCGGCGTTCCGAAATGCGATCCCGCACACGGGCTTACGCGCAACTTGGCGTTCAGACCATCTGGGTGCCCGATCCGATGAAAAAAGAGGTGCAGGTGATCCACGCCAATGCGGAGACCCTCGCGCTGGGCACCTGGCAAAATCTCGATGGCGGCAGCACCCTGCCGGGCTTCACCATCAAGGTGGAAGACATCTTCAAACAGCCCGAATGGTGGAAGTAGTGGGTGCCGGGATTCTCAGAGACAGGTTGCTTTGCGAAACGCTGACTGACGCTCACACGAACGGACTGAGGGGCAGGAGGACAAGATGAGGCACGAGTGTCAGGCGACAGAAGGCTGGGGCGATCAGATCGCGGCCGGGGTTACGGTAACTTCCTCGCCTGTCTGCGAACTCCCGTAGAGCTGCCGCAGCCGGGACACATCCCGCCCAAACCAGTCTCGCAGCCAGGCGTCATAACTTTGCGTGATGTCATCGACGGGAATTCCCTGTTGCCAGTGTGTCAGCAGCAGATGGGCGGCCTGCATGCCCGACATCAGGCCCCGCAGCACGCCGTGTGAACTGGCTGGATCCAGGACAGCCGCCGCATCTCCCAGCAGCATCCACCCGGGGGCGGCCAGCCGATCGCGTATTCTCCAGGTCACGTCGCAGCCGCGAACTGGCTGAATGACGGGACATCCCCGCAGTTCGATCGGGCAGTCGTCAGGCGGAGTCTGGCCAGGCTGCACGGTCACCCACGCGCACAGCGATTCATGCACTTCGGCAATCCACGTCCAGCGTTTGCCGTCGCGCTGCAGCAATGGGTCGGGATAGCGGCGTGGTGTGGCAGAATGATCCACATAACCGTAGTGAGCGGTGAGTGGGCCGGAGTGCCGAGTGACATTCACTCCATGGCCGCGGGCGACGACCGCTGTGGCGCCACTGCCGTCAAGAACCCAGTCAGCCGTCCACTCGTGTGTGTCAGAATGGATGACTGCCCGTGTGGAAAGGTGTCCGTTACGCTGGCAGTGAACCCGCCGGACACGATCGGGGACCACGGTCGCCCCCAGGCGCTCGGCGGCCTGCAGCAGGATCGCGTCAAACCGACTCCGCTGCGCCTGATAGCCGAGCCACGGGCCGGCTTCATCATTCCCAAAAGGCTCAAATCGAGGTTCCCCGTTCCAGCCATTCATGCAGCCGGAGTGACGATGGAATCCGGCCGCGTTGACAGCCTCGTCGACGCCCAGTTTTTGCAGTATCGGTTCCACGCCAGGGTGCAGCGACTCGCCCGGTCGATGACGGGGAAAAACGGCGGGCTCCACGATGGTCACACGGACGCCGCCGGTGGCCAGCGCAATGGCCGCAGCACAACCGGCCGGACCAGCTCCGGCAATGACAACGTGGCTGGTCATCATCCCTGCCATGCGCGAACACCGTCAGAAAAGTAGGTGACAGACTGAGCCACATCGACCTGTCGCTGTTGAGCGATCGAGGTTCCGTCAACGTCCACGCTGACCGGGCGGCTGTTGCCGGGAAGAACGAAAATCAGACGGTGAGAGATTGCGTCGGTCACGGGGGCCCCGTCGCGAGCGGCCACATAGTCGGCATCGTCGCTGTCAATTTCCCGAAAAGACACCAGGTGGTAACTGGATGCCAGGGCTCCCAGTTCTTCCCGCGTTACGGAACGATCGACCGAGACGACCCGCGCGAATGTCGGGATCAGCTGCGATGCGAATGCTTCTGCCTGGCCGTGATCGAGGCCCAGATCGCGCAGTGTGGTCACAAACGGGCCTTCCAGAAAGCTCCGCAGAGAAAACGGCGTGGCCTGACGATTGAGGTCATCTCCCAGGATGGGCGTCAGTCCATCGTTGCGCGTGACCTGTCTGACAAACGAACGCAGCGCGTTCTGCCGATCATTCGCACTCAGGGCGGCGACTGCGGGAGTCAGAATGTCCGCGAGCAGTGCCCCTCTGGCAGCATCCAGACACGTGATTCGGGACTTGTAATGGGCGGAATCCAGCGCTGCCAGATGAGAGAAGTTGTAGCCGCCGTCCAGCGCGGTCGTCACGTAATCAACGTAATCAATGTGTTTGTAGGTCACTGTGCCGGCCGCTGCGTCATACAATGGCCCGCGGTCTCCGTCCCAGCCGGACGGTCCGCCAACAATTCCCACTTCTTCGTCCGAAAGGGGAACGATGGTTCGTCGCCCGGCGAGCGTTTCCCGTGCCGTCGGCCAGTAGACGCGAGTAATATCCGGGGCAACAGCCGGCCAGAAAGAACTCAGTGCCGCACACAGTTTGGCGTCTTCCGGGAATGGGGTCCCCAGTCCGTAGGCGGCCAGGTGATCGATGTTGTTGGTGGAATCGCGACTCACATCCCAGCCGGGGGCAAAGACGCCGGCCGCGCCGTCGGGCAGTGTGGAAATTCTCGCGACTTCGTCATCACGCAGCTGCGTCACGGGGGCACTGGGGTCGTGAGGCAGGGAAACGACGGCCGTGATGGTGTCCTCCATGGCCTGCCCGTCCCGCGTCTGTTCGGTTTCGAAGGCATCATGAGAGCGGAAGTTGGCCGGAAGTCGTGTGTCAGACAGGACGTTCGGTGTCACATTCCATTTGATGTCGCGCCCTCGAGGCCAGTCAGACAGTTCCCGCTGGCTGACGAACGGAAAAAAGTCGGGCGCACTCACCAGTGAGTAAGCGCTGTATGTGGACAGTTCAGTGCCCAGCCGGTCCGCGTCGACAGACACGATCCCGTCGCCCGCAAAATCGAGATAGTGCAGCGCCCGATACCGACCGCTCCCGACGGTTCCGGCGACGTTGCGCGTCCTGTTGAGGTCTCGTTTTTCGCCGCTCACGACACGCGTTCGAGCATGGGCATACTCCGGCAGGGGACGCGAACTGAGCCCATCGGAACCCTGCACCCTTGCTTCCAGTGAAGAAAAGAAAGTGTCGACACTCAGCGGTGATTCACCGGCTGCTTCGTAGGTCTTCGCTTCCGGAACCCGATACGTGACAGCCTCAGCGCCATCCGAGGCCTCGGCCACAAGGGCCGGATGAACGATGGGTGTGAGCCGCCCGGATTTGACATCAATCGATGCAATCTGATCCGACTTGAGTGTGAAGGGCGATTGCTCGAGCACGCCCAGGCTGTGTCCGGTGACGACGCCGCGAGCGAGCAGCTCTTCATGGAAGTAGCGGATCTTCTGATTCAGGTGAGCTTCCCGGAACTGCAAAGAAACGGTTCGCCCCTGCAGGCATTCGTCTCCATCGAACAGCTTGTGCACGGGCACCCAGAACTCCCGCGCGTCGTCGTCAGTCCGGGGACGCATGGGGCCAAAATCGCCGCGAGACCCCGGCAGTTTGACGGCAATCCACGCCGAATACTGAACAGGAACGACCCGGCAGGCGTTCGCTTCATCAGCCGTCATCGTAAACTGCCGCATGGCAGGAGCGTACTGTGGCTCACGCGTGCCTACGCGGGCGACGCCGGTCCGGGAAAAGCAAAGATCAGCGTGTTTTTTATGAACCGTTTCTCCGGCGGGGCGGTAGCTGGAAGAGAACACCACGATCGCCAGGCGATGTCCCGTCCATGTGGCCTGCAGTCTGGCGAGACTGGTCTGCCGCAATGAGAAGATGTAGTTCTCGACAGTGGCGATCTGTTCCGGAGTCGCCCACTCATCGGCCGCAAAGGTGCTGCCATCTTCCTTCTGACGCACGAGTGGGCTGGACAGCGCGTGATAAAGCAGGCTGGCGGAAGGCAGACCGGCGCTGATGCCCCTGAGGTCGGTTCCGTTGACGTCTCCAAAACCAGGGACAGAACGATCGAGGTCCGTCACTGGCTGCAACAACGCCAGTTCCAGCTTGTCGGCTGTGTCCTGTTCCAGATCCAGCTGGCCGCCGGTAACCCGTTTCAGCAGGTCCGTCCAGCCGGCCGGTCCAAGCTGCCCGATGATGTCAAAGACCTCATTTTTTAGTGCCATAGCCCGTGAGTCCTGAATGGAGGTTGCAGGGCAGACTGCCGTGGACAGGCGTGTCGGAAACGTCTGTGGCGGCCGTCCCGGTTGCGAAACTCCTGTGAGGCTAGTCGCGCGCAGCGGTGGCTGCAAGTGAACTAAGGGTGTGTACAGGTGGTGGTGTGAGAAAATAAAAAAGGACGGAGTAGGGTGGGTGGAATGGTCGTGACTAAGCGGGTAGGTTCGTGTCAGAGGACGCTGCCATTCGGACGATGGCCACTTTTGGCCCGCGGGGCGCCTCAGGTGACATGTCTTTGTTTCTTTCCCTGATTTGCGGAAGCACGCTCATGATGGATGAATCACTTGTTCAGAAATTTAAGACGCAGGCTCGTCATCGGGCGCCCGCTCAGTCCGGCGACGAGGATCTTGGTCCTCTGAGTCTGCTGCCCGGCAAGTGGGCCAACCTCCCCACGCTGCCTGGTCGAGGGTGGAATCTGATCGCTCTGCCGTTTGCCACGCCGTCTGGAGGGGGCTTCAACTATCGTGTGCTGATGAATCAGTACAACGAAGAACTCCAGTTCTCGCTGGTTGACAAGGGGGTGCCCAATCGCGGCATTCGTCGGGATCCGGCAACGGGGACGACATCAGAGGCCGACCAGCTTGTCGTGACGCTGGACTACGAACAGAAGATCGATCAGGTTGCGGCGGACGACTTTCCGCGCAGCGGCAAAGCGGGGGCGGCTGGCCTGGCCATTCACCATGAGCCTGGGCTGTGGCTGCACATGCTGAACGAGCAGACGGACGGTCTTGATATTGGCCGCCTTGCGTCCATTCCCCACGGAAACTCTGTGCTCGCACTGGGCCGCAGCTCCACGACAGCAGGCGCTCCGCAGATCCCCGCCAGTGTGAGCGCCCTGCCCATTGGTGTGTCACAGGATCTGCAGAACAATCCGTATCTGGAGCCCTATCAGCATTTCGTGGATCAGCCGTTTAAGGGCACCGTAACCGGAGCCGGATTTCCCGGCTTCCTGCCCACGGACACGTCGGCTCTGCTGACGGCCGCCAACGCGGGAGTGTCGATCAAACGCACCACGACGCTGCACGTGGATACCGAAGTGGAGTCCGGCGGTATTGTGAACATTCCCTTTATTGAACGGCAGGCTGATGCGGCCTCCATGAATTCCACCTTCTGGATTCAGGAACTGGAAGACACGGATGAGGACGGAAATGCCCGATTGCGGCTTCAGTACCTGCAGGTCGTGATCCTCGACTTTTTCCCGCGTCGTGACGGGCTGCCGGGCCTGATTCGCTGGCCACACATCAGCATTAACACGATGGAGCGTGTGAGCGACTGACGGGGGCGGTCGGGTGGCTGAGATCGCCCTGGCAGTGTGTTATTCCGGCCGCTGCCAGGGGACCTGGCCGCCGCGCTGGAGTTGTTTTCTCATGGCGGCGTTGAGGCGGTTGACGACGGCTTTGTTTTTGCTGAACAGGTTGTTCGTTTCCTGCGGATCGTCGTCCAGATTGTACAGTTCCAGCGGCGCCCAGGGGGAGTTCTGCAGCAGCTTCCACGGGCCGTCGATGACCGCTTCAATTGTCTTGCCCCCATATCGCAGGCCACCTTCCCGGCGGCAGAAGAACAGCTGCGAACGCAGAGGCTCCTGTGATTTGCCCAGCAGAGTGGGCAGAAAACTGCGACCGTCGAGCGGACGGTCGGCTGGCAGATCCACCTGGCTGGCGGCAAACAGTGTCGGCAGAATGTCCATCGACATCGCCCGCAGACTGCTGCGGCTGCCGGGCGCGATTTTTCCCGGCCACCGCACGGCCGTCGGTACTTTCAGGCCACCTTCATACACGCTTTGCTTGCCATCACGCAGTGGACCGTTGTTGGCGCCGACGTTCAGCTGGCCGCCATTGTCGGACGTAAACACGACAATGGTGTTGTCCGCCTGACCGTTCGCCTGCAGCGCGGCCAGCACGCGGCCGATGCCATCGTCCATGTGTTCAATCAGAGCGACCAGTTTGGCCCGCTGCCCACTAATGCCCTGCTCTCGCTGCAGTACCTTCTGTTCCCAGTCTTTTGGTGGCTGGATGGGGGTGTGCGGCGCGTTGTAGGCCAGATACAGCAGGAACGGCTGCTGGCTGTCGCGGCGTTCGTTCAGGTAGTCGATCGCCCATTGTGTGAACAGATCGGTGGCATGGCCTGGCGGATCGATTTCCTGTTCGTTATGCGCCATGTAGTTGATGCCGTGACGACGATGCTTGTAGTAGTCGTCCATCATGTCGCCCAGATATCCTTTGAAGTGGTCAAAGCCGCGCTCGTTCGGGCGATTGGGGGCCTGCAGTCCCAGATGCCATTTGCCAATAATGGCCGTGTGACAGCCCTGCTGTTTGGCAACGGCCGGCAGCAGCTGCGTGCCAGGATCCAGATAACCCCAGTTGTTTTCCCGATGCGTGCGGATGACGCCCGGAACTCCCACCAGTTCCTGGTAGCGACCGCTAAGCAGCGCCGCGCGAGTGGGCGAACACACGGGGCAGTTGGCATAAAAATTGTCGAACGTCATCCCGGAAGCAAACAGACGATCCAGGTGCGGCGTCTGCATGTCGGTGGCCCCCTGACAGGCCAGATCACCGTAGCCCAGGTCATCCGCCAGAATAACGAGCATGTTGGGTGGGGCGTCGGCCGCAACAGGGGCAGCCAGCAGCAGAAACAGACAGACACGGAAAATCATCGGGCATCTCTTATCACAGGGGAGAACAGTAGCGACGCACGGCAACAGGTTACCTGATGGTGATGCGAGTTTGCAGGAAGGCAAAGTACATTTCGTCTTCGCCCTGAAAGATGTCCGGGCCGGCGGCCATATACGCCCGCGTGAGCTGATCGGCGGCAGCGTCCGTTTGCTGCAGATTCAGGCAGCACTGCCCGAGTCGCAGATGCACGAAGGCATTACCCGTCCCGCCATCGCACTTCAGTGCCTGTTCCAAAGCCTCGCGGGCGTCAGCGTACTTTTGCTGAAAGAAAAGCGCGTCGGCAATACCCGTCCAGCCGCGGGTGGCGTATTCGTCTAACGCATTGGCCGCTGGCAGCAAACGCAGAGCACTCTGAAAAGCGGCGACCGCCTCGTCCCACTGCGCGGCTCCCATATGTTGTTCCGCGCGACCCAGCGTGTCCTGAATGGCGAGATCGATTTCATTCTCCAAAGGTGGCGGCAGGCCGTCGTCGGCATCTGCGGCACCCTCATTGTCGTCGTCAAACAATCCGGCCGCCTCCAGAATTCGCATCTGCGCATCCGGCAGTCCGTTTTCAAACAGAGCATCGATTTCCGGACTCCAGCCTTTGGCCGCCAGCCGCCGAACTTCCTCGTCACTTGCCATCTTCCGGTTTCTCCGATTCAGTCTTAACGCGCTGCCGCGAACTTCAATGGACAGACCAACCCTGACGCGCGCAACTTCGCCCACAGGTTTTTTCACCGCAGTGCTCCCACAGCCATGCTTGCCTCTGTGGCCTGCGCGGCACATGGCAGATGTCCGGGGAAACAGTGTGTCCCGTGCCCTGATGGTACCAACGGCCCCCGTTTTCGTCCCCGGTTGGCCGGCTGCCGGCCGGTGAGAGCCTGTGCGAGGCAAATCTGCGGGACGAAATCAACAGGTCGCATAAAATGGGGCAGATTCTTCTTCTCACTTTTGCTGCCGAGACCCGTCATGTCCAGCACCCTGCCTGTCGGCGTGATTGCCGCCAACCCGTTTTTTACCGACAAAGCTGCCGCTCCACAGGCGGCTCCGGCCGGGTTTTGCGAACACACGGTCCGCCGCGAGTATGTGCTGCAAAAATCGGCTGAAGACGTCTGGTCCTGGCTGAACAATCCCGACACATTTACCAAAGGTCAGATCCCTCCCTGGCGGGTCGAATTTGTCTCCGCTGACCCGGACACACCGGCCGGGTTTCACGAAGGCGGTCTGAATGTTCACCACGGTCCGTTCACGCTGTTCGCCGGCACGATGACGGAAATTCGCGATGGTGAATATCGCGACCTGCAGTATTTTTACGGCAGCCACTTTCTGAGTCTGCGACTGGTGCGCCCCACACGGCTGCAGTTCTGGGTGGAGAAAGTCGACGAGCGTCAGACCAAAGTCATTCTGCAACTGGACAGTCTGGTGAAACGCTGGTTTGCACCGCTTTGGTCGTTTGGTAACCGCTGCTTCTGGAAGATGTTTGGGTTCTGGATCCGTCGTCAGGCGTAGCGCTGTTTGCCCAGCTAACCGCCCGGCGGGCCGGACAGCAGGGCGGGATCCAGATCGTGCGTTTGGGTCGTTCGCACCACCCGCATGCCGATCGCCTCGCCTTCAACGGTGATGCGATAGAACGAACGTCGCACGGCTCGCTGAAATCTTTCCGGCTCCAGCAGATTGCCCCCGCGCACGCGGCGGGGCACAAACAGATTGACGACCAGCTGTTCCCGCTGGGGCTCCAGCTCGATCTTCAGTGAAGAGCGGCCAATGCACCATTCGTAGGCGTTGCCCAGCATGTCAAACAGCCCCCACGGATTCGGCTTCAACTGACCCACGTCACGCACCACACGCTGGGAGTTCCCGCCAAACCAGGCGTACTCGCGGAGCAGTTCCGGCCCCTGACCGTAGTACCGTGATGTGGTCGTGCCCGCTTTGGCCGCATATTCCCATTCATAGTGCGTGGGCAGGCGGTAGCCTGTCTTCTGCATGCCGTTTTCCACGATCACCAGGCCCGACTTGTAGGCCCCTTCGGGATTGGGCAGGTAACACCATTCGCTTTGCGGAATGCCCTCTTTTTCGTTCAGCCAGTTGCAGAACCACACGGCCACATTCCACGGGATTTCAATTTGCGCGGCGGCTCCTGATTCTTCCGGCATGCGGTTGTTGGTGAGCACAGCGCCCGTCTCTTTCATGAACTGCGCGAACAGATCCACCGTGATTTCGTGCGCGGCCATGTCGAACGACCGACCGCCGTGCCGCCACACCTGATTCTCGTTGAGGAACCGTTCGGGGTCCGTCAGATCTGACCCCAGTTGAATGTCGAAAGGGCCATCGACTGCCACCATGGTCAGTCCCATGGGGGTGACGTGCCAACGCCGTTCAGGAGACTGTGTGTTGTCTGCTGCGCGATCGGACGACCCGGCCGCGGTCGCCAGTTCAGCCGTGGTCCGGGCAATCCACTGATGCCGGTCGTGCCGCCGCAGGGCCCATTCGGCGGCCGCGTGCACACCGGGATCCGGATGCGTGCGATAGGTTTCCTCCAGCAGGGACAGGAACGTCTGGAAGTCCTCCGGTGGAAAGCGGTCTTTCGCAATCTGACCCACAGCAAGGATCAATGCGTGACGGATGTCGTCTCCCACGTCCTGCCCGAGCCATGCAAGCAGCCGTTGCGGCGATCCTCCGGCGACGGCATAGTGATGGATCAGATAGCTGCGAACCGTCGGATCTGCGGTGGCCTGAAACATCTGCGGCGAACCGTCTCCCAGCTGAATTTTCAGTGCGTTGATATTCGCCCGCTGAACGGCCCGCTGTCGCGGCGTGCGTCGTGCGGCCACGGCGGACCTCTCGTCGGCGGGCTGATTGAGGACTTCGCGGACGGCCGCCCCGTTGTCAGCCGCCACTCGAACCACTGCGGGAGCCAGTTCGGAAAATTCGATCTGCTCGGTTGCGATCGCCAGGGAGGTCAGTGCCGCCGGGTCGTCTTCCATAAAGGTGGCCAGTGCGCGGGCTGCGTGCCGCCGCTGCAGATCCGTGTAGCCATTTAATCCCGGATAGGCTGCCAAGTGTGCGCTGAGTGGCGCGGCCGCGGGTCTGAGGCCGTCAATGAAAAAATCAATTTCCGACGTGCGTGCATCGACCAGCAGCCCTGCCAGAGAGGGGGCTGCGGCGTCCCACAGCCGCTGTGTGCGGTCCAGTCGGGCAAGAATAACGGCCGCCCGCAGTCGGCGGTCAGCCGTTTCGCTGCGCTTGTTCAGCACGTCCCACAGGGGCGACACGGGAAAGCGATAACGGCCGTCCATGATTTGTGCGATGGCGGCGATATCCTGTGCGGGCGCTGACAGCACCAGATCGAACAGATCGTCTGCCACGCGGCCACGCAGCCGCAGACTCGATAGCTGCCAGTGCAGTTTTCGTCGTTGCAATTGACGCTGTGTCAGTCGATCTGCCTCATCAATGGTCACCGGTTGCTGCAGATCTTCGATCAGCCACGGGCGAAACTCCACGGCCTCGTCCAGAATTCCCGGCAGCTCGGTCGTTGTGGCATTCACAATGCGTTCGGACAGCGACTGCGCCTGCTGGCGTCCGTTCAGTTCACGGCCCAGCCAGAAGGCGGCCAGCACGGTCAGGCCGATCCCCGCCAGCCACAGCAGCACTCGCCGCCCCGACCGCTCCATCATCCGGGTTTGCGATTCATTCCAGTCCAGCGGTGAGGTCACGCAGCGAAAGGCGATGTCTTCCCATGCGGTCGGCAGCAGTCGGCGGATTGGCAGTTGACCGTACTGTTCGGAGCGTTCAGCAAACCGACCGCGAAGCCGACTGCGAAACGACAGCGTGCGTCGCTGCGTCACCCACTGCCGCACGGACGGCACCAGATAATCGTGGGTCAGCTGATAACGCTGCGTGCGGCTGTCGGACGGTGTCGCGGTGTCCGAGGCCGACACCGGATCGGCCGGAGAGATGAGCCGCAACTGCTGGTCAAGGATCTGCAGCAGATCGCGAAATTCGGCACTGGTCTTCACTTCCGCCGCCTGTCGCAGTTCGGCCGTGGTTCTCGCGGCACCACGGATGTCTTCCCCGGGAGCGGGCAGCAGTGAGGCCAGCAGTTTTTCAGCCGGCTGCGAGAACACGCGATTCGGCGCCGAAGCCGTCTCGCCGAAACTGCGTTCCAAAAACGCCAGGCCAATGCCGGACGCACCGCCAATCCGCCGCAGCGATGCCGAGTTCCATTCCTGACCCTTCAGGGTTTCTGCAAACAGAGCGATCCGCACCGGAGACACCATGCCGTTTTCCGTCAGGCTGTCGACGGCGGCCCTCATGAATCGACGCTGGTGCCCCAAATGCCCGCCCGGCTGCAGTTCGCCGTAAGCGAGTCCAAACATTCGCAGCACCCGTCGGGCGTGACGCCGATCGAACAGGTCAATGGGGCCCGCGTTTTTGCCGTCAATCAGCGGGATTTCAAGATCACGAAAGAACCGCGTCGCCGCCATCCAGAAGTCGTCCCGCACCATGACGACGGTCTGCACGTGTTCACCGTCACACTGCCGCAATGCCGCCAGCAGGGCCGCCTGATCACCACCGACCGTACGGTGCAGCCACTGCTCAAACTGGTCGATGATCAGCAGGATGCGGCGGTTGCTCAATTGCGCCTGCCGTCGTACTTCCCCGAGCAGTTGCGCCAGCGTTTCTTCCGGGCGGTCCGCCGCAGCCGCCGTGCTGTCTGATCTGTCCCGTTCTGTCAGCAGTTCCCGCAGACAGACACGCAGCCGCTGTTCGGTTTCGTCGGCGGTGGCTTCGACATAGCGGCAGACCATCTGCTGATGGACCCGCGGCAGCAGTCCGGCTTTCACAAACGACGATTTCCCGCAGCCGGATGGTCCGTAGACCAGCCCTACGGCAAATCGCGGGCCGTCTCCCACGATGCGCGTCAGCCAGAATCGCAGACTGTCCGGTATCCCCTGGCGGTCACGGGCGCCGGGCAACAGGTCCAGAAAAAATTCGGCGTCCGCACTGTCAAAAGAACGCAGCCCTCGGGGCACGACCGTCGGCAGCGGGCAAAGATCGTCAACCCACACATCCAGCTGCCCCGAGTTGGTGTTTTCGTACCGTGAACCGGAGCCGGCCGCCATGGCGGGCAGCGTCGGGGCCGAAGTGGCCGAACTGTCGCTGGCGGCCGTTGCTTCGTCGGCAAACGCGTCCAGTTCGTCAGCCAGATCCAGCGCTGTGCTGTAGCGATCTGCCGCGCGATGCGCCATGGCCTTCATGCAGATGCAGTCGATGGCGCGGGGAATGCGGTCATCGAACTGACGAGGAGGCCGCGTTTCTCCGTTGCGAATTTGCGCCAGCAGGTCTTCGGTTTCCCAGGCCCGGTAAGGTCGCTGGCCGGTCAGCATTTCAAACAGCACCACACCGAGACTGTAGACATCCGTGCGGGCGTCCACTCGGTGACCTTCGCCGCGGGCCTGTTCGGGACTCATCCATGCGGGCGTGCCCACAAAATCGGCCCCCTGTCCAAAGTCCGCGTCCTGCAGCGCCAGACCAAAGTCAGCGAGGAACGGCTGTCCGGTTGTGTCCAGCAGAATGTTGGCCGGCTTGATGTCCCGGTGAATGACACCGGCCCGGTGGGCCGCATGGGCCGCCCGGGCAACGACCGCCAGCAGACGGGCGGCCTCCACCGCAGAGCAGGGTCGCGTCAGACGCTGATTGAGATCTCCTCCGTCGATGTAACGACTAACCACACAGCACCGTCCATCTTCGGTGGTGCTGATGTCATAGACGGGGACGATGGAGGGGTGATCCAGACGACTGACGGCTCTGGCTTCTGCCATCAACGCGTCGACACCACCGGCCTGAGCAATGCGGCTTTCATGCGGAACTTTCACGGCCACTTCGCGCTGCAGCTCCGGGTCGATCGCCAGATAGACCGCGCCGAATGCTCCCTGGCCCAGCACATCCCTCACCTGGTATCGCCCAACACGCGCCGGTCGCGGAATGGGGGGGCGAGGCACGACCGGCTGCCGGTCTGCATCGTCCGCAATGCGGTCCGCTGCGGTGGCGGGAACGTCCTGGACCTCCTGCAGCAATTCGGCAAATGCCGCTTCGGAAAGCTGATCCCGATACTGTTCGGCAAAATCCCGCGGCACGGCGGACCGTTCTTCCCGATAGCCGAGCTCTTCGAGAATGAGGTTCAGCCGCGCGGCGTCCTGCAGAAAATCGAACCGCGCCATGTAGTCATGGGCAGGGATCTCGTGCCCCAGTGTCCACCGCTGGTATTGATCCAGCAGCAACAGCTCGATCCGGGTTTCCGCCGCGATCTGCGGGTGACGCTGTAAGAACTCGTCCAGGCTGGGCAGGACGTGCCGCGGATGGCCGGCATCGGACTGTAGTTTTTTGACGGCGGCATCCCACTGCCCACGAAACTCGTCGACCAAAGACAAGTTCTCTGGCGACGAACCGGCCGACTCAGCTGGACGATGCTCCGACATGACTGACGGTGTGATTCACGAATTCGCGGCGGCTGGCAGCACACCGCGGCGTGGTATTTCGGCCTGGAATGAGGGTCTGCCGCAGTCAGTCTAGCTTTTTGGTGGACTGCAAATCGAGACCGCTGGGAGGCCTCCGGGAAAATCGCAGGATTCCGTGTCCACAGCCGCCGCCAATCCGCCTGTACCTGCAGACCTCGGCACATTTGCTGACTTTTGATCTGTGGAGACCCTGATGAGACACGTTATTCGTGGCCCTGTTGCCGTTCTGTTAGCCGCCGCACTGGCGCCCGTTTTCACTGCGCCCGCGGCCTTCGCCCAGCGGCCCACTCCCGTGATGGAATATGCGTCGGTCCTGAATTCGCTGGACGTGTATCCCAACGGGCTGCTGCAGCTGGAAGGCAGTGGGGAGGCGCTGACCGCCGTGTTTTTGCCACAGGGGGCGGCCGTGGAGGCGGTCCTCACAAAAAAAGGATCGAGCGTGCCTGTGCACACTCAGGACTTCTACATCAACCATGTGACCGAGGTGTTTGCCAGTGTGCAGGCCCGCGGCAAATACCGTGAGTTCCGCTTCACCGAGCCAGGCGATTATCTGCTCACATTTCGCACCGGGCAGACGGTGATGACGCAGGTGCCGTTCACCGTGTTCACAGAAAGCAGTGACGATGTTTTCAACCCGCAGACCGCCTGGTTCATGAAGGGGCCATGGAATGACTGGGCCTATGGCTATTCCAAACTGTCGGACGGAAAACAGGCCACGGTCGAATTTCGGATGTGGGGCAAACGCGTCTCCTTTGAAGGCGCGACGGTCACTGACAAATACACGGTGGAGCTCAGGAAAGACGGCGACGTGGTGGCCGTTGGTCGCACGGGCTATGTGAGCACTCAGAAATGGCAGCCGCTGCGGTTCGAGCTGGAACTTCCGGAAAACAAAGGCGGTCGTAAGTTTCAGGTGGAGCAGCTGGCTGCCCGCGATGGGGACTATCACTTTGTCGTGCGTCGCAATGGCGAACTGCATGCCGTTTATCCACTGAAGATGCAGTCCGGCAAGCCGCAGCTGCATCCCCGCCAGGCGTCGGCCCACAAGCCGCGCACGGAATACATGGTGCCGCGCTACGCCGGACTGGCCGCCAGAGGCACGGCCGGTGAACTGGTGTGGATGAAGCGACTTGATGCCGCCCAGGCGATTGCGATTGCCAGCGGCACGCCCGCCGCCGTGGCCGGGCCCTCCGCCGAGCAGCGGGCCGCGTGGACCTGGCTGCCCCAAACGGCCGACCCCAATCGTCCGTTCCAGCTGGTGGTCACCGACATTGAAACCCGCAGCGACACGCATATCGCCGCCGGTGATGAGATCATTGCCTTTGGCACCGGCTTCCCCACAGGGGTGAAGTATCTGCAGGTGGGTGACACGAAGCCCCGCGAGATCCCCAACGGGGAAGTTTACAACGCGCAGCTGTTTCACGTCTGTGGGCGAAAAATCGTGCTGGTGAAAAAGACACAGGTGGTGGTCTTCGACACGCAGACAGGCAAAACGGTGGAGATTCCGGAAACAGAAATCTCCCTGTACAACCCCACCGGTGGACTGCATCGAGCCAATCTGCTGAATGCGGATGGTTATCTGGTGGCGGCCGTTAATCGCGTGGATCGCGTGACCGATGGCAACATCCTCAAAGTGATTGACGTCAGCGGAGAAATGCCGGTTGTGATTCCCATTCGCAATGCCGGCTATAACGATCGGCAGGTCAGCAGTGTGGCGGTGGACGCGGCCAATGGCCTCGTGGCGGTCAGCTCAGCTGAGAAAAAACTGATCGGCATTGCCAAAGTGGCCCGACTGGCCGGTCAGACCACTTTCGATATGACAGACTATCGGGGCGTCGATCGCCGGCAGATATTTGTCGAAGGCAGAACCATTGTTTACGCAGATGGTGACCGCAAAGTACGACTGCTGCAGGCTGGCAATCCCGTGCCGCAGGCAATCACAGAAGAAGCTGTGGGCTCCTCCGGCAATGGGTTCACGGTTCGTAAAGGGCGGCTGGTGGTTGCCACGCAGCAGAAGTTCGGCACGCGTTTTGAAATGGCCCTGAGCGATCTGCCCGAGCGTCCGCTGACCAGCAAAGACACGGGCACACCGATTGCTTCCACCAGCGGCAAACTGGGCATGGCCGGATGTGCGGCCATTGCTCTGGACAGGACGGTCTTTATTGCGGGAACACCCAGCGGAGGCGTGGGCAAAGGCGAGCATCTACAGATGCTGGCAGACAGTGGCACCTGGCAGCCGGTGCTGAACGAGCAGGGAGTGGCGGTTTCGGCCATTGATGTGACCACCAGTATCGGACTGCTGGCGTTCAAATCGGCCGACCGGGATCGCCGCGTCACTGTGGCTTTTGCAACCTATGGCCAGCGTGTCAGCTCACCGGCCGCGGCCACGGCGTCTGCCGGCACCACACCGACTGGTGCAGCAGGCACAGGTCGCGTGTCGGGTGAGCCGCTGGTTCTGGCCACGGACAACATTCACCACACGGCCGATGAACACACCCACACACTGCTGGCCGCTCATCTGGAAAACGAGCAGCAGATCATGGAAGCCTACACGGCGGCATTCGGAGAAAAACAGGCCGCCGTTCGCACGGTCGACAGTATCGTGCAGGCCATGAAGGGAGCCGGACAGGAATCCCTCGTGCAGGAATACAAACGCGTGTCGAAACTGGTGCCCGATGATCAGCGGCCCGCAGCGGCTGGTACGCAGGTCACCCAGCCTGTGGACGTTCAGCAGGTGCAGGCCGCACTTCGGGGCGAATGGAAGGCGGCCCGCTTTTGTGCCCAGGGGCAGGACCTGCCGGATGCCGCCATCGCCGATCTGACGGTGACGTTTGCCGCCGGCCGCTATGTGATGAACACCGGTCGCGGCATTCAAACGGGCACATACGATATCGATACGACCGTCTCTCCGATGGCACTGACCATCCATATTGGCAGTGGTGAGCACCGTGGACAGGATCGTCATGGTCGCTTCAAACTGCTCAAAGGCAATCAGCTGCTGATGGTCTTCGGCACCTCTCCCGAAAGTCGTCCTGAGCAGTTCGTGCCGGATGCGTCCGGAGCGTCGATTCTGGCTGCGTATCAGCGTGCCAATTGACAGTGGCCGCGTCAGCCATCATAACCGGCTCCCGGCTGCGGCCGGATTTGTTTTTGCCAGGGGACCAGTGATGTCAGAATCCAGTGTGGAACTGCTGCAGCGTTGGAAAGACGGCGACGAACGGGCGGCCGCTGTGCTGTTTGATCGCTATGTGAATCAGTTGTGTGCGATGGCCCGCAATCGTCTGTCAGATCGCATGCAGCGGCGCGTCGAAGCGGAAGATATCGTGCAGTCGGCGTACCGCAGTTTCTTCCGGCATGTGGACGAAGATCGCTACACGCTCAGCCAAAGCGGCGATTTGTGGAAACTGCTGGCTGCCATCACGATTAACAAACTGCGTGGTCAGGTTGAGTTTCATACGGCCCAAAAGCGGGGTGTGTACACGGAAGAAAGTCTGGCCGGCAGTCCGGCGGCCATGGGCGTGAAGCCGCATGCGATGGCCGAGCAGCCGACTCCGGAAGATGCCACCGCGGTGGTGGAGGAACTGGAAAACGTCATGCGGGAGCTGACGCCCCTGCAGCGACGCATTCTGGAACTGGCGCTGCAGAACAAATCGGAAAGTGACATTGCGGCGGAGATTGAACGTTCGGGCCGCACCGTTCGTCGCACGCTGCAGCTGATTCAGGAACAACTGGAGTCGCGTCTGCTGGGAAACGCCGAGCGTTGATCGGCCGGGCCGCCACAGCCATGGGTGCCCCGTCATTTTTTGCTACCGGCGGAAGTGCTGAGAAATCGGCCGGGTCCGCGGGCCACGTCGCGGCGGTCCGTTGCCGGCTTTGATCACCAGCAGCAGAGCGTAGTAGCGATGCGGCTGGAACGGCTTCAGAATGTCCAGCATCGTGGCGTCGTCCGCTTCGGTTTCGCGACGAAAAAACCACGCCACCTGAGATGGCAGACTGTAATCGCCCGTGACCACCGCATCCGCATCACCCATGCTGGATCCGGACAGGTAACCGATGGTCCAGGGGCCAATGCCGGGCAGTTTGCCCAGCAGGCGGCAGGTGTCGTTCAAACTGTCTGGTTCACTGCCAGCGGACCACGTGTTTTCAATGCGAGCGGCGTGGCGGGCCACGCCGGCAATACGACGACCATGCTGCGGCAGGATGTTGCACGCGATGTACTCGTGCTGTGGCAGCTTCAGCAGTTGGCGCGCAGACGGAGGGACAATCAGACCGTCGTGCTCCGGCAGCACCTGACCGTGTTTTCGCAGCAGCGTCCGCCAGCCTTTGGCCGCGTCCCGAAAACTGATCAGCTGCTGCAGCATCACCTGCACGATGCGGGGAAACAGCAGCGGCGCAAGGGGCAGTCGCATCCCCTGATATCGCAGCGCAGCGGACTGCAGCGCTCGGGGGCCCCCGAGATCCGGGGGTGTGTGGTTTAGCCCCAGCAATCCGGGAAGATGCGGCACAAACCAGTCCACATCGTCTCCCTGCAGTTCACCATGCAGGGTGTCTTCGATGTGTTCTGCGGTCAGCACTGCGTAGCCGCCGGGGGACCGCAGGGCGATGCGGATACGGTTGGCGTCGGTCATGTCGGCCGTCGGATCACCCATGCCGGTGGTGAGCGACGACATGGTAGACCGCAGTTGATACGGACCGTCGGTCGCCAAAGAAAACTGGTAGCCGCTGTTCACAGGATACATCACGAGTCGTTCGACAGGGAGGTTTGTCCCATCTTAGACTGCATTCTGCTCTGCACCAGTGTGCCGTCCGTGGCACGATTTGACAGCGCCAGCGAAAGGCGGAACGGATGGCCGCGATTCTAAGTCTGATCACAGGCGGTTTGCTGCACGGGGCGATGGCAGCTCCACCCTGCCCAGGCGAAGTTCTGGATCTGTCGCGATGGCGACTGACACTGCCGGTGGACACTGATCGCGCCGGTCGTCCGGACGAGATTCGACAGCCGCAGCTGCTGACGTTCGCGGACGCCGACTTTTTTACGGTCAACGACAGTGGCGATGCCGTGATGTTTCGCGCGCACTGCGGTGGGGTGCCGACGCGGGGATCGAAGTTTCCCCGGTGCGAGTTGCGGGAAATTCGCCGCGAAGCAGAGCGAGCGTGGTGGAGTACCTCGGACCGGCACCTGCACACGCTCCGCATGCGGGTCGCCATCAACAAAACGCCGGCGGTGAAGCAGCATGTGGTGTGCGCGCAGATTCACGATGACAGTGATGACCTGTTGATGGTCCGTCTGGAAGGCAGCAAGCTGTTTGTGGAACGCAACGAAGTGGAGCGGGTGATGCTCACGCGAAAATATGTGCTGGGGACACCATTTGATCTGAAAATTGAAGCCGGGCAGAGACGAGTGCGGCTGTGGTACAACGGGGAGCTCAGTATGGACTGGCAGGTCGATCGTGATCGCTGCTATTTCAAGGCGGGCTGCTACACGCAGTCCACGGTGGAGCGAGGCGATCAACCGGATGCACTGGGCGAGGTGGCGATTTACCGACTGTCTGTTGGCGCCGCGAAACCGAACGCGCCAGAGCCGTCCGATTGATCGGGTTATTCCATCTGGTCGCCGTCACGGCACTGCAGGACGGACGAATGCCGTCGCACGGGCGGTGGGGTCTGACGATTGCTGCCCGGTTGCTATGATGCGGGATGACGGGGCAGGTTACCAACATCACCGCACGGGAATACAGAAATGAATCACAGCCACTGGTTTGTCCATCTTTGCAGCCTGACGATCCTGATGCAGGCGTCATCGATTGTCGCTGCTGACGACACGGATCCTCTGCCGTCCTGGAATGACACGGCCACGCGGAAGGCGATTGTGGAGTTCGTCGAGCGGGTGACGACAGAAGGCTCAGACGATTTTGTGGCACCGGCGGACCGGATTGCCGTATTTGATAACGACGGCACGCTGTGGCCGGAGAATCCTGTCCCCTTTCAGGCGGCGTTTGCGTTTTCGGAAATCAAACGCCTGCTGCCTGACCATCCTGAGTGGAAGGAAGATCCGGCTGTCGCCGCCTTCCTGAAAGGGGACATCAAGGCACTGACTGACAACCACATGCAGGGCCTGTTTCGCATTCTGGCTTTGACACACGCGGGGATGACGACAGACGAATTTGACCAGCGGGTGGAAAACTGGATCGCCAGCGAACAGCACCCGCGATTCGGCCGGTCGTACATTGACTGTTGCTATCAGCCGATGATTGAACTGCTCAGTTACCTGCGTGCCAATGGCTTTCGCACCTATGTTGTCTCAGGCGGCGGAATGGACTTCATGAGGGTGTGGACAGAGCGGGTCTACGGCATTGCCCCAGAGCAGGTGGTGGGCTCTTATGGAGAGCTGAAGTACGAGCTGAAAGATGGACGACCGGTGCTGACCAAATCGCTGGAGACGGTCTTTGTTGATGATAAAGCCGGCAAGCCGGTCGCCATTTCCCGGTTCATTGGTCGTCGGCCGATTGCTGCGTTCGGAAATTCTGACGGGGACCAGCAGATGATTCAGTACACCACCATTGGTAACCCGCGGCCCAGCTTTGGCTGCCTGCTGCATCACACGGACGCAGACCGAGAGTACGCCTACGACAAAAAACCGCAAAGCAGCGGCAAACTGACGGTCGCCATGGACGAAGCCAAACAGCGTGGCTGGACCATCATCGACATGAAAAACGACTGGAGCCGTGTTTTCACCGAGAAGTGATGGACGCGATTTTGTGGCATGCCGGGCACCCTTGCCCCCCCTGGACCCTTTCCACCCCTGTCACGTCCTGCCTGCGTTTTCTCGTCTGCTGATAAACGTCGAGTGCCACGCCACAGCATGCTGCGGCCTACATGAGATAACGCAGCCAGCTGTTTGTTCGCATCAGGAACATGATGGGAATGCCGGCAATCTGCACGTCGTCTGTATAGACGGCGACCATGGCTTCTGATCCACCGGGAATCCGCAGCTCGGTCTCGTCCAGACGAATGCGGACGGCAAACTTCACCTGCTCGGCCGGCCCGAGGTTGGAGGGCAATATGCCGGATGCCGTCAGCTGCCCTGCCCCGGAAACGTCGATCGTGTTTTCCACACGGCCGGTGAAAATCCGACCCGGATAGCCAAACAGCGCCACTTCCGCGTACTGCCCCTGCCTGATTCGCAGGTAATTTTTCTGATTGAAGGTCGCCACCACGACGCCCGTGTTCTGCTGCGTGTTGTTCACAACGAAGCTCATGACGGACGCCGTTCCTCCGCCACCCACCAGCATGCCCGGCTGCAGTTGCAGATTGGTGACAAAACCGTCATCGGGCGCATAGACCTTCGTCTGGGACAGGTCGTAGCGGGCGTCCGCCAGCTGAGTTTTGGCCTGATCAATTCTGGCAATCGCCAGACTGACCGACAGTTTTGCCTGGGCCAGTGTGGCTTTGGTTTGGGCTACCGCCGCATCGGACTGCGCAAACAAATTCACCGCGCGATCCAGTTCCTGCTGACTGGAACTGCCGCGGTCAAACAGTCCGGTCACCCGCTCGCGTTCCTCGGTGGCGTATTTCAGTTCCGCTTCTGACTGCGTTAATGAGGCCTGAGCCACGGCCACGGATGCATCGGCCACGTCTTTGCCCTGCTCGGCCTCACGCACAGCCGCTTCCAGCCGAGCCACGGCGTTTTGGTAGGGCACAGGATCCACTTCAAACAGCAGCGCACCCCGAGGCACCGGCGTGTTGGCCTGCACGGCCACGTTGGTGATCCGTCCGGCCCGAGACAGTTGCGGCACAATGGGCACCACCCGCTCAAACACTTTGGCGGTGGTTGTGTAGGGATGCAGGTACTGGGCCAGCAGCAAAAACACGACAATCAGTGCCGGTCCAACCGAGCCAAACAGAATCGCCAGTGGCAGTGAGAGCCGCAGCAGTTTGAGTCTGTCGAACACCAGCCACAGAAATCCGCAGTAGACACCTCCGAGAATCCAGCTCATGACGGCCCCCGGTTGGTCAGTTTTTCGATGCGGTCCTGCAGCGCGGCCATCCGCCGCTCTAACTGATCCGGATCATCGACGGCAGCCGTGCTTGTGGCTGGCGATTCCGCTGCCGGAGCGTTCAGCTTGTGATACAAATACACCACATAAACGGCGGAAAGCAGGGCGGGAATCATGCCGAACCTTTCTGATGAGACTCAAGAGCCGTGACGGCCGATTCGAGGGCGGCGACCTGCTGCAGCACGGTGGCATTATCCCGTGCAGCATCCGATCGGTAACAGGCCCACACCATCGCCAGCACCCACAGCACGCCGGTTGGCAGGCCCAGCCAGCCGCAGATGTTGACGGCATCCGCCTGGGGATGCTGGCGAGAGCGGGCGATGCGGCCCGGCAGCGCCGCCAGAAACACGATCATCCCCAGCAGCACCAGGGCAAACAGAATCAGGAAGATCAGCACGACAACCGTCAGCGCCGGGCCGATCCCCGCAAATGCGTATTCCATGGCAGATTCCTGTGTCAGTGCTCTGAACAGAACGTGGCCTACTTCAGGTCAACCGTCACCGAATGAATGGTGCCGTCATAGGCGAACGGTCGTTTTTCCAGGTAATCAAGTGAGACAACCGAGCCCAGGTCCACGCCCACATCAAAGCTCTCGCTGGCCGTGAAGGCGGCTGGAACCGTGCGTTTCAGGTCCGTCTGACCAACCGTCACTCCATCAACCGTGATGGTGACGGTGCCCGCTTTGCCCGGCCCTTTGATGCTGGTGGTCACCACAATTTTGTGTCGACCCGGTGAGAGCGGCTGTTCGGTTTTGGCCGAGTACTGCTCGATGATCATCATGTTGTACAGATAGACCAGGTGGCCGTCTTCCATATACAGACTCAGGCCACCGCCGGAACCGCCGACTGCGTAAATCACGCCGTTGCCGTCTGTCACGTCCAGGTCCACCTCCACCACGTTGCTTTCCCGGCCGAGTCCCGGCGCGGTGAATTCGGGCATGCGGCGGGTGTTGCCCGTGAACTGCCAGTGTCGATAGGGTGTCTTGATGCGATCCGCCGGATGCAGCCGCAGCCAGTTACCGGCGCCAATGGGGAAGTCACTGTTGTCTTCCGCCACCTCCATGAACTCCTGTTTCAACTGCTGCAGTTTGTCGGGCATGGCGGAAGCCAGATCGCTGGCCTGTGAGAAGTCTTCGTTCAGGTTGTACAGTTCCCAATCGTCCGTGGCAGAATCCCAGTTGGCAATGCGAGGCACCGACAGCGGCGTGTTCCACGGAATGAACGGGCCAAAGGTGCACGCCAGCCAGCCGTCTTTGTAAATGGCCCGGCTGCCGTTGTTGTCGAAGAACTGCGCCTTCTTTCTGCCCTTCGCCGTCCCCTCATCAAACGTGTAGGCAAAGCTGACGCCGTCCATAGGCAACTGCTGGTGACCGTTGACCACTTGCGGATGCGGAATGTTGAGGATCTCGTAAATGGTCGGCGCGATGTCCACCACGTGATGAAACTGCGACCGAATCTGCGCATCCGGTTTGATGCGTTTGGGCCAGGAAATCACCATGGGATTGCGGGTGCCGCCAAAATACGCGCCCAGCAGCTTGGTGCCCTTGAATGGCGTGCTGCCGGCCCACGCCCAGCCTGCATGATACATATTGTCTGTCTTTGGACTGCCCAGCGCCTCCAGACCGCCAATACGATCCAGTGCTGCCATCTGCTGTTCCACTGTGTTGGGAATGTTGTTTTGTGCCAGCAGTTCACTGATGGAGCCCCGCTGCCCTTCTGAACTGGAGCCGTTGTCGCCCCAGATGTACAGAATCAGCGTGTTGTCTTTCAGGCCACGCGATTCCAGCCCGTCCACCAGGCGACCCACCTGGTGATCTGTGTGTTCCACAAAGCCGGCGTACAGTTCCATCAGGCGTCGCTGAAAGGCGTGCTGCGAGGCGGGAATGCTGTCCCAGGACTCCAGCGTTTCGTCGCGGGTCGTCAGCTGTGTGCCCGGCGGAATGATGCCCATTTTCAGCTGGCGTTTGTGCACCCGCTCGCGATAGGCGTCCCAGCCGTCGTCAAATTTGCCTTCGTATTTGTCGGCCCACTCCGGAAAGATGTGGTGCGGACCATGCACGGCACCGGGCACCCAGTACATAAAAAACGGCTTGTCCGGAGCATAGGCCTGACGATCGTCCAGCCAGTGCAGCGCCTGCTCCACCATGTCTTCGGTCAGGTGATAGGATTCGTCGACGGGCGATTCGATGTGGTCGAGGTTCTTCACCAGCCGCGGTTCCCACTGTGACGTTTCACCGGCCAGAAAACCGTAAAAGTGATCAAAGCCGTATCCGGTGGGCCAGCGGTCTTTGGGGCCGATGGACGTGGTTTCTGTGGCGGGCGTGTTGTGCCATTTGCCGAATGCGGACGTCGCGTAACCGTAGTGCCGCAGCACTTCGGCAATGGTGGCCGCTTCTTTGGGAATGATGCCCGTGTAGCCATCGAATGCGACCGCGCGTTCGGCGATGGTTCCCGAGCCCACGCGCGTATGGTTGCGTCCGGTCAGCAGACTGGCGCGCGTGGGAGAACAGATGGATGTGGTGTGAAAGGCGTTGTAACGCAGACCTTCTTTTGCCAGTTTGGAAAACGTGGGCGTGTGGACTTCACCGCCGAAGGTTTCGGACACGCCAAAGCCCGTGTCATCCAGCATGACGATGAGAATGTTGGGCGCGTCTTTGGGCAGACGCGAGGCAACAGCCGGCCATTTCATGGTGGAGTCCTGCAGCCGGGGTTTGACCACACTGTCCATGGGCGCCGGCGGAAACGGCAGCACGCGGCCCTCGTCCTGGGCCGCACTGTGAGCGGTCAGCAGCCATGACAGGGCGCAACAGGTGAGCACACCGGCGAATCGAATCATAAGAGCTCTTTGTGGGCTGAAGCGGTGGAAGTCGGATGCCGGATCGACCGAGTGACCGAACGGGCGAAACATTCACACGGCGAAGGGACACTCACACGGCAAAGGGAAATTCCTGACAGGAAAAGAACGTCGGAGGACGGGCCTCCGACGTTCTGCGGTTTGACGCCATCACCGGCCCCTGTCAGGACGGCGTGGTGCGGCAGCGGGACTCGTGTTACTTGCTGCCGCCGCTTTCTGACAGCTTCTTCATGACTTCGTCCAGGTTGAAGCTGGCCGCCTTCTGACGAGGCGGAAACTCCTTAAACGTCATCAGGAACTCGCCCACATAATCCTGCGCGGGCACCAGCAGGAACGCGTGGTCCAGCAGCCAGTCGTAGTACGTGTTGGACGTGATGTCAGCACGTTCGTACGGATCGGTTCGCAGGTTGAAGATCTTCGGCAGTCGCAGCGACGTAAACGGCTCCGACCAGATCTGCAGCGTGCCGCGGGCCCGCTGTTCCATGAACACCAGCTTCCAGTTATCGAACCGCAGTCCGGTCAGCTGCTGGTCGTCGTTGCAGTAGATGAACGACTCACGTGGCCCCTTCTCTGCCTGACCGGTCAGGTATGGCAGGAAGTTAAAGCCGTCCAGATGAACCTTGTAGTTGCGGCCAATCGCCTGGTGGCCCTTCAGCAGCTTTTCCTTGATGCTGTCGTCACCGGCCATCGCCAGAATGGTGGGCAGCCAGTCCAGGTGAGAGATGATCTCGTTGGAGATCACACCGGCTTTGATTTTGCCGGGGAAACGCACCATGGCGGGAACGCGATAAGCGCCTTCCCAGTTGGAGTTTTTCTCACTGCGAAACGGCGTGGTGGCCGCATCCGGCCAGCTGTTCATGTGCGGGCCGTTGTCCGTGCTGTACATAACAAACGTATTGTCGGCGATGCCCAGCTCGTCCAGTTTGTCCAGGACCGTGCCCACGTTTTTGTCGTGGTCAATCATGGCGTCAGAATATGGGCTCATCCAGCGACCGGACTGGCCGCGACTTTCCGGCTTCACGTGTGTGCGAAAGTGCATGTGTGTGAAGTTGACCCACACGAAGAACGGCTTGTCGGCTTTTGTCTGACGCTCGATGAAGTCGGCCGCACGTGCCGCCACGTCATCGTCAATGGTCTCCATGCGTTTGCGAGAAAGGGGACCCGTGTCCTGAATGCGGCCGTCTGAGAACGAATGCAGCACGCCGCGAGGGCCGTACTTTTTGCGGAACTCCGGGTCTTTGGGGTAGTCCGGCAGTTCGGGTTCTTCTTCGGCATTCAGGTGATACAGATTGCCGTAGAACTCATCAAAACCGTGATTGGTTGGCAGCATTTCGTCCCGGTCGCCCAGGTGATTTTTGCCAAACTGTCCGGTCGCATAGCCCATGGGTTTGAGCAGACCGGCGATCGTCGGATCTTCCTTCTGCATGCCCAGGGCTGCACCCGGCAGACCGACTTTGGTCAGTCCGGTTCGCATGCCGTGCTGCCCCATGATGAATGAGGCGCGGCCGGCCGTGCAGCTCTGCTCGGCGTAGTAGTCGGTGAACATCATGCCTTCACGAGCGATGCGGTCGATGTTGGGCGTCTTGTAGCCCATCACGCCGTGGGTGTAGGCACTGACGTTGGCCTGGCCGACATCGTCACCCCAGATGATGACGATGTTGGGGCGGTCAGCGGCAGCGGCTGACGTCAAACCGGTCAGCATCGTGGTGAGCATTGCCAGGCACACAGTGGCCCGAGAAATTCTGATGGTCATGGGGTTCCTTTATTGAAGTGTCAAAATCAGATGTGAGTGGGAACGGGCGGCTTGAGAATCCGCCGCCCGACGGGAAAGGTGATCAGCCGGATTACCCGACGGTCGCGTTTACTGCTGCGGGGCAGAATCTGCTCCGGTGGCCGCATCCGTTTCATCCTCCGGTGCCGGATCTTCCAAACGGACCAGCAGCCAGTTTTCGACACGTTCTGTGCCAAAGTGAACCAGCAGCGGCGCTTCTTCCTGAGTGAGGTTGTAGAGCCCCGACTCGGCCACGATCTGGTCGTTTTCGCCAACGCGGAAGGCGACACGCTGTGTGTCTTTGTCGACCTGGCCCTGAATGTTCTGCGTCTGGTCGGTTTCCGTGTTGTACAGAGCGCCACTGAGAATGCCCTCTTTGTTGACGGCCAGCTGCACAATGCGACTGGGGTCCGTGTCTTTTTCACCGGCTGAGACAGCGAACGTGCCCAGCGCCAGCCATTCGGCTTCTTCTGCCTGCTGTTCGTTCTCCGGTGGGGCGACTGTTGCCAGGTCGGCCGCGCTTTGTGCGAACTCTTCCTGGGTGGCCACCTGCGATCCGTTGATGTACACCGAGTTGTCGTTGTACGTCACGTTGCCGCCGGTTCCGTAGTCGTAGTAGACCGGTTCCTGCCAGACTGACGAAGCAGCCCGCCAGCTGAACCAGGCCACTGTGGCCCGGTACGTGGGCACGGTCCACCAGTAACTCCACGGGTAGCGGTGCCAGCAGTAGCCGTAGCCCCAGCCGCCCCAGCGATGAGGATGGCCGTACCACCAGCTGCCCCGAAAACAGCCGGGGTGTCGGTTATGCCAGTGATAGCCGGCATGCACGCCGTTGGCCCAGCCACGCCAGTAGGCGCGACGAGCCGGATTTTTTGTCGGCCAGTTGTGCAGGCCGCCAATCTGATTCTGCCAGCGGTTGTTGATGTTGTTAATGCGACCGCGGTCAATGTTGGCCCACGAGGGCCGGTTGCTGATGTTGGTGTTGCGGCCGATATTGACCTGGCCAATATTGACCGGCCGATTGTTGATGATGTTGTTGCCGCTGCCATTGCCAATGTTTGGCCGGTTGCCGTTGCCAATGTTCGGGCGGTTGCCATTGCCAATGTTCGGGCGGTTGCCGACGATGGCATCGCCGCCGCCTGGTCTCGTCGAAGGTTTCAGCGGCTTGTCCATTCCCAGGAAGTCGCCCAGGTCGCCTGCCGACGGACGGCCGCTTCCGGTTCCCACTCCAGGACGTGTGCCGGGACGTGTGCTCGGTCGGTTGCCGGTGCCGATATTGGGCCGGTTGCCCGTTCCCACACTGGGGCGATTGCCGATGTTGGGGCGATTGCCGGTTCCGGGACGATTGCCTGTGGAGGGCAGTGAGATATTGGGACGACTGCCGGAGCCGCCCAGTCCTGGAACACTGGGCCGCACAGACGGCTTGCTTGTGCCCGGGCGGGCCGAGGGGCGAGAGGGCATCGACGGCCGTGTCGATGGCTTCAGTCCGCCGGATGGTCGCGACGGTGGTCGGCTGTTTGATGGACGACTGATGTTGGGGCGCGCGGCAGGTCGACTGGGCGATGGCCGGCTGACATTGGGACGGCTGATGTTTGGCCGGCTGCCCATGCTGGGAACGCTGGGACGCGACGGCATGCGTCCGCCGCCCACGCGGCCTCCGCCGCCTCCCACGCGACCTCCTCCTCCTCGCAGTCCGCCACCACCGCGAAAACCGCCCGCGAGCGAATCCGGACACAGCAGCGATGCGCAGGCAACAAGAGAAACAATGGCGACAAAACGCGCCGAGAGTCTGATCTTTTTCATAGTGTCATCCCTCTCGAATTAGTTGCCCGAAGTTTCGGCCACGTCACTCTTGACGCGGACAATCTTCACCGTGGGACCACCCGGCTGTGGCGCTCCGTCCACTTCCAGCCCCACCAGCTGCATGGAAAAGGAATCGTTGTCCAGCTTCTCCATCACGTAGGTACCCGACGCCATGCGGCCATCCGCTGTCGTCTGCATAGACTTGGACAGCCATCGGGTTCCATTGCGCGACCAGCTTGATTCGCCGAACGATCCATTGGAGTTGAACGTCCAGCCACGGATCTGTTCAGATCGGGGATCCCAGCCAATAATTTGTGTGCCCGTCAGTTCCACGCCTGTTTTTGTTTCCACGCTGAAGGAACGCAGCATGAAGGCTTTGTTGTCGGTCCAGCGAAAACGCGTGTTGACTGTGACATCGTCCGACTCATCCACCCAGTCACCGACCAGCCACTCCAGATTTTGCAGCGCTTCGGCGGTGGACGCGGGCTGGGGAGTGGGCATTTCCTCAATTGAATCCAGCAGCCACTTGTCGCCATCCTTCACGAGCAGTGCTGTGAATGCGGAGACGACGGGAGCGGCATTTGGTGTAACCAGAGTCGTCTCGCCGTCAACGCGGGCGACGTTCGCTGTGACCATCTTGATGCCCTTCATCTGTGCCGACAGCTTCATGTCACCGGCTGACTTAAGCACCTGCGTGATGTCTGCGACGATGGCATCACGACCCTCGATTCGCAGTCCCGTTTCACGGTCGGTATGTGTGCCGTTTTCCGTCCAGAAACTCGCCACTTTGGCGGCGTCTTTGGCATTGATCACTGCCACGTAATCAGACAGGGATTGGGTTATCGCCGCTTCGTCCGCCACAACGCTGCCGCCGGCGAAGATCGCCAGCAGACACAGAACACCGCACTGTTTCATCATGAATCAACTCCAGAGAGACCGGATCAGAAATGTCCCCGTTGCCGCTGCTCGTGAACGCTGCTGTCCGCGCCCGGCGGCGACAATGGCGATCCACGAAACGGGGGAGAGATCAATGGCATCGGACCCTCGAAGGCAATCTTCGATCCGGCGAGAGCAACATGTCGCTCGGGAGGATGCATGGGCGGCAAAGCTTTCCGGGCTTGCAGGCATATTGGGGCGTTTGCTGAGTCGTCGTGTTGCCACGAGCGGGTACACAGAAGTGCTGATCCCAACGTACAGGCAAATAGCTAAGTTCGCAAAAGTGTGGCCCCATACAATCGGCAGGTTTCTGTAAACAGTGAACGTTCAACTCGCCAAAACATTCGAGCCGCAGAGTCCCAACGCGAGCTGTTGTTGCGTCGCACCGCCTGTTTCAACCTGGAAACAAGGGACACACAGCGGATGTGGCGTGAGGGAATCGGACGCGGGACAGTGGCCACTTGGTGAACATCTCCATCACCGCTGGAGGGGCGGGTATGCCTACCCGTGATTGCCTGCCCAACCTGATTCGCGGGGCAAAGCGGGCCAGACGCGTTATCCGCCGGGCTGACAGACGCTGTCCGCGGGATTCAGCAGGGGCAGCGAATGCGAGTGACTGTCTTCCTGTGATGGTTGCTGAGTTGCCATGCGGAATGCGGTCATCAGATCCCGACCGGACCACTCCGGCTGCTCCTTCGGGCCGAACAGTGTTCGCTGCATGTGGCGAACGGCCTCGGCCAGTGATGGCGACGGGGCGTAATCAGTCGCCTGGCTGCCGCGCCACTGATTCCACGCATGATTGGCAAGCACTGCGTCATTGCTGTGACAGGCCCGCAACAGTGCGCGGGCCGCCACACGTTCCGGAGGGTTGAGCCACTGCCACAGCGCCTGGCCCTGTTGCCGCCAGCGTTTGCGACCAGCCACGACCACAGCCGCCAGGGCGATGCCCAGCGTCCAGACGGTGATGGCGATCCACGGATTGGAGGGCGGCGGTTCGGCTGGTGTGTTCACGACAGGCGCGGGGGCGACGACCATTTTTTGCGCTGGCAGCACCTGCGATTCCAGTTGTTCAGTTTCTGGATTCCACCAGACATAGACGATTTCAGGCAGTTCCACTTCGCCGGAACGCTGCATCAGATAGGTGAGGGTCTCGCTGCGCTGGCCCTGAAAATCGCCTCGCTGCAGACTGTCCTGTGTGGACGTGTCTCCCGTGTAGACGCGGATGCCGTCAGCGGCCGAGGTGGGCGCCGGCATCAGCGCCATGCCGGGGATCTGCTCAGATGTCTGCACAATCGTGCGTTTGAGAATGGCTCCAAATTCAACGGGCCCCGGCGGCGGATCCCACGTTTCTGTCACCTGCAGTGAGCTGGTGGTGATCAAAAAGGGAATGCCATCGCTGCCGGGTGGTCGCTTCAGCTGCAGTTCAAAGGCCGGACAGCTGGCCGTCACATCCTGCACCGGACCAACAAAGTCGTCACGGCGTCGAAACCGCACGGGAAACTCAGGCACCTGCACCGTCCCGGACTTCTGTGAAAAGACGGCAAACTCATGCGTCTGCACGAACCAGCTGTCGCCCTCCAGCTCCTGCGTGGAGACCACCGGGCTGCCGATCTTGAGTACGATGGTGCCAGGCAGTTCCGGCAGGTCGAAGCTGGCGGTATCCGCAAAGGAACCGGCCGCCCGCAGTTCCACAAACACAGACATCCTCTGGCCCACCCAGCCGTCCGGGCTGGGCACGCGAACGGCCACCGCAGCTACGTCTGCGTTCACGATGCCACTGGCGGAGATCAGCCACAATACGCACAGCGAGCAGAACACAGGCCGTCGCCCGCTGAACGACACAGGTTGCTGGCTCATTCCGGCGCTCCTTCCAGGGCCTGCTGATAAGCAAATTTTGACCTCAGAAAATCGCCGGGGTCCGTCTGGACGCGGCGCAGCCACATCGCCTGCAGCTGCTGATCGGACATCGCCTGGCCACCGTCAACGTCCGTGTCCTGCCCGCCTTTGCTGTCTTTGCGATCGAATACGATCTTGTCAGCGCCCAGTCGCTGGTCGCCCATCTCACCGCCCTCGTTGGATAACCGGGCCGCACGTGCGATGGCCAGTTCGCGATTGTCCGTCGCCTTTTGCCATTCGGGTTCCGTCTGCAGGGCTGCGTCATAACACTTGATGGCCTGCTCATACGCTCCGTGCATCAGCCACGCATTGCCCTGATTGAATTGACCGGTGGCCGATTCCACACGGGCGAACATCTGCGCGGCATCTTCAAATTCGCCCGCCCGGTACAGTGCGGTGCCACGCCAGGCGGGATCAGTGAACAGCGGCGCAGCCCGCAGATACTTCTGTTCGCTAAACAGACGCTGCGCCTGCTGATCGGGGGTGAGCCACAGGTCGATGCCACCCACCACGACGGCCACGACAGCTGACACGATTGCTGCTGAGACGACAAAGAATCGGATCAGTGCCCGGCGAGAACGAAGTGCTGCGATAACGCTCATGAGTCCCCCCGTTCTTCGCGGCGAAAGGTGGTCAGCAGCAGCAGAGCCACCACTGGCACCAGCCAGTAGCCGGATTCCTGCCAGCGCGAGCCTTCACGACCTTCCCGCGCGACCGGCGCACTGGCCGCCTGAGAAATGATGGTCGCCACATCGGAATCGTCCACCTGCAGCGGCTGGACGGTGGCGTTGAGCGTGCTGGCGATCGCTTCCACATTCTGACGCTGATCAGAGTCCGGGCTGTTCACCGACAGAATCTGCAGTGGGGCCCGCACCGTCTGGCGAGCGGCCGCCAGATCACTGTCAGCCGTTTCAATGGTATCGGCGACAATCAGAATGCTGCCTCCCTGGCCACCGTCCGAGATGATCTGCTGCGCCTTTTGCAGCGCCATGTCGAGGCGGTCGCCGGGCACCGGCATGATGTCGGGGCTGACTTCGGCCGCCATCTGCCCCACGATTTGCGTGTCTCGTGTGGGCGGCAGGACCAGATGAGCGGAACCCGCGTAGGCGATGAGTCCCAGTGGCAGGCCCTCACGGGCGGCAGCAATGTCGGCGATTTTCAACGTCGCACGTTCCATGCGTGATGGCTGCGGATCCGGCGTGTCCATGCTGACATCGGCTTTGAGCACAATCATCAATGGGGCCACATCATCGGCAAAGGGGCTGGGTTCCAGCTCCCAGGTGGGGCCCGCGGCGGCCACCACTGCCGTGATCCACATGGCCAGCAGCAGCCACTGCGGTACCGTCCCGGTTCCTGACTGCCCAACGGTGAGTGCCGCGAGCAGTTCGCGATCGATCTGTTGTCGCCAGCCCCGCAGCGGATCGGATTGTTTTCGCCACAGCAGCCACAACCACACAGAAACGGGAATCAGCAGCAGGACAGCAGGCCGGATAAAATGAAAGTCGGTCATCACGCCCGCACCTCCAGTCGCCCGGTGGCGGGATCCACGTGCACGGTGCCTTCAGTGGACAGCGCAGACTGTCGCCGGCCGGCCAGGACGATCGCCAGCTTATCGCCCATGGTGACCAGTGCGGCGGCCAGCAGGAACCAGTAAAACAAATCAGTTTTGGGGCGGTAAGAGACCACATCCACTTTGCGGGTTTCAATGCTGTCCAGTTCGTCGTAAATGCCGTTCAGTTCTGCGCGATCACCGGCAAAAAAGTAGCGGCCGCTCGTGCCTTCCGCCACGCGTCGCAGTGTTTCGGCATCCAGCTTTTCTTCACCGACTGTCGTGGGATCACCAATGGCAACCGTGTGAATGCGGATGCCCTCCTGACGGGCGATGCGCGACGCTTCCACCGGCGGCACCTGACTTTTGGTGTCGTTGCCATCCGTCAGGGCAATGATGGTTTTGGCGGGCGCCTCACTATTTTGAAACAGCGACACACCCAGCCCAATGGCGTCGCCAAACGCCGTTTTGGGGCCCGCCATGCCGATGTCCGTTTCGTTGAGGAGTTGCTGTGACAGCTGCAGATCGGTCGAAAACGGGGCCTGCAGAAACGGAGCATCGCCAAAGACGACCAGGCCCACACGATCACCCTCACGTTTGCGTAAGAATTCGCCCAGCACTTCTTTCACGGCTGTCAGGCGATCCACCTGCTCACCTGAGGCACTGGTGAAGTCCTGTTGCTGCATCGAACCGGACAGATCCACCAGCAGCAGCAGATCGCGTGTGGGCAGTTCGCGGCTGACTGGCGGCTCGATCCACTGAGGACGAGCGAGCGCCAGCAGCACCAGCACCCACACCGACCACGGCAGCAGCACGGCGCCGGCTGTGCGGGTCACGAGACGGACGGCAGAACCCGACTGCCCGGCGGCTCTCAGGCGATCTCCAAACGGAACCCGCACTGACAGCACAGCAGTCCGGCGCGGCGGCACAAATGTCTGCACGAGCCATGGCAATGGCAGCAGCACAAGGACCCAGATGGCAGCGAAGGTCAGCATCTCAGGCCCTCGTTCCTGGCTTGAGCGCATGAACCCACGTGGTGGCGAACTGTTTTAATGCAGGCAGCGGCGACGCAGAGGACTGGCCGGGACCGTAAACGTCGTGCAGCAGCAGGCGACGAATACTGTCGGGCACCGCAGCATCAGTCTGCCGCTCGATCCAGTCCACCCAGTCGCTGCCGTTCAGTGCGGCGATTCTGGCCCGCGATTCCAACACCAGCCCGCAGCGGCGCAAAACGGCGGCCACGGCCGCGACACTGCCGGCTGACTGCAGTTCCCGCAGCGCTTCACGTCTCCACGCGTTTTGCCGCCAGGATTGCCATGTCTTCCAGCCGGTGCGCAGCAGCATAGCGGCGGCCAGCAGCAGCACGACATACCAGCCGGCCGCCGGCGGCCACCACGAGATGTCGGGCGGCGGCACGATGTCGTGCAGACGATCAAGGCTGGTGGACTCGTCGGTCATGTCAGTGGGGTGATGAAAAACAGATAACAACAGAACAGACTACAGCTTTCGGCCAAACAGCTCCCGCAGCTGGTCCACGGCCGGTTCGCTTGTGGAAACGGGCAGCACGGGAACTTTCAGGGCCTGAAAAATGTGCTGCCAGTGTGAGAGCACGTCTTGAAATGTCTGGCGAAAGGCCTCCGGGAAGCCGCGTCCGGCGGGCACGGGGCACGGACCGTCCGCCGTGGCGGCCACCATGCCGGGCGCGTTTTTGAGTGAGGCGCCCAGAGGGTCATAGGTGGCCACGATCAGAACGTCATTGTGCGCCGCAAGGCGTGTCGCGAGCCGCTGAGTGTCGTGATCGGCGCCGTGCATGTCACTGATGACGATGACCAGGTAATCGTGCACCGCTCGTCGCGCGGCCGCTTCCAGACCGGCATTGAGTGTGACAGTCGGTGAACTGTATGCCGCGGTGGTCAGTTTCTGATTCAGCCGCGCGACTTCGTGCAGCAACCGCAGCACGGCCGATCGGCCGCCCCGTGGTCGCAGGTCCACCAGTTCGTCATCGCCCAGCACGATGCCGCCCGTTCGATCACCCGACATCAGCGTCCGCCATGCGGCCAGCGCCGTCAGTTCGGCCGCAACCACCGACTTCATCGTCCGCTGACTGCCGAAGAACATCGGACTGCGCTGGTCAACGACCAGCAGCACGGGACGTTCCCGTTCTTCGCTGTAGACACGCACATGCGGCGAGCGCAGCCTCGCGGTGGCCTTCCAGTCAATCGTCCGGACATCGTCCCCCTGAACATAGTGCCGCAGTTCTTCAAACGCCAGGCCCCGTCCCCGCAGTCGGGAGGCATGCCGTCCGGACAGCAGCGAATGCACGGGCTGTCGCGGCAGCAGACTAAAACCACGCGCGTCGGCCTTCAGTGCAATCAGCTGTGGCAGATCAATCGTGATGGAGGCGGGACGAGACATGCGACAGACAATTAAACGGGAACCACGGCAGCCAGCAGATTTTCAATGACATCATTGCGCGTCATGTCGGCCGCCTCGGCTTCGTAACTCAGATGGATGCGGTGCGACAGGCAGGCGGGCGCGACGGCGCGGATGTTTTCCGGAGAGACAAAATCCTGTCCCTGCAGCCAGGCGTGGGCTCGGGCGGCCGCATCCAGAGCGAGCGTTCCTCGCGGGCTGGCGCCCAGTCGGATCCAGCGGGCCAGTTCTTCGCCGTGGCGTGCCGGCTCTCTCGTGCCGATCACCAGGTCCACAATGTACTGTTCGGCCGCCTGGGCCACATGAATTTCACTGACCTGCCGGCGGGCTTCAAAGACGACCTCCTGAGAGAGGCGATCCGGCATCGCCACCGCCTGCCCCGCTTTCTCCCCGCGGACCAGCCGCAAAATTGCGGCTTCATTGTCGGCCGGCGGATAAGGCACATTCACATACAGCAGGAAGCGGTCCATCTGGGCTTCCGGCAGCGGATAGGTGCCGTCCTGTTCAATGGGGTTTTGCGTGGCCAGTACCAGAAACAGGTCCGGCAGTTTATGAGTGTTGCCGGCCACGGTGACCTGACGTTCTTCCATGGCCTCCAGCAGGGCGGCCTGCACCTTGGCCGGAGCACGGTTAATCTCGTCGGCCAGCACGAGGTTGCCAAAAATTGGCCCGGGCTGAAAGTCGAAGGCGCCCGTTTGTTCGCGGTAGATTTCCGATCCGGTGACATCAGACGGCAGCAGGTCGGGCGTGAACTGCACACGCCGAAAATCGCTGTCCACCAGCTTGCCGAGCGTTTTGATGGAGCGTGTCTTGGCGACGCCTGGCAGGCCCTCCATGAGGACGTGGCCATCAGCCAGAAAGGCAATCAGCAGGCGTTCCACCACCTGTTCCTGGCCAATCACGGCCGCGTTCATCGCGGTCGCAATGTTTTGAAAAGCATCATGAGGCGTCATGCGAGTATCCAGCGGGAGTCGGAACGGGCCAGGTGCCCGCTCGATTTTCTGTCGGAAGACGTGGCAGAAAAACGCGAAGCCGGATCACAGTGGATCCGGCTTCGGTTTGTCAAAGCGATCAGTTGCCCGCACCCTGAGGTTTGGTGACTGCTTCCATCACGTTGTCCAGATTGAAGCTGCCAGGTTTCTGCCGAGGCGGAAACTCGCGGAAGCTCTGAATCCAGTTGCCCACGTACGCGGCGGCCGGGGCGAAGATGAACATGTGCTCCACAAAGAAGCGATCGTAGCCCATGCCGATTTCGTGCGCGATTTCAAACGGGTCCATGCGGAGGTTGGTCAGCATGGGAGCCCGCAGGGCAACGAAAGGCTCCTGCCAGACACGCAGGCCTTCGTGGTCCTGACGCAGGAACGTGATCTTCCAGTTGTTGTAACGCAAAGCCGCCACACTGCCGTCGTCCGTCCAGTAGATGAACGACTCGTGCGGCCATTTTTCTTTGCCCTGCAGAGCGGGCATCAGGTTGTAGCCGTCAATGTGCACCTTGTAGTTCATGCTGCCGACACGGCGTCCCTGTTTCAGGTCTTCAATCACGCTGTTGTCACCAACGGCCGCCAGCAGTGTGGGCAGCATGTCTTCGTGAGAACCGATGTCGTTGATGACGGTTCCCGGTTTGATGACACCTGGCCACTTGATCATGCAGGGCACGCGATAGCCGCCTTCCCACTGGGTGTTCTTTTCGCCGCGGAACATGGTGGTGCCACCGTCCGGCCACGAGAACGTCTCCGCACCGTTGTCGGTGGAGTACATGACAATGGTGTTGTCCTCGATGCCCAGCTCTTTCAGCTTGCCAAGCACTTCACCAATCTGGCGATCGTGCTCAACCATGCCGTCGGCGTAGATGCCCAGTCCCGTCTTGCCACCAACACCCTCTTTCAGATGAGTGAAGATGTGCATTTTGGTCGAGTTCCACCACAGGAAGAACGGCTTGTCGGCTTTGACGGCCCGATCCATGAAGTCCAGCGCCCGCGCGTTGACTTCTTCGTCGATGGTTTCCATGCGTTTTCGAGTCAGCGGGCCGGTGTCCTGAATGCGGCCATCGGCGAAACTGTGGATCACGCCGCGGGGGCCGAATTTTTTGCGAAACTCGGGGTCTTTGGGATAGTCCGGGTTCTCCGGTTCTTCCTCGGCGTTCAGGTGGTACAGGTTGCCGTAGAACTCATCAAAGCCGTGGGCGGTCGGCAGCATTTCGTCGCGGTCACCCAGATGGTTCTTGCCAAACTGCCCCGTCATGTAGCCCTGTGCCTTCAGCAGCGTGGCAATGGTGGGGTCCTCTTTTTTCATCCCTTCCGGAGCGCCCGGCAGTCCGACTTTGGTCAGGCCTGTGCGGATGGGCGACTGGCCGGTAATGAACGCTGCACGGCCGGCCGTGCAGCTTTGCTGTCCGTACCAGTCGGTAAACAATGCGCCCTCTGTCGCGATGCTGTCGATGTTGGGCGTCTTGTAGCCCATCATGCCACGGTTGTAGGCGCTGATGTTGAACTGCCCGATGTCATCGCCCCAGATGACAAGAATGTTGGGCTTCTTTGACTGCGCCTGCAGCGAGTTGAATGAAGCCAGCAAGGCCACAATGGCCATTGCGATTGCACTACGTTTCATGCTGTTTGATCCCGTGTGTATTGGTGTGTTTTACTCCCCCAGTCTTCGATCCTACTCAGGAACAATCCGAAGGTGCAAGTACGCACTCCGGCTGTCGGGCCTGCTGCGACACTCAACGGACCATGTATCGGGCAAACCTGTATAATCGAAAATGTTTAATGGGGAGAAGGACGCACACCCCAGTGCTCAAAAACTGCGGTGGTTCAGGAGACGCTGCAGCATCGCGCCGAAAACGTTCATCTGTGGTGGCGATCTCGCCGTGCTGTTGGGTCACTCGAGGAGAGGGGTAACCCACGGGTTCACTCTGACGATTGGGAGGTTTAATGCGTTCGGATAACACGCAACCTCTCACAAGGCAGTCAGCACCTGAACTCGGGGGAAATCACGACTGTCGCTTGCAAAGCAGAGTCTTTGCCTGAGAATGTTTTTTCGGGGTTTTGGCCCCGTTGCCTCTGTTGGACGGTCCGCATTTCGCGGTGCCCGTTGCCTGGACCTATGGCGAGGATTCCGATGAACGCAAAAACTCTGCTGCTGCTCTCGCTCACTGTGCCCCTGCTGTGCGGCCCGGCCGCCGCAAAAGAATGGTCGGACGCGTCCGGTCTCCACAGCTTTCAGGGGGAATTGATTGCTGCCAGCGAAACAACGGCCCTGGTTCGCAACACGCGTGGTCGGCTGCAGGCTTACAATGTGTCGGAACTGAGCAAGGCCGATCAGGAGTATGTTCGCGAGTTCATGAAGACGAGCCCCAAAGAGACCAACGATGTGCGGGACATGCACACCTGGACAGGTCGTGAAGGGACAAAGTTTAAAGGGCGGGTCACCGGCTTTGGGACCAAAGCGCTCAACGTCACCTATGAACGCGGTGATATTCGTGTCAATAAAACGACGCTGCGTAAGCTGGATCCCATCTATCAAATGATGCTGCCCAAAATTGTGGGCGAGTTCGATGACGCCTCTGTCAAGGACATTTCCACGTTGCGGGTCTGGGGCCGCAAGCTGCGGGGCAAGTCGGTCGACTTCAACGTCGACGGCGTGATGATGCAGCTGGAGAACCGCGACCAGATTGCCGTGCCCTTGTTTCTGTTTTCTGACGAAGAACGCAAATGGCTGGAGCAGGGCTGGGATGCCTGGAGTTCTGAGGCCAGCAAAGAGCAGGACAAGCAGCGGGAGAGCTTTCTGGCGCAGCAGCAGGCCGCCGAGTATCAGCGCAATCAGGCGGCCCAGAAACAGCAACAGCAGCAGATTCAGATGATGCAGCTGGGGCTGATGGCGGTCAACGCCGGCGTGACAGACGTCTGGCAGGTGCAGCTGATGCCGCGTCCCGGTGTGCGGGGGCGTCCCACGGCCGTGGTTGTCCCGGCCCGCAACAGCCGCGAAGCGTCCGCCAAAGCGATGCAGAAGTACCCCGGATTCGTTGCCGGCGCCGCGCGTCAGCTGAATCGCCCCTGAAGTCACATACCAGTCTTACATTTCCAATCAGCTACCACTCTCGGAGAACAACGTGCGACTATCTGTCCTGTTCCTGTCATTGACCTGCTTCGCAACGACGTGCGAAGCTGCGGACTTTATGGATCTCACCAAAAAGGTTCCGGCCGGCGGGAATGCGTTCATGGCAATCGACATTGCTCAGACGCTGAAAACGCCCATGGCCAAAGCCAGCGGCTGGGATAAGAAATTCAGCGAAGGCGGCGCAGATCGGCCCATGCATCTGCCGCCGGAAGCAGAGAAACTGCTGACCGTGTCTCAAATTGACATCGTTCGCAACTTCAGCAGCAACTGGAATGTGTCCTTGTTCAGCATGAGCGAGAACATTCCCCTGCGATTTGTCGCCCGCGCTGAAGGCGGCCACATGGACAAAATCGGTGACACCGATGCGGTGTGGATCCCCAGCGACGCCTACATTCTGGATGCCGGTGACAACACCATGGTGATGCAGTCACCCGCCAACCGTCAGGCGATTTCCCGATTCAAAACCCAGATGGGGCAGCCGGGCGCAACGGGTTTCTCGAAGTATCTGGAACTGGCTCTGGTCAAGGCGGGCGACGGACCTCAGATTGTGATCGCTCTGGATGCGGCCAACGCCGTGCAGTCGCACCGTATTCGTCAGCGACTGGAAGACTCCGGTTTTCTGGAGGACCACGAAGTCGACGCCGACGCGCTGACCAAAACCCTCGCCTCACTGCAGGGACTGATTTTCGAAATCACCATCGACGAATCGGCCACCGGCAGTGTACGGATTGACTTCAAAGAAGACATTTCCATCAACTCCACGCTGGCCAAACTGCTGGTTCTGGGAGCATTGGAAAACAACGGGATGTCTCTGGATGACTTCAAACGCTGGGAGTGCTCTGTCGTGAGCCGAACCATTGTCATGGACGGCGCTTTGTCTCCGGAATCTCTGCGCAGCATCCTGACCATCATGGCACCGGCAAGCACCAAGTTCAGCAGTCTGAAGGACGAGAACGTCGAAGAGTCATCTGGCGATGATATGGCCAAAAACTCACTGGCCTACTTTAAGTCCACTCAGTCGCTGATCCGCGACCTGAAGAGCAAGTCAAAGTCGGCCGGCGATGATTCTTACTGGCTGGATCGATACGCGGGTCTGGTGGATCGCCTGCCGATTCTGCACGTGGACGATGATCTGCTGGACTACGGACAAAAACTGTCAGAGACTCTGCGAGTGATGTCCGGCAGTCGCAAGACGACCAATCTGCAGGGCGGAATCGCGGCTCGCAACAACTACCTGTCCGGTGGTGGTTACTACGATTCCGGATATGGCTACGGCAACTACAACTACCCCACGACTCGTGATCGGGAAGCATCGGCTGCCAATGCCCGCACAACGGCGAAAGCTCAGGGCTCGGCCGTTAAGATTCAGGGCTTCCAGCTGATCGACAACGCGACCAACGAGATTCGTCGTGAAATGACCAAGCGATACGACATGGAGTTTTAAGTCGCATCGATGGAATCGTGGAGTATGAGTCTTCGAAGCTTCAGCACTCGTGCTGGAGCTTCGTTTGTTTTTTGTGATACGACAAAAGTGTACGTTCCATGGCCGGGATTGTCTTAAGACCAGATCTGCTGATCGCCCTCGCCTGCGGACTGCTGTTGTGTGGGTGTGATTCTGCCTCAGAATCGCCGGCGAATGAACAGTCTGCCCATACGGATAAGGGCGGGATTGCGACTGGGGAGGCCGATGGAGCGGAGGGAGCCGCAGTGGACGGAGCCCAGACCGCCAGTTCCACTGACGCCACTGACGCCACGGAGGCATCAAGGGCAACCGACCCTGACCGGCATGCGGGCATGGTGTTTGTACGCGGCGGCAGTTTCACCATGGGCAGTGAGGGGCCGCTCAGTCGTCGCAACGAACAGCCCCCCAATCAGGTGCAGCTGGATGGCTTCTGGATTGATACGGCGCCCGTGACCAATGCGCAGTTCGCCAGGTTTGTCGAGGCCACCGGTTACGAAACGATTGCCGAGCGCAAGCCGGACTGGGACGAACTGAAAAAGAGCCTGCCTCCGGGGACGCCCAGGCCCGATGACAGTTTGCTGGTGGCCGGATCCATGGTGTTTACGCCATCGGCTGGCCCGGTGGACCTGCGCGATATGTCTGGTTTCTGGCAGTGGGTGCCGGGAGCCAGCTGGCAACATCCGG
>JANSXP010000009.1 GCA_024742875.1 Planctomycetaceae bacterium | reverse complement strand
GCTCACCAATTTTCACCTTCCAGGATCGACGCTGATTGTTCTCGTGGCGGCACTGGCCGGATACGATTTGACCATGGAAGCCTACGCGGAAGCGGTAAAGTCGGAGTATCGATTTTACAGCTACGGCGATGCGATGCTGATTCTCTAGTCTGCCACGATAAGACCACGACATGGATTCCCGACTGACACGAGTCTCAATCACCATCCTGCGATTTCTGCTGGCGGCGTGGATCGGGGCGGCCGTGCTGTACGTCATTACCAGTGTGGCCGAACAGACGTCGGAGCATTTTGACTCCCGAATTCGCGATCAACTCGCGGCGCTGCGGTTTCCGCTGTACTACCAGTTTGGATTTGTCATGCATGCGGCCGCACTGGTGTGTGGCCTGCTGGTCACTGCCAGGGCGCTCGCCCATCGCGCGCGATTCGCCATTGTGAGTGCGTTGATCGTGCTTTCACTGGCAGGGATCACGCTCGACTACCTGTTCGTTTTTCAGCCACTGCTGGAATTGATCACGCCGGCCGGACAGGTGCGAACGCAGGAATTTGTGCGGCTGCACAACCTGTCTCGGTATGCGAATCAGGCTCACATTATGGTCATGATGATCGCCGGCGTGGTGGCCGCCTGGCCGCTGCCGGCTCGACGTGAATCCGATGAACGTCTGCCCTAAACTCGGACCTCGCCGATGGGCGGCCCTCACCGCCGGCCGGCCGGTTCCCATTCAACCGGCGAGCGGGTATCCTGTTCCCAGCGTAAGATCGGCAATCCTGACGTCCCCACAAGTTTGAGTCGAATGAAAGGCCAACCCATGAAACGTTACCTGATGTGTTTCGCAACACTCGCATTCGCCGCCGGGTGCGCGTCCGAAGAGCCAGTGGCAGATCCCGCTGTGGAAACCGAGCACGGCGGTGTGGATGAAGCGGCCTACAGCGAGAATGCTGCTGCGGGCGAACACGACGAACATGGCGACCATGAACATGTGATGTTTGCTTTGAGTGGAGACAATACTGAGGTGCTCTTCACGGGCGTGAAGGATTCCGGTGACAGCCATTCGGGCGGCTTCAAAACGCTGACGGGCGAAATGGAGATCTGTGAAGACAAGGTGATTGGCCTGATGGTCACGATCGAAACCGATTCCCTGTGGTCCGACGCGGATCGTCTGACGGGGCACCTGAAGAACGAAGACTTCTTCAGCGTCAATGAGTTTCCTGAGATGAAGTTTGAGTCTTCCAGTATCACCGGAGACGGTGAAGTCACAGTCACCGGGATGCTGACGATGCACGGGGAAACGGCCGAGATTTCGTTTCCCGCAACAATCTCTGTGGAAGACGACAGCGTCAAAATGACCAGCGAATTTCAGGTTGACCGCACGAAATTCGGCATGGACTATGTTGGAAAGGCTGATGATCCCATCAAGCCGGAAGTCGACATCAAAGTCACTGTTGGTGGCTAGTCAACAACAGGCAACCGGACAATCTGCAGCGTCTCAGCCCAATTCGGCTGAGACGTTTTTCTTCGTACACACGGTCCTGCAATGGTGAATTTCATCCTCACAATGCTGTGGGAAACCGCGTTTGCGGCAGCTGCCGTTTCCATACTGGTGGCTGGTGTCATGCACTGGTTTTGTCGTGGGCGACTGCCAGCCTCCGTCGCGGTGAGCTGTGGCTTTTTTGCCGGATGGGCCAGTCAGGACTGGGGGCGACTGCAGCCGAAACGCTATCTGGACTGGAGTCCCTGGGCGTCCATTCTGCTGGCGACTGTCGCCTGTCTGATCTTACTTTCCGATCGCCGCTGGATCCGCCTGTTGCTGGTGCTGGCCGCCTGTGGCGTCAGCGCCTGGTTACTGGTTCCCGATTTTCCACGTCTTGTGCCACCGCGTTCTTATGCGGTGGCACTTGTGGCTGTCCTGGGACTGATTTCAGTCAGTGCTGTGCTGCTGGCGGACTGTTGCGTTTCTGAGCGATCTTTCCGCGTCGCTTTCGTGATGATCGGCGGTGTCTGTTCCCTGATTCAGGCTCAGTCGTTTGGACTGAAGTTCAGTCAGATGGTCGGCATGCTGACTGCAGCCGTTGCCGGACCGCTGCTGTTTCCTTCACCGCAGGGCAAAGGGGGCGTGGGAGTCGTCTTCCTGCCGCTGCTGACGGCCATGATGTTCATGGGCTACGCAAACTCGTCATCCGATGTACCTGTGTTCTGCTATTTTCTGCCGCCGTTCGCCTGTTTGCCCCTATTGATCCACGCGAATCGCAACTCTCCTGGGACCGCACCAGGTGACGATCTGCAGACCGCTGGATCGACAACCCACTCAGACCCCGGCGGGCGTTCCGGCAGTTTCACTCGACCCACGACGAAAGCCACGCTTGTCTCGTGGGGGCTGGTGGTTGCCGTACTGATCATCGCAGCCGTTCCCGCCATTCTGGCCCACCCGCCCTGGGAAGAGGAACTGGGATAGCAGGCGCACGGGCAGCGTGAAACGTGGCTGGTTGAAGCCCGATCACGCGGGCCGGCTATTGCCGCTGTGGCGCTGGAAACACGGGGGAGCCGAACGTTGAGAAGGCTGGCCCGGGGGCCGGTTTGGGCTGTTCCTCCAATGCCACACGAACGGGAGCCTGCAGTGCCGAAACCGGCTTGCCAAACATACCCGTGCTGATGGCAACGGGGTTCAGCGGAATGGTCATCTGTTCCGCATGCATCGTCGTCTTATCTTTGGTGGTTGTGGTGGCGTTGATGATCGTCAGCACGCCGTCTTCCAGCTTCATGGAGTCTGCGTCAATCCGCAGATCGGAAAGCAGCAGGCGACAGCGACTTTGGGTTTCAAAGTGATACTTTACGGTCGCGTCATCCGCGTCTGTCGACAGAGAAATGTCATCACAGGCCAGGGTTGCGATTGTTGGGGAGGTGTTTGTGGTCCGCGCCGGCCGCACTTCGACCGGAGGCGCTGCTGCAGTGCGACTGGAGAAATAGCGGACCCTCGCCGCGGGGTCGCTGCCCGGCGACTCATCCGACTGAAGCGTGATGAAAATCCGCAGTCTGGGAGCCCACTCCGGAGCGGCCTGCGGCTTCGACTCAATGATCTGGGGTTGTACAACGGCATCAGCAGGTTCGTCAAAAATACTGGCAGGTGTCGGACTGACAGCAGGCGACGGACTGATCGCAGGTGTCGGACTGATTGCTGGCCCTGGACCGATCGTCGGTGGCGAAGGTTCCTGGAGCGTTGTCGGACGGTCGTCGGCAGGAACGTTGCCGCGAGGAATGATGGTCGGCGACGGACTGGGCTGCGGCGGCTGAGCCGTGCAGAACGCGGTCAACACAGCGGACAGGCAGACGGCGATCCCAACAGTGAACTTCATCTTTCAAATCCCTTCGAATGATGGAACGCACGGTGTATCACACGGTGCGCACAGGAAAGCGGCGACCGGCACTCGTCCGATCGCCGCAAATCATAGGCTTGACGTGGCACATCGACCAGATCGGAATCTGATCACTTTAGGGCGACTGCCGGGAATCATCGTTTGATGCGGGATTTTGCAATGCCGAATCAACCGGCCGACTTTCCGGCAGCGACGGGTCTTCGATGATGGTGGGCGTCAGCAGGTAGTAACGGGCCATCGTTTTTTCCGCAGGACTGTCGGGTGATCGGGGCTCGGGCGAAGCAATCAGCAGGCTTTCACCCGGTTGCAGGTGCACCACTGACTGAATGTGACGTTCCCGAACGGATGGCGCCTGCACGACCGCCTGTTCACGACCGGCTCCCTGGTCGGGCACCGGCAGGTCGACCACCTTGACGTCCGTTACCTGCGATTCGGTGATCACACAGCGCAGATCCACGCCTCCGTCTTCTGTCGCCGCGGGGCTCAGTCGCAGTTTCCAGCCGTCGTCAAAAACGCGAATCACTGGCTGCAGGGCCATTTTCCCATGCTTCTTCTGTGGCTCCAGTCCCACCACAAAGGGACGCTGCACTGAGTCTGTGATGGCTGCCTGCTGTCCGTTGAACAGGGTGACCCGAGGAGCCTGCATGATGTTGCTCTTCGCGCTTGACTGGCAGCGACGCAGCAGCAGACGCCGCTGAAAATCTGAGATCTTCATGCGGATACCCGGATTGACCTGCACATTGTGTTCGGTCGTGGTCAGCAGAACGGATTCCGAAAGCGTGTCTGCGTCAGGAAAATCGGGCAGTGGTGCCTGTGGACTCTGCAGCCACGGCGAATCAGCGGCAGATTCGCCCGGGTACTCTCGACCGTCTGGAAGGATCCAGTCGAAATCTTCCGCAACGTCCAGACCTGCGTGGATCGCTCGGCAGTCGATCTTGATCTGCACAGTTCCGGTGCGGGCAATCGCGGCCAGCATCGATCTTGTACCGGACTCGGCATCCGCCGGTTCGTGCACAGTCATCATGCCGTCGACGATCTCCGGCAATTGCTGGTCGTGAATGAAGAGGGCCGCCAGGTGCTGCTCCCTCTGCTGCGGCGTGCCTCCCATCTTCTGCTGCAGTGTGGCCAGAGCGGCCGACACATCATAGGTGTGTTGTACCAGCTTCTGCTTCTGCGCTGGCAATGGTTGCAGTGGCTGTCCTTCCGGCAGCGGCGGCAGTTGTTGCCAGCGTTGTTCGTCAGACATCACCGTATCGTCCGCCTCCACGCCGTCAAACAGGCCCATGGCGGCAATCAGCACGGCCACCGCGGCGCCCAGTGTGCGCGCCCGCCAGGAATTGTTGACTGTCATCGTGTCCAGTCCGGAGATCCGATCAGAGAGTCGCCTGCGAGCCGACATAAACAACAGGCCAACGGACGCCGGCTGCTGGTGATTGACACCACCTGTGCCAAATTTCAACAGCAGTTCGCCGTACTGACGCAGTGTCCTGCGAGGTTCGCCCCGCAGCGCTCGCTCATCGGCCGCACGTTCGATGCTGCTTCGCAGGCGAGCGAATGCCAGCCACGCCAGCGGATTGAACCACTGGGCGGCACGGACAATGCCGGCCAGAGTCAGCACCAGTGCGTCACGACGCACCACGTGTGCGACCTCATGCTTCATCACCAGACGCAGGTCTTCGTCCGAGATAGATTCCATCATCCCCTGTGGCAGGCAGATGACTGGCCGCCACAGTCCAAAGACGGCCGGTACGTCAACCATGTCTGTCTGTTTGATTTCGGGGCGGCGCCGACAGCCAAGCTGATCACACACCCTCAGCAGGTGGTCAATCACAGTCTGTTCGGCAATCTCCGGGCACCGGCGAAGTCGGACAGAAAAACGGGCATACTGCACAATCGCCCGCACGCTCATCCCAACAACGACCAGCAGCCAGCAGCTGACAAACGTGAATGCGAGCCACTCCTCCCAGCTCCAAGCGCTCGTTGCCATTTGCGGGGTGTCGTGAGGTGTCGCAAAAACGGGGGCAGATGCGACGGTTGCTGCCGGGACAACCGGATCGTCGGCGAGCATCGTAAAGGACTCACCACCGGCGGTGACAACGTGCACCTGTGCCGTGTCGGCCGGTTCGGGCGAGATCAGAGCCGCGGCCATTCGGTCCCATGGCCCGTGCACGCTGAACGGTGCGGGGACTGTCACAGCGACCCCCAGTCGCAATATCACCAGTGTCCACAGCACACACTGAAAGCGGGCCGCCATACGGCGTCCCAGCAGCCAGTCTGCCACCAGAACAATGGCCACCAGCGGTACGGCGCGCCAGGCAGCGATGACGCACCACGCCAGTCCCAGCACAACATACTCTTCCACAATAGCGATCATCATTTTTAACCTCCTTGTTCATCGCCAAAACGCGCATCGAGCAGTTCGCGCAGTTCGGCCGCTTCATCGGGTGAGAGTCGTGACGTCTTCAGCAGATGCAGCAGAGCGGGCGCCGCGTTGCCGCCAAAGACACGATCGAGAAAAGAACGACTGGCTTTTCGCACGCAGTCGTGACGCCGGACTTTGGCCCGGTAGATGTACTTCCGGCCGTCGGCTTCATGGGACAAAGCCCCTTTGCGCACCAGCCGGTGCAGCATCGTTTTGATGGTGGCCGCCGACCAGTCGTGGGGCTCACTCAGACGCTCAATCACCTGACTGGCGTCAATCGGCTGAGAACCCCAGATCAGGTTCATGACCACCCATTCCGCATCGGAAATCTGCATCCGTGCACCTCCTTCGTTTACGTGTGTAATCAGTTTACATCTGTAAACGAAAGAGTGTCAAGGGGAGCTCAGCGAGAATTCCGAGCCGTCACACGGCTGACCGCGCTATTCGTGGCCAAACAATACACAGATGCACGACGGCGCGTGCACCACGTTGCGATTGTAGGTCAGTTCGCCAGTTTGCGGATCAATCTCAAAACAGGCCAGCGTGTGCGATTGCTGCCCGGCGGCCAGCAGCCAGCGGCCATCCGGGGAAACGTTGAAATTGCGCGGCGTCGCTCCGCGGACGTGTTCCCTTTCGATCAGCGTTAACTCACCCGATGTCTGATCCACGGCAAACGCGGTGATTGTGTCGTGACCTCGGTTTGCTGCGTAAACAAAACGCCCGTTGGGATGCACGCGGATTTCCGAACAGCTTTTGAACTTCTCTTTTGCCAGTTCGGCTTTGGGGACGGTTTCTACAGTGGGGCCTGCCGTCATTGTGCCGGCACTGGCATCGTACGAAAACAGCGTGACGGTCAGATCCAGTTCATTGAGGACGTAGACCCATTTTCCATTTTGGTGAAACTTCATGTGACGAGGTCCCGCCCCCGGAGCCACTTCGGCAAAACCGTGGGCCGTTACGCTCGGTTTGTCCGCCGCGCACCGATAAATCACCACCTTGTCCAGCCCCAGGTCCGGAACGAACAGGTACTTCTGATCCGGAGAGTATCCCACCCAGTGTGCATGGGCTGTTTCCTGTCGGCCTGGCACCACCTTTGAGCCAGGTCCGTGTTCCACCAGTTGCGTGCGGTGATCGATCGAGCCGCTCTCGCTCAGGGAAAACACGGCTACAGAGCCGCCACCGTACTGAGCGGTCGTGAGCATGGTGCCATCTGCATTCACCGCCACGTGCGCCGCACCGCCGTCACCAATCGCGACCGAGTTGAGGAATTCGAGTGAAGCCCGCCGTCCAGTGCCCGCAATGCGATACGCGGCCACGCACGGCGTTTTGTCGAGCGAACCCACGGCATACAGCACGGGTTTGGCGGGATGCATGGCGAGAAAACCGGGCCGCGAGATTTTGGCCACCACACGTGGGGCAGAGAGTTTGCCGTTGTCGGTATCCAGCGTGCAGTGAAAGATTCCCTGCTCCGGGTCCGACGTCCCGGTGCCCAGCCACACGTCAATCAATTTGCCTGAACATGAGCCGGCTGCCGCCGCCACACAGAAGATCGGGACTATCAGGCGAAACAGGGAACGGGCGGGCAGTTGTGTTGTGAGCATGGGCATCTCCGCGGAGGGTTCAGTCAGTCCCCATGATGCGCCAAATTCTGTCCAGCGGAAAGTCAGTCGGCCTTTGCGCTATGCCGCCCGCCGCTTTCGTCTGGATTTTCGTCTCTTCGACCTGCGGGCCCGCTCGTCCGACTCGGTCGTGCTCAAGTCTTTGTCTGCATCGCCCTGGCTGTTGTCGTCGTCGGTAACGACTTTTTCTGCCTGACGGTGGTCCTCCACCTGACTGTGGTCGGCTGATCTTTCGACTCCTGCGTTCCGGCTGTTGACATCCGCTGCGTGCTGGTCGTCACTGCGGTCTCCAGTCTTCGCCGCCTCGCTGCGGCTGACTTCGCTCGCCTCCTGGCTGGCTTTAGCCGCCACCGGAGGCGCGTTGCTAATCCAGGCCACGTACCAGCAGTGCAGCAGGAGCGCGGCCAGTGTGGTGTTGGCTGAGAGCAGAAACAGGGCGTCGAGAGTAGCCTGCTGGATATCGTTGTGGGAACTGTGCTGCAGCATGAACCGCACAATCATCATCAGCACGGCCGACGTGAGTGTGGCCTGAGACCACACACAGCGTCCCATATCGGGAAGAATGCGGTACAGCAGGAAGGCGGAAACTGTCAGCGACACTGCGAGAACAACGGCCGGTCGGGCCGCCTGAATGGTGCCGGTCAGTGGAAACAGCAGACGACTGAGCAGCTCCGGCAACAGCGGGCCGATGGCCAGAATCTGAAAACTGCCGATCAGCCCCAGGTAAAGGGCGAGCCAGCGCCAGCTGCGATAACGTCCCTTAAAATCCACTTCACTTTCAGAGCGTATCCAGCCAATGAACAAAGCGTAGAGTCCACCGGCGAGCAGCAGCAGGCCGGAATATCGATCCATCAGATCTTCCGGCAGTTGTGCGAGGGAGCCGACGCCGAAATGCTGCCGGCTGCTGTCCTTAAGCCAGATCACAGCGGCCGAAAGTGCGGTCAGGGTCACCACACTCAGTGCGACCAGCCACAGACGTCTGGAAATGACGCGCCGCGTCAGAGATTCGTGCAACCGCGATTCCACGTCCTGTCCTGGTGACCCGCCGGTTTCCGGCAGGTGTTCCGCGAACGCTGTCTCCAGACGCTCCTCCTGCGACAGCCAGCGGCGGCGTCGGTCCGAGTGGTCTTTGGCTCCGGCAAATCGGTTTTCCATGGCTGCACGACTGATTGGCGATCGCAGGCAGATCCCGAGTGAACGAATCAGCGGCAGAATCTGCCGGAAACGTTCGTTCGCGTTTCTCCGTTAGGATCGACCCCGCTGGGCCGGCGTCGTGACGTTTTGCTCTGGTGGACGTACGTCTTACCGAGACTGTTCAGACTCAGACACACTGTTCAGGTTTGGCGAGCTTCCTGTTAGGTGCGGCGTACAGCCTGGACACACGTTTATGCGGGCTTAAAATACGGCTGAAGCAGCTTACTCACGTACACGGAGAAAATTATTGTGAAAAAGGCCATCCTTTTTGCCGCGGTGGCACTGGCGGCAAGTGCACCCGTCCAGGCCGGTGCCCCTGCCGACGCGAAAGTCACGCTGGGCGTGGATCGACTCACCTCGGGAATCCCGGGTGACGGACCCCTGTCTGTCGAAGATATCGAAGCGTGGCTTGGCGACGAAGCCAACCATGTCACACTGGAAGTGACGTTGCCAGCCGGACTGAAACTTGGCCAAAGCCAAATCAAGGGACTGAAGGCCAATCCGCTCACTCGAGCCAAAATTGAGCTCGGACGTCAGCTGTACTTCGACACTCGCCTCTCGTCTGACAACACAGTCAGCTGTGCCAGTTGCCACCATCCTCAGGAAGGCTTTTCCCGTCACACGCAGTTCGGCATTGGCGTGGATGGACAAAAGGGCGGTCGCAATTCTCCGGTCAGCTACAACCGCATTCTCAGTGACGCACAGTTCTGGGATGGCCGGGCCGATTCACTCGAAGCCCAGGCTGTGGGACCAATCGCCAACCCGATTGAAATGGGCAACACGCACGCAGCCGCCGTGGCCGGCCTCAAAGCGATCCCCGGCTACGCCATGCAGTTTGATTCCATCTTCCCGGGGACTGGTGTCACGATCGACAACGTGGGCCTCGCCATTGCGGCCTTCGAACGTGCCATTGTGACCGGCCCCAGCCCCTACGACCACCGCGAAGCCTTCAAGCGATTCGCGTCACTGGAGCAGGAAGACATCGATGAAATGAAAGAGGACGATCCGGAGCTGTACGAAGAGTACAAAGCTCTGGAGATGGCCGCCTTTGCCAATCCCATGTCCGAAAGTGCTGTTCGCGGTCAGGCTCTGTTCTTTGGCAAAAAAGCCAGCTGCAGTAACTGCCACGTGGGAGCCAATCTGGCGGACGAAAAGTACCACAATTTGGGTGTGGGCATGGATGCAGACAAGCCGGACTGGGGACGCTACGACGTGACCAAGGCGGAAGCCGACAAAGGCGCCTTCAAGACACCCACGATTCGTAACGTAGCGCTGTCTGCCCCTTATATGCACGATGGCAGCCAGGCAACTCTCGAAGAAGTGGTCGAGCACTACAACAAGGGTGGTCTGAAGAACAGATGGCTGAGCGAGAAGATCACTCCACTCAACCTGACCAAACAGGAAAAGGTGGACCTTGTGGAATTTATGCGTGCGTGCACGGGTGACTATCCGCACATTGCAACCGGTCGTCTGCCGAAATAGCAAACCCCGGAAATCCGCATCCAAAACAGGCCGGTCCACACGTGGGCCGGTTTTTTTTTGTGCACAATACAGGGCATCTGTGCCGGCCGTCTTCTGCCAGGCGGCCGCTTAACTTCGCCGCAGTCAGAGCTGGATATGTGCTGACGCTGCCTGAGGTGACCCACTATGGATTCTGAACCTGGTCGTAGCCTGATCGTCTGGACGGTCCGCGCCTCAGTGGCCTTCTACTGCTGCTGTCTTTGGCTGAAAGTCGGCCGCCGTTCACCGGCCGCAGATCGCCAGTACGCCATCTTCTGGGCCGCTTCCTGTGCCTTGTGCGTGGTGCATGTGCTGTTGGCTTATCACTACGAGCATCGCTGGAGTCAGGCTGCGGCGCTGCAGCACACGGCAGAACTGACTGACAAAGTCGTGGGCGTCTACTGGTCGGGCGGGCTGTACATCAACTACCTGTTTTTGGCGATCTGGGCGGCCGATGTCTTGAAGTGCTTCCAGCGGCACCAGCCCAGCGGCACTGGCATGCAGGTGGTCACAGCCTTCATGATGTTCAACGCGACTGTCGTATTCGGCCCCCGCTGGTGGGTGATCGCGTTTGTGCTGCTGGCCCTCGTGCTGTGCATGGGCCACTACAGATCGCGCCCTCGCCCTGTCTGACGGCCGATCGGTCAGTCTTTGGCAGCAGTCGCTTCCCCATTTTCAGTGACGTCACCATTGTCAGTCGTGTCACCCGCGACAGGAATCAGAAAGCTCAGGTGATGTTCCGTGTGCCACCGCTGCATCAGCACCCATTCGTCCCGTTGTAGTTTTCCAAACAAAGGATGCATTTCCACCAGTGGTCGGTCGGATTCAATTTCGGCCGTCAGGCGGCGAAATTCCTCCAGCGCTGCATCGAGGCTGGGACTGTCCTGCGGCGCCAGTGCGGGAGGTGCCGTCGCCTTGAAGCGAATGACGTCGCCACGTTTCATTTTCGGTAACAGAACCATTTTCAGGATCGGGCGAATGAAAAACGGCATCTTGAAGGACGTCCCCTCTATGGCCATCGTCATGGTCCTGTTCAGGTGATCCAGATTCTGCTCCAGACTCCAGGAGCCCGCACGTTCGTAGCCTGATTCTTTAAGTCGCTCTGCGTCTTTTACAGCTTCAGAAAGGTGGGCATAGCGGATAGCGCGGCGCTCTGGCATAAGACCTGTTTCCTGCAGGCGGACAAGGGGAAATTCGCGGGGACGACGCTTTTCGCAGCCTGTGCCTTACAGTTTTTCTTCAGAAAATTGCGCACAGACGAAACGGTGATCCGGGCGAAAATCGATCCGGCACAGCACACGCCCTGGCCTCAAGATGGCCGGGGCGTCGCTTAATCGTGGGCTCTCCCGTTGGTGGCGTGGCCGGGGAGCAGCGTGGCGGCGAAGTGCAGTTCTGGCGACGGGATTGTACCACCCTGAGAGCCGTCATTGGGTATCGGGCGGCCGCTGCCGCCCGATGGCCGCGGATCAGCCTAGCGAGACAGCGGCTTGAAGCGTCCCCCTGCCGGCGCGTCGGCCGCGTCGCCGAGGCGTTCCCGACGCTGCTGTTCGTAGGTCTGGTAGTTGCCTTCGCACCAGACCACACTGCCGTCTCCTTCAAAGGCGAGAATATGTGTGGCGATGCGATCGAGGAACCAGCGATCGTGGCTGACAACAACCGCACATCCGCCAAAGCTCGACAGGCCTTCTTCCAGGGCACGCAGGGTGTCGACATCCAGGTCGTTGGTTGGTTCGTCGAGCAGCAGCAGGTTACCGCCGGAACGCAGCAGTTTGGCCATGTGCACGCGATTGCGTTCTCCGCCCGACAGGTCGCCGACAAACTTCTGCTGATCTTTACCTTTGAAGTTAAAGCGACCACAGTAGGTGCGGGCATGGATTTTCGTTTTGCCCACCATCAGCACATCGGCACCGCCGGAGATTTCCTCAAACACCGTCTTTTTCGGATCGAGCGCCTCGCGTGACTGATCCACATAAGAAATGTCGACCGTATCGCCCACTTCCAGCTGGCCCTGATCGGGCGTTTCGTTGCCGATGATGATGCGAAACAGTGTTGTCTTCCCGGCACCGTTGGGACCGATGATGCCCACGATTCCCCCGGGCGGCAGGTCAAATGTCATGTCTCGAAAGATCTCACGATCATCAAAGGACTTGCACAGTGCGTTGGCCACGACCACCTTCTTACCCAGAGGTCGGGTCGTGGGAATCTGAATCTGAGCTGCACCGTCGCGCTCATCGTATTCCTGGGCGGCCAGTTCCTGGTAACGCTGCAGCCGTGCCTTGTTCTTGGAGGAACGCGCCTTGGGGGACATGCGAACCCACTCCAGTTCCTGCTTAAGCTCTTTCTGCCGCCGCGACTCGGTGCGTTCTTCCTGCTCCAGTCGTTTCTGTTTCTGTTCCAGCCACGAAGTGTAATTGCCTTCGTAGGGAATGCCGCGGCCGCGATCCAGTTCCAGAATCCAGCCAGCGACGTTGTCCAGAAAGTAACGGTCGTGAGTGATGGCCACGACCGTGCCTGGAAATGTGTGCAGGAATTTTTCCAGCCATGCGATGGAAGCGGCATCCAGGTGGTTGGTCGGTTCGTCCAGCAGCAGAATGTCGGGATTCATCAGTAGCAGCTGACACAAAGCCACGCGACGTTTCTCTCCCCCCGACAGATTTTTGACAACGGCTTCTGCTTCCGGCAATCGCATGGCGTCTGCCGCGATTTCCAGCGTGCGATCCAGCTCCCACAGATTGGCCGCATCAATCTGGTCCTGAACTTTCCCCTGCTCATCGAGCACTTTCTCCATTTCTTCCGGAGACATCTCTTCCCCGAGCTTCATACTCAGTTCGTTGAAGCGATCCAGAATCGCGCGGGAATCGGCCACGGCTTCTTCGATGCACTCGCCCACGTTCTTTTCCGGATCAAGTCGTGGCTCCTGCGGGAAGTAGCCAATTTTGGTTCCCTTCGCCGGTCGGACGGTTCCCATGAAATCCGTGTCTTCGCCGGCCATGATCCGCAGCAGCGTACTTTTTCCCGCGCCGTTGTTGCCCAGCACGCCAATCTTGGCGCCCGGATAGAACGACAGGCCGATATCGCTGAGCACCTCTTTCTCGTCATAAATGCGAGTGAGGTTTTCAATGGTCATGATGTATTGTTCGGCCATGAGTGCGTTACCTGCGTTGTCTGTGTGGTTTACCGAGTGACTGGTGTGCCGATCGCTGGCGTGGGGATATGTTGCCCGGCAATCTGACGTGTGTGTGCCGCTATGCGAATGCGTTAGTGCTGCACTCGGCCAGCGAAAACACCTGGCAGGAACGATCAGTCCGTCGTTCCTGCTGCCAGTTGCTGCAGCACCTGACAAACGAATAAACGGGCTTCGTCGTAGATGTCCGCGTGCGAACTCCCGCGCGGCCCGGCGACATTCAAAACGCGAATTCTATGGTGGCGAATCCAGTCGACAACTGTGTTGATTTGATTCAGTCGATTTTCGCCGCCAAACAGCTGTCGCGACGGTTCCGGCCGCAATAATACGATCTGCAGCGGGCGACCGGTTCGCCTGGCGAAATCCGCCGTCAGTTTGGTTCCCGCTGTCACGTCCGTCATTGCCACAATGAGAGTGCCATCCGAATCTCGCACGTTCCAGCGGGTTCGCACAGCATATGAGCGTGCGGCGGTCTCCTGCAGAGGGTAGGTGGCAGGAATTGGGCCGTCTTCCGCCCGACGCCCTCGCGGGCACCAGCCTCCAACAGCCATCCCCTCCGCTTGAGCCGCGTCCAGGCCGGCCCGATCCACGCCCGTCTGTCCTCCGGAGACGATTTTTTCCAGAGGGCTGCTGGGGGACGGTTGTCGATTCTTCATAGCTGTCTTTTCTGTGAACGGTGCCCCGCGAAGTCTACGTCCCATCCTGATGCCGTCCACGCTCCACGACCCTGCCGTTGTGATTCGAGTCTGATCACTTGAGTCAATGAGCAGAGTCCCGTAGCTTGACGAGACAGATTTCAGCAAATTGGTTCTTTGGCTGGTTACAACAGAGGTTTCCATGAAGACTGCTTTGATCGCCGTTCTGCTGCTGGCCCAGCCTGTTGCTGCCTCGGACTGGCCCCGATTTCGTGGTGCGGATGGAGGTGCCGCCGCACCGACCGCCCGCGTTCCTGTCAGTTGGGACGAGCAGACCAATATGCTCTGGTCCGTCGACCTGCCAGGGAACGGCGCCTCCAGCCCAATCGCTTTTCAGGATCGCATCTACCTGACATCGTTTACCGGTTACGGCCTGGACGCCGACGATCCTGGCAAACGCGAAGACCTGCGGCTGCATGTGCTGTGCTTTGAGCGTGCGACCGGTCGTCTTCTTTGGGATCGTGAAATTGAGGCCGCTGCCGCGGAACAGAAAGCGACCCGCCGAGTGGTTGATCATGGCTACGCCAGTGGCACGGCCGTTTGTGATGAAACGGGCGTTTACGCCTATTTTGGCGTGAGTGGTCTGGTGGCATTCGACCACGATGGCAATCGATTGTGGCATGCTGAAACGGGCGACAGGACGGCCGGTTTTGGGTCGGCCGCCTCTCCCATCATTTACCAGAATCTGGTCATCATGAATGCCAGCATTGAATGCGGGACTGTGTTCGCCTTCGATCGCCGAACGGGGGATGAAGTCTGGCGGATTGAAGACGTTGTGCGCAGCTGGACCACACCGCTGGTGGCCCGCAACAGTGACGGGAACGATGAACTTGTGCTCAGTTACAAGAACCTGATTCGCGGGTTCGATCCGCTTTCGGGGCAGCAACTGTGGTCGGCGGACGGCGTGCTGGACTACGTTGTTCCCTGTGTGGTGGCCAGCGAGGGAGTCATCTACGTGCTTGGTGGCCGCAAGAATCAGTCGATGGCCGTACGACTGGGAGGGCGTGGTGATGTGACAAAGACCCACAAAATCTGGGAGTCGAATATTGGGGCCAATGTGACCTCGCCAGTCTATCACGATGGACGACTCTACTGGTCGAGCGACCGGGGGATTGCCAACTGTCTGAATGCTGCTACCGGCGATGTCATCTACCGCGAACGCATGGACACGCGTGAACGTGTTTACGCCTCCGCCGTCCTGGCTGGCGATCACCTGTATCTCTCAACACGGGAGAATGGAATTTTTGTCATCCACACTGGTGATGACTACAAACAGGTGGCCCACAATTTGATTGGCGGGGATGACAGTCTGCTCAATGCCACGCCCTGTGTCGCCGGCGACACGCTGCTGGTTCGCACCAATAACCGGCTGTACTGCATCGGCACGCCCTCGCCCTGATCTGACAGGACTGGCTCCCCTGCCTCTGTGTTCAAAGTACTCTGCGAATGGCTGACTTTGTGAGTGACCATTTCTCATGGATAAACGGGCAGCCGCATCGTCCTGCTTCGCCCGAGATTTTTGAAGACGCGAATCCTCTGGATGACCAGGCATTTGCGCGCGTGGTGCGGGGGACCCCTGCGGATATCGGCCTGGCAGTGGAGGCTGCCGCAGAAGCGTTCCACCAGCACTGGCAGATCGGTCCGTCTGATCGGGAAGGCTGGCTGCTCACTGCCGCCGACCTGCTGCAGCAGCGGCAACAGGAATTTGTCGATCTGTTGATTGACGAAGTTGGCTCTCCGATCACCAAAGCGCGGAGGGAGATTGACACGTCAGTTCTGCAGTTGCGCGCTGCGGCTGGCATCCCGCGCCGGCTGGCTGGCAAGACACTGCCGACCGATGTTGCAGGCCGCGTGAGTCTCAGTGTGCGTCGGCCGCTGGGTGTCATCGCCGGCATCACACCTTTCAACGTGCCGCTCATCAAGGGCGTAAAGCATTCTGCCTTTCCTCTGGCGACGGGCAATTCGGTCGTGCTGCTGCCCTCACCCGATGCCCCGTTAATCGCTCTGCACCTGGCGAAGCTGTATCAGGAGGCTGGAGTTCCGGCAGGGCTGATCAACGTGGTGACCGGGTTTGGACAGGAGATTGGCGATGCACTCACGGGAGATCCCCGCGTTCGCATGGTGACTTTTACCGGCTCCACCGTCACTGGTCGCCACATCGCGGAACGCTGCGGGCGCCTGGGCAAACGGGTCACGCTGGAGATGGGCGGTCGCAACCCACTGGTTGTGCTCCGTGACGCCGATCTGCAACTCGCCGTGCAGAACGCTGTGATCGGCGCCTTTTTGTTTCAGGGCCAGATCTGCATGTCCTCCAGCCGACTTATTGTGGAACAGGCGGTGGCGGATGACTTTCTGCGGGCTCTGACAGCCCGAGCCGAGACACTGGGGCATGGTGACCTGCGCGAGCCGGCGACAATGATTGGCCCCATTATTAATCAGCGACAGCGTCAGCGGATTCGCCGGCATCTGGAGGATGCCGTTGCCCGCGGGGCTCGCGTGGTGACGGGTAATGTCTGGCAGGGCAATCGCCTGCTGCCCACCATTCTTACGGAAGTTCCCGACGAGGCCGTCTTGCAGCGGGAAGAGACCTTCGGCCCGGTCACGACAGTCAGCGTGGTGGCCGACGCACAGGCCGCACTGAAGGCCGCCAACGCGACGTGCTTTGGATTGTCTGCGTCCGTGTTCACGCAGGACCTGTCACAGGCACTGACGTTTGCCGAATCCCTCGAAGCGGGCATGGTTCACGTCAACGCGGGGACCATTCAGGAGGAAGCCCACGTGCCATTTGGTGGCGTGGGAGACAGTGGTTTTGGTCGCGAAGGGACAGACGCGGCCATTGAGGAAATGACGCAGTGGAAGTGGATCACCATGCAGACCAGTCAAATGTGATCCGGATCCGACAGTCGCGGGGGAGGTCAGGCGTCATCGCCGGAGGAAATCTCGTCCGGCGAGAAACACACTTCGACAAGCGTCGTGACTCCCTGCCGGGACTCGCGATTGATGCCCTTGCGAATGTGAATTCGCCAGCGATAGGAGGCGGCTTTGCTGGTGTACTCGCCGACGGCGTCGCTGCTGGCGATCAGTGTGGATGTGGACTCTCCCGGTGCAAGTACCTGACTGCTGTGCTGTCCGGAGATGTCAAAACTGCTTTCGGCGGCATGCAGGTAATTAAGAACGCGAACCACTTCGTCACTGGAATCGTGAACATATAACGCTGAGCTGGCCAGGACCTCGTCGTCGACGCCTTCGCCTGCTTCCGGGCTGCGATAGCTCATCAGGCCAACGTCATACGGAGCAAATCCCAGGTCGGTGGCTGCGTTTTCAACCGTGAACTGCAACTGCAGCACCGGTCGCGTCCGCATTTCCGGAACCACTTTCTGATCAGACATGCGTTCAAAGTCGAGCGGAGCGAGGACGACCCTGTTCGCCGTAATCACCACATCTCCGAATCTCCGTGATTCGCCCAGTCGCAGCTCGTGATTGCGAGGCAATGCAGCGTCAGCCGGAACCGACTGGAACTGACCGGGTTCCAGTGGTTTGATATCGGGAAGGCTTTCCAGTGAATGGGTGCCCGACAGACGACCGGAGACGAGCAGGTACAAAAACAAAAGCGTCAGAGCGGCTGCGTATCCCAGCAACGCGTTGAAGCGGGATCGTGGAACGGTGTCGGCATCGGACGTGGCGGCCCGGTCTGCCTGCTGTTCAGCGGGTTCTGTCGCTGACTCAGAATTGCCCGCTCGTGATGCTGGGCGTTTTTTGGCTGGCTTGCGCGATTTCTTCTTCTGCTCAGAGCGCGGCGTCATAGCGGCGGGTTCTTCCGCTGCTGGCATCGCGTTCGCTGCTTCGCCGGCGGATGGTCCGCTGCCTGGATCCGGCTGCTCGTCCCTGTTGCCAGCATCAACGGAATCGAATGTGGGAGCAGCGTCGCCGGATTCTGACGGCTGAAAATTCAAATCATCGGGAAACTCAGGACCATCAGCGGGGGCGCTGTCGTCGCCACCCAGAAAACTAAAATCCGGCTTGCTGTCGTCAGAGGGGTTCGCCATGTGGAATTGTTCACGATGAAAGTCAGGGAAGGAGTGTCGGCGGCCCGGATCGAGTTGTGGTGTGGCTGCTATTTTTCCGCCGCCTCATCGGCAGCGGCATCACCAGTGGCTTCTTCATCTGGCGCTGCATCCTCACTGGATTGGGGCTGTGCGTCGGCAGCCTCGCTGGGCGCGTCACCTTCGTCCGCTGTTTCGGGCTGATCATCCACCACCAGTCGCACGGACTTGATGAGGTCCAGTTCCGGGAACTTCTCTTTGAGGTAGGCATTGCCGCGAGCGCGAATCTGAACCTGATCGGGCTTTTGACCATGCTGGCCGTTGATGGCATCCACCACATCCATGCCCATGATGATTTTTCCGAATGGGGCAAAGCCCTGGTCCATGGTGTCCAGATTGCTGTTGTCCGTATAGTTGATGAACACCTGCGTGGAGCGGGAATGAGGTGACTTGGTCTGAGCAAATGAGACATAGCCACGCTGGTTGCTCTGGAACACTTCGTCGTCGGGAATTGGGTCATCCCATTTCTGAGTCATGCCTGGGCGGGCGGCGATGCCCCACTGCACCATGAAGCCTTTCATCACACGAAAGAACGCGGCGTCCTTGTAGAAACCGTCTTTGATCAGCTTGTAAAAACGATCCGCTCCGTAAGGCGCCCAGTCACGGTGCACTTCAATCTGAAACGTGCCGGCCGTGGTTTCGAATTCTGCAACATATACGCCTTCCGTGGGCACTTTGAATTCCGCACCGGCTTCCTGAATGGCCTTCATGGCCTCCTGTCTGCGAGCCAGCTGTTCAGCCCGCCGTGCCAGGTCCACGTCATTCATGTCACTCAGCACGTCCAGAACGGGAGGTGCATCCTGTTCCGGTTCGGCACAGCCGGCAAGCAGCACGACAGCCCCGAGCAGACATGTCGCAGAAACGGAAGAAATGGTTGACAGTGAGAGGAATCTGGCCATGGTGAATGGTTGCCAAAGTGGGAATTTTTCGTGAACTCACGCTGACATTCTGGGGGTTGCTGCCGGTCTTCTCAAGATCGTTCGGTCCGGTTTTCCATTTAACGTTCAGACCTGTCCGGTTAAAGCATCGCAGTTGCGGCAAGGGTGACTTCTGGCGTCGGACTGCTATCTTGTCCGTATGTCGCAGTCGCTAAATCAGATTCGCTCTCGCGTTCGCAATCGCATTCGTGATGCCGTCATTCGGCGTCACAAGCGTTCCGGGTATGTGCTGTTTAGTGACACCACTTTGCGGGATGGCGAACAAATGCCCGGCGCCACTTTGGAGCCGGACGAAAAGGTTCGCATCGCGCTGGCACTGGAAGAAGCCGGCGTGCACTCACTGGATGCCGGTTTTCCCGCCTCGTCGCAGGCGGATGTCGTCGCCATTCAGAAGATGACCCAGGTTGTTAAACGCCCCGTCCTGACGGCGCTGTGTCGCACGGTGCGAGCAGACGTGGACGCCGCCGAATTCGCGCTGGCCGGCAACCCTGTTCACAAAAAAGGGGTGAGCCTGTTTTGTGGCACCAGCCCCCTGCACCGCCAGCACAAACTGCAGAAAAGCCGCAGTGAAGTGTTGCGGATCATTACCGATTCCATTTCCTACGCGGCCGAGAAATTCAAAATCATCGCCTTCAGTCCGGAAGATGCCAGTCGCACGGAGCCTGATTTTCTGTGCGAGTGTTATCGACACGCCATCGATGCCGGGGCCACGGCGATCGGGTTCCCCGACACTGTCGGCGTCCTTACACCGGAGAAATCGGCTGACGCCATCCGTCTGATTCAGGACAACGTGCCGAATCTGGAAAGCGTGCTGCTGGCTGTCCATTTTCACAACGACCTGGGACTGGCGGTCGCCAACACGCTGGCAGCCGTTGCGGCGGGGGCCAACGTCGTGCAGTGCACCGTGAACGGCATTGGTGAGAGGGCGGGCAATGCTTCGCTGGAAGAAGTCGCCATGGCGCTGCACGTCAATCGTGATCAGTATGGCCGCAGGTTTCGTGTCGATTTGTCCAGGCTGTTTCCACTGTGTCGCCTGGTGGAAGACTTAACGGGTGTGAGTCTGCCGCGCATGAAACCTGTTGGTGGAGAAAACATCTTTGCCACGGAAGCGGGCATTCATCAGGACGGGCTGATCAAAAATCGCGACACCTACCTGCCGTTTTACCCGGAGACCGTGGGGGCGGACGGCCTCCAGTTTGTCCTCGGGCGTCACAGTGGTCGCAGGGCGGTCGCCCATCGTCTTCAGGCCCTGGGGCACGTCTGTTCTGAAGCCGAACTGGACGCTGTTGTTGGCCTGATCAAGCAGCAGCCCAAAGGAGTTGTGATCGACGATGACCGGCTGCTGCAGCTGATTGCAGGAGACCATGCGTGAACACGTCTTCCCAGCGCATTTATCTGGATAACGCGGCCACCAGTTATCCCAAGCCTCCGGGTGTCGCCGAGGCCGTCACAGACTACATGGTGAACAATGGGGCGGCGTTTGGACGCGGCTCTTATCGTGATGGCGAGATCGCCAGTGAGATTGTTACGCAGTGCCGCCAGCAGGTGGCCCGCTTACTGTCAGCGCAAGCCCGCGAAATTGCCTTTACCTTCAATTGCACGGACAGCCTGAATCTGTTGCTGCGGGGATTGCTGCAACCCAATGATCGGGTGGTGACCTCTCGGCTGGAGCACAACTCAGTGCTTCGTCCGCTCAATCAACTGCAGCAGGAATTGACGCTGGACGTTGACTATCTGTCGTTCGACGTCAGTTCCGGTCTGATTGATCCGGACGCGTTTCGGCAGTCGCTGGCCGCCCGCCCGACACGACTAGTGGTGCTCAATCACGCCTCCAACGTGACCGGCGTGATTCAGCCGGTGCAGGAGGTGATTGAACATGCCCATGCTGCCGGAGCGCTGGTGCTGCTGGACGCAGCCCAAACGACCGGTCACCATGAAATCTGCCTGTCGGAACTGAAGGCCGATTTTCTGGCGGCTGCGGGGCACAAAGGGATGCTGGGCCCGTTGGGCACTGGCATTGTCTATGTGCGATCCGGGCGGGAAGAACTGCTGTCTCCGATTCGCTGTGGAGGCACGGGCACCCAAAGCGAGTCACCGCAGCAGCCCCGTGATTTGCCCGGACTGTTTGAGTCCGGAAATATGAATATGCCAGGTTTAGTTGGGCTGCATGCCGCCCTGCAGTGGCTGCAGTCCCAGGATCGGCCATTGCTTGCGAAAAACCTGGCCAGCTGTGCTGCCCTGCTGCGATCGCGTTTGCAGGATTTGCCAGGCGTGCAGCTGCTGACGGATGGGATGCAGCCCAATACGGGCATTGTGAGTTTCACGATCGACGGAGTCGACAGCCGCGAGGCTGCCACGATTCTTGACAGTTCGTTTGGCGTCCAGTGTCGCGCCGGTTTCCACTGTGCACCGCTCGTGCATCAGCACCTGACGACTGCCGAGTCCGGCGGCAGTCTGCGGATGAGTCCCGGCGTATTCACAACTGAGGACGAGATCGTCGCTGCGGTCGTTGCAATCGAACAACTGTGTGACGCTTTTTCCATATCCTGATCACTGCATTGTTCCGTTGGACGCTTCCTGCGGTACATTTGCTGAATCACGTCTGATTGCGGGCCGGGGGAAATGGTCCCGCGTTCGTTCTTTACGCGTCGTTGTTGAAGCGGCGGTTTTGATAACTCGTTTTTCAACTTCATCAGGCTCACAGCATGTCGGTTGATCAACCGTCGTCCTCCAGTTCCGCTCTCCACGAACTGGGGAAAGTCACCGTGTTTTACATCCCGTCTCACAAGCTGGATGACCCGCGCTATTTTCACGGCACGCACACTGCGCGATCAGCGATTCACGAATTTCTTATGCATCGCTACCGTGCCTACACGCAGTCGCCGACGCCAGTGAAGGGCTATTGGGTTGATGACAACTCAGAGCTCGTTCATGACGTGATGGAGCGGTTTGAAGTCAGCTTCGGAAGCGAATCGGAGTTTGACCGCCTGATTGAGTTTCTCGTGGATCTGTGCGATCGTCTGACAGAAGACGCTATCTACGTCACTCGGGGAGAACGCAGCTATCTGGTGCATCGCGCCAAAAGCTGACGCCTATGCCCAGGCCCGCTGGAAGAACTTCAGCCAGTTGCCGTGCATGATGCCCGTGATATCGCTGGCCGAATACCCGCGTTTTTCCAGCAGCTCGGCAATTCGGGGCAGATCGGCAATGGTGTCCAGGTCGTGGGGCGTCTGTTCTTTGCCAAATCCGCCATCCAGATCCGAGCCAATGCCGCAGTGTGCCGCACTGCCTGTTAACTGGCAGATGTGATCGATGTGGTTGACCGCATCGTCCAGGCACACGGTGGCCGGATCCGTTTTGCCTCGGATCCAGCCCGGGCGAATCATCCAGGAATCCAGTGCCAGTCCAATCACGGCCTGACGCTCCACCAGGGCGGTGATCTGTTCATCGGACAGCTGACGATCAGCGGGCACAAGACTGCGGCAGTTGTGATGACTGGCCAGGACCGGTCCGGCGTAGATCTCCAGCGCCTGCCAGAAGCATTCATCAGAATAATGGGTCACGTCGAGCAGCATGCCGACTCTCGCCATCTCCCGCAGCAATTCCGGGCCGTCTGCTTTCAGTCCACCGGAGCTGCCGGTGCCATGACCGTAATCATCCGGTCCGTAATGCGCTGGTCCCAGAATTCGCAGTCCCTGTTCATACCACCGTGGAATATAGGAGGGATCAGGGATGGCCCAGCTTCCTTCCATGCTCAGGACAAAGCCGATGGGGGTCTCGGTGGATCCGGTGGAGAATTGTTCGGCGTGTGCCGTCACTGCGGCGGCCGACTGCAGTTCTTTCAGGTGTCCCAGTTCCGACATATGCCGGTACCAGCCCAGTTGTCCCTGCATGGCCGCGTAGGCCGACAATCGCGACTCATAGAATGACCTGGGCGCCGGCACGCGATGGAACCGCGGCAGCAATGTGGCGATAGCCAGACCCACCTGACCTTCGCGCATGGCGGGCAGTGAGGTGGTGCAGTCTCCCGGCACGCAGCCGGCAAACTGCCGCTCCCGATCGCGAATCTGCGGCACCGGCTGCAGCAGGTCACGATTCCATTCCAGAGCGTTCCATGCCAGGTCCAGATGAGCGTCAAAAATCAGCATCGTGGCGGCAACCCGTTGAAGGACGGAAACGTTGTGTGAGTGGCTTACTCAGCAGGGGAAAAGTTGGTGCGGGCCACACCAACGGCCAGCAGCAGCCAGGCGATCAGTTGCAGCGTTCCTCCGATGGGCGCGACCAGTCCCCACGTGACGCCACCGGCTTTGGGCCCGCAGATCACCAGCACATAAAGTGCGCCGGAAAACAGCACGATGCCACCGACAAAACACCAAGCGGCCGCACTCAGCACACGCGAACGCTGCCGCAGCATGATCAGCCCTGTGCCGAACATCGCGATCGCGTGCCACATGTGATACCGCACTCCTGTGCGAAAATCCTGCAGATACTTGTAGCTGGCGGGCATCATTTGACCTGCCACATTTTTGTCTTCAGTGTCGGCGTACTTGTTTTCCAGAAAGCTGGGTGTGCGAGAGCCGTCGTCCGCTTTACGACCTTCGCCCAGGCCATGGGCGCCAAACGCACCCAGAAAGACGGCCAGAAAGCCGAAAACGGCAGCCAGCGTTAAACACAGTTTCGGAGACATAAAATCAAATCCAGGCAGCCAAAGAAGAGCAGATCAGCGAGTGGCAATCAGACTGTGGCGCACGAACAGTATGCCGACCACTACAGCACACCCAGCAGTTTGAGGAATTCTCGACAAAAGGCAGGGTGGGCGGGCCAGGCCGGTGCGGACACCAGATTGCCGTCCACGTGCGCCCCGTCGATGGCAATTTCCTGATAGGTTCCGCCGGCCAGGGTGATTTCCGGTCCGCAGGCCGGATAGGCGGTGCACGTGCGATCTTTCAAAATGCCGGCGGCCGAAAGAATCTGCAGGCCGTGGCAGATCGCCGCGATCGGCTTACCCGCACTGTCAAATGCTCTGACGAGGTTCAGGACGTCGCCGTTCAGACGCAGGTACTCCGGCGCTCGTCCGCCGGGAATCAGAAGTCCGTCGTAATCGTCCACGCTGACAGCAGCAAAGTCCGCGTTGAGCGTAAAATTGTGCCCCGGCTTTTCGCTGTAAGTCTGATCGCCCTCAAAGTCGTGGATGGCCGTGCGGATCTGGTCTCCGGCTGTTTTCTCAGGGCAGACAGCATCCACACTGACCCCCACGGTCAGCAGTGTCTGAAAGGGGACCATGATTTCGTAGTCTTCCACAAAATCGCCAGCCAGCAGCAGTACGCGTTTTTCGGACATCGGTTTCATTGTTCCTTTCGACTTCACACCGGTTGTGGTGGCGTTGCCGGCATCGGAGTACAGGCATCCTAATCTCTGGCAGGCATCGTAATCTCCGCTGCCCCAAAGCTCTAGAAACTGCTAGCATTTGCCACCGATCACTCAGCGTTGAGAAACTCATGCGGCGTCCGACCATCTACAGTCAGCGAACACCATTGCGGTTTAACATCACGCCGCTGATCGATGTGGTGTTTCTGCTGATCATTTTCTTTCTGGTGGCCAGCCACTTTGTCCGCAGCGAGCAGGCGCAGCAGGTGAGCCTGCCGGTCGCGACCGGCGGAGAGGTTGATAATCAGCAGTCACCCAATCGTCTCACCCTCACGGTTGAGGCGGATGGTCAGCTTTTTCTGGCCGGGGAGCCAATTGCCGAAGATCTGCTGTTCGAACGCATTTCCCAACTGGAAACCAGCGATCCAGCGGCACCCCCGGAAGTGCGGATTCGCGGCGATCGTGACGGAGAGTACGGGCAAATGAGGCGGATTATCGAATACTGTGCCAGCCGGAGGATTCAAAGCATCCAGTTTGCCGTCCGCAATGCCGGAGACGCCCCGTGAGAGTCCCCACTCGCCGCCGCCCCGCATTCGACAACGAAAGCATGACGCCGATGATCGACGTTGTCTTTTTGCTGCTCGTCTTCTTTGTTTGCGCCTCCGTCGGCCAGAAACCCGACACCCTGCTGCCGGCGACGCTGTCAGAAGGCGCGACGGAAACGGACGTTGAACTGCCTCCCGCTGCCCCCGATGAATTTGAACCACAGGTTGTGACGATCGGCTTGACGCGGGATGCCACCAATCGACTGACCATCTCTCTCAATGATCGTCCGCTGTCAGGAGCTCGCGAACTGCGTGAACGGCTGTCCGCGCTGGCCGCTCTCGATCCTCGCACGCAGGTCATCATGGACACCAGCGACAATGTCACCAACCAGCAGTGGATCGCCGTGTACGACCTGTGCCAGCAGCTGCAGTTTCAGTCCATTTCCTTTGCCATCCGACCCGCCGGCTAGACGGTCTGTGAGTGCGATCTTTGCTGACGGGAGGTGACGTCTGCTGACATTTCACCGCACTAACGGCGTTTGCGGCCGGCAGGAATGTCGATCAGAATCGGCACCCCCTCATTCTTCTGACTTTGAAACCCGCTGGCAGTCGGGTCCTGCCCGTCTTCTCCGTACAGTTCCGTCGTCCAGTTTGTGGACATCAGCAGGTCAAAGCCGGGATTCATTTCCTTGACCTGACAGCTGCATGCCGCACACAGAAACATCGTCAGATCTTTGGTCAGTTCGGTGGTCACATCGCGACCAGCGATCACTTCCAGCGCCCGACCCCGCCCGAACACAGGGACGGCCAATGGTTCGTTGTCCGACACCGATTCGGGCGCCAGTCCCTGCAGCAGATCGATGAGGTATTTTTCTTTTTCGTCCTGCGGGTCGATTTCGATCACTTCAAACTTCATGAGCAGCGGCACCTCCGCCATCAACTCCGAACCGGGCAGTCCAATGCCATCAGGCAGCGGTACCGATTTGCTCAGCGCCTGCAGATCTTTGGTCAGCTGTGTGATCAGCCGTTCGTTTTTCTGTTTGTCCTCTGACTTCAATACCAGCCAGACCACCGACGTGCCGGACAGCAACCGCTCACCTGCGCGGCGACGCACGGGCGACTCGAAGGTGTGGCCGCTTCGAAACTTCCTCAGCGGTCCCCGCCAGTTGTTGACCTTCGCACCTTTGCTGGCCGTTGAGCGGACGACCACATAAGGAGTCGTGGCCCCATCCGCGGAAACGCGCTGCCAAAGGTCGTCGAGATTCTCGTCTTTGGCCGACCCGATCCTGTACTCGCGGACCGTCGCGTTGGCCGCTCCCGCTGACGTTTGGGTTTGACGGCGGATCGAATCCACAACGGCCGAATCTTCTGCGGCAAGCTTTCCCTGATGAAAGACGATGACTTCCACCCGATCCGGTGCCCAGCGTTCCAGGGCGTATCGGAACACGGGGATGTTGCACGCATAGATGGAGCCAGACAGGATGACAAAAAACGCGGTTGCCAGTTTGACTGACGGAAACTGCCGTTTTGCTGAAGTCTGAATATGCATAACCGGGCCTTTGCCGAATTCGCAGAGCAAAGCCCCATGTTATCGCGGCCAGGCCGGAAAGCCACTCCGCCTGCCGGTCGCTAGGGGGCAGCCGGTGGAGCCGCAGCGTAGATGTCGTGCTGCGCAATGAATGCTTCGACGGCCTTCGGCGTCAGAAATCGCAGCGATTTTCCTGCGGCCAGACGTTCCCGCAGCCACGAAGCCGACAGATCAGACCCCGGCATGGCGACCGTCTGAACACTGGCGGCGATGTCTCCTCCGACCCACTGTGTGATTTGCTGCGTCGTCAACTCGGGCTGGGTGGGGCGATTGACGGCAACAATCGTGGCCAGCTGCGCGATCTGTTCCGGCGATTTCCACGTCAGCAACTGCTCCAGGGAATCTGCACCGATGATCAGAAACAGTTCATCGTCTGGCTGCTGTTCCCGGAATTCCTGCAGTGTGTCCACCGTGAATGAGGGGCCACTGCGGCGAATTTCCCGTCGGTCCACGACAAACTCCGGATAGCCTGAGACTGCCAGCTGCAGCATGTCGGCCCGCGCGTGGGCGTCGGTGATTTTCTGATCCGGTTTATGAGGCGGATCGCCGGCAGGGATCAAACGCACTTCATCCAGTTGCAGCTGTTCGCGACAACTCTCGGCCATCATCAGGTGGCCGTAATGAACCGGGTCAAATGTGCCGCCAAGAATACCAATTCGCATGGGGGGCCTGTCTGGGCTGAAAACTGTCACGATGCGGCCGGGGCCAATGTCGCCTTGAGTGAGACGCAAACCACAGCAGCTTAGTCTGCGCGGACACAGCGATTCATCGCCCAGTCCCGCAGGTATTCAATTTTCTCGTGCATCAGACTCGATAGCGGATTGGTTTTGGCGATGGCCGTGATGATGTCCGTGGTGTCGATTTCACGACCGTCGGAAAACGCGGCGAACAGGGCCGACATCACGGCCTGTTCAATTTCTGCTCCGGTTAAGTCTTTTGAAGCGTCCCCCAGTGCTTCAATGTCAAAGTTCGCCGGGTTGCGATTGCGGCGTTTCAGGTGCACCGAGAAAATCTGCCGGCGGGCTTCCAGTGAGGGCAGATCGATAAAGAACACTTCGTCGAATCGTCCTTTTCGCATCAGTTCCGGTGGCAGTGCGGAAATATCGTTGGCAGTGGCCACGATGAAAATCGGCTCGCGATGATCCTGCATCCACGAAAGCAGCGTGCCGAACATTCGCTGTGACAAACCGCCGTCCGCTGAGTCACTGGAAGCCGACGCGAACGCTTTTTCGATCTCGTCAATCCACAGGATGGCGGGCGCCATCGCTTCGGCCTGCTGAATCGCCTGTCGGAGCTGGTTTTCGCTTTCACCGACGAACTTCTGATACAGCACACCCGGGTCCAGCCGCAGCAGCGGGATACCCCAGTCCGCCGCCACCGCCTTCGCGCACAGGCTTTTGCCACAGCCTGGTACGCCCAGCATCAGCACACCTCGCGGTGGCTCAATGCCGTAGTTGCGGGCGGCTTCCGAAAACCCACCGCGACGCTCAGACAGCCAGCCTTTGAGCCCACGCAGTCCGCCGACCTCATCAATGTCAAAGTCGATGGTCATCGATTCCAGTGAGCCGGATGACTCCAGCAGTCGTCGCTTGGCCTCAATCACGCGGGTGATATCGGCCTGATTGAGTTTCAGGTCATCGAGGATGACAGACTCCACCACGCGAATCGCCTCACTGCGCGTCAGGCCTCGCAGGTTCAGAATCAGCTGTTCAAACTCACGCTTGCGCAGATCGGTGGCCACCTCGGACAGGGCTTCCTTCTTCAGGCGGCGATAGGTCTGCTTGACCAGATCTTCCAGTTCATCCTTATCCGGCAGACCGGGACGCCAGGGAGCGCACAGTCTCTGTACCAGCGGATGCAGGGACACTTCATCCATCAGGATCATGCAGTCCCGCTCACCATCAGCTTTCAGTTCAAAGTCCCGCAGCAGCCGGCGATACAAAGGCTGTGTGGTGAACGGTGCCAGTCCCCGCATGACGGCGATGGAACTGCGGCGGTTGCGGAGCAGATAACGCAGCGCCAGTTCCGGCTTGTCCGTGCCACCCACGGCCGCTGGCTCCCGGGCTTCCGGAGAGTAGACCATGATGCCGCTGGTTTGGGTCCAGTCCTGCACGTTGCGGCCCAGTTCTTTGGCGACCTCCATAATCGCCTGGAATTCAACGGATTCGTCCGTACTGTTGACGCTGATGAGAGTGTTCCGCGCGGTTATCAGCTGTCGCAGTTCGCTGTGCATGAATTCTGTCACTGTGGTTCGAGGTGGTCACCAATCCCATCGCCATTCTTATCGACAACGCCGCTGAACGGATTGCGGGTCACTGCTTCCCACGCGATTTGTCGAAAAACGGCATCGAGTTCTGCCGAGGGAAACTCGCTGTTGTCACTGGGGCGAAAACCTGCCCTGATCTTCTCTGGTGATCGCCCATAAAGTGTGGCGTAGAACACATACCCTTCCAGATCGCCCAGTCCAGGGCCCAGATGGCCCAGTCGATCACGCCACAACGAACGCTCTTTGCCGCCGATGACCTTGTGGACGCCTTCCACACCGGCGAGACGTCCCCTGTGGAATTCGCGAACGGCCAGCACCATGGCATCGGACGTGGGCATCACAAACACCCGATCCGGATAGCTTTTGCGGAGGGTGGTCAGCATTCGGGCAGTGACGGCATTCTTTTGCTCGCCCAGCTTTGCCACCTGCTCCCACGTCATCTCGGCATCTGACTTTGGTTCCCGATCAAACTGTTCCAGCTGTGGCCAGGCGTCAGACATATAGAACTTCATCTCGGGATTGTACTTCAGGCAGAAGTCGATCCAGCAGGCATAGTATTCGGGTTTGTCGTTGTAATAAGGGCCCCACATCATGGCGTCCCACCTGGCGTTGGCAATGGAGGCCAGGAGTTTGGGCTGTGGTCGACCGGAAAACTGAAAGATGCCGTTTTCCTGCTCCCATTTGTATCGCGCACTGCCCGTGATGCCGCCGCCAGTGTGCGTCAGGAGCGGCGGCTGCTGCCATCCGGCGGCCGACGCAATTTTCGGAAACGTCTGATAGCCGGGCGCCATAAAACTGTGGCCGGTGCCCACTATACGCAGCGCTCCGTCCTGCGGTCGCTCGTAGCTGACGACCGAAGGCCCCCTGCCCTTTACCTGAGCGTAAATCTCTTCAATCTGCTGTGGTGTTTTCAGGCTGACGGCACTGTCCGGAAAATTGCGTGCTGCCCAGCGGGGATCCACTTTGAATGTCGAGGGAGCCCCCCGATTGCCCATGCGATTGCGCCGGAACAGGTCGACTTCCTTTTCCGAGAGTCGGCCGTCACCATTGGTGTCGGCTTCCGGAAATCGCTTCAGCCATGCTGCCAGTTGTCGCTGCCGCTGCGACTGCTGGGCATGCGTGCAGGAAAAGGCGGACATCGTCCACACACAAAAAGCGGTCAGCAGTAGTCGGCCGATCATCATGACGATCCTGTCAAAACGGTGATGTTGTCGTCGGATTCTTATCGACGGCGGCCTCTCATCATAGTCAGTCGCAACAAACACCGGTGGACACAAAAGAAAGTCCCCGCTACCTGGTGGTACCGGGGACGATCAGAGGTGGTCAATTCGCTGCGAGCAGCGGTTTGTGTGGGTTACATTGTGTAACCATCTCTTTGTGGACGGGTTTTCAGAGCATTGGCCTGATCATCCCCGATGAATTCCTGCTTATCCGGATCCCACTGCAGGTCACGGCCCAGCATCAGGTTGATGTTGCACAGGTGACAGGACGTCATTGTGCGATGGTGACTGTACACGTCAGAGACGGGATCCCGTCGGCTGTTGACACAGTCAAAGAAGTTGTTCATGTGACCAGACGGTTCACCGCCGTACAGTTCCACCACTTTGTCGTCAATCTTCTTCTTATCGGCCTCGGACATGTTCTCCACGGGGGCACCCGTCAGTTTGCCGCGATTCACAAAGAAGCGTCCCCGGGAGCCTTCAAACAGAATGCCGTTGGGGAATTTTGTTTTGCCGTCTTCAGACACGTAGTTGTCCTGTACGGTCATCTTCAGGCCGTCCGCATACTCCAGATTCAGCTTGAAGTTCATGGCGACGTTGAAGGAGTTAGGCAGCATGGCTTCGCCGGCAAACCATTTGACGAAGTCAAAATTCTCCGGCACGCTCGGCGGCAGAGTGCCGCTGCCGGAGACCTTCACAGGACCTGTTGCCTGTTTGCCCAGTGCCCAGGTGGCAATGTCAATGTGGTGTGCGCCCCAGTCGGTCATTTTGCCGCCCGAGTACTCGAAGAACCAGCGGAACATTTTGCGGCGTTCTTCTGAGTAGCCTACTTTGGGGGCCGGTCCCAGCCACATGTCCCAGTCCAGATCGGCTGGCGCTTCGGTGACCTCAAACGGACCCCCTTTGGACACGCCACCGATGGCGACATTGGCCGTCACGTCGTCACCAATGACGCCTTCCTGCACCATGGCAATGGCCTGCAGAAACTTGCGGCCGTTCTCGGTGCGCTGCTGAGTGCCAACCTGAAACACCTTGCCCGTCTCTTTAACCACTTTGCTGATTTCGATGCCTTCGTCGATCGTCAGCGTCAGTGGTTTTTCGCAGTACACATCTGCGCCGGCTTTCATCGCGGCAATCGCGATCGGCACGTGCCAGTGGTCCGGTGTGCCAATCGTCACGATGTCGGGAGAGGATTTCTCCAGCATCTCACGGTAGTCCGTGAACATCTTCAGTTTGTTGTCAAACTTGTTGTCAAATTCCTCATTGTGGCGAGTGTCGACGTCACAGACTGCGATCGTCTGCCCCAGTTTGGAAGCCTGCATGGCGATACTGCCACCTCGGCTGTAGCGACCACGGCTGCCACCGACACCCACAGACGCGACGGTCTTGCGGTCATTCGCACTTTGCACAGCGTGCGCCCGCTTTTTGAAGTACAGCGGTGCAGAAACGATGGCAGCGCCAGATGCGGCTTTGCCCAGAAACGAACGACGACTTTCGGACATGTGTGACTCCGGTACGGATTGAGGGATATACCCAATAGTAAAGCGAAACGCCTGTTCCGACACAACCGGACCGCCGTCACACGTCACTGATGAGGCTGCCGCAGGGCCTGCCGCGGGGCTAACATCGCAAATCAGCAAAGGCCATCTGCTTTGCCAGTCCAGCTGGCAACGGATCCGTCAGTCGCTACGGCTTTCCGCAATTCCAGCAGTGGGATTGGTGCGGCGGCGGCCATTCACTGGCTGACGATCGACAGCAGCAGGGTCACCAGTCCGCGTTCCGGATTTTTTTCCACGTCCGCCATTTTCAGGTACTTCACGGCATCTTCCGTGCGCCCCTGCTGAATCAGGCAGCGACCCTGATTGATTAGCGACGCATATGTCCATTTGGCGTTATCCGGGTACTGGCGGCGATAATTCATGAAGGTGATATTCGCCGTGCCGAATTCGCCGCGGTCCATCTGGCACATCGCACTCCAATACAGCGAATCGCCCGTGGTACTCTGGTTGACTTCCTTCACAATGTCGGGGAACGGAATCGTGATCACGGGAGGATAGCCGAATTCCCGCTGCACCTGCTCCGGCACGCGGATTCGCAGTTCCGTCTCCATACTGGCAATGCGAACCTGCTGGAATCCCTGGATGACGGTGGTGTCGTCTTCGCCCCGCAGCTGCCGCAGCCTTGCTTTTCTCAGCCCCTGAGATGGTTTGCCGAAGCGGTCGTCACTGGTCCGAAAGACCTGTTCGAAATTCTTCATCAGGCGATTCTGGACCAGCGCGTCGCGTTCTTCTTTTGTCAGTTCCTCCGGAACCGTCGTCAATTCCTCCATGCTTTCCGGTTCGAATTCTTCGCGTTCGTAGGGACCGCCAAATGGCCGCATCATCAAAGAATACTCCAGACGGTCCGATTCGCTCAGGGAATTGGCGGCCACAACCTGCGCTTCCGGGTAGTCCCAGATGGCCACCTGATCCACAGAGAAAACTTTGCCCGAGCCGGTGGCGATGCGTTCTGTGAGCGGCAGGATTTCCGACAGTCCGCCCGTCAGTTCCTCGTACAGCACGGCCGAATCCTCGGCGGCCAGTTGTTCCTGCAGCACGAGCATGCGTGGGGCGAAAGCTGCCAGCTGCGCGATCACACTGACCGTTGCCGACTTCCAGCGTTCGTGCTGTGTGACGGTGACCAGATCAAGAATGGGCGAATTCTCAGATGTCATCTCTGCCCGCACGGGCACGCCAAGTGCCGGATCGAAGACCAAACTGCGGTCGTCCAGCAGCACGGCAATCAGCCAGCGCGACTGCTCAAGGCTGCCGGATTCTCCCGGAGCAGCATCCGTCTGCAGCAGGACGGCGTCGATTTGCTGCTGCCGCAGACATTCGGCAAAAATCCACGCACGATCTTCGGCCGTCCCCCGTCCCGTCATTGCGACATCAAACAGACTCAGCGGAAGTCGTTGACTGCTGTCATTGAGTAAACTGACATTGCGAACCAGCCACTGATAAATTCCCAGGACACGGTCTTCGTCACTGGCGGCGGCCGTCCCCATTTTTTCTGATTCGACACGTCGGCAGATGGCATCCGTCAGGTCACGCAGCAGCAGGCAGTCGCGTATATAGGCCGCGTCGTTCACTGTGAATCGGCGTGCCGAGACGCGAGCCGATTCGCCCGTCAGTGTGATCACTTCGGCCGGCACCGTCAGTTCTTCCAGCTCCTGTTTGGCACACGACGCGATCCAGGCATTCAGGCCATTGATCGCGCGCTCCGGTTTATCCTGCAGCATCAGGTTGCCAGGTTGGACACGCTGGATGGCGGCTGCCAGTTTCTTGCGGCAGCGTTCTCCGTCCGTTTCTCCTGTCTTCTCAGTCGTGTTCGGCTGGTCTTCAGCTGGTTTCTCGCTTGAGCAGCCGGACGGCAGCAGCAGGCTGATGCCCAGCAGAATTCCACAGAGCGGACGGCAGCAGAAATCACTCATGTCTTCAGGGACCAGTCGGGGCGATGCGACGTTCATGGATCGGCTTTTGAGTGTCGGGACCACACTCAGTCAGCGTCCATCCGGCGGACGGTGTCGCGGAGTGTGGTGAGTTTCTGAACGATGGTTTCAAAACGGGCCAGTGGCACCATGTTGGGGCCATCACTGCGGGCAGCATCCGGATCGGGATGGGTTTCGAAAAACACCGCATCGCAGCCGATGGCGACCGCCCCTCGGGCGAGAGGTTCCACCATGTCCCGCTGTCCTCCCGTCGTTGCTCCACCGGGCGTTTGCACACTGTGTGTGGCATCAAACACGACCGGCACTCCGAACGATTTCATTATGGGAATGCAGCGGAAATCATTGACCAGACGCCCGTAGCCAAAGGTTGTGCCGCGTTCTGTCAGCAGCACGTCGCGCAGACCGCGGGCCTCACACTTCCGTACGGCGTGAACGGTGTCTTCGGGGGCCACAAACTGCGGTTTCTTCACATTCACACAGATATTTCTGGCGACCGCAGCATCGGCGGCCGCGACCAGCAAATCGGTCTGCCGGGCCAAAAATGCAGGGATTTGCAGGATTGAACAGACTTCCGCACAGGGGGCCGCGTGGGCGGCTTCATGGATGTCGGTCGTGGTGGGCAGGCCGGTCGCCGATTTGACCTTGTCCAGCAGCTTCAGCCCGTCTTCCAGCCCGGGACCTCGATAGCTGTCCACACTGGTCCGATTGGCTTTGTCAAAGCTGCTCTTGAAAACGATCTGCCAGCCGTGCTGCTGTTTCAATCCTGCCAGATGCTCGGCCACCTGCAGCACCATGGATTCTGACTCCATCACGCAGGGCCCGGCAATCAGCAGCAGCGGGTGCTCGCTGCCCACGGTGTAATCGCCCACCCTGACGTTCGCATTCACCATCGCGTCATTCCCATCTTGGTTTTTGAAAGCGTGTTGCGGCGGCCGAACGATAGCAGATTTCCCGATTGCCGCGACCCTCCCGAAGCGGTCCCAGGCGGGGGGACCGCGGCCGCTGCTGCATCAAACCCGCAGATCTTCGGTGGCGGCGTTCAGCACATCGGCGTAGCGACTGCGGATCGGTTCCACGCAGTCAGCAACAAAGGCATCCACCTGCTCGGGCGCGCGCCCGATGTACTTTTTCGCATCCAGTGTGCTGGTCAGATCGATTCCCGCAAACGCGGGGTCCTGCTGCAGTCGGCTGATCAGATCGTTCGGCATGGCGTTCTGTTTCACCTCGGCGGCCGCCGCCTGACTGTGCACCCGAATCACTTCGTGCAGGTCCTGGCGATCGCCACCAGCCTGAACGCCAGCCATCAGAATCTCTTCGGTGGCCATGAATGGCAGTTCTTCGTTCAGGTGTTTTTCAATCGTCTTCGGATAGACAACCATCCCATCGGTGATGTTGCGATAAAGAATCAGGCACGCGTCCACCGCCAGAAACGCCTGAGGCACGGCCAGGCGACGAATCGCGCTGTCGTCCAGCGTGCGTTCCATCCACTGCGTTGCCATGGTGGCGTCCGTTCCAGCCTGCTGACTCATCGCAAACCGAGCCAGCGCACACATGCGTTCGCTCCGCATCGGATTGCGTTTGTAGGCCATGGCGGACGAACCAATCTGCTTTTTGCCGAAGGGCTCTTCGAGCTCTTTCCTGTGCTGCAAAATGCGAATGTCGCTGCCCGCTTTGTGACACGACTGGGCCAGACCGTTCAGGGATGCCATCACCTGAGAATCAAACTTGCGGGAATACGTTTGCCCCGTCACCGCGTGCCGTTTGTCAAAGCCCATCTTCTGCGTGACCAGCTGGTCAAGTTTTTCGACCATGCTGTGATCGCCGTTGAACAGGCTCAGGAACGTCGCCTGTGTCCCCGTGGTGCCCTTCACGCCGCGAAAGCGAATCGTTGCCAGGCGATGTTCAATCTCTTCCAGGTCCAGCAGCAGGTCCCAGCACCACAAAGTCGCGCGCTTGCCCACCGTGGTCGGTTGAGCGGCCTGCAGGTGTGTGAACCCCAGACAGGGAATGTCGCGGTACTCAGCGGCGAATCGCGCGAGTTGATCGATCACCTGCACCAGACGACGTTGAGTGACCAGCAGGCTGTCTCGAATCTGCAGCAGTTCGGAATTGTCGGTCACGTAACAACTGGTGGCGCCAAGGTGGATGATCGGCTTGGCGGCCGGGCACTGCTCACCCCATGTTTCCACGTGCGCCATCACATCGTGTCGTCGTTCCAGTTCAAACTTTGCAGCCAGATCGAAGTCGATGTCATCAAGCGTGGCCCGCATTTCTGCCAGCTGCGCGTCGCTGATGTCCAGTCCCAGTTGCTGCTGGGATTCTGCCAGCGCCAGCCACAGGCGACGCCACGTGGAATGCTTGGTCTGTGCGGACCAGATGGCCCCCATTTCCTGTGAGGCATATCGAGAGATCAGCGGGTTTTCGTAGATGTCTTTGGTCACGAGCGATGCTTCTGTTCGAGCCCTGGGGAGAGAATCGTGATGCAGGGGCCTGCGGCGTTGATACCGTCGTTCGCACAGACCGCAAATGCGGCCACCGCCTGGCAACTCGGCCAGTGCCTGGTGAAGTCTGCAAAGCGGCTGCGAGGTGAGCGATACCTGGCGAACTACGAAATCGCGCGTTCCACCAGGATGGACTGTGCAGCCCGCAAACCCACGGTAAACTGCTGGCCCTCAATTTCCGTGCGAATGACGCCGGCATCATGGCTGTTTTCCACGATGGCTCCAACCTTGCCGAGCTGAAATCCGGAATCTGAGAGATAGCGGAGAAAATCGGGCTCCTGATTGACGACACGCACGAATCGCACTCGCTCGCCGATTTCACAAACCGCCAGCGTGACGGTGCTGGCGGTGTCTCCCCGCATCTGTCCGTCGGCTGCTGGAATCGGAGCGCCGTGCGGATCAGCGCCTGGATGGCCGAGGTATTCGTCTATACGATCGACCAGAAACTCGCTGACCGCGTGCTCCAGTTCTTCCGCTTCCTGGTGCACCTGATCCCACGTGAGATTCAGCGTGTTGTGCAGAAACAGTTCAATCAATCGGTGACGACGAACCATTCGTGTGGCCAGTTTGTGGCCGGCTGCGGTCAGGCGAACACCTTCATACGGCACGTAACTGACCAGCCCGGACTCCGCCAGCGTTTTGAGCATGCTGGTCACACTGCCTGGAGAAACACCCAGACGAGTGGCCAGCGCACCGGGAGACACCAGGTCTGCTCCGGACTTTTTTCCGACCTGCAGGATGGCTTTGACGTAGTTTTCGACGGTCAGACTCGCCATCCACTTATGTTGGCAGGACGAGCTCAGTCTGGCTATCGACTGAGCTCGTTTTTTGCCACCACGGGGGAATTGCAGATCCTCTGTGAACCATCGCTCGCGGCTTTCGCTCCCCAGTCACCCGGGGCGCTGGTCGCTACACGCTGCCCAGGCGTCCGGTCACTTCAGCAACAACATCCTGCACCGAGATTCGCGTCTGTTCCAGCGAATCACGATCACGGATGGTGACTGTGTCATCCTGCATCGTGTCCCCATCAATGGTGATGCAGTACGGCGTACCGATCTCATCCTGTCGACGATATCGCCGGCCGATCGCCCCCTGCTGATCATACTGGCAGCTCAGGCCAGCCGCTTTCAGCGCGCCGAACACTTCGGCCGCCTTTTCCGGCATGCCCTCTTTCTTGATCAGCGGGAACACGGCCGCTTTCACGGGCGCCAGCCGCGGGTGGAACTGCATGACCACGCGCTCCTGCATCTTGCCCTTTTCGTCCGGCTGCTGATCTTCGTGATAGGCTTCGCAGATAAACGCCAGCGTGGCCCGATCTGCGCCCGCCGAGGGTTCGATCACGTGCGGCAAAAAACGCTCTTTGGCCTGGTCGTCAAAATAGGTCAGGTCTTTGCCGCTGCCGCGGTGCTTCGGCTTGCCGTCGTCGTTCAGTTCCACGGCCAGGTCGCCATCCGCATTGCGGGCCAGCTTGCCTTCCATGTGCGAACGCAGGTCAAAATCACCGCGATGCGCCACGCCTTCCAGCTCGCCGAATTCGCCTTCGTCCAGAAATGGAAACGCGTATTCGATGTCAGCGGTGCCCACAGAGTAGTGTGCCAGTTCTTCGGCATGATGATCGCGAAGAATCAGACGATCCTGACTGACGCCCAGATCCAGATACCACTGGTAGCGACGGTCACGCCAGTATTTGTACCAGCCGGCGGATTCGTCCGGTCGGCAGAAGAACTCGATCTCCATCTGCTCAAACTCGCGCGAACGGAACGTAAAGTTTCGCGGCGTAATTTCGTTGCGGAAACTCTTGCCCACCTGGCAGATTCCAAACGGCAGCTTGACGCGGCTGCTGTCGACCACGTTCTTAAAGTTGACGAAGATCCCCTGCGCGGTTTCCGGTCGCAGGAAGGCCGCGTCATCGTCTGTGCCCAGGGCACCAATGATGGTCTTCATCATGAGATTGAATTCGCGGGGCGCAGTGAGTGTCCCCGCTTTAGTGGCTCCGGGCGCGACTACGTTCGCGAACTGCTCCACATCCACTTTGTCCAGCGTCGACACGTCGCCTTCCCACTGCAGGCGATCGGCGTATTTCTTTTTCTTGCCGAAGGCTTTTAGCGCCTGGTCGGTCAGATCCTGTTCGAAGTCTTCGGCGGTCGAAGTGACCATGACCCTGTCCAGCGTGGCTTCTGTGCCGTCCTGCTTCACCGTCTCGCCTTCAAAGCGGACCGTGCGGCAGCGAATCTGATCCAGACGAAAACGAGATTTGGTTTCCCGGCAGTCGACCATCATGTCGTGGAACAGATCGTAGTGTCCCGAACACTTCCAGACCTGCGGGTGCATAATCAGAGACGTTTCCACGCCCACCATCTGATATTTTGAGGGCGCAGATTCGGGGGCCACCAGTTCGTTGTGCGCGGCCACCATGTCGTGGTACCAGCTGTCACGAACGTTGCGTTTCAATTCTGTACCGAGGGGACCGTAATCCCAGAAACCGTTCTGACCTCCGTAGATCTCCGAGTTCTGAAATATAAACCCGCGTCGTTTGCACAACGCGACGATCTTCTCCATCGAACGGCTCATCGAAACTTCACTTTCTAAATGGCGGTCCCTGCTGGGGGCAGCGACCCGGTGTTGTCGCCCCGTCTTTGGCGTGGCGAATTGTAAATCTCCGGCACAGTGCTGCAACGATGTCCATGGACCTGTCATTGCTGCCGGACTTGTCTGGCCCGGTCCCGGAAACGTGTTGTCAGACACCACCTGTCGGAAAAGGATCGGTGCCGGACTTCGTTGACGTATCGACCGTTTCCGTCGCAGGGGACAACCCATTTGATGGGCCGATTTCCGCCGACATCAAACCGCCGACCTTCCCGCAGCCGTCTGGTTTATTTGGTTAGTCGATACACGTAGGTTTCGTTTCGCAGCAGAATGCTGTTGTCGATGAAGGCAAACGAGGCGAACGTCCGCAGTTTGCCGTCACCCAGACTGTTGCGGCCGACGAGCTGAAACGTCTGGCCCGGCTTGATCACCGTGGTCTCGCCCGTTTCGTTCTGGAAGTAAATCACTCCATCAGCAAAAGACGGTGAAGCAGAGAAAGCTCCGGGGAATCGTTCCTGCCAGTGAATTTCACCGCTCAATGCGTCCCGGCAACTGGCAATGCCCCGATCATCCACCATGTACAGTTCCTGTCCCACAATCAGCAGGGACGGGGACTTGGGGATGCCCTTTTTGGACTGCCACTTCACGTGGGTCTGGGTGATGTCGCCCGTGCCACTGGGGTCAATCGCGAACACCTGACTGTCACCGAAGCCACTGCAGACATAGATCAGGCCATGAGCAAAGATGGGCCGTGGAACCACAGAGTAGCCTTCTCCATAGGCCACACGCCAGATCTGCCGACCGGTGGCTGGATCATAGGCCCACACGCCACCGCTGCCCGGGCAGACGGCCTGCCACTGGCCATCGACTTTGATCAGTGTGGGCGTGCAAAAGCTGAATCCGCGTGATGGCGATAACTCGCGTTCGGTCCGCCAGATCTGCCTGCCCGTGGTCTTGTCCAGTCCCACGACAAATCTCGCGTCGCGTCCGTCGCAGCAGATGATCATTGTCTGCTGAGCGATGGCCGGACAGCCTCCGTTGCCGTGCTGGGACTTGTACTTCAGTGTGTCGTTTTTCCAGATGACTTTGCCCGACAAATCCAGGCAGGCGGTTCCCTGTGAGCCGAAATGCACATAGAGAAAATCGCCTTCCACAATGGGCGTGGCACTCGCCGGGCTGTTCTTACGGTGCATTTCGACCGCACCATCGTCCTGCTGGAAAACGGTGGTTGTCCAGATACGCTGGCCGTCCGCTGCTGACAGACACACGACTTTCAGGTCGTGCCGATCCTCTTCGGCGACCGGGACGGCTGTGGTCAGGAATATCTGATCCCCGGCCGTCACCGGTGAAGACCACCCAGTGCCTTCGATGGCGGACTTCCACGTCACGTTTTCGGTTTCGCTCCATTGACGCGGCAAATTGATCGCCGTGGAGTGTCCGTCGCCCTGGGGGCCCCGGAACTCCGTCCAGTCACCGGCCGTGGCGGTCAGAGAACTGGTGAACACCAAAACAGCTGTGAGTCGTGTGCGCATGGATCGATGATTTGTTGGCCGAAGAAATCGGCGTGGCCCCGAAAATCCAGACCCCGCAGTCTAATGCATGCCGCGAGGGGTTCCAGGGCAACGGCGAATCCACGCCATATTGGCACTCGAATTCCATGATCCGGAAGTCGTTTTTCCATCATCTGGTCGCAGTTTCATGGCCGCCAATGCCAAACTGCCCGGGCGAATCCGTTGCCCGTCTGCGAGGATTCGCTGCAAATCCGCCGCGAATCCGCCGCCTCAACATCGCCCTGACGTTGCCCTGACGTTGCCGTGGTGAGGTCCACAGCGTCGGGCTTCAGAATCGATGACCTTCCTGAGGTCCGTCCTGCGTTCCTGTGAGGATTTCCGGGCCGTCCTCGGTCATCAGAATCGTGTGCTCAAACTGCGCGGAAAGAGCCCGATCCATTGTGCGAACGGTCCAGCCGTCGGACTTGTCGAGCTTGGTCTTCCAGCCACCAATGTTCAACATGGGTTCGACTGTAAAACAGGTGCCCGGATTCAGCAGATCACGATTCGATGTTAACGTGGGGAAGTGAGGGATCCCAGGATCCTGATGAAACTGCTGGCCGATCCCATGTCCCTGATATTCACGAACGACGGAGTAGCCGGCCTCCTGAGCAAACGCCTGAATAGCGCGGCCGATCAGGCTGACAGGGCGTCCCGGCAGGGCCGCGTGAATTCCAACAAACAGTGCTTCGAAGGTCGTCTGAACGAGCTTGCGAGCCTCTGTGCTGACTTCACCAATGAGAAACGTCTCCGACTGGTCGCCGTACCAGCCGTCCACAATGGTGGTCAGATCGACATTGACGATGTCGCCATCCTGCAGCTGCGTGTCGTCCGGAATCCCGTGGCAAACGACCTCATTGATGCTGGTGCAGATGGATTTGGGATATCCGTGGTATCCCAGGCAAGCGGGGGTGTGACCATGATCGCGCGTATACTCGTCGGCGATCCTGTCCAGTTCGTTGGTTGTGACCCCTGCCTTCACGTGGGGGCGAATCACGTCCAGCAATCCGGCGTTGAAGCGTGATGCCGCTTTCAACCCCTCGATTTCTTCGGGGGTCGTGTAGAGTGGGATTTTCTTCTTCAGCGGCGACACGGTCTTACTCCGATCGGCCGTTATCCCGGCTCGATTCGTCAAAAATATGCGAACCGGGATTATTGCCCCGCAACGGCGTCTGTCAATCAGCAGCGATTCCCAAAGTCGCATTGCGACCCGCGAAATCGACTTCCGGGAGTCAGCGAGGTCAGGAGTCTCTTCTGACGGGACTTCTGGCCGGAAAACGTTCAGCCCCGGCTGCCGCATGATCCGGCCACCGGACAGCCACCACTAAGCGCCGGGCAGGCACCCGTTAGAAAGTGCCGTCGTTCGTCACGATCCGGCATTCCGGAAGTCGCTGTTTCAGCGCTGTCGCGCCCGCCTGCGTGCAGGAGGTGTTGGACAGGTTGAGGACTTTCAGGGTCTTCACACCCACCAGTTCCGCCAGGCCGGCGTCGGAAATCGCTTTGCAGTTGAGCAGTTGCAACTCTTCCAGAGAGCGATGGCCCTTGAAGAAGACTTTCAGGCCCGCGTTGGTCAGCTGATTGCCTCCCGCGTTCAGCACGCGGAGTCGGGGCATCGTCTTGAAAACATTGCATTTGGTGTGATCGACCAGCCCCGCGCGATAGACGTTGAGTTCCTCCAGCTCCCTCATGCCCTTGATGGCCACAAAACCGTCGATCCCAAAATTCGTCTCGCCAACGTTCAACCTGCGGATTTTCGATCGGTTGATGCCCTTGAAGTCTCCGCCCAGCATTTGAGTGAACGACAGATCCAGCTCCTCCAGCCCTTCAAATGACCCGATTTTTGACATGCTCGCACCGGTGATGCGACACCGGGAGAGATTGAGCGAGCGAATTGGTAACGAGGCAATCGCCGCAATGGTGGAATCGTCGATGCGAGTGCTCGCCAGTTCCAGATCTGTCACTGCAGTGAGCGCCGCCAGCGCTGGTCCCGCAGCCGCCGTAATCTGCGTGCCCGACAGGTTAGCAGACTGCAGTTCGTTCAGATCCTTCCATGCGGCAACCACATTGTCATCCACTGCGGTCCCTCGTACCTCCAGATATCGCAGGCCACTCAGCTGTCCCACCGTGTTCCAGTCTGAGGCCGCCATCGTATTCCCGTTCAGGATCAACGTGTGCAAATTGGGCAGTTTTGTCAGAGTCTGCAGCCCTGCCCCGGTGACTGCCGTCGGATTGGCGGAATCAACTACCGTGACGGCGGCTGCGGATTCCGGCGTTTGGGCTACAGCGGCCAGTGCAGAATCATCAATCTGCTCCGGGCTGAGCGATTCGAAAGCCGCGATCAGATCTGCGGCCACCAGTCGGGGCGGTTCCGGCGTGACGGGGGCGGGCTCTGCGACCGGCGGTCCAGATTCGACTGAATCGGTGGCAGGCGGCGTGTCGTCGCTGGACGTGACGTCGTCGACCGCATCTTCCAGTTGCTCACATCCAGCAATCGCGAAGACACCGAAAGCGGACAACAACCCGGCGAGGGCCATCTGGCCTGCGCGGAAGCGGAAATCTCGCATACTCATTATTCCTGATGTTGACGATTCAAAGTCCATCGACGCCGGCCCGACTTCTATTCTGAAATTCTGTACGAATGACAACAACCATGGGCCACAGCAACACGCGAGAATTCCCCCTGAACTGCAAAATCGGGCGTCTTGGGGGCTGTGTCTTTCGGATATCGCGGCAATTCTCCCTGTTTTGCTGCCTGATTCGCCCTCCTTTTCTGCGTCGATGTGAGGGAGTGGTGGCCCGTGACTCGCTCGCTGATGGTCGGCCAATGGCAGGTCGTGGCGTGATCCGGCCCCGGATTATCGGAATTCTGGTCGGGCCGGCGATCGTGCTGTTGAAGGTGTGAAGGTTCGTCGATAACCTTTGCACGCTTGTGACTTAGGGCGAGGAACCGCCGAAATCTGACGCCATCAAGCTGGCATCAGACGTGACGGCAAATTCGGAGCTGATTGGGCATCGCCCACAGGCGACACCTGTGAGCGATCTCGGAAAGCTGCCTCCCCCGGTTCACACTCTTCTCTGTACGTAATTTGTCGCTCAGACAAATTGCCTGTCGGCGCGGCCAACTGCCGCAAGGGACGACGGCCCGGTATGTGTTGTACTGTGGTGGTATAGAGTCAAACACACGTTGTGGAGTTCATCACTCGAATGGGACGTTACACAGGGCCAAAAGGCCGCATCAACCGACGCCTGGGCGTCAATGTTTACGAATCTGCCGGAGCCATCAAGGCGCTGGAACGCAAAGAGTTCCCGCCCGGCATGCACAAACGCCGCAAAAAACCCACCAACTACGGTCTGGGTCTGGCAGAAAAACAGAAGATCAAATTCCATTACGGTCTGCGTGACCGTCAGCTGAACCGGTACTTCAACAAAGCCCGCCGCACCAAAGGCAACACCGGTGAGCAGCTGCTCGTGATCTGCGAATGTCGCCTGGACAACGTGGTTCGTCGCGCTGGCTACACCCTGACCCGCCCACAGGCTCGTCAGGGAATCGTTCATCGCCACTTCCAGCTGAACGGTATCACGGTCGACAAGCCGGGTATCATGGTTCGCCCCGGCGATGTCATCACGCTGCGAAAGCGTCCCAACATTCAAAAACTGTACACGGCGATTCGTGAGTCCATGACGGTTGTTCCCACCGAGTGGATCAACTTCGATGACAGCAATTTTTCTGCCATCGTGACCACGAAGCCAACTTACGACGACGTCAGCGTTCACGTTGATGCCAACATGGTTGTGGCGTTCCTGTCTCGCTAAACCGTGGGTGCCGGATTGCCACGGCAGTCCGTCCAATTGCGATCAACCGTCGGCCTTCCGGTCGACGGTTTTTTATGCGCCCTGCCGTGCTCGCGTGCCGGTCGCTTTTTTCTGCCGAACGAAGTGCCTACAAATGGCGTCCGCGCTGGTGCGGCTTCCACCGGCTCCACGCTTCATTGGCCGTTTTTTTCGCGACTGCACTGGGGGTCCGCTATGTCTTCACCTTCCCTTTCCCGCCGCCAGCTTCTCTCCGCCGGACTGGCGGCCAGTGCCGCCGCCACAGGCAGCCTCGGTGGCTCCGCGGCCAACGCCGCTCAGATTGAACAGTCTCGCACGCCTGCCGACTTTAAGATCAAAAACGGCAGAATCCGCCAGTCGGTCATGGGCTGGTGCTTTAAGCCCATGCCAGTCCCCGAGTTGATCCGGCACTGTGCTGATATTGGCCTGGAGGCCATTGAGGGAATTGATCCGAAGTTTTACCCCGAGGCGGTGAAGGCCGGCCTGAAGATTTCTCTGGTGAGCAGCCACGGCTTCGCCAAAGGGCCGGCTGATCGGGCGAATCACGCCGAGTGCATCGCCAAACTGCGTCAGTCCATCGATACCGCCGTCAAATTCAAGGCGCCCAGCGTGATTACATTCACGGGCATGAGCGTGGCGGGCATGGCCCAGGCGGTTGCCGAGCAAAACTGTCTGGACTGCTGGAAGCAGGTCATTGGCTACGCTGAGGAAAAAGGCGTGACCATTGTGCTGGAGCATTTGAATTCCCGGGACGACTCTCACCCGATGAAAGGGCACCCGGGCTATTTTGGCGACGACGTCGAACGATGCGTTGATCTGGTGCGTCGCATGGACAGTCCCCGCTTTAAGCTGCTGTTTGACGTCTATCATGTGCAGATTATGAACGGCGACGTCATCCGCCGTATTCGCGAGTTTCACCCCTGGATTGGACATTACCACACCGCAGGAAACCCGGGCCGCAAAGAGCTGGATGACACGCAGGAGATTAACTATCCGGCTGTCATGAAGGCCATTCTGGCAACCGGGTTTGATCTGTACGTGGCGCAGGAGTTCATTCCGACCTGGGACGATCCCGTGCTCGCGCTGCGACACGCGGCGATGGTCTGCGATGTCTGATCACCGCTGATGGGGACACGGAGCCCGCGGCTGTCTGCGGCTCTCGGGGGTTCTACCTGCAATTTGTGCATCTTGCAGGGCGGTTTGGAACGCCTGAAAACACGTGTTGCCCCCTTTTCTGCCGACACACTCCCATGTGTCCGGTTAAATGTGCCGAACCCATTCGGCGTCGCAGAAAAGGTGGAATTTGTTGGTTCCATCCGTCTTGCGACCACTTTTTTGAACCGGTATCAAACCCCCGCGAGCAACAGTTGTGTTCAACGCAGGAAGCGATTGAAGGTAAGTGTTGCTCGCCAGGACGACCTTGGGTCAGCCTGAATGGATCGAACGCCAGGAAGCATTCGAGAGACGGCAAACCTCACATGCGGGATCGCAGCGGCCCTTGGGCAACCGGGATTCGTGAGGCTGTCTGGAACAAAGATACTGAGGAAATTTCGGACACGAACGGGACGATTCGCGCCCACAGGCAAACGCTCCTCCAGCATGTTTTGCGGGAAGTGTGCTGACTTCGGATTTCTGCAAGTCCGAATGCTGTTTGTAGTGGTTTTACTGGATCGACCTGACTGCAAAGACCGATGACGTGCGTTACAGCGCGTTGCGGCCTCGCAGTCGTCGCTGTTCGTCATGGAGGATTGAATGGCTAGCAAGATCAGCGAGGACATTCTGGATACATGGATTGCGTTCAAGAAGGACCAGTCCGACCAGATGCTGCGTAATCGCCTGATGGAACGATATCTGCCGCTTGTGAAATACAACGCAGAGCGCGTCTGGGCTAAGCTCCCGGAAGGTGTGGATCTTAACGATCTGATGTCCGCAGGAGTATTCGGTCTGATGGACGCCATCGAGGCGTTCGATATGGATCGCGGCGTGAAGTTCGAAACGTACTGTGTTCCGCGAATTCGTGGGGCCATGCTGGACGAACTGCGGACAATGGACTGGGTTCCGCGTCTTGTGCGGAGCAAGGCCAGCAAACTGGAGGCGGCCAAGAAGGCCGTTCTGGCCAAGACCGGACGGCCGCCCACCGACGGCGAACTGGCCCTGGAAATGGGGCTGTCGGTCCAGGAATTTGAGAAGCACAAATCCGAAGCCTCTGCCATCGGCCTGGTCAGCCTGAATAAGAAATGGTACGAGACAGACAGCTATAAGGATGTCCGTGAAGTCGACGTGCTGCAGGATGCCAAGGGCGAAGATCCCACCAACGGCATTCAGAAGCTGGATGTGATGAAGGTGGTCACCAAAGGCCTGAATCGCAACGAGCGTCTGATCATCATCCTGTATTACTACGAAGAGCTGACGATGAAGGAAATCGGCACCACACTGGGACTGTCCGAGTCACGGGTCAGCCAGATGCACTCCAGCATTGTCAATCGCCTGAAGGAACAGCTGAACGGCCGTCGCCCGGAATTCAGCGACTGATCGTTTCAGTGTCCATGACCCACCGCGAGCCCGAAGTGTCGGGCGGTCGTTCAACGACCGCTGGACACTTCGGGTTTTGCGTTGGCAGCGACAATCGCGAGCCGACACATTCGTCACGCTGGCCCGAGGGAAAAAACTGATGCAGCGGTGCGCCGCCGTGATTGTCCGGCGGATTGCTGCTATGCTGCGGCGAACGTTTTTTGGCACCGCTCCCTGATCGCTTTCATGAATCCACTGTCCGTCAAGCTCCGGCGACTGTCGCTGAACAACCCGATTCTCGTGGCCTCCGGCACGTTTGGTTATGCGCGGGAAATGACGGCGTATGTCGACTTCCCCGCACTTGGCGGAATCATTCCCAAGACCGTGACGCCCGCTCCCCGTGCGGGCAATCCGCCGCCGAGAACCGTGGAAACGGCCAGCGGAATGTTAAATTCCATCGGCCTGGACAACGATGGGTTTGATCAGTTTGTCGCGGAGAAACTGCCTTACCTGGCCAGTCTGGGCACCGCGGTGATCGTCAACATCGCTGCGAAGACCAATGACGAATTTCTCCGTATGGCTCAGGTCCTCAATGCGGCCGAGGGGGTCGCTGCGGTGGAACTGAATATTTCGTGCCCCAACGTTTCCGGGGGTGTCGACTTTGGAACCAATCCGGAACTTGCCGCTGATGTGGTGCGAACGGTCTGCAGTGCGGGACCGCTGCCCGTGATTGCCAAGTTGACCCCCAACGTCACAAGTGTGATTCCTATTGCTCAGGCAGTCGCGGATGCCGGCGCCGATGCGGTCTCTTTGATTAATACGTTTCAGGGAATGGCCATCGACTGGAAAAAGCGTCAGCCTGTCCTGGGAAACGTTCTGGGCGGACTGAGTGGACCGGCCATCAAGCCGCTGGCACTGCGAATCGTGTGGCAGGTGGCGCAGGCGGTGGATATCCCGATCATCGGCATCGGTGGAATCCAGTGTCTGGACGACGTGATGGAGTTTCTTGTGGCGGGCGCTTCGGCCGTGCAAATTGGGACGGCGAACTTCTACAACCCGCAGTTGTCATCTCAACTGGTGACAGAACTCACTGACGTGCTGCAGCAGGAAGGGGTTTCGCAGATCAGCGAGCTGGTCGGCACTCTTACGCTACCCGATCGCGGCAACTGAAAACCCAGGTGGATGCGGACTGCTGCCGCCGTAGATCCCCCTCCAACGACTCTGACAGAAGACAACACCATGAAAGTCCTCTCCGGCATCCAGCCCACCGGTCGATTCCACTGGGGTAACTACTTTGGCGCAATTCGCCAGTACATCGAATTGCAGGGCAATGAGCAGTCGTTTTATTTCATTGCGGATTTGCACGCACTGACCACCATCCGTGACGCCGGTGAACTGCGACAGAATATTGCGGATTCTGCGCTGGATCTGCTCGCCCTGGGGCTGGATCCGGAACAGGCCACGCTGTTTCGCCAGTCTGACGTGCCGGAAGTGACCGAACTGACCTGGTTGCTGATGACCATTACGCAGATGCATCTGCTGGAAAAATGCCACGCTTACAAGGACAAGAAATCGCGGGGGATCGCGGCCGATGCTGGTTTGTTTACTTACCCGGTCCTGATGGCAGCGGACATCCTGATCTACGACAGCGATCTGGTTCCTGTTGGGCAGGATCAGGTGCAGCACATTGAAGTCACCCGGGATCTGGCCCAGCGATTCAATTCGCTGTACGGTGAGGACTGCCTGGTGCTGCCGGAGAAGCACGTGCTGGATGCCTCTGCCAAAGTCCCGGGGACAGATGGGGAGAAGATGTCCAAAAGCTACGGCAACACGATCCCCCTGTTCGAAACGCCAAAGCGACTGAAGAAGATCATCAACAAGATCAAAACAGACTCGACACCCGTCGAGGACCCCAAAGATCCGGAAACCTGCGCCGTGTTCACGCTGTACAAGCTGTTTGCCAGTCCGCAACAGCAGGAGGAACTGGCCGCCCGTTACCGCGCGGGGGGCATGGGGTACGGGGAAGCAAAAAACGCTCTTTACGAAGCGGCGATGGAGCAGTTTGGCGCGGCTTTCGAGCGACGTGCCGAACTGGAAAGTCGCCCCGATGACGTGGAAGATATTCTCCAGGCCGGCGCGCGTCAGGCGCGACAGAAGGCGCAGGCCGTGGTCGAACGCGTCCGCTCTGCCTGCGGACTCACGGCGCGACCCGTCATGGTCTAACGCGCAGCTATCGCCCGTTCCGATTTTGTTTGGTGGACCGCCACTGAACGCGGGGGACAGGCCATTCCAGCGCCCACACGTCTGTTTGCTGTCGCTCTGCGAGTGTCGAGTGGGACCTGCCTGTCGATCGTCGCATGATGACCTTCAGGTTTACCTAACCCGCACGACCATTGGGGGCTGCCCCTTTGCGGACCTGGGACCCGGCTTCGCGGTTGATTTTGCCGCCAATGTTCCAGTGGTATGTCAAATTTACAACGTCGGATCCCGTTGCCGTAAAACGGGTTCGAGCGGCATTTGCAATTCGATCCGCAACGGCCGCATTTGACTCAGTGACGTGGCCCGGATGCCGAAATTTAGAGTATTGACCTTGCGCGGTTCGCAGCAATCCTGATCCCATGGCCAAATCCACAACACGCCGAAAGTCGACCAGGAAGCGGTCCTGGGCACAGCGCGTCAAATCTGTGCTGTTCCAGCCGCTGCCGCTGTGCCTTGCGGCTGCCGTGGCGACCGTCTGGCTGTGCTGGCCTACCTTCAGGGAACAACTGCCGTCTCTGGAAGTCCGACCGGAATACGCGGTTGGTGTGGAGCAAATCTCCATCACCCCACCGCCTCGCTGGGTGCCGGAAGATCTGGTGGAACGCGTGTTTCAGCGCGCCGAGTTTGGAGACACACTCTCACTGCAGGATCCCCGTCTGAGTGAAAAGGTGGCCCTTGCCTTTCACACGTACCCCTGGATTGAACGGCTGGTGAAAGTCACCAAGTCCTACCCGGCGCGCGTCAGCGTGGAAGTCGTTTATCGGGAACCGGTCGCCATGGTGAAGCTGGTGAGCGGCGGCTATCTGCCGGTTGATCGCCATGGTGTTCTTCTGCCCACAAGCGACTTCAATCGCGCCGATATCGATCGGTATCCGCACGTGACCAACGTGACCAGTATTCCCATTCGTCGGGGCGAACCCTGGGGCGACCCGGCGGTTGCAGGGGCCGCTGAACTGGCGGGCGTGCTGACCATGTCAGACGGCGAGCAGGCTTCCTGGTGGAAGGCGCTTGGGCTCAAGGCCATTATCGCGCCCTCTGGAGTGAACACCGAGGTTGCGGAGCTGCAGTATCGTCTGGAGACATCCGGCGGGTCGCAGATTGTCTGGGGCCGAGCGCCCAGCACGGACTATCCGGCAGAATTGACAGTCGCTCAGAAACTGGAACGCATGGCCGAGTACCATCGCAGCTACAACGGCTTTGATGACGCCCCGGCCCCGTTTCTGATTGATGTGCGTGGCTGGCAGGGAACGACTCGCAGCCTGCTGGCCGAAGAACGGGGCACCAGCGCGCGGCAATGATTTTGTCAGGGCGGCCGTCCACTCACCTGTCATTTTGTGCCCATTAGGCCGCCTAACGATCACGGCTGGCTGACGATTGCACACACCGAGCGTTACACTCCCCACGATCTGATCCGGCTCGCGATCAGTCTGGCTCACCACCGCCGGACTCGAGTTCCCGCTGGTAGTCCAGAAACATGGTTCGCTGTTCCGGTCCGCCATCAAACGACATCAGTGACTCCATCGTGTGATGATGCTCATCAATCAGCGTGATGATGGCGCGTTTGTCGATGCGTCCGCCATTGGGGTGTGGCAGTGAGGCGGACATCGTCCAGATTTTTCCGCTTTCGTCCACGCTGCCGGTTTCGGTCTGCATGATGGACGATGCGGTATCGATCCAGAAGCCTTCATAAAGTCCCGTTGACTGATTGAAGCCCCAGTAGCCGCGCCCCTCAAAACGGGAGACGCCATCGGGGCCCACGTCCCCCACAAAACTCTGCTGCAGAAACAGCCCGCCCAGAGTAAACACGTTGGTCATACGCCCGCCCGTGACGGAGGGGGCCGGATCGCCCGTATAGATACTGACCGTCGCGCGAAAAACGCCCTCAAATGGCTCCAGGGCGTTGTGCTCGGCCCCAGGGGTTGGGGGCGATGAGTCTTCACTCATGGGTTTGCTGCACGAATTCAGGAAATGACAGACCAGATTGGACTGGCACCTTCCACTCCCACCAGCCGATTGTCCAGCCCGCCAAAGAAATAGCTCAGCTTATTGGGATCCATGCCCATCTGGTGAAGGATGGTGGCATGCAGGTGTTTGACGTGGAACGTGTCGTCCACCGCGCGGCTGCCCAGTTCGTCGGTTGTCCCCACACTTGTGCCACCCTTGATGCCGCCTCCCGCCATCCACATCGTGAATCCGTAGCTGTTGTGGTCGCGACCGCTGCCTTTGGCGTACTCCGCGGTGGGCTGTCGGCCAAACTCACCGCCCCAGACGATCAGTGTGTCATCCAGCATGTTGCGCTGCTTCAGGTCTTTGAGCAGTCCGGCCAGCGGCTTGTCGGTTTCGCCCGCGTGCAGGTTGTGGTTGTTCTCCAGATCGCCATGGGCGTCCCAGTTGTCATCGTTGTGAGCACCGCCGGAGTAGATTTGCACCATCCGGACACCACGTTCCACCAGTCGTCTGGCCAGCAGGCACTGTCGCCCCACACTTGAACACTTCGGGTCATTCAGGCCGTACAGATCCTGTGTGGCCTGAGTCTCCTGGCTGATGTCGACCGCTTCCGGCGCCTCGGACTGCATGCGGTATGCCAGTTCGTAGGACGCAATTCGAGCGGCCAGATTGGAATTGTCGGACCGCAATTGCTGGTGGTCCCTGTTGTAGTCACGCAGAGTGTCGAGTAGCCGACGCTGTCCACCACCTGCAAGTGCTGCGGGCGGTGACAGGTCCAGAATTGGATCTCCCTTCGATCGCATCACGGTGGCCTGGTAGGTGGCCGGCATGTAACCGCTGCTCCAGTTTTTGGATCCACTGATGGGACCCCCACGAGGGTCCAGCATCACCACAAAGCCCGGCAGGTCCTGATTGACACTGCCCAGCCCGTAGTTCACCCAGGAACCCAGGCACGGGTGACCGCTCAGCACGCGGCCGGAATTCATCATCAGCATGGCCGACCCGTGAATGGGCGAATCGGCTGTCATCGAATGCAGGAAGGCGATGTCATCCACACATGTGGCCAGGTTGGGAAACAGATCGCTGACCCATTTGCCGCACTCACCGTACTGATTGAATTTCCATCGCGGTTCTACGATGCGGCCCACGTTCTTGTGTCCGCCGCGACCGAATGTTTTGACCTCCACGGTCTTGCCATCCATGCCGTACATGTCCGGCTTGTAATCGAACGTGTCGATATGGCTGGGGCCCCCGTAGCAATAAAAGAAAATGATGTTCTTTGCTTTGGCGGGGAAATGCGGCTGCTTTGGCGCGAGCGGGTTCGACCATTCCGTCTGGCCGTCGGCTGCGACCGTCTGGCCGTTAAGAAATCCGTCCTGATCCAGCAAAGCCGTCAGGCCAAGGCCGGTGAATCCAGCGCCGGCCTGCCAGAGCATTTCGCGTCGGGTGCGGCCGCAGAAGTTTCGGGGAGTTGTCATATGTCAGTTCCTGATACACGGTCAGCGTGTTAGTGCGGGGACGGGTGTGTGGGGCGGATGAGTGGAGTTACATCACGGGCGGGATTAGTCGAGGTACATCAGTTCGTTCAGATTCAACGCGACCAGACAGAGATACTTCAGGGCGTCCTGATGGTTCATGCCATCGTTTTCTTTCAGCGACGCAATCAGGTCGAGTCCACGCTGGATCTCCGTATTCGTTGGCTGCCGCTGCATGGCTCGCGCGAGGGCGAACTGCACCTGAGCGGCACCGTCCGTTTGTTCGGTCGCCACATACGCTGCAAATTTCTCCGCCTGCTGCAGGATGAATTCACTGTTCATCATGCTCAGCGCCTGCGTAGGCTGCGTCGTGACGAACCGCACGGGACATGTCTGGTCGGTATCTGCGAAGTCGAAGCTCTCGATCAGCGGGTCCAGCAGCGAACGCTTGACGTGGATGTAAATGCTGCGTCGCGTTTCGTCCTCAGGCGAAGATCGCCCCCAGCCGGACCCAGGTCGCGACTGCCCGGCCTTCACCGCGTCGGGGATGTCCGTGTAGATGCTGGGACCGTACATTTTTTCGCTGTTCAGCGTGTTGTTGACCCACAGAATGGTGTCGCGGACCTCTTCAGCAGACAGCCGTCGCATATCAAAACGCCAGAACAGGTTATTGGTCGGGTCGACGGCCCATGCCTGTTCGCTGGGCCGGGATGACATCTGGTATGCGGCTGAGGACATGATCAGACGATGCATGGCTTTCACAGACCATCCGCTTTTCACAAATTCTGCCGCCAGCCAGTCGAGCAGTTTCGGATGAGTGGGCTTTGTGCCCTGAAAGCCGAAGTCGCTGGAGGTTCGGACGATCCCGCGGCCGAAGTGAAATTGCCAGATTCGATTCACCATCACTCTTGCCGTCAGCGGATTGTCGCCACTGGCGATCCATTCGGCCAGAACCCGTCGCCGCCCGGAAGTCTTCGCGCCATCGGCTGGTTGGGGAATCACCGGCTTCGGGGGCGAGAGAATCGCTGGGAATCCGGGAGTGACCTCTTCAGCGGCCGCGTGAGGGTTGCCGCGAGTCAGGATGTGAGTTGGCTTGTTGCCTCGGATGTCCTCCTTCACGCAAAGTGCTGAGGCCAGACCGGTGGGCTTTTTCGATTGCAGCTGCTTCAGGCGATTAAACTGGTTGCGGAAGTTGTTGAACTGCCGGTCGTTCAGCAAAGTGCCCACTCGCTTTTGCAGAATTGGCAGTTTGTTCATGTCATACTGGAAGTCTTCTTTTTCGACTTCCTGCAGGTCGTCCCAGACGAGCTTTTCGATCTTCGCCATTCGGTCTTTGGCATCCCGCGTGTCATTGTTGTAGCGGGTCATGGCGGCTTCATAGACTTTCGCGTCGGCCGGGCGATCGATTTCTGCCACCGATGCGTCGAGCACGGAATCATGTCCGCGGACGCCGTACCGTCGCACATTGCGGAAGAAGGCCACCATGCGGTAATAGTCGCGCTGTGGAATGGGGTCGATTTTATGGTCATGGCAGCGGGCGCAGTTGACCGTCAGTCCCAGAAATGTCTGTGAGGTCGTGGTGACGATGTCATCAATGTCGTCGTAAAAGGCCAGCGCGGGGTCCGCGGGTTCATCATCCCAGCGTCCCAGTCGGTAGAAACCTGTCGCGACCATGGAATCGGCTGTGACCTCATCCAGCTCGTCTCCGGCCAGCTGCTCGATAATGAACTGCGAATAAGGCTTGTCGGAGTTGAAGGCGTCAATGACATAATCGCGATACCGCCACACGTGCGGTTTGGCGCCGTCTCGTTCATAGCTGTTCGTTTCAGCATACCGGACCAGGTCCAGCCAGTGCCGGCCCCACTGCTCTCCATAGTGAGGTGACGCGAGTAATTCGTCTGTGAGAGCGGCGACAGCCTGTTGATCGAGCGTTCCTCCCGCGTCGATTTTCTTCGACCACGCTGCCACAAATTCGGGAGACGGTGGCAGCCCCAGCAGGTCGTAATGCATGCGGCGGACAAGTTCCTCGGGCGCGGCCGGAGGGGACACCGTGAGTCCGCGATCGCTCAGCCTGTGGCGGATGAAGGCGTCGATGGCGTTATGGCCTGCGTTTTCGACATCAGGTACGGCAACGTCTCTGACTGGTTGAAAGGACCAGAATTGCCTGTTCTCTGCCGTGACCTGCGGTGGACCGGCTTCCGCCTCGAATTCAATTTCATGCAGGTCCGCCGGCCACGGCAGTCCCTGTTGGACCCAGCTTTCAATGATCTTCACGTTTTGCGGAGACAGCGGGCCGGAAGGAGGCATGTCCAGACCTTCGTAGCGGACCGCATTGATGACGTAGCTGTCTTCGTGATTCTCAAGGTCGACGGCTGGGCCTGACTCGCCTCCCTTCAGAAAGCCCTCCCGCGTTGTCATGTTGAGTTCGCCTTTGGGATGCTCTCCGGAATGACACTTCAGGCAGTTGTCTTCCAGGATCGGCAGCACCTGCTCCCGAAACATGGTGATCTGTTGCTTCGTGAAGTCATGCCTGGCGGACTCGTCAGCGGAGCAGGCTGGCAGCATAGCCGTCACGGCAAGCAGAGCAGGCACCGCGACCACGGCTAAGGACAGGGATGCCCTGGGGCTTGCCTTTGGGGGGGCCGTTTGGAATGCCGGAGGGAATGCAGGTGTGCGACTCATAACTCAGAAATCTGTCTGCAGGTGGGGGAGACGATCAGGAGGGCACGTCAAAAATAACGCTGCTAAGCTCAGGCGTCAAGTGGGTTGGTTGACGGTTGCTCTAATTGCCAGACCGATCATCGTCATCTCCCGATGCCGCTGGTGGCGTGGCAAACGCCTGCCACTGCCAACCGGACCGGTCGGTGATGGGCCGATTAACTGACTGTAATGTGAGCGTTTTGGGGGCGAGTGCCGTCACCTGCGGGGCAGCAAACAGGTCGGCCGGCCGTCGACATGCTCGGTCTTGCCGTTCGGGCGGCGGCGAGAATTGTCTCAATCTGCCGTCAGGGATTTTCAACGGTTGTGTGTCGGGCTGTTCTGTGTATGAGATATTTTGTCACGCTTGGGTGTCGCGGTGGTCAGTGCAGTGGAAAGGTGACCCGGGGGGAGGGGAACTGGGCAATACACTGTCGTACAGATCTGCTGTGCATAACGACTGTTGAGATTGCATCGAGTCTACCGTTCGTACGGACGGGGGATTTCCGTCAAGCCTTCGCTCTGCTGCTGTGTGGTGACGCGGCAACAGGGGCTGTTGACGATTCGCAACATGGCGACACGGTGCGAGCAGTTGATGAGTCGCTGTGTCAAAGTCGTCTCTCTCCTTCACAAACGGCCGGCAGCCCCTGTTTCGTCGCGTAGTGTCCCAGCAGAACGACGACGCTGGCCGGTGTGTTGCGCTCAGGCGGGCCCGCGGTGCCTTTTTGTTGGGCTCGGTCGTCATTCGTTGCCTTTTTTCCTCCTGTTGAGGTTCGATGAGCTAAGTACCCACAGGGAAGGTTCCGGCGTCTTCACGGACGCCTTGTTGCTCCGAACTGATTCATCCTTTGCAGAACTGTCCTATGAATCCGACCAATCCAGGCTGGCCAGGTGCCCAAAACTCCGAAAACAGCGTGCCCAGCGGAGCGCCGAGCAGAGGATCCATCAGCAGCCGCGTGAACACGACTCCCGGCGCCGCTCCCATCGGAAACGGGTCTGAGCGACCAGTCACATTCTGGAGCATTCTGGATGCATTTCGTCGTCGCTGGGTGCCGGCCGTGGCTGTGGCCATTCCCGCTGCCCTGCTGGTCGCCGGACTGTTGTGGCAGATGATTCCCGCGCAGTTTGAAACCGCCGCACTGCTGAAGATCGATCAGTTTCAACTTTCGCTTACGGGCGAAGATGACAGTCGTGCGGAGTTCATCCACTACCGCAATTCACAGATTAACTACATCACCAGCCGCACCAATCTGACTTCTGCCATGCGTGTCGACGGCATCAAAGAGACGCGGATGATGAAAGACATGAAGTATCCGGTTGAGTTTTTGGAAAAAGAACTGTCGGTCGATTCAGACTTCAGCGAAGAGTACATCCGCATCTCGCTGGCCGGCGAATACCCGGAAGACATCGCGGCCGTTGTGAATGCTGTCAAAGACGTGTATCTGAATGACCACGTGTATCATGAACGGAAGGAGCAGCTCGATTACCTGCAGTCCATGGAAAAGGAATTCAGCGAGCTGGATCGGGACGTCACGCAGAACAACGAGCGGATTGATCGCCTGGCGAGCGAGTTGGGTACCGGGGATTCTGAGGCGGCTGTTGCCAAACAGCAGCTGGAGACGGCAAAAATTCAGCGTTTGCAGCGCGACCTGGAAAAGATCGAAGGCGATATCCGGCTCATGGACTCGCAGATCGATTACCTTGTTGGACGTGGCGTGACGCGGGCAGAAGCGCGACGGCGCGTTGCCGGTCGCATTCCTGTATCAACCACCTCGGACGACACAGGTGTCACCGATGACGGCAGCAAACAGGCGCGGGCTCAGCTGTCCGCCCTGCGTTCCAAGATTGCCAGGTTTGAACGAGCGGTCCGGAACAAGAATCACCCTGATCTGGTCAGGCTGAAGCGACAGGAGAAAGAACTGGCAAGACAGGTTGCCGGAATCGGAGGCGATCTGCCCGAAGCTCCCACCGGTACGAACATTGTGCTTGATAAGTACTCGCTGGCACAAAATCAGAAAGACACGCTGCAGAAGGATATCCGGGCGGCTGAAGACAACTACGACCTGCTGGGCCAGCGTCTGGTGGAACTGGAGCGGGAAAAGAACAGAATCTCGCATCTGGTGAAGGCCCGCGAAGATCTGGCGAAGCAGATCACCAGTAAGAAAATTGACCTGGCTCGCCCGCAGCGTGTGCGTGTGGTTCAGGAAGCCAATGTTCCCGAAAAACGAAACATCAAGAAACGTGTGCAGCTGGCAAGCGTCGGCGGACTGGGCACCCTGTTTATGGTGCTGGCCGGGTTCACGATGTTTGAATGGTTCTCCCATCGCGTGGGCAGCACGTCAGACATTGCCAACGCTGTCAACCTGCGTCTGATCGGCACCATCCCGTCACCCGACAAGGGGGGCCTGCTGGGGATGGGCATTCTGGCCGGCAAGGTGGACTATGACGAATGGAATCGTGCCGTGATCGAATCCATGGATGTGGTTCGCACCTATCTGATGCGGCATATCGATCCCAGCCGACCGGCCTCCATTCTGATCACCAGTGCCTCGGCCAACGAAGGCAAGACCACCGTCTCCTGTCAGCTGGCCGCCAGTCTGGCCCGATCCGGCAAACGCATTGCCATCGTTGACTGTGATTTCCGCCGACCGTCGGCTCACCTGATGATGGATGGTCGCGAAGGCCCCGGCATCTGTGAATACCTCCGCGGTGAAGTGTCCCTGCCTGATATCTGTCAGGAAACGCAGGCCAGCGGGCTGACATTCATTCCGGCCGGCCAGGTGGATCAGGAGGTACTGCAGAAGCTAACCGTCGATGGCGGTCGCGCCATGATCGATACGCTGAAGTCTCAGTTTGATTTCGTGATCATTGATACGTCACCGCTGCTGTTCGTGGCTGAGCCTTCAATGCTGGCCCAGAACGCAGACATCGTGCTGCTGTCCACACGCAAAGACTACAGCCGCATTCCATACGTCGCTCAAAGTCGCGACTCACTGCGAAGCCTGCAGGTACCACTGCTGGGTGCTGTCATGGTGGGCTCAGACTCAGACTTCCAGCGATCCAGCTACGGCTATCGACAGGAAGTTCAGCGCCAGGTCAAACGCGAAACTGTGAACAGCTGATCGCGTGCAAAGTGAGCAGCCGGCAGCATCGGCTGTCGTTGTTCGGAAAAGGTGGGGCAGCAGATGAGCGGTCAGCGGACAGGACTGGACGGCGCGTTTACGGTCGATGTGGAAGACTATTTTCACGTCGGAGCGTTCACCTCTGTCATTGATCCCGCCGACTGGTCGGCGTTTGAATGTCGTGTCGAGCGGAACACACACGCGGCTTTGGAAATTGCGGCACAGACAAATACTCGCGGCACGTTTTTTGTTCTTGGCTGGGTGGCCGAGCGTTATCCGCAGCTGATTCGCGAGATTGCGTCAGCGGGGCACGAGATCGGCTGCCACAGCCAGAATCACCAGTTGGTGTATGAGCTGGGACCAGACCGCTTTCGGGCGGACCTGATCGAGTCGCGTGACATCCTCCAGGACACTGTGGGCTACGCCGTGCGGCTGTATCGCTCGCCCAGTTTTTCGATCACCAATGATTCGCTGTGGGCTCTGGAAATCCTGATCGAAGAGGGATTCACGACGGATTCGAGCATCTATCCGATTCGTCATGATCGCTACGGCATTCCCACGGCTCGTCTGGAGCCGCACGTGATTACCACGCCATCAGGCCCCATCACCGAATTCCCGGGGATGGTGTGCGAATGGGGCACGCGTGTGCCCGTCGGTGGCGGTGGATATCTGCGACTGTTTCCCTGGTGGCTGACGAAACGACTGCTCCATCGCGTGCGAGCTCAGCAGCGTCCACTCAATGTCTACATCCATCCGTGGGAGTTCGATCCCGATCAGCCACGGGTGGCCTGCTCCTGGAAGTCACGGTTCCGCCACTATCAAAACCTGAAAACCACGACGCCCAAAATGCGTGCCCTGCTGCAGACATTTCGGCTGGGCACCATGTCGGATGTGCTGGCAGGGATGCGTTTGGCAGGAAATGAGTCAGCAACGAGCCGGGCAGCCGCAACAGAATCTGCCGTCGATCCGTCGGTCTTATCAGAGACATCACCGGAGGTGTCCGTATGAAGCCCCGCGTTCTGTATATCACGCATCGTGTGCCCTGGCCGCCGGATCGCGGAGACCGGATTCGCACATGGAACATCCTGAAGTATCTGGCGGCGCGCTCAGAAGTGGATCTGATCTGCCTGGCCGATGAGCCCGTTTCGCATGCCACGCGAACCGCTCTGGAAGGTGTCACCACACGTCTGGCCGTCGTGCCGCACAGCGGAAAAATGCGGTACGTCCGTGGGGCCGTGTCGCTGCTGCGGGGACGCACGGTCACCGAAGGGCTGTTCGATAACCGCGTGCTCAGTTCTGTGATTCGGCAGTGGGCGATGCGAACCAGGTATACGGCCACGCTGTCTTCGTCTTCGGGGATTGCCGAATACCTGAGGACGCCGGAGCTGGGCCATATTCAGCACGCCTGGGTGGATCTGATTGACGTCGACAGTCAGAAGTGGCTGGACTATGCCCAGGCCGCTCGGTTTCCCATGTCCCGCGTTTACCAGACGGAAGGTGAGCGTTTGCGCGAACTGGAAATCCGACTGGCGCAGTCTTCGGAACGTCTGCTCGTTGTCAGCGATGCGGAACGCAGTCTGTTCACTCAGTTCTGTCCGGAAGCCCCCATTCAGGCCATCGGCAACGGTGTTGATACCGAGTACTTTGCCCCGATGCACGTGGAGCCGAAAAAACACTCCTGTGTGTTTGTGGGCGTCCTCAACTACCTGCCGAACAGCGATGCTGTCACGTGGTTCAGTCGCGAAGTCTGGCCGCGAGTTCGCGCTCGCTATCCGGACGCCGAGTTTCGCATTGTTGGCAAGAGCCCCACACGCGAAGTGCAGGCCCTCGATGAGCTGCCCGGCGTGAACGTGGTGGGGCCGGTTCCTGATGTGCGGCCTCATTTGCACGAATCCGAGTGTGTCGTGGTACCTCTGCGCATCGCCCGAGGCGTGCAGAACAAGGTCCTGGAGGCGATGGCGTGTGGCCGTCCGATTGTCTGTTCCACAGAGCCTCTGAAAGGCCTGGACATTGAACCCGGGCTGCAGTTGCTCAATGCAGACTCCATCGACGACTGGGTGTCTCAGATTGGCCGTGTGTTTGAAGACCGCTGCCGCGCGGAAGAACTGGGCATGGCTGCCAGTGCGTGGGTACAGCTGAACCACCGCTGGGAAAGCTGTCTGGAACCACTGAATGAAATGGTGGACACAACATATTCAGAGCCCGAACGCGAAATTGAGGTGGGGCAGTGAAAGGTCTGGTCTTTACATGGCTGCTGACTGCCATGGGCGTCAGCTCATCGCTGTTCTCCCCGTTCTACGGATTTCTGGCTTACGTGGCCCTCGCTTTGCTGCGTCCTGACTTCATGTGGGCCCATTCCATTTCCGGCGGGCGATTCAGTCTGATCGTGGCCGGTGCCATGCTGCTCAGCTGGGCGTGTCGCGGGTTCGGCAACTGGAAGCTTGGCAAAGCCCGACTGGTTCTGTTCCTGTTTGTGGGCTTCTGGATGTGGAGTGTGCTGCTGGCATTTGGCGCCGACAGTCCGCCGCATGCGTGGTACTTCGTGGAGCAGATCGGAAAAATTCTGCTGCCGTTTCTGGTCGGCATCACCACGTGTCGGGACATCAAAGACCTGAAGTCTCTCGCGTGGGTGATTGTGCTGTGTCAGGGATACGTGTGCTTTGACCTGAATATCCGTTATTTCCAGGGATACAACTTCCTGTACTTCAACGGCTTTGGCGGCGTGGACAATAACTCGGCCGCCATTGGGTTTGTGACGTCACTCGGTGTGGCCTTCTTTCTGTTTCTGAACACTGATTCCATACCTCAAAAGGGCGTCATTGGCCTGTGTATGGCCCTGATTCTGCATGCGATTCTGTTTTCGTTTTCGCGGGGGGGCGATGCTGGCGACAGGCATCGGCGTGATGATTTCCTTCTTTCTGATTAAGAAGACGTCGTTTCATTACACGATGTTCGCTGTCGGAATCCTTGCCGGGCTGCTGATGGCTGGCCCGGAAGTTCGCGCTCGCTTTATGCGAACGTTTGAAAAGAAAGCCGGTAAGCACGAAGCGTCGGCTCAGAGTCGACTTGACCTGTGGAAAGACTGCTGGACGCTGTTTAAGCGGGATCCGATTTTTGGCTGCGGCCCTGACCACTGGCCGCTGCACGCGGAAGAGTTTGGCTGGGAAAAGAACAAGGAAGCCCACAGCCTGTGGGTGCAGACGGCAACTGAAACCGGGCTGCCGGGCATCATTATGTTCTCGGGCTTTTATCTGGTGTGCATCTGGCGATGCGCCATGCTGCTGATGACGATTGGCCCCAACGCGCCGCCATGGTTTGGCGATTCGTGTCGCATGACGATTGCCGCATTGGTCGGTTTCGGAGTGTCGGCGCAGTTTGTCAGTCTGGAAGCGCTGGAAGTGCCCTACTATGTGGCTCTGCTGGGAGCGGGTGGCATTCTGGTTTACAACCGCATGCTGGAAAACGGCGAGATTCAGCCTCTTGCTGAACCAGCGCTGGCTGGTGTCGGTGTGCCTGCGGTCGACTGGCGTGAAACGGTGACGACAGAATCTGCCCTGAGTCAGGCCGCAGCAAACGCGACTTATCCGCCCGCTTCGGTGAGCGCGGGTTCATACGGTGACGGCAAATCTGCAGCCGATGCATCGCCGGGACTGGCAGCACCTGTGGCCACCGCGCCCGTGAGAACAACGGCATGGAACGCCGGCTTCGATCCCAATGATCCGCCCGTGATCATGAACTAGAGTTGACGCACACACTGCGTTCGCCCAGCCAGTCCAACCCGCACTGCGAGCATCGCAACCATGAAAACGATTGCGTACCTGTCTATGGTTGTGGCTGCTGCTGCTCTGGCCGTGTTTATGGCGCGGGACATTGTCGCGGACCTTGGGCACACGCCGGACGCCAGTGCCCGGACGACGGTGGATGTCGAGCCCGCAGCCCCTGTCACCGAAGTGGCATCCACGGATGCCGCCAGTGGCGACGTAAACAGATCGGAGACCGCAGGGAAGCCGGACGTCGTCCAGGACGAACTACAGCGTATCCGTGACCTGCGGCAGCAGGCTCAGGAACAAAGCCAGCGGCTTGATGAGCAGTTTGCGGTTGAGGACTTCCATGACACAGATCCGATCACGCAGTCGGAGGAAGAAATTCGGGCGGACGATGGAACGGCGACTGAAGCGGCTGCGCCTTCCCACTCGCTGACCACATCAGCTCCTGTGCGGCAGCAGACGCCTCTGCATCCACAGCTCATCACGCCCGGTAACTTCGAATACCTGGGCGGTTTTCGCCCGGAATTCGGCGATGGCAACGGCAGTCGGTTTGGCCTGGGTGGCTGGGCGATTGCCTATCGGGCCGACGGAGATCCCAGTGGTCCCGACGATGGACATCCCGGGTCACTGTTTCTGATGGGGCACGAGCATCAACAGCTGATTGCGGAGATCAACATTCCCCGGCCGGTGGTCTCACCACACAGGGACATCAACCGGATTCCGGAAGCGAAAATCCTGCAGCCGTTTGCCGACATTACCAAAGGCATTCGAGGGCGGATGACGGCTGGCTCATCGGAACCATTCAAGATCGGCGGCATGCAGGTGGTGGGCAACCGGCTCCACTGGACCATCTACAAGTATTACAACGTTTCCCGCGTAGACTACCTGTCGCACGGTCTGACATCGACAGATCTGTCGAGCGACGCGGTTCGCGGCCTGTGGCATCTGGGGCCACAAAACGGCGGCAGCCGCTGGCACAGTTATAAGAACGCGGGTTACATCGCGGAGATTCCCGCGGGGATCGCGGACGGTTATCTGGATGGCAGGAACCTGATGTCCGGTCTGCAGATCAGCACGGGCCGACAGACATCCAGCCAGGGGCCCGCCCTGTATGCATACCGAGTGACGCAGGAGAATCTGTCGCCCGGAGCCAGTCTCGATGCGGTTCCTTTGCTGTGGTATCCGATGGACGCGCCGATGACCGGCCATCATCCGGCGGACAGCTGGCAGGGAGCCGCCTGGCTCACGCTGGGCAAAAAACAGGCGGTGGTCGTTGTGGGACGCAAAGGCCTGGGGCCGGTGCACTACGGAATGCCGCGCCCCGGAGAGTGCTACGACTACAAAGGTTATCACGCTTCCGCGTATGAAGTGCAGATGCTGTTTTACGATCCCCGGCAGATCCTCGCGGGGGCCAAACGGGCTGTGCCCAACAAAGATCCGTGGTATCGCTGGAACGGGCAGACTCCCGGCGGCAGCCTGAATCGGTTCATGTATCAGGACTGCGGCAAGGAAATCGGCGGCATGGCCTACGATCGTGAACGAAATCTGCTGTACCTCAGCGAGGTGGATGCGGCCAAAGCGGCCGTCAACGATTATGAAGAGCTGCCTGTGATTCATGTGCTGAAGCTGGTTGAATAACGACCGCACGGATTCCTGTTTCCGTGCTCCGCTGCTACGAGTAGCATCCAGCCCCCCCTCTTCCTGTACCGGCTGGATCATGCCCGACCCTGTTTCCAATGCCGCTTGCCGTCCGCTGCACTGCGGCCGCCTTTTGGTTGCCGCGCTGATAGCCGCGCAACTGACCGGCTGTGGACTGCTGCGTCCTGAGGTCAACAGTTCGACCCGTCGCGAAGACAACGTGCCAACGGGCGAACGGCCATCTGGTGCGGCATCCCAGGCGGATTCTGGGAGCCGTCTCGGTCGTCCATCGGACATTCAGACAATCGGGGGCATGGAGTTTGTTCCTCTGGAAGCCGGCACATTTCGGATGGGCGCGCAGCCAAATGCCGTGTCCGACAAACAGACGGCCAGTGAGTTTCCGCCGCATTCGGTGAGTCTGTCGCGCGGGTTTCTGCTCGGGCGATATGAGGTCACGGTTGGACAGTTTCGACGTTTTGTGGAGGCCACCGGGTACCGGACACAGGTGGAACGCACGGGCACCGGCGCGAACAGCCTCAACCTGCAAACAGGCGGCATTCAACAGCAGCCAGCGACGAGTTGGCATTCACCGGGATTCGCCCAGACGGACAACCACCCGGTGGTCTGTGTTTCGTGGGGCGATGCCACGGCCTTTTGTGAGTGGATGACCGCTCAGACAGGGCAGATCTGCCGACTGCCGACCGAGGCCGAATGGGAGTATGCCTGCCGCGGTGGAAACGCTGCGCGATACAGCACCGGCGATGCGCCAGCTTCGCTCCAGGGGTATGCTAACGTGCGCGATTCCGCCTTTCTGACTCTGCAGCCTGAAGCCACAGCAGCAGCGCCCTGGACCGACGGCGCGCAGCGGACCGCTGCGGTGGGCAGTTACCGTGCGAACGCCTGGGGGCTGCATGATATGCACGGCAATGTGGGCGAATGGTGTTCCGACTGGTTTGATGCGAACTACTACAGTTCGACGGCGCGCGTGGACCCGACCGGACCACGCCAGGCCACCGCATGGCATTCCGTTCGGGGGGGCAGCTGGTTTAATGCGGCCTTCAGTTGTCGCTGTTCGGGACGGCACGACGGCATTCCCACCGCGGCGAGCACGACTAACGGTTTCCGTGTGTTGGTCGAAGGGCCGGTGATTGCCGAATAGTGCAGTTTGCCTGGGCTCGTTCGGCGTGGTGGCTATCCGTGGGGCAAAGCGAAGAAGCCCACTCCATTGCTGAAGTGAGCTTCCTCTGTTCTGGTGCTTCCAGTGGCCGCTCCTGGCCGGGGATCGGTCGGGCGGCGTTTTTATTCTGGGCTGAGCCGACAGTGCAGCTCTCGCCGATGGGGAATCTTCGCTGAGACTCTGATTGTTACAGGCCTTTGGACCTGCCGTCACACCGCGATAGGGCGGATGCTTGCCCTGCTCTGGTAGTGGACGTTTGCACCGGCAAGACGGTAAGGAAACGTGCATGATACGTCAAGTCGTTCTGTGGCTTCGCTCAGAATATCGCAGAGGCTGAAAGGCGGGATACCCAATGCTTCCCACGCCGCCGCGGCGACCGTGTTGTCAGGTTAATCGGATCCGGGCTCGTCACTGCTGCGATCGCGATGTTCAACTTCGGTGGGTGGCACCACGCGGACGCTTGGGCCTTCGTCTGCTGCATCTGTCGGGGGGGCGTCGGCGAAGGGATGCGCCGCATCACCAAACGGCCCACTGCCGGCGCTGCCATCCGCTGAATCGGGCCACACGCGTGCCTGAAATGTGGACACGGTTTTGGCTTTGAACCACGCCGTGAGTCGCACTCCCAGCGAAGATCGCACCTGCGGGATTAGAAACGCAAAGCCCACGCCGTCAGTCAGCAGGCCGGGCGTGATGAGAAACGCACCGGCCAGCAGGATCATCACGCCTTCCAAAATCTCACGTGACGGCGTTTTTCCGGCGGCCGTCGCCAGGTGAATGGCCTTCCAGGCGTGCATGCCCTGGCGTCGCGCAAGATTCAGCCCAATGATTCCCGTCGCCAGCACCACTACCACTGTGGTGAGCAAATCAGTCTTCTGGTAAAGCTGGTGAAGCAGGGCGAGCTCGACCAGAGGGACCAGGATCAGAAACAGCAGGAAACGACCGAACACGCTCAGAACAAATCCAGCATCGGGAGAAACAGGACAACGGCCCGCAAACGCGGCCACACAGTTTTTGGATCACAATTGTCAGATTTTAGCAGCGCTGGCTGCTGCTGCTAAGAATTCTGCCGCCAGCACTGCTCCAAATTGGTCATCGGAGGCCGAATGGCGGTGAACGGAGTCAATTGTGTGAATTTCCACCACGCCAACCCGCCATAGTTGTCCGGGACGCAATGTGGTACAAGCGCGGTCGTGGGGGGATTGGCGTTCCTGCCCTGTTCTGTCGACATCAATTGCGCGGCCGGTGTTCCTGTGTTCAGAATCGATCAAAGTCGTGGTGCGTCTTCCCTGATCTCCCTGTTGCTGGTCCTCGGAGCGATCGGCTGTGCGGCGCCGCTGGTTCCCGGGCAGGAGACGCTCCGGATTGAGCCTCGGGCAACGGCGCGAGGCAATGACTCACCCTCGCAGGCTCGGGATGACAGGGAACGTCCGGCCGATTCAAAGGCGGGCGAACAGCCGACATCTGCCGACTCTCCCGCCAAAGCGGACGAATCGTCTGCCCCGCCACCGGAGAAAACTGAGCCACCAGATGAGCCGGCAAAAGTGCCCGTGCTTAGCGAGGAAGACGTCACCCGTATGATGGAGGCCTCTGGTGCGGATGCCTCCGCGACTGACGAACTCAAAGGCACAGCCATCGATGTCCTGGAACAGGCACAAACCGAACTGGAAACGGCCAGCCGACGGCGTGAAGAGACAGCGCGAAACTCTCAGAAAATTCTGCTGGCTCCGGAAACGGCCAGCGAGCTGAAGGCCCAACTGGCTTCGCCCGCTGAGGAACCTGCTTCGGCCGCACTGACGTCGGATGATCCCCTGGATGTCCTGCTGTCTGAACAGGCGCGTCTGCAGCCGGCCATCCAGACGCTCAAAGAGGAACTGGGGCGTCTGGAAGCGGAGCCATCGCAGCGGTCCAAACGCCGCAAAGAGATTGTCGAATCACAGTCGACGCGAAACAGCCGAGAGAACGCCCTGCGTGAGAAGCTGGCCCTGCCTCCGCCGGCGGAGGAAGCCGAGATCCTGACCAACGCGCGTCGCGCTCTGAAGCAGGCACAGCTGCAGACACTGGAAACAGAATCCACCGCCTTTCAGGCCGAACTGGGACGCTACGACGCTGAGAAGGCGGTCGACCTGATTGCCCTGCAGACACAGTTGACCAACCGGAAACTGAAGCAGCTGGTCGCTGAAGATGAACGGCTCAGCCAGCTTGTGGCCGCCAAACGTCGCAACGACGCCCGCTATGCGCAGCGGCAGCTGCAAAAATTTGCAAACGGACAGGAGGCTGAATCTCCCTACACCTACACGGGCGAAGGCACGCTCTATGCCGGCGTTTTGACGTCGGTCGATGACAAAGCTGCGGCAGCGGAGACAGCGGCCCTGGCCCAGGAGAATGTTCGCAAGACCAACGATCTGTCGGCAACAATACGTGATGTCGCCGCCGCAAAGAAACAGCTGGAAGATCTGCAGGAAACGCGTGCCCGACTGCTGGAGAAGGTTGCCCGCGTGGGAGAAACGGGGGCGATCGGACTGCAGTTGCGCAAGGAACTGAGTTCACTTAGTAATACTCGGGAACTGGATCAGCGTTGCCGCGACCGTCAGGAGACGATGCAGGAACTGGAATTCACTCGCATCGAGCTGGACGATGGGATTCGCGAGCAGCAGGCCGCGATGGATGCGCGCAGCCCCGGGGCAGCGTCGACAGGCACGATTCGCTTTCGCCTGCTGTTTGAAAGCCTGATGACGGCTCGAGCGGCTGAAAAAACATACAGTGAATACTTCAATCGGCTGGCCGACCTGGATGCCTACGAGCAGGAGCTGGTCCGGGAAATCGAAGATTTTCGTTCCTATATCCGGACGCGCGTCCTGTGGATCCGCAGTAACCGCGCGCCCAGCCTGGCAGACGTGAAAGAGGCGGGCGGCAGTCTCCGTGAACTGGTTTCGGCCGCCAACTGGCAGCAATTGCGTCAGGCGGTTCAGGATGATCTGCAGAATCAGCTTGGGCTGTACGTATTGCTGACTGCCCTGCTCGTGCTGTTGCTGTTCGTGCAGACCCGTTTTCGTCGTACGCTGGGCGAAGTGGGGGACGTGGCGTCCCGCCGCTCGTGTCGGGAGTTTCAGCCCACCGCCCGGGCGGCCGTGTTGACGCTTGTGATTTCTTTTCCGTGGCCATTCGTCATGGGATTTTTTGGCTGGCGAGTTTACGCCACCGCTCCTGTGGCCTCCTTCGCGGCAGCCGTCGGACGCGGACTTCTGGCGGCGTCGATCTGGTTTCTGGCGCTCAATCTGCTGCGGCAAATCTGTAAGCCCAGGGGACTGGCACGGGCACATTTTGGCTGGTCGGATGTTGCTGTTCCCAAACTGCGCAGCCGTCTTTACGGTTTGATCCTGCTGATGCTGCCCGTGATTTTTTGTATTACGACGCTGCACCATTTTGAGTATCCGGCGGGGCGCGATGCTCTGGAACGCTGTCTGTTCATCCTCGGCATGATGATCTTGACCCGCTTCCTGTATCGGGTGCTGCATCCCGGTCGTGGTGCCTTCCGCAGTTACATCGCCGCCAATCCTGCCGGCTGGGTGAAAAAGCTGCAGTGGCTGTGGCACGTGTTTGCCGTGGGCGCTCCGCCGATTCTTATTCTGCTGACCGCCCTGGGCTACTACTACACCGCCTACGAGCTGTCCTGGCGTCTTCTGGCGACTTCCTGGATTGTGATCGGCCTGCTGGTTGTTCGCGGTTTCTGCTTTCGCTGGTTCATCGTCAGTCACCGTCGGCTGCGGATGGAACAAACGCGTCAGCGACTGCGTGCTCAGGCAGAAGCCGCGGCCGCCGAGGCCGGTTCAGAAGCCGCTGGGGCCACCGCTTCGCCGCTGGCCCGAGCGCAGGAAGAATCAGAGGAACTCGATGAGGTCAGCGATCAGACAGAACGCTTTATTGACTCTGGTCTTGTCATCACTGGCTTTCTGCTGATCAGTTTCGTCTGTGCTGATGTTGTCCAGGCGCTGGACGTGCTCAGTGAGTTCCGACTGTGGTCCACAATGGTGGAAGTCTCCGTGGAACAGAAAGACGCGGATGGCATGGTGACCATCAAGACCGAGCCGCAGCTGCGTCCGGTGACGATCACCAATCTGCTGTTCGCCATTTTGTTTGGCTGCATCACGTACACGGCTGCCCGCAATGTCCCGGGGCTGTTGCAGATGATCCTGCTGCAAAAGCTGCCCCTGCACCCGGCCAGTCGTTACGCGATCCGCATGGTGGGACGCTATCTCATTGTGGTGGTGGGCGTCATTGTTACGTTTGCGCAAATCGGCATCGGCTGGGCCAAGGTACAGTGGCTCGCGGCCGCCCTGACGGTGGGACTTGGCTTCGGACTGCAGGAGATTTTTGCCAACTTTGTGTCGGGCATGATCATTCTGTTTGAGCGTCCTGTCCGCATCGGCGACGTGGTGACAATCGGTGATGTCACAGGAATTGTGTCCCGCATCCAGATTCGTGCCACTACGATCACTGACTGGGACCGCAAGGAATACATCGTTCCCAACAAAGAGTTCGTGACTGGTCGGCTGCTCAACTGGACGCTGACTGATCAGACGAATCGCGTTGTGATTCAGGTGGGCGTTGCTTACGGCTCCGATACCAGTCTGGCGAGATCACTGCTGCTGCAGGCGGCGTCAGATCATCCTCTCGTACTCGAAGACCCTGGCCCGGTGGCCACGTTTGAATCGTTCGGTGACAGCACGCTGGATTTGCTGCTGCGGTGTTACCTGCCCGACCTGGACAACCGTCTTTCCGTCATCACTGAGCTGCACGAGTCGATCGATGATCTGTTCAAAAAGGCACAGATCGAAATCAGCTTTCCGCAGCAGGACATCTACATTCGTGCCTTACCCGGTGACCCGGAATCGGCCGCTTAGACGCCCGCCAGGGCGGCAATCGCTGCAGAAGCTTGCGTTTTTTCAGGCCGGAGCTCATCTATCCGGCTGAACCGTGGCCCGTTAAACTGCCGGTCTCTCTGACACCACGGACGGTTAATGCCATGAGTAAAACGACCAGCAAACTGCGCGAATCAGAATCCAGCGAGGCCAGCGACGGCGGTGCTCCGTTCTCTCAATCCACTTCTGCCTCTGGTCTGCCTGGGGGAATGCGGACGCTGGCATTGATTGCTGTGGCGCCCGTGGTGGCTGCGGCCGCCTTCTCATCAGTCGGCAGCGACCTGCCCGAACTGACTGCGACTGCCGACCGCCCTGCTCTGCTGTTTGCTACGTACCTGTACCACCACGGAGACGAGCCGGTGCCGCTGCAGACCACGCTGGAGTCGGAATTCCGATTTCGCAATGAGTCTGATGTGCCGGTGGAAATTACGTCGGTCGAACGCAGTTGCGGCTGCATGAGTCCTTCCGTGCTGCCGCGGGTTGTTGAGCCAGGCGGAATTGGTTCTATCCGTGTCCCGATTGCAACCGTCAACCAAAGCCCCGGACCTCACGAATACACATTGAACGTGCATTACAATGACGGCAAAGAACGTGAGACCACGCTGCTGATTAAAGCCGTTTTTCCTGAGAAGATGGTAACCGTCACACCACCGGCCCTGTATCTGTCCCAGAAGTCGGATCGCAGTTTTCCGCTGCCGATGCTGGAAGTCAGGGACTTCCGCGACGAACCCCTGACGGTTCTGGAACTGTCCAGTACCGCCGGTTTTATTGACGTGCGTCTGGCCAAAAACACGCTGTCCACGGTTCAGCAGGTCTCTCATGAATCCGGCCAGGCGGCCACAACCATCCTGGAAGGCGAAGTGGCGGGCAGTATTCCTCCCGGTCGCCATCATGCGATGATCACGGCCAGCACGGATGACGAAGACTTTCCGACCGTGTGTATTCCGATGATCGTTCGCGGCCCCGAGTATCCGGTGGGCCAGGCACCAGTGGTGAATCCTGAACAATTTCGCCTGCACGCGAGTCTCCACCCCCAGGCGGTCCGCACGAAGCGAATTGAGATCATGGTGCCCAAACACTGGGAAATCTCAAATGCGCAGACATGGCCGGAAGTGCTCAGTGTTCGCTACCAGACGGGCCCGGAAATCTCAGCCGACGAGAAGCTGATCTATGTGGACGTCACTCTGGAAGACCTGCCGCCAGCCAGCGTCAAAGATGGGGTGATTCAGTTGTACGCCAACGACGACAGGAATCTCATCACGGCCAAAGCGAGCTTCATCTGGCCGTAACATCAACGCGCTGCGTGCCGAAGGCCATTGGAGCTACTGTGGCGGGCCAGCGTCATCGCGGGGGCGGATCAGTTCGAAATAGCGGCGAATGGTCTCGCGATGTCCCAGCGGCATCTGTTCGGTATCGAGGACAGCATCCGACAGCTTTTCATATTCGGCAAACACGTCCCGCGCCGCGCGTGTGGCCGTCTCGTCAGATTCGCCACGGGTTTCTGTTTCCTTTTCTGTGGCTCCCTGGTCGCTTAGCTGTCCTTTCAGCCGGGCCATCTGCAACTGTCCGCTGAGTCGAGTCTTCTCGCCATCGATGTTGCCGGCAGACTTGCTTCCCGCCTTCTGACTGGAACTGGTGGCCTCCCGCTTTGTTTTGCCCTTCTCCAGATTCAGGCCCTTTCCTGATGCCCCGCCGTTGCCACTGCGATTGCCTTTGGCGCGTATCATCTGCTTCGCCTGACCGAAGGCCTCGGCTTTGTTCGTGAGCATCTGCGACACTTTTCGACGCGTGTCCTGCTGACGAACATCGTCCGCAAGTTTCTGGCTGCTTTCCTGCATACCCTCAGCGTCATTGGCTTCGACGCTGTCGGCCAGATCCTCCAGCGTCTGTGCCAGATCATCCAGATCCTTTTTCCGCGCCGCTTCGGCTGCAGCGTTGAGTTTTTCACTGGTCGGTTCGATTTCCTGTCGTGACAGTTCCGGATTGTCGATGCGATCAAGTGCGTCGGCTGCTGCTGCCAGATCATCTCTGCTGATGGCATCGGCGGCCGTGCGGAAATCTTCCGCTCCGGAGAGGGCCTCGGAAACTTCCTGCAACTGCTGATCCATGCTGGTGGTGTTCAGCGAGGAGGCCATCGCCTTCATTTTCTGCTGCATCTGCGACACCTTCGCAAACGCCTGCCGGACATCCTGATCGGATTGCTGCAGCAGGGTCAGGTCACCCTGCAGATCAATCACCATCTCTTTCAGATCGTCCATTTCGGCGGCTGCCGCGATTTCTTCCATCTGTCGCAGCTGTTCAGAGAGTGTCGCTGCGGCGTCGCTGACATCAGCAACCTCGGGCGGGGCCGGCTCCACGGCCGTCGCCGGATTAGGCAGGAAGGCTGCGGCAATGCTGCCCAGCAGTGCTGCAGCGGCCCAGCGAGTGGCCGCGGGGATCGTGACGGGGATCACGTCTGCCGCTTTCAGGTCGGTCACTTTCTGCGCGGCTTCGTCGATCTGCAGCTGTCGAATGGCGTCCGGTGCGGGGGCGCTGGCAAACTGAAGGGCAGAAGCCGTGCGTCCTTTCAACTGAAAATGGCGATCGACCAGTTGAGCACTCATCAGCTGCGAAGGTTTGTGTGAGTATCCCCAGGCCAGCATCCCGAATGTTATCGTGAAACCGAATGTGAGCTGATAGCTTTGCGGCGGTATGACTCCCGTCAGCGCACGGACAACATTCAGCAGCGCCAGCACAACAGCCACCACCAGGACACCCACCACGCCGGCCGCCAGCGCGTACTGAATCCGCCAGCGTTTGGAGACGCCGCTGGTGATTTGCTGAATGCTGTCTGGAACAGTGGACATGATGGGGCGGGGGACTGGTCAGGGGCAACAGGCCTTGCGTCTGCCGTGCACCATATCGCTGCGGTGCAGCGGTCGTCAAACGGAAAGAAAAACAGCCTGGGCTGCTGAGCAGTCCAGGCTGTCGATTATTGACCTGTAGTGCTGCGGCTACTCGGCTTCAGCACTGAAAACGCGGATCTCAACGCGTCGATTCTTCGCGTTATTCAGCACATCATTCGGGTCTGCCGGCCGATCCCAGCCCATCCCCACAGAGTTGAACTGATTGGGATCGAGCTGGAATTCGTTGACCAGCGCCTCTTTCACCGCGTTAGCGCGGTTCCCGGACAGCTCTTTCACCAGAGAATCATCCGGAAGGCTGTTCTTCATCGACGAGTCCGTGTGCCCTTCAATCAGCACACGAGCCGCCCCGAACTGCCCGACCAGTTTGGAGATTTCCTCCAGCACAAACTTAACGTTGGGGTCGTACATTTCTTCCACAGAGCTGCCGTCGTCTTTGGTACGGGTGACTTTGTGGTAGAGATCGTGCTTGTTGGGGGCGAAATGAATGATGACCGTGTTGGTGAGCACCTCGTCCATTTCCGCCACTTCACTGGCAGTCTTTGGCGTGAACTGCACCTGGTACTCATTCTTCTGTGAGGCGTACTTTTCTTCTTTTTGCAGTTTCTGCAGGATGCTGAAGTCCACCACCTGGTCAAATGTGGCTGGCTGGTGCGTGACCGAGCGAATCTTGCGGTAGATGTAATACGCCTGGTTCCAGACCACCTCAAAGCGAGCGGGATTGTTCTGGTTCATGAAGAAGTCGACGTTCTCCGCGAAGTTCGTCCAGTGAGCGTCGCCCAGCATCGCCAGACATTCGTCTTTGGGGATGGCATAGCCCTGAGCCATCCACTCAGACACTTTCTGCTTTTCGCCCTGATCTTTCAAAGCTTCGATGGAATCAAAGATCCCCCGCACGATGCCTTCAATCATCTCGGGATGATCCTGAGCAAAGTCTGCGCGGGCGTACCACACGTCAGCGATCAGTTTGTTGGCTGTTGTGGTGTCCACCAGCATGCGGCTGCCACTCGCTTCGGACAGCGTGTAGATGTCCGGCGCCCAGGACACGCACGCGGCGATCTCTTTGTTGGCGTTGTATGCGGCGGCCGCTTCGAAAGCGTCATTGACGTAGCGAAACTTTACTTCACTCGGCTGCACGCCGCCGGCCACCAGCATACTGACGGCAAAGTACTGGGACGGTGAGTTCTGAGCGAGAACAATCTCTTTGCCGCGGAGGTCGGCCACACGCTTGATGGTGTCTCGCACCACAATGCCGTCACCACCGTTGGACCAGTCGATCTGCTGAAAGATTCGCGGCATCACGCGACTGTCGCGCGGCGCGCCTGACTTGTCCAGAAAGCCCTCCATAAACAGCGGCAGCATGTCCACGGTGGCCCAGCCGATGTGGTAATCGCCGCCGGCGTAGGCGTCACGCATCACGACCGGGTTGTCTGCCAGAATGAGGTGGACTTTGAATTCTTTGCCATCCGGAGTCTTCCAAATCTTGCCTGGCTTGAAGCCTTCATTGGCGTGAATGATGGGCGCCCATCCGGCCCAAACATTCAGTGCGAAGCGTACCGTGTTGTCTTCCAGCGGCTTGTAGGCGGCTGTACCCTTAACGGCCGGCAGACGTTCAGCCGGAACAAATTCGTAACTTTTGGAGGTGGTGACCAGGTCATCAGAGGAGGCCGCTTCTGCCGTCTGACCCAGGCTGATCTGGTCGGGGTCGATATCATCACCGCCTCCCTGCTGTGCTACGTCTTCCGGCTTCGGATCGGCTTCTCCAAACAATCCGGCTTTGGAGCCGGCAAAGTACACCAGACCGCCGATCACGACCACCAGTGCAAGGTAGAACGCAAATGTAGGACGTCCGCCTGACATTCTTAGTGTCTCCTGTGTTGACTTCATGAAATGAGAACGTCATCGACGCGTCTCTGGTCGGTCAGAAATTAGTCCGACGGGAAACGGGAAACGACGCAGCCTCCGCAAACGACATGCGGCAGCTCGTGACAGTATCTCGAAACGCACGAAGACCGCAAACGGATCAATCGAATTGCCGGCGCAGGTCGCCGGATTCCTGCTGCGAATACGTCTTTGCAGCACGATTGTGTGTCAAATGGCCAGACGGTCCGTCATTTGCTATCTTCAGACTGAAGCCGATTCGTCGTTGATGGTGGTCTTCTCCCTGTGCCTTTGTGCACAACTGCTCACTGCTCTTTTCCCCCAAGCCGTCAGAGATCCGTATGAAAATCGCCCGCCTGCAGCCTGCCGCTGGTTCCCCCGTATTTGCCGCACAGCATGCCGACGGATTCACTCGCCTGGACGGCGACCTGTTCTCCGGTCTGTCGGATACCGGAAAGCCGGTTGAGGGCAAACTGCTGGCTCCACTGCAGCCGGTCGACATCCTCTGCATAGGCCTGAATTATCGCAAACATGCGGCAGAAGGCGGTTCCCCTCCACCGGAAAATCCCATTCTGTTCATGAAGACAGTCAGCACACTTCAGAACCCCCAGGACCCGATTCAGCTGCCCACGCATTTGAAGAGCGAGAAGGTGGACTACGAATGCGAACTGGCGGTCGTGATTGGCAGGGAGTGTTACAACGTCACCAAAGAGTCCGCGCTGGATTATGTTCTGGGGTACACGTGTGCGAATGACGTGAGTGCACGCGACTGGCAAAAGAACGGCGGCGGCGGTCAGTGGTGCCGCGGCAAGACGTTCAACACGTTTTGTCCGCTGGGGCCGGTCCTCGTCACTGCCGATGAGATCCCCAATCCCAACGCTCTGTCCATCCGGACGATTCTCAACGGCAGCGTGATGCAGGACTGGAATACCGACGACATGATCTTTGACGTGCCCACCCTGATCTCATTTCTCAGCGCCAGCACACGTCTGCTGCCTGGCACTGTCATTCTGACCGGTACGCCTCATGGGGTGGGCTTCGCCCAGGATCCTCCCGTGTTTCTGAAGGACGGGGATTCGGTGAGTATCGAAATTGAAGGCATCGGCACACTGACCAACCCGGTCATTGACGAACCGTGATCTCGAACGGCAGACAGCGCGATCGCTTTGACGGCATCTCCGCCCTGATTTGCCGCTCGTCGACTACAGTCGTCGCAGGCCGTCTTCCCCCAGCGGGTTCGGAATCTCCGCGTCGATGGCATCAATTCGCGCCATCGTTTCTGCATCAAGAATCAGATCTTTGGCTGCCAGGCTTTCGTCAAGCTGGGCCACGGTCGTTGCGCCAATGATGGTGGACGCGACAAAATCATGCTGACGGCTCCATGCGACTGCCAGCGCGGTCAGCGTAATTCCCAGATCGTCAGCGATGGGACGCAGGCGTTCCACCGTTTCACACGTACGATCGTTCAGGAATCGCTTCATCATCCGCTGCTGACGCTCTCCCGCATTCCGATAGTGCGTGAAGCGAGCGCCCTCGGGGAAGGTTTCGTTGGCGTATTTGCCGGTCAGTACTCCACCACCCAGAGGCGAATACGGCAGCAGGCTGACGTTTTCGCGACGACACACCTGCGCCAGTTCGCTTTCGCACCGACGATTGATGATGCTGAAGTTGTTCTGGATGGAGTCGTAACGTGACAGCCCCTGCTGTTCGGCCGTCCACAGACTTTTCATGACGCCCCAGCTGGTTTCGTTGCTGCAGCCGGCCACACGCACCTTGCCCTGTTTGATGAGGACCGTCAACGCTTCCAGAATGTCCTCATACCGAGCGTGGTGATCGGGCCAGTGAGTTTGGTAGAGGTCAATATAGTCAGTTTGCAGACGCTGCAGACTGCCTTCCACCGCGCGCATGATCTGAAACCGGTCCAGCGTGGTCCGGCCATGTCGCACGGGCGGAACGAACCATCCGTGACCCGGGCCCGTGACTTTGGTGGCGATGATGACCGACTCGCGGGGTTTGGTTCTCATCCAGCGACCGACGATTTCTTCCGTCACGCCATAAGTGTCCACGGAAGGTGGCACCGGATAGATTTCCGCCGCATCGAAAAAGTCGATTCCGGCATCGTAGGCGCGGTCCATGATTTCGAATGAGAGTTTCTCATCACACTGACATCCAAACGTCATGGTTCCCATGCAGATATCAGTAACCGTGACACCACTGGTCCCAAGTCTTCGACGTTCCATCATTTTCTTTTCTGGTCAGAACAGGAAAACGCAGAGCTGGTCGGCCCTGCCTGCAATCCTTGCAGAATAGATGACCATCGCCGCAATTTGAAGAAACGGCGGCAGAGTCCGGAGAAGTGTGGGGAGGTTCACAGCAACTGGCAGGCGGTGACCGGCAGTCGGTTAGTCGGTTAGTCGGTTAGTCGGCCGAGGGAATACCGGGTGGCAGTGAGTCGGTGGCGGGCCATGCTGTGGTGTGGGCAATGGTGTTGAACCACTCCTGAAATTCGCACTGCGTCCACGGATGCGGCGTGTTACGTGTTTCACGACAGGGACCAGATCCGTCGGGCTCACAATCGGCCACATAGACGAGGGCCTCCTGTTGCCAGGTGGGCGGGGCGTCATCTCGCAGCACAAGATCGGCACGCATGCTTTTGCGGGGTGTGACCGAATACCAACTCGTGCTGTCGCCTGCAGGCGCGGCTCTGTAGGTGCAGCGGGGAGGCATGCCGACACGCACCTTCCAGGTGGGCAGCAACTGCCTGAGAGACACCTTGATCTTCTGTCTTCGCTGCTGAAACGGAACAACCACCGCCACCGTGCGTGCGTCTCCGCTTTGCAGCGCATCGAATGCGATCAGAGCCACTTCGGGTATTTCGATGGAGTTGGTGCTGTCACTGTTCATGGCCCGCCTTTGGTGCCTGCCTTTCGGTCCCGCCATGGGGCTGCCCCTGTCCGACAGCGGTGACAGTTTGCGCGGCCGGAAGGTTCACACTTGTTTCGTCCCGCACTGCTCGCCTGGTGACGACACGACCTGGGATCGCTCTGATCGCCATCTTACACGACATGTCGGGATTTTTTGCAGGTTGCGACGAACACCGTGCGTAATTCTCACGGCGTTTGCGTTTCACACTGTAGAGCGAGTGCATGACACTCGCTGACAACAGTCTGAACCCTCAGACGATCTCACTATCCCTGCAGTCCGTTCTTCGACTGCCGGCAGCGTCCGGCATACGGCTTTGGTCACGTGCCCGGATGAAGTCGGTTGGCACACGTCGAACTGAGTCCATCTGATTTGGCTCTCCTGCCATCAGCAGTTGCCGCTGTTTGGTTTTCCGTGTTCGAAATGCGGAGAAGGTGCGCGCTGAATCCTGTCATTTTCCTTCCCGTACCTGCCACCTTTTGGAGGGCACACCCATGTCGAAACGTCACCGCCAGTCTCGCAGAAATCGCCATCACAATCTCAACCAGCTTCCAGCTGCCGAGGTGTGCGAATCCCGCACGCTGCTGTCCGCTGTCAACGGGACGACGCTGGACGCCGCGCAGACGCAAACATCCAGTGAACTGGTTCCGGCGTCGATTAACGAAGAGGGTACCGATGCTGTCATTGACTGGAACAATGTGTTCAATGACGTGATTGTGGCGGACACCGACTCGCAGAATCCCGGTTATGCGTCGCGTTCGATGGCGATGATGAATATTGCCATTTACGACGCGGTGGCCATCGCAAGTGGCCGGTCCAATGACACGTTTTACGATTACAGCGGCAGCCTGCAGGCTGCTGGAAGTGTCTCGGCGGAAGTGGCCGCCTCGCAGGCTGCCTACACGGTGCTCAGTTCGCTTTACCCGGAGCAGCAGGCGATTCTGGATGCTTCGCTTCATGCGATTCTCGCCGATCTGCCGGCGGGCGCAAATCAGTCTGCCGGTCGCAGTCTGGGGGCGGCCATTGGCAACCAGGTGCTCGCCGAGCGAGCGGATGACGGCTCAGACGCGGTGGTCAGTTACACATACTCTGACGAGGTAGGAGCGTTTCACGCGGATCCCCTCAATCCGGATGTTCCCGTCTGGGGGCCCGGCTGGGGAGACGTACAGACATTCGCCATCGACGCGGCGGAAGACTTCGCTCCGGAAACCACCCCGGCTCTGACCAGTGAGGACTATGCAGATTCTTACAACGAGGTGAAGGAACTGGGCGCCGTTGACAGCACGACTCGCACCGCGGATGAAACAGAAGCGGGCATCTACTGGGCCTATGACCGAGAAGGACTGGGAACGCCACTGTCACTTTACAACGACGTGATTGAAGTGATCGCTCGTCAGGAAGGCAACTCGCTGGAAGAGAACGCCGCGCTGTTCGCACAGACGTCCGTGGCCATGGCCGACGCCGCGATTGTCGCCTGGCATACTAAGTTTGACGAAGAGTTCTGGCGTCCGGTGACCGCCATTCATGATGGTGAACTCGATGGAAATCCGCTTACGGAGGACGACGACAACTGGACGGCTCTGGGAGCGCCGGATGGCGGAGACGACATCATTGGCTTCACGCCTCAGTTTCCGACCTACATCTCCGGCCACGCGACATTCGGCGGTGCTCTGTTCGGATCGCTGCAGGAGTTTTACGGGACGGACGACATCGCGTTTGATCTCGCGTCCAATGAGTTGTCGATCATCATGGACAATCCTGAACTGGAAGCAGCTTATGGCCTGGACCTTGATGATGCCGTACGCTCGTTCGATACCCTGAGTGAGGCGATGGAGGAAAATGGCCGCAGTCGTGTTTACCTGGGGATCCATTTCGATTTTGACGACACGGTCGGTCAGGAAGTGGGACAGGATGTGGCGTCCGCTGTCTCCTCTGAGTTTGTCGTCGCCACCAGCGGCGACATGCGGATGACGCCACCTGGTCGCTCGGACCACGGGCTGATGGGACCTCGACGTGATGCGGCGGATGACCTGGAGCGGCGAGATGAAAGTCTGTTGCGCTCGCGCGATCGCGGGCTGTCAGATCGCGGTCCGCAAACGGAGCCTTCAGTTCGAGGACCGGCAGCAGACGATGTTCGCACCAACATGCAGTCGGTGGCTGACCAGAGGCAAACGGAGGTGGAACCGCAGCAGCAACAGCCTCGCAGGATGCGAGTGCTCGGCCGCCGCGACGCTCCACCACAGCGGACCCCAGCCGTTACGCGGTCCCCATCTGAGGGCGAAGTGCGGCGCCGATTCCAGGGGGAACGTCGGGAGCAGACTGCGGTCCAAACGACAGACGTCGATACGGAACTCACTTCGGGAAGTAGCGACGAATCGCTGCTGCAGGCCGTCGATCGTCTGTTCGCCCAGGGGATTCCAGGCCTGTTCAGCACTCGCAGACGATGAATTTGGCCAGGGCCCCGGGTGTCGCAGGTGCCTGTGCTGATCCTGTCGCGGGCACCCTGCGATGTCTCCGGCCGTGAGAGCCCCTTTGCAGTGTTGTCCACTTCACAAAATCTTGCCCACCCGACGGGGCTACGGCAAAACCGTCGTTGACCTCACTGTAGACAACACCACCGGACGACGGCTTGAGACGCGATCTCAGACGCCTCTGGGGGTGCCAGAAACGACGCTGTTCAACGGCGACTGGAAGTGATTTTCCTGGAATTCGTGACGGTCTGGGAGGCTGATGAGCCGTTCGTTCGCAAAGTGTTTTGACGTATTGACTTACGTTTTCTGAACGGCATTGGCTGAGACCTGACGGTACGTTGTCGACAGAGGGGAGTGAACCAGGCGATCGGCTATCCGCAGAGTGCTCCTTGACAACTTGCTGCGCCCGTTTAACCTCCTGTTGTTGATACTCAGTCTCAGGAGCGGTTATGTGCTGTGTTGTGGCCGTGTCTGCCGCGTCACGAAGTGAATTTCGGTTCGAATCTGGCCGTCATCCTGCATCTGCCTTCAATCTGCTGCCCCCACCCTTTCCCGAATCTCAGTTGACCGCACCGAGTGCTGACAACTGCCCCGCCTGACGCCAAAGCCCACAGCCATGACGGTCCCCAAATCCCTTGTCCTGCTGCTTTTGCCAATGCTCGCCTGTGTGGGCTGTGGACTGCAGGGAGCGCCAACTGACGCAACATCTTCGTCACCAGGTGGCACGCTCAAAATTGTCGCCACCACAGGTCACATCGCAGATGCCGTAAGAGCCATCACGGAGGGGACGGACGTCGAGCTGACCCTGCTGTGCGGACCGGGCGTCGATCCGCACTCCTACTCGGCCAGCACGTCAGATGTAGCCGCCATGGCCGAAGCGGACCTGATCGTCTTCAACGGCTTCCACCTGGAGGCGCGGCTGCACGATCTGCTGGAACACGAATTCGCCGGTCATGCGTTTTCGATGGCGAACAGCTTTCCCAGCGAGGCCCGACTGGATTGGGTTGAGGACGGTGAGATTGATTCCGCCGCTCCGTTCGATCCACACATCTGGAATCACCTGCCGGGCTGGTCCGAATGTGTGGCGGGCCTTGTCGCTCGACTGCAGCAGGAGCGGCCCGCAAACTCAGAACGTTATCAGAGCAATGGGCAGGCCTATCTTGACCGCATCGAAAAGGCCCACGAACAGGCGGAAAGTCGGTTCGCCTCGATTCCCCCGGAGCAACGCGTCCTGGTCAGTGCCCATGACGCTTTCAATTATTTTGCATCGGTTTACGGGTTTGAGACGGTTGCTGTGCTGGGCGTAGGCAATGACGCGGAGGCCGACATCCGGACCATGCGGGAAGTGGCTGAGATTGTGTGCGATCGCAGGGTACCGGTGATCTTCGTGGAAAACATCACGAATCCGAAGGTCACGCAGGCCCTCCGCGAAGCCTGCTCCGTTCGGGACTGGTCTGTTCGGATTGCCGAACGCCCACTGTATTCCGACGACCTCGGTGCAGAGCCACCAGCGAACACGTACCTGGGCGCGTTTCAGTCCAATGTGGATCTGATTACCGAATCGCTGAATCCCTGACAATATGACTGCTGCGATTCGAACTTCCCAACTGACGGTGGCCTACGCCTCAAAGCCTGTGCTTTGGGATGTAAATCTGGAGATACCGGATCGCACAATCACCGGCATTCTGGGACCGAATGGCGCCGGCAAGACCACACTGTTTAAAGCCATCCTCGGCGTCGTCAAGCCGCTGGAAGGCCATGTGACGGTCAGCGCAAAACATGCTGCCCGTCGGGATTCCATCGCCTACGTTCCCCAGCGGGCGACCATCGATTGGGACTTTCCCACAACCGTGTTTGACCTTGTGCTGATGGGCACCTACGGCCGGCTGAAGTGGTTCCAGCGTCCCGGCTCGGCTGAACGAGACCTGACTGCGGAAGCGCTTGAGCGTGTCGGCATGCAGCAATATGGGGGCCGGCAGATCAATGAACTGTCGGGCGGGCAGCAGCAGCGGGTCTTCCTCGCACGCGCCTTCGTGCAGCAGGCTTCTGTTTACCTGATGGATGAGCCCTTCGCCGGGATCGATGTCAGCACTGAACGTGCCATCTTCGACATTCTTACCGAGCAGCGTGAGGTCGGCAAAACGATTGTGATGGTGCATCACGACCTGTCGACTGTTCCCACCTATTTCGATCATGTCGTCCTGTTGAATCGTCAGCTGGTCGCCAGTGGACCGACGGCCTCAACGTTCACTTCCGAAAACGTGCAGTCCGCGTTTGGTGATGCCGTGCGAATGCTGGGGGGACAGTCGTCGTGATCTGGCTGTTCGAAGATCATACGATTCGCACTGTCATGCTGGGAAGCGCGCTCGTTGGTGGCATCAGCGGCGGTCTGGGCTGCTTCGCCTACCTGAATCGCCAGAGTCTTGTGGGAGACGTGATCGCCCATTCCTCTCTGCTTGGAATTGTTGTGGCGTTTCTGGCTGGTGGCACGTTCGGCCTGCCCGATGGTTTGTCACTGTGGCTGTTGATGATCGGTGCGGCTGTGGCAGGTTTACTGGCGGCCCTTCTGACGCAGTTTGTCACCCATCGAACACGACTGCCCAAAGACGCAGCTCTGGGCGTGATGCTTGCCATTTTTTTTGGATCCGGGCTGACGCTGCTGCGGTGGCTGCAGCGCCGCTCTCCCCCTTTGCCGGGTGTGGCCGGTCTGGACGACTATCTGTTTGGAATGGCGGCCGCCACAACGTCGCGTGACGTGCTGATCACCGCCGCTTTGGGACTGCCTATGGTGATTCTGGCGGTTTTCGCCTGGAATCGACTGAAGATTGTCACGCTGGATGCAGGCTTTGCGTCCGGTCTCGGCGTGCGGGTTGCCGTCTGGGAAGTCGTGATCCAGATTGTGCTGGTCGTCAGCATCGTCATTGGCCTGCAGATTGTCGGCGTGATCCTGATGATTGCCCTGTTGATCACACCCGCGGCGGCCGCGCGACAGTGGACAAAACATATGGGGCCAATGACCGTGCTGGCTGCCGCCATCGGAGGTTCGTGCGCTGTGCTGGGCGCGGTCATTAGTTCTCTGGGCGTGCACCTGCCCACTGGCCCGGTCATCGTCCTGTTGCTGGCAGCCGTTTTTCTGGCGTCCGTTCTGTTTGCTCCGCGACGTGGCCTGCTGACTTTCGGGAGTGACGCATGACGTATGAGCAGTGGAGTCTGGTGATCTCCATCGTCACGGCCGTGGCCTGTGCACTGAGCGGTTGTCTGCTGCTGGTGAATCGTCACGCGATGGTCAGTGAAGGCATTAGTCATGCCGTTCTGCCCGGGATGGCCATTGCCTTCTATTTCTGGCGTGACTATGAATCCGTGTGGCTGATTTCTGCAGCGGTTGTCTGCGGTCTGGTGCTTGTCTGGCTGAGTTCCTGGCTGAGCCAGTCCGGCCGCGTCCAGCCGGATGCTGCTTTGGGAATTGTGTTCTCCACGATGTTCAGCGCCGGTGTCGTGTTCGTCTCACTGATGCTGCGCAACACGCATTTTCATGCGGACTGCATTATCGACGGCAATCTGGCACTTGCCTCTGTCCGCCAGCTCAGACTGGGCGGGATTGATCTGGGACCGTCCGCCTTTTACAGCATGCTGGCCTGTCTGCTTGCCCTGTTGCTGTGGCTGATCGTCCCGTACAAGGAACTCAAACTCAGCCTTCTCGACCGTCATCTGGCGGAGCGATTTCGACTGAAACCCAGGCTGCTGCTGTTTGTCAGCCTGACACTGATTTGCCTGACGGTCGTCGTCTCGTTTCGAATTGCCGGATCAGTGCTGATCGTCGCCATGATGATTGCCCCGCCAGCCGCGGCGTGGTTTCTGTCACGACATTTCAGTCAGTTTCTGACTCTGGCGGTTGCTGTCGCGGTCCTCAGTTCAGTGACCGGGTTTTACGCAAGTCGGCGAATGAATATCGCACCCACCGGGCCCATCGCTGCGGCGTCAGGATTCGCGTTCCTGCTGGCTTTGCTGTTCGCCCCGGGTGTGGGGCTGCTGACCACGGCCATACGGCGGCGTCGCCAGATGGGCGACCTTCGCACCTGTTTGACGCTGAGCCGCATCCGTCGCTGTGAGGGCCCGTTTGAGCTGGACAGCGTGGAGGATCCGGGAGAGAGAAGTTCATTGGAACGCTCTTTGGTGCGGTGTGACCAGGCGGGGCTCCTGTCTCGCACGTCAGACGGTCGATTTGAGCTCACTGAGCCGGGCCTGGTCGTCATCTCGCAGTTGGAAGCCCAATTCCAGTTGTGATCGGGCTGGCCTGGTGCTTCGGTGATTGTCATGCGGTGCCCGCTTTGTTTGCCCATTCAGGTGCGAACTCCGCAGTCCCTGGCGCTGTCCGCATGGACAACCTCAGACGATCATCTCACCAAATCCTGAAAGTGTCAGCCGGCGGGAAAATCCCAGCGTGAGGCGTTGAATGATGCCGCCGGAGGATTCTGTTGGCCACACGGAATTCGACGGCAGCGAGAATTCGGCGGACGGCCGCTGTTTGAATCATCTCGCGGATGTTCCGGGGACAGGATGCTTGCAGATGTGAATTCAGGTAGTAATCTGCGTGCGGAACCATGCGTTATCATTTGCGATGACGCAGCCCACGGGGGTATAGCTCAATCGGTTAGAGCAGCGAACTCATAATTCGTTGGTTGGGGGTTCAAGTCCCTCTACCCCCACTGCTCTTTTTTTGGCGTTACGAGCTTCCTCTCTTTGCGAATGCTCACCATATTGGCCTCGCTCTTCCTGGGGGGGCAGGCCGCGCGGACAAGGCTCGTCACCGGGGCTTTCCCTGCGTTTTTGACGCCACCGCAGCCATCGCACCACGAAGTTCAGAAATGCTGCAGTCCATCGACGTTTACAGGCTGGTTCGAGCCTGCAACCCCGAAATCAACACACAAGTTGCGTGATGTGCAACTCATCGAACCGTCGGGCGCAGCACGGCATGCGGTCGGCCGGGTGGGACCGTGTGAGCCGTTGATCGATCCGTTCCTAGTAGATCGTGGGGCGTTCCCGGTCGTTCAACTGCTTTGCGGCGACCGTCAGCTTTGGCTGACCCGCATCGGCACGTGCCGCTGTGGCCCCCTGTTTCTGCGGGGCCGTCGTGACTGGTATCTGTCTGCGAGTTGAAAACCCGACAACCAGAGACATGGCAACAATGGAAAGGGCGGCGAGGTGTCTGTCAGTCAACTTACGCATTGTCTTCTCCGGGCTTGCCGCGGACACTGATATCCTTCATTGGTGTGAGACCCTGGATCCCACCTCTGGGCTGCGTGTGCAGTGGCGATGCCGGCTGGAACACGAACAGGGAAACGACCGACGGATGAGAACTGCACAGCTTTGCATTATTGGGCTGTCTTTCAGGACGGCTAAGGAGGCCTCTCCGCCCGGCCTTCGGCGCATCGAAGCGGATTGCTGAAACTTGCGTCGGGATCGTGATTTTGTCTCCATTTCTTTCGACACCGTTCCTGACGTGACTATCAACAGATAAACGGCCGTTGCGACCACGGAGACCTGGTGTGATCCGGATGATAAAATCAGCCCTGATCTGTCTGTTGATGACCCTGTGGGGGCTGGGGTGCTCACAACAGCCTGAGACACAAGAGATGGCGGGTGTGCCGGTTCCTGCCAGCGTGACGTCGGCGGAAGCGATTCGTGAAGTCACTGCGTCAGAACTGCAGAATCTGGTGAGCCAGGACGCTCGGCCGCTGCTGGTCGAGTTTAGCGTGACATCCGGGTGCTTTCGGTGTGACGAAATGAATTCGCCGATGCGTCAGAAGACTCCGGAAATCCTGCGTTACGCGGATATGATCCGGGTGAATTACAACACGAGCCCCCGGCTGGTCCGCGAGGCGGGCGCGACAGTCTGTCCCAGCTACGCCGTCTACTCTGGTGGGGAGATCGTGAGTATTCGCTCGTGGCCCACATCACCAGACCTTGTCCTGAACGACGTTTTCAACGCCAGTGAAAATCGCAGGATGGGCGTGCAACAGTGGATTGCCAAAATCGCTGCGGACCAGGCGGTACCGATCGTTGCCCCGCCAAAGCCGCGCGGTGTCCATCCTCAACAACGCATGGCTACTCGTTCGGTTTTCGTGTCTGTCGCGAGATCCTGACCAGGGCTCCCGTGCCGCCCTGGAATCTGTTGTCCACGACCCACGCGTTTCTTTGCAGCACATAAAGGCTTCCGTCAGGCGCGAATCGCAAGTCAACTGGTCGTCGAATGCCGGCCAGAAAATCGTGCGCTTTTCCCGGTGAATTCGGGTCGATGTATTTGACCCAGCCTTTGACAAAGTCTGCGAAAAAATACTTTCCGTGCAGTCTCGTGGGCCAGTTGCTGTCAGCACGACAGAAGTCACCGCCGTTGATCGAGCTTTGTGGGTACGTGTGAACCGGGCCCGTAATGCCGTCGTGATCTGTGGGGCCATGGTCAACTGTCGGCCATCCGTAATTGGCCCCGGGGCTGCCGCGATTGATTTCTTCAAACCGACCACCCACGTCGTTAATCAGCAGTTCGCCCGATTCACTGAAGGCAAACGTAAACGGGTTGCGACACCCCACCGCCCAGATCGCCTGATACTTCCCCGTGGTCTCGTGCAGCAGGGGGTTGTCAGCGGGGATCGTACCGTCCGCGTTCAGTCGCAGTATCTTTCCCTGCAATGCATCCATGCGTTGAGCGATCGGCTTTGCGGTTTGCTCTCCCAGGCCGATGTACAACTTGCCGTCCGGACCGAAGTGAATGCCTCCGCCCTGATGACCGGCCGGCCTGCTGCCGCCAAAACGACTTTGATCATCGCCTCGGAAAAGAATTTCCTCGCTGCCAGGCACGGCAGCATTATGCATCGCGCGGAAGCGACTGATGCGGTGGTGGGTGTATGGCTTGTCTGCGACGTAGACAACATAGACATACGGGTTCGTCGGGAAGTCCGGTGCCAGGGTGACGCCGATCAGTCCGCGTTCCCAGTTGCATTCGACGGGAAGGGACACAAAGGGGGCAGGCAGCAGTTTGTCATCCTGCACGACTCTCAGCCTGCCATCCTGCTCGCAGATAAATACACGACCGTCAGTGGCCACATCCAGCGCGACGGCACCGGAGAGGCCGGTGGCCACGGTCGTCAGTCGAAAACCGTCTGCCAGCTGCAGCGGTCCGGACACTCCGCTTCCCAGCCTGCCTGCACCCCGGCCCAGCGATTCCAGATAAGTGATCAGATCCACGAATTCGCTGCGACTGAGCGAACTGGCCAGCCCCGTCGGCATAAGTGACGTTCGGGAGACGATGGACTCCTCGATGTCTGCCTTCGCGACACGAGTGATTCTGTTTTCTGCGTCGAGCAATTTGACATGAGATTCGTCGCCCCCTTTGGCGATACCACTGATTGTCCTGCCGGATCGTGTCAGGATGGTGGTGGTTTCGTAGCCGTATCCGATCTGACGCGACGGGTACAGCAGCGCATCGATCAGATGCGGACGATCATATTTGTTGCCGATATTCGTCAGGTCAGGCCCGACCGCGCCGCCCGTTTTTCCAATCCGATGACAGACTGAGCACTTCGTGCGTTTGTCCGCAAACAGGGTCGCACCGGACTTCGCGTCCCCTTTGTGGGTCAGGGCGAATGCTTCCAGTTCCTCAAGGTTCCTGGCGTCGGGGAGATTCTCATCCTGGTGCGATCCAGTCCGAGAGCCAACAGTGACATACTCGCGCGGTGAAATGTGGCTGCCGTTCTGATCTGCCGAAGATCGACTCACAGACCGCCGGGGGGATTCCCAATGCCTGAACCTTTGAGGTGCCCAGCTGTGTCCTCTGTTCGCCCCCGCCTGCCCCATGTCGAAGGTGGCTTTCGCGTTCTGCATCCTGACTGTTGTATTATCGAGTGCCGGAATGGTCGCGTCTTCAGAGAGCGGCCTCCCGCTGACAACACGTTCTGCTGGCAGGCCGTCATCCTGCTCTGCTGCAGCATTGATGATTGGCAGCAGGAGCAGCAGTGTTGCTGTCGTACCTGTCATTGTCGATTCCTGATCTGACGCTTGATGGTGATGAAAAATAAGGCAGCGATGGCTGTCTCCATCGCAGTATACCGGCCGGTAAGACGCAGGCCGGGCGTTTGGTTGCAGCACCTGGGCGATGGGTGAACGGGACGAAGAATGTGAAGGAATCCGCAGCGACAAGTCGTGATTCACACGGTGGTCGTTTGAGTTGCCATGCTACGATATGGCCATGCAGAAAACTCCCCGCCTTTTTGCCGCACCGCAACGAGCCGATGAATCGGTCAGAGTCATCAGGATCGACGAACGTTACACGGGATGTTCCTGGCACTTTCATCCGGAACTCCAGTTGTGTCACGTGGCGCGGGGGCGCGGTGAGCGTCTGGTCGGTGATCGCCTTTGCGAAATTGAGCCCGGTGAAATCGTGCTGCTGGGCTCAAACCTGCCTCACGTGTGGCGCTATGACAAATGCGATTTGGGTCACATCGAAGCCACTGTGATTCACTTCGACGCTTCCGTCCTCGGGAACGACTGGCTCAACCGGCCGGAACTGCGCGATGTTCGGTTACTGCTTTCGCGAGCATCCCAGGGCCTTCAGGCGACTGGCCTTCTTCGAGAGCGACTCGCTCAGAGGATTGTTCAGCTTGCCGCTTCAACCGGTCTGAGGCGAATCATTGGATTGCTGGAACTGCTGCATCAGATGTCAGAGTCTCGAGAGATGCAGACAATCTGCGGTGCCGGATTTCAGCCGGTGGCCGCTCAACTGGATGTCGAACGTCTCCGCCGTGCCTGTGATTTCATTACGGAACACGCTCACGAACAGATCAGCCGTGACACCGTTGCTGACGTTGTGCACATGAGTGGCAGTGGTTTCAGTCGCTTTTTCAAGTCGCATACGGGAATGACATTTCAGGAGTTCGTTTCCGATGTGCGCATCAGTCGTGCGTGCGAACTGCTGGGCAGCACGAGTCGGTCCGTCACAGAGATAGCGCTGGAGTGCGGATTTCATGAGATGACAACCTTTAACCGAACCTTCCGCAAGTTTCGAGACACGACCCCGACCAGCTACCGATCAATGGTGGCCCAGTTGTCGAAAGACTGAATCACCGCGATTGTGTCTCGCTGCGAACAACGCAGAGAAAAAACATGAGGCGAACGACTGCGATCACGGTGTTCTGTCTGACACTGTTAAACCTGAACCAGGCTCCCCTGTGTCGTGCTGACGATGTGGTGCTTCCGCCGAAGCCCGACGAGCCGCCGACTGTCAGTTACTGGTACGGGAATGAGCAGACTTTTGGGGCTGCTGGGAATTCCAATCCGCTCATCAACGTCCTTGGGACAATCCGTCCTGCTTCCTGCGCTGCCAATGTCTGGTACCGACTGAATAACGAGAAGGCTCGGCAGCTTGTCCTCGGCCCCGACCTGCATCGGCTGGCTCGTCAGGGCGATTTCAATGTGGAGATTGAGCGGAGTCGCCTGCGGCCTGGCAGGAATACATTCCAGATCATGCTGCACGATCTTTGGGGACGAAAACGGGTTTCCGAAATGCAGATTAACTTTGTGCCGGGCAGGCCCTGGCCGCTTCCCTTTCACGTGGATTTTGCGGAAGTCGACAACCTCCAGTCTGTTGTCGACGTGATCGACGGGAAATGGGAGTTAACGGAAGACGGCGTGCGGACTGCCGAGCCGTACTACGATCGCACCTTTGCGTTCGGGGACAGCGGCTGGAAGGACATGGAGTTGCACGCTGAGCTGATTTTTCATCGCCACTTCGTCGATTTCAAAGATCGACTGCATTCCGGTCCGCCGTATCTTTCGCACGCACATGCCAGCTTCAACATGCGATGGGCCGGTTTTCCTGAGGACGGCACAGTTCCGCGACGAGCGTGGCAGGACCTCGGCTGCCTGGTCGCCCTTCGCTCCGATCTCGCCCAGGCGAAAAAGGGCGGCTACTGGTGGATGCACTACGGTTACGCAAGGAGAGGCACAAAGGCGAAACGATCCGAAATGATGCGTGACCGGCGTTTTCAGATCGAACTGGAAAGACGCTACCACTATCGCATGCGCGTGGAGACCGTTGCCGACGGGAACGCACGCTATAGTGCCAGGCTCTGGAAGGACGGTGAGCCGGAACCAGCGCAATGGCAGATGGTAGGAACTGACGCGGCAGAGACTGTCCCCGGCGGTGCCATCGTGTTTGTGGTTCATCACTCCGACGTGACGTTGTGCTCCGTCGAAGTCAGGAAGACGGACGCGGCGCAGCAATCCGATACGCCCTGAATGTCTGTCAGGCCCCGCCGCCCCGCGCTGGATGCTCTGGTCAGGTCGCAACGTGACGTCAGGATGCCGGAACGAGTCGAATCCGTCTCAGTCGTTTGGCCGTTCAGGTGTTCGGGCGTTCCTGTTACAGCATTTCAATGGGTGCTGTGAAGTCCGCTCTGTGTCGTGAAGCAAACTCTAAGAGGCCCCCGCTTCTCCCGACCTCAATTTTGGGGGTGCGAACATTTTTCCTGCCACTGTGCCGCATGGGAAATTGACCACCAGAAATCGGGTGCCTTATGATTCGTGCTGCAGAACCACGTGATTTTGATCGTCTTGTAGAGGTCGCCATTGCCTCTGCTCTGTTCGAGGCTGAACAGAGCGAACTGATTTCACAGATGCTTCGGAGTCAGTCAGCAACTGAGATCTGGCTCACCGCGGAGGTTGAGGAACAGCCTGTCGGAGTCGCCTGCCTGACGCCCGAAAAGATGACTTCAGGTACCTGGAACCTACTCATGATCGCCGTTCCCCCCAGCCACCAGAGAAAGGGTGTGGGGAAATCGATGTTCGATTACGTTCAGTCCTGGATTGCCACAAATGGCGGACGAATGCTGATTATTGAGACGGCCGGTGACCCGGCGTTCAGCTATGTCCGCACCTTCTATGCGCGGGAAGGATTTGAGCAGGAGGCCACGATTCGAGACTTTTATGAGAAGGGGGGCGACAGGGTTGTGTTCCGCAGGCTGGTCGACCCCCTGGACTGATAGGTTCACTGAACCCATGTTGCTCCCGCAAGAGAGTCGCTAACGACTCCCAGGTGTATGCTGAGTCATTCCGTAAGGTTGGAATTCAGGATTTCATCGATACTCTACGTCGCTTAACTTTCTTAACAGGAGCGATCAAGTGGCGAAGTCCAAGACCGACATTATTAAAGAGTATCTGGCAGCAAACCCCGAGGCCAAAGGCAAAGACGCAGCAGCGGCCCTCAAAAAGCACGGCATCACTGCTCAGTACTTCTATGTCATTAAGAGCAATCTTTCCAAAGGGAAGAAGCCCGCCAAAAAGCGTGTCAAAAAGAAGGCCGCCAAAAAGAAGGTCGTGCGTCGCAAAATTGGCAGTGCTGTAGAGGTCAGTGTCGAGGAACTGCAGACTGCCGCCGAGTTTGCCGCCCGGTTTGGTGGTCTCGATAAGCTGAGTGCAGCGATTACCGCTCTGCGTCAGTTTCAGGTGAATTAACAATTCCTGTTCGCCAGCTGGCTGACCTGATTCATGCCCCGGTCCGCGAAAGGACTGGGGCCAGGCAGGCACGCCTCCTGCATGCAATCCGCAATTGCCTCAGTGAGGGCTCCCGGCTGAATTGCCTTGCCTTTTCGCATGTGCCTGAATCGTTGGCTCAGGCGGCTGAGGCTCGTCAGGCGCGCACCGTGTGCGTCCCTTATTTGATTGTGCGCTGCTCGCAGATGCCTGGGCGAAACGTCTCTGAATCAAAACTGAAGACAGTCGCGGCATCGCGATAGATCTCTCGCAGGCTGCCTGCTCTGCGAGATCTGGCAGAGGCCTTTGAGTGCGTGTGTGGTGAGCAGCATGATCGCCACGGCCACAGGTCCTCCGCACTTCGCCCCCGTTATGTCGCCGCAATGGCGGGCAAACAACAGCATCGACGTGGCGTGTGTGTCAGAAGCACGGCCCGGACAGCGCCGTCTGATCGGCGCTGGTGAAGATCGACAGCAGGCTGGCTGATTTTTCGACCCCCGTTTCGTGTCGTGTGGCGGGCTTTGGCCGCGATTCGCTCTTCCTGATGTGAGAGGGATGGTGAACGGCACTTTGAGGGCTGAGGCGCTCGACAGAGCGCGTTTAGTCCCACTCAATTTCTGCGACGTGTGCGTCGACAGATGCGATCAGGCGTTCATCGTTCGAAACCATCTCTCTTACGTATGCTTCGAATTGCTTCATGGCAGTCAGATTCTCAGAGGAGTGGCTCATATAGGCCGAGAACATCCCTGCTTCCGGATCGGTCTCAACGTTCTCCATCAGAGCCGCATCTTTCCGCCCGACGTAAAACCGGATGAGCGCATCCCAGTTGTATCCATTCATATATGCCTGTTCGTGCCTGGCGTTGATGCGCTCTCCCAGTGCAAACAGTCCGTCATGTTCGTTATAGACGCAGACGGAGATGGAATCATGTTCTGGCATTTCAATAAGCTTAATGCTGTCGTCGTACATGATCGGGGATCCTGAAGATTCTGGCAGGGGATGACACGGTCCGCCACAACGGCTAAAGGCCACAGTGTGCCTGATGAGAGGCGGGTGTAAAGCGAGGATGGCCAGTTAAGTCGATGCGGCCCTTCACGCGACAAGCTGTCTGGCCGGAGGTTGTCGGCAGGTTCCTGCAGGCCTTTGCGCTGTAAGTCAGACCATATCATTACAGGTGTGTTGACCGTTGCCGAAAGCTGGTCGTGTTCAGCTTTATACTTTCAGCTTCCGCTGTGATCGAAGGCACTTCATGAGCCAGATCGCATTGGCGGCCGTCAACAGGAACAGGAGCGTGTGATGACGTATGCCAATCATCCTGGATGTGCTGAGAGTGGACTGTCTCAACTCGTGCGCCACTCCGCTGGGGACATTCAGGACGCGAAACTGGCGGCGTTCGAAGAAGGGATTCAGGATGCATTGTTCAATGTCTGTGTCACGGGCATCGACCGTCCATCGCAGTGGTCTGCGCACACCCATCTGCAGGACCCAGCCTGGAGCTTCCAGGTGCAGATGCCCCAATGGACAACTCATTTCCAGCGACCAGTATTGGGCCACAATGGCGCAGATCAGGGCGACCAGCAGGCCGGTCTGCTGGCAGATCCTTAACGCCAGGGCAGTCAGTCGAACCATCGTCTTTCCGGTGACACGCGTGCGAGTTTGACGGCGAACGGAAAACAGGCGGCAAATCCGGGAGTGACTGTGCTGGTCTTCACAGGAAAATCGCTAAACTCCAGATGCTCGAACCTGCAACCAGAAACTCACAGGGGCCTACCATGCATATCCTGCTTGCCGCTGCGGCAGCCAGTCTTGCCGCCGCGACTGATCTTACCGTGCTGTCGTGGAACGTGGAATCCGGTCGCAACGACCCAGCCGTCATCTCTCGTGAACTGACCGAACTGAACACCCAGCAGGGCCGAGCCAGGTATGATCTGATCTGTCTGACGGAGGTCAAAAGCATAAATGCCGAGCGTTACCGGCGGGCGCTGCGGGTCGGTGAAGCAGACTATGAACTGCTCCTGTCGTCCACAGGGAATGATGATCGCATTGCCCTGCTCTACCGCAGGGATCGTTTTCGTCGGATTGATTCCGGAACCGGGAACGGTCGTCCAGCCGAACTCACCTCGCACGCGGGCGAGACGTTTCCGGCTGGTGGAAATCGCCGGCCGTGTCTGGTGAAACTGAAGGACGTGCGAAACGATGATCTGGAGTTTCTGTTTATGGGCAACCATCTGAATCGCGGCACGAATCGCACGCGTCAGACGCAGGCCCGCCTGCTGCGAGAGTGGGTTAAGGTCCAGACGCTGCCAGTGATTGCTGCGGGCGATTACAACTTTGACTTTGACTTTCAGCACCTGACGGGCAATCAGGCCATGTCCATCTTCCTTCGTGACCCGGCCAGCGAAGGCGGTCGGTTTGCCTGGAATTGGGTGATTCCGGATACGGAAGTCACTGTTGTGGGTCGAGGCGGTGCCCGACACGTCGAGATTGTGGGAGAACTGCAGGACACGAACTGGTACGACGGCGATCGTGATGGAGAAGATGACTACCCGGATTCATTTCTGGATTTCGTCTTCCTCGGCGCTGCTGCGCGTTCCTGGGACGCCACGGCAACGGTCATTGTGCGTGCTGGCGACTTCCCGGACGGACCAAAGAAGAGCGATCATCGGCCACTGGCTGCCGTTATTGCGCCGTTGCCAGTCCCGTTGTCCGGCAGCCGTTAGGGACAGTCTGTCGGCACACTGCTGACAGACCGCAACTCCTCGCCAATGCGTGCGATCTGAAGTTCCAGATCCTGAAGCAGCTGTTCGGATTTCGCACGGTCGCTGAGGCTCAGCTCTGAAATCTGCACGATTACAAGTGCCGCCTGGTGGGCGCACAGGTGCTGCAGTGTTCCCTTCAGCCGATGTGAGACCGCGCGAATCTGTTCATGGTCTCTGTCTTCAAGGGCCTGACGGATGGTCGTGACGTCTCCGGATGCGGCCTGCTCAAAAATGTCCGTTAGTGAATTGATCAGTGCGATGTCTCCGTTGCACCTTTGGAGCAGTTCCTGTCGGTCGACAGCCGGCTGTTCGGTGGTGGTCCCGATGCTCAGGACGGCTCCCATGGCGTCTTCAAGCTGCCTGCGCGAGAATGGTTTGGCCAGATAGCCGTTGATGCCGGCCCGCCGGCACAGTCCGGCGGCATCCGGCATCGCATGAGCGCTCACCGCCAAAATGGGAATGCTGCGAAATTTTTCAACGCCACGGCGAATCTGCTGAGTCGTCTGTATGCCGTCGATTTCAGGCATCATCAGGTCCATCAGGATCAGATCATAATGCGCGTCATTCTGCGACATCGCTGTCAAGACAGACCGGCCGTCAGGGAAATAGTCGACGGTGTGGTGACGGTATTCGAGCATCGCACGTGTGATGCGCGCGCCCACGCGGTCATCGTCTGCCAGCAGAATGCGCAGCCTTCTTCTCGCGGCGTGATCGCTGTCCGGTGACAGATCCGGATGCGGCGGAGCGATGATGCGAAACGGCAGTTCCACCCGAAAATGCGTGCCTCTGTCCGGCTGACTCTCGACGTCGATTGTGCCTTTCATCGATTCGACGATGCGACGGCTGATCCACAGCCCCAGCCCCAGCCCACCGGCGGGGCGATGCATGGAATTGTCCGCCTGCTGAAATATCCGGAAGATGCGATCTTTGTGGTCGGGATGAATGCCCACTCCGGTGTCGATGACTTCAAAACACAGTCGACATCGATCCCTGGATCTGTGTTCCAGTCGGACAGCCAGAGAAACGCTTCCCTGGGTGGTGAACTTCAGGGAATTGGAAAGCAGGTTTGTCAAAACCTGAATCAGGCGTTCGGCATCCCCCTGCACGCTTTCGGGGACCGACTCATCAATGATCGCATCAATCCTGATGCCCGCTGCGTCCGCCGCCTTTGCGAATCTGCGCACACACTGGTCCACGACATCCCGGATCAGCAGCGGAGCGTTCTTCAGCCGCAGGTGCCCGGATTCCATCTGAGAGCAGTCGAGAATGTCGTCGATCAGCCGACGCAGTGAGGTGGCTGATTCCTGACATGTCTGAAGCAGACCGTCATCTGAGTCTGATGCCGTCACAATCAGTTCCAGTGCTCCGTTGATTGCGTGCAGTGGAGTCCGCATTTCGTGGCTGACGGTCGCCAGGAACTGTGACTTGGCCGCATTGGCATCTTCAGCCTTCTGCCTGGCCACCCTCAGCAGCTGCTCGCTCAACTCCAGTTCCGTCACATCTCGGCCAATGGCGCACACCGCAGACTCCTCAGGAGTTGCCGGCGGAATGCTCCACGAAAACCAGCGGTACTCTCCGGAATTCGTCATGCACCGAATGCGATACCCGCGAATTTCGACTCCCGCTTCCAGACGTTCCAGTCGCTGCCGGGTTTCCAGCGCATCATCCGGGTGAACCAGTTCCAGGAGGCTGTGTGGTTCGCAGTCTTTCGGTATCCCGAACGACTCACAGAACGATTGATTGACCCGTTTCAGCTGCGTGTTGCGTTCCATAATGCAGCAGGCATCAATCGACGTTTCAAACAGGCGGTCCAGGTCAAGTTGTGCCTGACGTCTTTCCGTCACATCTTTCACGACCGAAACCGCGCCCCAGAGTTCACCGGCGGAGTTGTGCAGGGGATAACTGGAGACAACAAACCAGCCGGGGACAGCGGGCAGTGCGGTCTCGAGAGTGACAGAAGGCCCTCCGCACAGGACGGCCGCGCATGGTGGCTGTGGGTCGGGGGTGGCCGTGCCACAGTAGATGAGCCGGTAGTCGACACCCTCAAGCGGACCGTGAGTTGGCTCAAAGCGATTCTTCATCGACGTATTGGCCTTGAGGATGGCGCCGGTGAGATCGAGCAGGCAAATGTGGTCGGGCAGCGCGTTAAAGCACTGCGCCCACGCCTCCCGTGCAGCGAACAGATCGGCCTGACTGGACTGCAGGTCGGTCAGATTTCGCACATGCACAATCCAGAAAGGCTGACCATTGCCCGCGGCGCGTGAAATCTGAATCCGAGCGGGAAAAGTGTTGCGGCGGGAATCACGCGCTGTCACATGCTGGACGACCGGCTGGTCGTCAGTCTGTCTGAGGGTCTGTTCCAGCGGGAATTCGTCGAACAGTTCGCGGACATCGTCAACCGGCACGCTGCCGCCCGCCCCGCCAAACAGGTCTGTGGCGGAGCGGCTGGATTCGAGAAGCCCTCCGTTCCTGTCGATGATCAGCACGGGGTCCGGACAGCTTTCCATAAGCGTCCTGTATCGCGTCTGCAGCGCCAAAGTGTCACCGGTTGCCGGGGAGGAGGGAACGTCCATAGTGGGCCTTCTGATGCGTTTAGCGACTGTCGCTGGAAGTAGAGCCGGCGCGAATTCCCAGCCGCTTCATCTTGTTGTAGATGGACTTCTCACTGATCCCCAGTTCACGAGCGGTCTGCGCTTTGTTGCCCCCGAACTGGTTCAGGGCGTCAATAATCGCCTGACGCTCAAGTTCCACCAAAGTCCGGACACCAGCCGCCGCACTCGACGGGCGAGGGCTGTCGTCATTGCGATTGGCGGAAAGAATGCGAATGTCGGTGTGCTCGATGACATCACCGCGGAGGAAGGCCACAGCTCGCTCAAGCACGTTTTCCAGTTCGCGAATGTTCCCCGGCCAGTTGTGTCTGGTCAGCATGTGCAGCGCCGGATCACTCAGGAACGGTTCCCGGCACTGAAACCGCCGACAGATTCGGGCGATCAGAATCCGACAGATACCGGCGAGTTCCTCGTGACGTTCACGCAGTGGCGGGAGGTGGACCGGAAGCACATTCAGACGATAGTAGAGGTCTTCCCGAAATTCTCCCTGCTCGCACATGCTGGCAAGGTTGCGATGTGTCGCGCAGATAATGCGAACATCGCACGAGTAGGCGTCATTGCTTCCCACACGGGAGGCACGGCGATCCTGCAGAAAGGTGAGCAGTTTGGGCTGCACGGCGAGAGGCAGGTCGCCAATCTCATCGAGGAACAGCGTCCCGCGGTCAGCATGTTCCACTTTGCCCGGCCGATGGCGATCGGCTCCTGTGAACGCACCCTTCGTGTGGCCGAACAATTCCGATTCCGCCAGCTCATGGGGAAGCGCCGCGCAGTTCAGCGAGACCATGCGAAAATCGGCCCGCGGACTGCGATTGTGAATCCAGTTTGCGGCCAGCGTTTTTCCCGTGCCGCTTTCGCCCATAAGGAAGACACTGGAATTCAGTTTGGCGGCCTGCCCCATGTCGGACAGCAGGGCGGGCCCAATCAGCAGTTCTTCGGGAGAGGAGGCGCTCAAATCTGTCAACGCTGCGCCGTGCCTTGATGAATGATCCTGGAGGGCCGCGACGGTCGCCTGGACCATTTCCCCTGCATCCACCGGCTTGCGCAGGTAGTTGACCGCTCCGCCCTTCATGGAGCTCACGATATCCCCCACGTCAGCTGAACCGCTGACGACGATCACGCACGTGTCGGGAAACTGTCGCCGCAGGAGTTTCAGACACTGCAGTCCCTGAGTCTGCGGCAGACGCAGGTCCAGCAGGACAGCGGCCACAGAGTCGGTCATTTGCAGTAGCGCGCTTTCCGCGTCGGCGAATGCATGGACCTGAAATCCAGCATCTTCCAGTGACTTGCAGAATGTCGTACGAATGACGGGATCGTCATCAATGATGAACACCGTCTCGGCTTCGGAATGGCTGATCACATCGTACTCCTTGTCTGATAGAAGCGTAGAACGCATCAGAAACTGCCAAGGAGTATTGTGGGGGTTTTCCACCATTTTCTTGAGGATCAAGCTGATTGCTGCACGTTTGGCAGAGGAGCAAAGGTCGACCGGATACGAAGCGACACACAAAGTCTGCAAACGGCATCATGGGTGCAAAAATCCAACGTTCACTGAGTTCGCTCCGCCGTCAGTGCCGGGGAGACGTTTGTGCCAGCCTGGTGAAAATCGCGAGGATTTCCCTGCGAGTCGAGGGTGGTTATGCGTCCCCCCGTGTTGTCCACGCTGAGGAAGACTCGAGAGTTTTGCTGAGCGTCTCTCAACAGCACAGTCGGGCCGTCAGTGCCTACAAAAACGCCCGCCCGGGCCCCGCCTGAACTGTCGCCAATGACCATACCGGCGATGTCCCGCTGGCCGTCGGCCAGGCAAACGCGCGGCAGTCCACGGCGGTCACTCAGGCTGACCATGCTGCCATTCGGACCGGTCGACACTTCAAACCTGGGACGCCCCTGCTGATCCAGCAACGCGACCTGCGGGGCATCGGATCCTGCCAGTCGAATTTCGCCTTCCGTACAGACAAGGCGAACCTCGGGGCCATCGCTGCTGACCGCCAGAGTCATCACTTCGGTATCGCCATCGCTGTCATAGAAGGCGACGGCGGGAACCCGTTCGCCGGTGGTGTCTTCCGACATCCCAATTCGCAAACGCAACTGGCCCGCCTGGTCACGAAACAGCAGCTCCTGCGGTGCCTGTTGCTGGGACTGCAGCAGCATGGCTGTCAACAGCGGGGCGGCGGCGATGGCGAGCAGGTATCCCGGACGACCTGTCCAGTTTCCCGATACCGTGCGTCTGGCCAGAGCGGTTAGGCACTGACTGATACGTTGCCGCAGTGCGATCGCGATGCCGCGGCGAAAATGGTCGCGTTCGTAGTTCAGTTTGCGCATAGTTCCTTGATCATCTGCTCGGGATGGACGGGGGTGGACGGACGGGATGAGGCGACGGCTGTCACGGTGGTTTGAATGGTCCGGATGACGATGCCCTTGAGCAGAAATTCCGCCTCGGCCAGTCGCATCATTTGTTTGCTCACGTGATCCTCGGACGACTGAGCCTGTGTGCTGTTCGACGTACTGACCGCCCAGCGAAGATACCAGGAAAAGACATTCGCATCCGGCATTGACTGCACGGCTCCCGGGGGACGTTCCACGATCAGGCGGCATGTCACCAGTACGGACGCGCCATCTGCGGTCGTCAGAACCTGAGGATCGAAGCGGTAGATTCTGGGAGGTCGCTGCGGAGCCCTGTCGTTTGCTGTCGAGAGTTCGTTTGCATCGGCAGCCGACTGCTCCACGGCGACGGCGGTGGGAGTGAGAGACGGAAGCTGGGTGTCATCCGGTGTAAGTGTCAGACGTTTGTCCGACGGAGCGGGGCGCAGTGCGTCAATCAATAACGCGACAACAATTGCCAGCAGACTGCAGATCCCTGCAGCAAACCACGTAGTGACCTGGCCTGCCGATTGCGTGATGTTGGCGGGAGTCGACAGGCGGTTGAGTCGTACTGGCGGGGCCGGCGAGACGGCAAGCGAAGACTCCGCTGGAGCGCCCGCCGGGCGGGGCAGTCGTCGCTTCTGGATACGTTCCTGCCTGACGGATGGAGGAAATACGGGGGCGGTGACCGACAGCGATCCCCAGTCAGGTGACGGTGGCGCAGCCATCACATCGCCGGCAGCGCTGGCGGTGGACGCTATGGCAATCGGAATTGCGATGAGCGGCACCATCAGTGCGGCGGGAAAGAAAGAACGTTTCATGAGTACCTCGAAGAAGGAACGGTGGGCGGTTCTCCCTCCGCAACCCGTGTGCCATTCGCTCGGTCCGTCTGTTCCGGCCGCCCCTGCGACATTCCCGCAGTAAATGTTACAGGGGGGCGGTCTGGCCACGGAAAACTCTACAGGGGGGCCAGGTGATCGCGGCTCACCGAATCCCCTCTTTGAAGGGCGGGCGCCGATTGCCGTCTGACTTTGTTGTTTGGTATGGCCATTGCGTGCAGAAGTCCCAACGCGAGCGGCGTGCAAGCGTAACCGCCAGCATCACCTGCCTGTCATCCCCGAAAAGAACCCTGCTGTGAATCATTTTCCACGACGGCTTCTAATGCCCTGCCTGCTCCTGGTCACTGATGTGGCGCTTGCTGACGATCTGATTTTTCAGATCGGCGGTGCGCCCGTTACAGAATCAGGCGCAGAAATTCCAGACGATGCCGTCAGCATTCGATTTCAGCAGCGTGCCGAGGGAAATGCCGTGGAGCTGACTGTCGATACGGCGGGGATGCCCACAAACACCGACAAGCTGAAGAGTCTGTTTTTCAACTTCTTTCAGGCGGGCGTCTCGATCGACGACCTGAGCTTCACCGCCATGTCAGGCCCTTCGGTCAAGAAGTTTGAGCAGAAAGAAGATCGTGTGGGGCCCCGACACGGTGTGGGCAGGTTTGATCTGGGCGTGGAGTATCGAACTTCGGCCCACGACAAGTTCAGTGCGGATGAGGTGAGCCGGATTCTCATTGATCACGACTCCGAAAAACTGCTTGTCTCTTCCTTTGACCTGGGAGTGCAAGGGGACAGCACCCTGCGAGCAAAGGTGCACATTCTGGACACCGGGGATGCCAGTCAAAGCGGCTTTTACAGGAACCAGATGACGGCTGTGCCAGAGCCTGGGCAGTTCGGTGTCATGGCGGCTTTGCTCGCCGTTGCCTGCTGTATCGTTCGCCGACGCAGTTCATTGGAGGCAAGAGCTGCCGCTTCACGTGAGTGATTCCGACAGGCGCCCGGCATGCACATCCATTTTTCCCAACAGGCGTGCTTCAAAGTCTGCACCGTGAGCGATGTCTAGCGTTCTTTTTGCGGCCGACTGGCGCCCACGTTGCGCAACTGAGATTGCAGTTCGGCCAGCAGTCGGCTGGCCAGCAGAGGCTGTTGTTCCGCCAGATTCTGCGTCTCGCCAATATCCTCAGCCAAATCGTACAGCTCAACGGTGTCGCTGTCGTAAAACCAGATGAGTTTGTGATCGCCGCTGCGAATCGCGCTGGCCATTCGGTTCTTCTTATGAAACGCATAATTGGGATAGTGAAACGTGATTGCCTCACGATCCGGAGCAACGTTGTCCTCCAGCAGTGATATCAGGGAGACACCGTCCGGGGTGTTGGAGGAGTGTGGTTTCAGCCCGGCGGCCTCAAGTATGGTGGCATGGATGTCCATGGTCACCACGGGAACGGATGTCGTGGCTGGTCGCACGCGTCCGGGCCAGCGAACAATCATCGGCACGCGGATGCCTCCCTCGTACAGATAACCCTTCTCACCACGCAGTGGTTTGACGTTGGCGGCAAATGGCCCGTTATCGGAGGTGAAGACCACCAGTGTGCTGTCGCGCAGGCCCTGTTGATCGAGAGCGGACATCAGTTTGCCGATCGACGCATCCATGCCTTCAATCATCGCGGCGTAGGTCGGGTTCTCGATGCCAGGCCCCTTTCTCTGCTCGTACCTGTCAATCAGCTGCTGCGGCGCCTCAAACGGATAATGCACCGAGTAATTCCACCAGCACAGAAAGAATGGCGCGTGATTGCTGGTGGCGCTGTGAATGAACTCCACGCACTCATCCGCACAGCGATCCGGCAGATATTCGCCGTCCGATTTGGCCACCAGATTGGGAATTCGGTACGGACCAAAATAGCTCGGCGGTCCTCCAAAGCGACATCCGCCTCGATTGATATCAAAGCCCTGATGTTCGGGACGCAGCTGCGGTTCGCTGGGCAGGCTGGCAGCGTTTTCATCGGACGGTGAACGATGTGACAGGTGCCACTTGCCCACGAAGCCGGTGGCATAACCCGCTTCTTTCAGTTGCTCAGCCAGCGTGACCCGTTCCAGTGGCAGGTGCCGCAGCCACGTTGGTGTGACCAGATCGGTGCCGGGTTTGACGAAATTGGGCGGGTGTCCGCCAGCGTGATTGGTGATGTTCAGACGCGCAGGAGATTCGCCCGTCATCAGAGCCGCGCGGGTCGGCGTGCACACCGGTGCGGCGGAGTAGGCGTCTGTGAACAGCAGACCCTCCTTCGCCAGCTGATCGATGTGCGGAGTATCCAGCCGTTCGTTGCCGTAGCAGTGCAGATCTTTCCAGCCCAGATCATCGGCCATGATGAGCACAATATTCGGCTGTGCCCTGGCCGCGTCGGCCGCGGCAGATTCGGGAGTGGCTGCCAGCACACCAGAGATCAGTAAGGTGGCGGCCGTGAGAGTCTGTCCTGTGGTTGTCATCCTGAGGTCTCTGTTCTGTCCGGCAGGTTTCAGGGCACGGGATGTCCAGGCGTATCTGTCGTCCGCTGCTGCGCACAGTCATGCGTCGGTGTCCCGCAGGGACCGTCATCGTAATGCCTCGCGTGCCGGGCGCATAACGTGGCCGAATATCGGACACAAAATGTTGTGTGTCCCGTGATAACAGTGTTAGCGACTGCCGGGATTCAGCACATCACCGGCACCGAATGTGGCCGCTGACCCAAAGGCCGCACGCCGGGCCGCTTCATATTCTTCACGGGACGTGAAATTCAGGACCCGGCCATTCACATTGATGGAACCGCGAAAATTTGACTGCGGCGAATTGCCGGTGGCCTGATTGAGTTGCTGTCGCATCTGGTCGTGCAGTTTCATGACGTCCTGCATACTGCCAAACTGAACCTCAGAGCCGTTTAGTCGCATGGAGCCACGCATGTTCTGCTGCATCGAATCGACAAACTCCTGCCACTGCTGCTGCGCACTCTCGCGTGACGTCTGGAATTCGGCCTGGACCCGATCACGCACACTTTGAAAAGCGGCCGCCGAACGAAACTCGGCCGACCGGCCGTTGACCGAGATAACACCTCGAAACTGCCCGTCCCGACCCTTCACAGTCGCAGAAAGGGGCCCCGCTCTACCCGGCCCAGCCGCCGGCTGAAAGGCCGCCTGATTCAGGCCTTCGGGCTTCAGACGCCAGCGTCGCAGGCCGCCTCCGTCCGGTCGTGACGAGCCCACTTCCACTTCTCCTTTGCGTACAATCACATCCGATGCGCCCGTTTCCTTCACGGTGACATCAAATTCTGTGCCCAGGTCCACCACTTCTGCCGTCGGCGTTTTGACCGTGAATCCAATGGCGGGCTGCGGCACGGTGGCCGACAGTCGTCCGCGCCTGAGCAGCAGCTGCCCGGAAGAACGCGGCTGAAACTCGACGGGGCCTTCCAGCGTGACGACGGCTCCGTCGTCGAATGTCAGTTCAATCTCACCGGCAAACAGGCGAATCGCCTCATCGCCAAGCCGTGTGCCGACAGTGTCTTCTCTTTCCCAGACAGGAGACTGAGCTCGCGTCAGTGTCGCAAACATGGCATCCTGCCGCGGCGCCACGTCCGTCTCTTTGTCTCTGCGGCGAAAAGGTGGCTCTGGGGCCTGAGTCATCCCCGGCCGATTTCCCTGATCTGCCACCTGTGGCGCTAGCTCGTCACCGGGCAGTCCTGGCGGTGCCAGTTCGGTCTGATGGGCTGCCAGATCTGTCGATTCTGGTCTGGCCGTGTTCTGATCAGATTCATTCTCGCGGAGATCTTCTGCCGGATTGGGGAGCGCGATGTGGTCCATCTGAGGCGGTGTCCCAGGCTCGGTGTCGACGATCCGAGGCGCATTCCGATCCTGAAACCAGAACATCACCCCCAGACAGGCAAACAGCAACAGCGTCAGTGACAGCGCCAGCCATGGTGGTGAGTGTTTCTGCGGCCGGCGACTCAAATGGATCGCAGTCTCGGGAATCAGGAGCGGTTCGCCGTGGCTGTTCGGGGGTGGTGATGCGGATGCCGGCTCGGAAGGGAGCTCATTGTCTGCCGAAGGGCTGGCGGCAGCCGACTGGGATCTTTCCAGCACGGCCTGAACGAAGTCCTCTTCTGTCTGCTGAACATCGGAAAGTGACAGCAGCAAGGCGTGCGACGTGGCGTCCTCCCCCAGTTCCGCGGCGACCTCCGGCAGGTCACGGATTGACTGATCGAGCTGCCGTGTTTCGTCATCGCTCAGTGATCCACCGGCCAGCTGGCGGCACCACAATTCGCGGATTCCATTGCAGGAACTGGTCATGGAAGTGCCTTTTCGTGGTCAGGAATCTGAGACCGGATACATTCGCCCAGTCGTTTGCGGACCCGCATCAGCAGCATCCGAATGGCGCCCGCTGACTGCCGCTGGTCGGCTGCGATGGATTCCGCCGATCGTCTTTGAAAGTAAAAATCGTGGACAATTTTTCCCGGACGTTCTCCCAGCTGCTCAAGGCAGTTCCGCAGAGCGTCCAGTTCGCTTTCTGCGCTGGCCAGTCGAAACGGATCGTGGTCATGCAGCGCCTGCTCTGACTCCAGCAGTTCGGGTGACACCACGGTTGCCGTCCTTCGCAGACGCCGTGTTTCGTTTCTTAGGTGCAGGCGTATCTGATTGCGGGTCACGCTGCGGATCCATGTTTTAAGACTGCTGTCACCACGAAACCCGCCAATGCTTCCGAACAGCTGGACAAACACTTCCTGAGCCACTTCCTCCGCGGCTGCGGTCCGCCCCAGATGACGTCGCGTCATGATGCGAACGTCGGCCTGGTAGGTGCGCACGAGTTCTTCAAACGCGCCAGGCTCATTGTCCTGAATCCGCGCCGCCAGATCGCACTGGGTGAGTTGTTCGTTGTCAGGCAAGCTTTTTTCCGGCCACACAGGTTGTCAGGAAGAGGGTTTCCTCAGCACGCCGAACGTCACGGGGAAAATTTCAAAAATCGGGGCAACGACCCAAAGTTGTTTCCGGTCACGCTCACGTCTCGCCATCTCAGAAAGTTGATTCAAAAAAATCGTGACAGTTGTGCTCGCCAGGACACCAGTCTTCTGACAACGACTCGTGATCAGTCTGTGTCCTGTTTGTTTAGTGTACCGAGCAAAAACGGAAATCCCCATGAAGACGACTGCCCTTCAGGAAGCCTCGATTCAGTGTGAGGCCTGCGGACGGATCCGGCGAGTCAGCAGCGAAAATGTGGGACGGAACGTCAAATGCCGCTGCGGCCATGTGACGGTTGTCCAGCCCGCCCATCTGCCTGCCGGAGCGGGTTTTTCGACTGATTCGACTGATTCCAATGATTCGAATGGCTTGTCGCAGGATCAGGGCATTCCTGATTCGCCCGCACGTCCGGAATCCCCCCAGCACCGCGAGGATCGGAGCAGCCGCGAGGATCGGGGCCGCCACGAGGATCGAGGCCGCCACGAGGATCGAGGCCAGCCGTCTGGCCGACCTTCCTCAGATGACCTGCGGGCCGTGGGAATCCTGCGGGAAGCCAGTCGGCAGATCAGTGCACAGCTGTCCGAGGTGATTGTTGGTCAGCAGGACGTCGTGGAACAGGTCCTGATTTCTGTTTTCTGCCGCGGACACGTGTTGTTGACTGGTGTTCCGGGCCTGGCCAAGACGCTCCTGGTCGACAGTGTAGCGCGGGTGCTGGACCTTGAGTTCCGACGCATCCAGTTTACGCCGGATCTGATGCCGGCCGATATCACCGGGACCGAAGTCCTGCAGGAAGATCGCACGACCGGAACGCGTCAGTTTCAGTTTGTGGAAGGTCCCATCTTCAGCAACATGGTTCTGGCCGACGAGATCAACCGCGCCCCACCGAAAACACAGGCGGCGCTGCTGGAAGCCATGCAGGAACGACATGTTTCGGTGGCGGGGAAGACGATGAAACTGCCGGCTCCGTTTTTTGTGATGGCCACCCGCAATCCGATCGAGCAGGAAGGAACGTACCCGCTGCCCGAAGCGCAGCTCGATCGGTTCCTGTTCAATGTGTTGCTGGACTACCCCTGTTCTGACGATGAGTTTCAGATCATCCGGCAGGCCACGTCGCAGCAGTCCGTGCAGCTTGAAACGGTACTCAATGCCCGCCAGATTGTTCATCTTCAGCAGACCGTTCGCAGGGTTCCCGCGGCAGACCACGTGATTCGATACGCGCGGGATCTCGTGCAGGCCACGCGACCAGCCGGATCCACCGCGCCCGATTTTGTGAAGGAAATGGTGGGCTGGGGGGCCGGTCCCCGTGCGGGCATTGCTTTGGTGATGTCCGCCAAGGCGCGGGCCGTGCTGCGTGGCCGACTGCATGTGACGACCGGTGACATTGCGGCGGTCGCGGCTCCGGTGCTCAGACATCGCATCGCCACGACGTTTCATGCGGAGTCCGCGGGAATCACACGGGAAGACCTCGTGCGAATGCTTCTGGAGCAGGTTCGTCCTCAGCGACCTCGTCGTGCAGACAGGTCGACGACAGTCTCGTGACAGGCGCGAGACTCATGCAGACGTTCAGCTTGTGGGTTTGGTGATGCGAGAGGTTGGAATGAGGCAGAAAACTCCTGAATACATGCAGCTGCTGCCGTCCGAAATCCAGGCGCAGTTCTCCCGCGTGGCATTTTCACCGAACAGACAAATGCTGGGCGCGAAAGCGGGCGTGCACCGCAGTCCGGCACTGGGCACATCGACCGAGTTCGCCGAGCATCGAGAATACAGCCCGGGCGACGATCCGGCGGATCTGGACTGGCGCGTCTTTGGAAAACTGGATCGCTACTATGTCAGGCAGTACGTTGAGGAAACGAATCTGCGTGTCACTCTGATGCTGGATACCTCGGCCTCCATGGGGTTTCGGGGGCAGCGGGCCGACAGCGGATTCTCCCGGCTGGATTACGCGTGCCGTCTGGCCGCACTGCTTTCCAGCATCTTTCTGTCGGCCGGCGATGCCGTGGGACTGGTCCTGTTTGACAGATGCGTTGCCACGTGGCTGCCGGCAGGCAGCCGGATGAATCAGCTGCGAACAATTCTCCAGACACTCCACGCGGCGCGCCCCCGGGGAACGTCCGCACCGGCGTCGGTGATGCACCAGGTGGCGGAGCGGCTGCCCGGCCGTGGAGTGGTGTTTCTGATCAGTGATCTGCTGTCCGGTCACGACAGCCTGTCCGACGGGCTGCATCACCTGAGGGAGCGTCGCCACCAGATCAGCGTGCTGCATACCCTCGCTGACGAGGAACTCACATTTCCCTATTCCTCGGCCACACGTTTTCAGGATCTCGAGGATCCCGCGACAGAATGCGACGTGGATCCGGAAGGCATTCGCCGCGAGTATCTCGAGCGTTTTCATACGTATCTGCAGCAACTGGAACGCGTCTGTCAAAGCGTGCCTGCAGAGTACACGCTGTTCAACACCCACCAGGCCTATGATGCGGCCCTGAGGCGGTACTGTGATCAGCGGTGGGGGACCCGCCAATGACGATTCTGAATGCGACCGCACTGGCGACGGCCCTGGGCGTTCTTGTGCCCATTGTGATTCATCTGCACCGACGGCGGCGAGCGCCTGTCGTGCAGTGGTCCGCCATGCAGTTTCTGACAGTCAGCCAGGCCAGTCGTCGCCGGGGGCTGGCTTTGGAAAATCTCCTGCTGCTGTTTGTTCGCTGCTGCCTTGTTCTCCTGTTTGCCCTGGCAATGGCCCAGCCCGTGCTGCCGGAGGGCGGCAGCGTCCGTCTGTTCACGTTTTTTGTGCTGACGCTGGGCGGGCTGCTGGGGTTATCCGCAGCCCTGGTTCGATCGTTCTCTCTGTGGGGCCGACTGGCCGGCACAGTGCTGGCCGTGCTGTTGTTGCCTGCCGCATACTGCCAACTGAGTCGTAGCGCTGAGATCTCAGCAGAGCCGACATCCCGCTGTGATCTGGTGATCGTCCTCGACGAAACGTCAAGCATGCAGATCGAACGCGATGGCGGTGTTCGTTTTGATCAGGTGGTGGAGCAGGCTCAGCGGCTGGTGGACCGGCTTTCCGGTTCGTCGACGGTTTCCATTGTTCGCTGCGGTCCGGTTGTCGAGACAGTGACAGGTTCGCCTTTTCGTAACCTGCGGGCTGCCAGCCGGGCACTTTCTGAGCTGCAGCCAGCCGGTGGCGGCGCGGACATGGCCGCGGCTCTCGATCGGGCTCGGCTCCTTGCAGAAAAAGGAGAGAACGCCTGTCGGCAGATCGTGCTGTTCACGGATGATCAGCTAACGACATGGGAAGCGGTGGAAGGATCTTCCCTGGTGGCTGCGGGAACGACAGCGCGAGCTGAAGCTTCGGAGCAGGCGACCGACAATCAGGCCGTCCGTGTGGCCGTGCACCTGACTCGTCTGCCGCGAGACCGACAGAATGTTTCCGTCGACGACGTCCGCGTGGAATCTCCGTTATTGAGCGTGGGACGCCAACTGATGATCGTGGCGGAGCTGACAAACCATGGAGGCCAGATGGCAGAGGGGATCCAGGCGGATCTGCAGATTGACGGTGCCTCTGTTTCCACCCAGTCACCCCTTGTCATTGCTCCGGCCACCACAAAAACGGTCCGTTTCCCGTATGCTTTCCCGGCGGCCGGGCAGCACACCGTCTCCGTTCACGCGGACGTTACGGATGCGATGTCAGATGACGACCGCTGCGACACTGTGGTGACCGTGCGGGCGGGCCTGTCTGTGCTGCTGGTCAATGGCAACACGACGGCAAAGCCTGGTGAACAGGCCGCTTTGCTGATGAATCTCGCGCTCGATCCGGCTGGCGGTGGGCAGCAGCCGGTCGACGGAAAGCAGCCGCCGGCGCAGCGGCCCATTCACGTGCAGCGTGTGGCGGCCGAGACTTTCCGCGATCAGACGTCTCTGGCAGAATTTGACATCGTCCTGCTGTGTGAAGTGCCTCAACTGCCGCAGCGTCAGGCCGAGCGTCTGGCAGAATACGTGCACGACGGCGGAAGTCTGTGGATCCTGCCCGACGCCCATGCAAATGCCCGGTTCTACAACGACTGGACGCAGAGTGATTCGCACGCCGCGCTGCTGCCGGCCGTGCTGCAGGACCACCAGCTGCGTCGCGGGGACGATCGTGCGTTGCCTTCCGGCATCGATCTGACCACACAGAGCGATCTCCTCAGCGACCTGGTGGAAGGTGGCCGGCACGATCTGGCACAGGTTCAGTTCGCCGCGTGGCGTCAGGTGGCGGTCCGCGAGACGGCCGTCGCTGGCATGAAGCTGACCAGCGGCGATCCACTTTTTGTTGAGCAGGCCGCTGGGCAGGGGCGGGTGCTGCTGCAGACGGCCGGCCCGGCGCTCAGCGATGGGAATCTGCTGCACCGCATTAGCTTTCCTGTGATGATGCATATGTGGGCCTGCCACCTGGCCACGTCACAAACCCGTGCAGATCAGTTTCAGCCGGCTGCCGAACTGTCGGTTCCGTTGTCTCCTGTCATCAGTTCGTTTCTCGAGGAGCGCGGGACAAAGTTTCTGCAGCTCATCGATCCGTCCTCCACAACTCAAACTGTCCGTGTGCTCAACGAGGGCCCGCGCATGCTGGCGCGGGTGCCCGGTGCCCGCCAGTCAGGAATCTATCAGCTGGAATCCTCTGGTGACGCGGCGCTGCGTCAGACCTTCGCCGTGTCACGTGACGCCCGTGAATCTGACTTGAGCGTCGCAGCTCACGAGAAACTTCTGACGTTGGGGCAGACCTGCGGCCTGCAGTGGATGACTTCAGCCGATCAGCTGCAGTTCTCCGCAATGGCCGGACCGGCGGTCCGCGAGATTGCTCCGGCATTGCTCGTGTGCGTCCTGTGCCTTTTGGCGGTCGAGTCCCTGCTGGCCTTCTGGGTACGTCGGCGAAGAGCCTTCTCGCCACCACAGACATTGTCTTTGCCGACTGCATTCGCACCACAGCCGTTGATTGGGGGTGAGTCGGGCGGGAGTGTGTCGGGCGGGAGTGTGTCGGGCGGGAGTGCGTCGCCGGAGACATTGCCAGACGGAACTGGGTCGGTCGCAACGGCGTCAGCCCACCTCGAGAGGCGGACCGAGACAGCCAGAGTGCGGCGGCGGCGATCGCAGAAGAATTCGCGACCGACGCGCCTGTCGCAGGAGCATTCCGCGCAGCCGGATGGAAACACGGGGGGACACCTCAAATGATTCTGCCTGCCATCCATTCTGCCACTGGCATAATCTTGTGTCTGCTGATTCTCACCATCTGGCTGACAGTCGCATGGCTGCATCGTCGAGTGGGCCGCGTGCTGCAGTTCACTGCTGTGGTGGTCCGCGTGTTCCTGGCTGTGGCATTCTGGAAAATGATGCTGCAGGCCGTTGCCACTGTGTGGGAAACGTCAGCCGCGCTGCCGGAGTGGTGGCTGGCCATGCTGGTTGCCATTGTGACGGAGACCGTGTTTCTGTGCAGTACGGCCGAGTCAGCAACCGCGGAGCCTGCATCACGTACCAGGTGGATTGCACGACTTTTGCCAGTGCCGCGCTGGCTGGCCATTGGCATCCTCGGCTTCATGCTGCTGCAGCCGACGTTCTTTTTCGAAGAAGTGACCGAGTCTGCACGCACCGTGGCCGTGGTTCTGGATATTTCTGATTCGATGAATCTGCCGGCTCGCCGAAGACCAGACGACAAACAAACCCGACGACAGGTCGCCGATCAACTGCTGGTCGGAGCCGGAAAACCGGGGCTGCTTGAGTCGTTGCGGCAGCGTTACAACGTCAACGTGTATCTGATGGGAGCAACGGCCCGACCCCTGGCTGCCAGCGCAGGCGCGTTTCCGGAAGACTGGACTGTCGAGACTCCGGACTGGTCCAGGTCCACCCGTGTTGCAGCGACGCTGCGGCGAATTCACGGTGACGTGGCCCTCTCAGAACTGTCCGGCGTGCTGCTGCTGACAGACGGCTGTGACCATTCTGAGATCGACCTGCAGAACGCGGCGGCTCCGCTGCGGAACAACACCGTCCCCTGCAGCTCCGTGGTGATCGGCAGTCGTGCGCCGGTCCGCGATGGGGAAATTGTTTCTTTACAGGCGCCCTCTCAGATCTATCACGGTGACGGACTGGAACTGACGGCCGTGATCCGGGCCGACCAGCTATCGGGGCAGACGGCCGTGGTGCGTCTTTACGCAGATGACGAGCTCATTGACGAACGCAGCCTGCCCATCAACAGCGATCGTCAGCGAGAGAACGTGAGTTTTCGGCACCGCCCGGAGGATGCGGGCATGCACGGCTATCGGGCGGAGCTGTCCGGACTGGTGGATGAAGAGACGTCGCAAAACAACTCCGCAGCCGTGCAAACATGGGTCTCCAGTGATCGCCTGCGTGTGCTGCTCGTGGATGAGCGACCGCGCTGGGAGTTTCGTTATCTGAGGAATTTGCTGGCCGGTCGCGACCGCAGCATCTACCTGCAGGCGGCCCTGCTGGCGCCCGACCGTCTGGCGGGGGTTCCGGCACCCGCGATCGTCCGCGCCTCTGCACTGCGGGCGTTTGACGACTGTCAGGCCAATGCCCTGCCCGACTCCATCGACGACTGGCTGAAATTTGACGTGATCATGCTTGGGGATGTGTCGCCACAGCGGCTCGGTGCAGATGGTCTGCGGGCCCTGCAGCGTTTTGTTCAGGACCAGGGAGGTTCGCTGGTGCTGATGGCCGGTCCCAGCCACATGCCGCATGCCTATCAGGGCACTCAACTGGAAGACCTCTCTCCGGCTCTGATCGCGAACGCTCCACCACTGATGGCGCCGCAGACACCGCTGCGTTTTCGTCCAACGAAAGCTGGTCAGAATCACGTAGTGCTGCAGCGAGCCGGTATGGCGACCGAGCAGGCGTGGTCGTCCTTTCCAGCGCTGACGTGGCGTCATCCCGCCGGCCGCGCGAAAGTGGGAGCGGAGGTTCTTGCGTGGGCGGCGGATGCCGCGGAGCAGAATGTCGACTTGCAACAGCAGCGGCAGCGGTCCCTGATGCTGTGGCATCGCTGCGGGGCCGGACGTGTGCTGCAGCTGAACTTCGATGAGTCGTGGCGATTGCGCTACGGTGTGGGGGACCGCATTCACCATCAGTTCTGGGGGCAGATTGTCCGCTGGTTTGCCAGTGACCGCCTGTCTGTTGGCACTGATCTGGTGCGGATGGGAACTGATCGCCTGATGTACACGCCTGGTGATGTCATTCGTGTGAAAGCACGACTGCTTGACGAACAGCGTCAGCCTGTTGTGACAGGTGATATTCGAGCCGTGCTCACCCGCGACGATGAGGTGGTGGCGGCTGTCGAACTGTCGGCCGATGAGTCGGGGACGGGCCTGCTGACGGGCCGAATTGGCGATCTGCCTGGCGGCGGCCGGTATCAACTTTCACTGGCGGGGGCGGACGTCGATCGTTTGCTGCAGCGGGATGCCGCTGACGTGGATTCGGTCGGGATGGAAATCGCCGTGCGGGCAACGGACTCGGCCCGGGAGCGACTGGATGTCGTTGCCGACGACACCGTTTCCCGACAGCTGGCTGACTGGACGGGAGGCACCGTGGTCACTTCAGCACAGGCCGACCGGGTGCTGTCATCATTTGGTCCGCCGTCGTCATTCGAGCGGCGTCGCTGGTCGGTACCCGTCTGGAACTCGTGGCCCGTCATGGCCATGTTCCTGTGCTGCCTTAGCCTGGAATGGACGCTCAGAAAAGTCATCGGGCGGGTCTGACCTGCTCCCATCGGTTCACGCCATTAATGAGGAATGATCCTGTGAGTATCACAACTGATTCGCTGATCCGAACGCGGCGGCAGTCTGCCCCGGATGAGCTTGCTGAAGAACTCGACTCACTGACCGGACAGCTGCAGCGGGATATCAGAATCACCGGCTGGCTGGCCGTGGCTGGCGTTTCCGCAGCAGTGCTGCTGGCCGTCGCTGCAGTTGATGTCATCTGTCAGCCAGTGTTTGTTGTCTGGCGGACGCTGCTGGCCTCCGTGTTGTTCGCCGTGCCCGTCATTGCCTGGATGGCGTTTGTCGGGCGGCCATTGCGCGAACGCTGCAGCCGTCTTTCGCTCGCCTGGTCTCTGGAAGATGCCCGCCCCGAGCTGGAAGAACGTCTGACGTCGTCTCTGCTGCTGGACGGCGACAACCAGGCGGCCGGTGGAGCACTTGTCAAAGCGGTCGCTGATCAGGCCCGGAGAGGGCTGGCCGACTGTCAGGAAGATGCGGCGACCCGGTGCGATCCGCGACGTGCCCTGGCGGCATCGACTGGATGCTTGACGCTGGCCGCTGTTTGCCTGCTGCTGTGGCCCCACTACCTGATACCTTCGCTGCGCAATCTGGTGTTAGTGTGGGAGCCGCGTCAACCGCCCTGGCTGGCGGCCGCCATTTTGCCAGGTGATGCCACCATTGCTGAAGGTGAGTCTTTGGAAGTGAAAATTCTGGGAATGCCGGCGAACGACTGCGTGGTGGAACTGTTGAGTGATAAGACGCGAGGGAGCGAGGTCACTCAGGTGGTCAGTCCGGTGGACGATGATCGCTGGCTGTTGTCGGGATTGACGAGCGATCAGGCCTACCGCGTGCGTTCCGGGCGACTTGTTTCCGATGTCTTCGGTGTCACCGTTCGTCCGCGGCCGCGTGTGACTCACAGCCAGGCGGTGCTGGAGTTTCCCGAATATACCGGGCAGATTCCGATCGCAATTGAGGAACTGTCCGTGCCGGTCGAAGCTTTGGTGGGCTCCACGCTGCGGCTCTCGATGGCCAGTGACGTTCCGCTGGCTCGGGGTCAACTGGCGTTTGACGGTGCCGGCGATGTGACTCCGGCACAGCTTCGTGATGGACTGTGGTGGGTCGACGCGGAAGTGACCGTGGGACAGGAAGCGGTGCAGACTGGCGAGTTAGCGCTGATCAGCAATCACAATGTGAGCAGCACACCTTTCTCATGGGAGCTGCGCAGCGTACCCGATCAGCGGCCGGAGATTTCCATCGAGACACCCGCGCTTTCACATCTTGCGTTAGCGCCCGATCGCCCACTGGAGATCGGGTTTTCGGCTGCCGATGATTTCCGGCTGGGTTCGGTGCAGCTGGTTGTTCAAAGAGCCAGCGGAGAGGTGACTCGCGAATCTGTCTGGGAACAGGGAGACGTGGCCACGCTGACGTCAGAAGTATTCTTTGATCCGGCTGAGCGGGGGCTGCAGTCTGGTGACGATGTGGTGATGTGGCTGGTGGCTCGTGACGCTCGTTCCGCCGAATTCGGCGGCGCTCAGTCGAGCGCATCGCGTCGACTGACGATTTCCGTGACAGAGGAGGCGGGGTCTGTTCGTCAGCAGCAGATGGCGCTTGGGCAGGATGAGGTATTGTCCGGCGTAAATTCTGCTTTGAAACATCTGCAAGCGGCTGGGGAAATGGCCGAACAGACGCTCTCTCTGACGGAACAGCAGGAGCGTGTTGCCGACGCAGAAGTTCTGCAGCCGGAGGAAAGGCGAGAAGACAGAATTCGCCAGCTGCAAAAAGAGCTTCAGGCAGCCCGTGACCGGCTGGAACACATTGCCGATCAGGCGTCGCCGCACTCCCCGCTGACAGAAGAAGAACAGCGACAGCTGCAGGACGTCGTCCGCAGCGTCGAGCTGGCCACAGCTCAGGCTCGACGGATCCCGCTGACGGACGATCCGCTGGAGAAACAGCGTGTTACGCAGCAGTCACAGGATAACATCGATGAGGCACAGCGGTCGCTGCTGGACCTGCGCGATCAGCTGGAGCAGCGGATGGTACAACTGCAGCGCGCCGCTCAGCTTGATGAACTGGCGCGTCAGCAACAGCAGCTGGCTGTGGCGATGCAGGAAGAAAACCGCGACCCTGCTGTCGAAACACGAGAGCAACAGCAGATCGCCGACGAACTGACAGATCTCGCACAAGGCGACGAGGCGGTGCGGCGTGAGCAGATGCGGCAGCGCGCAGATCGGGCGGAAGACCTCGCTCTGACGGCCGACAATCTGACGCAGCAGCAGGAACAACTTTCCGATGTGACGGCCGCCCCGCCCGAACAGCGGCGAAAGCAGCTGCTGAAGATGATCGCGGAAGAACAGCGGCAACTGGCGGACGAAGCGGCCACGCAGAACGAAGCAGCACCCGACGCGAATGACAAACAGGATAAGACAGCACAGGAGCGGATGGCGCAGGTGGTCAGAGATCTGGCCGATGAACGGCTGGAACAGGCTCAGCAGAATGCTCGGCAGGCAAAAAATAGTCTGGCTGCCGAGGCCGCGCGTCCCGACCGCAATGACGAGGATCCGGCTCGGCCCGCACAGCAGGCGAGTACGCAGCCACGGGGCGGTCTGGAGAAACGACAGGGGCAAATTGAAAAGGCCATCGAGGCCGTCAGAGAAGATGACCACGATGAGGCGCAGGCCCAGCTGCAGCAGCTAATCACCGATCGGGTGCAGCAGATGGCAGAGCAGGCTCGCGAAGTGACAGAGCTTCCAACGGCCGATGAGCAGAACAGACAGGCGGCTCGCGATGCGCAGCAGGACCTGAAACAGGCTCTGGAGGATTCCCGTCAGGCGGCTGACCAGTCGCAGCAGAGTGGTCAGCCTGCCGATCAAAAAGGCAGAACAGACGAACGGAAGTCCCCGGTTGAGGGGCCGAAGGGGAACCCGCGCCGCAAAAATACGGAGCCCGCTCAGCCGGCTGCAGCGGCCACCCAGCAGAAAGTTGCCGACAAAGCGAACGCGAAGGCCGACAAGCCGCAGGCAAAGGATGGCGAGCAGCAACAGAATGCCGCTCAACAACAGAACGCCGCTCAGGAACAGAAGCCGCCCGGCGATCCGGCTGCAGCGGCCGGCCCGCAGAAAGCTGCCGACAAGGCGAACGCGAAGGCCGACAAACCGCCAGCAAAGGATGGCGAGCAGCAACAGAATGCCGCTCAGGAACAGAAGCCGCCGGCCGAACCGGCTGCAGCGGCCGGCCCGCAGAAAGCTGCCGACAAGGCGAACGCGAAGGCCGACAAACGGCCAGCAAAGGATGGCGAGCAGCAACAGAACGCTGCTCAGGAACAGATGCCGCCGGCCGAACCGGCTGCAGCGGCCGGCCCGCAAAAAGCTGCCGACCAGGCGAACACGAAGGCCGACAAGCCGCCAGCCAGGGCTGGCGAGCAGCAACAGAACGCTGCTCAGGAACAGAAGCCTCCCGGCGATCCCGCTGCAGCGGCCAGGCCTTCGCCGCGCCAGGACAAACCGCAGCAGGCAGCTCAGTCACTGCAGCAGGCCGCGAAGTCTTTGAAGCAGTTCTGTAAATCGTGTCGCAACTGTTCCGGGGGCAGCCCTTCGGGAAAATCGGGGCGATCTGCTGCCTCCGGCAAGTCTGGGAAGCCCGGCAAATCTGGTCAGTCGTCCCCCGGAGGCACCGGCCAGAAGTCCCACTCACCTGGCGGTCAGCCTTCAACACCGTCGAATGACGGGACCAGTCGACAGTTAGCCAAAGCCGCCGATGATGCTGAACGTGCAGCAAATCAGCCAGAGGCAAAGACGGCTGAGAAGCTGGCCCGACAGCTTGAGCAACTGGCCGATGACGCCGCGCGAAACAGTCGAGCGCCCTGGAGAAAGGAGACGCCCGCCGGCAAAGAAGGAAAACCGGGGACTTCAGCGGGCAGGGGCGACGCACAGCAAAAGGATGGTGCAAAGCCCGCCAATGGTCAGTCAGCCGATCAGGCCGGATCGGCCGGCCAGCAAAGCAAAGGTCAGGCGGGCTCCCCCGCGAAAGCTGCCGGTGAAGGCGCAGGTGCGTCAACGAATGCTCCAGCCACCCGGCTGCGGGGACCGTCGAGTTCTGACTGGACGCGTCGTCGCAATCGTCTGCGGGGCAATGTGCTGGAAGGCACCGCGGACCGTATTCCGCAGGCCTATCGGGGTGTCGTCGAAGACTACTTCAAACATTTGTCCCACATGGAAAATGACAACGAACAGGAGGCGGCCAAATGAGACGGGGCATGATGGTGTGTGTTTTGGGGGCACTCCTGCCCTGGACAGCAAACGCTCAGAATGCGACCGCTCTCCAGGGGCGTTACCAGGCCCGTCTGGATGATGCCGTCGCGCGGGGCCTGGTGTATCTGGCTTCACAGCAACTGGATGAGGCGGCCGCGCAGCAACTGGGGCAGCCGCAACTGGCCGGTTCGTTTCAGACAGCCGCTGTGCCCGGCAATACGGGAATCACATCGCTGGCTGTCATGGCGTTTCTGGCGAAAGGCCATTTACCGGGGCGCGGTCGCTACGGACGGGTGATTAACCGGGGCATCGACTATGTGCTCAGCCAGCAGCTCGACAATGGTCTGCTCGTCTGTCAGCTCAACGCCGGTCGCACGACTGGCCTGATGTATGAACACAGCATCGCCACCCTGCTGCTGTGTGAAGTGTCAGGCATGGTTGACGGTAAGCGACAGCAGCAGATTGATCAGGTTCTTCCGCGGGCACTGCTGGTGCTGCTGCAGGCTCAGAAAGTACCCCGCAGTGACGAAAAGACGGGAGGCTGGCGGTACACGCCGGGCACAACCGACAGTGATTTGTCGCTGACCGGCTGGTCCATTATGGCGCTGCGGGCCGCGCGGCTGAACGGCGCCGCGATTCCCGATGAGCATATCGAAATGGCCGTTTCCTACATTCTCAACTGCCATCGGCAGGATGGCGGCTTTGCCTATATGCCGTCCCGCCCGGCTTCCAGCACGGCCATGACGGGGATCGGCGTACTTTGTCTGGAGCTGTGCGGTGAGCACGGCAGCGACGAACTGACGGCGGCCGGTCACTACATTCTTGCTCGGCCGCCACGAATGACGGATGCCGGCGGGCGGCCGCAGAACTTTCGATACTACGCCTTTTATTACTGTGGCCAGGCCATGTTTCAGCTGGGCGGCAGACAGTGGCAGGAGTTTGCCCCGCTGATGTATGACGCGCTGCTGGCTGACCAGAAGGCGGACGGCAGCTGGTCCTATCCGGACGGCGCCTTTCGTTACAACACCAGTTACCCAACGGCTCTGGCGATTCTGACACTCACGGTCTCTGCGCGACAGTTGCCGATTTACCAGCGTGAAGAATAGCGACCGTTACTCATCCCCCCTTTCAATATCGTGGAGAGACCCATGAAAACGAATTCCGTTCCCTGTCTGCTGCTGACACTGCTGCTGTCGCCCTGTTGTGCTGTGGCAGACGAGCAACCCAACCCCAAACAGCCGATGGAAAAGCAAACGCTCACGGATGCCGAACGCAGCCAGATCGATTCCTGGGTGCAGCAACTGGATCATCAGCGGCTCACCAAACGCGTTCAGGCCAAAAAGAAGCTGCTGGCAGCTGGCAGCAGCGCTGTGCCAGCGCTGGCCAAAGCCGCTTTGTCCGACAAACGCGAGGCCATTGAACGCTCGATTGACGTGCTGGGCAGTCTGTCGCAGTCGGAGGATAATGAAGCGGCCACGGCAGCACGCGTGACGCTGCAGATGCTCAGTGAGAGCGACCGTCCTTCCACGGCGGAGCGGGCCCGTCGCACGCTCAATACAAAACCGGCTGACGGGATTCAGCCATTTGCAGGCTGGGATCAGGCTGGCAATCCGTTAGCTGGTGGCGGCAGCAACAGGAGTGTCTCGGTGTCCAGCGTGAATGGCGTGCGGACGATCAGGATTCAGGAAGACGGTCAGAATCTTGTGATTGAAGAACGACCGGGTACAGGCATTGCCGTTCGCCGCACGGGTGGCGGGGAGCCGATAGAACTGCTGGCCAAAAATGCGGACGATCTGAAAAAACGTCTGCCGGAGGTTCACGCCGTCTATCAGCAGTACACCAGTGGCCAGCCTGTCGGTGGCATGGCATTTGGCCAACTCGGTGGGTTGCCGTTTGGTGCAGGCGTTCCGGGCAACGTTCAGAACGCTGGTCAGGCGTTTTCGTTCAGTTCCCAGGGAGGGATCGGGGGCATGCCGGCGTCGCGTGACAGAATGATTCGGCAACTGCAGGAACTGAAGAAACGCATGGCGGGCAACGCCGTGATGCAGCAGATGCTTGATCAGCAGATCAAGTCTGTTCAGGGGAAGACGGCGGGGAAACCTGTTGAAAAATAAATTCGGTGCCCTGTACTGCTCTCGCAACGCACAGGATTTTTCAGTGCACTTCGATCGTCTTCGCCGGCCAGGCGGGTGAGTGAATCTGGTGAATGGTGCCGTCTTCGCTTTCCACCACATAGACGCCGCCGAGCCGTGCGTTGTACGTGACTGACTCTCCCGGATTGAGTTTGCGCCCTCGACTGCGTTTGCCGGTGGGCTGAATGGGATAAACGGTGACTGCCCCGTCATGGGTGTTCCGGAAGCTGATGTCGACAGCCAGGCGACCTGTGCCGCTGGGGCTGGTGTGGACGGCGGGCGTCAAGTCCAGCTTGCGGGGAGGATGCGTGGACCACAGCATCACGCTGAGTTTACGGATGATGTCTTCGTCAGCCGATTCCGCCAGATTGGCCTCTTCCGCGCCCCCCAGGTGAGAAGCTGCTTCCTGAGAGTGGTCGTACAGTTCTCGCTCCTTGATTTCACCGCTTTCAAAGTCCCGCCATTCCACGTAGCGCCAGCGATCGGTCCGCAGAGCGTAACCCATGTAGGCGTCGCCTTCGTGCCGGCGGTAGTACTGACTGACGGCCGCCTGATGCACACGGGTCTTTGTGTTATGCAGCACGGGAACGAGACTTTTGCCGTCCACAAAATCGGGCGTCTCGACACCCGTCAGTTCACACAGCGTCGGATACACGTCCAGCAGTTCGGCCAGAGCCTCTGATGACTGACCGGCCGTCTTCGGCATGGACGGAGCGCGGATGATGAGTGGGACGCGGGTGTCGATTTCGTAGTTCGACATTTTGCCCCAGCCGCGGTACTCCCCCAGCTTGTACCCATGATCGCTCCACAGCACCACGATGGTGTTGTCGGCAGCGCCCGAGGCTTCAAGTGCGTCCAGCAGCCGGCCGATCTGAGCATCGATGTAACTGACGCAGGCGTGATAGCCATGAACCAGTCGCTGGGCCTGCTCTGCGGACAACTCCCTGTCATCCCACGGTTTGGGCATTTCCATCATGTCGACGTAGTGAGACACTTCGCTGTTGTTGGCCAGAGCATACGGCGGGGCATCGACGGGCTGTTTCTGCTGCCGCAGCACGGGCAGTTTTTCAGGATCGTACATGTCCCAGTATTTTTTGGGTGCGACAAACGACAGGTGGGGACGAATGTAGCCCATCGCCAGAAAGAAGGGGGCGTCGGCTCTGGCCAGTCGCTGCAGGTCTTCGATACACAGGTCTGTGCGGGCACCGTCCAGTAACTGGTTGTCCGCCAGTTCCGGTGCTGCTGTGGCTGGCCCGCGCAGGTTGTTCTTCCGCCAGTCTCCTGCGGGAAGTTTCTCCATGGCCGATCGAACAGATTCCCTGGTGCCGTCAGGATAAAAATACGGCAGCGATGGCAGGTCTCGAATCGGTTCACTCCACGACTGGGGATCGGGGGTCGGATTATGATAAATCTTACCGTGACTGATGGCAGTGTAGCCCGATTTTCGCAGCCATTGCGGCAGCGTGACGGCATCCGGCTGCGCTTCGCGAAAGTGAATGGGGAGCGTCCACACGCCCAGGTTGTCCGGGCGCAGCCCGGTCATCAGGCTGGCGCGTGACGGATTGCAGACTGCCACCTGACAATACGCGCGTTGAAAACGTACGCCCTGTGACGCGAGGCGGTCGATGTTGGGCGAGATCGCCAGCGGGTCACCATAACAGCCAAGCGTGGGACGCAGGTCATCGACCGCGATAAACAGCACGTTGGGTTTGCGATTGCTGGTCGGTGCAGCCGGCTGTTTGTCGGGACCGATCGCCAGCAGACCCTCTGTGGTGCGAAAGTAGATAACGCCTTCGCTGATGGCCGGTGTGGCCAGGCAGGGGGCCCCAAGGCGATTCTTCGACAGCAGTTTGTACTGTGGCCCGGCGGCGACGACGTAGACCGTTCCATCTTCTGACGGTACATAAATTCGCTCGTTGGCAGCGACCAGCGAAGAGACAATGTAAGCGCCGCTGCCCAGTCGTTTCTCGTAGATCTTTTCACCTGTCCCGGCATCAAAACATCGAATCACGCCGTTGGTGGTGGCAAGGTAAATGTAATCGCCCACCACGACAGGTGTTGACATATACGAGCCACCCCGTTCGACACGCCAGGCCAGTCCCGCCTGTTCGGGCGATTCGGATTCCGTCAGGTTGCCGTCCGCATCAGTGCGCACTGCGATGATCGGGGACTTGCCGCCGTGAGCGTTCGTCATATAGACCGTCTCGCGGGCCACAAACGGAGTCGGCACGGGAATGTCACCGCCGCCTTTCACCCGCCACACTTCCTCACCACTGTTCAGGTCGTAGGCCACAATCCACGGCCAGCCGTTGATCACCACTCGCTGCTGACCGTCGGTGGTGTAAATGAACGGACTGCCCCAACTACCCTCACAGTCATCCCTGCGGGATGTACGCCAGAGCTGTTCTCCATCCTTCAGGCTCAATGCCATCACGTACGGATCGTCAGCCACGTCGCAGACGAGCACGATGTGATCTTTAAACACAGCGGGGGAACTGGAATAACCCCAGCCAATGCCGGACCAGGTGACGTCGATGACACCCAGGTCCCGTTTCCATTTCAGCTCACCATCGAGGCTGTAGCAGAACAGTCCTTCCGACCCGAAGAAGGCAACCACGTTATCGCCGCTGACCGCCACTGTGGGATTGGCGTGTGAAGACTTGGTGTGCCGCGTCGTCTGCGGGACACCGGCATGTGCCTCCTGCTGCCACAGCAACTGCCCGGAATTCTTGTCCAGGCAAAGGACGCTCCATGTGTGCTCGCTGTCGTCGCTGGCCGTATCCACATTGCCGCCACGGCCAATCTGCACGTCCGTTTCCGCATCGTCGTCCGGCCTGGCCGTCGCCACAAACAGTCGATCGCCTGCGATAATTGGACACGAGTGACCCAGCCCGGGAATGGGAGTCCGCCACAGGACCGATGCGTCGTCTGGGTCAGTCGCGTCCCAGCGAACGGCCGTTTCGTGGCCATCTGCCAGACCACTCCCCTGCGGTCCGCGAAATCCGGGCCAATCTTCACTGGCAGTGATCTCCCCGAATTCCGGAAGGAAAATGCCGAGGATCAGACTGATTTTCAAAATTCGCTTCCACGAATCGGAGGCATCACTAACCGTCACCACAGTTCTGACCTTGATAAGAACAGACGAAGACCGAGTCCAGAATCGCCGCGATCGCTCGCGACCGTGAGGCATTGTTTCGGGGACTGCTGGGAATCGCGACTGACAATGGGCAATTTCCTGATTGCGGCAGGAAACCGACCACAGATCCCCTCACTCACGACACTCGCACACTACGTCGATCGTCGTCTTCGCGTTAACATCAGCAGCCGGTCGACAATGGGCGAGTTTTCTCTTCAGGAGCCATCGATGGGATTTGCTGACGTAAGAAACCTGATTTTTGTCTCTGCTGTGCTCAGCTGTACTCGGTTGCCTGCCGCTGCGCCCCCCAATTTTGTTGTGATCTTTACGGATGACCAGGGCTATCAGGACGTGGGCTGTTTTGGTTCCCCCGATATTCGCACGCCGCGTCTGGATCAGATGGCTGCCGAGGGAATGAAGTTCACACACTTCTATGCTCAGCCAATCTGTGGTCCGTCCCGAGCCGCTCTGATGACGGGATGCTACCCGATGCGCGTCGCCGAACGCGGACACACCAAGCAGGTTCACCCAATTCTGCATGAGCGTGAGGTGACGGTGGCGGAAGTGCTCAAAGACGCCGGATACGCGACGGCGTGTTTTGGCAAATGGGATCTGGCAAAGCACGCTCAGTCCGGGTTCTACATGGACCTGTTTCCGACCCGCCAGGGGTTCGACTACTTTTTCGGCACGCCGACGAGCAACGACCGCATCGCCAACCTCTATCGTAACGAAGAGCTGATCGAACCGGCCACGGAGATGGCCACTTTGACACAGCGGTACACAGACGAGGCCATCGGTTTTATCCGCACAAATCGTGAACAGCCGTTCTTTGTTTACATCCCCCACACAATGCCACACACGCGGCTCGCTGCGTCGGAGCGGTTTCGCGGGAAGAGTTCGCGTGGCCTGTATGGGGATGTGATTGAGGAAATTGATTTTAACGTGGGACGACTTCTGGATGCTCTGGAGGACATGAACCTGGCGGACAATACATACGTGCTGTTCACCAGCGACAACGGTCCGTGGCTGATTAAAAACAAAGACCGGGCTGATGGCCGACTGCCGGGCGATCACGGCGGGTCGGCGGGGCCGCTGCGCAGCGGAAAAGTGTCAACATTTGAGGGCGGAGTGCGGGTGCCCACAATCCTGTGGGGGCCGGGCCGCGTGCCTGCCGGGAGCGTGTGCGACTCACTTGCTTCCACGATGGACGTGATGCCCACGCTGGCGGCACTGGCCGGAACTTTGCCTCCGACAGATCGCGTCATCGATGGAGAAGATATCCGCCATTTGTTTCACGGCGACTTTGATCAGGCCAGTGCCGAAAAAACGTACTTCTATTATCTTCGCGTTCACCTGCAGGCTGTGCGGCAGGGGCGCTGGAAACTCCATCTGCCGCGGGACAAAGAACCGGCGGGGGCCGCGCCGTTCAGTCGCAACACTCACATTGCGGCTGCGGACCGGGTTGGCTTTGCGGAGCCGTTTCTGGTGAATCTGCAGCAAGACCCGGGTGAAACAAAAAATGTGGCCGACGATCATCCACACGTGGTCGCACGTTTACTCGAGCTCGCGGAACACATGCGTGACGACCTGGGGGACTTTGATCGTGTTGGCAGGAATATGCGATTTTTTGATCCGCTCGATGAACGTCCAGCCCGCCCGCCCGTTCCCGCTGCCCGAAAACGGAACAGGTAACGCTCGATTCACTTCTCTGTAAGCCACCTCGCAGTGCAGACCCACGGTTCATGAGTACGACGACACACACCTTCAAACGTCCTGAAGCTGACCTTTCCATGCTGGAGCTGCTGGCCGGACAGTTTCCCAATGTGGATGCCGCGATTTCGGAAACCGCCCGGCTGGCCGCCGTTCAGACGCTTCCCAAAGGAGCCGTGCATGTCATCAGTGACATCCACGGAGAAGACAAAAAGCTGCAGCACGTCATCAACAACGCCAGCGGGACACTGCGGCCACTGGTGCAGAGGATCTTTGCTGAGTCGATGGACGAGTCCGAACGGGCCGAATTTCTGAAGCTGATTTTTTATCCGGCGGAGGTGACTCAGCGGCTGACCGAAACACTGCAGACGTCTGAGCAGATCAGAGCCTGCGCGGTCCGCATGCTGGGGCCGCCCGTCTGTGAGTCTGCCCGTCTGCCAAATCCAGCAGCAGGCAGGCAGCGACAAGGAACCCCGTTTCCAGACTGAAACAGATACCGATCAGCAGAATGACGGCCCGAAGGGCCAGCCGTGTCGACACAGAGGTGCCCATCGCCGCCACAACGATGGTCCAGCCGATGATGACGTCCTGCGGCGGCAGGGCGGCCGTTAGTCCCAGCAAAAGAAGACCGCTCGTGGATGTCCGGGGCAGGCAGAGCAGGCAAAAGGATGCTGCTATCGAAAGAGCACAAAGAGCGTATTCCGGTGGCACCTGATAGAGCGACGCAGCGTCCGGCAGTGTGGTGACGGGAACATTCCACGCGACGTCATGATCCAGAAGAGACTCGTGAGGAGGGGCCACCAGGCAGACGGCTGGCTCGGGATGACAGAGAATTCGCATCGCTGTCAGGACAGCCACACACGTCAGCAGAAGCCACTTGTCGCGGCGCAAATGTCTTCGGGTCAGTTCCGCCATCAGGGCGCTTCTTTTCTGATGCGGATCCAGTGATCGGTAAACTTCAGCGGAGAATCCGGCTGCCGGACTTTGGGCATATGGCAGCGAACACAGTCCGCCGAATGGCCCGCGGCACACAGCGTCTGACTGTTGTGTTCGGGGCTATGGCACTGCACGCACTGCCAGTCCCCCAGTGAGTCCTGAGCGGACAGTGGCTTGTGTGGATCGTGGCAACTGGTGCAGCTCAATTCAGAGAGCAGATAACACGAAGACTGTGTCAGCCCGACAGGCTGAAACCGTGGCAGGACGGTGTTGTTCGGGCGAAGTTCTTCCGCCGTAAATTCTTCCGCATTTCGATGACACTGGCCGCAGCGGCGGACGCTTTCTTCACGGTCTTCAAAACGCCAGCTGTCATTTGTGATTTCGCCGCCAGAGGCGACATGCTCACCGCGGGGACCGTGACACCGCTGGCAGCGAACACCAGCGACCAAATGCGCTTCGTCCACGCGGTCCTCGCGTGTTCCAAGTCTCGTGGCGTGGCAGCTGAAACAGCGAACGGCACGTGGGCCGTCAAACTGAAGCCCCAGACAGCCAGCACCGGTGGGGGGCACCACATCCGGATGTCCCGGAGTCACGGCAAAATCCTGACCGTCACGAAACCATGTCCACCGATATTCCAGAAGATCCGTGGCCCCCATTGAGTCCGGCAGTATGGAAACCCATGTTCGTGCATGGGTGCCACTGCCCACACACCAGCCGACGGCTGCCCGCGTAGTCCCACTTTCCGTTGTGCGGGCCAGCAGCAGTTGCTCACCAGCGGCGTCGATCGTGACCCGCTGCTTCTGACCGATGTCTGAGTCCTCGAGCATCTGCAGCAGCTGAACGCTGTGCGGTGCGGTCGCCGGCAGCAGAGTTTGGGCGTGGCCGGTCTGGTCAAATTCTTCTGCCTGCTCATGGCATTCACCGCAGGATGCGGAATCCGCCCAGCCATCGTGGCGGAAGACGGCGTCTGTTCGAGAATAACGCACGTCCGACTCGGAAAATACATTGCCAACAACGAACGCCAGACCGAGCATTCCCAGCGGGATCAGGATAGAAAGTCCGCGCTGGTTGTTCATGATTGATGGCCTACCGAAAACCCACAGGGGCGACGAGCCGGTTTGAGGTGCGAATCGTTACCGGTCGATCCAATGATTATGCAGATACCGGCACGTTTCGCAATTTGCAGGAGCTCAGTTGGGAACGTCCGGAATGATGCCCAGCGGAAGCAGGTTGACATGCCGGAAGTTGGCAGGACGGGGGCGTACGATGCGAGAGGACCGCACTGTGCGGCGTTGCAACTGATAACTGCCGTCATCCGCCACCTGGTAAATAATCCCCTCCGAAATGTCGTGGACCTTTGTTCCTGTTGGGAATGTGGGTCGCAGGTGATCACGATCCGGTTTTCGATCAAGCGCCACCTGCTGGACGCTGGCCTTTAAGGACTGGCGGATCATACCTCCGGAATACCATTGCGCGTGCCATGCCAGAGGGACCTTATGACCTTCAAGTGTTTTGTACTGTGTGTCGACCTGGTAGGCCCGCAGTATGCCGCCCTCAGACATTTCGATGTAGCGCACGATGGCGAAGTCGAGATCGGGCGCAACGAAAATCCGAAAGGTCTGCCGTCTGCGCTGCCCGGTCAGCACTCGGCAGGGAACTCCATTGATGTTTTCTCCCTCAGGCAGCAGCGTCAACTGATCAGCACGCAGAGGAATACCCATGTGATGGTTGGTGCAAAAGTGCATCCATAAGGGCGCGAACGTAAGGTTTTGCCTGTCGTCGAAGGCGTTTTTCTGATGCACCTCGGCCACACGTTCTCGTCCTGGTGCTGGCGTGATGCGGCAGGTGATGGAGTCCTGCCCATTGAAGTAGCAAATGTAGTCGGTGAGCTCCGATCCCACCTTTTCATAGAAGGGGTCGCGAAATCCGCGGTAGCAGACGCAGTCCCCCTGGACGGCAAACGACTGTGGCGGACAGGTAATCACCCTGGGGCATCGGTCCGCGCGAACCGCATCGTGATTCTCAATGACGGTCAGCTCAGCGTTCCACTGCACCTCAAAGGTCGTGATGGCCTGCCGCCGTCGGAACGCGGCCTGCATCTCCCGCAGTGTATCCAGTTCGTGCGTCAGTGCTGACACAATGCATGCAGCGGCAATCATCATGGTCCGTATTCTCTGTTCGCCGATCCGCCTGGCGGTCCCTGTTCTCTCATTTTCGAACGGACAAGGGCGGTCGACAAGTGGACAACGGCCTGATCCCGCACCGGAATTCCCAGCTTTGGGCGACGTGTGATCAGGAACTAAGTGTGATGCAGGACACAATTGCCGGGCGGGGATGGACGGCGGGACTCGGTCTGCTTGCATGTTGGGCACACGCACGCAAAATGTCCTCAGACATCACAGCCATCTTGAGTTGACACCCATTGACGTCAGGACATCGCATCCATGAATTTGACAGCAGGTTCGCCTTGTCAGCGCCAACGCTCTGGATTCACACTGATCGAACTGCTGGTCGTGATCGCGATCATCGCCGTCCTGATTGCGCTGTTGATGCCGGCCGTGCAGCAGGCTCGTGCCGCCGCTCGGAGAATTCAATGCCGCAATAACCTGAAGCAACTCGGTCTGGCCACTCATGGTTTTCATGACACTCATGGGGCGTTTCCGCCGGCCCGATTGATTTTGAATGTTCCCCGGCTGCAGACCAACTCGGCCTCGTGGTCCGGAATGGACGAGCCATCGTGGGTTGTGCGCCTGCTGCCGTGGCTGGAGCAGTCAGCCTTTCATCAGCAGTGGGACGAGTATCGCGCCTACGCTTACCATCCCAAAAAAGTTCGCGACACGGTGCTGCCCGTCTTTCTGTGTCCTGATCGCCATTCGGCCGATGCGGCTGTGGCGGTCGAGCAGTTTGTGGATATCCAGTCGCTGTGTGGGTGTCCCACGGGTGTTCAGTTTGTGGCTGGTGGAGCCGTTTCTGACTACGTCGCCAACCACGGGGACCTGACTCCCGGCGCCATCAACCGCGATACTGATTTTTACTGGGGCGGCAACGGGACCGGCGTGATCGTCTCCAGCCGGCCCGTCGGCGTGGTCGACAGCATACAGCGTGACTGGGCTGATAAAGTGGCGATGGCAGATGTTGTTGACGGGACAAGCAACACGCTGATGATTGGCGAGTCTCACGTGCCTGCAGATCAGGATTTGACCACGCCGTATAACGGCCCGGCCTATTTTGGTCGACATCTGACCAACTTCTGTCGCATTGCCGGGCCGGGTGTGCCGCTGGCCCACAGCCCCCGGGATCAGCGCGGCAGCGTGTATTCATTTGGCAGCGCTCATCCGGGGATCGTGCAGTTCGCTCTGGCTGATGGCAGCGTGCGCGCGGTGTCAACGTCTATCAGCACGCGTCTGCTGGGCGATCTGTCAAACCGTCAGGACGGCCGAGTGGTGAGCGAGTTTTGACAAGTCGCCCGTCCATTCTTCTTCTGTCTGCGGTCGTCTTTATGCTGGCGGGATGCAGCGATGGTCGTCCGCCCGTGTATCCAGTGTCAGGCAGGGTGCAGTTCCTCGGTGGCGTGCCGGTTCGACACGGAAAGGTGGAACTGGAATCCATTGAGCATGGCTTAACAGCTACCGGCACGATTCAGCATGACGGCAGTTTCGTCCTGGGAACTTACACGGCCGACGACGGCGCAGTGGCGGGATCGCATCGAGCGATCGTTGTACAGATTGTCGTCGCAGACGGTTCGTTTCTGCATACCGTGGATCATGGCAGGCCGGTGCCTGTGCGTTACGCGGACTACGGTTCGTCGCCGCTTTCGGTGACCGTCAGCGCAACGCACGCGAATGAACTGGTGATTGAACTGGAGTGACGCGTCTCGTCGGGGCCGGGCGGCTGCTGACTGCCGCTCAGGCGGGCACACGGGAAGTGTCGGCGGCCTGCTGATCGGCGGCCCGTTTATCGGCGGCCTGTTCACTGGCGGTTCGGTTGTCTCTGGCCGCATGATTTTCGACTGGATCAGAAACCGTCCGGGCTGCAGCCGCGCGACAGCGTGCCAGCAGAGAGTCTCCCGAATCTTCTGCGGAAACTTCCGCGATGCGAAACTGAATCCAGTCGGCCCCGCATGGCTGCCGATTTTCCATCGCGATGTGTGCCGTAAGTGCCCGCCGAATCGGAACGGCGGCTCGCTCCTCACTCGTTTGCGGCAGCAGGATGCCGACCTCCTGAGCGCTGATCCAGCTCATCAGGTCAGTCTCCCGCATATTGCGTCGCATCGTGGTGACGAGGTTCAGAAAGACGTCATCAAAGGACTCCGGTGACGCCTCAGGCGGCGTGACCCGGCAGATTGCCAGGGAAAATCGTGTGCCGTATCGGCGATACTCCATCACACGTCGACGCAGCTCGGCAGAAAACACCTGGAATGATGGCAGCCCGGTGAGGGCGTCGTCGAGTCGGCATTCCGACGTGAACTTGATGAAGGACAGCTCCGCCGATTCGCAGGACGCTTTCACACGCGTTTCATCGCGGGCGTGTCCGGAAAATCTGACCAGGTTTCGTCCGGCGGCTTTCGCCGCATACAGCCGCGCGTCGCTGACTTCCAGCAATTCCGCAGGCGTGGTCACTTCAAATGCATCGGCACCGCCCACGCTGATGGTGACGGATACGGTGGAAGGGCCGGTCCGAATACGAAGTCTCTCCACCGCGGAACGCATTCGTTCGGCCACCCGCATGGCGCCTTCGCGATTGGTATCGGGCAGCAGTATGGCAAATTCTTCTCCGCCATATCGTGCGGCCAGGTCGTGGTGGCGAATGGTGGACGAAACGGCGCGGGCCACTTCCCGCAGCACTTCATCGCCGACATCGTGGCCGTAGCGATCATTGAAGGACTTGAAGCGATCGACATCCAGCAACAGCAGATGGCAGTGTCGAGATTCCGTGTGCCGCTGTCGAAATTCGGTATCAATCGCACGCAGCAGCACGCGGCGATTGGGCAGTCCGGTGAGGGGATCAGTCTCGGCCAGTCGCCGCAAATCTGTCACGCGACGGCGAAACTTTCTTTCGCGGTTTCGGGCGTACAGTCCGGCAATGGCTCCCGTCATTCCCACCGACGTGGCCCACATCATGAGGTCCAGCCGTCCTGTCGTGCCGGCGTTGCGATATTCCGAAGTGGAAATGCACAGCAGCAGGCAGATGCCTGTCAGCGCTATTCCACTGGCGCGCAGCCAGCCAAGCAGCACACCGCATACGGTGACCATGGGAAACAGGGAATACCGCAGGATGGCACCCGCATCACCAATGAGCCAGCCGCAGACTCCGGCGGCCAACGCCATCAGAGTAAGCACCAGCAGTTGGTGAGATTTGAGAAATCGACGAGTCACGTCAGACACAACCGGCTATGGGAGAGAGCATCTGCTGGAAGCTTAGGTCAGGAATCGCAGACGCGTGCGGGAAGCCCCGATATTCTCCAGGACGGATAATCGTCAGAAAACGGACAATCGGGAGTCGTGACAAATTTGTCCGCCCGCCCCTGCGTGGGTTCCACTCCACCGGCTGGCACCACACCAGTCGCCGTTGGGCTTTCCAGCATTCGGCGGCAGCGGCGACTACTCCTCCAGCATCGATGCCAGAGCGGCCCTGGCCTTGACGAGCAGACGCCCGACGGTTCGCTCCGTGCATTGCAGCTTCGTGGCAATTTCTGTGTGTGAGTGCCCGTCGAGTTTCAGGCGGATGATGCGTCCTTCTGCTTCGGGGAGTGACTCGAGCAGTTTCGCAAACTCGTCCGCAAATTCCACCGCCTGTTCTGCAGTGACACCTGTCTGCCGCGCGTCGCCTGCCTCCAGCGGCGTGGATTCCATGCGACCGCGCCGCTGTGCTGAGTGGAACCGGGCCTGCATCCGGACTTTGTTCAGGGTGATTGCGCACAACAGCCGCCACAGACTGTCCCGATCGGGCACCGCGAACTGCCCCTGGGCGGCGCGTCGCAAAAACGTTCGACAAACGGACTGAAAGACGTCGTCTGCCCCCACTCGCTGCTGCAGCGCGGGTGTCATGTTGCTGGCCGCGATTTTTTCCAGTCCCGGCCCAAAGGCGGCGACGAAATCTTCTGCGGCTGTGCCCCGCCCCTGCACCAGGTCGTTCAGCCAGTTCTCATCGAGCTCAAAGTCGGCAGACATGACATTCTCCGCACCGAGGACAACTTACGGCAGGAGAGTCTAATAGCGACGACCGATCTGGACCAGCACTTCCGAGTCAAACAGCCGTCGCTGCGAGGAAGCCACAGGGAACACGCCGGCCACACGCAGTGTTGTGTCCCGCGAGATTTCCATATGCAGGCCCGTCGTAAAGTAGGTGGCAGGAAATTGTCGGCCGGACTGAGACAGAAAATCAATCGGCCCACTGTCACTGGGCAGTGTTCCGCTGATCTGCTCGGAACCGGACGCGCTGGCTGTCAGGTGAAACTCGACGATCGCTGCGATTCCCGTGATGCCGCGATCCTCTTCGGATCGGAACAGCCACTGGCCAAGGCTCGTGTCCCAGTGGATCAGCGTGGGCTGATCCAGTCGCCCAATCGTCTCAAACGGCGGGCCTCCAGGCAGAGGGCCTGGTGAGGGAGGTCCAAAGGACCCTAGCCCGTTCATCTGCACACGGAGCGGGTTGGAACTGGCTTCAATGTCAACCTGCAGAAACGAGTGCACAAACGTGTTGCCGTTGTCCAGAGTGGCCGCAAGGAAGGGCTGCAGATACACGGCCTGATTTTCGACATGAAAAACAAAATTGCCGGACTGGGCCCAGGCATCGTCGCCCACGGGCACTTCGATACCAAGACCAGCGGAGACCGTCAGATCATCTGCACTCAGCAGCAGTCGCTTGCCGACCAGTGACAGATTTCCCAGGGTGCCGGTGTCAGTGGAGAACACGGCATTGGGGCCGAAGCCAGGAAAGCTCCCGCCCAGGTCGGGGTAGCCTGTCAGCGGCAGCCGCACCTCCAGTGACGAGTTGCCATTCTGCAGCGTCCGTTCCAGGCCCAGCGTAAACCGGTCGACCGAACGGGTGCCTCCAATGGCCGGACCGGGACCGAATGCGAAACTGCCCCGCTGTGCGGCGTTGTGAAAATGATTGTAGCTGGCATAGATGCGATCGACGGGCAACGCCTTATTGTGTTCGGCCAGCTTTGCTCTGGCTCCCCCACCGGCCACGGCCAGTTGCAGACGACTGGTGATTTCATTGGTGGGATTCTGCGGCTGCAGTGTGAACTGCACGGGCGGCAGAAAACTGTCTCCCAGCATATCAGGAGTGCGGGCCAGCCGCCGGCGTCGAAACGAATACGAGGTCAGTCGCGGAGCAGGAGGCCGACGGATCGTCGGGCGACCAGGCCGCGGAGCGGTTGCGGCAGGCGACTGACTCTGAGACGCGGTTCCGGCAGCAGGCGGACGATTTCCGGGAAGGGTACTGCCCCCGGAATCCGAACTGTTGACTCCTGTGCGCGGTCGGTCGGTTGGTGATTGATTCGGAGGCTGTGCAGCGTTCTGCCGCGCGGGGGATTGTGTCGGGGGGAGGTTTGTTTTTGGGCGACTTGACCCTGAGGGATCCGTCTGCCGAACGGGGGGCTGTGCGCTGGACTCTCTCGGCTGGAGAGCTTGTCGAGAGGCGGTGTCGGCGGACGAACCAGAGCGAACGTCTGACGTATTCTGCGCTTTCACGTGTGCGATGCTGGCCATCAGCACCACGATGATTTGTAACCACACGGTACGACGCGTTTTACGCATTGTTCTGACATCAGATTGGAAGGCTCCGGCGGCCATGCGATCGCTCCACCCATGATTGCTGACTGGCAGTGGGGCGCGCACTCGTGCTTAGGGCCCCACGAAGTTATCGTCCCTGTGTCCTCACGTCATGGCGACAAAGAGGCGACGGCCTGCTGGACATCTTCCAGCAACATCTGCAGCTGTTCGTCATCGGCGGATTTCGCCACAGCTGTCTTGAGTTGGTCCGTAACCGCAGCCAGTCGTGAGGCCGCATCGTCCCGCCGCAGCTGGCAGCACAGCAGCGCGGCTTCGCAGCGCATGATTAGTCGCTGCTGCGGGTCTCCATCGCCCTGCTGCGCCTGGGCATCGAGCAGCGCGATGGCGGCGTCAAATTCCTGCAGGTCCAGCAGAACGTCCACTTTGGCCAGTACCAGCTGCTGGCGTTCTTCGAGCAGCTGCGGGACGGCGGGATTCTGCGCGATCAGCGTTTCCATACTGCGCTGGGCCGCTTCAATCGCCAGCATCGCGTCAGTGCGGACAATGGCGGTTTCTGCCTGCAGCTGCTGACAGAGAATCAGCCGACGACGATCCCCATAGCTGTCGGGGAACTCATCGCACAGCTGGGTGAACAATTCGATCGCGCGATTCAGATAGTCAGGCAGCTGCGAGGTGATGTCTTCGTGATTCGCATCGAACGCCGCGTTGGCCAGGTTGTAGCAGGCTTTGGCCAGATCACGGCGGACCAGTGCGGACTGCTCATCGCTCATGGGCAAGGTCAGCAGAGCCTCATAGGCCTTCCGCGCCGTGGAAAAGCAGTCGATGGCCTGGTTGACGTCTTCAGTGTTGCGGAAGACGGCCCCCTGATTCATCACGGTATTCGCCCGCAGGCGACCGTATTCCACATTGTGTTCGTCCCGCTCCACCAGCCGCGTTCGCAGTGCCAAAGCTTCCTGCAGCAGGGACGTTGCGACCGTCCATTCCCCTTTGGCGATGTGCAGCGCGGCGTGGCCATTGAGAGTGGTCGATAACGCCAGTAGTTCCGCCGGCTGTTCTGCACGGCTGAGCGGACGCAGGATTGCGGTGGACTCCCGAAACGCCCGCTCGGCTTCGCTGTCGTGCCCGAGTTCCTGTTCGATCCTCGCAATGCGATACCACACTTCTGCCAGTTCACGTTTGACCAGCGGTGAGTCCCGGCCGGTGCTAACGAACTGCCGATAGTAGCCCAGCGTCTTTTGCTGCAGACGGCGTCTGAGGGGCTGCAGACCGGGTCGGTCAAACAGCATGGTTTCGCTGACTTCTGTCAGCAGGTCGTTGACGGTGGCTCGCGCCATATCGTGACTGCGATCAGATTCGGCCAGCGCCACCGATGCGGTGTGGTAGCCGATGGCCAGCCCGGTGATCGCTGCGGCCGCTCCCACGGCGGCCAGCAGAATCATGGCGGCCGTCAGGGGATTGCGGCGGCACCAGCGCACGGAGTGTTCAAGCCGACTGACGGGCCGCGCCACGATGGCGTGTCCGTCCAGATATCGTCGCAGGTCTTCCTGCAGATCTGCCACGCTGGCGTAACGCTGATCGGCGTCCTTCTGCAGGCACTTCATGCAGATGGTGTCGATGTCACGATCCAGCTGCGGATTGATCTCCCGTGGGGCCACCGGCTGATGTTCGGTGACCTGCCGCAGGGTCTCCATGACGCCTGCCGCCTGAAACGGCGGGCGACCGGTGAGCATTCGATACAGAATCGTGCCGATGGACCAGATGTCGGTGGCCGCTGTCACCGTTGACGCATCTTTGATCTGTTCGGGAGACATATAAGCGGGCGTACCAAGAATGCGATCAGCGCTGGTTTGCTGGGCGTCACTGGTGACGAGCTTCGCCAGTCCAAAATCGCCCACCAGCAATCGTCCATCCTGACGGACGAACACGTTCTGTGGCTTCAGATCCCGATGCAGGATGCCGCGGTCATGTGCGGCCGAGACGGCTGCAGCGATCTGCTGTGTGTAGGCGGCACACTGTCGCGGCGTCAAAGGCCCTTCCGACAGTTCACGCTGCAATGTCGTGCCCTCCACATACTGCATGGAAAACCATGGCTGCTGTGTGTCTCCCACGTCCACCTCGTACACCGAAACGACGTGAGGATGTTCGAGCTTCGCCGTGGCCTGGGCTTCCGTGCGAAACCGCTCCAGAATCTCTGAGCGATCCTCGGTGGAGACCGTTTGCAGGCGGTCCAGCCGGATCAGCTTGACAGCCACCAGACGGTCGGCCGCCAGCTGCCGCGCGAGAAAGACCACCCCCATTCCGCCGGACCCCAGCTGACGGACAAATTCGTACCCGTCAATCTTCGGCAATGGCGCCTCGGCCAGGGGCGCACGCGACTCGTAAAGACCGTCGGCGGTCGCAAGGTTTTCCGTACCCAGCAGGTCTTCGATTTTTCGATCTGGAAATCGCCTTGAGTATTCGGCCGGATCCACGTGATCGCCGCACTGACGACGAATCAAATACTCCTGCCGGATCAGTCGCTGGTAAATCGGAGCAGTTGCCAGCTGCGGAAACTGCCTCACATAATCTTCGACCTTCTGAGGCCACGCAGCGGCCACCGTTTCAGCCGATCCGGCAACGGTCGTGCGTTCCCGCGAACGCCGCAGGGCCTGCCACTGCAGTTCCATACGGATGCACACCAATTCTTCCAGCGTGGGCAGATAACGGCTGGAATCGGGGGCCGGCAGGCAATCGTGAATTTCCCGCCGGATGCCGCTGCGCCACGCGGATTCAAATTCTGCGCAACAGTCTTCATCCACCAGCTGAAGTCGTGTTTCGCCGCTCATTCGTTCCGCCCGCAAATCGATATCCACCCCTGCCTGGATTCTGGAGGGTCCGTCTGGCTTTCGCCACACGAGTAGACGCAATCTGCACCAGAAAAACACAGTGTTTCAGCGTTCTCCGCTGTTTTCCCGGAAACATTGGCGATTTGCTGTCTGATCCTGTCGGCGACTGCAATGCCTGTGTGACTCGCTTCCCCACATCATCGCGAAGGATCACCGCCTATGTTCACCAGCCGAAAGAATCGACGACGTTTTACTCTGACGGGATCCCGAACCTCCCTGGGCCCGCTGGAGCCAATGGAGGCTCGTCTGTTGTTAACCGCGACCAGCGTGGTGAGCAGTGAAGCGGGTGATGAAAACACTGAGCCTGCGTCAACTGAGCACTCGGCCGCGGTTGCTGATGAGTCGGCTATCGATGAGCTGTTCGCTGCCGGCACGCAGTTACCGGACAACCCGGACGTCTTCGCTGCCCCGGTGCCCCTGCCCGAACCTCCCACGGTTCCTGCTGGTCTGAAGGGGGACATGAGTGAGGCGGGCACAACGGCTGTGGCCGCCGCCCAGACTTTGCACGGTGACATCACCGCGCTGCGGACGCAGAAAGCAGACTGTGAAGAAGATGTGGCTCGTCTGGAACAGGAGGTTGCCGACCGCCGGCAGGATCTGGATGCCGCCAAAGACCGCCAGACGGACGCTCAGTCAGACTATGATCAGGCCACGCAGCAGGCCGATCAGGCGCAGAAAAAACAGCAGGACAGTGAGAAACGATTGCGAGACCTGCAGTCACAACTGGCCGCGGCTCGTCGCGCTCGCAACGAATATGCTCGGGCCATCAGCATCGCCGGGCGTATGTCCCGGCAGGCGCGGCGCCGCGGAGATCACGCCACTGCAGAAGGGCTGGGCCGTCAGGTGGGCGTCAACTTTCGCCGATACCAGCAGCAGGTTGATCGCATTCGCGAGTTGAAACAGCAGATTCGGGAAACACGGACCGACATTCGCCAGGCCCGCCGTGAGTCGCGTCAGGCAAATCGCGCACTGCAAACAGCGCAGCAGCGTTTGACCGCGGCACAGGCCGCCACGCAGACGGCTCAGGACGCCTATGACGATGCGGTTCGACGGCTGAATGAGGCCAAAGCAGAATGTGAGCGGCTCTGTCAGCTGCTCACGGACAAACAGAACGACTACCTGGGAGACGATGGGGCGCATGCGGCCGCCGTGGGGGCAGTTGCCGAGGGACAAACGCGCAGGCAGCAGCGCGAACAGGAGGAAGCTGATGCAGAGCGGCGTCGCCAGGAACAGGCGGAAGAAGAACGTCTTGCCGACCACTTTGAAGCGCACAACGAGGTGATCGGGCAGGATCTGGAGTTGCCGGACAACACAGAGCCGGGTGACCTGACGCCCGGTGACATCAACAGATTGCTGGGCGAACAGGGGGGCTCGATCGTGCCCGACGACCCGGACGGCGAGCAACTGGCTCAGGCGGCCGTGATGAAGGCACTAAATGCACAATCCACGATCGAGGCCATCAGCACACTGGGTTACACGCTGTTTGGCATGGCCTGGGATCAGCTGACGAACCTGTTTCCACTGCTGGGGGCCATGAGTGATCTGTTTGACAATGTTTCAAACTTCCAGCAGTTCGTGGAGAATTTCCGCAATGGCAATCTGAAGGTTGAGGAGAACGTGTTTGCGCCCGAGTGGGGGCTGGTGAAGACAACCACGATCTACAACTGCAACACCGGACAATACATCGTGACCAGTCAGGTGCTGTTCTATTATCCGAGTGGTTCGCAGCATGCCGGCGGTGCAGGGCGAGACGGCATCAGCGTTGAGCCAAAGCATGCCGGTGCCTATACGGTGACCTACTTTGGCTCGGTTGGCTAATAGCGAGGATGGCAACCTGAGAACGCAGGTTGCGGGGTGTCCGCGTCCGGTGGCCTGCAGCACGCCACGGCTCATGACGAGTCGTGGCGTTTTCCTGCGCACATCCGTTTGCCAGTCTAGCGTGTGCCTGCCAGAGCTTCCCGGTCGACGCGACGATACAGCCAGGCGTCAGAGAGCATCAGCGACCGAACGAGCGCCTTCATGCTGCCACCACTGTCACGATAGGCGTGCCAGGCGTCCTGCAAAACGGGGGCATCGTCAATCGTCTCATTGCGGCCCATCCAGAATCGAAATGCGTGCCGCACAAAGACCTGCTCGACACGTTCGCTGGCTGCCAGACGGTCGATCATTTCGAGCGCGTCTTTGACTGGCCCATCCAGTTCAGGGTCGCCGCTGTCGATAATTTCACCGCTGGTGATGACGGGCTGCTTCAACTCGGTCGTGCGATACAGGCCCGCATGATTGTACATCTCAAAGGGCAGCCCAAGCGGATCCATCTTCTGGTGACATTTCCAGCAGTATTCTTCTTTGGTGACTCTCATGCGATGCCGCAGTGTTGCGTTCGGCTCGTCGGGCAGCATGGCGTCGACGGTGATGGGCACGTCGGGGACGGCGTCGCCGAGCAGTCGTTCACGAATCCAGCGACCACGATGTATGGCGTGATTGTCCATGGCGTCAGAATGCGCCACCAGCCAGACCGGATGCGTCAGGATTCCCTTCCTTTGGGATTCATCCACTGTGGTCAGAACGCGATTGGTTTTGTTGGGTTTGACAACCCTGGCCACTCGCACGTGAATAGCGGTGCCTTTGGGAGAGTTGTAAGGTGCGATCGTGACCGAGCGATTGGGCCCACGTTTGGCTTTGGGGTCTTTCTTCGGGCGTTTATCGCTGAGATAACTGCCCAGGTATGGTGCGTCTTCTTTCTGGCTGGAAACAATGCGATTTGTCGTCAGCAGTTCTTTGAGGACGTCCCTGTCCTCCGCCAGAATCAGTTCAATCAGACGATCGGTACTGGCCGTCATGTTCCACATGGCCCGATAGTGCTGATCGGTTCGCGTGTCGCCACCGGCGGCCTGCAGCGCGGCCGTATCTTTGCAGATTTTGCCAGCGCGATCGTAGTCAAAGTACTCGCGAAAGAACTGCAGCATACGGGGCTTGCGAATCGAATCATCAGCGAGGATACGATCAACCTCGCGTTCCACATCGGCCCTTGTCCGCAGTTTGCCATTTGCCGCGGCATCCAGAAGATCATCGCCGGGACGCAGGTAAGAGAATGCGGCATTGATGGCCAGGGCCAGTTCCGCGTCCTGCAGCATCACGCGGCCGTGGGAGTCCGGCCGACCGGCCTGCGCCAGCTCACTGCGAAACAGCGCGGCGCGATCCAGAAAAATGGGCGTCAGACCCAGCACGATGCCGTCGTCCCGACCCAGATCCGTCATGGCGGTTCTGAGGATGGCCGTGTACCGCTGAGTTTCGTCTTCGGTGGGGCGGCGACAGGTCAGTTCGGTAAACAAAAATCGGACAGCCCTGGCCAGGTCTTCATCCCCCGGCTGTTCGATCTGCGTCAGATCATACACAGGCGTCAACGGGCGTTTGGGCTCCAGTCCGTAAAAGAGACTTTGAGCCAGTCCCCGCAGACTCTCATGTTTGTACTTCTTGTCGATATCTTTGACGCTGGCGGCAAACTGGTAAGGTTCCGCATCCGGGCCAAACGCCATGAATCGCAGAATGTCTTCCGCAGTGGACGCGATCTGCGTGGCTTCTGCGCCGTTGACCGTATACAGGTTGGGGTAGCTTCGCAGGCCATGGGCATCCTCAAGGGACAGCGCGGGCGGAAAACCGGTGATGGACGCCGCGTATGCGGCCGTGCCGCCCACCCAGCCAATTACGCGATCGAGACCATAGTAGACCTTAATCTCGCCCTCTTTGTTGGGGTTGATAAAGTCACCTTGAGATCGCACGCCCGGTTTTGCCGGATCATACGGCGGGTCCTGATTGATCAACGAGCTCAGTCGCGTGAGATGCTCCATGGGGTGCACGCGATAAAGCCGTGCCGGTGTGGACGTGGGCGACAGGTCTTTCGGCAGCGGTCCAAACAGCAGGTCGTGATCGATGTGGTTGCCTTTGGACGGATGATGGTGACGATCAAACCCGCCGGCATCGACCATTGCCGATTCAATCTGGCGGGTGATTTCGTCAGCAAATTTCAGTCGGGCGAGAGGCTCAGGAGGATCGTCTGTCCCGCGGGGAGGCATCTGACGCAGCGCCACCTGCTCCCACACACGTTTCCACAGTTCGACGTTATCGGACGTGACCCGGCTTACCCCTTCCAGCACGATTTCGCCTTCAGCGGCGTCCGCACTGTGGCAGTCCATGCAGTGCTGATTCAGGAACGGGACGATCTCGCTGCCGAATGCGGCTTCCGGTCCGTCGCCAGCAGCCAGGGCGGTCGGACAGCACAACGGAATGAGGGTGAGGATCGCTCGCAGTTGCGTTTTGTTCACGGCAGGAATTCCAGATTCACAATGACGAATGAACGGTTTCGACGGACAACTCATCGCGCAGGGGACAGCCCGGATTCAGGACGCTGGTTGTCGCGGTGGCACGGTTAGGCCAGCAGTTCTTCGATGGGGCCGGCCACAGATCTGTACTGGCTGGCCTGCGCCCGGGACACGTTGAAGTGGTCGTGCGGAGCACCGATGGCGTGCAGCATAGTGGCGTACAGGTCGTTCAGCGGGCGGCTGGAGGTGAGTCGCGTGTACTGCCCCGTGCGGAATGCACCGCTGCAGTTGCCCAGCAGAATGAACGGCCAGTTGGCTCCGTTCGTGTGCTGCTTGTCTGCATTGTTGCTGGTGTAAACAATCAGTGTGTTGTCCATCATGGTGCCGTCGCCTTCGGGCATGCTTTCCAGGGCCTGCATCAGACGAACGAGCATGTCGCAGTTGTACTGGCGAATCTTCACCCAGATGGGGTTGTCGGGCTGTTTCATGTGGCCCAGGTTGTGCCCCTGCTCTGTGATGCCCAGCCCCTTCCACGAGCCAAAGATCTCACCACGTCCGGAACCGATCGTCAGTACGCTGGTCAGGCCGGCCTTCAGGGATGCGATCCCAATGTCCAGCAGCGCGTCATGCCAGTCGGTTTCGAATTCGGGCTGTGTGAATCTTTCGTCGTACTCCGGAGCGAAGTTCGTCAGATGATCTGAGACATCGTGCAGACGTTCCCGCAGACCATTGATGTCACGAAACCCATTGACGTAGCTGCTGTAACGTTCGCGTTCGCCGGCCGGCAGTCGATCGACTCCCTGCCCGGCCAGTGATTCGATACTGTCAAAAACACGCGATCGTGCTTCGTAGCGTCGTTTGACATCTCCGGTGGCGATGCCACCAAACAGCAGGCGGTACAGATTGACGGGGTTGGAGTGCATGTACAGCGGCTTGCCTGCGTCTGATGCCGACAGTGTGGCAAGAGTGGGGCGGGAAATCATGTTTTCCAAAGCGTCCATTCCCAGACGCAGGTGCGGCATGATGGTTTCCGGAAGCAGGCCACTGATGACGTGGTCAATGGTGGCACCGCCAGGAGCAACACCGATGCCACCGCGGTATCCGCCGAGCGCACCAAAGTAAGCGCTGTGTGACGGACTGGTGTGACGCCCATGCAAACCGGTGATGATATGCATGCGATCTTTGTACGGATCGAGCGCCTGGATGGGCTCTGGCAGGGTGACCCCATCCAGCGAACCACTCTCAGTCATTCCTTCGGGAATGCAGGTTTCTGGAGCGAACCCCTGATTCTGAAGGAAGAAGATGACGCGTTTGGCGCCGCCGGTCTTGATGCTGAAGTTGGGCCGGCTGGCGAATGCGTGCGGAGCACCAAGAATGCTGGTTGCTCCCATGCCGGTGGCCAGTCCTCGGAGCAGATTTCGACGATTCAGCATAGCAATCTTTCAGGCGGGTGGCTGAGTGGGGAGGCAGCCCAAATGCGGTGGTGTGGGGAAAGACTTACGTAGTGTGACCGCTAAGGCGACGTTTGCCACCGTGAATCTATTTCAACTGGTCTGTGAATTACCGTAACTTGATATGAATCATGAGGTTGCGTCGCGAAAAATGCAGCCTTAGAGGGCTCGTGGAATCGTTTTCCCCCAGCTGAGGCGCTATGGTAGAGCGGCATTGTCCCTCCACCAGGCGTGCGGCCTGCCTCCAAGAATTCACCTGCCCGGAGATTACTGTGACCTGTTCCGCTGCCAGCCTTCGCTGGTGTTTACTGCTCGCTTTACTTCCGACTGTGCCTGCTGCCGACCGACCGAACGTCGTCCTCATCATGAGTGATGATCAGGGAGGCGCGGACTACGGCTTCTGTGGAAATGACCTGATTCGCACACCTCACCTGGACGCGATGCGCAGTCGTGGCGGCCTGATGACCCGGTTTTATGTCAGTCCGGTTTGTGCCCCCACCCGCGCGAGCCTGATGACGGGGCGATACAACTATCGGACCCGCTGCATCGACACCTACATCGGTCGCGCCATGATGGACTCGCAGGAAGTCACCATCGCTGAGTGTTTGCGCGATGCCGGATATCGGACGGGGATTTACGGCAAGTGGCACCTGGGCGACAACTATCCCCTGCGGGCCATGGATCAGGGGTTTGAAGACAGTCTGGTGCACCGCGGCGGTGGTATCGGCCAGCCCTCAGACCCCGTCGGGGCCGAAGGCAAATACACGAATCCTGTGCTGATCAGAAACGGCAAAGAGACGGCCATGCAGGGGTACTGCACGGACATTTATTTTGATGCGGCCATGGAATTTATTGACGCCAGCGTGAAGGCTGATCAAAGCTTTTTTACCTACGTCGCCACCAATGCGCCACACGGTCCGTTTCATGACGTACCGCCCGAACTGTACGAGCAATACAGCAAAGTCGATTTCTCTCCCATCATGGTCGGCAAGCTCAACGACAAACGCCGTAAGTCAGAAAACGACAAGCTGGCCCGAATCGCAGCCATGATTACCAACATCGATGACAACGTGGGACGACTGTTCGATCGGCTGGACCGCCTGGGTGTCGCGGAAAATACGATCGTGGTCTACATGAATGATAACGGCCCCAACACGATGCGGTACGTCGGCAACATGCGAGGCATGAAGACGCATGTCGACGATGGCGGCATTCGCTCCCCGCTGATTGTGCACTGGCCGGCTGCCGTCAAAGCGGGCATGGCTTCGGACGTGATGTGCGCGCATATTGACGTGATGCCCACACTGCTGGATGCGTGCGACGTGGCCCTGCCCACGGATCGGAAAATTGACGGGCAGAGCCTGCTGCCGCTGCTCACCGGAAAGGCAACCGAAGCGCCCGTGCGACAGTTTGTGTTTCAGTCTCATCGAGGCGATGAGCCTCAGGCGTTTCATCACTTTGCACTGCATGAGCATCCGTGGAAACTCGTGCATCCCAGTGGATTTGGTCGTGAACGCATGAGCGGGCCGGCGAAGCTGGAACTGTATAACCTGCAGGACGATCCCCGGCAGCAAAACGAACTCTCGGCCGAGCGTCCGGAAATCGCCTCTCGCCTGAAGGACAGCTATCAACGATGGTTTGAGGACGTGAGCACAACACGCGCCAGCAACTATGCGCCACCACGGATCGTGGTTGGCACTGACCACGAACCGGAAACCGTGCTGACACGGCAGGACTGGCGTCACAAAAAGGGAGGTCCGTGGGCCGGCAACTCCAATGGGTTCTGGCTGCTGAACGCACGGGCCGCGACTTCGTTTGATGTGGAGCTGATTTTCAAGCAGGGGCATCCTGCCGGCACGGCCGTTGTCTCAATTGGCGGCACCCAAAAAGAAGTGCCGATCCCAGCCGGCGCAGTTCGGGGCACTCGCACGACCATTACCATCCCCGAAGGCAATCAGAAGCTGTCGGTGGATGTCGATTTCGATGGAGACATTCAGGGGCCGCATCAGGTGATTCTTACGCGCAGGTAATTCGCGCAGAACAGACTTTCGGTTAGCCCGGCAGCGGAGATGCCATGTCCGCCGCGGCCTGAAGTGCGATCAACACCTTCAGGCACGGGCGGCACTGGCTCAGATGGGTAAGCACGGCAGACGGCGTCGCGTCGTCTGTGTTTTCTTCCATCGCGAAAACGGGCAACCATGGCCGTACACTGGCACAGGTCAGTTCCGATTCGGGAACTGACGCGAACGACTTTGCCGCATCGGTGATGTGGCTGTCGGTGTGTCGGGACGGTGTCATGAATCAGCCCATTTTCTGTCGCAGTTTTTCGATCGCCTTTTGCTTCCGACGCGTCACCGCCTGCGGCGACAGTTCCAGAAGTCCGGCAATCTCGATCCCCTCGTAGCCCCGTCGCAGCAATTCGATCACCAGTCGCTCATCGAGCGGCAGGCTTTCGATTTGTTGTTTCAGGTCAATGACGAGATCGGGATCCGGCGCACGTTCGGCCGGATCGAATTCCATTGTTGTCTCCGAGGGACCGCCTCGAAGATTCCGTTTTCGCAGCCGGCCGAAGGCACGGTCTGTGGCTCGGCGAACGGCTTTTCTCAGACGGACAGCATGACTAACGGGTGTTCCGTTGTCCGCCACACCGCTGTCATGGTGCAGCGCCAGCCAGGCGTCCTGATACAGATCATCCGCATCCTGCGCAGGCGAGAGATGCCGATGACGAAAATAGTGGTATCGAGCGAGATTCCGCATGACGGAATCATCAGAGTTCAAAGTCATCATGGTCGGCTCCAGTGAGGGTGAAGCCGAGCGGAACATGTCACCCGGTTTGGTGACGGATCAGGTTCAGCGGGAACACTCGGCTTCATGAGGAATCTGAATGGCACGGTCACAGTACGTGAGGCGTGCCAGCGATGGTCCTCGTGGAGCGATGCGATGTCTGAGCCGCTGCAGCACAGACGAGCGTCCACACAGACTTTGATTTGTGCTCGAGTGTGATTCACTGTCAGGCGGGCCTCGCGGGTGACACAGCACCTGAAACCAGTGAATTGCACTGTCTGTCTCCGGCGGTTCCGGCGGACTGTCTGATGGCAGCCGCTGTTCACGGGACTGCGTCAGATGCGATTCCCTTCCCGCCCACAGATGTCTTCGCTGCGGCGTCGAATCGTCACGCTGGCTGGATCGCCGACTTTCCGCCCAGTCGTGGGCGTTCGCCTGTTCGTCAGAATCTTCGTCGGTGAAGTGAATATGCGGAGATGACCACGCCTGCGGCACTGTGGCAGATAACCAGCCGAGCACTCCTTCCGGGTGCGTGGAACGGTGCGGCATCCGAGACGCCTGGGGATCCGGCAAGATTTCAGAGACGGCCGCCGCGATCGGTGGGGCATCGGTGTCTGCCTGCAGAATGGGCAGCCCTGCGTCATGCAGCATCGACAACAGGGGCCGCCAGTGCGCAGAACTGATGGACGGCAGCAGCAGTCGGCGCGACGCGCTGTGTTCGAAGCTGCGCCCGCGGGAATCGGCAATGCTGTTCCCCAGGGCGCGGACCGGCCGCTCGGAGGGTGCGACGTGCGTAGGCGCCGCACTGACGTGCTGGCGATCCGCTGGCGGTTGTGGTGACGCGGGGTCGGCTGCGTCCCGAGCGGGCGGACGTGATGACTCCCGTGGTGCCGTCGTCGTACGGACAGAGACCGGCGATTTGGTTTGGTCGTTGAGCAGCAGATCTACCTGCAGAGGGGCTGCCCAGAATAATGCATGATCTGACTGATCATCCGACGCGGTGCCTGAGTCATCCTCCATGACGGCAGTCGGCGGAAGGACGTGAGGTTTGTCCCGGCGAGATTCGTTCGGGAAACTCTGCGAGGTGGATGCAACTGTCACGCCGTCGTGGCTGCCGGCAGCACCTGCCACAAATCCAGTGGCATCGAATGTGTCAATGGTCGCAGGGGCCACATTCGGCGCAAAAGGGGCTGCGGTCGTGTCGTCGATGGTTGCCGCTGTCGGTGCGTCGACAGAGGCATCGTCGCCTGCCTCCAGACCGTTGTTCGCTGCCGCACTCGCCGCCGAATCCGTGTCAACAATTGGCGGCAGCAGTCCGCCGGCTGCCAGCAGCACCCGAGATTCCAGTTGCCCCTGGACGCCGGCTTCCAACTGGGCGACCTCAGCCGGGCGAAGAGACTGCGATCGCCGCTTTGAGGTTTTGTGCCAGTGGATCAATCGCCGCAGCATAGGGAAATTCGTGTCAATTCATTCGACCAGGTGCGCACACTCTCCGGTGGGCTCAACATAGGGCGGGACACACACATCGCCGAATTCCGCGAGAAATTTGAAAAACCGTAAATTGCCGCAAAATGGACGCCGCCGTGGACGGCTGACTGGCGTGTGTGTAGCCCCTGAGGGGAACGTATCACGTCAAAACGAGCTCGTCGAAGTTGATCCCGTACTGCAGAAACCATTTTGCCCGCGATTCGTCGTAGGAATCGATGTGTGGCACATTGTAAACAGCAGCCAGCGACGGCAGGAACCTGCTGCGGGCCCGGCCGTGTGTCCCATCGCACTCCAGCACATAGGCGGCCACCGGTGCGAAGCGTTCGTCCTCCAGCAGCTCAAGCATTAACCTGAGGATCGCTGAGTGAGAAAGTGCGGTCACGGCGCGGATTTGAATGTCCGCACGGACAGCGGGCGATCGTCCGATTCGCAGACGGTCGATCAGCCTGTTCAACAACGGAGCAATGATGGCCAGGCGCTGGTCAGTGAGTGTCGGCATGCTGTCCTCCCGCGGCGATCGGCGATCACGGTTTGTACCGGGAGACACGTGCGTTGGTACCTGAACATACTTAGTTATTTGCAAAAGGGGCGAATGTCACACCTCGGGAATTCCCTAGTGTTCAACCGTTGTGTTGCGTCTCAACGGCTAATTCTTTGCCAGCGGATCTCCTGCTGTCGACATCCACTCCGCCAGACTGTCGGACAATTCACTGGCTGCTTCTGCAAACGCGGGGTCCCCTATCAGGTCGTTGGTTTCCCAGGGATCCGCCGCAACATCAAACAACTGTCGCCGACCGCTGTGGGTATACATCAACAGCTTCATGTTGTCTCGGCGAACGGCACGCACGCCTTTGGGGACTTTGACATTGGGCATGTAGGCTCCGAAAACCGTTCCCTGCCCTTCGTCCTGGCCGAGGATGGTGCCGGAGAAATCAAACGGCTGACTGTAGTCCGGTGCTTCAAGCCCGGCGAAGTGCGTCAGTGTGGTCAGCACACCGTGCAGATAGGCCAGGCCCGTTCGTCGCTGTCCGACTGGAATTCCAGGGCCGGCGAAGATCATGGGGACTCGCCATGAACCGTCGTAGAGATTCTGTTTGCCTAACAGTCCGTGTTCCCCGGCCGCCAGTCCATGGTCCGAAGTGAACACGACGATGGTGTTGTCGAGTTCCCCCATCTGGTGCAGTTTGGCCGTCAGGCGTCCAACACGGTCATCAATCTGGGCGCACATGGCCAGATAGATGGCTCGCTCGCGCCGCACAACTTCCGGCGTATGCGGAGGCTTGTAGACCATTTCGTCACGGACTTTCATATCACCATTGTCGAACGGGTGCCGGGGCAGAAAACTGGGAGGTTCGTGGACGTTCGAGAACCGCTGCAGGATGTCATCCGGAACATGGCGCGGATCATGCGGGGCGTTGGTGGACACATACATCAGAAACGGCCTGTCGCGATCCCAGCTGCTGTCCAGAAACGATTCCGCTGCGTCATAAAAAACGTCAGTGCTCCACCCCTGGGTGCTGTGTTTCTCCGTTTTGCGATCGGCCGTGATGCGGATGCAGTCGGGATTCCGCATGCCAATCTCGATCGCATTGTCGCGCGCTCCGCCGCGATCCCGGCTGTTGAACGGCAGCATCCCGCCCGTGATGGCTTCGGCATGATCAAACGATTTCAGCAGAGCCGCGTTTCCGTTGTGCCATTTGCCGGTGGCGAATGTCTGCCAGCCGCTGCGGCGAAATAACTCGGGAAACAGCTCATCGTCCGTGTTCAACTGAGCCGGGCCTGCATACGTGAGGTTGTCCGGCGTGACCGACCAGAGCGGTCGCCCGGTGAGAATCATCGCGCGGCTGCACGTGCAGATGGCCCCGCTGAACCCACCCTGATGGACCACGTTTTCCATGACCGTTCCGCGCGCCGCAATGGCATCAATGTGCGGGGTCAGCGATTGCCGGCCGCCGGTGGCCGTGACACAGTGACGGCTCATGTCGTCCGTCATCAGGATCAGGACATTTGGCTTTTGGCGGGTCCGTTCGCCGGCCTCGCTCCACGGCAGGAAGCAAATGTGGAGCAGCAGAACGGGAAACAGTCTCAGTGCGGTCATTGTATCAGTCGTGAACAACAGAAGATTCGGAAATTTGGGGTGGAGATATTATGCGATGATCGAGTCGATGGTTCCGGTGCTGTCAGCAAAGGCATCCCGTTTCAGGCCACAAAGGCGCGCCTGGGTCAGCCACAGATTCGCCAGGGGGGTGCCTTCAGGCATGTTTATGTGCTGTCCCGACTTCGTACGATGTCCGCCGCCGGCCACAATAATCGGCAGGTCGTTGTACTGGTGTGTGGAGCCATCGCCCAGACCGGAACCATAGGTCAGCAGAGTGTTGTCCAGCAGTGAGCGACCGTCTGCCTGCTCGATCTGATCCATCTTGTTCATGATGTAGACAAACTGCTCCATGTGGAATCGATCCACCTTCAGCAGGTCATCAATCATCTTCGTCTGATTGTGTGACATGCCGTGGTGACTGCGCGGTTTGTCGAACAGACTCTCATACAGGAAGGGGGTGTCCCAGCGTTCCGGGCCCACCATAAACGTCGCGACGTTCGTGAGCCCGGTTTGCAGGGCGACAACCATCAGGTCGCCCATGAGTCGAATGTATTCACCACGAGGCAGATAGGCTTCCGGTGGCTCTTCCAGGCCAACGCTGGTCAGCCGCCCTTTCATGCGTTCCAGACGATCCATTTGAGTTTCGATGGATCGGATCGAATCGAAGTACTCTTCAAATTTGTGCCGATCAGATTTGCCCAGTTGCCGCTGCAGGACTTTGGCGTCTTCGAGCACGAGGTCGGTGATGTCCCGGTAGCGATCAATTTCTGATGTGGAAAACAACCGCCGATACATCTTTCTCGGGTCCCGAATTGACGGAGCCAGATGCCCGGTGCCATACCAGGATATGTTGTCGAAGTAGATCGACTCTTTGTTGTCTTTGTGACTGTTGCAACTGAACTCCAGTGTGGGAAACGGCGTGTTGCCGCCGATCTGATCGGCAACAATATGATCCAGGGTGCGGGCCAGAGGCCAGGCGGTGCCTTCAATTGTGTAGGGGCGAGCACTGCTCAGATAACACGAAGCACACTGGGCATGCACGTCGGTTCCCTGCTGAAATGTGCGGTCCATACCGGTGATGAGGTTGATCCGGTTACGAAACTTCTCCAGTGGCTGCATCGTGGGTGTGAGAGTTTCCAGCGGGCCGACACGAAAGTCGGGGTCCTGTTTCCCCAGGGACTTCATCACATTGCCCAGGTTGCCCTTCGGAATGACGTCGTTTGCTTCGCCGGGAAAAAAGCCACGCCGAACCACGCCGATTGGTACGTAGTAATGGGCCATCTTGAGTGGAGCGGCAGCCGACGTGTGAGCCGCCACGCTTTCCAGCCACGGCAGCGACAGCGCGGCGCCTCCCAGTCCACGGAGAAAATTGCGTCGTGAGTTTACGGGCATGATTGTGATTCTCCTGCGGTCGTTGCCGCGTGTTGTTGTCGGCAGGTGCCGTCGGCTGGTCTGTTGTTGGCGAAGCGGAATTCGGCGACCTGCTATGGGGAACTTTGGGGATTTCCGGCGGTGTCAGACGGCGAGATGTCAGTGGCGGACCGGGCCACAGTCGGCGCGGCCACCAGTTCTCCGGCCAGAAACGGTCGGCTGCGGACAACGGCCCGCAACAGGCTGTGCAGGCGATAGTCTTCGTTTTTCGCCTGCTCAGCGATGCGGCCGACGGCCAGTTCATCGGCCGCGGTCAACTGGCGTCCAAGGGCAAATCGCAGCAGATGCCCGCCCAATGCTTCGGCAAAGCGATGCTTCTCCTGCATGATGGCATCCTTGAACTGGACCACATCAGAAAACGTGTGCTGACGAAACAGGGTTCCCGCCATATCGATATCGCGATCGTTCTCATAGCGGTCCCGCCAGGCTCCGACCGGATCAAAGTTCTCCAGGGCAAAGCCCAGTGGGTCAATCTGCTCGTGACAGCCGCGGCAATCGGATCGTTCGCGGTGCGCGGCGAGCCGTTCCCGAAGTGTGAAATGTTCTTCTCCGTCTGCCGGTTTCTCACCGAGTGGTGGCACATCCGCCGGAGGAGGATCGGGAGGATTGTTGAAGATCACCGTGGCGATCCAGGCTCCGCGGGTGATGGGCTGCGTTCTTTCCGGACCGGAGGTCATCGTCATCACGGCCGTGTTGGTGATGACACCGCCCGTGCGTCGATCTTTGATAGGAATGCGATAAAACGGCAGCTGCGTCACGGAACCGCCCCCCTTCTTTTTCTGAGCTCGCAGGTCCACTTTGAGATCGCCGTAGGCCTCATCCAGCAAAACGGACCGATAGCTGAAGTCCGGATCGACCAGCTGCGTCACGGATCGGTTTTCAATCAGGACTGTTTCAAACAGCAGCAGCGGTTCCATCATCATGTGCATGCTGTCGCGATACTTGGAAAAGTAGAACTGCGGGAACTTGCTGCGATTAGGGACCGAAGAAATGATGCGTTCCAGCTGCAGCCACTGAGCCGGAAAACTGTCGCAGAATCGTTTCAGTTTTCTGTCCTGCAGCATCCGGCGAAACTCGTCGTCCAGTACGTCTGACTGAGCGAGTCGACCGTCCGCCGCCAGATCCAGCAGCCTGTCATCGGGGATGCTGCCCCACAGGAAAAAACTCAGCCGACCGGCCAGTTCAAAGTTGTCCGGCTGACTGTCTTCGGCCCCCGAACGCTCAGGAGAATACAGATACAGAAAACGGGGTGAAGAAATGACGGCCGCGGCAACGGTCTTCATCGCCTCCGGGAAGGGCGTGCCCTGCTCCAGCTGCTTTACCACAAACGACACATACCGTTCGGCGGTGGCTTCGCGAATCGGCCTTCGGAAGGCCCGCCGCAGAAACGGCAGCAGCCGCTGTCTGACCTGCTGCGACACGTCTTCGTTCTTCGCCGGGGCGTCAAAGAAGGTCTTCCAGATGCCAACGTTGCGGGGGCCGAAGTCTTTGCTTTGGGTGATCGACTGACCCAGTTTCAGAAATGCCTCCATCAGCAGCGGCGACAGCGACAGATGATCGCCCTGGTTATCAAAGCCGTGTTCGGCTCGCAGGTCCTGCGGAAACGCGGCCACACCCGCGAGGCGTGGCTCGATCATCTGTGACTTTCCCAATGGGCGACTGCCCACCATGACCTTCTCGGGCATGACGCCGGAAGCGGGCTGAAAGTATCCGCCGTGCTCCCGCATCATGCGTTCGGGCAGCGTGTAAACAATGCACTTCAGATCAAACAGGTCCTGCACGGCGTTATGATACTGAAAGCGGTTCATGCGACGAATCGGGGCCGTCTGCACGGCTTCCTGCCCGACGAGAATCTCCAGTCGCGACGTCAGCTGGGAGACAGCCGCGGTGCGTGCGTCAGGCGATGGCTGCTCTTCGTCTTCCGGCGGCATCTCACGCAGGTCAAGAACTCTGATGACCCGACGGATCAGATCGGCATCCGGAGCACTCGTGGAGTCCGTCAGTGACCGCAGATCAATGTCGCCTTCCGTCGCATCTTCGCCGTGGCACAGCAGGCAGTTGGACTGCACCAGTGAGGCGACGTTGTCCTCGCTCTGCGGCCGACTACTGAAATGCGCCCGACTGGTGTTGGTGACGGCCGTGACGCACAGTAGCACGATCAGTCTGCCCGCCAGCGGGCTCAGCAGGGGGCCCCGGCGTCGAGATGTGTGCCAGGGGCGACAAACTGACTGAGAGCAGGTAGCTGGCATGGTGGTTTCCGCGTGTGAACGGGCAGAAGGAGGGGCAACCAGTCTAACACGAGCTGGCAGCAATGCGAAAGCAGAACTGCCCTGCCCGCATGATCTGGTCCGGATCGACTCAGCGCGCATCACGATACGGCTCGCGACGCAATAACATGCCGTTTGCCAACCTCCGTTCCCCAACCGTCTGTCTATGACCGTCTGTCTATGACCGTTTGTCTATGACCGTTTGTCTATGACCGTTTGTCTATGACCGTTTGGCGCACTGCGGTGACACAAGTAGTTTTGGGGGAACTGCCGTGCAGCCCGGTCGGGGCCCGCCAATTCTGACGGGGTCGCGCCCGGGATCCCGTGTTTGAGCACGAGGGAACAGGAGTCGTCCCGCGCGGTCTGTGTGGTCGATTCATTTCCGCCCTGCAGTTCGCTTCGCCGCCGCTGGGGCTGATCAGAATGCCCGACGTTCTCGCTCAGCGACTTTCGCTGGCGCCGATGGCTCAGTCGGTGTTATCGAGACGGCTCGAGCGTTCCGACTGGACCGTCATCTGCCGCAGTGTGTCTGTCAGTGTCGTGTACTGTGCTTCACTGGTGCAGCGGAAAATCCAGTTGCCCGCGGAGACGCCAGGCGTGTTGGTCCGCGACCCGTTGTCCAGTCCGATGAGATCCTGCACGGGGATCACGACTGTGTCTGCTGCCGACATCATGACTGCCTGAATCAGACTCATGTGTACCGGCTGGTCGTCGCGCAGCAAACCGGTCAACAGGCTGTTGTCCAGTCCTTCGTCGCAGCGTCGTCGGTACCAGCCTGCCACCGTTTCATTATCGTGCGTTCCCGTATAAGCCACGCTGTGGGGCGGCCAGGCTTCCGGGCGATGGTAGTTGTCTTCGACAGAGTCGTATCCGAACTGCAAGACCCGCATACCCGGAAAGTTCAGGGTGTCGCGCAGCTGATGCACCTGCTCGGTGATCAGTCCGAGGTCCTCGGCGACAATGCACACATGGCCGAATTGTGCACGGGCCGCCTCGAACAGGCTCGTTTTCGGGCCCGGCTTCCAGACGCCATGGATGGCGTTTTCTGCGTCCGCCGGAATTTCCCAGTACGATTCAAAGCCACGAAAGTGGTCCAGACGCAGAATGTCAAAGGCGGCAAACGCCTGCTCCAGACGTGCCAGCCACCAGTCGAAATTGGTTTCCTGCAGACGATCCCAGCGATACAGCGGATTGCCCCACATCTGTCCGGTCGCGCTGAAGTAGTCCGGCGGGACTCCCGCAACCACCGTGGGGCGGCCGGACTCATCCAGTTCAAACAGGTCCTGATGACGCCACACGTCGACACTTTCCCAGGCCACGAATATTGGCATGTCACCATACAGTCGAACGTTTGCCGCGTTGGCGTACTGCTTCAGACGCTGCCACTGCTGATGGAACAGAAACTGCTCAAATGTGGACTGTTCCATCTGTGACGTCAGTCGGGCGCGGGCAGCAGAGATGGCCTCGTGCTCATACCGAACCAGTGCGTCAGGCCAGGCGGACCAGTCCGGGCTGCCGGTGTCTGCGACCAGCGCTTCGTACAGCACAAAGTCGCCCAGCCAGCTGGCATTGTCCTGTCGAAATGTGGCGAATGCTGCGTCCAGTTCAGCGAAATCTCCTGCCTGGAAACAGGCAAATGCCTGTCGCAGTGCCGGTCGTTTGTGAGCGGCGACCTGATCGTAGTTGATCTGATCGGTCAGGTCAGAGATCTCGACAGGGTAGTCCTGCGGCAGCAAACCCTGCTCAATGAGCGTCTCCAGGCTAATCAGCAGCGGGTTGCCGGCGAATGCCGAATAGCTGCTGTACGGTGAGTTGCCAAGGGCTGGTGGTCCCAGTGGAAGCAGTTGCCAGATGGTCTGACCCGCCGACCGCAGGAAATCCACGAAGCGATAGGCGCACGGGCCAAGATCTCCGATCCCCCCCGACGCCGGCAGGCTGAACACCGGCATCAGAATGCCGGATGAGCGTGGCAGACGCATGCGAACTTCCGATGCGAAACACAGAATGAAAATGGTCCACAAATTCTCGGCGGACTGGAGGTACCTGCCCCGGGAACAGGCGAATGCCCAGCGCTATTTGACTGGCTGTACCTTCCAGATGTCGTCCGCATACTGACTGATCGTGCGGTCACTGGAAAACCAGCCGCTGGATGCGGTATTCAGGATGCTCATTCGAGTCCACGCGTCCTGGTCCTTGTACGCCTGATTTACTCGCTGTTGAGCGTCGATAAAGCTTCGCAGGTCGGCAATGGTCAGCCACGAGTCGTAAGGATTTCGCAGGCCTTCAGTGAGTGCGCTGAAGACCCCCGGCTCGTCCGCGCTGAAACGCCCACCCTCGAGCATTCGCATGATGGTGTCGATCTGCGGGTCGGCCGCGATGATGGCATCCGGGTTGTAGTTCTCGCGACATCGGGCCACCTCAGCGGCGTCCATGCCGAACAGGAAAAAGTTCTCGTCGCCCGTATTCTCACGGATTTCGATATTTGCCCCGTCCAGCGTGCCGATTGTCAAAGCGCCGTTCATCATGAACTTCATGTTTCCGGTGCCGGATGCTTCTTTGCCAGCGGTGGAAATCTGCTCCGACAGTTCGGTTGCCGGGCAGATAACTTCCATGGCGGTCACGCGGTAGTTGGGCAGGAAGATCAGCTTCAGAAGTTTCTGGCACTTCTCATCTACATTAACCACGCGAGCCACGTTGTTGATCAGTTTGACAATCAGTTTGGCAATATAGTAGCCCGGCGCGGCTTTGCCCCCGATCAGCACGCAGCGTGGCACCATGCCTACCGTGTCGCCCCGCTGGATGCGATCGTACAGATGAATCACATGCAGCACGTTGAGCAACTGCCGTTTGTATTCATGGATGCGTTTAACCTGAATGTCAAACAACGCCTCAGGCATCATCACGATTCCCGTTTCCTGCTCAACAAAGTCGATCAGTCGCTGTTTGTTTTCCTGTCGGGCGACCCGCCATTCGGCGCGGAAATCGGCCTCTTCCGCAAACGGCCGAATGTCGGAAATTTTTTCCAGTCGGGTAATCCACTCATCGCCGATCCGCGAAGTCAGCAGACTGGAAAGGGCCGGGTTGCAGTGCGCCAGCCATCGCCGCTGGGTCACACCGTTGGTCTTGTTGTTGAATTTGTTGGGCCAGATCTGGTGAAAGTCACGAAACAGGCCCGACTTCAGCAGGTCGGTATGCAGGCCGGCCACTCCGTTGACTGAAAAGCTGCCCACGATCGCCAGGTAGGCCATCCGCACGTGCGGATGCTCGCCGTCTTCAATCAGCGAAACACGACGCAGCAGGCCTTCGTCGCTGGGATACATCTGCGCGACACTGACCAGGAAGCGGTTGTTGATTTCGTGGATAATCTCCATCAGGCGCGGCAGCAGATTGCTGAACAGTCCCACCGACCAGCGTTCGAGTGCTTCAGGCAGCAGTGTGTGGTTGGTATACGCCATGCACTGCTGGGTGACCTTCCAGGCATCATCCCATTCAAAATCGTAGTCATCCATCAGAAGTCGCATTAGTTCCGGAACGGCACACGCCGGGTGAGTGTCGTTCAGCTGGAAACAGTTGGCGGCTCCAAATTCCGTAAAGTCATTGCCGTGGCGGTCCACCCAGTTGGAGATGACGTCCTGCAGGCTGGCCGACACCAGGAAGTACTGCTGCTTCAGACGCAGTTCCTTGCCGTTTTCGCTGGAGTCATTCGGGTAGAGGACCATCGTGATCTGCTCCGCCATGTTCTTGGCGGCGACCGCTTCGGTGTAACTGCCGGCGTTGAATTCCTGCAGATCGAATTCGTCGGTGGCCGTCGCCTTCCAGAGTCTCAGCGTGTTGACCGTGTCATTGCGGTAGCCGGGAATCGGCATGTCGAAGGGCATCGCCAGGACGTCCTGGGAGTTGGCCCAGCGCACCTTCGGCCGACCGGTACGATCATGATAGTGTTCTGTGTGGCCGTAAAAGTGCACACGCCGCATGTGGTCGGGACGTTCCAGCTCCCACGGATTGCCGTTGCGCAGCCAGTGATCTGGTTTCTCAATCTGCCGGCCGTTCTCTACTTCCTGATGGAACATGCCATATTCGTATCGCAGCCCATAGCCCACAACGGGCAGCTGCAGGTTAGCGCAGCTGTCCAGAAAGCAGGCGGCCAGTCTTCCCAGTCCGCCGTTGCCCAGTCCCGCGTCGTGTTCCTGGCTGGCCACTTCTTCCAGTTCCACGCCGTACTTGTGCAGCGTCTGACGAATGGTGTCTTCCAGGTCCAGATTGGCGACTGCATTGGACAGCGAACGGCCAATCAGAAATTCCAAAGACAGATAATACACCTGCCGTTTTGCATTCGCCGTCTGTCGGGCCTGAGTGTTGCTCCATGCCTGCACGAGCCGATCACGCACAGCGATCATCAGCGCTCGGGCGAGATAGTCGCTGTCGACTTTGTCCGCGTGACAGCCAAGCGTGATTCGCAGGTGTCGATCAATCTCATCGTCGAAGTTGTTCAGGATGTCAGCAGTGGTAAACGTTACTGGATTCATGAGTCAGCACAGATGTTCGAGACAGGATGAGCAGATCAACCGGCAGCGCGCACGTGACGCGCACTTTTTGCCTAACCGTTAATGCTTATCGGGCGTCGGCAAACTGGGCTACACACGAATTTTAGTAGATCCGGCGATCCCGACCCGGCAATTCACATTCCCGCGGGCAAAACAGGCCGATGCGGGCGGTTTTGTCCGGGGCTGGGAGGAGAATCGCTCATCAGGTTCCCTTGGCGGATTTCAGCAGCGGGATGGCCAGCAGGGGCGTCGTTCGTCTATTGAAGACGTCCACAGACCTGAAATCGGTGGAGAAGGTCCGTGACGAACTCGGCGCTGAGTGTCTCCAGGCCTTCCGCTGACTGAACCGTGTCCACAAACGCCCGCAGAGCGGCCGCGTCATCGGTGAGGGCACTGACATCGGCCGGAACGTGTTTGAGAATCGCCGCCTGAGCGGCCAGCACGGCGCCTGCTGCCTTCTTGCCGGCTTCCACTCCAGGCTGGTGATAGGAGTTGACGCCCAGCATGGCTCCGTAATAACCGACCGTGCGTTCAAACAGGGCGATCAGGGCTCCCAGAATCGACTCGTCGAATCGTTCCACGGTGATACACAGCGAGGGGCGTCCGGTTTCACTCAGTGCCTGCGCTGTGCCCCGCTGGAAGGCCATCAGATAATCACCGGCGGTGACCCCCGGCTCCACTTCCCAGTGGTCCGCTTCCGGATCGAGCACGCGCAGGAACACCGCAAAAAAGTCCTTATAGCCGTCACGCAGCTGCTGAATGTAAGAGTGCTGATCGGTGGATCCTTTATTGCCAAAGACAGAGATGCCTTTGCCTTCTTTGCCGATGGACTCCATCACCAGCTGCTGCAGGTACTTGGCCATCATGGAAATGCGATCGCAGTACGGCAGCACCACCATGTTCTTGAGCCCCGTGGTTTCCACGGTGTGAAACCAGGTGGCCGCCAGCTGCAACGCGGGATTGGTGGCCAGGTCGTCCGAGCGAGTGGCATCATCCATGGCGCGGGCCCCGGCGATGAATTTCTCTGAGTCGAAGCCCAGCAGAGCGGCTGGCAAAAGGCCGACGGCGGAGAACAGTGATGTCCGTCCTCCCACCCAGTCCCAGATCGTGAACCTCTGCAGCCATGATTCGGCGAGATTGAACAGTTTGCTGCCGGACATCGTGACGGCCGCGGCGTGGTCCTCAAACTTCAGTCCCGCTTTCTCGTACTCTGCCATGGCGACCTTCATGCCATTAGCCGTTTCCGGAGTGCCGCCCGACTTTGAGACCACCACGGTCAGCGTTTGCTGCAGTCCGCCGTTGTGGGCAATGTCCTGAAGTGATCGCTGAAAGCCAAACGGGTCCGTGTTGTCGAAAAAGTACATTGACGGCGTTTTGCCGGGAACACGCAGAGCGTCATACATCAACTGGGGACCCAGCCCTGAGCCTCCGATGCCGATCCACAGGATGTTTTGAAATCGACCGGCGAACTGCTCTGTCGCGAATTCGCTCATCACAGCCCAGGTGGCTTTGATCTCCTCCTGCAGTTCGGCCGGAGCGATGTCCGGATTGCGCAGCCAGT
>JANSXP010000040.1 GCA_024742875.1 Planctomycetaceae bacterium | reverse complement strand
GCACCGGTATGGCCGCCGGTTCTTCCGCTTCGGCGCCGCCTGGGGGCCCGGCCTGCCGGGGCTTTAACGGGTGCCGCGTTGCCGTCAGCAACCACACGCGCGGGCCGCGTCACGCCCGCGGCACGCTCTGTTGTATTGCCTGACTCATCGGCCTGAAAGGGGCTGGATCTCAGGACGAATGTCACTCCGGTCGAATCGGGGCAAATTTGATCTTCTTGATGTAGCGGATCATCTTACCCTTCTCGATCTTGCCAGAACACGCACTGATGGCGGCAATGATGTTCTTGTACTTCAGATTGAAGTCCGGATCGATCTCCACCTCCTGCTTGTCCAGATTGCTGGGGCCAGCTGCCGTCAGCGCCTGCACGGAGCGAAAGACTTCCACATTCAGACGCTGAAAAGCGCGGGCGTCGTTGCCCAGCGGCTGTCCATTGTAACTGAGCATGACCAGCTCACCCGTGTCGGGATCGGCCGTCATCCGCACCTTGAACGGGGGCAGATCCGGGTCCGACGAGTTGGCCTGGGCGGGGGCACCCAGCGGCATGTTGATGTCAAAATCACCTTCGGGCTCAATAATCTTCAGCGTCAGCATAAAGAAGATCAACAGCTGAAAGACGACGTCAATCATCGATGACATCTGCATCTCGATCTTGTCGTCGTTGCGTTTTCGCGTGCGTATTTTCATGCGTGAATCCCGGCTAACGGGCCTTTGTGCCTGCCACTTGCCGCCTGGAGTGTGGTTTACTGGGCTTTCTGCGTGGCTTTCAGCGCGAAACGCTGAAACTCAATTCCTTCTTCCTGACACATCTGAATCAGCTTCTGTACCAGCCCTGACGAGACACCCGAGTCTGCCCGGATTTCCACCGTCACATCGGCCAGGTCCGTCCCGATGGTGGCATAAAACTGAGATTCCTGTCGCAGTTTCACGGCCGCGTTTTCGATCTCCACCTTCTCATCCCCGAAGAACAGATAAGGAGTGGGATCTGTGATTTCACCGTCTTTGTTTTTCTCAAACCCGTAGTTGATCGTGAAAGAGTTCTCACGCTTCACTTCCGGCGGTTTGGCCAGTTGGTCTTTGGGCAGCGTGACGCGTTCATCCGCCTGCTGCTGCTCAAAGTTGGTGATCACCATGAAGAAGGCGATCAGCTGAAAAACAATGTCGATCATCGGCGTCATATCGACGTCCGGCACCGAACTTTCGTTCGAATCAATTTTCATGGCTGTGAACTCCCTGCGGAGTGCCGCACACAAACGCCCGAATTACGAGCTGTCCTGCGTGCATCGCATCTGTCGGAAAACAGAATGCGCCGAATACGAAGAAGTGCTCAGTCGCTGCCGTCCCGGCACGCGGTGTCACTACTGGCCGGCAGGCTTGCTGCCCTTGCCGACGGCCGCAAACCGACTCATCAGTCCTTCACTCACCATGCCAATTTCCAGCACCAGTCGCTGGATGCGATTCTTCAGGATGCTGTAAAAGACCATTGCGGGGACAGCAATGCCCAGACCGATCAGTGTCGTGAACAACGCCGTCGAAATACCTTCCGCCAGTTCGTTGGGTTTGGGTGAGACCGCCGAAGAAGAAATCTTCTCGAAAGAGGCGATCATCCCCTGAACGGTTCCCATCAGTCCCAGCATGGGGGCCACGGTACCAATCAGAGCCAGGTAACTGAGGCGATGCTCCAGTGCCATGTTTTCGTCTTCACCCGCTTCCTGCATCCCCTCAACCGCTTCCGGATAACCGCGGCTCAGGCGGCCCATGCCGGAAGCCAGTACGCGAGCCACGAAGGAATCATCGTTGCGGGCGATCTCGTAGGCTCCCTGGAAGTCCTTGCCGTTGAGCTTCTGTTCGAACTCCTCGACAAAGTCATTGGGCAACAGCACGTCCCGCCGAACCTGCAGCAGGTTCATCATGATCAAAGCGACCATCACGAAAGACAGGGCGGCGAAGATCAACAGCCAGAACCAGCCGAGTGCGTCGATCATCCACGTCAGAAAATTTCGCTGTTTGACGGGCGCATCTTCGTTCGCCAGTGGAGTGTCGCCAGCGTCTTCCTCGCCCTGAGCAACCACCTGCGACGAACCGATTCCCAGCAGGGGTGTCGCGGCGACTGCGATAATAAAGGCCAGAAGACCCGTCACCCACATCCTCAGGGAACGATGTCTGGCAAGTCGATCGGAAAGGCTGAGCATCTTTGAATCTTTCTCCGAGTATCTGTTTTGTCGCCGAACGGCGATTCGCCATTGAGCTTTGGAATGTAGCTATTCACTTTCGCCGCGTCATCCATTTTGCCCCGCCTGGCGTTGGCGTGACTAAATTTTTGAGCAAACGGCTGTACAAGCGCCCGCACCCGTCTTTCTGTTCGAGGAATCCGGCAGTCCCCTTAGCCGCCACCAGCCGACTGACGCGCCCAGGTGCTGTTGGGGTAGCGTTCAGCCAGCTTGGCCGAAGCCTCCAGCGCGCGATCTTCATGTCCACTGGGGCCCCACAACTGAGCCAGCCGGGCGAGAGCTTCGGCATGCTGGGCGCCTTCGCTGGAGTAAAGCACGTCGACGTGCAAATAAGCCATCAGAGCGGCCTTCGAATTGCCTTTCAGACTCATGCAGTCGCCTTTGCGCAGCCAGGCTTCTGCCAGCGTGGCCGAATCATTCTCTGCCGCTTTTTCAATCACTTCATCCAGAGTCAGAATGGCCTGGTCCACATCGTTCTGAGTCTTCAGGCAGGCCGCGCGTCCCAGCTTTCCGCTGTACAGGGCCCGCGTGAGGTTCGGCTTGCCCTGACACTGGCTGATGACGCCGTCAAACGCGGACAGTGCGCCGGCCGCGTCACCAGACTTCAACAGCAGGTTCCCCAGATCGACGCCCGCCTGAAGTTTGAATCCCGGGACTGCGGAAGCCTGCACCTCGGCGAGCAGCGTCCTGCCCTGTTCGGCCTGTTTTTTGGCGCCGTGCAGCGCGGCCTGCAGCAACGTGGCCTCCAGATAGCGAAAGCTGCCTTTGTTGGCTTCGCGAAATGTGGTCAGTTCGGTAATGGCGTCGTCGATCTTCGACGCATCAAGCAGTGCTTGACGGCCTTTCACGCGGGCAATCAGGAATTCCAGGTTGATCTTTGCGTTGCGATTGGGACTGCTGAGCGAAGATTTCGCCTCATTCAACTTTTCCAGAGCGGTCGCATAGGCGCCGCTGCGTTCGTTGCTGCGGGCCTGCGCGATCTGACTGGGCTCCCCCTCAAAGACCACCGACTTCAGATCATCGACGGACACCTCCACTTTCTGCCCGTTGGTGCGTTCAATCTCCACCGATGTCGAGTCCATTCGGCCCAGTTTGCCTCGCAGCGTCGTGCCGTCACTTAACCGGGTGACAATATCAACCGCCTGAGCGGCACGGTCACCGCACAAAAGCAGTTGGGCGAGCAGGGCAGTCATCAGAATCTTGCAGGAATAATTGCTCATAGTGTTAATTGTCCCTTGCGGGGTTCTTTTGATGTAACGCAGAAGAGGGGGAAACTTCCGGGGAAAGATGCAGAGGAGTTGCACTTCCGAGCCTGCTGAATTCGATCCACAGCTGGCTCCAGCCCCATCACGACTCCGGGGGTTTCTGTGGTCGTTTCTTCGCTTTCTTCTTCACCGGAACGGAGGCTCCGCCCTCCTGTTTTTGTGCCGCTTTGCGACGTGCCTGCCGGGCGGCCGCCTCCGGATCGTCTGCGGCCGCCTTTGCCTTTGCAGCGCGGGCCGCTTTGATCCGTGCGGCTTCCTCCGGAGACACCACACGCTTCTTTCTGGCCGGACGTTTGGCCGCCGCTTCTGCTTCGGCGCCCTGGGCAGAACGCTTTTCCGGCCGTGGACCGGCCGACTTCTTTTTTCGCTTCGGCGGCGCGGCGGTGGCCGTGGCTCCCATCAGATTGGAGAAGTCCGGCATCTCGCCGTCCGCCGCTGGTGGCACGCCGGGGAGGCTGTCATCAGGAGGCGGCATCAGTGATCCGCCAGCCGGTTCAAATCTCCGCTTCTGACGCGGTGGTTTGGCCAGCAGTTTGTAGGCGGCAAAACCACCGCCCGCAGCGAGCGCCAGAGCGAGAACCACCCAAATGATGTTGGGGCCTTCTGGCGGAGGAACTTCTTTGGGCGTCTGCGGTTTATCGGCCGCGTCACCATCGGCCGCCGGGTCTTCTGATTCAACCGGAGCAAACGTGGGCTCAAAGTCTGCGGGCTCCGGTTTGGGAAGATCAGTCGCCTCTTTGCCAAGAGCCGCCTGAACGTCTCGATACAGCGTGTTAAACCGGCTGTACCAGCCATCCGACATGTCCTTGTAGACCATGGCGAAGCTTGTCAGTTCTCCCTGAGCAGACTGCAGTTGGGCTGTAGCATCAGAACGTCCCGTCCCCGCATATCGGTATCGACTGTTTGTCTGCTCGAATCGGGCCTCCAGAAACCGCTCCTCCAGGTCGGCCCATTCCGGCGTGCCCTGCTGACGTGTCAGACGTGTGGTGATACCAGACCAGCCCCAGATGACTTTCTTCTGGCCTTCCGGAGGCTCGACACCGTTCATCGATTCCAGCAGCCTTGCCGGATCGCCAGCAGGGTCAGCGCCCCAGTCGGCGAGCGCGTAAGCCGCTTCAAACTGGACATCCAGAGAGGCCGGACTCTCCTGCAGGATTGACTCGGCCAGAGTGACAGCTTCCTGATAACGCCCCATCGCCCGGAAGCAGCGAACCTGCCGCAGGCGAATGGCCAGCACAGCGGTCCCTTCCGCCAGATTGTTATCCAGAATGTTGCTGTAAGCGGCACTCGCCTTTTCGAAGTAGGGCTGTGCCACGGCGGGATCTTCTTTGACTCCCTGCCCAAGCCCAAAATAGGTTTCCGCAATCCACAGCAGAGAGTTGTAATCGCCGGGGTCACGCTGAGCGTTGACCTGCTCCAGAAACTTCTCAAAGCTGACCTGGGTGGCCTTAAACGCATCGAGATCACCCGACGCCTTCAGTCGCTCCAGTTCCTCCTGCAGTTCGCGGCCCAGCTGTGTGTAAATCTCCGCCGTATCCTGACCACCGATAGCTTTCAGCTCATTCATGGACTTCAACGCCGGCTCAATCTGCTGCGTGCCCACATAGGCTCTCAACATCAGACGCTGTAACTGTCCGGCAAAGGCCGCACTCTTAATGCCTTTCTCTGGTCGCTGTTCTCCGTCAGCCAGCCGAACGGCAGACACGGCCGAGTTGGCCCCACCCGCCATCAAACGCTGGATCGTCTGCTCAAACTGCCCGCTGAGATTCAGAATCGAAGCCAGCGTGACTTCCGCGGCCACCATCTCTGTGGTTGGTGGTTCCTGGCCCAGGCCCTCACGCGCCAGTTTCAGCCCGGCCACAAGTTGTTTTTCGGCCTCGACTTTCCACTGTTCAATTGCCTGCGAATCCAGTTCTGCTTCCTGGCCGCGTTCGATCTTTTCCATCGTCGAAGCCCACGCCAGCCAGTACGACTGGCCGGCCTGCATGCGAGCGGATGCGTACTGCGAAAACTCACGCGGCACGCTCATATAGGCTTCTGCCGCCTTTGCTGGCTGATCCAGATCCCGATAAACCTGCCCCAGCCGCATCCTCGCTTCATTGCCTTTGGCAGACGAGGGATATTGAGAGATGATCAGTTCACACACGCCCTTGAGCAGTTCCAGCTCAAAGTCCGCGTCGGTGCCGGCATCGTTGAATGCCTGCACGGCCGCTTCAATCGCGATTTCTGTGGCACTCAGAGCGCTGTCGGGATCGTTCTGCTTATCCCGCGTCATGCAGTAGCGAGCCAGAATAAAAGCGTCAAAACTTTTCCTCTGTCGCATGTAAATGAAGCTCAGCAGGTAGCGTGTCTGAGCGAGCGCCTTTTTGTCTGTCCGATCGTCCCGCAGATTCAGCGCCAGCTCAAACAGCCGTCCAATCTCGTTCAGTTGCAGATCAATGGCCTGTCGCGCCTTGTCGCGATCTTCCGATGATTCTGCTTCCTTAAGATCCTGTTCCAGTCCTTTCAACTGCCCCACCATGCCGCGAGCACGCTCGAAGGCGGTATCGAAATCTTTTGGCTCGGCGTCTTTTTCGCCCAGTTCCGCATTAATGCGGCGTCCCATCGCCAGAGCAGGTTCCCGATAGGGACTGGGCCATTTGGCCACTTTTTTGGAGTCCGCCAGTGCCTGTCGCAGAATCACGCGCTGCTGGTCGGCGGGGATCGCTCGGTCCTTGCCAAGGTTCTCTTCCGCGATCGACTTTTCCCAGAGGATGCCCAGTCCAAACTCGGTGTACAGATTGGCTCGGTTGACCTTGTCTTTGAGCCACGTGTCGGCTTCCTGGATGACCAGTTGATAATCGGCGCGATCATCCTGATTCAGACAGATCAGACGGTACTGCAGCGCCAGCGATTTCAGGATCAAAGCTGTTGCGTTCGTCGACTTGTGATCCAGCATTTCATTGTAGATGCCCAGTGCGCGACGAGTGTCGTCCTGCTCCTGAAAGCACTTACCCATCATCAGCCGTGCCTGCAGGCCCACCGGACTGGTACGGTAGTCACCATGAATCTTTTCAAACTCCTCTGATGCTGCAATCAGGGTGTCTTTGCGGAGCTTAGTGCCTTTATCAAATGTCTGCCCGCGTTCGTACGTGCAGCGGGCCAGGTTGAACCATGCACGCAGGTAACGCACCTGCGCCTGCTGTCGCGCCTTGTAGCCGGCGGGGTCCTTGTCTTCGTCAATGAACTTGGGGTACTGATCGTACTGTTGTTTGTATTGATCGTGTGCCGCCTGATAGATACCGCGGGCTTCATCGATGAGCCCGCGGGCGGCCGTTTGCAGGTCGATTCGGCGTTCGGCATTGGAGGGAGATTCCGCATCCCAGATGAGTGTTCTCGCGCGGTCGAACAGAAGTTGCCCCAGTTCCGCGTTGGCAAAAGCAGCCCGCGGATGATCGGGATTGGAAGCCACAAATGCCTTGAGAGAAATTTCCGCCTGATTAAGCGCCTGCTCCCTGTCTTCCGGCACTCGCGAGGCGGCCCCTAAAGAGCGATAGGTGATGCCGCGTTCCAGCTCCAGAGTCTGAGTGATTTCCGGGGGTACGTCGGATCGCTTCGACAGCTGATCCAGATAGTCCAGGGCGGTGTCGAAGTACTTTCGCTGTCGCAACCCTTCCACGAACTCCAGAAAGGGTTCATCGGCGCCCGCCGCGGGCATGATCGAAAACATGAGCCCAAGGACGATCAGCCGCATCACAACGGTCGGAGATTCTGTCTGCAAACTGATCGCAGTTTTCCGACGGTTTCTAAACAAGCGACAGGGCGTGCAGGGTCTAACTTCTTGCATGCTTCGACCAGCGGTTTTCAGTCGCAGAATGCGACGTGGACAGGATTGGACCGAAAGACAAAGCGAAAAGAAGGGAAGGGTGCTTTATCCTCCGCTGATCGCTCACTCCGGAACCGGAGTTTGGATCAGGCAGATTTCTACACGCGCCTCGCCGTCAGAACCTTCGTCCCAACCATTTAGAATATGAAGTTTTACGCAAAATCGCAAAGATATGCGGCAATATCCAGACGTAGGGCAGAGCAGTTTCCTCCAATGCGGGTAACGCTCATACTGATCACACCCACCGTTCGCATTTCACAGCCTCGTTCATTGTTTCCCCAGTGATTGATGAGGGAACCGTTATGTTGGAAAAACTCACCATGTATCGACTCCTGACAGCTTTGGGTGTGCTGGCTTCCGTGAGCCTGCTCGCTGGCCCGTGCGCCGCTGGTCAGCCGACAGACAAAACAGTCATGCTGGTGATGGCCCCCGCCGGCCCCGTGCTGGCCGAAGTCAACATTACGGTCGATGGCGATCCGTATCAGATGTGGGTCACCCGCTTTCTCGCCAAAACCATCGACACCAATCGGGACGGTGAACTGTCTGTCAGCGAACTGCAGCTCATCCCCGATCGTCTGGTCGCACAGGCTCAGGCCGGCAGCCCCAAACGAATGATGCGAAAGGCGAGCCAGGACAAATCGGCCACCAGTGTTGTCGCCGACGTGTTTCATGCATGGTTCTCGCAACAGCTTGACCGGGGTTTCAACGTGGTGGCTGGCGCCGTACAGGCGTCGGAGGCTGTTCGCCTGGCAGCCCACATTGACGCCAATGATGATGGCCGGATCTCAGAACAGGAGGTCCGAAACGCTGTCTACACCATGCGGTTCCGTGACCTGGACAATGACGAGACGTTTACCGCCTCGGAGCTGATGCCGTTTCGCGATCCCCGCAATCAGCAGGCGGCCGTTGTGCCGGACGCTGCCGACCTCCCCTTTCTGCAGCTGACAGATCAGCAAACCATTCAGCGAGGTGCGGAAAAAATCTGCGCCCGCTACGGCGATGGATCATCCATTCCGCTGGACAGTCTCCGGCTGCCGGAGACAGCGAAGTTTGACACATCGAAAGATGGTCGACTGCAGGTGGCAGAGATTGTCGGCCTTGTATCTGACTGCCCGACCCACCTGACGCTCAACTTTCAGTTATCTGACCGCGCTGGACGCAGTGCCCTGACTGTCGATCTGCCGGACACAACAGACTTCTGCCAGTTTAACGGTGAGTCACGTGATCGGGGCCGCCTGATTATTGACGGCATGCCGATTGGACTGCGGGCCTATGGCGGCGGCAAGGGGACCCGCAGCATTATGGTCAACTTTGTGCTGCAGTATGTCTCCGGATACGACAGCGACAAAAACGGCTATCTGTCTGAGGACGAATTTCCGCAGATGCAGCAGCAACTGGCGCAGATTCAGGTCAACGGCAGCTTTCAGGATGTTGACATGAACAACGACGAAATGGTCAATCGGGAAGAGATCCGCAACTACATCGAACGCGACAACATTGCGACGCAAAGCCGCATTGATGTTTCCGTAAAGCAGGATGGCAAGACACTGTTCAAACTGCTGGATGTGAATTCCGACAGGCGGCTGTCGCGTCGTGAACTGCAGACCGGATTTGCGGCACTGGCCGAATACGACCTGAGCAAAGACGGCCAGCTCACGGAAGAAGAGCTCGGCACCGCCTACGCTCTGAAAATCAGCCTTGGGCAGAACGAGGCGATGCGCATGAGCTCCATGCGGAACATGAACATGCAGACTGGCAGCACGGACGCCATTCTGCCAGGTCTGTCGGGCCTTGAGGGACCGGAGTGGTTTCGACGAATGGACCGCAACCAGGACCGCGATGTTTCGCAGCGCGAGTTTCTCGGACCGCGGGATGTCTTTGCTCGTCTGGACAAAGACAAAGATGGTCTGCTGAGCGCGGCCGAAGCCGCCGAGCTGGACGCAGAACAGCGCTGACAACAACACTCACCGGCGGTGAAAGCACAGTCGTTGGGCCATGCCACCGGATCGCCGGGGCCGAGGTGCCCGGTCCCTGCCTTACCCGGCGCGACAGCGGGTACAGAACGCTTTCGCGCCGAAGCCATGCGTTGTATTCAACCGCATCGTGACGATAATGCGGTCGGGCCTGACTTAGGACTGCTGACCAAAAGGATAAGAGAATGTCGATCCAGCTTGCCGAACAGCTCAAGCGAGAATGGACCGATCGTCATGTGATGGTGCTCGAAGGCGTGCCCGAACTGAGGCGATTTCAGGGACTCGTCGGTCAGGTAAAGACCGTCAACATGAACTGCCGACTACTGATCGAATTCGACTGCCCCGCGGACATCAGCTGGTACGACGTCGATCCTCAGTTTGTCACCGTCGTCGATACGGCCGAACTGGCGAAGCAGGCCGAAGCCAAAGCACAGACCGCAAAACCAGCGGCCCCCGCGAACAAGCCAGCCGCGAGCGCAAAGCCAGCGAACGCCCAGGCCGGCAGCCCGCTGGACGCCATTCGCGCTGGCGGTGCCAAAGGCACGACACAGTCCAGTGCCAGGTCAGCAACGTCAAACGTCAATCCGCTGGATGCGATTCGCGGCGGCGGGAAGGGCAAAGCCGCCAGCCCGCTGGATCAGATTCGCAGTGCGGGATCTGCAAAGAAGACCGAATCTGAATCAAAGCCACCAGTCCGTGCCAACCCGTTAGATCAGATTCGCGCGGCCGCAGCCAGCCCCCAGGCACCGCCGCAGCCCACGCCAGCAGCGTCGGCTCCAGCGACCGGCAGTCCGCTCGATCAGATTCGCGCTCAGGCAGCAGCGGCACCTGCCGATGCGGGCCCATCTGCCGATGCGGGCCCATCTGACGATGCGGGCCCATCTGACGATGATGCGCCGGCAAAGCCCGAGCCTGAAACACGATCGGCGTCCAACCCGCTCGATCAGATCCGCGCTCAGTCGGCGGCAGCCACAGCCGCCTCGACGGTCGCCGCAACAGCTGGAACCGGACCGGCGGCAACGGCGGGCACCGCAGCAGGAGCTGCTGCCACACAACAATCCAGTTCCCCTGAAGCAACGCCACCCGAACAGTCCGCAGCCAGGGATGACAGAGCGTCCACGGTCCCTCTGGCAGCCACGCCTGTCGTTCCCTCTGCGCCACCTGGCGAAACAGAGTCCGCTCTGCAGCAGGTTTACGCGCAGGCGAGTGACGGCACTGTTGCAACCGCCACGCCCGGATCGCGGTTTGCCCAGGTCCGTGAACAGGCTCAGACGGTTCCCCCAAAACAGCCTGCTACTGACGCAGACAGGTCAATGGCGGGCGCAGCGGAAGCAGCTGACACAACAGCCCCAACCGATAACTCAGACGCAAACGGAGAGACCAACGCAGACACGAGTCTACCTGATGCGGCGTCACCAGACATCGACGGGAACTCGGCGGCAGCGTCTGTTCCGTCTGAGGGATCCAGGATTTCTGCAACCGCTGCGATCAGATCAGCCGTGCGATCACGAGGCCGTCGCACAGTCAGCAGCAAAGCCCGCACGTCTTCCATGCAACAGCGGACACTGAAGAATCGGCAGCGGACCGGTCGCGCCACCAGTCGCAGAGGACAACCGACGCCATCATTTGCCGTCAGGACCAGCCAGACACGGCCGCCCGGACCGGCAACGAAAAACACGGCAGTCTCCCCGGCGGCCGCGGACCTCGCCACAAGCGGCGTGGAAGATCCCGTCAAACAGACGTTTCGCGGTAAGAAACTGCCCCAACAGGACGATCTGAAAATCGTGGAAGGCATCGGCCCGAAAATCGCAGAGCTGATTCAGGCGGCCGGCATCACCACATGGGCCGCGCTGGCCCAGGCAGACACAGCACAGCTGCAGCAGATTCTGGAAGACGCGGGCCCCCGATTCCGCATGCACAACCCGCTGACCTGGGCCAAACAGGCGCAGCTGGCGCATGAGGGCAAGTGGCAGCAACTGGAACAATGGCAGGATGAGCTCGACGGTGGCAAGCCGCCGGAATAAGCAGTGCTGCTCTTTGATCAATTGTGGACGCGCGTCTGATAGGTGCGCACCCTGCCTTCGCGGCCAATCTGCATGGTATATGAGCGGCCATCTTTGGCCACACTGGCTTTGACCCACTGACCCTGGCACGTTGCTGTGCTGCTCGTGTTGGCAATGAACTCCGGCGGAGCCTGAGCTCCAGCGTCCAGCTTCACGTTTTGGTGCAGCTGATACATGTCCTGCAAAGACTTGATTTCGTGCAGTGTGCGGAGCGTGGACTCCGCTCCGCCTTTAGTCGGCCCGTTGCACATCACAGTGACCGTCGGATCCACAGCCAGCACCAGCGCCGGATTGTTACTCGTGGGCAGCCCATGATGCGTCACCATGTAGACGTCCACGGTCCCCACCGGATTGTTCGGCGTGACCAGTTGCCCTTCCACGTTCCATGTGAGATCGCCGCAGCACAGGAACCGAAAATTGCCAAACTCGAACACCACAGCCAGGCTCGCCGCATTGTCAGTGGGATCAACATCCCGCGGTGTATGACGATCGGCGTACGGATTGACCGGACCGTCGTTGGGTACCACCTGGCGACTGGCGGCCAGCACCCTGGCGGAAAACGGGGTGTCCGCAGACTGAAACGGAATTTGATCACCCGCCTTCAGTTTGCAGGACGCATTCTGAGTGGCCGCGCGGTAAGCGGCAATCCGATCTTCAAACTGCGCGTCTTCGGACAGCATCTCCGGTATCCCCCGATCCCAGAAGGTCTCAATGCCAAAGGCGGCCGCCAGGGCCGCATGATTGCCATAGTGATCACGATGCCAGTGCGAGACCAGCGCGTGATCGATGCGTGACAATCCGGCCACATTTCTGGCCACATCAATAATTCGATCCCGATCGCGACCATGGTTATCCGGATATCCCGAGTCGATGAGGATGGATTCTCCTGCCGGCGACACCAGCAGCGTGGCGGCTCCGCCTTCCACATCAATGAAGTAGATATCCAGACGTCCGTCATTTCCGTCAGCACAGGCCACAGATATCAGGACCGCAGGCAACAAACACGCAACCAGTCTCCGCAACATCGCCGTTTTCCCCTGTTGAAAACCACGAGACTAACTGTAAGGCGGCAAACCGTCAAAGCGTCCTGTTCTCCGGCGGCGGGCGGCACACGAACTGCGGTGTTTTCCCGTCTCGCGGTTCGCTATTATCTTCTTTGGTCGTATCCGAAACCTTCCCTACAGGCACCAAACAATGCAGATCAAAATCACCTATTGCACGATGTGAAACTACACGCCACAGGCCACCAGTCTGGCGGCCGCCATCAAGTCAGCCAAAGGCGTTGACGCAGAACTGATTCCCGGCAAGGGAGGCATTTTTGATGTCGAAGTCGATGGCAAAGTGATCTACAGCAAGCACGAGACACTGCGTTTCCCAAAAGACGAGGAAATCCTCGAGCAGCTGTAAGCGTCCATCTCAGCGTTCTGTCATCACTGCCGGAACGCTGTTTTTTTGCGCGGGCCTCGGCCAGCAGCGCGACAGCTGGCGGCCGTTCATCACAAAAACTCCAGAACGGTCAGCCACTGCAATGAGCCCTCTCGCGTCCCGCTTACGGCTTTTCCTCGTCCGAACACTCACAGACCATTTGACCGCAACCAGGGCATCCGCTGCCATACTTGAGTTCCATCGCCTCTGTCAGGTTGATTCCCGCTACGTTGGCGATTGTGGCCAGCCAGGCCAGCACATCGGCAAACTCCTTTGCCACTTCTTCTTTGGGTGATTCCCGCAGGGCGGCGGCCAGTTCACCGATTTCTTCCATCAGCCACATGAACGTTCCTTCCACCCCCCGCGCTTCGTCCTTGCGTGAGTACATCTGGTCGATCATCTGCTGCAGTTCGTCGAGCGTCATAACGTGAGGCCGGGGAAGAAACCTGGGATGGTGCGAAGCGACCGCCGGAATGCCGGTCAGGAATGCACAGGTTATCGGCCATGCGGGTTCTGCTCAAACCATGCACCTCAAGGTGGTTGGTGATTCCCGTTTGAAATCCGTCGGTTAACCGAGCGCCCGCGACAGCCAGGCGTTAGACTGCGCCCCAGCCAGCGCCCGTGGCGTTTCCGGAGAGTCACCTCATGAAGCAACCTGTCATCGCCATCACCCTGGGGGACGTCTGCGGCATCGGGCCGGAAATTGTCGCCCGTGCGGTGACCTCCTCAGACGTGCGAGGCGCCTGCCGCCCTCTGATCATCGGAAGTGCGGACATCATTCAGCAGGCTGCGCAGCTGCGACAGCTGCCCGATGTCAACCTGTTCCCCGTCGACTCCCCGGCTGCCATGCGTCACGTTCCGGCCGAGGCGACGGCCGTGCTGGACCCGTGGCCCGACGGCCCGCCGCTGCCAACCACCGCTCAGGTGGAAGTCGTGGCTGGCGAGGCTGCCTGGCGTTACCTGCTGGCAGCCATTGATCTGGCACAACAGGGCGCGGTCGAAGCCATTGCCACGGCGCCACTCAACAAAGCAGCGCTGCACGCAGCCGGCCACGACTATCCCGGCCATACAGAAATCCTCGCCGCACAATGCGACGTGAATGACTTCGCCATGATGCTGCACCTGTGCGAACAGCGCATCGCGCCGCTGCGTCAACTGGTTGCCCCACACCGCACACATCAGCCACGATCCGGATTGAGCATCGCTCACGTCACGCTGCACACATCCATCGCCAGTGTGCCCGGACTGCTGACGGCGGACGCCGTCTCGGAAAAAATCGCGCTGATGGACGGCTTTCTGCAGGACCTGAAGGCCCCCAGAAGATCAATCGCCGTCTGCGCACTGAACCCCCACGGAGGCGAACAGGGACTGTTTGGGGACGAAGAGCAAACCATCATCACACCAGCCGTTGAGTCTGCGCGTGCAAACATGGATGTGCATGGTCCGCTGCCGGTTGACACCCTGATGCGTCGCGCGGTGGCGGGCGAGTTTGACGGCATTGTCGCCATGTACCACGACCAGGGTCACATTCCCATCAAGATGATTGGCTTTGATGCGGCCGTCAACATCACCCTGGGACTGCCCATTGTTCGCACCAGCCCCACTCACGGCACCGCGTTTGACAGAGCGTGGCAGGCGGACACCCCGGCAGACGCATCCGGCATGCAGGAAGCCATCCTAACGGCCGCTGCACTGGCTCAGGGCCGCGGCCGTGCGGTCTGAATGCCATCCCGACGGTGGACTCACTGCCCTCGTACGCGACGCCACACATCGCGGGCCACATCACGCCAGCCGTCAAGTTTCACTCCCAGTGTACCGGCCGTGTCGTGCTGCTCGGCAATGAATCGCCCCCAGCCAAACGGAGACTGCGTCAGATCAACCAGCTGTTCCTCCGTCGTCAGGCAGCAGGTGAGGTCGGCCTGCCGGGCGGCCGCATACCACGACGGTCCGGCAAACCCCCGGTTGACAATTCCATAAGGCAAAGAAAGAGCGGGACGACGAATGCCAAATTCCCGTCGCAGGTAGTCACCGCTCAGCTCCAGACTCTCGGCAAAATCGTCCGGGCGATCTCGAAAATCTTCATGCGTATGTGTGTGCGATCCGAATTCCACCACGCCACTTGCCAGGCACTGTTCACATTCCCGTCGCGTGAGCGCCCTCCAGGTGATCTGATCAACCGTGTCGCCGCCCTTCGCCGACCAGTCATCAAACGGGAAAGGGCGATCACTGTCCAGAAATCCGGTCGCCAGAAAAATGGTGGCCGGGATCTGCAGCTCTTTGAGGATGGGCACAGCGTGGACGAGATTATTGGCGTAGCCGTCGTCAAACGTAACGACAAAGACGTTGCTGGGAATCTGCCGCGCATCGGCCGTCAACAGATCCGAGAGACGCCACGGCTGATAGCCTCGCTGCAGCAGTCCCCGGAGCTGACGGTCGAACTGATCGGGCGTCACGTTCCACGTTGGTTTTGGCACGCCGGCCGGCAGGGTGTCGGGCACGACGCGATGATACATCAGGATGCCAGGCAGCTGTGCGCGGGGTGACGGCAGTGTGCGCTGCAAAGGCACACAGCCACGAACAACGGCGGCCGCTTTCCATTGATGCCATCGCGCCATTACAGGAGACTGCCCCCGCAGATCGGCGGGCACTTCGGACCGGCGCGACTCAGCACTCGGACTGCACGGCACTGTCATGACTTTATCTCCCGCTGAACGAGAATCCGCGAATACACCCGCGCGACACCTCGTGCCATCGCAGCATCCGAAAAATGCTGGCGGTACTGACTGTGCGCCGCCTCTCTGAGCATCTGCCAGTTTGTCTGTCCGCGCAGCAAACGCAGCAGCTGTCCCGCCAGCGAATTGGGACAGCCTGGCTCAAACAGCAGACCGGTACGTTCGTGCTCGATCACATCCGTGATGCCGTCCACCCGACTGCCGAGCACGGGTACGCCAGCCGCCATGGCCTCCAGCAGCACCATCGGCATGCCCTCCGGAAGCACGCTGGGCAGCACCAGCGCGTCCATTCGATTCAGTTCGGTGGGCACATCTGGCGTATACCCCGTCCAGTCCACCAGGTCAGTGACGCCCAGGCTGTCACTCAGATCATACATTCGATTGCGATAGCCGTCGGATTCAAACGGCCCCACAATTCGCAGCCGAACATGATGATCGCGGTTGAGGGCCGGCAGCGCCATCAGCAGTGTTTCCAGCCCTTTGCGTTCCCGCAGCAGTGCCACCATGCCGATTACCCAGGGATCCTCGGCTCGGCGGGGCCGTCGCACGTCGATCGCGGGCACGCCATTGGGCACCACACTGACGGGCCCTTTTGAGAAGCGATGACGCCGCAGAAACGCGGCAATGCTCTGCGAGACGGCAATCACTCCGTCCGCACGGCGACAGGCCTGTTTTTCGATCGTCCGGTTGGCCCGGCTCCCCAGTGTTCGACCAACTTCTGTATCCATCTGGCAGTGCACATGATGGACGTACGGCACGTGGGCCCACGCAGCGGCCACAGCGGCCACCAGCGCCGATCGCGTTGTGTGCGAATGCACCAGATCAAACCCGCCCTCACGAATCAGATGGACCAGTTGTCGGACGGGACGAAGATCCAGCCGGCCGTGCATAGGAATGTGGTGCAGCGGCGTCTGCGAACGACGTTCAGATTCAAAACGGCCTGGCAGCAGCGTGGCAAATGACACGTCAAAACCGCAGCCGGGCAACTTCAGCGCCAGCAGGTCCTGAACGCGTGCAGCGCCCGCGTAGTGCTGACCGTTCACCACATGCAGCACACGACCGCAGTGCGGTGTGGATGCCGTGGATCCGGCAGGGAACGGAATCATGTCCGGTGTGCAGATGGTTGTCACAGCAGCGTCCTGTCTCTCATGTGCCGACCACTCGGCCGGTTCGAAAATCGACGTATTCATGGAACCGTCGCTGCGGACACAGCGAGGGGGCAGCAATCGTCAGACAGCGCCGCAGATAACCGGCCGTCCGCCACCAGATCATGCTGGATTGCGCGCTCCCGTGGGCAGGGCGCACGATGGCGGCACACAGGTGACCTGGCAGATACAGCGCACCGCGAATAGTGCGGGCTGTCGCCCGCAGCAGCAGACCAGCCGGCCCGTGGCGGCGATGGTCAAAGTCGGCCTGGCTGACACCGCCATTCTGCGCGTCCCAGCGAAAATAGGCCGGCGTCATCCGATTGCCTTCCACGCGATGGCGAATTTCCGCATCAGCGGCAAACCATGGAGTCACCCCGATTCGCCGGGCCTCGTTGACCAGCTTCCAGTCACTCCCACCTTCCTTGATGTCTTCATCAAACAGCCCCACTTTGTCAAACACGCACCGCGCCACCAGCATGTTGCCTGTGCCGGGAATCACGTCTTCGGCGTATGGCTGGTCGGTGGCGTACGGTTTCATTTCCCGCAGCGTGCTGCGGCAGGCGGCGCTCAGCTGACGGCAGACATCGGCCTCCAGATCCAGACACACCGGGCCACCGACAAGCGTTGTGTCGTGTGTTTGTGCAGCATTCAGCAGGTTCAGCAGCCACTTTGGTTCAGCAAACTGGTCATCATCGAAAAACGCCAGCCAGTCCCCCTCGCTTTCGCGAATCCCCCTGTTGCGGGGCGGCGCATCACCAGGTTTTTCTTCCCGCAGATAACGCACGGGCACGGCACTGGTGGCGGCAAACTGTGTCACCACTTCACGCGTGTTGTCCGTGGACGCGTTGTCGACAATCAGCACTTCGTAGGTGAAGCGCTCGTCCGTCTTCTGGGCGGTCAGCGTCTGCAGCGCGCCGGTCAGGTAGTGAGCTCGATTGTACGAAGCCACGACCACACTGATTTTTACAGGCTGATTTTCTGTCATGAGGGTCTCCAAAGCAGCCGAGCGACAGAGCTCAGGAATGATTCAACAGACGACGACGCAGATTGGGCAGCCATTCGTACCAGCCGTCCAGTTTGGCAGCGAGAGAACCGGGTGTGTCGTGATCGAACACATGAAAACGGCCCCAGCCAAACGGCGAGTCCGAAAGGCGATTCGTGTGGCTGGCAGTCGTTAGACCGCAGCGGAATCCGTGTTCGTACAGTTGCCTGTGCCACTGCTCGCGACAAAATCCCAGCTGCGGTGCGCCATAGGGAAAGGCAAAGACGGATGGCTCAGCGCCAAAGGCGTCGGCCAGCACACGGACGCCATGCATGACGTCATCGCAGAAGGCCGCCGGGCACAGTCGAAAATCACGATGGGTGTGCGAGTGAGCGCCAATGTCCACCAGTCCCGAATCGACCATTTTCCGCAGATGCCGGCCGGTGACTGGGCGCCACGCGGAGCGAGGCACACGGTCATGATGGGCGCGGGCCCACGGATCGAACAGAAAGGGCGTCTCGCTGTCGATGAATCCGGATGCCACAAAACAGGTGGCGGGAATCTCCAGCTCCTTCAGAATGGGAAAGGCGTGTTCGTAGACGTTGTCGTAGATATCATCAAACGTCAGCACGACGGTGGAATCCAGAAACTCTCGCCCCTGCGCCTGTGCGTCGAGTGCTTCGTGCAGCGTGATGAATCGAAAGCCGCGGCGGAGCAGGCCGACGATCTGACGGCGAAATCGCAGCGGTGTAACATTGATCGTGGGTTCCGGCACGTCCGGACACACCGGACTAATGCGATGATAGGTCAGCACGCCCACGGCATTGGTGATGCGAGTCCCCAGCATCTGCCGCAGCATGCCGCCCAGTTTGCTGATCTGGTGCAGCGCGGCCAGACGAGCGCGATATTGCGGGCCCGGCTCTCCCGGATTCCAGTAGTCATCCACAGGAGGCAGCGGCCGTATGTCGACCGCCGACCTGTGACCGTTCAGCAGTTCGCTCATCAGACGGCTTCCTTCCACATCAAATTGTGATCAGAAAAACAGGCCAGCCGCACCATGGCGGTCAGGCAGATAAACGGGGCAAACGAAGACGGATGCAGGTAGCTGGTCTCCATGAATCCCTGAATCGCACCAATCAGCAGCAGGCCCAGCACCATCGCGTCCGCGCCGTGCCCGAGTCGGAAATACCGCAGCCAGAACCAGCCGATCGCCAGCGTCTGCGTCAGCACATACAAGGCCAGTCCAACGACTCCCAAACCCAGCACAATTTCGATGTACTCCGAGTGAGCAGAAGAAATGGACCACCCCAGCTCCCAGGAAACGTCTTCAATGCGTTCGGGCGTCCAGAAGCCGTCATAGCCAAAGCCCACAGGCAGACGAGACCCCATCCGCTGTACGCAGATTTCCCAGATCGGCAGTCGACCGTTCAACGCTCCCTGGCTGTCGGCGCGACCAAAGCTGGCAGAATCCGACACGTCCTGCGTGCCGGTCAGCATCAGGCTGTATGACAGCACGGTCATCGCCAGCAGACCGCAGCCGGCAACAATCAGATTGGTGCCCATTCTCCAGCGTGTTGCCCACACCAGCCCCATGACCAGCACAACGGCGGCGATCGCTGTTCGCGATTTCGTCAGTAAGAGGAATCCCAGCGCCACAACAAACAGCAGCAGCGCCAGCTGAGCCACCAGCCGCGTGGTGCGCGTACGCGAGTCTGCCGGTGCGCCCTTCCATACGGCAAAGGCCGCCAGGGCCATCGCGCCGCAATTGGTCGCCTGGGCATTGGGATGCAGCGTTCCGGCAAATCGATAGCCGCCGGCCCACGGGCGAAAATTGCCCAGTGACACTTCCGCAAACACGCCCATTCCCAGATAAGCGCCTGTGACCAGCAGCGTAACCACCGCCAGGCGCCGAATCGTCAGCGTGCTGGCGATCCCCAGAATTCCAACTGCACACAGCACCAGCAGCAACAAACGCTTAAGTGTAAACGAGGGCGAATCCGCCCACATCAGGCTCACGGCCGTCCAGCCGGCAGCCAGCATGAGACTCAGTCCCAGCGGCTCACGCAACACGGGTATGTTGCCACTGCAAAGCAGCAACACACCACCGGACAGCCCCAGCACCAGAAAGGCCGAACGTCGCGCCGCGTTGCCGGCCGTCGCCGCCGTGGCCCGTTCTTCGGCGCTTTCCACATAGTCTGTGAGCCCGGAACGATCCCAGCGGTGCTCGTCAGTCAGAAAGATGAGCCCCACCAGCAGTGTAATGCCGCCGCACAGCAACCACGGTGCCATCACCGATCGGGGGCGCACTGGCGAACAGACGACCGATGTCGTCAGAACTGCAGACATCAGCTTGCCTCCTCGGCCGGCGTCAGCATCATGTGCCGCGGGCGTTCTGGATCCTGTGGCCGACACGTCGGACACTGCCCCCGCAGCTCACGCCACACCAGCAGCGGCAGCCGCACGGCATCGTTTGCATAGCGGGCGAACAGTCGGCGGGGACTGGTGGCCAGACGCCAGAACCACTCCACGCCCAGACGACGCATCCAGCGGGGCGCCCGCATTTGTTCGCCCGCCAGAAAATCAATCGTCCCTCCAACACAGAACGTCACGGCCGCATCGATCCCCTGACGATGTTCGTACGCCCACGCTTCCTGCCGCGGGGCCCCCAGCCCAATGACAACGATGTCCGGCTGGCAGTCGCTGATCAGATTCAGAATACGACGGTTTTCCGATGTTCTGTTTTCAAAGCCAGGAGGTGGGCTGTCGGTCCCCACAACCTCGACGTGCGCCCAGCGACGATGAATCTCGTCGGCCGCACGATCCGCCACGCCGGGCGCTGCGCCCAGGAGAAAGACTCGCAGAGGCATTTCAGCGATGGCCGCATCAAAGCTGGCGTTCACCAGGTCAGATCCGGCCACTCGTTCGGGCAGTGGTTTTCGCAGCAGGCGCGACGCCAGCACCAGTGGCATGCCGTCTGCCACCGTCAATCCGGCGTCGGCCACGCATCGACGCAGCTGTGCGTTGTGCTGATGCTGCAGCGTGATGTTCACATTGGGCGTCACCACAAAACGTGTGGCCCGCACCTTTCCCCGAGCCACACTGCGCAGAACCCAGTCGACGGCATCGTCCATCGTGACGCAGTCAAAAGCGATGCCAAACAGTCTCTGCTGAGAGATGTCCGCTGCGGCGTTCGTGGCCTGATCGGTGTGTTCGCGGGACATCAGTGGGAGGCTCTTTGCAGCAGCATCTGGCGCACTGTCTGCAGGACAAGTTTCAGGTCGTAGAAAAACGAGGCCCGCTGGGCGTAACGAATATCCATCCGCATCCACTCATTGAATGTGACGCTGGACTTCCCGTGAACCTGCCAGATGCAGGTGAGACCGGGCATCACGTGGAGACGGCGACGTCCCCAACGGGCAATCTTTGTGGATTCCCGAAAATCGAGCGGGCGCGGGCCAACCAGCGTCATGTCACCACGCAGCACATTCCACAGTTGCGGCAGTTCATCCAGACAGGTCCGGCGGAGAAACCGTCCCAGTACCGTCACGCGTGGATCGGACTGCAGCTTGAAGGCCGGTCCGTCCTGTTCGCTGGACGCTCGCAGGCTGGCCTTCTCTGCATCAGCGCCCACACGCATGGTGCGGAATTTCAAGATGGTAAACAGACGACCTCCGTGACCTTCCCGTATCTGCCGAAACAGAACAGGGCCGGGCGAGGTGACCCGAATGGCGACAGCAATCACGGCCAGCAACGGGCAAAGCAGCACCAGCCCCATCGCGGACACAGCCATATCCATCGCGCGTTTCCAGCGTGGGTGAGGGTGCAGGAACAGATTCTCCAGCGGTTCCGTGGTGACGTTCAGCGTCGGTTCGTCGGCGGCGCCCTGAGTTCCGGCTTCCGGCATCGCGCCCGTTGACAGTCGACGTCGATCCAGCCCCAGCTGGCTGAGTGTCTCGTCCGTCGATCGTCGTGCCGGAGCGAGCAGCGTGGCCACACCTCCAGTCTGCAGATCCTGCTGCAGGCGTGTGGCTGCGCTGGCTGCAGGTCGGTAGTCATCGGGGTCTGCGCCAAATCCGAGACCAGCCCCCGACGTGTGACACTCCTCGTCTGAGACAACCGGTGTTTCCACCCACTGCGCCTCGGCCAGCTGACGTTCGACCTGATCAATCCGATCAAGCACGTCCAGTTCGGCCGTATCTTCCAGCACAAGCTCCGGGGGGTCCGTCGTCTCTGCCGATGGGTCTGCGCCCGGGCTGCCGTCAACAGAGGGATAGACAAACAGTCGGCAGTCGGCAGCCAGCTTGCTGGCCCGATCTTCCAGACGCTTTACAAAGCGATAAGCGCCCAGTTCACGCGTCCCCCACAGTACGACACCGACTTCCTGATTGCCGGCCACTCCCACGTGGTCTGTCATCCGTGCGGTGGAACGCAGACAGCTGCTGAGTGTGGCGGCATTCCAGGCGGCGACTTCCGGCCGCGCAGGATCCTCCCGAACGGTGAACACAGCAATTGTGACCGGCATGCCACTGCGATCGGCACGCTCTTTTTCGGTTTTGACGATCTGCCAGAACGTGTGTTCGTCGAGGACACCTCCCTGGTCGAAGGAACGCACACGACTGCCAAACCCTTTACGCTTCGCGGTTAACCACATACCAATGCCCCTTCTGATTCTTCCTGCGGCGGCGCGGCAAACAGCCGCACGTACCACAGCACAAATTCCAGCACAGCGGGAATCACAAACGCGGCGGCCAGCCCCACAACGGTCCCTCCCGCCACGACGAGAAATCGTGAAGGGCTTTGGGAAACCGGATTGAATGTGGCCGGCTGCACAACCTGAATATTGGAGATGCGCTCTTCTGACAGTTCATCAAGAACGCGAGCTTCTTCCTGCTTGACGCTCGCTTTGATTTTGGCCGCCTGAATTTCGGCCACACGATCTTTCAGCCGCGACATTTCCGCTTCCGCGTTGTTCAGTCGCGTCAGCTGATCTCTCAGCTCCGTACGCGAGCGCCGCAGTTCTTCCAGGCTGGCTTCCAGTCGTGCCACTTTTGCCTGCTCGGCCGCGAGCGACACTTCCAGTTCACGCAGTGTGGGATTGGCGGCGTTGCGGTTGGCCGGATCCTGCATCTGCTCTTTGAGCAGTTCAATTTCCGCCTCGGCGTCTCTGACACGAAAGTGATTTTCGTTGAACGTACTGAGCAGTTTTCTGCGCTGCTGCTGCAGTTCGTACAGTTTCTTGCGAAGGGTGTCCGAGGCATCATGCGGCTGCGTCCGCTCAGGCAGATCACGCACCGCACGCTCATAAACGGCCACCGATGCCCGCGCACCGGACAGGTCTGATATGTCGATGTGCTGTTGTTTTTCCAGCGCCGTAAGTTCGTCTTCGAGTCGGGCCCGTTCGCCGTCAATCGACATCACGCCAAGGGCATTTTTGCGGGACGTCACGGCTGCCCGCGCATCGTCCAGCTGCGCCTGCAGCATGCGAACCTGCTCATTGAAGAACGCCAGGCCGTGGGTGCGGTTGAGCCGCACGTGCTCAGTGCGAAAGGCATCCAGCATGGTCCGGGTAATGGCCTGCGCGAGCTGCGGACTGGCGGCCACAGAGGATAGCCCCATGACACTGGAGCTTTGACTGGTTTCCAGTTCAATCGCCTTATGCAAAGCAGCGATGGCGCGTTCGCGCTGCGGATCACTGTGGTGCAGTCGTTCCGGGTCCAGCTCTGGCCAGTCGGTGTCCGTCAGGGCCTGCTGCCACCGCTGAACGTCAAACGTGTCGGGCTCAAGCACGGCCTGCTCGCCCACGACAGACAGCACGGCTTCCAGCAGCTTGCGACTTTGCATCACTTCCAGCGCGGAATTCAGTTCCTGTTCGCGCGTTTCGTAAATGGGCGTGATTTCCGTCGTGGTGGCCGTGGGATCCAGCCCCGCACTTTCACGCCCCAGCCGCACAAACAGACTCGCCTCGGATTCATATTTGGGTTTGATCTGCAGGGCCACCAGCAACGACATCAGGACGGTCGTTACAAATACGGCAAGTGACAGCACCCACCAGCGAACGCACGCCCGGACCGCGTCGAGCGGATTGAAGGCAGCGTGCGACGTTCGCACATCAACGGTGGGGGAGAGCTGTGTCACGGTGCAAAGCAGAGTCGAAGGTATGGCGCGGCAGACGCCCAGGTTCCCAGCCAGATGAGGCAGGGCAACATGGGTAATTTGCCCCGTAGTGTTTACCCGTGTTTCCCAAATGCCTCATATTGCAAAAAAGCAACGTCCGGTTGTGCGAGCGATGTGCATCGCAGCGACCGGCAACGGGCCGGGAGCGGACATTCAGCCGGATGGTCGGCAGAGTTACTGAAATCCGTTACAGCCCCCCAATCCGCAAAGTCGACCTAAAAGGAAAACACAAATGGGTAAAAGCACCCACTCAAATGGCCCAGACAGGACGGGGTTTGATCTCAATCTGTCCGCGGCACAACTTCATGAGTTCTGAATTCGACATGGCCTGCAGGCGGCAGAATCTGCCGAATCACCTGATGCGCCGTCCGCATGGACGCGCGGCCTGTCTGCTGCGCCACGTCGGCCGGCTTTTGCTGTTCATGCTGACGGGATGTTCGGCCATCTATCACCCAGCCGAGCGGACCATCGAACACCGGATGGAAGTTCTGAATCGGATGCCGCGATCTGAGCAGGTGGCACTCGATCCGCGGCTGCTCAGCCAGACGCCCCCGCACGAACATCTCGTCGATGACGGGGACATTCTGGGAGTCTACATTGAAGGCGCGCCGGGACAGGAAGCCGGCACGATGCCCGTAAGATTTGCGGACGATCAGTTTGTGGCTCCCGCCATCGGCTACCCGACTCCAGTGCGCAGCGGCGGATACATTCGCGTGCCGCAGGTCGGCGCACTGCATGTGCGGGGTATGACGACCGGGGAAATCGAAGACCTGATTCGTCGTCGCCTGGTGGAAGAACGACAGGAAATCAAACCGGAGAAAGACCGCATCCATGTCAGCCTGATGTGGCGACGATCTGTCAACGTGCTGGTGATTCGCCAGGAAGAACTGAGCGCCACTGAGCTGGTGTCTCCGTCCAGCGGAACGGATGCCGATCGACGATCCGGACAGGTCGTCAATCTGCCAATCTTTCAAAATGACGTGCTGCACGCGCTGCTGCAAACCGGCGGTCTTCCCAACGGTCAGGCTGAGAACGCCGTCTACGTCTTTAAACGCCACGATCGCCAACCGCTCGGAGGTCAGGCGCAGCCACTGATGAATGCGCAGCATCAGTTACGACCAGTGCCGGGAGTGCCGCCGCAAAATGAGATCCAGCTGGCGGGGTTTGCGCCTGCTGCTGCGACCGGACATTCCCTTGGGCAGTCGCCGGGGCTCACGCAGGGTCATGCAAGCCGCGCAACGGTCGCTCAGTTTTCGCAGCGATACGCAGCACCCGCGATGGGTGCTTCTGTGAATGGTGCGGCACACAGTCCGCCATTTGGGTCCCCGTTCCCCGGCGGACAGTCGTTCCACGGCTCGGCGATGACTCCCTTCGGAGGTGGCTTTCCCGGTTCCACTCACCCCCAGCAGATGATTCCAGTGCAAAACAGCGACTCCCGACATCCGGGCGCGCTGCGGATCCCGCTGTCACGATCGTTTTCGGACCCCATCAACTTTTCACCAGGTGATGTTATTCTGGAAGACGGTGACATCGTGATGCTGGAATCCCGCGACAGCGATCACTTCTTCACGGCCGGGCTGCTGGGCGGCGGACAGTACGCGCTGCCGCGTGACCGGGACCTGGACATCATCGATGCCGTCCTGCTGGCGGACTCTTACTCCCGCTCAACGCAACTGAACACCCCCACTCGCGCCATTGGTGGCGTGTCCGTCCTCAACCGGGATGTGACCGTCGGAGCCAGTCGCGTGATCGTGGAACGCACCACACCGGAAGGCTCAACCACACGATTTCGCATCAATCTCTACAAAGCCATGCGAAACCCCGAACACCGCGTGCTGATTGAACCGGGAGATCGGCTGTATCTGGAATACACGGCCATCGAAGCCGTTCTGGCCTTCTTCGAGCGTCACCTGCTGGATCCGGTGACATCCGGAGCCCCCGCCATCCTCACAGATTAATCGTTGGTCACGGTGACGCTGCCCTGCCGCGTTTTCGGAGCGCGACATCTGCTGCATGAAACCTGTTGCATGGGCGTTTGCGGCCCCCGTCGAAGATCAGGGTGTCAACTCCAGAACGCGGGCGTTACGAATATCGACAGACGGCCCGGTAATTCGCAGATCCGCAAGGATGCCCAGCTTTCCCGTCTGCAGCCCTGGGACCGTCGCCTGTGCCACGACCTTACCATTCACTCGCCCTACCACAGCACCGGCGTCAATGACCAGTTCCACAAGATTGCTCTGGTCCGTTTTCCAGTCCGCGACATCCACCGGTTCACTGATGCCAGCCGCCGGTTTAAGACTTTGAATTCTGCCCGCCCCAGATCGATCCAGCACCATACGATACGTCTGAAAATCATCCACGTCCTCGCCCGTGATGCCGAACATCAAATGGGCGCCTCGGGTGTCCGGTCCCATTTCGAAACGCAGCACCACGCGCGACACTTCGCGGGAATTGTCCACCAGCCCCACGCTGACCGGCAGCGTGTCTGCCGCCAGAGAGACGGACTGTGGCGAGACGGTCCACAACGACTGCCCGTTGTCATCCAGCACGGGCGGCGATCCTTCCGGGCTGAATTGAATGAAACTGATCGCTGCGTTGTTGCGCAGCAAAGGGACAAACTGCCACTTGCGCAGCAACCGCAGCAACTCACTCGATTTCAGCTCGTCAGGACGCCCGGAAGCGGAGGCCAGCTCCCTGGCCAGGACCATCGCAGACTCCACATCACTGGCCAGATCTTTCGCCGGCCCCCGGGTGGCCCGCCCCGACAAAGTGTCGACCAGCTTCAGCAGATCGGCCGTCGTCTCAAAATCCTGCTCTCCCGCAAATACGAGCGACCACGTCAGGGCGCGTTCGATGGTCATGTCCAGCTGCCGCGGTGACAGCGCCGTGCGACGAGCGGCGGCGACCGATTCGCGGACAAGCGTCTCCGGTTCCACGCCGTATCGATCTCGTCGCAGCAGGGCAATCTGCAGCAGCACATCCGTCGCTCGAGCGCGAACCGCCAGCTCCTCTTCAATCAGTTGCAGCAGCGCGGCATCCGTAGCGCCAGGTTCTGCCACTTCGCACTGTTCCAGCAGACGGCACGCCAGTTCAGCCCGCGCCAGCACACTGCGGGCCTGAGCGATGGGACGACCAAATGTCTTCTTCAGCTCTGTCAGCGCCGCTGTCATTGCATTTTCGTCTGGCAGAGAGAGACGGTTCCCCGGTGGTGACGACGCCGGTCGCACGTCGACACGGACAACGGCCAGATCGTCGAGCGGAAACAAACCCGGATTGTCACGCAGCTGAATGGACGCCTTCACGGGAATGTCAACCGGCCCCGTCTGGTCTTCGGGCACCCGCCAGCGGATCGTGTTGGTTTCTGAATCCAGAATCACATCGTCCGGAGCGCCGGGAGCCAGTTCGAAGACAATCAGCGGGCTGGTGCGTCCTGGACGTCGCGTGGGAATCAGAGGCAGACGCAGCACAAAAGCCCTGCCGGCCTCCGCCGTCTGTCGCGGCAGTTGGGGAAAGACGTGGGCAATGGATGTGGGGCGAACCATTACCCGCACTGTCTGCGAGGAAACCAACGAGGGATCGTTGCGATCAAACACGCTGATGTTGAGCTCATGGCGGCCCAGTTGCTGCAGCGTGGGCTGCCAGGACAGTTCGCCGGTGATCGAATCAATCTGCAGGCCCTGGGGAACCGGATCGTCCAGCCGATAGCCCAGCTCAAAAAAGGAGGCATACTCAGACGTCACGGCCATCGAAAAACGCGATGGCTGCAGCGGCGGAATCAGCGACACGCCCCGCATCTGCGGCAACTCAATCATTGAGAAACCGAGCGACACATTGAGGGTGACGGTCGTCTCGCCCACCTGTGCTTCAGCGCCCTTATTCTCGTGCCAGACCGTCAGTCCGATCTGATACTCGGCCGGCAACTGGGAGTCCGGCACCTGCCACGAAATCAGGCCATCGTCCGTCACACGCATATCAGGTGGCGCTGTGGCGGACAGTCGAAAGGAAACCGGCTGCTCCTTCGGTTCCACGGCAAACTCCGGCTGATACTTCCACAGCCGACCGGTTACCGCCGGATCGGGCTCCGGCTGATCTTCCGCCCACCGAATTGCTGGGCGCAGAATTTCCTGCGGTGGCGGACTGTCGACGGCTTCCGGCTCCTCCTCATCACCGGAACCGTTCATGGCCACCACGGCTGCAATAGCCGCAATCAGCACCAGTGCCGAAAGTCCCATGACGACGAAACCGAACTTCTGCCCCCGGCGTGAGCTGCGGCGGTCCAGACTGCGAGGTACGCCAGTCGTCACGTTGATATCCACCAGCGGAACTGTTTCCACGGCCGGCACGGCAGAGGCGTCGGTGGCCATCACCATATTGACGGCCGTCCCGTCCTGCACCTCCTTGAGAAACTGACGATAGGTGCCGTCGTTTTCGTCCACTTCGTTGTCACTGCCCTGACCAAAATCCGCATTCGCATTGGGATCATTCATAGCCACACGAGCGGCCTCCTTCATGGCGCTGCGGGTCAGTCGGCTGCTCACTTCGGCAAGTGCCTGGGCCACTTCGGCTGGCCGCTGGTAGCGTGCTGCCGGATCGCGGAGCGTCATGCGGGACACAATGGCCGCCACCTGTTCGGGAATGTCATCGCAAATGGTCAGCACCGAGGGAGCGTCACGCTGCAGCCGCTGACTGAGCACCTGCAGGGGATTGGTGCCGGAAAACGGAACCGTGCCGGTCAGCAGTCGGTACAGCGTGCAGCCCAGACTGTAGATGTCACTGCGAACATCCACTTTGGTCGTGTCCCAGCCCTGCTCGGGTGACATGAAGTCGGGTGTCCCCATGACCTGACCGGCGCGTGTGACTGTATTCTCGTTGCTGTCTTCGGACGTGAGCAGCACCAGTCCCATGTCCATGAGCTTGACGACGCCTTCACCGTCGTCATTCCAGTTGACCATCAGGTTGCCCGGCTTGATATCGCGATGCACCATGCCGTGCTCGTGGGCGTGCTCCAGACCAATGGCCGCCTGACGCACAATTTCACACGCCAGTTCAATGGGAACCCGCCCCAGCACCGAGGCAATCCGATCGACCTGATCGCCATTCACAAACTCCATCACCATGAAGTCCACTTTGCCCACTCTTCCGGCATCCAGTGACTTCACAATGTGCGGGCTGTTGAGTTTTGCATTGGCCCGAATCTCACGCTGAAATCGCGAGACCAGCGCCTGGTTGCTGGTCAGTTTGCGAGCCATGACCTTCACGGCCACAGTCGCCCCCGAACCTGTGTCGCGGCCCTTAAAGACGTGCCCCATGCCGCCTTTGCCAACCGGAGCCAGCAGACGATACTGCTTGAGCACAAAACCGGTTTCCCCCCGCAGCAGCTGCTTGGCCTGCCACGGCGTCAGGTGGTTTTGATTGACGAGCACCTCGGCCAGGGCTTTGGCCGTGAGCGGATTGCCCTGCAGCTGCTGTTTCAGCGTACCGATCTGCGCGTCGCTCAACAGGCGACTCTTGTGCAGACTCTTCAGAAATGTCTCAATGCTGACAGGCGGCATGAGCGGGCAAATCACGGAACAGGAAGACAGACCGCCAGACAGGACGCGGAACGACGAGCGGATCCCACGGGATAATAGAGACTATCGCCATCGTTCGGTATCGACCCGTTTTGATTGCCGCAGCAAATTCCCAGGCCTCCGGTTCCTGCGGGATCGCACCTCAATCCCGCTGCCACTCCCCGGTCACGCGTCCGCCATCACGGCAGACGCAAATGCGGCGACACACACCGGCACGCGGCTAAACGCCTGTATAGCGCCACAGAGCGTCCTGCGGCCCAGTACCCGGAAGGCGGGAAACGTCAGGCACGACGTCCGATGCCTGTTCGGCCGGCGTCTTCAGGACCACAAAAACCTTGCGACGCGGAGGTGGTTCCACCGTGGTCCGATCGGCATGCTGAACAGCCGATGGCGCAACTGGCGGCTGGCCATCTTCTGCGACCAGCGTACCTTGCCTGGCTTCCATACGGATGTCTTCCAGCAGGTCACTGGGAAACAGCACCAGCATCTCTCCAAAATGCTCTTCTGCCAGCGATGGCGTCTCAACGGATTCCAGAACTTTGGCCATCAATTCCTCGCGGGTCATGTCGCCGATGAACTCCGGATTGGTGACCCGGTCAAATTCGGCCAGATCGGCAAACATCTCTTCCCCCGCCTGATCAAGCTCTCGCAGCGGCATCCCCCGGTCGCTTGTCAGCTGGCTGCCCCTACCCAGATCGACCAACCCCTCCAGATCGAGCCCGGGGGAGGAAGTCTGTGGAACCCGCACCACCACAACATCGCACTTCGAAAGCTCCTCCGCCAGCGAATTCATATTGACGGCCGTCAGTGATCGCAACGGTGAGACAGAAAGACGGGGCAGGACACTAAGCAGAATCACGCATGACGCCAGCGTCAGCACGCTGACCAGAGTCGCAATTCTGGCCCGCTGTTCATATCGGGCCGGACGAACGGACAATGCATGGGATTCAACGGCAACTGCAGTCGGCTGCGGCTGCGGCTGCGGCTGCGGCTGCGATGGCTGCGGCTGCGATCCGGCCGCCAGATTCTGAACGGCCCCCATGATGCTGGCCGAAAGCTCTGCCTTCTGCACGGGGATGGCACGCAAATCGTCGCGCAAAGACGTCCACGGCATCAGGCTGTCCATCTCAGAGGACGTTAGCTGAGCGGGGTCAAAATCTGCTGCATCGAAACGTGAACAGAGGTCTTCGGTGGGCTGTTGGGCGGGATTCATGGGGTACTGCAATGAAAAAGGCACGCGAGACTAAGACGTCGTCGCGTGCCTGAAGTTCCCTAAATCGCAGATTTTTCTGCAATTGCCTGTCAGATCAGGACTTACGCTCCTCAATCTGGATCGCGACCTGATTTTCTGGATTAGCAAATTCCGCCATCACGACTTCCACGGCCGCCTCATCAGCCACATTGAGAGCGGAAGCTTCATGGGTCACGGCAGGCTGCGGATTCGCCGGAACATCAGCTTCCGAGCGCTCAACCGGCAACTGGCGTTCGCTGGCAAACGGTGTGTGGACGAATTTCAGCGATGCCAGCATCTGCTCATCGTCGCCGTCTTCTTCCAGCAGGGCCAAAGGATCATCGACGATGAACGAGAGCGAATTGCTCCAGCCGCTCGCGGTACCCTGCGAGTTGAAGGCTCGAACCCAGAAACGATAGGTGCCGTCCGGCAGGTCGAACTGGAACTGAGCGGTGCCCACGCTGGGGTCAACATCAAACGTTTCGGCCTGGATGACGATGTTTTCCTGACGCACGAGGTCGCGTACCAGAATCTCGTAGCGAACACTGTCGGAAGAGTGACGCCAGACAAACGTCACTGTGCCGTTGTTCACGGTTCCGGAAGGCGACAGGGCGACCGGTGTGGTGGCGTTCGGCTCATCGATCGTGATGAAGTAGGTCTCACTCCATTCGCCCGGTTCACCGATTGTGTTCACACCGCGAACGCGAATACTGAAGTCCTGCTCCGGCAGATTAATGGGCACCGTGTAGCTGGTCTCCGTCAGACCGGCTTCGCTCACAACCAGAGCACCGGCCGCATTGTAAATTTCGATTTCGTACGTGGCAGCCGGAACGGAAATGTTCCAGACGATGGTCGGCGTCGTGTCCTCCACTGTCCCGACACTGTTGGGAGTGGGGGCAATGATGACAGGACGAGCGGGCGTCGGCACGTCGAGAGAGAAATGGAACGCATCGCTCCACTCACCCACCTCATCGGCCGAGTTGATTCCCCGCACCCACGCAGTGAACCGACCCTGAGGCAGGGGCAGTTCCGACGTGAATTCGAAGTCACGAATGTCAGTCTCATGCACAATGCGAGCCGTGCGGGTATCGACATGATTGACCCACAGTTCGTAACGCACGGCATTGAAAGCCGGATCCCAGCTGAAGGTGGGAAATTCCGTGACAATGACGTCGGAGGTGGAGCCTTCCGCGGCCACGGGACCTGTCATCACGGGGGCGGGTGAGGTCTGGACGTCCAGATCGACAAGAATCCGATCGGACCATGGTCCTGTCTCACCAACGGAGTTGCGCGCCTGAACCCAGGCGGCCAGTCGCCCCTGAGCCAGCGAGCCGGAAGGCGTATAGCTCATCGTGCCAATGCCCGACTGATCAATCACGCGGCTTTCACCGGTGCTCAGATTGTTGACCCACAGTCGATAGGTGGTGCCAAATGTCGCATTGGGCAGCGTCCATGTGAATCGCGGCGTGGTGTCCTGGGTGGTACCGATTTCATCGAGAACCGGCTTCTGCGGAACTGGCACATCAACCGTAAACTCAACGAAGCTGCTCCAGCGACTGGCTTCCCCAGCGGCATTAAACGATCGAACCCAGGCTCGGTGCTTCTTCTCACTTAGCGGTGAGAAGTGCTGATAGTTCTGCTCGGTGTGATTCGTCAGGTGAATCACGCGGTCGTAGACAGCCGGCACCTGAGGCGTGCCCGTTCCGTCACGCAGTTCGGCAACCCACAGCTGGTAGGCGGTGGCACTGTCTCCGCCCTGGGTCCACTCAAAGATCGGAAACGCGTTAGACGTGACACTCAGCAGCGGCGCGGTAAACACGGGCGTTGTTGGTGCTTCAAAAGCGTCCACTGTAAACCGAGCGACAGCGCTCCAGGGTCCGGCATCTCCAAAGAAGTTCTGGCCTCGAACCCAGACAGACGTGATCCCTTCGGCCAGTGGCTGCAGAACCTGGTAGGAAAATTGTCCGTTGCCAATGTCCACACCAGGCACAGTGAAGCGTCGAACAGCACCACCGGTGGTGATGTACAGTTCGTATTCCACGGCTCCCGCCACTCCGTCCCAGACGATGGTCGGTGTGTTGATATTCAGCACAGCACCGGTGGACGGTGCTGTGATCACCGGACGCCCGGGAATGACGGGGTCCCCGATGTTGAAGATCAGCGGATCACTTTGAATACCGGCCTGGCCGAGAGAGTTGTACGGCGTGAGGACGGCGCGGTACAGACCATCAGGAAATGGCGACGTGAAGGCAAACGAATTGGCCGCAATGCCGGTCGCTGACTGCACAAGGTCGCCCGTCAGATGGTTGAAGACTTCCAGGTCATAACGCGCTGACCTGATGCCGGGATTCCAGGCAAAAATCGGACGATTCGTATCGGGCAGCTGGTCTGGACTTGTAAACACGGGAGGCCCGGGGACGGTACCGTCATCGTCAATCGACGTGACAGACACCCGAATACTCTCGGCTCCATCAGTGATGACGACTTCACTAATCTGATTGCCATCGGGAACGAGGTCCGTGACACCATTGACCGTCACGGTCTGCGGCACATTCCAGTTCAGCGTCGTGAATCTCAGCTGCGTGGGCGTGGCGGTCACTTCGCTGGAATCCGTGGTGGTCACCGTCAGCAGCACGTCGCCATCGGGCTGCGCCGGCAGGCTGACGTCAAAGGAGTCCATCTGGCCCAGGTCAGAAACACGCGTGGAACCACCCGACTCGGTGACGGTCAGGAACTGATTGGGCGTGCCGTAAAATCGCAGTTCAAAGGAATTCAACTGCCCGGTCGTGCCGTTCTGACGGTCGAAGACTTCCAGCGTCCAGTCGCCCTGTGATGATTCACCCCAGTTGCGAACGGTGGTGAATACAAAATTGTTCAGATTGTCGGTGGGGTCCAGACGCGACTCAGACAGGATCGATCGCGTGCCGGACGGTGAAGTCAGCACGATCTCCAGATGTCCTACGGCGCCATGGGTGGCGTTGACCACGATTTCGACATACTCCAGAGAGTCGATCGCGTTGCCGCTGCTGACGTTAACCGTCCGACTGACGGAACCGCTGCCGTCAGGAATGGCCTGAGCAACGTTGATGGTACCAGTCGAGAAGGACTCTTCGGGCGCCAGAGGAGAATGCGTCAGTGCAGCGGCCACCGCGGCACCCGCATCAATCTGCCCGAATCCGTATTCATGGTTGACCGTCAGTCCAGCGCCGTTTGTCACCCAGTCTGCATTTCCCGGATCTATCTGGAAGGCCGTACGAGCCAGGATGTCGGTCACATCGCGGTAGGTGAGATTGGGATTGGCTTCCAGCATCAGAGCGATGACACCGGAAACGATGGGGGTCGCCCCCGATGTCCCACCAAAGTCAGACGCGTAGTTGCTCGCATCGTAGCCATCGGCTCCCGTGATGTCCGTTGTTACCAGACCGGCACTGCCGCCATTTGAGGGAGACACAACGACCAGCGAAGCTCCGGGGTCACTATAGTCGGCCCGCTGTCCCTGGTTGGTGGATGCCCCGACGGCGATTGTGAATCGGGAGTTGGCGTATGGGTCGTAGTTCACGTTGTCGTTGGTCCGGTCGCCACCGTTTCCACCCGCCCACGTGTGAATATTGCCCAGGCCATTGCGTCCGGTTGTGGCAGCCTGCTCCAGAGCGGCCAGCGCCTGAGGACCAATGAAGGCAATGGTCCCGTTGTCCGCGGGGCCCCAGCTGTTGTTGTAGATGTCAATGATGTTGGATTGATGCGTCAGGGCCTCGGCCTGATCCTGGTCTGTATTGAATCCACCAATCAGACGCAGACCAACCAGTTCGGCGTCCCACGCCGAGCCACTCACACCAATGCCGTTGTTGCCGGCAGCCGACGCCAGTCCACCCACAGCCGTGCCGTGGAAATCGCCGGCCTCTGGTGACGGATCGTTATCATCACCGTTCCAGTCAAAGTCGATGAGCGTGTTGACGTTGGGGGCAATGTCCTCGTGCGTGGTTTCCAGTCCGTCATCCACGATTCCAATGGTGACGCCAGCGCCCGTGTAGTTGTCCCACACACCTTCAATATTGATGTCCACACCTGCCGTGCCGCCCGCCTGCCCGGTGTTGTTCAGATGCCACTGTGTGTCATACAGCGGATCGTTGGGAACCGCCCGTGCCTGGTAAAGCGTGGGAACATTGGGATGGACGTAGTCGAAGCCCTGCAGCCCTCCAAACAAATCAGCCGCCTGCTGAATGGACACGGGTGTTTCGAATTCAAACGTGTAGGCATTTTCGATGAACTGCGAACCGCGAATCACATCGACTCCGGTCGCCTGCTGCAAAGCGGCAATATCCTGCTGGGAATCGAAATTCACCAGGTAGGACTCCACACGTGTGGTGGGCTCCACCGAGTTCAGCAGGCTGGCGTTCCACAGAGCATCCTGCAGGTCCACCGTCAGCATCCGACGTTCTTCCATAACTTCCGGGTTGCCAATGGGCGCTGACTTGCGTGCGCGGGATCGGCGAGAGCTCTTTCCTCCGGAGAAGCAGTTCTGGAGAAACTTGAACATGTCTTTGCGGGATGTCATTGAAGGCGGCCTCGGCGAGCAGTTTTGATGAACCAGCAATATTGTCGTCAGGGCGCAGGGGCCCTCAGCCCGTAATTCGGGCGCGGTCTCTGGAAATATCGGACGACTAACTGTCTACAAAACCAACAGATTAAGGCTGATAACAACGAATTTGAAACAAAACTGAACCGGCGTGCGGTCCTTCTGGTCAGATAAGCATTCTTTTCCACAAATGCAGCACAGCATGAATGTTACGACGGAGACGGCTGTGAGTTTTCTGCCGGTCGTGAGCCCTCTCACGATTCTTCCGCCTGGAAACAGGACGGCTTCGACGAGATTCCCTTAAGTCCGTCTCTCACGCCCCATCGCGTGGCTCGGATTCCGCTAAACCATTCATCTGCCTGAAGTTATCGATTTCCTCGAATCCCATTCATGGCGGAAGGTGTCCGGAACAGATAGATTTCCGTGCCAGCGGTTCGAGCCAGATACGAGATCGCTCGCCTCCAAGAACGTTCAGGGTTTCTTAGAATGTCCGACTCAGACAGTCCGTCCGTCCACAAGGATTTCGTTCGCCAGATCATCGACGGAGACAACGACTCCGGCAAATGGGGGGGCGTCGTGCACACGCGTTTTCCACCCGAGCCAAACGGCTATCTGCACATCGGTCATGCCAAGGCGATCTGCCTGAATTTCGGCATCGCCGAAGAATACGGCGGCAAGTGCAACCTGCGGTTTGATGACACCAACCCGGAAAAAGAGGAGGTGGAGTACGTCGAGTCCATCAAAGCCGACATCCGCTGGCTGGGATTTGACTGGGAAGACCGACTGTTCTTTGCATCCGATTATTTCGAGCAGCTGTACCAGTGGGCCGAACAGCTGATCACTGACGGAAATGCGTACGTCTGCAGCCTGCCGCTGGAGGAAATCCGTTCCGGTCGCGGCACGCCGTCCGAGCCGGGCACAGACAGCCCCTATCGTTCCCGGTCGGTGGAGGAAAACCTCGATCTGTTTCGTCGGATGCGAGCCGGAGAGTTCGATGAGGGCGATCACGTCCTGCGGGCGAAAATTGACATGGGACACCAGGTCATGCTGTTGCGGGATCCGATCATGTATCGCATCCGCAAGGTCGAGCATCACCGCACGGGCGATCAGTGGTGCATCTATCCCACATACGATTTCACCCACGGACAGTCCGACTCTATTGAAGGCATCACCCACAGCATCTGCACGCTGGAATTCGAAAACCGACGCCCGCTGTACGACTGGTACTGCGACACGCTGGGCATTCACCATCCGCAGCAGATTGAATTCAACCGTCTGAATCTGACCTACACCATGATGAGCAAGCGGCGTTTGCTGCTCCTGGTCAACGAAGGTCACGTGGACGGCTGGGACGACCCTCGAATGCCCACACTGTCCGGACTGCGACGTCGGGGATACACGCCGGCCTCCATCCGCAGCCTTTGTACAAAGGTGGGCGTCACCAAGCACAACGCGATGGCGGATCTGGTGCTGCTGGAGAACGAAATCCGTGACGAGCTCAACAAATCTGCCGATCGGCGGATGGCGGTCCTCAATCCCATCAAAGTCACCATCACCAACTATCCGGAAGGACAGACTGAGGAACTGGATGCGGTCAACAATCCGGAAGACGAATCGGCCGGCTCTCGCAAAGTGACGTTTGGGCGGGAGCTGTACATCGAACGCGACGACTTCATGGAGAATCCTCCCCGCAAGTTCTTCCGCCTTGGGATTGGTCGGGAAGTGCGACTGCGGTGGGCCTACTTCATCACGTGCACTGACGTCGTGAAAGACGATGACGGAAATATCACAGAAATCCTGTGCACATACGATCCGGAAACCAAAGGCGGCGATGCGCCGGACGGGCGCAAGGTCAAAGCCACTATGCACTGGGTGAGCGTGGACACCGCGGTGGACGCCACCGTACATCTGTACGATCCGCTGTTCACCAAAGAAGACGTGGACGACGTCGAGGACGAATCGCTCGACTGGAAGAGCAATCTGAACCCCGATTCGCGAAAAACGGTGACCGGAAAGCTGGAGCAGGCCCTGGCGGGCAGTGAATCCGGCTACCGCTGTCAGTTCGAGCGGCTGGGTTACTTCATTGTGGAGCAGTCCAGCCAGCCCGATGCGCTGGTCTTCAACCGGATTGTCACATTGAAAGACGCGTGGGCAAAAGCCAACAAAAAGAAATAGTCGCCCGCTGACCCAGCAATCGCTTCAACAGATCGACGGTTGGGCGGTGCACGCCCGGCGATAGTCGCACGGCCATCTGCCTGTCGCAGATCCGACCGTCACAATTCGGGCTGTCGCATTTGAATTTCGGGGCACGCATCGCCATGCTGACAGCCCCGCCGCTGGGGACCGTCCGCCAGCGCCTGTGCACTTCCACGAAAGATCAAGACATGCGACGTTCTGTTTCACTCATCGCCATTATTCTGGTTACTGCGCCCGCCGTTTCGGCCGGCGAGTGGGTCAGCTTGTTTGACGGCAAGACCCTCAACGGCTGGTCAAAGGCAGCTCTGGGCAAGGCGACCTATGAAGTGGTCGATGGCACCATCCACGGCACGACGGTCGAAGGCAGCCAGAACACATTTCTGGCGTCCGAAAAACAGTACGGTGACTTCGAGCTGGAGTTTGAAGTCAAAGTTCATGACAAGCTGAATTCCGGCGTACAGATTCGCTCACGCGAAAAGACGGAAGCTGACGGTAAGCCGGTCGGACGTTTCTTCGGCCCCCAGGTGGAAATCGAATCCAGTCCCGGTCAGTCCGGCTACGTTTACGGCGAAGCCACCGGCCTGGGCTGGCTGTCTGAAAAACCAAAAGACAAAGGGCACGCTCACAGTCACATCAAAAACGGCGAGTGGAACAAGTACCGCATCGTGGCCAAAGGCCCTCGCATTCAAACGTGGATCAACGGCGAGATGGTCGAAGATCTGACTCATGACGCAATCTACAAAAGCCACCCCAAGGGCCACATCGGCCTGCAGGTGCACGGCATCAAAAAGGGAACCGGCCCCTATGATGTTGCCTGGAAAAACATTCGCATTAAAGAGCTCTAAGCCGACCGCCAGACACAACTCCTCTGGCAAATGCCGCCTGCAGTGATCCCTCAGGATCACTCGAACGATTCCACAAACGATGCGCACAGAAAAGGCCGTCCCATAAAAACGGGGCGGCCTTTTTTATCTGACAGCGGAAGCCGGACTGTCTGGTTTACTGTCCCAGCGCTTCCTGAATGTCGCCTGGCAGTCCCGTTTCTCCGGCAGCAGTCGGAGCCGTGGATTCGCCGTTGAGCAGGTTGTCGATGCGAGACTGCTCTCGCAGCTTGTCGAAGGTCTTGGCGATCGTCTCCTGCAGTTCACGTTCTTTCAGGTCTTCGTACAGCTGAGCCTGCACGTCCTTGGCATCGTGTTCGATGGGCTCGGTGCGGCCTTCGTACTGCAAAATGGCGTAGCTGCGAACGCCGACTTCCAGAATGCCCGAGATTTCACCGGGGGTCTTCAGCTTGTAGGCCGCGCGACGGATGTTCTCGTGGGCGCCCGAGTGCTGACGAATCGGCGGAATAGCACCGCCCAGTGCGCGGCTGTTAGGCTCCACCGAATAGTCACGCGCGAAGTTTTCAAACTCGTCCGGGTTTCGTTTCAACTGCTCCCAGATCTGCTGTGCACGACGCGGATTGTCCAGGACAATCATGCGGGCCTTCACACGTGGACCATAGTTGTCAACGTAGGCTTTCTGCATCTGTTCACGCGTTGGCTGGAATGACGCACCGGCCAGTTTCTTCAACGCCAGCATGGGCCAGATAACGTCGCGTCGATATTGCAGCGGCGTCAGACCGCGTTCGGCCTGCAGCATTTTTTCCCATTGGTTAACGGGAAGGCCAAACTTTTTGGAGATGCGGGTGACTTCATTGTTCACTTCAGCGTCAGACACCTGCACGCCCACTTTGGCACAGGCCTGCTGGATGACGCGACGATTGATGACGCTGTCGAGGACTTCGGCCCCATAGCGTTCGATGCACTCGGCCGCCAGTTCTTCGTAGGTAATCGGCTGGCCATTGACGCGGCCCACCGGTTCCGACAGCAGATCGGCGGAGATCTGTGTCTTGCTGTTTCCGCTGTACTGCTCGGCAGCTTTGGAGTTGGTCGCCCGCCACATTTGAGCGCCAATGGCGGCCGCCAGAATGGCGACGACCGTTCCACTGACAAAAATCGTGCTGCGGTTGCGCTGAGCGTCGGTTGGAGGCTTTGAGAATTCTTCCATGATTTGACTCCCGCCCCGCTGTGGAAGAGGACCTTCCGCTGAGAATGCCGGGGACTTGGACAAAAGAGAGAGGGCACAGTGGTGGGCACCGAAACCACCAGTCCAGTGCCAGACCGGTCGAGCGGGCTTTCTGATTGAGACAGTTCAGCAGAGATTGCTGAGCCACAGAAAACGCCGGGCTTCGATCGCCTGAGTTCTACGAGAAAATCCAGATTTTGGTCAAGTGGCCTCTGCGGCCTGCGGGCCATCAGGAGAACGGAATTTACCCCCCGGGCACGTCCACCTGCAGTTTCCGCCGGTCAGCGGCAGAAGCCCCCAAAATGCTGGCAAGACCCGCGACCTCCGCGGGCCAGGGCTGACCCGCCGGCACCGTGGATGGGGGCCGGGACAAAGTGGGTTTGGCAATGCCGACGAGGGCTAAGCAAGCAGAGACCTGTGCCAGCAGTGACCTCAGTCGGCGGTGCGCTGTGCTGGCGGAGCTTTGCCCGCTTATGCCGCGTCTGCCGCGTCTGCCGCGTCTGCCGCGTCTGCCGCTTCAAGAGCTCACACTCCCGAACACGACCTATGCATTGGGGTCTTCCGTGCCCACCGCGTCCACAGCGTCCACAGCGGTTTCGCCGTCCGCAAAAGCGCCATCCCGTTCGCCGGGCGGATAGTTGTCGTCCCAGTTTTTGACGTGTGGTTCGCCCAGTTTGTCCACGCTTTTTGCAACCAGCATGGCCACAGTTGCATCGCCCGTCACGTTGACGGTCGTGCGGCACATGTCGAGCAGACGGTCGACGGCAAAAATCAGGGCCAGTCCCTCTTCGGGCACTTTGATCGCTCCCAGAACGATGACCAGCATCACCATGCCGGCGCCCGGCACAGCGGCTGAACCGATCGAGGCCAGCGTGGCCGTGACCACAATTGTGATTTGTTCTTCCAGCCCCAAATTCAGGCCGTATGTTTGCGCAATGAACACGGCCGCGACCGCCTGATAGAGACTGGTTCCGTCCATGTTGACGGTGGCTCCAATCGGCAGGACGAAACTGCTGACCTCACGTTCGACGCCCAGGTGCTCTTCCACACGTTCCATGGTGACCGGCAGCGTGGCCGCGCTGGAACTGGTTGAAAATGCCAGCAGCTGGGCGGGAGAAATGCCCTGCAGAAAGTCGGCGTACTTTCGTCCGGTGAACGTGCGCACCATCAGCGGATAAAAACCGAACACCATGAACGCCAGCCCGGCCACCACACACATGCTGTATTTGAACAAAGCGACCAGCAGCTCCCGATTGGGAGATTCCACAACCAGTGCAGCCAGCAGGGCGAACACGCCGTATGGCGCGGCCAGCATAATCAGGTCAATGAGTTTGAGAATGACTTCGTTCAGCCCATCAAAAAACTCCTTGACGGGGCGAGCCTTTTCTTCCGGCACCAGAATCAAACCGATGCCGAAGAACACGACAAAGAAAATGACCTTGAGCATGTCGCCATTGCTGGTGGCCGCCCGAAAGATGTTGTCCGGCACCACATCCACCAGTGGCTGCAGGGGGCCGGCGTTCTTCTGATCTTCAGCGGCCGCAATCTTCTCGCCCGCTTTCCCCTGATAGTCTTTGAGCAGACTGTCACGGGTTTCCTGAGACACGCTGGTGCCCGGGCCCACAACGTTCACCACCAGCAGCCCCACAGACACAGCCACCACTGTTGTGAACACATACAGCGCCACGGTGCGGCCGCCCATTGACGACAGCCGGGAAATGTCTTTCAGGTCGGACACTCCCTTGATCAGCGATGAGATGATCAGGGGAACGGCAATCAGCTTCAGCGAATTGATGAAAATCGTGCCGAAGGGTTTGACCCAGTCCGCCACGAACCACGCTGCATCCATTTGACGGAAGATGAAGCCGACGATGAGCCCCAGGGCCATCCCGATCAGAATCTGCCAGTGCAGCGCGAGTTTTTTCATCGTAAACGACCTGCTTCCACAAAACGTGTCTGTTGGGATTAGATGATGTTCAAGATGGCGTCGGCCACTTCGTTCGTTGCGACCTGCTGCTGCGAACTCTCCTGCAGGCCCTTGATCTGCCACGTGCCGGAGGCAAACTCGTCGGCTCCGGCAATCACGGCCACCTGAAAGCCCTTCTTATTGGCGTACTTCATCTGCTTGCCGATGGCCTTCGCCTCCGGAAAGACTTCCACGCCAATGCCGGCGGCCCGCAGGTTACGGGCCATGGCGACGTAGTCACCACGGTGCGATTCATCAAACATCGTCATCAGCACGGGCGCCGGTGTGGAGGCCGACTGCGTCATACCCAGTTCTTCCATCGCGGCCAGCATGCGATCCAGTCCCAGACTGGCGCCCACTCCGGGCAGTTGCTGCGAGGTGAACAATTCCGCCAGGTTGTCATAACGACCGCCCGAACACACGCTGCCGATTCCCGGCAGGTCATCCAGCAGCGTTTCGTAGATAGTGCCCGTGTAGTAGTCCAGACCGCGAGCGATGGCGACATCCAGTTTGACGCGTCCCTGCGGCAGACCGCAGGCTCGCACTGTGACAAACAGATCCCGCAGATTGTCCAGGCCTTCCGCCCCCGTTTCACTGCCGTCCAGCATTCCGCTCAGCGAAGCCAGAATGTCTTCCGGAGTGCCCGTCAGTTCTGCCATGTCCAGCACGCGGCCCGCCTGCTCAGCCGAGACATCGGCTTTGTCGACCATTTCTTCGATCACTTTTTCGCGACCGATTTTGTCAAGTTTGTCCAGCGCTCGGAGGATGCCGACAGCCTGATCCTGCACGCCGATTTTTTCCAGCAGACCGTTGAGCACTTTGCGGTTGTTCACGCGAATGGTGAAGCGTTCGATGCCGATTTGCTCAAACAGATCGTTGATGACCAGCAGTGTCTCGATGTCCACATTGTTGCTGCTGCTGCCGATCGTGTCGAAGTCGCACTGCATGAACTCGCGAAAACGCCCTCGCGCCGGTCGTTCGCCCCGCCACACAGGCGCTATGTGGTATCGTCGAAACGGTGTGCCCAGTTCCTGAATGTGCTGCGCGGCGTAGCGGGCCAGCGGCACGGTCAGGTCAAAACGCATGGCCACGTCGCGGTCGCCCTGATCGGTGAAACGGAACACCTGCTTGTCCGATTCATCGCCTCCCTTGCCCAGCAGCACTTCCGCGTATTCCAGCGCCGGGGTGTCGATGGGCGCGAATCCGTAGCTGCGGTACACCCGGCGGGCGACGTTGATCAGGTGCTCACGAGCCATCATCTGATCGGGGAGAAAGTCACGAAATCCGCGAAGTGTCTGCGGCTTGATCCTGCGAGATTTGTCCGTCATCGTAAATCGTAAACAAGTGGTTCGGTTCCGTTTTCCGGAGTCTATCCGGACGGGACACAGGAGCGGCAGACTCGCACCGGGGTTCTCGTTATTTGTTCCGATTTCTGGGGCGGGCAAAAAACGCCAGGCCCAGCAGCACGGCAAAAACGGGAAACATGCCCTTGAAACGCGGCATCAGAATGCCCGTGACGACGGCCCCCACCAGCGCCCAGTTGGACGAAAGAACCTTCCACGCGGCCGGACGATTCTTCGTGGGCATCGCCAGCCAAAAGGCCCCCAGCAGCATGCCCACCCGCAGCAGCGCCCCCTGCAGTCCTTCGTTGTCGGATGTAAAAAACAGCCAGCCGCCGCCGATCAGGCACCCAAGTGACAGGATGCCGACGAGCGTGCGTTTCTGGATCAGGTCGTTCGAAGCGTTCATGAGATCGGGAACCAGGGCGGGACTGTCATAGGGTCCGTGCAGTCTGTTTTCTAACGCCCCAGCGTTTCAGAACCAATCACAACCGGCAACTTCAGCGCAGATGACGCCGTCCGCTGCCGGATGTTAACATCCGCACGAGTCATCTGCCGGAGAATTGTCATGATCGCGCGCTGTATTCATTTGTGCTGTGTAGTTGTCTGTGGCCTGTCCATGAGCCTTGCTGTGGCGAATGACTGGCCCCAATGGATGGGGCCGCAGCTGAACGGCATATCCACAGAAAGCGGCTGGTCAAAAGACTGGCCGACACCTCCGGAAACAGCCTGGGCAAAACAGCTTGGCATCGGCTTTTCTTCCGTCAGCGTGCAGGACGGACGGCTGTACACGATGGGACACAAAGATGGTGATGAAACCGTTTGGTGTCTGCAGGCAGATTCGGGGGACGTGATCTGGTCGTACCGGTACGAAGCTGCCCTCAACGACAACCTTTATGAAGGCGGCCCGGGAGCCACTCCCACGGTGTTCGCAGGGCGTGTTTACACACTCAGCGTCGACGGCCAGCTGCACTGCTTCGATCACGCCACCGGTGACCTGCACTGGCGACGTGATTTGAAGTCCGACTTTGGCGTGGGGCTGCACGAATGGGGATTCAATTCGTCACCGTTCATCTGGCAGGGCAGACTGTATGTGCAGGGCGGCCGTATCGGCTGTTACGCGCTGGATGATGGGTCGCTGATCTGGTCGTCCCCACCGCATGCCGCCGGTTATGGGGCCATTCGAACCATGCAGGTCGGCGAACGTACGTACCTTGTTTCACTGGACTGCGACGGGCTGCGGATCTCAAATCCGGATGACGGCAGCACGGTGGCCTTCGCGGCGTGGAAGTCACCTTTCGCCACCAACTCCACCACGCCCATCATTCGCGGCAACACGATCTTTATCTCCACCGGCTACAACGTGGGGGCTGCCGCCTTCACGTTTGACGGCACGCAACTGGAAGAAATCTACACCACCAAACGGATGCGCAATCACTTCAACAACAGCATCCTGTTTGGCGACCACCTGTATGGCTTCGATGGCAATTCCAATTTGGGCCGGGTGGTGACGCTGACCTGCCTGAATTTTCAAACGGGGGAAGTGATGTGGAAACACCGCGGTCTGGGCTGCGGCTCACTAATGATTGCCGATGGACATTTGCTGGTGCTGTCGGAAAAGGGGGATCTTGTTGTCGCCGCGGCCACTGCGGATGGTTTCGAAGAACGCAGCCGCGCCACCATCCTGTCCGGACGCTGCTGGACGGTGCCCGTGTTAAGTGGCGGACATGTGTTTGCCCGCAACGCATCCGGCAATCTTGTGTGTGTCCGGTTGCCCAGGGGTTGAATGCCGCACGCGAATCGTGTGGGATGCGCCGAACTCGTCACTCCCGCCTGGCTTTGGTCATCGGACCGACCAGCGAATCTCTCAAGGAACACTCCGTGAAGTCGCTCAATCGCCGTCAATGGCTGGCCGCTGGTGCTGCCGCCGTCCCTGCCGCTTTGCTGCCCAACTGTTTGACTCAATCTGCGACCGCCGCTTCATCGGCCAAGGCGCCATCCGCGCCCCCCCGTCGTCGTCGCTTTGGTGTATCCACCTATTCGTTCTGGCAGTTCAAGAACCAGGACCTGCGTTCTGTCGAGACGTGCATCGACCTGGCCGCCGAGTGGGGCTTTGACGGTGTGGAAATTCTGGAAATGCAGATGGAGCAAACAGACAACGGCACGCTGCAGAAACTGAAGCAGCGGGCCTTCGTTAACGGTCTGGACCTGTGCGGCTTTTCCACACATCAGGGATGGGTCAGCCCGGATCCGGCAGAACGCAAACGCAACACAGAAAAAACCATCAACAGCATCGAACTGGCGTACAAGCTCGGCATTCCCACGATGCGTGTGAACACGGGTCGGTGGGGCACGAGCAAGAACTTTGACGAACTGATGGCCAACCGCGGCATCGAGCCAACACTGGAAGGCTACACGGACGAGCAGGGCTACGAGTGGGTGATTCAGGGCCTGGAGGACTGCCTGCCAACGGCCGAAAAATGCGGCGTGACGCTCGGCCTGGAAAACCACTGGGGGCTGGGCCGGACGGCCGAAGGGGTGATGAAAATTGTGAATGCCATCAAGTCTCCGTGGCTGAAAACAACGCTGGACACGGGCAACTTTCTGGAAGATCCGTACGATCGACTGGAGGTCATTGCCGACGATGCTGTGCTGGTGCAGGCCAAGACCTACTACGGCGGCGGAATGTGGTACACACTCGACCTGGACTACCCGCGAATCGCCAAACTGCTCGCAAAGCATGCCTACAATGGCTACATTTCGCTGGAATTTGAGGGCAAAGAAGACCCCCGCACGGCCATTCCGAAGAGCCTGAAGATGCTGCAGGATGCGTTTGCCGCGTAAGCCTGCTGCACACGAGCGACTGATGGCATGAGCCGTTTCATCCGTCGGGTCGCCGTAATCGGAGCGATGCGAACGCCGCAACGGCAACATGAGTGAATCGTGAGGCTTAGCCTTGTAACGCATCAGGAGTGCGATTAGACTCCCTCGCTCGCTCGGGGCGGATAGCTCAGTTGGTAGAGCACAGGACTGAAAATCCTGGTGTCGCCGGTTCGATTCCGGCTCTGCCCACTAATGTTTTTACAGGCCAAACAGCACTTTGCTGTTTGGCCTGTTTTCGTTTTGCCGCACTTTTTGCCGCACTTGTGTTCGCGAAATTCTTCACTTTCGTCAATTCACTGCTTTCAAACGACGCCCCACCCGCGCACTGTGGGGGTGACTTTTATCTTCACCGACAGGGTCCCCCATGACAGAGCCGACACACTCGCCCGAGAAAAAGAACGGGGCGTGGTTTACGAGGGCTACTGACGCCGTAAGAAGCTTAGTTCTCCTACAGCCACAAGCGCTCGCTCCGTTCGTGACCTACGTAATAGTCTTCACAGGTTTTGCTGCGCTCTTTGTTGATCAGCTCAACACGCGTAACGAAAGACTGTTTCGCGAAACGTCTGCAGCGATATCTGCAGACCTGGAAGATCGTATTCGCGATGCATTTAACGACCTCAAACTAGATGAAGACTTAGAGCCCGCGGAATTTGCAGCGTTGAAAACGAGCCTGCTTTCAGCCAGTTTTGAAATGGAAACTGGGTTGAGGACAAAGATTCTGAGGGACTACGCCAGTCCGCAGATGCTGAATCTGGGATGGGTGTTTCCCACGTCTGTTGTCGCTCTTTTTCTAAGCATATTTGTGGCCCAGTTTGTTAAGAACGTTGAATCACCAGTTAGTGACGAGTTAGACGACGATTCAGAAGACGAGTCAAAAGACGATCCCTCGAACGCTACTCACGTTGTGATCCCGGACAATCAAGAGTTTCGTGATCAGGCTGTCGCAGCAATCCGCTCAATGCTAACTGACGAATCCATCTCGAAAATTCGACAGCACTACGGTATCTCCGAAGTGGAAAAAACGATTACTGAGTCGATCAAGAGACTTGGGGATGCAATCACGACACTGGGGAAACGAGCAAATAAAAACCTGGGTTTCGGTGTCTGTGTGGCTGCGACAGGCATTCTAGTCTTGGGAATGATGCTGTTGAATGGACCTCCGGTCACAAGGACGGAAAGCACCAACAGCCAGCTGATGGTCTTCTTCGGAACTCGTGTCTCACTCCTTTTCTTCACACAAGTTCTCGCCTATTTCTTCCTGAGACTGTACTCGGCTGGCCTTGCTGACTTGAAGTACTATCAGAACGAACTGACCAATATCAGTGCATACAAGGCTGCGATTCATACGGCGATAGCTAAAGGGAACGAAGAGCAACTTCAGACTGTGGTCAACTCACTTATGAATGTAGATCGAAACACCGCCATGGCCGCAAACATCCCTTCCAAAGGCAAGCAGTCGGCCGACCTCGACAAAGTCGTCGAATTGGTGAAGCAACTGAAGGCGACGCCCTAGGCTCGCTTGCCAAACATCCGATCGACAACCTGTACGGCGTCCTCCGTGGCTTCCGGTAGTGCGTGTGAGTACAGATCCAAAGTGATCTTCACGGAGGCGTGTCCGAGCATCTTTGATACGAGGTGAACCCCGATCCCTGCGTTCAAAGCGCACGTCGCGTACGTGTGACGAAGGTCGTGAATCGTCATCTCAATCGGCAAGCCAGCCTTCTTGAGCATCGGCCTGAACTGCCGTCGCATGAGATTCTGACGCTGAGGCGGTGTGCCAGCAGAGGTTGAGAACAACGTGTTGTGATGCGTTCTGCCTTCTTTCATGCGAGCTTCGACCTCCTCAATGACTGCGTCCCTGGCGAGAGCAGGCAATGGGAGTTTCCTCCGACTGGACTTCGTCTTGGGGGCATCCTTTTCAATGGCTTCCCCTTCGAGGTTGTCAGACATCGTCCGACGAATCCAGATCGCCGCGTAGTCCTTGGTGAAATCCTGAGGTCGGGCCGCAAGAAGCTCACCCTCTCGCATTCCAGTGAGGGCCAGGATCTTGAAGAAACGGCCGAACCGAACACCTTCACACGCTCGAAGGAACGTCTTCGCTTGGTCCAAACTCATGCAGGTCATAGCCTTGTCAGAGACGTTCTTCTGACCGGGCAGCCTCATGAATTCCATCGGATCGTGAGCGATCATTCCCCGTCGCTTCGCAAACGTCAGTGTCAGGCGAAGAACGAGCAAGATCTTTCGACGGGTTGAAGGCGACGACGACTGCCGATGGCCGATCAGGCTCACGATGATTTGTTCTGTCAGCTGCTCAATCGAGTAACTGCCGAACAGTGGCGTGATGTGAGCCTTGATCGTGTTTCGATAGCCCAGGATCGTGGACTGCTCAAGCTCTCGGTCAATGGCATGGAACTCCAGCCATTCGTTCGCGACCTTGTCGACGGCCTCTTTCCCAGTGCCGACGATCAGACCAGAGGCAACCTGCCTTTTGAGGGCCTCGACCTTTTCGTCCAGTTCCTTCTTCGATGAAGCCCGGACAGTCTTCCTCTGGTTTGGGCCAACTGTGACGTCCTTTCGGTAGGTGCGTTTCTTTCTCTTAGACATCAAGTTTTTCCAGGGCCTTCATGAAAGCTTCCTCCTGTCGTTCTTCACGACGTTTCTGAGCGATTGCGGCCTTCGTCTGCTGCTCAGACCAGTCAGCCTTCTTCTGTCGTTTCGATGAACTGATTAAGTCACGACCGGAGTACTGCTTCTTCGCACTGCCGAAGCGTTCGAGGCCAAAAAGTAGCTCCAATTGACTTACATACTTCTCCGACCAACCAAGCAACACATTTATCTGTTCGAGCGTGTAACTCCGCTCTTCAATGATCCCGTCTTTTCCGTTTGGACTTGACATGCAGCGACCCTCCGCGGACACTGCCCGCGTTGACGAACCTTTCTAGGGGTAACTCAGCACTGTCAGTCAGGGACGTCTCACTTTCCCTGGCTGACGCTGAACTCAAGTTCAGAAGCAGGCCTGATTCACAGTCAGGCCTTTTTCATGCGCAGAGATAACCCCGGTGGTCCGCGATCAAGCTTCACTTCCGTGCTCCCGGCGGGCCTCAGCCCTGTCTGGCGATATTTCGGATAGTCCGCGCAGACCGGTAGCACAGGGTGTAGCGATTGGGGAACGCAACCAAAGCAGAGTGATTGCGTAAGCGGTATCGGATCGATACGTTCAGCATCGTCGACGTCAATCGTTAGGCTGTGTATGCAGTCTACGAGCGATGAGAAGCCGAATGGGGCCGAACAGGTTGCCGCCTGACGACGATCCGTTTTCTCATCGAGCCGACCACGCTGGTCGGCTTTCCTTGTTTGTGATCGCATGTTCATTCTCCCCTGTCCAAAAGTCAACCCTGTTCAGTTCTCGAAGTAGCGTCCCACACGGTCGCCAGTGATCCTGTCGAGGACGTAGCCGCCCCAGAACCCCGCTGAATGCTTGATGGCGTCCTCGGGAGAACTGAAGCATCCTCGCGGCATTCCAGTGCCTTCGAAGACCTCGAACCTCCCGTATCTATTCTTCACGAGCGGGGTCACTTCCACTCCCCGGGGACGGACGACTCTGAATCCCGGTCTCAATACTTCGTAGATTCCAACTTGCTTCTGAGTGCGCATATCTTCCCCGCAGACGCCCCACAGCAACGCGCGCAGCGAGGTCGTCAAATGATTAGAAACGGAAGCGCATACACTTACCGAAAGGTGTATGCAGGCTGGTCAGCGTGACCGAAGCAAAGGCTTAACAGGCTGAAGTCCCGGAAAGGAATTTCCCTGTCGTGCAGCGGCGAAATGCGATCGCCATGTAATCGGCAGAGGTGCCGGCATAGAAATTTGGAGCCATCCTGGACGTCTCCTTTGTGTTGTCTACGAGCCACATCCAGTGCCCGTGATGATTCGTCTTGTGTCTAATTTGTTGGCCGGGATCGTATCATTTGTTTTGACAAAACAAAACAACAATTCGGCCACTTCTCGGGCTCTTTCCCAAAGCAGATGTTCAGTGCAAGATGCGGGCATCACGGCTCACGACAGCTCGCTCTTGCAGACGCCTCGCGGAGTGAGCGTAATCGGGTTTTGACGCATTGCAACCACGAAAATTCAGATCGGTTTTCAGACGTCCCGAACCACAACATCCTGGGTCATTGTTTGCCCCCCAATCCGGCGTGTTGTTCACCACCGAAGTCGCTCGACTCGATGGATGGTGGGTAGTGAACGCCAGCGATATCGCGGAGGGGCTACTGCTACTGACCGCTTGTAGTTGAAGGGGCTGGAGGTGGGTGCTCAAACCAGCAGAAATCACCGAAATAGCATGCCCCGAACGTCCAGAACCAACTCTCCCTTAGCTTGTGGTCTATTCTGCCCCTGAAAACCCATTGACAAGCTCGAGCAAGATCTACGAGAGTCTGGGAATGAACCGACTTGGCATCTTTTTCAGCTTCCTGTTGATCACAGGCTGTGCATGCTCCTATCATAGGACTCCGGTCGCAGTGTGCCCGGCCCCGTGCGCCCCTGTGAACGAGAGAGTGATCATTCAGCAGATGCCCCTCCAACGAAGAATCATCTACCCAGATGGAAGTTGCGGTTATCAATCTTACCAACCATCACAGCTGATTTGCCCAGATCCTACGATTTGGCATCCGCCCCCGGGCCCTATCGAACCGCCACCAAAGAGACCAAGAAAGAAGAAGTAACATCGCAAGAATCGAATTCTTGTCTCACGAACTAATTCAGTTGCCCATCGATGTTTAAATCTTTCATATTGACTGTTGGCTTGTTGGTATTTCCAGTCGACGAACCCCAACAAGAAACGGGGTTGGTCGATCGGCAGTACCATGAGATATGGGACGGGTTAGTTGAAGCGGAGATGAACCATCTGTACCACCGAACACGAGCGGCGCAGCTCAATTCAGTGCAGACCAAAGATTACAGTCAGCTGCTTCTTTTCCTTTCGATGCTCGCTCTCGTCCTTCCTCTATTCATCGAGAGTACTTGGAAGCAAACGACAGAAAAAAAGTCGATCGTCAGAGCTGTTTTCTTAGCGATGTCAGTCGCCTTCTTCTGGGGATCACAGCATTCCACAGCGGTCTCCCGTCAACTTCAGGATGGAATCTACCATCAAGCGATGGCCAAACAATGGGGCGAATTGTCACAACGTTGGGAAGTAGTATTCAGAACTATGTATTGGAAATCTGAGCCAATTGATCAAGCGGAGATCGAATTCCTTCAAGTGCAGCAAAACATAATCTCGGGATCTGAACTTGATGTTGTAGACGAAAAGCTGCTGTCACAGTGCCAAAAAAATGCCACCGAGAGTCTAATGAAGACCCTGACTAGGGAAGATAGAAAATTGATGTGAGGGCCATGGATCAGCAGAGCTAACTAGGCCTTCACCAAGTGCATCAGTTTCCGCCCCTGTCGCTCCACGCGGATCTCGCCGTCTGATTCAAGCTCTGCGACCACCGCGGCGATGCGGGTGGCTTTTCCCTCAACGGCCTGCTCGATCTTCTTCTTGCCAGCCCCCGGGTTCTCTCGCAGGAAGTCGAGGATCGCTGTTCGCAGCTCGTCGTCGCGGTCTTGAGCTTCGGACGTGATGGCCTGTTCCGCTTCAACACGAAGGGCCTCGTCTTCTTTGCGATAGAACTTCAAGGCCTTGCCGTTGCGTAGGACTTCGATCAGCCCATCGGATTCCATGCCGCCGAGGAGACGGCGGGTGTATTGCCTGGACACTTCACAGACACCTTCGATGTCGGTTTGACTGGCCCCAGGGTTCTCCGTCAGGAACGCGAGAATCTGCTCTCGCTTCTCAGTCTTCTTTTCGTCGCTGAGCTTTTCCTTCTCTGCTCGCTTTCGATGGTCGTACTCCGAGAGCGTCAGGAGTTCGGTATCCCAACGAGTTCCCGTCTTCTGCGTTCCTGTGACAGCCTGGCAAATGCGGAGGCCCTGATGGCCGGCGGACCCGCCCCATTGAAACCAGATCGTGTGGTTGCCGTCCTGTCCATACTCCTCCCGCCGCTTGACCAGCATGAACTGACGGCCAAATTCCCCGACGCCTGACTGAGACAGGGCTTCGAGTTCCGGGGCCTCGTCGTAGTTCCGTCCCTGCTTTCGGAAGTGGTGAACGAGAACGACCGTGATCCCGGACTTGTGGATCTTCTCGGCGACCTCTTCCAGCTTCTCACCCATCGAATAAATGTTCGACGCGGCCTCCCCAACGCGAAGCGATCGATACAGCGGGTCAATGATCACGATGTCGACGCCAGCCGTCTTGAGCCCGGTGATAAGGCCGTCGACCTGATCACCCGCATCAAGCTTCGGCAGCTTGTATCCGAGTTTCAGGTTCTCAAGGTCGGACGCCGAGAAGTCCTTCGCTGTGAGCCAGTCCCGCAGAAAGCTCTGAATCGTGAGTTCTCCAGACTCGCCGCTGATCACAGCAACGGGACGAGCCTCGGGGACGTTGAATGTCCCCATGAACTTGGTCCCGGTCGCGATCGAGGCGGCAAGGTCGAGAGTGAATGAAGTCTTCAGACACTTCGAAGGCCCACCCACAACCATTGGCTCGCCGAGAACCATGAAGTCTTCAATCACCCAGTCCCGTTCGATGTTCCGAGCGAGCAGAGAACTGGCTGACTCGATCTCCAGCTCGAACCTTTGTTTGGGAATATCAATTTTCTGGGGCTTGATGTTCGTCGCGACCCAATCGGCGATTGAATCGAGACGCTGATCGCGAGAACCATCGTCATCGTAGTGAACGATCTCAGTATCGATCACATCAAGGATCTGTCGCACCTGGTCGCGGCTCGCTCCCCAATCCCGAACCTGCGACGCTCGGGCGAGCATCCATTCGTGACGGCTGCCCTCCGGCACGTACAGCTGTCCCTGCTCATCAACGACGGCCTTGTCGTCGGTCTTGATGGAAGACATGTAGTGGACGTGATCGAGAAGCTCGAACGGCATGGGCTGCGGTGCAACGTCTGCCGGACTGAGCCCCTCAAGCCATTCGTATTGCTTGCCGGATGCGTGAACCGATGGCGGCAGAATGGACTGAAGCTCCATCCTGTTCGCGTTGATCCGGACCTCAACGCCCTTGTGTTTGATCACCGTCTTCTCAGGAAGTGATCCTGTGAATTTGTAGAGGCGATGAACAGACTTGCCGGACGTGTAGCTTGGCGTCTGGACAAGTGGGCCGGAGTCGAGAATCTCGTTCAGAATCTCTTCGCCTTCATTGGTGTCGAACTCGACATCAACAAGACCGGACTCGGGGCCGAGAAGGACGCCGACGTTCGCGTCGGGGCATCGAGTCAGCCACTGATCAACTTCGGCATCCGTGGAAGCAACCTGTTGCCCCCAGTTTCGCCCCATGAGAGCGCCGGGATTCTTCTCGCGTGGCGGGGCGAAACAGAGCTTCCATCCGTGTTGCAGATAATCTGAAATCATTTCTGTCGGTATCGCTGAAGGGCATCAAGGAGGGAGTTCTGAGTCTTCTCTTTTGACTCAATGCGATCGACAACAGCCTCGTCGACCGTGTCGCGAGCGGTAATCCGATGGATGCGAACCTGACCGGTCACGCCCTGACGATGAAGTCGGGCATTGAGCTGCTGATAGTCTTCGAGGCTGTCCGACAGGCAGGTCCAAATGATGTCGCGACCGGGGCCGCTTTGGAGATTAACGCCGTGAGAGAGCGACTTCGGTTGAACCGCCAACAGGGGCAATTCACCGGCATTCCATTTCACGAACAGTCGGTCGGCCTCCTTTGGTTTGGTTTGGCCATCAATCGAGGGAAGCTTCTTCCAGATCTTCCGCAATCGCTCCAGCTCGTGACGGTACTGAAAAGCGATCAGGACCGGCTTGCCCTGAAGTTCCTCAACGATGTCCTGAACTGCGTCAGCCTTGGAACTGTGGATCTCGTGAACTTTGGTCTTGTCGTCGGCATCGTAAACGCCGCCGCTGGCCAGCTGACGACATGCGTTGTAGCGGGCCCCAGCATTCATCGGAGTCAGTTCGCCGCCATCCTCATCGATCGCGAGGAACATCTCCTTCTCAAGCTGCTTGTATCGATCCATCACCTTTGGTTCGAGATCGACGAAAACGTTGTTTTCCAGGATTGGTGGGAGATCGAGGAACTCGTCGGCGGACATGCGAAGGCAGACGCCCGCGATTTTGTCATAGATTCGTTTCTCTGAACCATCGATCGGGAAATACTTGTAGCCCCCGAATCCGCCCTGGTAGAAGTAGGTCTGACGGAATGAGCCGATCGTTTTGCCGAGACTTTTCCCCTCGTCAACAATGAAGATCTGCGAGAACAAATCCTGCAACCCGTTCGGCGAGGGCGTTCCCGTCAGGATCACGCGACGATTGCAGACCTTCATGAGCTTGCGAATCGCCTTCGTTCGTTTTGCACTCCACGATTTGAACTTTGACGACTCATCCACAACAAGCGTGTCGAACGGAAGCTCTCGGTTCTTGCTCATGTTGACGAGAGCGTCAACGCCTTCGGGGTTGATGAGGTAAATGTCGGCCGGCGTGGCGAGGGCTTTCTGCTTTTTGGTCGGGGGGCCGTGGACGATCGCTGTCCGCAAGCCCGCGAACTGCTCCCACTTCTCGCATTCACGAGGCCAGACCGAATACACAACACGCAGTGGAGCAACGACCAGGACGCCGCGGGAGAGTTCCATCTCGCGAAGCAGCTTGATCCACGAAAGCGTGATCGTTGTCTTGCCAAGGCCTGGATCAAGAAACAGAGCGGCCCCGGTGGAGTCGCCGGTGAGCGTCTTTGAGATCAGCCATTTGATGGCGTGGCTCTGATATTGGTGGGGGTGGTAGATCATTCAGCTGCCATCCATCTTTCGAGTTCTTCTCTGGCTTGCTCAAAGCTCGTGGGGACGATGACTTCGAACCCAAGTTGTTCCAGCCGCTTTTTCCAGCGACGTTGCTGCGGTCTCAGCTTCCCGGTCTTCGCTCGTTTGAATTCGAAGTAGATCGTTCGGCCGTCGTGGAAAACCGTGCGGTCGGGAAACCCGTCCTGTCCATCGATCCGCAGTTTCAGGGCTTCGAGTCCAAGGCTCTCGCAGTGGCGAACAAAGCGACGTTCCTCACTAATTTCGAGAGGAGTGGTCATTTGCTCAGTTCCTCACACTTCCGAAACATCACATTCCTGACCAAATTGAACGTTTTTGGTTGTGTCAGCATTCCCCGCCCCAATAGCCTCCCAGAGCAACCAACCCCACACCTCACCCACTAAACAATCCATGAGACGCCTGCTTTTCGTCGTTCTTCTCTTCACGACGGCTTCCAAAACTTCCACCGCTGAGCTAATCATGCGACTGGACACTTCTACCCAGGAATTGTTCTTCGAAGGTGGAATCACAGTCACAACAAGCAGTCTTGGGGCCTCTACCTGGACGCTCTCAAGTCCTATTAACCAGACTGCCGGAGGGCCAAACACAATTGCAAGTGGCCCACTCACAATCACCGGAAGTACATCGCCACCTACAACGAACGCGTTTAGGGCTGCAAAAAGGAGTGGAGGGCAATTCACTCTTCTATTCAATGGGCTCGATGCAAGCACCGTGGTCAACTTTACGGGCAACGGGACCAACAACAGGTACTCGTATTCGTTCATTACTGACCCCACTGACCGGACTCAACTCGAAAACCTCGCTACCACCGGTGCAACCTTCAATCACATCGTCGGCACTAATGCATCTGGCAGCCTTCGCCTCGCACTAGCCAATTCAACAGCAATTCCAGAACCATCAACATTCGCCGTCCTGGGACTTGGCCTCGTCGGCTTCGGAGCAGTCCGATACCGTCGACGCAAGAACGCGTCGGCTGAGTAGCACATTGATTCAAAACCTGTTGCGAACACCGAGTCGGGAGAGATCCCAGCTCGGTGTTTTTCCTTTGGTGTAAGCACGTCCACAACGTCCATCGGCTTTCCCTTTTTCAGGTAGTCGAGCATCATTTTCTTCGCAAGAACTTCATCGGGGGCTTCGATGTGTGCATATACGCCCACCGGATGAAATCATCTTTGGGGCAAGCGAGGGTCGGGGTTCGGCCCATGTTTCTTAAAGTGGCACCTGTTACCAGTCGATTCACTGCGTGGGGCTCGCTCCCCTCAGTCAACGTTGTCAAATCCACAAACTCGCGTACAACTGACTTGTCACGCGCGTTACTGGACCTTTCACGTGTGACTTGAACCGGGGCACCGTCGTTCTTTTGCAGGCTTGCGGCGGTGCCTCGACTTTTTTCCAAGTTGTTGCTGGCAACAATCCGATAAGACACACAGCAGGACGGATCCTGCCGAGGCAGTCCCTTGCCTCTGTTCCCTGAACCCGCTGCCGGGCACTTGCAGCGGGTTTTCTTATGCGCTCTGAAGTTTCCCCAACAGCAGAAAAGACCGCGACCGAAAGCATCGCTGCGAATACCAGCCAGCCGAAGACGCTGGCAATGTTCAGAAGTTGCTTCATCGCGTCCTCCTCAATTGTCGTCTTCGCGGCGATAGCCAAGCCGCCACAGCACCCGAGCCAGATCGCTCGATTCCCGTTCCACGAACTCTTCGTCCCGCGACCAATCGGCGGCGTGACGTAGTTCGTGAATGATGATTTCCAGTCTCTTCTCGCCCCTCAGACGACTGTCCACGAGGATTCGCTTTCCCGTTTGACTGGGTGGGTCGCAATACCCGTCAGCCTTTGTGAGGGGCGTGAATGAGAGCTTCCATCGCTTGCCAAGAATCGTGACGATCACGGCTACGCCCCCTGCTCAAGCATCACCTGCAGGTTCGCCAAGGCTCTCCAGGCCACTTTCGTCGCGTGTAGTTGTCCGTCCGTGTCCCGCTCGTCGATCTGCAGCAGATGGCGGCCGAGGCAATCCACATGATCAGCCGACTTCGTGCGGTCCCAGTGAAGCGGCTGCCCGGGGTTGTGCTGATCATTGCCAGCCTTGGACAGCTTCGCGACTTCGGCCAGAGCGTCGGGGAAGTAGTGAAAGCAGCCAGTAACGAGGGGGATGGCTTTGCGAGCAGCGGCGTCGGTGGGGAGTGAATGCGTTGAAGGTTGAGTCGGGTCTTCTTCAAACAGGACTTCTTTACCGGCCCACTGGGCAAGGGCGTGCTCCGCACGTGCTCCCGTGGAATTCTCCCAGCCGGCAAGCATGAAGATCGCGTCACACTCCCGGACGGCCTCAACATCAGAAGTGATTGCTTCTTCGAGGTCGAAGAAGTCCAATCCTTCGACAGAACTCCAGTCGTGATCGTTAGGGAGTTCCTCAGGAGCAAAGCCCCGAGCCCGATCCATGTCCGCGGGGCTGACTACCCTCCAGCCATCGTCCTGGAGCATGTCTCGTGCGGCGTCGAATGCGGGAAAGTTGTAATACTCAAAGCCACGCATGGGGCCGGCGATGTAGATCGATTTCATGACGGTCCTTTCTATTTGCCCACCACGCGTGCGTAGGGCACGGTGAAGACGGAGTCGATTCCAAAGTCAAGGTCGTAGAGGAAGGCTTCGTTCACACGAGCGGAGCCGACGTAGCCCTGGATCTTGTGGTAGTGATCATCAGGACTGATTGAAGACAGCTGACGAATCAGCACGCCTTCGTGTTCGAGATACGGAGCGGCATCGTTGATGCTGTACTTGGTTCGCTTCGCTGATCGGAAATGGCGGTGACCAATATGGAATTCGCGGCAGGTCGCCTGACTCCAAAGCTCAGGGACTTCGTTGGCCATGATCCCAGGCAGAGCGGTGGCCTTCTCGTTGTTGCCGTGGGCGTAGCCGATCAGGATCACGCCGTTGTGGTAATACTTCCGCCCGCCGCCGTACTCCTCCGACAGATCAACCGACACACCCTTCGTCTTGTGGAAGACCGCACCGACAGCTTCCACGACATGCCGAGAACTGCTCCAGTCGTGATTGCCCGGAACATGGATTACGCGAACCGGGGCAACCTCGCGGCAACGCTCGACGGCCCTGATCGTCGCCCACATGCTCGAACTGTAGATGTCCGCGAAAGTACAGCGGCCGCCCTGAGGCGTTCCCCGCGTCGTGGTCATCATCGCCGTGTCGACATTGAGCATATCGTTTCCGATGGGCAGGATGATCTCAGCGAGGTTCCGACCGACACACTTGTCGATCATGAAATCAACAGTTCGGGCAAACGCCGTCTCGAACTCCGCCAACGACCAAGTCCCGTCGATCGCGAACTTGCCGGCGTGGATGTCGCTTATCGCGATCTCCAGAACGCAGCGACCCTTTCGCTTTCGTGAATACTTGACGGGCGGGAATGGCCCAGAGAGGCCTTTGATTCGCTCGGTGAGTCGATTCGTGGCCGTGTAGGCCCAGTCAGGCAGAAGCGGCTTACACCGAATCTTCACCCGCCAACATTCGACCTCTTCGATTGTGTTGCTACCGTCCCCGGCCTTCTTCTTGACCGGTACAGTCCAGGAACTGGCTTCGATCTCGATGGGTTCCCAACGAGCAGGATCGAGACCTGCCTTCTCCATTGCGTCAGCTGCGGTCTGGATCGGCGTCAGCGACTCAACGTTCAGGCTCAGTCCGTGGGCCGAGTATTTGGGCTCGACCTTTTCGTAAGACTCGGCTGGCTTTGACGAGTGCTCCATCGCAACGTCTGCGGGATTGATACGCTTACGCATTTGCCCACCTTCCGAATGCTTGTTCTGCGGGCAGATCAACACCAGGCCAGTGTTCATCACGAGACTTCAACGCGAAGCGATAGAAATCTCGTGGTCCGGACACGTTGGGCAGATTCCCGTTTCGGAACAGGTCGCGGGCCTCGATGAGGAACACGCGAAACGCTTTGTCTGTGATCTTGTCGAACCACGTCTTTCGCGGTGACTTCCCAGCGAACTCGATGTCGAGCGGCGAGATCTTCTTTTTCTTCCCGGCCATGGCACCTACTTTCTGTAGCGTTTGGCTTCGTAACCCTCGGAGGCGATTGGGCAACCGCTGCCCCATCGCGGAACTGTTGAAAGCAGTTCGATGAATTCGTCGAGGGTTCCTTCACCCTCGGGCAGTTCGATGATCACTTCGTCGTGGACCGTCGCGATGATCGGATAGCCGTGGTCTTCGAGCCGCAGCATTGACTCACAAAGGAAATCGCGGGCGATGGCCTGCACAACGTTCTCAGTCAGCTTGCCGCCGTAGGTCCGATCCCAGCCCCACCGATTGCCCATGATGTTGGACATATACCGGACCTGTGGAACGTACTCCGGTTCCTTCTCTTCGAACTCAGCGTTCGCGGCTGGGCCCAGTGCCCGGATCAGGCCCGCGAGATCAACATTCTTGGGAATGTGCTCAACCTCGATGTGATCGGGAGAGACCTCGCCCACGTCTGCGTCGACGCGTTCGAGGACATCGAGAACGCGATCCATGTTGCCTTCGTCGCCTGGCAAGTAGATTTCGCCATAGAAGCCCTCAGACCAGGGGGCTCGGACTTCGATGATCTTCGGGGTTCGGTAATGCAGCCGCCGACCGCTGGGGAGTTTGATCTTCAGCCAGTCAGTGTCTGCCTCAAATGTCAGCCGGCCGACGGAGTGGGGCTTGCCAGTTTGAACGGCACGAATGGCGGCGGTGTTGCACTCTTTCCAGAACTCCCGAATCCGACTGTTCGATTCTCGGTAAGTTGAGACGACCTGTTTCGCGAACTTCTTAGAGATCTCGACACGGGCCATCGTTCGGCAAGCCAAGCGAAACGCTTTCCAGCCCATCCCGTAGCCCAGGCCGAGGATCGCCATCTTGCCGATCTGTCGCTGTGGCTTTGTGACTTCGTCGACTTCCACGTCGTAGATCTTCGAGGCCATGACTTTGTACACGTCACCGCCGGACTCAAAGATCGCGAGGAGATCGGTTTGCTCAGCGACCCATGCAAGGACGCGGGCTTCGATCGAAGCGAAGTCCCCAACGAGCAGCCGCTTGCCATCTTCGGCCCGGATGAACGATCGCAGCATGCTGCTGATCGCATCGAGCGGATTCCCGATGATCATGTCGATCGGTTCCGGGCTTCGGAGTTTCAGCAGGCGGTGACCAAGCTCGATGTCGTCCTGGCTGAGCTTCCCTTGCGGGAAGTTCTGGATCTGAATCCCAGTGCCGGACCAGCGCCCCGTCGAAGCCCCGTGATACATGAGGTTCCCGCGAACCCGACCATCGCTATCGCAGCGAAGACGGAAGGCGTTGAGCTTTGCCGTGGATGACTTTGACGCCTGCTGACGGATGGTCAGGATCTGGCGAACGTCGTCGGGGATGTCTTTGTCGAGCACCTCAGCCAGTACATCTTTTCCGAGGCTGTCCAGCGCTACGCCGCGGTCAGCAACCCATGCCTTGATTCGGGCCACCTGATTGGGAGTTTCGACTTCGCCATTCGTGAGGGCCTTGATCTCATCACCGAATGAGGAAGACGCCGCGGTCACGATGTCGGCGGCCTGATTGATGGCTTCGAGATCTACGGGAAGGCCTCGAAGGTTGATGCGTTGATCAAGCTGCCAGACTTTGAGTTCTGACGGTGTGAGCGGATCAGCCGTCTGACTCAGAAGTCGCTGAGTCTCAACGTCCCGCTCACAGTATTGGTAGAGACGTCGGAGTTCTGCCGGGGACTCGTGCCATTTGCTCGAATCGCCTTTCGTGGCTTTCCGAGGCTTGCACATTTTGAGCATCAGGCGATGACCTTCGTCATCTTTCTGAGTGCCAAGTCCAAGGGCCGCCCCGGCACCTGCGAGACTGCGGGGCAGAGTGAGACGGGCACAGGCCGCGGCAGTACATCGCCACTGTTCAAAAGGCACGTCGGGCCAGCCAAATCGTTCGTGACAGATCCAACGCCAGACGAGTCGTTCGAATGCTGCGTTGTGAGCTTCGAACAGTTCACCACGAGCAATCGCATCAAAGAGTTTCTGTGGTGGTGCATCACCACGAGTCCACAGATGAGTCGCTCCCGAATCGTCGACCCACGCCAGACACAGAACCTCAGTGGATTCGTGTCGTGCGTAGACCGAAGCACCACATTTCACGATGTCTACTTCGGATCGGGTTTCAAAGTCGGGAGTGATCATCTGTTTTCTCGGCGCAGACCGGTGGCCTCGCGATGGACTTGGGAGTTCAGAAAACAACCGAAAAAGATTGTTTCAGCGGATACAACCTCTAGGGGTTGTCACGGGCGACGTTGACTACTGTCTCTTTTCCACAGACCTCGCACCTCCAGACGTGGGTCCCAGGAGGAAGGGCAATAAGGCCCGGTGGACTGCAGTGCGGAGAGCTACAACCGTTGGGAGGTGGCGGCGGAGGCTCATGTCTTATCCAAGTCATTTCGCACCACCTTTACATCTGCAGCGACTGAAGACCCTCGGGTGAACGCCCAGTGCGTCCGCCATCTTTGCCCGTGCTTTGTTGCCGGGGCTATGCTCGCCGGCTTCAACCCGCTGGATGAAGTCAAGAGGCAGGCCAGACTTTTTTGCCAACTGCTCCTGCGTCATCCCTGCGGCCAGTCGCCTCTCCATGACCTTGGCGGAGATTACCTGCAGCCACTTCTGCCACGTGCTCATTCCGCACCGCCTTCCCGCTCCACACGAACCCAGACATCAACAAGCCGCTGCCCGTTCCCTGCCGTGTACTCAACTCGACCCGCCTCCTGTGGCATGCCAAGGGGCTTGTCACTGTCGGTCAGTTCGCGGACCTCACGAACGTATCGGTGCTGTGCTGTCGGGGCTGGCACGTTGATTTGATTCGGTGACATCGCCCCCGCAACGAGTCCAGCGATGCCAATGAACACAGCAAGAATGGAACAGGATACCCAGCCGCAGCAGGCGCGCTTCCACTTATCAACCAGCCGACGATTTTCGATGTCGGATTCTTGGGCTCTGATGCACTCAGCCTTCCAGTGGTCTCGGTTCACCTCCTCCCTGTGTACCCCCTCCTGCAGGGCCTCGATATCTCTCCTGGCAGCCTTCTTGGCCTTGACCAATCGGGAGTTGCGACTCCGAAGGTCGGACACTTGGGCCAGTTCAGCTTTCAGCTGATCACTGCAGTCATCCTTCAGCCGGAGGTTAGACTTCAGGACCGTAACGTCGTATTCCAGTCCTTTGATCTGCTGACGGAGTTTCTCAGCAGCGACCCGCTCATGCCGCCAGGCATCGCGAAGGAGCTGGACTTTCATCCCCATCGCATCGCCTGCATTGATCGTGTCCAACTCACAATGCAGCTCGCCCAAAGTGGCTGTGATCTCAGAATGCTGGACCTGAAGAAGTTCCATCTCTTCAAGAAGCCCGATAGCAAGGACAAAGCGTGCGGACATGCTTTCCCCATTCTGGCGTTCCGCTTGGGTGCTCATTCGGCACCGCCTTTCTCAATCAGGCCATCAGTGAAGGGAGGCCATTCAATGTTTGAAACAGCCATGTGATGGATGCGGACAGGTACGCCAGCCGCTAAGTGTTGTTCGATCTCGCGGACAAGCTCGCTCATGTAGAACGTCATTTGTTCTGCGATGAACTTGCCGTTGATGTAGATCGCTTCGTAGCCATCCTGGTTTGTCGCACAGGTGACAGTCCCCGGCCGCCGGCTGGAGACATTCGGTATCCGCGGGCGTTCAGGAGGAGAGAACTCCGGCATCGGGTCAGGTGTTTCGACCATGGATCTGATTCCAAAGTGGGGAGAGAAGAGGCAGCCCTGAAGCGGGCTGCCCACATGACGGAACGACTTACAGGTAATCCCTGCCGGAACTGGCACCGGCTGCCGCAGCGTCGACCTCGCCAAATTCGTTCTCGGCAGAGATGCGGGCGGGGCCGAAGGGATCGCCATCGCGGTGTTTCTGAACGTTGTTCAGAGCGAAGAACACACCAGCGTTGCCGCCCTTGTCGTAAGCGACCGCAGTCACGGACGCATTGACGAAGCAGCCAGCGTAGATCTCGTTCTTGTCGATCAGCGCGTCGGCGTTCTGGTCAACGACGCCGACCGGGTCCTCGCTCCAGGGACTGATGAACGTCATGCCGGCGTATTCGGGATAAGGGTCCTTGCCCCGATCCTCACGCTTGGCGTTCAGTTCGTCACCGCTCTTGAACGGGGAACGGAAGTGTGCAGGCGGCTTGCCGCCCCACTTGTCCTGTATCGCGACTTGAGCGGCGGCCTTGAGATTGGTGACTTCGCTGTCCGTCAGCAGAAGATCACACGTGTAACGGGGATCTTTGCTCGGATCGAGATTGTTCTTCTTCGGCTTGAAGAGATACGGAAAGGACAGTCGAACGTTTCGTGTGATGACACGAGTCTTGGGAGTTTTCGTCGTCATTAGGTCATGCACTTTCTGCAAATTCGTCCGCCGCACTCGGACGAGTCACGGCAGGACTTGAGGATGAAGCGGGAACGACCTTCGTCCCCTTCAGAGGCCGCTCCGTCAGAGCGGCAACAAGTTCAGGCCCCACAACTTTTTCAAGCTGAGCCGGGGACTTGAGTTTCTGTTCGTAGATCAACCGCTTGCCGAATTTCTTCGCTTTGCAGCGTTTGACGATCGTCTCTTCGTCGGCGATGTACTGGCGATTGCCGATGGCTTCGGTCAGCTTGTAGCCCGGCACGTCGCGGCCTTTCTCAAGCTGCCCATGCACGAACTTCCGAATCGAATCGAGGTGCGAACGGATCGCCTTCTCTGCCCCCAGGAGTTCGGCTGCTTTCTCAACCGTCATACCAACAGCGGTGAATTCCTCTGTCGCGAGCTGCGTGTTGAGCTGGATCAGTTCGGGACAATCCAGTTTTCGCGGGCAGAACGTGCAGTGGTCGCCGGCGTTGAATTCGTCGGGGTGCTCCGTTCGGGAGATCACTTCTTCGAGCTTGTCCACAAAACTGGCCCACGGCGCCCGGGCAACTTCCCAGCTGCGGACTGGACCTTCCTCGCAGTTCGCCCGAGGCTGGACGATCTTCAGGATCATGTCCTGATTGTTGTCTCGGGCCAGATACGCGTAGCACATCAGCTGCGTGTTATTAACCGCCGAAACAAACCGCTGTCCGTACTTAAAGTCGATCACGGCGATCTTTGACTTCGTCCGGATCAGGCAGTCGATCGTCCCGCCGAAGTTGTCATGGTCGGCGTGCTGGATGTGTAGTTCCGAATGGACATCCTCAGCAGAAGCACCCAGTTCGGCCTTCACGTCTTCGATCGTGTTCAGAAAGATCTGGACACCGGCCGCCATTTCCTCGGTGACCTCGAAGCCATTGATTGACTTGCCGATGTGATCCGCGGCGTCAGTCCCAAGCACAAAACAGCGTTCGGCCAGTTCATGAGCTGCGGTCCCCTCTTCGGCGGCCTGGCTCGTGGTCTGTTCGCCGGGCTCGCAATTGAGACTGGCGGGGCATCTCAGCCACCGGTGAGAAGCCGAGGGGCTGTACTTAAAGTGAAATCCGGGCATACCTTCCCCGCAGAAAATGGGTTCGTGTGGAAAAAAGCGGACGAAGCGGTCGTCTACGCTACGGCAAGAGCTGCCAGCAGGTCGTCGAGTTTCTCATCAGGGCATTCGGTGATCTTGGGGATTCCAAGACTCTTCACGATCGGCCCCAGGACTTCCATTCCCTTGGATTCAGCCAACGCCGTGGCCCGCTCTTTGATCGTCTGGCGAAGGGCCTTCTTGTCGATCACGCGATCAACGGCGTCCTTCTCGGATGTCGCGGATTCGACGGGGGCCTCGGTTTTACGTGTCGCCACATCAATGCTCGGTTCTGGGGCATTGGCCACACCCAGTTTTTTGGCGATGAAGTCCCGCACGGACTGAGGGGCTTCGAGGAGTTCTTCGTCGGAGAGATAAACAAACATGTCGTGAACTTTCACAAGGGTTGAGAGAACAGCAGAGTCGACGCCTGAGAATCAATTGCTGGTCGATCGTCGTGACGCCGACCCTGCTGAGTTTGGATCAGCGGGTCAGGTTTGAAGCGAGCAGGGCCGAAAGCTGAATCTCAAGGTTGTTGTTCCGGGCGAACTGAATCACCCGCTGTTTGGGATACCGAAATGTCCGCTTGGCACCAGACGGTGGGATGTCCGCTTCAAGGTCCATGTTCTTGTGCCAGTTGATGACCGTCGTTCGGTGGACGCCAAACAGGAGAGCTACGTCTCTCACGTTTAGGTGAGGGCTCAGTTCCTTCTCGGCCTGCTGCCAGGATTCGGCTCGTTGTGCTGCAATCGACTTCATGATTCGCCTCGTTGGTTGGTTTCAACGAAGGGCAGTGTGGCGGCTTTTTCCCCTGTGAAAAGAGCTTTCGCGATGGTCGTCGCGGGGCGGACTTGGGTGTCCCGGAAGTACCCCGGAAGCAGTCCGGAAGTAGATCGGAAGTGTGGCTTTTGGGCTATTTTCGAGTTTTTCTTTGTGGGGTGGACAGTCGGCATATTTGCGACGAGGCGGAGTCCATTGAGGGTACCATCTGAGGTTTCAGACACCCAGCGGCGCTCAAACAAAAATGCACCACCTGTCCTCTCAAAAACGTGGGGCAGGGCGGGACGAATTTCAACTTCGTGTCCTTCGTCAACTTCTCGTTACGGAACATCTTCGCCCACCGAAATCCATCGAAGAATCACGCGAAGAGAGTCGTCTTGCGACCCCGTTTCTATGTCTCCCAAATCTATGTCTCCCCCGTGCGCCTAGCCCTATAGGGCTCAGGACGTGGTGGAACCACTGAGGGGGCTGTGAGACGAGCGCCTCGCTGCCGCTCGTCGTCTCGACTCTGCTCGTCGCACGCTCACCACCCCGGTGTGAACCGAATTGAATTTGACTTTTTCGAATTCACGGGCAAGATGGGGACACGACGAACGAAGCTGGTCGATCGCATCCCTGGAAGGGTTATGCGATGTCAAAACGACACCGGCTCAAACACGTCAACGCGGCAGAGCTTTGCAAGCTCGCCTACCAGGACACGCTTGTCCTGAGTGACTTCCCCGCGGAAGTGACTGAGCTGCACGAAATCACAGCCGACGACATCCGCGTTGTTCTCCTCCACCTACCTGAACGAACTGTTCTTGTTTTTCGGGGCACGGTGTTTGAGTCGAGATCTTCGGCGGTTCGGAATGCAGATTACGAGTTGGTCTGTGATGGTGGGCACCGAGTCCATGCGGGCTATCTCGAAGGCCTGAGCATGGTCTTTGACGAGATCACGGATCGGCTTCAGGAGCGATTCACTGCCGACCGAGTTCCCCTGTCCGTGATTGGCCATTCCGCCGGCGGAGCCCTGGCGTCCATCTTTGCAGCACGGATGTTCTCACGGAGACAGCTGGACATTGGCGTTCCGCAGATCGACCAACTGATCACGTTTGGTTCGCCCCGTGTCGGTGATCCCAAATACACAAAGACGATTCGTAAGCTGCTCACAACGCCCGCCGATGTCGTCCGCTACACGTCGGTCAACGATCCAATCCCGCACCTGCCACCAATCTGGCGAGGCCTACGACACGGGCTCAAAGACCATTTCCTCACGTCGTCTGGGACCGTGATTTTCGATCCCTGGTGGGTGCGAAGAGTCTGGGAAGGGCTGAAAGCAAGGGTCAG
>JANSXP010000071.1 GCA_024742875.1 Planctomycetaceae bacterium | reverse complement strand
GTCAACAGCGTGGAACGAAAACCCCGGCTGAATGAACAGGTCGGTATCACCGCGAAAGGCTTGAATCTGCCCACCGCGAGCAGCCGATTCCAGCGTGCGGACACTGGTGGTGCCCACAGCCAGCACGCGGCCACCTGATTGCCGAGTCTGGCGGATCGCCTCCGCCGTTGCTGACGTGACTTCGCACCATTCGAGTGCATCTCGTGCTCGGACAGACAGTCCGAATTGACGGGTCGAAACGTGCCGATGCCGACATGCAGCGTCACTTTGGCTCGTGTCACCTGGCGCTGTTCGCACTCGCTGAGTATCTGATCAGTAAAATGCAGTCCAGCTGTGGGAGCGGCGATCGCCCCTGGGGTTTCCGCAAACACGGTCTGGTACCGCTGGCGATCTTCTTCGTCGGCGACGGGGCGACCAATGTATGGCGGCAGAGGCAGGGTGCCGTATTGCTCCAGGACGGCATAGGGGTCACGATCATCCTCGGGGGATACGATCCACGTCCCCTGCTCGGTCTTTTGGTCGAGCCGCACAGTCAAACACTGTTCTGCCGTCACGCTGTTCGGGTCACTGCCGGCCGGATACACAGACAGCGTTTCTCCCGGCTGCAGCCGGCCCCGGGTTTTGCCCGTAATCAGCCAGCGGCCGTCTGATTCCACCGACAGAAACAGGCCTTCCCAGCGTCCCCGCGTGGAAGTTCGAAATCCGAACAAACGAGCGGGGACCACCTTCGTATTGTTGAAGACAAGCCGATCCCCCGCCTGCAGCAGTTCCGGCAGATCACGAAAACGGCCGTGGCGAATTTCACCCCGCTGGCGGTCGACCACCATCAGACGCGATTCATCACGTCGACTGGCAGGCCGACTGGCGATCAGATGTTCCGGCAGGTGATACTGCCAGGCGGAAAGTTGGTTCAGATCCGGGGTCACGGCAGGGCGATAACACTAAATGGCGGGAAAAGCGGAAGCATAGCGTCTCTGACGCTCAGATCCCGCCAGCGACGTGGTGGAATCAGGAATCGGGAGTTTGAGCAAGTCGATCACACGCCCTTCGGTCACCTTCTGCATCAACGAACTGGACGTTGGCGGTGCGGAGAAGGCATTGGTACGCATTGCCAAGGGGCTGCACCAGCGAGGCTGGCGTGTGGCCGTTATCAGCCTGCGTGACCGGGGACCGCTGGCTGACGAACTGGAGGCAAGCGGCATTTTCGTCGTCGCCCTGGGATCCGGTGGATTTGCCGACCTGCAAAGCCCAATCATGCTGCGGGTTTTGCTGGAGTCGGAGGATACCGACATCATTGTCAGCTTTCTGCACCAGGCAAACATCCACACCCGACTGGCCGCACGTCGGCTGGGCGTTCCGGTCGTTTCCGGCATTCGTGTGGCGGATCGCCGTCGCTGGGTGACGTGGACGGACTGGCTGACATCCCGATGGGTCACCAAATACGTGGCCGTTAGTCAATCAGTGGCGGAAACCCACGCCAGGCTCTGCGGACTGGCCCCCAAACGCATCATTGCCATCCCCAACGGTGTCGATCTGCCGGAACACGATGTGCTCTCTCCACACCGCCCCGACGACCGTTTGCTCGTAGTGGGCCGCCTCACCCGGCAGAAAGCCCCGCTGAGCGTGGTGGAAGCTTTCAGCCGGCTCCCTGACGACCTGCGTCTGAAATCCCAATTAACATTTGTTGGGGAAGGGGAGTTGAAGTCCGCAACGCAGGAGGCTGTCCGCAAAATGGGCCTGAGCCATCAGATTCAGTTTGCCGGGCACGTCAGCAATGTTGAGCAACGCATGCAGACGGCCACCGCCCTGGTGCTGGCCTCGGCCTGGGAGGGCCTGCCCAACGTGGTGCTGGAAGCGATGGCCAACGGGCTGCCTGTGATCGCGACCGCGGTGGATGGCACGACAGAATTGATCGAGGGTGGAAAGTCGGGGTGGCTGGTGAAGCCGGGGCACCCCGATGCACTCGCGTCCGCCATGAGAGAGTGTCTGGAGCGCCCCGATCTGCGGCAAAGATATGCACAGGCCGCCCAGAACACAGCCCGGGCACACTTCAGCTGGGAGTCCGTGGTGGACCGCTACGAGCAACTCCTGCGATCTCTGCTGACGCCTTCGAATGGCCCCACAGACGCCGAGATGTGAATTTCAAAATTCTGGAATTGGCGTTTCTCCAGCAACAGCAACGACCTGCGTTCACAGACTTTGACGGGCAGGCTGCGTAACGTGCAACACCGACTTGACGCATTCGGCCAACCAGCTAAATTGATTGCCAGTGGTGAGTTGTGGGGATAAGTGGGAAACCCATCCCTATTTTCATAAACCAATACGGATTAACGGTTTAAAGAAACGGATGGCGCCGGAAGTGATCGCAAATGGCACTCACGGGAACATTCGAACGCACACTGGACGAAAAGCTTCGGCTGGCAGTTCCCAAGCCACTGAAAGAGGCTTTCGGGGTTAGTGGTTCTGATGAGCTGTTTCTGGCTCCGGGCAACGAAGGCTGCCTTTCGATCTACTCAACAGAAGGATTTGACAAGTTTGCCCAACGGCTGGCACATCTCTCGCCTGGCAAAGCCAACGTTCGCAAGTTTCTGCGGCTGTTCTACGCCCGCGCTGAACGTGTGGTGCTCGACAAACAAAACCGAATTCGTATTCCCGAACGTCTCGTGCAGCTTGCCGGCCTGCAGCATGACGCTGTGATCGTCGGCGTGAATGACCACGCAGAGGTTTGGGACAAGCACAACTGGGAGCAGTTTATCGCCGGAAATTCCGAGCAATTCGACGATTTGACAACGGAAGCACTCGACAGTTTTCTGCTCGATCCGCCCATGGATGGGTGATCGTCGTCTGAACGGAATCAAGGCCTTCATTCTACCGCAGTCTTTCACCGGGCTTCGAGTAGAACCCGATGCTGGAATGGATGCCAGTGTCTCGGCACGCGGTCCTTCGGGGCCAGGGCCGTTCGTTCTGTTGACCACATGGATGGTGGGAAGAACGAACGGCCTGATGTGTGCGGACCCTTTGTGGTGCCGCCTGCTGCTCCGCCACACATGGTCACAACCTGCCGACCAAAAGTTGCTGACGACACCTGCGGTGCCGACGACGTCCCCCGCCTTGCTTTCCCTGTGTTGTTTCCCCTAAACCACGTCAGGGAACCCCTTGACGCTTTGGCGGAAAGTGTGCGGACTTCACGCGCTCGACGTCTTCCCGTTGAAGTCGTGTTTTCCACGCGGCGATACTGATCCTGTTAGCTCCGGAATTCGTTGTCATAACGATTTCCGGATTTCGCGACGAATCAGCGACTTTCGTCGAACGCAGGTCACTACATTGATTCTCTATCTCCTGAAGAAACTCGCCGGGGCCCCGGTGTACAGATAGTGAACACCCGGAAGTCCGCGGCAGCCCCCTGTCGCGTGGAACGGGAAGCTGAGTCAGGATTTTCCACATGTCTCTTACGATCGAATGCGAAGACTGCGGCTACACTGGACGTGTCAGCCCTGCCAAAGCTGGCATGGAGATTCCCTGTCCTTCCTGCGACCAGATGATTGAAGTCCCTGACGCTGGCCCCTCACGCACAGCCAGACGCCCCAAAACGGACACCTCATCGACACAATACATTGTCCTGGGGGGCGCCTTCGTTCTGCTCGCTGGCATCCTGACCATGATGTGGGTCAGGAAAAACCAGCTGAATGATGACCAGTTGTTTGACATCTCGCCCGCAGAGCAGGCCGGTCAGGCAGATGCAAACCCTTCGAATCCCGCTGGCGGAGAATCAACGACGCTCGTGGGAGGTCCTGACGCAGAATCAACGCCGCCGGACAGCATCATCGACCCCGACAGTCCACTGGAGGTCACGCAGGTCGGCGACAATGGCACCGTTGACCAGGGAGACGTCATCCTGCCGGAAATTACTGCCGTGGCACCAGAGACCCTGCTGCTCGCCGGGATGAAGGAAGTCGTGCTGCAGCTTGAAGGCTTTTCAGAAGACACACGGGGTGTTGTGGAGAATGCCGTGACTGCCGAAGTTCAGGCCGAGCTTCGCAAGTGTCGCCTCACGTGCGTCACGTCCAGTAACAAGCCGTCGTTTGTGGTCACGCTCGACCTCAGGCAGGACGGTGGGGTGCGCAAGCTCGGCATGTCGGCCGAACTGCTGGGAGAAGTCGGCGGCGTGCCTGTGATCATTTGGAAGCACGACGCGGCCCTGATCCCGCTGGAAGACAAGGCGCTGACCGGCGGCGTGGGACTAACGGGACTCGATCGGCAGGTGGCCCGGTTCTTTACTCCACTGCGGCAGAAACTCACCGACGCGCGTAACAGCATCGAGGCCATTCGCCGCAACAGACAGCGTCGCGAAGAAGCGCGACGCACCCCCAGCGGCACTTCGTCATAAGCTGGCGTGTGACGGGCCCCACATCCCGAGGCACTGCTGTCGGGCAGAGGCCTGCGCTTGTCGAAATCGCTTTTCCAGCTCGAGCGGCAGTCCGAACCGTGACAGCAGTCGGGCATTGCCGGTTGCCAGCGCCAATTCACTGATCAGACGACCATCGGTCAGATACACCCAGGCCAGCGTGCGGCCGTATCGATCGGTCGCCACGACGCCTTCTTCGATCGTCACAATCGAGCCATCAATGAGTTGCTGCAGCCATTCCGTGGACTCCTGGGAGTACGGCTCGGCCGGCTTCGGGCCATGAGCCACCTCCGGCGCATCGATTCCCAGCAGACGAACCCGCTGGCCGGTCACGGTTTCAAACGTATCTCCGTCAAAGACACGTCTAACGCGGACCGAGTACCGCCGCCCCCCTTCGACGGAAAGTGGCTTCTGCTGTCGGAAACTCAGCAGCGCCAGACACACAAAGACGGTCACCATCAGCGGCGTGGGCTGTCGGATCCTGACGGAGGGAATTCTTATGAGCCCCATTTTCTGGCCAATTCTGCTACAGGCCCGCTCTATGAATTGCCGTTGCGCCGCGCCCTGGGTTCAAGCCGAGAGCGCTCGCCCGGCATAAGCTGTTCCCGGTTGCTGCAGCCGCTTTGCTCACTCAGTTTGCTCACTCAGTTTGCTCACTCAGTTTGCTCACTCAGTTTGCGCCCCTGTATTCGCCGGCTACCATTGCAACACACACGCCCGTCTAATGCGGGCGGGATAACGCGAGGTCCAGCGGGATTTTTGAAAATGAACATCGGCAAGCTCAATGTCCTCAGAAATCTGGTAGCCGCGATGACAGTCTGCCTGTCAGCAACCAGTGTCGCGCAGCCCAAAGGCTTCAACTATGACGAAGCGAAAGTCCCGCAATTCGAACTGCCACGTCTGCTGACGATGTCTGACGGCACACCCGTTGAATCCGCGTCGCAGTGGACCGCAGTGCGTCGCCCGGAAGTGCTGGCCCTGTTTGAAGAACACGTGTTTGGAACCGCGCCGCCCAGCCTTCCGCGACTGCGCATCCGGCTGCGGTCCCAGGTGGACGATGCGCTGAATGGCCTGGCCATCCGAAGAGAGATCACAGTGTTCTTTTCGGACGACGACAGTGGGCCTCAGATGGATATTCTCGTGTACACGCCCGCTGCAGCGACTGGGCCAGTTCCCTGTTTTCTGGGACTGAACTTCAAAGGCAATCACACAATCGAGGCGGATCCCGCCATACACCTGCCGATGATTGCATCGCCGCCCGGCAAGGAACCACCTCTGGCCCAGGCCAAAGATTCCGAACGAGGCACCCGGGCCGGTCGCTGGCCAGCAGCGATGATTGTGGAAGCCGGCTTCGGGCTGGCCACCATCTACTACGGTGATATCGATCCGGACTTTCACGATGACTTCCAAAACGGCATCCACAGTCTGTGGCCCGATCAACAGGGCGCTGATCGTCCAGCGAATGCGGGTGGCTCAATCGCCGCCTGGACCTGGGGACTCAGTCGCGCACTGGACGTACTGGAAGGCGATCGCCTGGTGGACGGCCGTCGCGTGGCCGTATTCGGTCACTCCCGCCTGGGAAAGACATCGCTGTGGGCCGGAGCCACCGATCCACGCTTCCAACTGGTCATTTCCAACGACTCCGGCTGCGGGGGTGCCGCGCTGTCACGGCGACGCTTTGGGGAGACGGTTGCCCGCATCAACACCGTGTTTCCGCACTGGTTCTGTCGCAATCACCGGCAGTACAACGACAACGAGAATGCGATGCCCGTCGATCATCACATGCTGATTGCCCTGGCGGCCCCGCGCGCTGTGTACGTAGCGAGTGCCGAGAAAGACCAGTGGGCTGACCCGCGCGGTGAAATGCTGTCGCTGTTCCACGCCGGTCCAGTGTTCAAACTGTTTGACCGGCAGGGCTTGCCCTCTGACGTCATGCCGCAGATTGACCAGCCTGTCCATACAGATGTGGGATATCACATCCGCACAGGACGACACGACGTGACGAGTTTCGACTGGCAGCAATATCTGAACTTCGCGAAGCAAACCCTCCGGTAGCCAGATGGGCTTTTTGCCCGATTCGTAAGATCCCGTTCATCCGTCAGCCGTCGCGATTCGTTATACAGGGGGCCTCTTTCGCCCCCTTAGCTGGAACACGTCACCATGTCCACAGATGGAAATCCGTTTGCCACGTCCTCCGGTCCAGGAGGGGTTATGCCCAATCGATCGGTCCTGAGCCTGCGGCGCGTGGGCATACTGTCTGTGGCAATGTTTGCCGGGACAGCGGCCGCCGCCATGGCCCTGATCTTTGCGTTGATGCTGATGATGTTCGCCGGAGTGGGACTTGCCGGAGGCAACGCCCTGACACCGGCGGGTGTTGGAGCGGGTGTCGGTTTCGTTGTCTTCGCGCCCATCATGTATGGCATCATGGGGTTTATTGGCGGCGCTGTGAACGCTGTCATTTACAACGTGATTGCAGAGATTACCGGGGGAATCCGCATGGAATTCGACAACCCGGATCATCGTCGATAAGCGTGAGGCTGCCGCTTAGCGGCTTTCATCCTGCAGGTTGTATTCGTCAATCTTCTTATGCAGCGTGTTGCGGTTGATACCCAGACGCGTGGCTGTGCGTGTCTGCACGCCCTGGCACTGTCGCAAAACCTGCAGGATGACTTCGCGTTCCACCCGATTCACCACATGACTGTGTACGGAGCGAGAGTCTTCACCGCTCTCCGCAATCCCCTGAGCGACCAGAGCGCTGCACAGGGAATCCGTATCATTGAGATCGCCGCGACCGATTCGCACGGGAGCCAGTCCCCGCACATGCTGAGGCAGGTCATTGGAGTCGACTTCATCGGAATCGGAAAGCACCAGCGCCCGTTCAATGTAGTTCTGCAGTTCCCGGACATTGCCCGGCCAGTCGTACTGCGTCAAGAACTTCAGGGCGGAACTTGTCACTCGCGCTAAAGGAGTCGCATTTTCTTCCGCGTAGCGCTGCACGAAGAAATTGACCAGCGCGGGGATATCGTCACTGCGCTCGCGCAGGGCCGGCAGGTAGATCGGAATCACATTCAACCGATAGTACAGGTCCTCTCGAAAGTCGCCCTGCTGTATGACATCCATCAGATCCACATTGGTGGCCGCAATCACGCGGCAGTCGACCCGGATGGTCTTGGTATCACCGACGCGTTCAAACTCCTGTTCCTGCAGCACCCGGAGCAGTTTCACCTGCAGTTGGTAACTGACGGAGTTGATTTCATCCAGAAACACGGTACCGCCATGGGCCGCTTCAAATCGGCCGGTCCGCGTTTCCACCGCACTGGTAAACGCGCCTTTGATGTGGCCAAACAACTCGCTCTCCAGCAGACTCTCGGAGAGCGCCCCGCAGTTAACCCGGATAAACGGGCCCGTACGGCGATTACTCAGTTCGTGCAGAGCACGAGCCACCAGTTCCTTACCCGTTCCGGTCTCGCCGGTCAGCAGCACCGTGGCCGAAGTCGGGGCCACTTTGCGTGTCACCCGATACACTTCCTGCATGGCAGCGCTGTTGCCGATAATGCCTGAAATGGGATCCGACTCGAGGGGCATTTCCGTTTTCTCTTTCCCAACCTGTTGACATGACGGGCGGTTTTGAACGCAGATGCACGTTTTATTGGCACAAAGCCAACGACAGACCCGTTGGGCTCGTGTTTTAGCCGTCTAGCCGGGAAGATTGTAGGCGAAGCTGCCGCTTTTCGCCCAACTTGTGCGACTTTATCAGGCACACATGCTGTCTGATCTTAACAACCGTTGCGGTCGATTCCCCAGCGCTTTGCCGACTCTCATGCGGCGACAGGGCAATCGGTCTGGAACCGGCGACAGGAATCTGGCCCAATTCAGACGGACAACCAGCCGGCGCCTGACCGGACGTCCGCCACCGCAGTGAGGTGAGCAATCATTCCTGACTGATTGCCACATGCCAGGCTTTGCGGGTGCCCGACACGAAGCTAAAACGTTGGTCGGCGTGCACCGACTGATCGCAGGCAATACAAAAGATGGACCGAATCCTGGTCCCGCAGCCAGACCAGCGTCAGAGACGATGTGAGGGGAGATCGCAGACATGGCCACACCAATTCAAGCCGTCGTTTTTGACCTGGACGGACTGATGCTCAACACCGAAGACGTGTTCGCGATGTCAGGAGAACAACTGCTGGAGCGGCGTGGACTGACAATGACGGACGAGATTCACCACGCGATGCTTGGCCGGCGGCCGGACGAAGCGTTTCAAAACCTGAAGGATATCACGGGCATCACCGACGGCATCGAATGCCTCAAAACGGAAACGAAAGAGCTGTTTCAGGCCATTGCTGTTGATCACCTGGCCACCATGCCAGGCCTGGAAGATCTGTTTGGCAGAATCGACGCGCTGTCGCTGCCCAAAGCGGTGGCCACGTCGTCGCCCAGAGACTACCTGAATGACATGCTGGCGCGGTTTGAACTGCAGTCGCATTTCGAGTTCACACTCACAGCCGAAGACGTGGAACACGGAAAACCACACCCCGAAATCTACCTGACGGCCGCACAGCGGTTTGACATTCCCACACATTCCATGCTTGTGCTGGAAGACAGTCAGGCGGGGGTCACAGCGGGGGCATCGGCAAAGGCAGTGACAATTGCTGTCCCCAATCAACACACGCAGAACGGCGATTTCAGCATGGCCACTCTGCGCGTGGACAGCCTGCACGATCAGCGTCTGCTGGCCCTGCTGCGTTAGCCCATTTCGTCTCCAGCAGTCGCCCCACAGCTGGAAGTGACCTCACGGCCGCAGGCAACGCAGCGGCGTTCGCATCAGCCTGCTGTTCCGATTAGTACGTCTGTATCTGTTGTAACGGTCTGCGGAAGAATCACGACAACCGGACATCAGTCGACAGATGTGGAGTATTCGCCTCGAAAGGTCGTAATTACCCGTATGGCATAAGGATTTCCGGGCTAGGTTTGCCTGTCGGAAATCTGGCACGTATGTGGACCATCGGATGCGAACCAAGCGAAACAAGTTGCTGCTGGCGATGCTCGTCGCCCTGACTGCGGGACAAGGCTTTCCGTATGTCCGGGCGCAGTCAGGTGATAACTTTTTCACGCTGACCGTACCTCCGTTTATGTCGCTGACGCCGCTGCGCGGGCCTCAGTTTCGTCGGCATCCCGGTACAGCAGCCAACGTGCAGTTCAACAATTCCCTGTGGTGGGCTCGCACGGCGTCTTCCAGCGGATCCACAGTGACCTTCACCACCGATCACGCGTTTCAGCACACGACGAATCCCATATACAAACGCGACGTGCGGCTGCGGCTGCCAAGGATGTTCGTCAGCCCTGGTTCCGGCTGGCAGTTTGACACACAGACCGATCAGACCGACTACGAGGCCGGCGATGAAACGGCGATGGTCCAGGTTTCGTCAACCGGCCCGGGCGTCGCCCTGATCTTCATGCAGGTCACATTCATTACCGGTGACGTGAACACCCTGCCTGGCGGCCAGTACGAAGTAACCGTCACCGGCACAATCTCTCAGAACTGACGCGCACCTGCCAGCCGCCCCTGCTGATCGATCATTTTCGAATCGGCACTTTCATATAGCACAGCCGTTTCCGATCCCGCTGCTGATAAAACTCGTCCAGCAGGTCTCCAATGGACGGCTCATACATCACGGACTTTGTGCGGGTACCCGTTCTGATGGAAATCGAGTCATTCAGGTCGATGCCCGTCAGACGGGGGGACAGCTTGACGAAGCCCGAAGCCGGCAGACTGGATAGTCGCACGAAGTTCCCCGTAATTTTCGCGGACAGTCGGCCAGGAGACTTGCCGGGGATCTCACGAGGACTGGTTGAGTAGGTGCTGGGAGCATCCAGACAGGCGAACCGATCCGGAATCTGACTCAGTTCCAGCCACGACCAGTTGGCATCCGTTGACCGGACAATGGATGCCTCCAGTTCGTCCCGAAAATCCGGGCGCTGCTGCAGTGCCATCCACTGAAACAGCCGCGGCACTTCTTCCGCGAAGGACTCAAATCCGCGTTCACGATAGCGCACAAACACGAGGTCCACGTACTTGCGGGTGTTCACGTTTCGCTTGAACAGATTTCGCAGGAGTATATCCATCCGGGCAAAGTACCCCGGCTGCCGACTGCCAACCACAACGTACCAGGCCAGGTCGGTGGAATTCTGTGCGGTCCACTGAACGTGTCGCCGACCGCGACCTCCCAGTGAGGCGACGCCCGCAAACAGGGCCGGCTGTGACGAGGCAATATCCATCGCCGCCTCACCTCCAATACCGTGGCCGGCGATAAACACCCGGTCGTCGTCAACGTGGGCGCGTGCTTTCACAACACGCAATAGCCCTGCCATACGGCGGTGGTCATCGGCCGACGCCGTGTAGATCGCTTCGTCGGCCGGATACAACTGCGGCACGACGAGCACGTATCCGTTTCGATTGGCCTGCGTGGACCACCACTGGAGTGTCTGCTCCGCCGTCATCCCTCCCCGGGACATCGCGAGCAGGACTGGATAAGCGCGTTGCGGCGAGTATTCTGCCGGCAACTGCACCAGGGCCGGCACACTCTCAATGTCTCCGTCGATACCAAACACAACCGGCTGAAGCTGCCCGACAGGGGTGGCCCCGTGGCCTGTTGGTGGCAACAGTTGAACCAGCGCGGCCACACGATCAACGGAGAACCCTTCCTGAGCGCGAATCCTTCCGATCAGATCATTGCGGAAGGGGACTTCCTCCAGATCCGACTGCAGGTAGTCTGCCACAAGATGGCGAATTTCGAACAGACCATCGGCCTCTTCAAAGTCGTCGATGGCTGCATCTGCGCCCAGCATCCAGCCTGTGGCAGCCAGAGCAAATCGAGACTCCGGGGACAGCGCGTCGTCCTGTGCGAACAGCTCATACGAATCAAACCGATCCAGTGTGGCAGGTGAGATGCCCTCCCTGAGCTTGTTCCAGATTCGCAGCGCCCGGCGGTGGCGATTGGGATCCTCGATGTCAGCCAGCGCCCTGCTCAGCGACTGTCGAATGCTCTGTACGCGTCGCGTGTTTTCATCCAGCCGTTCGGTCAGCTGCAGGGCCCGCACTTCAACGGCCGGTGCCAGCTGACCTTCCGGCCACTGTCGGGCGTAGCGTCGTGCCGACACATACTTGCCGGTCGTTTCCATCAGGTTCAGCTCGTCAATCACCTTCTGACCAAAGGAGTCGTCCCAGGCGGACTGGAGTTGCTCGCACAGCTCGGCCAGATCCGGAAAGTCGGCCCGCGTGTCACTGATCAGATCACGCGCCGCAACAAACTTCTCTGCCTCCAGCAGCATCTGAATCATGTTGAGCCGATCTTCGCCCTGAGCAAATTCGGCCGTCGTCCGCAGCACGCAGGGTGACTGCGACGCATACAGCACGGCATCCGGAATCTGCGACATAGACACCCAGTACTCCCAGCGGTGTGTCAGCGATGAAACAGTGACGAATTGCGAATTGACTTTGGTGATCCCCACATCAACGCGGACCGTCTTACCTTCCCCGAGGAACAACTCCAGAAAAGAGCGTCCAGTGGCATCGAACGGCGCCGTGCGATGCTGGCCGATGAGGTAGTCCATCGGCTTCAGACCGGAACGCTTTTGCGGCACCTTAAAGCTGTGCCGGGGAAGTACCTGGTTGTCGGGCACGACGGGATCCGAGGTTCGCGTGGACACATAGTACGTGCGAATCTGCTGTTCGATGCGCCGCAGTTCCAGCCTCTGATTCTGACCGCTGGGTGCAAACGTGGGCGTGATGCCGCAAACACCGCGCAGGATCAGCCCATTGTCCAGACGGACAGCACCGGGCACATCAGTCGGAGGTGCCAGCTGGGCTGCTGCCCGAGACGCCATCAGAATGGCAAGGATGGCCATCAGGCCCGCGCGAAAGCTCTGTGTCTTCATGGAAATTTCCCTCGGCTAACACACATGGCAGATGAAGGGTTCATCACTGTTCTGGCGGGCAAATCCAGCGGCAGCGAACGCGAGCCTCAGTGTAGGCGGCTGATCACTGCAGAAAACCAACAAAAACGGGCGGTTTCGGCAGATCCCGCCGAACGATAACGCTGATCGGAAACGGCTGCGGAATGGTCCGCCCGCAGGATTACACGTGACATTGACGGGAAATTCCGCACTGAGATAGCCTGCAAATGCCAGGATCCGTCAATTTTCTTTGTGAGCAGTGCTCGCACGGAAACGTCTGTTCAGTCGGGTCACAACTGTGCGGGTCATTCGACAGGGAAAGCAAGAACATGTGTGGCATCGTTGGCTATATCGGGTTTCGCAGCGTCTCCGATGTGCTGCTGGAAGGACTCCACCGACTCGAATACCGCGGCTACGACAGCGCTGGCATCGCCGTGATGCAGGAAGATCACATCGCTGTTCGCAAGCGCGCAGGACGAGTGAACGAACTTAGCCAGGCCGTCAAACTGCACCCGGTCGAAAGCAAAGTGGGAATCGGCCACACTCGCTGGGCTACCCATGGGGAAACGACGGACGAGAACTCCCATCCTCACCTGGGCGGCAATGGTGAAGTCGCCATCGTCCATAACGGGGTCATCGAAAACTACGATTCACTTCGCAATCAGCTCATGGAAATGGGCTACGTCTTTAAATCACAAACGGACACAGAAGTGGTGGCCCACCTGATTGCCCACCACTTAGCCGAGCAGACAAGACTCGACAGTGAAGAACCGTGTGTCGCCACCTGCCTGCGGGCGATCGAACTGACGCTTGATCGCCTGAAAGGCACTTTCGGGATCTGCGCTTTGTTTCAAAGCTGCCCGGAAACCATCATCGCAGCACGGTCCGGCAGTCCGCTGGTGATCGGCGTGGGAAAGGATGAGTTCTTTCTGGCCAGCGATGCCAGCCCCCTGATTGGCTATACGTCAGATGTGGTGTATCTGGCAGACAATGAAATTGCCGTACTCGAACCAAACAGCATGAAGATCGCCCACCGAACGACGGGCAGTGTGCAGCCATCCATTCAGACACTCGATCAGGTTTCAGCCGATATCGAGCTGGGCGACTTTCCCCACTACATGCTCAAGGAGATTTTTGAGCAGCCACAGTCCATTGCCAACGCGCTGCGCGGAAGGTTCGACGACGGCGAAGGCACGGCCGTCATCGGTGGACTGAATCTGACCGCTCAGCAGCTGCGAACGATTGATCGCGTGGTCCTCACCGCCTGCGGCACCAGCTGGCATGCCGGACTGGTCGGCGAGTATCTGCTGGAGGAATTCGCCCGACTGCCGACGGAAGTGGAATACGCCAGCGAACTGCGATATCGCAACCCGCCCATCACTGATCGCACCCTCGTGTTTTCAATCACGCAAAGCGGTGAGACGGCCGATACCCTGGCCGCCATGCGGGAGTGCAAACGCAAAGGTCACCCCACACTGGCGATCTGCAATGTGGTGGGCTCCACCATCGCCCGTGAGGCCGACGGGGGCATCTACCTGCATGCCGGTCCGGAAATCGGCGTCGCGTCCACCAAGGCGTTCACGTCACAGGTCACAGTCCTCACACTGCTGGCGCTGTACCTGGGACGCATGCGTCACCTTTCATATCCAGCCGGAAAACGCATCATCAAACAGCTGAAGATGATGCCGGAGAAGATTGAAGAGGCGCTGAAGTGCCACGAACAGGTTCAGGAGATTGCCGACAAATACAGCCAGTTCAACAATTTCCTGTATCTGGGTCGGCTGTACAATTTTCCCGTCGCGCTGGAAGGCGCCTTAAAGCTCAAGGAAATCAGCTACATCCACGCCGAAGGTTATCCGGCTGCCGAAATGAAGCACGGGCCGATCGCGCTGGTGGATGAACAAACGCCCAGCTTCTTTATTGTGCCTCGTGGCGGAATTCAGCCAAAGGTCATCAGCAATATGGAAGAGGTCAAAGCCCGCAAAGGCCCCGTTATTGCTGTGGCCACAGAGGGCGACCGGGAAGTCGAACGCATCGCCGATGACGTCATCACAGTGCCGGATGTTGAAGACTATCTGCAGCCGCTGGTGTGCTCGATTCCTCTCCAGCTGTTCAGCTATCATGTGGCGCTGCTGCGCGGTTGCAATGTCGACAGGCCACGCAACCTCGCCAAAAGCGTGACGGTGGAATAGCGGCGGGCGCAAACCGAGCATTACGCGCCCTGACGGGATCAGCTCACATCCAGTGTCACGTAGGCCCACTGGCCAAAGTTTTCTTCAATACCGACTTTCAGTGTTTGGGCACCGGCAGCGGTCTGCAGATCGAGTGCCTCGATCAGCTCTTTGCCAAACCAGTCAGCGATCAGTTCCGCTGTGGTATTGGGCACAGGCAGGATTCGGCAGTCCTCTGACGGAAACACCCACCTGCGCTCTTCAAACGTGGCCGTCACCTCGCGGCCGTCGTCTGATGTACACACGTTGATCAGTGGGTGAGAATCCGGCAGCAGAACGCAGTGATCCAGATGCTGCACCAGCTTCATGGAGGCGTCCCGCAGCGCGATGAAATCAAACACGTAGCCGTTTTCGTCCAGTTCACCGGTAATCGTCACGTCCACCCGCCAGTTGTGGCCGTGCAGTCGTTCGCACACGTTGCCATTAAACGTAATAAAGTGACCGGCGCTGAAGACCAGTGAGTCTTTGGTGACACGTGCAGCAAACGGCTTCGACATCGGAAACTTTCGGAAACTTTTCGTTCCGCCGCCGATGCGACCGAACGCACAGATCAGGCAGCATCCTGATCGACAAATCGAAAAGATGTGGACTGCGCTGTGGGAATGATGAGTCTGTCCCGCAGTGCGGCGAACAGGATGGCGGCAATCATATCAGCCGTGGTACCGGGATTCAGACGATTGCCATCGCTGCGCAAATACGCATCAAATTCGGCAAACAGATTTCTGCCGAATTCGCCCGACGGCCAGTCGCTGGCAAGCACTTCCGCGGCTCGCCTGGCCACATCACGACTGGCCTGTTCGCCCACTTTGCGGGCAATCAGCGAATCTCCAGACTGCTGCATGAGCTGCAGGGCCACAAACGCCACCCGCAGTGGCTGATTGTCCCGCCAGGAAGCGGTCTCCTGAAGCCAGCCCAGTCCCTGATGCAGCACTCCCTGGAATCCATCGTGATACTGTCGGGCGATCAGATCCCGGTCAGCTGCCAGCAACATGCATTGCCTGAGAGTCTCTGTGGGGGCCTGGGCAACATCCTGAGACTCCGCTTCTCCCAGGCCCGCTGGCGATGCCAGGCGAATGGCCTCGAAGGCGTCTTTGGCGTCCTGTACGCTGAGGGCTTCCAGCACGGGCAGGATGCCGTTCGACAGCGACTGTTCTTCAGGCACGCTTGCCAGCGGCGCCAGCAGCAGCACGATTCCCAGGTTGGTGTTGGAATCGACGACCTGGCGTGTGGCCTGAATCGAACGCAGAATGGATGTTCCCACAGACTGGCGGTCTGCATCCTGCAGCACAGCGGAAACCGCCTGGGCCGATCGTTCGAAGTCCGCCACACTCATATCAGCGAACGACTGATCGGGCGTCACATTACCAGGTTTGGCAGATCGCACTTCCAGCAGACAGGCGTCCAGGACGCACTGTTGCAGATGGCGGGACCACGACGGCGGCGTCGACACAGACGCTTCCCCGAATCAAGACTTACTGACGGGCGGTCGTCGGTACCATGTGACCGACCAGCGACTGATTGCGGCGGAACACCTGGAACTTAACGGTCTTCAGGTTCTGCAGACGAGCATCCTGCAGGATGTAGGCCAGACTGCGATCATTGAGCGTTTCAAATCCATCCAGCCCCAGCAGGATGTCTCCCACCTGAATGCCGTAGCGTTCCGCAGGACTGCCATTGGCCACGCTTACAACTTTCATGCCGCCGTTAAACCGGCCGTTAATTGTGTTGCGATCTCGCTGGTTCAGATTCGCCAGGTTGACGCCAAACAGCCGTTTGGCCCGGGCACGCACTGATTCGGGTGAGGCGCTGGAAGACTGAACACTGGAGACTGTTCGCGTGTTAGTACTGTCAGCGGTGGCCGCGGTTTTGGCACTGCTGTGGCCCACGCCCACCTTCAGTTTCAGGCTCACAGGCTCTCCGTTTCGCAGCACGTCCACGTCCAGTTCAGAACCGATCGGCATCCCCAGCAGACTGCGTTCCCAGTCGGCCGCGTCATGCACGGTGATGCCGCGGACTTTCGTTACGGTGTCCCCTTTGACAATCCCGCAGACGGCAGCCGCGGAGCCGGGAGCGACATCCGTGACAATCAGTTTTTTCTCTTCGGGCGTTTTGATGTCCCGGCCAAACAGCCCATGAGCCACACCGTCAAGGCGTTCTGCACTCAGCAAACGGCTGATGGTCTTGCGGGCGTCATCGATGGGGATCGCAAAACCGATTCGCTGTGCTCCGGCTCGGATCGCCACATTGATGCCAATCACCTCTCCCACAACGTTCAGCAGAGGACCTCCGCTGTTGCCGGGATTGATACTCGCGTCGGTCTGGATCAGGTTCTCGTAAGACTGCGTCTCGTCCACTTCCACGTCTCGACCAAGGGCACTAACAATGCCCGCCGTCACGCTGTACTCGTAACCGAACGCATTGCCGACGGCAAACACCTGTTCGGCCAGTCGCAGATCAGACGAGGTGCCGATTGGCATCACCTGCAGCGGCCGCGATGCCTGCACCTGGATGATGGCCATATCATGCTTGCGGTCGAACGAAACTGTGCGGGCGCTGAGCGTCTCACCATCATCCAGAGTGACCGTGATGGTGTCGACCTCATGGATCACGTGGTAGTTGGTGACAATGTATCCACGTTCGTCCACCACAATACCGGTGCCCATGCCGCTGACACGCCGTGATCGCGGGGTGAAGAACCGGGAGTCGGCCGCTTCGGCAGCGTCCTTCTCTGTGTGGATGTTGACCACAAACTTGCGACAGCTTTCCACGGCTCGCACGAGTGGGGTGAAGCGCGGGTTCTCTGTTCCGGCCCGTGACGGAAGACATGCTGACAGCGTCAGCACGAAAATGGCCAGATGTCTTTGCCGAGTTCTAAACATTCAGAACCTGCGCCTTCTTCAGCAGCTACGTTGTGTAACGGTTTCACTGCAAACCGGTACGTCACGGAATCTTTCGGCAGTGCTGAAAATGGTGCTTGAACCCCGAATGACACCCACGCAAACTTTACCTGTGTTGCTATGGCGTTAATTTGGGTAGTATTATCTGGCCCTGAACCACCCCTGTGACATCAATCGTCGCCTCAGCCGCACGGTGTTAAAGTCATCGGACTGGTGTGCCCCCATCCGGGGCAGGACATTGGGGCAACAACGCGTGAAATCATGCGGTTCGCTCTCAACGAACCGCACTGGCGGCAGGTACTGCCGAAGTAGAGAATTGAAGGATCAGCCGGGCGAGACACTTAAGCAAATCTGAGGTTTTCTGATGAGTTCGAACGATTCGACCACACCATTCGATCAGGCAACGAAGCTAATCAAATCAGGTCATGTCGATCAGGCAATTCAGCTGCTTGATCAGCACATGGAGTCCAACACCTCAGACACCAACAGTCAGGAACTGCTGGCGATGTGTCTTTATCGCTCGCGGCGGTTTCCGGAAGCCCGCGACGCGTTCACAAAACTGACGCGAATGGATCCTCGCGGATCGGCCGCCTGGGTGAACCTGGGAGCCGTTGAGAATCTGCTGAAGGAATACAGGAACGCAACAGAGCATCTCCGCAAAGCCATTCAGCTGGATAAGAAGTGTGCGCCGGCGTACTACAACCTGGGGATTGCACAGAAGGCGATGAACGCCAATTCCATGTCAGTCGCCGCTTATAAAGAGGCCATTCGCCTGGCGCCTGATATGCCCGAACCCTACGCAAACCTGGCCAACCTCTACATCGACATGAAGAACTTCCGCCAGGCCGTTAAGACGGCCGAGCAGGGGTGCGAGAAGTGTCCGAACTTCAAAAAGATCCACCTGATCCTGGAGAAAGCCAAATCCCTCAAAGAGGGCATCCGTCGCGAAGAGGCTCCACTCGGGCGTCTGGTTGACGAAGAGGAACTGGCGAAAAAACAGGTCCGGGTCGGCGGGCGCGACCTGGGTGCCACCGGTCGCAACGAAGAACGCGACACTCTTCGTGATCACGCCAAGACGATCCGGCAGTACACGCGCCCCATTGTCGCCGCCATCGACTCGCACCTGCATCAGCAACTGCACGTTCTGAGCCTTGTTGCTGCCCAGAAGGACGCTCGTGGAGAAGGCCCGGCTGCGTATGAACAGCTGCTGGACACGATGAGGGAAATCGAACTGATGCGGACCAAGAGCGTGGCAACAATTGCCGAAATCCGGCAGCACCTGGAAAAAACGGATCCCGGTTTGTAGTCGTCCGGCCACAGCCGACGTCCGATGCGTCTTCAAAGATCAGGTCACGCCACGAACAAAGCGTCGTGGCCGATGTGGTAGCCACGGTCGGCCAGCCATGGCCAGATCATCTGCCGTGCGCGATCCGCGCCAACAGCCGCCAGCATCAGCGTGCCGTCGGCTGGCGGCAGACTCTGATAGTCAATCACGGGCACGCCATGGATCTCGCGTCCAATCTTGCGAGGGCTGACTTCCACAAGCTGACGAACAGAGATCCCCTGTCCCTGCAGCCACCGCAGCCAGCGTTTGCCCGTCTGGCCGGCGCCCCAGACGTCCACCGACGTGACGTCCGCCAAAGGACCGGCCAGCAGATGACTACGACGGCACTCATCGAACGCCTCGTCGCTGTAGCGGCCGTCGGTGCGCGTCAGCCGAGTGTCTGAGTCAGTCCAGTCAAACAGCACGCGGGGCACTTTTGCAAAAGTCAGTTCCCCGTGGGCGGCTCGCAGAAACAAGTCGAAGTCTTCCGGAAGATCTGAATTCTGGTAGCCAGACCCAAAATACGAGCGCTTCGCCAGAATCGTGGGATTCACCAGTGGGAGTTCCACAAATCGCAAAGCAAAAATCTGATCGCTGGTCAGCGTTTCTTCATTGATCCAGCGCTGGTATCGCTCCAGTGACGCCACCGGCTGCTGCTGGGTGTCGACAATTCGCACCTGACAGCCGACGACGTCACATCCGGTCTCCGTCAACCACTGCACCTGCCGGGCAATCTTTTCCGGATGACAGATATCGTCCGCGTCCATCCGCGCGACCAGGGGCCCTGTCGCATGCTCCAGAGCCAGATTGCTCGCGGCACACACACCCTGGTGCTCAGCCGCAATCACAGTCAGCCGGGGATCGTCGATTTCGCCCAGTGTTTCCAGCGTCCCGTCGATCGAACCGTCATCGACGGCAATCACCTGCAGATCAGTAAACGACTGCTGCAGCACCGAACAAACGGCCCTGCGGACTGTCGACTGGGCATTGAAGACGGGCAGAATCACGGAAACCTGGGGCATCCCGTCATTATAACGCGGCCTGTGTTCTGTTCTTTGCGACGGCAGACCGGCATCTGAGAGATTCTGCACGAACACTGTGGGGCCTGCAGGGGAATCGGTCGCGCAATGCAGTAGGCTGCGAACTTCAGAGTGCTTCCAGCGTCGCCCAGCCATCCGATCCGTGTCCGACATCAACTTCATCATCATTGTCATCATCGCCGGAGCCGGGTTTGTCCGCGGGGCGGTGGGTTTTGGCGATGCGCTGTTTGCAATGCCACTGCTGGCGCTCGTGGCGACAACTCAGTTTTCTTCCGCGCTGATGGCACTTTGCGCCCTGCTGATGGCACTGATTCTTTTAGTGCGGGAGTGGAAACATCTGGAGTTTCAGGCGGCGGTCACCCTGATCGCCTGCGGATTCCTGGGGATTCCGATTGGCCACCAGCTGCTCAAACTGGGCAACGAGTCGGTTGTAAAAGCCATTCTTGGCGTGGCCGTCATGCTGTTTTCACTGTGGTCCCTGTTTCGCCCGTCTGTGGTGGAGCTAAAGACAAATCGTCCGGCGCCGATTTTCGGTTTTCTGAGCGGCATTCTGGGAGGCGCCTACAATATTGCAGGCCCGCCCCTGGTGATTTTTGGCACGCTTCGCAAATGGTCGGCTCAGCAACTGCGGTCCGTGATGCAGGCTTACTGCATTGCCGGCAGCATCGTCATTGTGACTCTCAAAGCGCTTGACGGGGCAGTCACACTGCTCGTGCTCAGGCACTTTGCTTTTGCCATTCCTGTGCTGGCGGCGGCCACACTCATCGGACAGCGACTCACCCGGGATATGCCCACGGAACGCTTCGCCCGCTGGGTTCATGTGTGCCTGCTGATTAGTTCTCTCACGCTGCTGTATTCCTGCCTGCCTGCCCAGTCATGAACAGTCATCGATCATGAACCGTCATCGATACGACGTCACCGTGTCAGACACATCGGTCACACTGGAATGCCCAGCCAGCCTGTTTTCGCCTCGTGGTCTGGATGCCGGCACACGTGCGATGCTGCAGGTGGTCGACATCGCGGACGGTTGCAAAGTGCTGGACCTGGGATGCGGCAGCGGCGTGGTGGGCATTTTGCTGGCGAAGCGTCTGGGGACAGAAAACGTCTTCCTGACTGATGTTGATGCAGTGGCCGTCGATACGGCGGCACGTAACGCGGCGCTCAACAAACTGCCGCATCTGAGCGTGACGCAAAGCGACGGCTTTCGTGACTTTCGTGAGTCCGGCTTTGACCACATTCTGTCCAACCCGCCATACCACACAGATTTTGCAGTGGCCAAACACTTCATCATGAAGGGGTTCAATCGTCTGGTCATCGGCGGACAGATGCATTTCGTAGTGAAGCGTCCTCAGTGGTACAGAAACAAGCTGCGAAGTGTTTTTGGCGGCTGCCAGGTTCGCGAGATCAACGGCTACAGTGTACTGTCTGCAACCCGTCGGCGCGAGTCATACGCGTCGCGCCGCTGATCCCATCGATTTCCCCCGATTGTGCTGAAAGCTCCCGCCGTCCATGACCATCTCCGCCAACCTGCTGAATGACCGCAAGACGTATGTCACCCACCTGGAATGCGGCCTTGAGGGTGATCGGTATGAAGCCGATGCCGTGCAGACGCTTTCCAGGGCCAAACGCCCGCTGCTGGTTCGCTACGATCTGCAGGCTCTGGCTGACGAACTGTCCCGTGAAGAACTGGCCGCTCGCCCCAGTGGACTGTGGCGATATCGCGAGTTTCTGCCTGTTCGTGAAACCTGCAACATCGTCAGCCTGGGCGAGTGCGAAACGCCCCTGATCCGACTGTCAAAGCTCGAAACCGGCAGCGGCCAGTTGCTCACCAAGGACGAAGGTCGACTGCCCACCGGTTCCTTCAAAGCGCGCGGGCTGTGCCTGGCGGTCTCCATGGCAAAAGAGCTGGGGATCAGCAAAGTCGCCATGCCCACTAATGGCAACGCGGGCGCCGCGCTGGCCGCCTATGCGTCTCGCGCCGGCATGCAGACGTTTGTGTTCTGCCCGGAGGACACACCGGAAGTGAACGTCCGTGAAATCGCCGCTCAGGGGGCGAAAGTCTGGCGAGTGAACGGCCTGATTAACGACTGCGGACGCATTGTGGGCGAGGGCAAATCAACGTGTGACTGGTTCGACTTTTCTACCCTGAAAGAGCCCTATCGCATTGAGGGCAAGAAAACGATGGGGCTGGAACTGGCGGATCAGATGGGCTGGCAGGTGCCGGACGTCATCTTCTACCCCACCGGCGGCGGTACCGGCCTGATTGGCATGTGGAAGGCGTTCAATGAACTCAAGCAAATCGGCTGGCTGACAGGTAAACTGCCCCGCATGGTGGCCGTGCAGTCCACGGGCTGCGCTCCCATGGTTAAAGCTTACGAAGCTGGTGAACGACATGCCCCGTTATGGGAAAAAGCGCACACCATCGCCTCGGGGATTCGCGTGCCTGTGGCGGTCGGCGATTTTCTGATTCTGGATGCCGTACGCCAAAGCAATGGTTTCGCCACAGCCGTTGAAGACAGTGCCATCTCTGCGGCGCTCACGGAAGTGGCCGACCGCGAGGGCTTCCTGATGTGCCCGGAAGGCGCTGCCACCTATGCGGCATGGAAGCAGGAACTGGCAACCGGTCGTGTCAGCCCCGATGAAACGTGCGTGCTGTTCAACTGCGCCTCAGGCCTGAAGTACCCGCTGTCTGCCGCACAGGCCACACTGGACTGCACCCAACCGATCGACTACTCCAGCCTGCTGAACTAGGCGGCAAGCCGCTGCGTTCCCCCGGCGCTACGGCTCTCCGGCCTCATCGGTCTCGTGGATCGCTAGGCTGGCGGCCAGCACCTGAGTGCACCCCTCTGACGACAGAAGCACCGTCAATTCGTTGAATGCGGTCAGTTTGTTGGTGCACGGAACCACATTGCGGACGGCCACTGTGCCGTCCCAATCGACACCTTCGGATGCCGTCTGATCCACGATCAGTTTGCTACGATTGAGCATCACTTCCGAGAGGGCAACAGGCGTCACGACGATAAGTGCCAGTCGAGTGGACGCACTGAGACCGGATGGACGATGAAAACGGCGAATCATCTCTCCTGCAGTTACCCCCCGAGGCAGAGCATAGGGAAGCTGACAGCGTATCGCCGTGTCATGGGCGCCAACGGAAAACTCCCAGGGACCGGCCAGTCGAATTTGATGCGGCAAGGCGGTGTCCTGCACTGAACGAAATCAGAAAAGCAAACAGCCGGAAAGATAGTCAGTCGGTGGCCTGCTGGCCAGTGCGCTGACTGCTGGCCAGTGCGCCAACTGGGGGCCAGTGCGCCAACGGGTGGCCCGCCATTGCGTCGCTGCCCGAAACGGTCGCTGTCAGCAGATAAATAGAAAAATGGGCAGCGCGCAAAAGAACAGGACACTGGAAACCAGTGTCCTGAGTCTTTTCACAGCGCCACACAACGCCGTGGGTTCTTTTTCTTTCCCTGGAGAAATCGCAACATCAGTTGCTGTTTAGAGGTACGCTGATGAACTTTGAAACGTTGGCGCGTCCCGTATTTTTTTTCACAAGAAGCAGAATTCGGCCGTTTTCCCGACTAATTTCCAGCGCTTCGATCAGATCGTCCACTCCGCTAATGGGGCGATTTGCGACAGCAGCGATGACCATTCCAGGCTCCAGCCCAAGACGGTCCGCACGACCGCCGCGGCGAATTTCCGTAATCACCACGCCCTGAGTCTCTTCCAGCCCAAGCTGTTCGGCAATCGACGGAGTGAGTTGCTGCACGGCCGCTTCCAGTTCTTCGAGAACCTTCGCACCGTCTGTTGCGCTCCGGGAAGGAGACTCGAAGCGACGCCGCGCCAACTCGCGAGCCCCTGGGCGCTCGCCAGCGACGATTCGCAGTTCCTGCTCACGTCCGTCGCGCTGCACGAGAATGCGATACGCGTCTCCCACTGTCAGTCTTTCCACAACGCCCATCATATTGAGTGGGTTGCGAATCCGGCGGCCATTCACCTCCAGAATCACGTCGCCTGTATTGAAACCTGCGCGATCGGCCGGCGAATCGGGAACGACATCCGTGACAACCACACCTTCGGGCACTCGCAGATTCAACTGCTGAGCGAGGGCGGCATTGATTTCCTGCATTTGAATGCCCACATAGGCGCGACGCACAACGCCTTCGTTTTCCAGTTGCTGGGCCACCCACTTCACAAGATTGACGGGGATCGCCAGACTCACACCGTCGTAGCCACCACTGCGTGTGGAAATGGCCGTGTTGATACCGATGACTTCACCACGAAGATTCACCAGTGGACCGCCGCTGTTGCCGGGGTTGATGGCTGCATCTGTCTGCAGAAATTCCTTGTCGTCACCGTCCAGCCCTCGGCCTTTGGCACTGATGATTCCCTGCGTGACCGACCGATGCAGGCCAAATGGACTGCCGAATGCCAGCACCCAGTCACCAATGTCCATGTCGTCATCATTGCCCAGCGGCAAAAATGGCAGCCGCTCCTGTACGTCAATCCTGAGCACGGCAATATCAGCGCGCTCATCGACGCCCAGTTTTTCGGCGGAGAACTCTCGCCCATCCGCCAAACGAACAATCACCTGCTCGGCATCCGCCACGACGTGCGCATTGGTCAGCACCACACCGTCGGCAGACGTGATGAAACCGGAGCCCTGACCGGACGGCGCTCGATATTCGCGTGGGCGCTGTTCTCTGAGATCGCCGAAACCAGAATCCCCCAGCAGCCCGCGCAGGAATGGATCCAGATCAGCGCCGCCTGGCGACATCGTTTTTACGACGCGTCCCCGAGTCTGAATCGAAACCACGGCGGGGAGAACGTTTCGGCTCACTGTGCGAAAAGCGTCCGAAAGCTGCCACGCCTTCGCCAGAGCGGGAGACGGTGGTCCTGCGACCTGCGCCAGCAGTCCCGTTCCCGTTCCTGACTGCAGCAGGACGCCGATTCCGGCAATCGTCACAGCAAGGCAGCAGGTGGCCACCTGAATGGATATGCGTTTCATGTTGAAGTCTCCTGATGGATGGGAAATGGAAGGTTCCGTTCGAGCCAGCCCCGTCGCGAACAGAATCGCTGTCAACCCGAAGTTGCCGCACGAGTCTTTGTTCCGAAAAAAAATCTGACGGCACTATGATTCGGCAAAGTCAGAAACTCCGTTTGGAAGTGAGAGCTCGTTGTTCCTTCCCCCTCACTGACCATCTAGAATTCTCAGGGCCTGTACGCGGCCGCACTGGTCCGCGTGGGAGGATTCTCGCCAACTGCCCGAAAACACCCACTTGCTGTGACAGAAATCACAAACTCCGCCATTCCGGAAACTCACCAGTCGCGGATCGAGCAATGCGAATCGCTCATTGGTTACCGGTTCAAGAATCCACAGATTCTGCTTCGAGGCCTGACCCACAGTTCCAGCGCCTCCACGCGACTGGACAGCAATGAGCGCATGGAGTTTTTGGGCGACGCGGTATTGGGCATGGTGATTTGCGAATACCTCTACGAGCGTTTCCCGGAAAAACGGGAAGGGCAGCTGACGCAGCAGAAATCCTTCCTGGTCAGCCGCGCAGTCTGTGCGGATGTTGGCGAACGGATGCAGTTGGAAAAGCTGATTCTCGTGGGCAAGGGGCTGCAGGATATTCCCAGCTCACTGAAGGCGGCCGTCATTGAGTCCATCATTGCCGCGATCTATCTGGATGGAGGATACGTGCCGGCCCGGCAATTCATTCTGGAGGCTTTCCAGTCCGAACTGGAGAACTGCGGCGAGCTGGACACAGAAAACTACAAGAGCATGCTGCAGGAAGAGACGCAGCGGGACGGTCGCAGCACGCCGGTTTACGTCGTGCTTGATCAGCGAGGACCGGACCACGCCCGAGAGTTCAATGTGGCCGTGCAGATTGGCGAGCGGCAGTTTGACTCCGCCTGGGGCAAGGCCAAAAAAGAGGCCGAACAGAAGGCCGCGATGCTGGCTTTGGAGGCCATTCATGACGCGGACGACTGAGCCTCGGCCGCCCGACATCCGCCGTTCGACAGCTGGTGCATCGTCCAGAGGCGATTTCCCAGACTTCCTGACTGCTACGATCGTGGGTTCGGTCCGGGTGATCGTTTCTTCGCCGGCTCCGGCAGGTTCTGCCATTCCCAGCCAAAAACCGTGGCGAATCCTGCAGAAAGCAGATCGTCAGTCGTAAGGTGCGGCAACCTGGGGAAGCAGGAAATCCGCGTGTTAGGATTCCATGTAAGGAACTGCGTCGCCATAATGTCATAAGACCGATTGAATACATAAGTTACACCCGGTTGCACCCTCCTTCGCTCCCGCCTGTTGCCTCAGAAACAGACGACGTCGCCTCCGCTGCGTTCGCCGCCTATCGTGAGAAATCGTGATGATCAAAACACTTCGACAAGCCATTTTGTGCACTCTGCTCATCACGCCGGCCTTCGCGCAGGACGAGCCGCTGCTGTTTGGCAGTTTTGGCGGAGCCCCTGCCGGTGATATCGAAGTCACGGGCGAGATCATCCCTGTCGCTCCGGGCGAGGTGGACCTCCGAATCGAAGTCACGCTGCCACCGCACAACTACATCTACTCGCAGACCACTGAGGCCGGCATTCCTTCATCGCTGAAAATTGTCAGCCAGGGCGTCACGGCTGTTGGGAAGATGAAGGCCAACAAGGTCTTCAAAACGGTGAAGGATCCGTTCGGCACCATGGAGAAATTTTACGACTCGGTGGTGTGGAAGCAGCGTCTGAAAATCACTAACCCCGCCATTGCGGCGGGCGGATCCATCGCCGCCGAATTGTCCGGACAGTACTGCAACGATGACGAAGGGGTTTGCATTCCTCTGGATCCTCCCAGACTGATCGAGTCCGTGATTCCTACTGGCTATCAGGCAGCTGGTGGCGCCCCCACAGCAACCGACTCCAACGATGCCGCAGCCGATGCGAACAGAGGTTCTCTGACTGCAATCGGCCCCTCAGCCATCATCGTGCCCGAATTTCCCGGCATGGACACGCCGCCTGTGAAATTTGAAGTCAGCCTGTCACCAACCACAGCTCAGCCTGGCGAGTATGTCGACCTGACTGTCAAAGCCGTTCTGGTTGAGCCCTATCACATCTACTCCACCACGCTAAGCGAGGATGTCCTGGGCGGCACTCCCACCAACATCAATGTCACCGATCTGGTAGGCATCGAAGTGGTCAATCGCGCATTCACTGCTGACCGCAAACCGGAATCGAAAATGCTCGCCGGTGATCTACTGGAGTACTTTCACGACACTGTCACCTGGCAGCGCCAGCTTATGGTCAGTGAGGTAGCGGGCAGTGGTGACAACGTTGGACTGGCCGGTACGATCGAATTCCAAATCTGCACCGATCGCGGGTGTTTGTCTCCAACCTCTGTGGACTTCCAGCTGGCTCTGCGCGGCTCGCCAGCCACAGCCATTGCTCAGGGCTCCGGTGAGACCGACGCCACGTTTTCGGAAGGTTCCAGCGACACAGCCCTGCTGCCGTTCATCGTGGCTGCCATCGGCTACGGTTTTATTGCCCTGCTGACGCCCTGCGTCTTCCCCATGATCCCTGTGACGATCAGCTTCTTCATGAAGCAGGGAGAAGAAAAGCCGGGCGGCGTCATGCGGCTGGCCATCATCTACTGCCTGGGAATTGTTGGCGCCTTTACGCTGCTGGGAGTCGTGGGAGCGGCCATTTTCGGCCCCACATCACTGAATACATTCGCCAACAACCGCTGGCTGAATCTGGCGTTTGCCGCCATCTTCACGGTCTTTGGCCTGATGCTGATGGGCATGTTTGAGCTGCGGATTCCGTCGTGGATGCTGACATGGTCCTCCAAGAAGCAGGAAGCAGGCGGCGTGGTTGGCGTTTTGTTTATGGCGCTCACGTTCACGCTGGTTTCATTCACCTGCACGTTCGCATTTGTCGGTCAGCTGCTCGTGTGGGCCGCTCAGGGCGACTTCACGATGCCGATCATCGGTATGATCGCATTCTCCTCGGCGTTTGCCTCGCCCTTCTTCTTTCTGGCGATGTTCCCCAGCCTGCTCAAGAAGCTGCCCAAAAGTGGCGGCTGGATGAATACGGTCAAAGTCACGATGGGTCTGATCGAGCTGGCCATCGTGGTGAAGTTTCTGAGCGTGGCAGACACCGGCTTCAGCCCGGATGGCCTGCCACGGTTCCTGGATTATCACCTGGTCATGGGCGGCTGGATTGCCATTGCCACCCTGACGGGCCTGTATCTGCTGGGCATGTTCCGCATGCCCCATGATTCGCCGACGGATTCCATCGGCCCGTTGCGCTGTATGTTCTCACTGGGCTTTGTTGGTCTGGCGGCCTACATCGCCGTGGGTCTGTTCAGCCCCAAAGCTCCGGAAGGTGTCCTCTGGAAACAGATTGTTGCCTTCGCGCCGCCACAACTGGAAACAGAAGGCCTGTTCATCAATCACGACGGCCTCGAGTACTCGCTGGATTATGACGCTGCCACTGAGGTGGCCGTCACGTCCAACAAGCCCATGTTCCTGGACTTCACAGGCGTCAACTGCATCAATTGTCGGCTGATGGAGCGAGATGTGCTGACGCGCTCTGACGTGCATCTGGCGCTCGAAGATTTGGTACGTGTGCAACTGTACGTGGACATCATCCCCGGCGTGAGCAAAGCGTCGACCGATTACACGCGACTGCTGAGCCGAAACAAGTCGCTGCAGACGGACTGGTTCGGTGACGTGACAATTCCCGCCTACGTGATTGCCACGCCGGACGGCGAGGTTCTCGCGATGTACAAAGGGCTGGACAAGACGGGCGAAGAGTTCCCCAAATTCCTGCAGGCCGGCCTCGAACGCTGGCAGACAAAGGCGGCTCTGGCCGCTCAGGAAAAGCAGGCCGCCGCCAGCAAACCGGGCAAGATTCAGCCGGCCTCGTTTCAGCCGGTCAGCCTGACAGAATAGGCGACAGTCGGCTGCAGACACGGTCAGCGGATAGAAGTGGTCAGGTGTGCGGGGCACTTGCTGGCGTCCCCGTTTCCTGACGTTGCCACAGTATCGCCGACCGGCCCCGCTCAACGGCGGCCCCGCTCAACGGCGGCCGTGTTCTACGGCGGCCACGTGGGCAGTCTCACAATCTGACGGCCACTCAGCGATTCTGCAGATCGCGTCGGCGTTCGAATTCCGCCCGCAGTTCATAGAACTGATCGAGATCCGCGCCAAATGCTTCGTTGCCGATAAACCAGTTCACGTCATCAATTGCTTCACTCAGACGATCGGTCTGAGCGCGGATCATCATGCGTTTGGCTCGGTACTCCGGCTCAGAAGAGTTGAGAGCGGCGAGAGTCTCCACATAACGGAAGATGTCATCATCCGCCTGGTTCTCCTCAGCAAGTCCCAGAAGATTGCGGAGCATCCGTTCCACAATCCGGGCCGCCGACTGAGCCTCAAAATACGTGGGTGACATCCGAGCCCGGTCTGCGATGAGAGTCTCTATGTCGTCTCGCGACATCCGTTTCCCCTGGTGAAAGACATCCACAAACGTCGCGGTCGTCTCACCTTCGCCGGGAATACGGACAACAAAATGCCCTGGTAGCCCGAGTCCTTCCATTGGCACATCCAGTCGCCTGCCCAGTTCTATGTAAAGCACGCACAGAGCGATCGGCAGCCCTTCTCGGTCATCGATCACCTGATTGAGATAGGAGTTGGCCTGGGAGTAGTATTCAAAGCGACTGCCCCGATAGCCCAGTTGTCGGAACATCATTTCATCCAGAGCGTCGACACGCCGCTGCCGATCGGCGTCTGGCGGCAGTGTCGCTCGAATCTGTCCTGCGATGGCGTCCACTTTCTCCTCATAGGCCTGAACATCCACGTCCGGGTTGTCGAGCCTGGCCACCAGCAGCGCCGCCTGCAGCAGATTTGGCGAGGACCGTTCATCGCCTGTCGGATTGAGCGTCTCCAGCAACTGCTGCTGAACCTGATCAGCATGAACGTCCGCAGCCAGACGTCGGATCTGTTCGGCCTGACGCTCAAGGTCGCGGGCCCTGTGTTCCAGTGATCGGGCAGCAAACCGCTGATAAGGTCGCAGCCGATCGACCAGCTTCTGCCCCGCCGGTCGTTCGCTGCGCACACCGCCGAGAATGTCCGTGATCGCCTGCTGTGTGGTGGCGTCCGGCAGGAGATCGGGGATTGAGGATGCGACCTGAAAGCGGCGAAACTGCGCCTGCGTTCCTCGAAACGCGGCCAGCCCCACCTGACCACCAGCGAGGCGATCATCGACCACCTGATAGATCTGCTCACCATTGAGCCAAAAGGTGAATTTCGCCCCGTCGCCACGAACCTTGAGTGTGTTCCATTCTCCCGGTTGCCAGGCACGCTGGGGGTCGTTCTTAAGAATGGTCCATGAGTTGACCGTCGGCCCGCTAAAACGGGTCACCCGCATTCGCCCCGCGCTGGGATAAAAGCCGAAGTGCCGATCGCCACCGTCACTGCAGAAGATCAGTCCGGCCGCCCCGTCTTCGTTTTCCAGCCGGAGATCGACCTGCAGTTCGAACTTTTGTTCCGGGACTTTCGGCTGCCACAGACAGAGAGACCGTCCACCGAATGACTTGCCGTATCCATCCACGGCCACACCAGTCCCCCTCCGCCGCCAGTTGGCGTCCCACTTCACCTGCCATCGCGCTGCATCCAGACGCCCGATCGTCTCCCAGCGATCGATGGGAATGGGCACCGGATCGGCCAGCATTCGTCGCAGATGCTTAACCGGCACTGCATAACCTGTGTTTTCCTGCACAGATGACTTGAGCGTCACGACGCCGATCACACGCCCTTCCCGGTCAACCACGGGTTCACCGCTGCTGCCACGTTCAACGGGCAGCGACAGCTGCAGCATTTCCAGATCATCAATGGTCTCCCGACGTGACAGCACGCCGCGAACCACGCTGTTGCGTTTACCACGAGGATGTCCCACCGCAACGACATCCAGACCATCAGGTGGTCGGGCATCACGAAAGGTAAGAGGTGACAGACTGTCCGCGTCCACCTTTAGCACGACCAGATCAGCAGCCGGCAGGCGCGCGTAGATCTCGGTCACACGCAACTGTTGATCAGCAGGTCCGATCACAGCCACGCCGTACCCCTTGGCAATCGAATGGAAGGCGGTCGCGATCAATCCGTCTTCAGAAATAACAAACCCTGTGGCGAAGGAAGCATCCCTGCCGTCACGACCAACCACTTTCACAGAAACGAGTGACTGCTTGATTCTTTCGGCCAGTTCCGGAACGCTGGAAACCTGCGGTGCGGATGATTGCGATTTCGGTTTACTACTGCCCGATTTCAGCTGCGCCGGGGAAGTGTCAGGCAAGCAGAAAATCGCCAGAAACAAAATTCTTACAAAGCCGCCGACTGACGGTATGCATTTCCATCGTGTCTTCACAATCAGCATTTTGCTGCGACGCCTCGCGGGGAATTCCGGTGTTATCCCAGGAGTCAATCAGTTGTTGCCGGCTATAACAAGCCAGAATCAGTCATCCGCAGGCAAACGTCTGGTTTGTTTTCCGCTCGGCATTCGTCACGCCATCGGGTTGTTGCGAAAACTCCATTTCGCCGCGTTATGTTGTGGTGGAAAGAACGTTTCCTTTCTTTGACCGCTGGAAAATCTGCCCATTGGCGTCGTAAAATTTTGACGGGCGAGTGGAGTGTCGTCGTAGAACAAGTCTGGTGAACTATGAAACATCTTTTGAAACTTCCCATCTGTTTGTTTCTGCTGATTCCCGCGCTTCAGGCGGATCAGGCGACTCTGGAGTTCCGACAGGCCGCACTCAAAGCTTCCATGAAGAAAGTCATCCCTGCGCTCGTCAGCGTAAACGATGGCTACGGAGCGGGTAGCGGAGTCGTGGTTTCCGAAGACGGACTGGTGCTCACCGCCAGCCACGTTGTGGAGTCTGGTCGCAGACGACGCCCACAGATTCGCGTGGTCTTTCCGGACGGCAGTATCTACCCCGCCCGGGTGCTGGGGATGAACCGTACGGCGGACGCTGCCATGCTGAAGATCACGCGTCCCTACCGTGAAAACGACGGCAAGTTTCCATTCGTGGAACTGGGGGAATCGAAAAACCTCGAACGGGGCGAATGGTGTTTTGCACTGGGTCACCCGGGTGGTTTCAGTATGAAACGCCCGGCTCCGCTGCGTCTGGGGCGTATCCTGTCTGTGGGCTATCGGACGGTCGTCTCTGACTGCGCGATCGTGCTGGGAGATTCCGGCGGACCACTGTTTGACCTGTCCGGCAAACTCATCGGCATCCACAGCATGATCACTGAGGTGATTGTGGAGAACCGTCATGTTGCGATCGACGTCTTCCGACGGGATGGCGATCGCATGGAAAGCGGGGAGTCCTGGGGAGAATTGCGATCCCGCGATAACGAACTGGTCAGCAGCCAGTTCTTTGGCGTTGGCATTCGCTGGAGCAGCTTTGAGCCCGAAGTGGATTTCGTTGGGCAGGGTACGCCGGCATGGCGAGCCGGCCTGCGACCGGGCGACCGGCTGAATGCCATTAACGGTCAGCGATTTGCCGACGGTTTGGGCCTGAGCACGCTGCTGAGCGAACTGGACGCCGAGCAGGCTGTCGAAGTCAGCTACATTCGCGCCGGTCGCGACCGCACAACGACAGTCACCACCGGACAGATTCCAACAGAGGAAGAACTGGACAATGTACGAGAAACACTTCCGCGCAATCGAGAGCAGTTTCGAGAAATGCGAAACCGCCTCACAGCACTGCGAAAAGTGGGCAACTATGAGAAACGCAGTTCCTCCGAGATGCAGAACTTCGATTCTGTCGTGGCTGGATCAGGTGACAGCGTGGTGCAACTGCGTGCGTTCGGAGAGACCCTTGCGCTGGGGACCATTGTATCATCGGATGGCTACATCCTGACCAAAGCCAGCGAACTGGAAAACACGATCGACCCGGACTGCGTCATGCCGGATGGGCGACGATTGAAGATCGAGGAAATTGCGACAGACCGCTCCTTCGATCTGATGCTGCTGAAGGTCAAAGCCAAAGGTCTGACGCCTGTGGAATGGTCAACCGAGCCTCCACCGCCGGTCGGCACAATCCTTGTGACCACGGATTCGCGCGGCACGCCGATTTTGCCAGGCGTTGTCAGCGTGGCCAATCGCAAGCTGCCCACCTCCCAGCGCGGCTTTTTGGGGGTCGAATTGCGTCAGGAAGGCGAAAACGTGGCCGTGCAGACAGTCCTGCCAACCGGAGCCGCAGAGCGAGCGGGCCTGCTCAGAGACGACATCATCCTGACGATTAACGATGTCACAATTCGCAGCGTGCAGCAGATGATCGTCACTGTGGGGCGAATTCCCCCCAATGGCGAAGTCACCATTCGCTATCGCCGGGGCAACACGGTTCGCACGGTGGAGACCATCCTGACACCTCGTTTCGTATCCGACAGCAGCGACGTGATGCTGGATCGCTATCGGGAAACAGAAAACCTTGGCAAGTACGCCAGCGCTCACAACTCCGGTTTTCCGGAAGTCATTCAGCACGACACTGACCTGTTTCCCAACCAGTGCGGCGGCCCTGTCTTTGACATCTCGGGCAAAGCCATTGGCCTGAACATTTCGCGGTCCGCACGCATCGTCAGCTACGCGATCCCCGCCCACGCTGTACAGTCCGTTCTGGCTGAGCTAAAAAAGAAGGCCAGGGCAGACAACTAAGCTGCCGCCGTTATCCTTCTTTAGCCGGCCGGTCGATTATGAAGTTGCTCGCGTTTGTGACAGTCCTGATGTTGTCATCTGCAGTTGCGGATGAAGACCCGGATGCCGTCTATTCCCTGGGACCACTCTCGCAGCAAACCGACGGTGTTCCACGGGGTCGCCTGACGAAGCATGTCTGGGAAAGCACCATCTTTGCGGGCACAACCCGCGAATACCAGGTGTATATTCCCGCACAGTACGATGGCACACAGCCCGCCTGCCTGATGGTGTTTCAGGATGGCCACGCCTATGCCAGCCCCACAGGACAACTGCGTGTCCCGGTTGTCTTCGACAACCTGATCCACAGCGGTGAACTGCCGGTGACGATCTGCGTTTTTGTGAATCCCGGCCACAAAGGCAGTGAACAGCCGAAAAATCGATGGCGGGCCAGCAACCGCAGTTTCGAATACGACACGCTGAGTGATCAATACGCCCGCTTCATTCAGCGGGAACTGATGCCACATGTGATTGAACAGTTCGCACTGAACATCTCTGATGACCCGGCCGACCGCGCGATCTGCGGCGCCTCGTCGGGTGGCATCTGCGCTTTCACGGTTGCCTGGGAACATCCTGAGTGGTTTGGCAAAGTGCTCAGCCACATCGGCAGCTACACCAACATCCGGGGTGGCCACGTTTATCCGGCGCTGATTCGCAAGACAGAGCCAAAACCAATCCGCGTTTATCTGCAGGACGGCTCCAACGATCTGGACAATGAGCATGGCAACTGGTGGCTGTCTAATCTGCAGATGGACAAAGCCCTGGCGTTCATGAACTACGATTATCTGTTTGTGGCCGGGCAGGGGACGCACAGTCAAAAGCACGGCGGCGCAATACTCCCAGACTCCCTGCGCTGGCTGTGGCGGGACCACGTCACGGGAAAAACAGACAAAGCTGCAGCCACAGTGGACCCGGAGAATGTCTATGAAGCCCTGCACGTCAGCCACACGGGCGGCGATTACACGGACGAGCGATTTGACTATCGACTGATGAGTCCGTCCAGCATCACAGAGGGAAAGAAGTATCCCTTGATACTGTTTCTGCACGGCGCTGGAGAGCGGGGCAGTGACAACAAACGTCAACTGACTCATTTTCCCGTGCTGATGGCACAGCCACAGTATCGCGAACGCTATCCCTGTTTTGTGCTGACTCCGCAATGTCGCACGGGACGCAAGTGGGTGGAGGTCGACTGGAGTGCCGCCAGGACCCACAAATCTCCCCCGTCGCCCGGAGATCAGATGCAGGTCGCTTTGCAGATCCTCAAGCAGACACTCAATGACTACCCGATCGATCCTGACCGGGTGTACCTGACAGGGCTCTCAATGGGCGGATACGGCAGTTGGGATTTGGGCTGCCGGCACCCGGAGTTGTTTGCTGCCGTTGCGCCCATCTGCGGTGGCGCTGACAACGACGCCGTCGCAGCCCTGAAGAACATGCCCGTCTGGGTGGCCCATGGATCTGCCGATCGCGTTGTACCAACTGAGCGCAGTCGACTGGCAGTTGCAGCGTTGAAACAAGCCGGTGGAAATCCGGTTTACGTGGAACTTCCCGGAGTGGGTCACAATTCGTGGACTCCCAGCTACACCGACAACGACGGTCTGATTCCATGGATGTTCCGACAGACCAGAAAGTAAAGTGCCAGGAGAGCCTCCGGCCCCCGGTGCGTCACCTCGAACACCTCCAGCGACGGCCGGCGGCAGTTCTGCTGACGCTGATCGTCTCAATGCTGGCTTTGATCGGATGTAGTGAATCACGACGGCCCGCTGCATCTACCCCAGTCGACGAAGAGGTCATCGTGGTCGCATCGGACACGGCAGATGCCTCGGAAGATGTCCCACAGCCGCCAGCGCACAGCGAGGCCAACACACGCACAGAACCACAGCGGGCAACAGCACCTGCCCACGCAAAGTCACAGCCACAAATCGCAGAAACCGTGACCGGCCCGCGGCGGCGACTGCCCGATGATCGTCCGGATATCAACGAACAAAGGCTGCAGGCAGCTGGAATTCGTGTGGAGCGCGGTCGGCGTCTGATATTGCTGACCGACCTGCCCCCACAGGAAACGGCGGGCCTGTGTCAGTTGGCGGATCGTCTGTTTGACAAACTGGAACGTGATCTGGGGCCGCTGCCGCCGGCGGCTGACAGCTCCGAATTCCAGGTCACCGGCCACCTCATTGGGGATGCGTCACGTTTTGCATCCATCGGTCTGATGCCTGGGGCGGCACTGACATTTCGCCACGGGCGACACGTGAACTATCGATTCTGGATGAACAACCCCGACACCGCCTACTATCGCCGCCATCTGTTGCTGCATGAGTTCACTCACTGTTTCATGACGTGCGAGTCGGGCATGACGGACATTCCTCCGCTGTGGTACATTGAAGGTATGGCCGAATACTTCGCCACGCATCGACTGGAAGTTGACGGAAGCGTCACTTTCGCAGTGATGCCAGGCAGTTACGAAGGGTTCGAAGGCTGGGGGCGGGTCTCCGAACTACAGCGCGTCGCTGGACTCGATGCCGAGTCAATCGGTTCTGACCAGCCGCCTCAAATCCCACGGATCCACCAGGTCATGCGCGAGTCCGTTAACTCACAGCAGGATGTGGACTACGCCTGGTGGTGGGCCGTGTGCTGGATGCTTCAAAATCACCCCCAGTACGCTGAAGACTTCGCAGAGTTTCGAACGCGGCAGCAGCGTGCTCCTTTTCTGCAGACGGCCCGCAGTTTTCTGCAGCAGCATAAATCAACATTGGCTGTGGACTGGCTGTTGTTTGTGGAATCGCTCGAATCCGGTTTTCGATCTGAACGAGAGTTCTCCAGAATCCCTGCGGACCGCTGGACGCTAAACTCCGAGAAATCGCGCAGTTTGACGATTCGCCCCGATGCCGGCTGGACGTCCACGGGTCTGCAGATGCAGGCCGGAGAGCAGGTACAAATCACAGCCCAGGGGCGATATGCGATGAACCAGCCC